>JAJXYD010000043.1 GCA_021780695.1 Deltaproteobacteria bacterium
CTGGACGAAGGCGCATGCCTCGCGGTGAAGAACATCGGAAAGCCGTGTGCGGGAAAACCGCATGCACGGTTTGATGAGGGAGGGCAGGGTCAAAACCTGCTCTCTACTCTACCCTATCCCGTCCCCTATTCCCTACTATTCTACTCCTTTTCCTAATTCCTAATTCCTAATTCTTAAAGGGCGTTCCCTATTCCTACTATTCCTAATGAACGCTGATCCTTACCGAATCAGCCGTCTTGTCCGGGGCTACGGCGGTAATGGTATAGCGGCCCCTTTCGAGCCGCCATCTCGTGGTGTAGGGAGGTGGGGAAACTGCGTATTGCACGCCGTTTATAAACCAGACCACCTCCTTCATGGGGCTGTCCGCTACGGCGCAAAACGCGATTGTCTTACGCTTCCGGGAGGGATCGATAAGGAAGCGGTCCCTGTCCAGGGGGGAAACGATCGATATCTTGCACCGTTTTTCCATGGAACCGGGTTCCTGGGAGGAAACGAATCGGATGAGCCTTGAGAGCGGATCCGAGGATTCGGGCGCTATGGTGACAAGGCCGTTTTGCCCCCCCGGACTTTGTCCGCCTTTGTCTTTTTTCCCCGCGCTTTCCTGAAATGTCTTTCCAAGATCTTCGTCGAAGCCCCGCAGGGCGAATCTACCCTGCTCGCCCTTTTTAAATCTTTCGTCAAGCCATCCGACATATTCATCCGGAAGTTGGTGGGTATGGCCTGAAGCCTGGTGGTAGGTGCACACCTTGTCGGGTTCGTGGCCTTCGATGAACCATTCGTCTCTAAGCTCCGGGCAGTTAGGGCAGGGGATCATTCCTGAAAAGGAGCACACCCTTTGCCGCACTACCCCCTCCGGCCGCTTGAAGGCAAGAGGATAGGAGCAGGGGTAGAGCGCGGACAGAATATCCGAGACGATCGGAGCGGCGCCGCCCGCCCCGGTCAACTTGTCTGTCGGTCTTTCATCGAAATTGCCCACCCATGCGACCACGGTGTAATCTCTCGTGTAGGCCGCCGCCCAGCAGTCCCTGTAGCCCGTGCTGGTTCCGGTCTTTATGGCTATCCCGTAGGGGTGGGTCATGGCGCTCGTATGTCCGAACTCGAGGGAGCGGGAGGCGGGGTCGGAGAGCATGTTGGAGACTATCCAGGCGGCCTGGGGCGAAAAAATTGGCTTCGCTTCGCCTTGCTCCTCTCCTTTCCACATGCGGCAGGGCCTGTAGATTCCTCCGTTGGCCAGGGCCGCGTAAGCGGTTGCAAGGCCCAAGACCGTCACTTCGGGGTTTCCGATCACCATGCCCAGGCCGTAGTAATCGGCGCCTTTACCCGGCTCCGAAATGAGGTGCAGCGCCTGGAGAACCGAGTAGAAAGGTTTAAGGCCGATTCTTTGCAGAAGCCAGACCGAGCTGAGATTCATCGAGTTTGCCAGGGCGTCCCGCATGAGTACGGGCCCGTAGGCCACCCGGTCGAAGTTTAGAGGCGTGTAGTGGCTTCCGGCGAAAGGGTAGCTTCTCTTTACGTCATAGAGCACGGTCGAGGAGGTCAGGCCGCGATCGAGGGCAAGAGCATAAAGAAAAGGTTTGAGGGCCGATCCGGGGGACCTGCGGCTAAGCGCCCCGTTGTTGAACCCTCCGTCACTGCCGCTATAGCTGATCGAGCCGGCGAGTGCCCTGAGGCGGACGCCCTTATTGGCAAGCACGACCGCCGCGGCCTGGCTTGCACCCCGAGATTGGAGCCGAATCTTGTGAGATCGCAGGCTCTCCTCCACACGATGCTGGAGCGGGAGGTCAAGAGTCGTATAGACCGCCCCGTCACCTCCATGCGGAGTATTTGCGCCCTTTATCATGTTGACAAAGTTTGGGGCTTCCATCGGGAAATGTTTGGAAAGAAAGATTATCGGCCTTTGCTTCTCGATCTTGAATCTGTTGGAGGTGATAAACCCAAGCTTTCGCATTCGATAAAGAACCCAGTCTTTTCGGGCAACCACTCTTTTTATATTAGGCCCGTAAGGGTTTAGAACGCTTGGGGCCTTCGGGATCGAGGCCAGAAGGGCCGATTGGGCTGTGCTAAGCCGGCTGCAGGGGATTCCGAAATAGAAAAGCGAAGCGGTCTCTACGCCGTAGAGATTGTTTCCCAGAGGAACCCTGTTTAGATAAAGATCCAATATCCGGTTTTTCCCAAGCGTCTTTTCAAGACGAATGGCCCTCACTATCTCGATCCATTTTGAAGCAAGAGTGCGTTTGTGCCGATAGACAAGCCCGACGAGTTGCTCTGTGATGGTCGAAGCCCCCGAGACGACCCTGCCCGCGAGGGCTCCTTTGAAGGCGGCTCTCAGCAAGGCCGCGAGATCGACCCCGTGGTGGGAGAAAAATCGGCGGTCTTCAGCCGCGAGGAAGGCCTGTTTAAGTTTTTTGGGGATCTCTTCGCGCTGTGCCCGAATATGGCGCCTGAAAGTCTTATCCGGTTCGAAGTTTAACATCCTGCCGTTTTTGTCGTAGAAAACCCGGCAAGGGGCAAGGTAAAATTTTGCCGGGTCGATTCGGGTCTTGGGCTCGAGTTCAAATGTCCAAAGAGCCCACGCGGAGGCCGCGAAAAGGCATAAGAACAAAAGAATTGCGGTTGCTTTCCTGTTCCAGGGCCGTCCCGCTGCTTTCCTCCGCTCGTTCCGGGAGGTCTGGAGTTTTTCGACCACTCTTGGATGTTTCCTTTCGGCTTTCCGCTGTTAAAGTTTTCAGTTCGCGGCAGGCTCGATTCGCACCTTTATCGCCGGTGTGAAAGCGTTTACTTCGGGTTGGTACATCTCCTCTATCTTTGTCGGGCCTGCATGGAACACTCCCTCGCAAACCGCTCTCGCGTAATAGATGAATTCGTATGCCCCGGGCCACGCTATGTCGCGGAAAGCCGTGACCCTTTGCTGGTGAAGCTCGAAAAAGTTGGGCTGGAACATGAAAAAGCCTTCCGGGGACCAGAACGAAAAGATGTTTTCCCGCGATAAAGCGTCTTTGGGCGACTCAACCGTTTCAAAAGCGCTGTTAATGGCCACCAGACCGGCGGGGAGCGGATCGTCCAGGGCCAGGTATCGCTTGACCTTCTTGCCGCCAAAGTCTAGTCCGATGCTCACTTTTACGATATCTCCGACCCTTATCCGGTTGCTTCCATCCGTATTTTCGATCTTTTTCCAGATCTTCATGCCCCCGTTGTGGCCCGTTGCCGCATAGTCGAGGCGGGGAAACTTAACGGCGGCCCGGTAATATAGCTTATGGGCCGGGCTTGTCGAGACTCTTACCTGCGGCTTTGAAAACACGGTCCGAGGATCGAGCTGGAAGCGATGGGCCTGACCGGGGCCAAGTTGCACTATTTGGTCGGCGCCGTCGGGCCGGGTGAGCGTTACCTTAAGACTTGCGCCGCCTGCCCCCGCCGAAGTGAGGCCGTAATATTGGCCAAGCGCGTAGAGCGCCCACCCGGTATCGCTTGTGGAAGACCAGATGGAGTGTTTGGACAGGGCGCCGATCAACCGGTCGGCGGCCCTGGCCGTTAGAGGATCGTTGGGCATGAGGCGCGTTCCCGCAAGCAAAGCCATCGCCTGGTTGAGGTAACAACTGTTAAAAATCGGTTTCCTTGGATTTTGCTGTGGTTGGCTGAGCTCGCTTCGCACCGTTTGCTTCAGATCGTCTGAGGGTTTACCTCCTATATTTAGGTCAGCCAGGGCAAGGTAAATCCCGGTTATTCTATCTTCCTGGTGATAGTCGGCCATAACCGCGCCCAAGCTATTGGGGTCGAGCCCCCCGCAAAGGGATAGGGCGTAAGCGGCAAAGGCCCTGTAGCCGATTCCGTTTTCCTTTTTTAGTATGGTCTTGCGAAGATGGTCGATTGCGGCCTTGAGGCCGTTTGCGGGGAGTTTGAAGCCGTTTTCGGCGGCAATGCCAAGGGCCGAGACCGCGTAGAGGGTTCCCCACGGGTTGCTGTGCTTATAGCCCGGCCAGTAGCCAAAACCTCCCGAGGCGGTCTGCATGGAAAAAATATTATCTATCCCTTTTGCCAGAAATTTGTCCGTTTCCCGAGAACTCATTTCGAAGACCATGCCTTTTGCGACCAGTCCGCGAAGCCCTGCGAGCGCGATTACCCCGGAGCTGTTCTGTTCGATGCAGCCGTAAGGGTATTCAAGCAGGTAATGGAGCGGCCCGGAAAGAAGCACCAGGGGCGAGGCCGAAACCTCGAGGCTCGCGCTCACGTCCCTGTAGTCGGTCTTGTCGAAGGCAATCGCGAGGGCAGCCTTGTCAAGAGGCATCGAAATTTTGCCTGAACCCTCGAGCGAGCCCTGCGATGCGCTGACTCCCGTTACCGTTCCGGAAGTGACCGGAAGTTTTACCCGCACGCCGTCCTTGTTGTTTCCAAGAGAGCCTGCGAGCGTTACTGTAGCCGTTCCCTCCTTTACCGCCTGGCCGCTCAGATAGATCCTCCCGGAGCCGTGGGCGGGAAGGGAACCGATTACCGCCGAACCGCTCATGGGCTGTAGGTTGTCGCTTGTGATGTAGGCCAGGGACATCTTGTCGGCCGTGTCGGTATTGTTTACGGCCCCGACGGGAAAGCGGAACCGGTCTCCCAGCGTGAAGAAGGCGGGCAGGCCGGGTTGGAGGTAGAAGTCCTTGGTAAGGGTAAGGTTGCGCTGCGCGCTTGCAAAGTGTGCGCCCCGGTCGCAGGCAACGACATAGATCCGGTAGGTGGACATATTGTCGGGGAGCGTGAAGGACACATTCGCATGTCCGGCTCCATCGGTAACCACAGAGGGGTTAAAGTAGGCGACGGGTTTGAAATTTTTGCGTATCTTTACGCCCGGGGCCTCTTCTCCGCCTCCGCCGCCCGTAACGGGTCTGATATTTGGGGTGTGAAAGGGGGTCTGGTCCTGGAGAAGTGCGCGAAGTTCGCCCGTGGCGACGCTAAGGGGTCCCTGGAAATCGAGCAGCGAGTCCAGCCTGGGGGTTTTAAACTGTGTGGCCCGCAGGACCGATTCATCGACCACCGCAACGGCCAGTTCGGCCTGCGCTCCCTTGCCGTGGCTGTCTACGACATTCAAATCGAGGCTCAAGTTTGCGCCCGGTTTTTCCCTTATCGGGTCGGTGCCCTCGCCGATGCTTATTTTAAGAGGACCGGCCCCCGTCCGCACCGGAATGTTCAATGTTCCGAAAAAGGCCGTCGGAGCTTCAAAATCGTATTGGCGGGAATAGAGGGGAAATCCCCCCCTGGGCAGAAGCCCCAGGACGGATATATATACATTGGGCATGTAGGCGGCCCTAATCGGAATCTTTATGCCCCTCTTCGCCGCATCGGCCGCTATCACTCGTTGCGACAGGACTTCGTCCTGTTCGACGGTTACCAGATAGGTCGTAACGGGGCGCGACGGAACGGGAAAGATAACAGCCGTATCTCCCGGCAAATACTGCTTTTTATCGGAAAGAAGGGTGAGACTCGCAAGTCTGTTGTCGGTTATGTCCTCGGCTATCCGCCAGTAGTTTGAAAATATATCGGGAACCGCGTCGTAGCGGGTGGCCGAAGTGAAGGTCTGCCCTTTTTTGTCGCGGTAGGTGAAACGCAGCAGGTACTTGCCCCCGCTTCCGAAATCGAAATCAAACAGAGCCTTCCCGCCCTTGATCGGCAGTTGGTTCGATACGACATTTCTCCACACATTCGAGCGGTATCCGACGTCTCCCTTTTGGTTTCTGTAGGGGACGCTGATGTAGTCGTTTTTTAGCACGTCGACTTGAAGTACCCCTCGATTTATCAGCCTGTCGTTTTTATCCACGACGATCGCCTCGAGGGTTTGCGCCGTCTTGGGAGAGACTTTTTCCTGGTGGCGTGCTATGCCCACCAGAAAGGGCCTCCGCATTTCGAATACACCGCTTTCACTCGCTTGGCGACCGTCGAAGTCGACCACTGTTGCTTCGACCGATAGATCGTTTTTTCCCGAACGTACGTCTCTATCGAGAGGAAAGTCGATGGAGAGTTCCCCCTTGTCGTCGAGGGTGGATTCGCTGCTTTCGACCAGATTGTCGGCTTTCTCATCCCCTTTTGGGTCCGCGCTGGGATAGCCGAAGGTATAGTTTTTGTACTTTTCGAGGCTGCGATGGACCCCGGTGTGAAAAATTTTCCAGCGTACCTGCCCGTTCTTTACAGGGCCCCCGGCGTAATAGGTGCCCGAGATGTTGATCCTGACCACCTTTTCGCTGCGCTTTATATTGACATACTGATCGCTTTCACGGCTTATCTGTTCGAAGCCGATGCGCACGAAATGGCGGGGAGGCCGAAATTCCTGCACCTGGAATGTCGCGCTGCTTTTGGGTTGCTTGTCGTTTTGGAAAAACATCTCCAGTTTGTACATGCCAAGAGGGGCGTAAGGTGCAAGCTTTACCGATCCGGATGCGGTTCCGAATGCGGACAGTGCGCTCTCGGTGCGCCATATCTTATTCCCACGCGAGTCGGTTAGAACGAAATCGCACTTGGCCCCCGAGGGAGGCGCTATTTTCCCGTCTTTGTACGAGCGCGCCACGCCCTTGAAATAGACTGTTTCACCAGGTTTGTAGAGCCCGCGCTCGGTGAAGATATAGCCGTTGGATATGCCGAGGCCGCTCCAGTTTTTGTCCTCCGCGATGGCCGCCTGAGCGGACTTTTTGTCGTATTCTCCGGCGGGCATGACGTTTCCCTCCGGTTTTACGGCGATAAAGGAAACATCGTCTTTTGTGGCGGCCAGAATATGCGTTATGGACGATACCGGAGGTGAGCCCTTGATAATGCCGATATGGTCGGGCGCGCCAACCGACAAGCCTTCCGCAACCTTTGTGGGCTTTTGCCCGGCGGTGTCGGTGTTTGCATCCGCCCCGGGTTTTGGGCCGTTATAGACAAGAATGCCGCTGTCGTCGGTTTTGCCGAGGTAATAGATAACGCCGTCTTTGGTCGCGGCCAGAACTGAGACCGATTTTAGCGGCTTGGCGTACCTGATGGAGCTGGTCCACACCAGCAGGCTGTCGCGGCTGCGCTTGTAGCTCAATCCCAGATCGGTTATGCAGTAGAGCCTCGATTTTGTCAGGGCCTGAGAGGAATCGTTCATGGACTTCATGCCTATGAGTTCGATTGCCCCCCGGCTGCTGTCTTTCCTAAAGGAAAGGGGAACGGAGAAGGCGCGGGTCTTGTTTTGTTGATGCCTCGTGGAAAAAACGCTGTTTTCTTCCCTTGTCCGGTCGAGAAAGGGGAAAAAGGGTGAACCTTTGTTCACGAGAGCGGCAAGGGAGTTCTGCCCCGTTTTGAGTCGGGGGAGCAGTTCCCGGGCCGAGGACCCCGGAGCGCTAAGCGCCGTCGGGAGAAGAAGCGGGGGCACCCTTAGCGTTTCAAGGAGTACCTGGTCTACATTGTTTGTCCTGAGATGGAGCAGTTGGCGGCTGTCGCGTTCTATAAGCGTATGGCTATCCAAAAATTCGATCAGAGGCGGGTGAGGCGGCATTATGAAGCTGCAGACGCTCTTTTTGTACCTGGCTCCGGCAACTGTGTAGTCTTCCGGGATAACGACCGTGTAGGGCTTCTCCCAGGCGAAATTATCCGAGTGGATCGATACCGTGTCCGCTGAAAGCTGCTTATCGGCGGAGTCCTCCGCGTAGAGATAAACATCGGGGCGAAGCTTTAGATGTTCCAAAATTGAGTGTAAATCGACGGGCCGGCTGAAACGGATTGCTATGCTCTTGCCCAGGGCATTGGGCGTGATCGAGAGTATGGTAAAAGTTGGTCCGGGAGGTGGAACCGGCCGGGTTACGCTGCCCTTTGGGGATGTGGAAGGGTGCTCCTGCGATCTGCCCGTTTGGCTGAAAACGCTCAGGAAGGTTACTGCCGCAATTAGGAAGCAGATAAAGAACAATCCGGTTTGCGTTTTGACTGCGTCGATCAACCTCGGGCGCATAGCCTCTCCTTTTATGTTTCAGGTCTTATCATCATGGATAGCTGAAAAAACGGAGCGAGCAATTGACATCGGCTATCGGCCCAGTACGCAGTTATCGATTAACCGCGTTTTCCCGACCCATACGGCCAGGGCGAGCAGGGTAGGGCCTTCTACCTTCTCGATCTCTTCGATGGTCTCGGTATCGCAGAGCTTCGCATAATCTATCGATGCGCCCCCGCCGGCGGTAAGACAATCGTTTACGGCCTTCAGGATTTTTTTCGAGTCCTTTTCCCCTGAATCGACAAGTTGGCGTGCGATCTGCAACGATCTGCTCAGTCTCAGGGCTATGGGCCGTTCCTCGGCCTTGAGGTAGGTGTTGCGGCTGCTCATGGCGAGCCCGTCCTTTTCGCGCACTATCTCATGACCCACTATCTCTATGTCCAGGTTTAAATCCTTTACCATCCGCCTGATGGTGACAAGCTGCTGGAAGTCCTTTTGGCCAAATACCGCTGTGTGGGGCTTTACGGCATTAAACAATTTGCTGACGACGGTGGCCACGCCGCGAAAGAAAATGGGACGGCTTGCGCCGCAAAGATTTTTAGTGACCCCGGTAACCTCGACGTATGTCTGAAAGCCCTCGGGATACATTTCCGAGGCCGAGGGGACAAAGGCGGCATCCACTCCGATTTGGACGCAAAAGTCCAGGTCCCGGTCAAGAGCTCTGGGATAGCTTGCCAGGTCTTCCGTGGGTGCGAACTGGGCGGGATTTACAAAAATGCTGATAACGCTCCTGGTTCCAAGTTGCCGGGCCGTGCGCAAAAGGCTCAGATGCCCCTCGTGCAGATAGCCCATTGTGGGAACGAACGCTATCCTTTCTCCTTGGGCTCGCCATGCGTCGGCCAGCCGCTGCATCTCTGCGATATTTTCGATGATGCGCATCACGACAACTCCTCGATGCAAAGACGTTAACCTGTTTATAGTTTATTTCGTTTAGTGATAGAATGATATTTCATTGTTTCTAAGGGGTCTTGGAAAAACAAAAAACACGACGTCTTTATACTTCAAATCTTTTAGCCCCGCAATCGCCCTTGGCGTTGCGCTAAATCTGGAATCCCGCCATGAGAAGGCAAATCCCTCGAATCCTTTTTGATAAGCGAGACTTCGATCTGCTTGAGCTGGTAGACGAGGTGCTCGAGCGCAGGGATTCGCTCCAATATTTGCAGGAACTGCTCTACCCCTATTTTCACCCGCGAGGAATAAAAGAGCTGGCGGCTTCACCCGCTCTGCGAATGGCCTATGCGGCCCTGAGGCTTTTGGAGTCGCTGGAAGCGGGTAAGGTCGGGGAGCGTATCACCGCCCTTCGCTGCCTTCGAGACGAAGTAATGAGCGCGGGGGAAGTGCGGATGCGCAGAAACGCCGCGCGCGTGTTGCTTGAAATCACCAAGGAACTGGTGCGAAAACCCGACGGCCGGCTGACACAACTAAAACTTGCCCACGATTTCCGAACCGCGCTAATCGGCAGGCCCAGGGCGATCCGTTCCCTGCTGCGCCGCTACCACCTGCTGGAGATGCCCGAAAACTGGAGCCAGGTCTCTTT
The DNA here is from genome assembly GCA_021780695.1 of Deltaproteobacteria bacterium. Taxonomy (GTDB): domain Bacteria; phylum Desulfobacterota; class Syntrophobacteria; order Syntrophobacterales; family Syntrophobacteraceae; genus SbD1. Next base: position 9,513 of record JAJXYD010000043.1, read on the forward strand.
TGACGACCATGTCCACGATTCGAGCACCAAGGGGCGCAAAACCCCCTCCCATCTTATCATGGATGCTTGGATCAAGGGTATTCGGCGCCTGAGTGTCGTCTATTACAATTACGTTCCCCCCAAGGCCGCCGAAGAGTTGCTGGAAGCCGCCGGGATAATGGGCGTTTCCGTCCACATAAGCATAATCATTCCTGTGCGCTTCCACGGTCGCTATATCGAGTTCATATATGCTCCGGCGGGCTTATCCGATCCGAAGGATTTTCTTGCTTTCCTCGATGACGGGCCATCCAGGGAGTTTATGGAGGAGGGTAGGAAAGTCTCGGCATACCAGACCGGATATATCCTTGAATTGCTCGAGGAATTTAACCGGCGTCATCTCCCCGGGGTCAACCAAAGATACGAACTTAACCTCGAGCCTTTCGACCCTTCGGCTTTTCTTTCCTATGTGGGCGCGGGACAGCCCTCCGTACTTCATCTTTCAAGGTTCATTCACTTTAAGCTGGTTGCGGCCATGCGCGAGAGGGCCGCGGAAATGGGGCCGGTTTTTAAAACGGCCCCGCCTGCAGAGCGTCAAAGGATAGCCTCCCTCATCCAGGAGATGAACGGGCTTGATTCGGAGAAAATCCTCGAGCGCTTTCTAAGACCTTCCCAAAAACTCGGTATCGCTGATCTTCACGTCCCCTCGGATGGGCCCGAAGTTCCCAGTTTGCTGAAACTCTCCCCGCCCGAACTTGTCGAGAGGCTAAGGGGCTTGAGAGCGGGTTGCAGGATAACCCTTAACCTCACCGATCTCAAAGCAGAGGATGTATTGGAACTGCTCTACGTGTGCAAGGGGGCTGTAAGCGATCTGGAGATTTTTAACTTAAAGGACTTCTCGAGCGCAAAGGCGCAAAATTATCATGAAATAAATGCCCTGCAGCGGGCCGTAAACGATGCGGATACCGTGGAGCTAAAAAAGATTATAACGGCTATGACCGCCCGGATGCGCGAAAGAGGGGATGAAAGGACTCCAAAATTTCAGGAGATCCTTCGAAACATCCGGACCCTTCAGGCATACTATGGAAAAGGACCCTTGCGATCGAAGATCGGAAGTGATTCCACGGGGACTTCCCACCGGCTTCACGGAATGGGTCTGGCGATCCTTGAGACTCTGGCGCCAAAGGCGCAAAGGGAGGTGCGCCTTTCCAAGGATACCCAGAGGGTTATCGTTCCCGTTCGAATAGACGCATTTTTCCAAAAAACCTATATCCCGGTGCGCAGGCCCCACTATCTTCTCCGACTGATTTACTCCCTGCTTCGCCGTTTGCCCGGACTTAGCAGGTTAGGCCTTAAATGCGAAGAGGGCTGGACGGTAAAGGAACTGTCCACCAGGATCCAGGCCAGGGGAAACGTAGTGACCCTTGGGGGCATAAACCGGAGCAGGGGCAACGGAATCGAAATCGACCCTCGCCCCGGTTCGTCTCCAGGGGAAATATCCTGGGCTTACCTAAACGATTCCTTCAAAAACGCTTTAAAGATAACGGCAGGTTTCATTCCGGCCTTCCTCAGCTTTTACCTCACAAAAAGCTGGTGGGTGCTTGCATGGTTCGGCGCCCCGATCTGGTTTGCCGTCACCGGGGTTAGGAATGTCATCCAGTCGGTGTTTGGCGCGGGGGCATTTCGTCCCTCCTCTTTGATCAAATGGGACGACTACATAAGTTGGGGCAGGATCAGCGATTCGCTTTTCTATACCGGCCTTTCGGTTCCCCTGCTCGACTATCTTGTAAAATCGGTCATCCTGGACCGCTCCTTCGCTATTACCACTTCTACAAACCCAATGCTGCTCTATGCCTTCATAGCTCTTGCCAATGGGCTCTATATCTTTGCCCATAACAGGTTTCGCGGTCTCCCGAAGGGCTCCGCCACCAGTAATCTCATCTTTAGAACCGCTCTTTCCATCCCCCTTGCTTTCCTGATGAGTATGGCCGCCGGTCGCATTTTGGGCGCTTTTGGCGTTGCAAACGTCTCCGGTATGCTCGAAAAATGGGCCGCAATTATATCCAAGACCGCTTCCGATTGTGTTGCCGGGGTGATCGAGGGGCTAAGCGATCGCGGTGAGTATATAGACATGCGCGCGGACGACTATGCGGGAAAGTTAAAGCAGCTCTTCGACGCCTACGCTCAACTCGAACTTATGTACCCGGAGACCGATGTTTTGAAAATGCTCGAGTCGGCTGGAGATTTCATGATGCGGCTTAGCTCCGAGGCGCGCGATCTCGAAAAGATCATAATAGTGAACGGACTGGACCTTCTCTATTTTTGGATGTGCCAGCCCAGGGCCGGCAATGAATTCCGCCTGCTTATCGAGGCGATGTCTCCCGCGCAGCGCGAGATCCTCGTGAGGACCCAGTCGGTGCTGCGCCGCAGACAGGAAGTCAGTCAACTGCTTACGAGCGCGCTTGCGGGGAAAAAGTACGAAAAGGCGCTTGCCTTTTATCTGGATAGCTCGGAAGAATACCTGGACATGCTTGAAAAGATCTAACGTCCTGGACTATGAAAAGCATGGTTTTTAAATAGAGACATAAGTGCGGAGCTTTTATGAAGTTTAGAACGTATGCGGAAATAAACCTCGACAATCTTGCTCTCAACCTTCAAGCTATCCGGCGGAAGGTCGGGGCCGCCGGAATCATTCCCGTTATCAAGGCCGATGCTTACGGCCACGGGGCGGTGATGGTGGCAAAACGGCTTGTGCGGGAAGGGTGCTCGATGTTTGCGGTCGCCAGGTTCGAAGAGGCCATGGAGCTAAGGGAGAGCGGAATTGGTTCGCAAATCCTGGTTCTTGGCAGGCTCTTTCCCGGTGAAATAAAGGAGGCTGTAAAGGCCGGCCTAAGCCTTTCTGTTTTCGAGTCCGAGGATCTCGACTGGATTGAAAAGGATATCGGTTGTCGTCCGGATCAGAGTGTGCGGGTGCACCTGAAGCTCGACTCGGGTATGGGCAGAGTAGGGCTGCTTTTGCCAAAGGGGGCGGATTTACTCGATCGTCTTGGCAAGTGTGGCGCCTGCATATGGGAGGGGCTCTATACCCATTTTTCAACCGCCGACGAAAAAGATAAAACTTTTGCAAATCTGCAGCTTGAAAGATTTGGCCGGGCCATATCCCTTGTCTGTGCAGCGGGCAGGAAGCCGCCCATCATACATATGGCCGCAAGCGGCGCCATTCTCGATCTTCCGCGCAGCTATTTCGACGCCGTGCGCCCCGGTATATTGCTCTACGGTCATTATCCGTCAAGGCAGACTTCCCGGTGCCTTTGCCCAAGGCAGGTGATGTCTTTTAAAACCTATGTGGCGCACCTTAGAGAGATGCCCGGGGGCTGTCCCGTAAGCTACGGCAGGAAATGGACCACTCCGGGGCCCACCAGGATAGCCGTGCTTCCGGTGGGCTATGCGGACGGTCTTAGTCGCAGATTCACCAATAACGGGGAGGTGCTCATCAGGGGCCGGCGCTATCCCATGGTCGGGACCGTTACCATGGACTACATTATGGTCAATGTCGGAGATGGAGCCGTGGAGTTGGGGGATGAAGTCCTTCTTTGGGGAGAAAGTGATGCCGGGACCATTGAGGCTCTGGATGTGGCCGAAAGGATAGGCACGATTCCCTACGAGCTTACCTGCGCGCTTTCACGGCGCGTGACGCGCCTCTACGTGGGAGAAGAGGCCGGGTGAGAACCTCAAAAATGGAGTGGGTGTCGAATTCTACCCCTAATAAAATTCCATAATGCTGTTTGACACTCCCTCCCAGTAGGTGACGATCTCTTCTTTCCATTTTACGAGCCGTACGATCCGGTCCTGGGAAATCACGATGGCTATGGCATCGTGGACTGCGCTGCAAAAACGGAATGCCGAGCGGTGGCGGGCGCCAAAGCTTCCCGAGTAGACAAGCTGCCTCTCATTGCCCTCTATATCCAGTGCCTTGGCCACTGTCCTGGTCCCTTTGAGCCCTCCCGATATCATGGCTCCGAAGCCCAGCAGTTCAAATCCCTCGCTGAATACCACCGCTCCGTCCACCGAAGCCAAATCGGCGAAGAACTGGGCGAGGTCAAAAATCGCCTCGTCACAGAGCGCAAGGGATTCCGCGCCGCTTGCCACATATTCCTTCCATCCGATCGTCTTGCCCGTGCCCGCCTTCTGCCCATAGACTTCGGCAAGGTTGTTCATCAGGTCTAAAACCAGGGTCTCGAATCTTTTCCTCGCAACCTTGTCGGTTACCCTGTACTCGATGCTCAAGTAGGAATTTTCATCGAAAACATGATCGACTATTTCCGGAGGAACAACCAAAATTGTTCCTCCGTGCCTTGAATTCCTTACAGAGCTTATGATTCGCCGGATTACCTGTTGGGCAATTGCCTTGACGATGCCCGGCTCCAGGTCGGCCCATGGTCGGGAGGCCGATTCCTTTGCCGCCCTGTGCAGTCTCCAAAGCCGGGAGCGAACCCTGGCAAAACTGGCGGGAAGCCAGGTGGAATCGAGCACTTCGTGGCTTGGAGGCACCACCATGCCGCTGTTTAAGGTCGCAACGTTGCGATTGCCCTTGTAAACCGTAAGCCGACCGGGATCGGTTACATAGACGACCAGGGAGGAAGGCAGCGCCGGTGCGATCACCTTGCCCCCGTAGGCATTTTGAACCCATCTGGGACCCGTATGGACTACGCCCCAGATGCAAAGACGCTTGCTTGGCTCAAGGCTGACTCCAATCATGGAGCGATAGAAGTCCACGGCCGGAGAGAGCCTTTGAAGTTCATATTCGTCAAAGGGTCTCGGTTCGCTGAACAAAAGCCTGTAGAGTCCTTTGGGCGGACCGTCCTTTCCCGTGAAGCAGTCGGGTTGTCTCAATATTAGACGGAACCGCACGGCTCTATCCTCCTCCCTCATCAGACTGGCCTGAAAACAACACGAGAGAATGGTCTCCAGAGTCTCCAAAGGGGGAACGATATCGACGGGTTCGCAGCCGACCGGACCCTGATAGCCCGATATCTGGCTATCCTCCCAATGGTTGGCCACATAGATCGCAAGATCCCGTGCGTTAGCGTGTGACATGACTTTCCCTCATAAATTGATGCCTATACTAACCAGGCCCGCCTGTAAAGCCCGACCGCCGTCGGGCCCGAATCGCTTCCTAATTGGCTTTATCAATAATTTTTCTAATCATGGCGGCCAATTCCGTCAAAATGACCGGTTTTAACAAAAATCCCTTGATCCCCATACTTTTTGCCCTTTCGGCGTCGATCTTTTCGCTAAACCCCGTCATTAGTATTACCGGGACCTCGGGGCGAAGTTTTGAAATTTCACGCGTAAGGTCCTCACCGGTTAGGCGCGGCATCGTCATATCGGTAACCACCAGGTCGAAAGATTTGTCCTCGCTTTGATTTGTGAATATCTTAAGAGCTTCCATGCCGCTTGTACACGACACAGCCTCATAGCCAAGCTTTTCTAGCATCATCTCCACCATCTCAGCCAGGGCAGGCTCGTCATCGACCACGAGGATCCTCTCGTTGCCCGCGGAAAAGGTCTGGGCGATTTTTTCTTTCTTCTCCTGGTCGGCGGATTGCATCACAGGGATAAGAACGGTAAAAACGGCTCCCTCCCCAACCGTGCTCTTAACTTTTATACTGCCCCCATGGCTTTTGACGATTCCGTGAACTACCGACAGGCCAAGGCCCGTTCCTTCCCCCAGTCCTTTGGTGGTGAAAAAGGGGTCGAAAATCAGGTCGATTATCTTGGGATCGATCCCCTGGCCGCTGTCTTTAACGCTGAGTTGGACATAAACGCCGGGCTTCAAACTATCCGTGGCCTGGATGTCTTCCTCGGTTAGCGTCCTATCCCTCAAGCCGACCACGAGTATTCCCCCCCTTTCGCGCATGGCATGAGCGGCATTTGTGCACAGGTTCATCAGGACCTGGTGCATTTGGGTCGGATCGGCCAGCACCGCCGATTTGCTCTCAAGATCGGTTTTTATCTCTATTGTCGAGGGCAGGGACGGCCTGAGCATTTTCATGGACTCTTTTATGATTATAGACAGTTGGATGGGGAGCTTCTGATGTTCGGACCGGCGGCTGAAGGCGAGAATTTGGGTCACCAGTTCCTTGGCCCTGGCGCCCGCGTCCAGAATTTGCTGGAGTTTTTTCCAAAGCCGGCTATCGGGTTGAGCATCCATTTTCGCAAGCTCCGCGTAACCGATGATTATGCTCAAAATATTATTGAAGTCGTGAGCCACTCCGCCGGCAAGAGTGCCCAGAGCTTCGAGCTTCTGGGCCTGTCGCAGTTGGGTCTCAACCACGGCTTGTTCCTTTTCCAGCCTCTTTCGCTCCGTAATGTCTTCAACTGTGGACACGGTTCTTACCGGTTCTCCCGAAGCGTCGCGGATGAGCGCCCCGTTGATGCTAACCCAAATTGTGCGGCCGTCCTTTCGGATGTAGCGCTTTTCGAGATGGATAAACTTCGTTTTCCCCTCGATTAGATTGTGAAATTCATCCTTATCCTGCTCCAGGTCTTCGGGGTGAGTGAGTTCAGTTGTGTTTTTTCCCAAAAGCTCCTCGCAGGTATAGCCTGTAATCTCGCACATTTTCTGGTTTACACGGACCCATCGGCGCGTTTTCGGATCTGTTTGCGTTATGCCGATAGAGGCCATTTCGAACATGGTCTTGAACTGCTCCTCACTTTCCCTTAAGGCATCCAGGGCCTTCCGGCGTAAGGTTATATCCCGGAAAGTGAACACCGCCCCGATTATCTTGCCCTCTTCCACAATGGGTGTTACCGAATAGGAGGCCGGAAAGCCCGTGCCGTCTTTTTTCCAGAGCACCTCGTCGGAAATATGCACCGTAACCCCGGCCGCAAGTGTTGATAAGACCGGACACTCGGCCTTGGGGTAAAAACTGTTGTCGGGTTTGTGATGATGGATAAGTTGATGCAACGAAGCCCCTATGAACTCAGTTGCTTCGTAGCCAAGTATTTTTAGCGCTGCGGGGTTTGCAAAAGTGGTCAGCCCCTGGCTGTCCAAACCCAGAATGCCTTCTCCCGCTGTGTTGAGGATGCGTTGATTTTGCCGATAGAGCTGTTCGAGTTCCTTTTCTTTCTGTTTTTGCCCGGTAATGTCGAGGTGAGTGCCCACCATCTGCAGGGCAATCCCGTCGACATCTCGCCTTACAACTCTGCCTCGCCCCAGGATCCAGCGCCAGCTCCCGTCCTTGGTCCTCATGCGGAACTCGACGCTGAAAGCCGCCAAATCGCCTCTTATACATGCTTGGTTGACGCCCAGAACCCGCTGCCGGTCATCGGGATGGATACGTTCGGTCCAGGTTACGGCATGGTCGGCAAGTTCCCCGGGTTGGTAGCCAAGCATTCTGAAATAGGCCGGATTGTAATAGACATGGCCCGTAACGAGGTCCCAATCCCATATGCCGTCGCTGGTGGCCTCCATCGCCAGCCTGTAGCGTTCCTCGCTTTCACGAAGCAGTTGGTCGGCGCGCTTGCGCTCGGTAATGTCCTCGGAAAAGATCACGATGCCGCCTATTTCGCCCCCGGACTTGCGCCATGGCCTCACTTCCCAGGTTAGTCGCTGAACTGAACCGTCCGCCCTTTCGAATCGGTCGTCCTCAACCCTTATCACCTCGCCCGAGAGGGCAAACCGGTAGAATGTTTTCCAGTTATCCGGGATTTCGGGAAATACTTCGTAGAGGGAAAGGCCGATTACGTTGCGCTCGCCCAGATTGTAGTCTGCAAGCCATCTGCGGCTGACGTTTAAGTAGCGCAGTTCGGTATCGAACATCGCCAGGGAGGCCGGGACATGCTCGATGAAAAGACGCAGTTGCTCCTCGCTTTCGATCAGGGATTTTTCGGTAAGTTTTCTGCGAGCGTCTCCCTCCATTTTGTCGAGCGCAAAGGAGATGTCCTCGGCCACCTCCTCGAGGAGTTCGATTTCCTTTATACGGAAAAAATTGGGCTCCGCTGTGCAAATATTCAGGACTCCAAAGATTTCTCCCTGAAACCGGAGAGGAAAAAACGCGCGGGACTCGAAAACCAATCGCTCCGGCGTCTGTGCATGCCAATAGGGGCAGTTGTCTTTCACGCACTTGTTGCAAACGAATGGGTTGCCGCTGTTCATTTCCTCCCACAGGGTGCACCGATCCTCGATCGAACCCTGTGTGGCCGGTCGTGCTTCACCCGGGATGTGGCTTTTGTCCCCAAAACTTGCCGCAACCTCGATTGTTGCCCTTTGAGCATCGATGCGGCCGATCCGGGCAAGGTCCATGCCCCCGCACTCCACGACGATACGGCAGACGGTTTGAAACAGTTCCTCCCTTCCCTCCGTTCGCAGCACCGCCTGGTTTACCTGGCTTAGGACGCTGTAAAGACGGCTCATGCGCCGCAGTTCTTCCTCGCTCTTATGCTTATGGAGGGCAATTTCGATTGCGGCTTTGAGTTCCCAGTCTTTAAAGGGCTTTATCAGGAAGCTCCAAGATTTGTCGAGTTCGTTTTGCTCCGGGGGTAAATCCTGCGCGCGGGTGGCAAGAAAGACCACCGGTGCGTGGAAGTGCCTGAGAATGTCTTTTGCCGTGCCGAAGGTGTCCCCGTCTCCATCCAGGTGCATATCCACGAGGACTAGAGCCGGGCGTTGCTCGCGTGCAAGACGAAGAGCCTCTTGGCCGTTTGCTGCTTTCCCCGCCACCTCGTAGCCCATGGCGGTCAGACTCTCCTCGATCTTTCCGGAGACCTCGGCTTCCTGCTCCACAATAAGGATACGCGAATCACTCATCGTTCGTCCTGCAAAAGGCTGCCCCCTAAAACTTCCCCGGTTTTCATCCTTTTTCCCTATCGGAAGACTTCAAAGCAGACTATAGCGAGCAGCGTGAGCCTTTGGCCACCCCTTCCAATGGAAAGGATAAACGGAGTTAACGGCTTTTTGCCCGGGAAGATGGCCTATGCCGGGGCCTCATCGCTTGGCCCTGCACAGGCGGGATCACCTTAACCACTCTTCTACCACCGGGTTGCTCAGGATCCCTATTTTTTCTATTTCTACCTCTACTATGTCCCCGTGGCGGATTCTGCCTACACCCCCGGGGGTTCCCGTGGCGATAATGTCTCCCGGCATGAGGGTGAAGTTTTTGGATATGAATTCTATCAAATAATCAATTCGGAAAATCATTTGGGCCGTACTGGCCTCCTGAACCGTCTTTCCGTTTAGACGGCACTGGATGCGAAGCGAATTCGGATCTGGAATTGCTTCCCGAGGCGCTATTTGCGGTCCGATGGGGCCGAAGGTGTCAAGGGATTTCCCCCGGAACCATCCCGAACGATCTCCGGACTGAATGTTTCTCTGGCTGACATCGTTCATGCAAGTATAGCCGAAGATATAGTCAAAAGCTTCCCCGGCCTTTATGTTTTTGCACTTTTTCCCGATCACTACGGCCAACTCGGCCTCATAATCGGTTCTAAGGTCTGCGAACCCGTAGTCGAGCAAAAAAGCGGGAATCACTATCGGCTCGCCCGGTCCCGCCAGTACGTTGGGGGTCTTTGGGAAAAGCAGGGGTTCCTGTGGAACTTCCTCGGTAAAGCCGCTGACCTTTACCGAATGGCTCTCGGCGATGTGGCTGTGGTAGTTAAGGCCCAGCGCTATTATTTTAGAAGGGCGAACCTCGTAGGGCTGCGATTTGCCCAAAACCGGTAAAACGACCATCTGCTCTACTCCTCTGGCGGTGCTATGGTGTTAATGGTTTTGCGGTAGGATGCCGGAATCTCAAAAAGTGAATCCTCCAGCCTGCATCTTTGTATGTTCTCGCACTCGATGGTTTCATCCCGGTTTTGAATCTTTACCGGAAAAAAGAGCTGATCGGAAATCCAGTAAAGGGTATCTATGCCGTCTTCCACCGCCTGATATTTACTGCAGGGCATGCCGCGAAAAACTTCCTTTCCCACAAACTTCGCACTCTTTGATTTTAGCGTCGTCCATTCCCCAAAGGGGTTGTCCGAGGCCAGATAAGGCATCTGCATACACATATTCCCGGGTTTTGTCAGTATCCAGGTCACTTGGATGTCGGGGCGGAAAATCATGATTTGCGTTCCCCCCGGGCCGGAGTGTTCCTGGCGAATTTTTTGGCCCTTTACAAAAATCTTGCCCGCATAGGGCGTTAAGCCTGTCGGGGATACGATCAGACTAGCGGAAAATTCGAGCGCTCCATGGGCGCCAGACAATGTAGCGACCGATATCAAGAAGATAATGATAAAAAATGTACAGGTCTTTACCATAAAAATCCTGCGGCCTGTCCGGGGACGCGCTATCAAAATATCGCAGCGCTCGCATTTTTTCTTCGATTAATGATAATTGAGATATATATTCTAGGAGCGGCCGATGTGTCAATTTGAGCGCGCGCGTGTGAAAACTTTATCGTGTCGGGAGCCCTCATGTCCGCAGTCGATCCAAGCTACCTGTCCGCCAAGGGGGAGGATACCCTGCTCTTTGCCCATGTGCAGCCTCGGGCGGCCAAGAACGGGTTTTGCGGCCTCTTTGGACAAAGGCTGAAGATGCGCATAAGTTCGCCTCCGCTCGAAGGCGAGGCCAACCGGGAATGCATTGCCTTTCTTGCTGCAAGCCTTGGGATTTCCAAGTCGCAAATAAAGCTGCTAAAGGGCGGCCAGTCCAGGGATAAGACGTTTGTAATTTCTCGGCCCATGGCGTTTGTAAAACAGAAATTAAACCGGGTCGAGTCGGGAAGCTAAATCACCATCACAGGAGATAGGGATGCGAGAAGCTGTTATCGTCAGTGCTGTCAGAACTCCGCTTGGGAGCTTTAACGGATCGCTAAGCTCTGTTGGAGCTACAAGGCTTGGCGGCATTGTGATCGAAGAGGCGATCAGGCGGGCCGGGATAGAAAAAAAATCGGTAAATGAGGTCATTATGGGCCTGGTGCTTTCCTGCGGTTATGGGCAAAATCCGGCTAAACAAGCTGCCGTGGCCGCCGGCATGCCCTGGGAAATCGAAGCCCTTACGGTCAATAAGGTCTGCGGTTCGGGTCTCAAGGCCGTTATGCTTGCCGCTCAGGCCGTTCAAACCGGAGATGCCGATGTCGTGGTAGCCGGAGGCATGGAGAATATGAGCATGGCGCCTTATTATCTGGAAAAGGCGCGAAACGGCTACAGGATGGGAAACGGCGCTCTGGTCGATCACATGGTCCATGACGGTTTGTGGGATATAGTAAACGATTTTCACATGGGGATTTCAAACGAACTTTGCTGTGAAAAATACGGTGTTTCAAGAGAGGACCAGGACCGCTATGCCGCCGAGTCCTACAGAAGGTCCATCGCCTCGCTGGAGGCGGGCCGCTTCGATCAGGAGATCGTCGCGGTGGAGTTGCCTTCGCGCAAGGGCGAAAAGCTCATTTTCTCAAAGGATGAATGCCCCAGGCCTACCTCTTACGAACAGCTGACCAAAATGAAGCCCGCCTTTAAAGAAGGCGGAGTAACGACTGCTGGAAATTCATCGGTTATAAGCGACGGAGCGGCCGCGGTCGTCGTCATGTCCAGGGAAAAGGCCCGGGAACTTGGCTGCTCGGTTATGGCGACCATCGGGGCGCAGGCTTCGAGCGGCATTGATATGAAATACGTCCTGGTGGCCCCGATTCTGGCTGTGCCAAAGTGTTTGCGAAAAGAAGGCATAGGGATCGCCGATGTTGACATCTTCGAGATAAACGAAGCCTTTAGCGGGTCCACAGTGTGCGCGCTAAACGAACTCAAACTCGATGCCTCCAAGGTAAACGTGGCCGGGGGCAGCGTCTCTTTGGGACATCCCATCGGGGCCAGCGGCTGCCGCGTTCTGGTCACCATGCTCCACGAAATGATTCGCTCCGGCAAAAAGACCGGCCTGGCTTCCCTGTGTCTGGGAGGTGGCGAGGCTGTCGCCATGGTGGTTAAAAGATAACCGAAGAGCTGTGAGGAAAGGAATATCGGTATGGAAGTAAAGACTTTTGGAGTTATCGGCGCCGGCCAGATGGGCGGCGGTATTGCCCAGGTGGCGGCAATGAGCGGCCTTCAGGTCATTATGAACGACATAAAAGAGGAGTTCGTCGAGCGCGGTCTAAGAAATATTGCGGCCATACTCGCCAAAAATGTCGAAAAAGGCAAAATGGCTTCCGAGACGCGCGACGCGGTGCTGGGCCGCATTAAGCCGAGCACAGCCCTGGGGGACCTTGCGGCCGCTGATTTTCTTGTCGAAGCCGCAACGGAAAACGAGACCATTAAATTTAAGCTGTTTCGCGATCTTGACTCGATTTGCAGGCCGGAGGTCATATTGTCGAGCAACACCTCCTCCATTCCCATCGGCCGCATAGGCGCCCAGACCAAAAGGCCCGATAAGGTCATAGGCATGCACTTTATGAATCCCGTGCCTGTTATGAAGCTTGTCGAAGTGATTCGAGGACTGGCCACTTCCGAGGAGACCTTCAAGACGACCTGGGAGCTTTCGCTAAAGTTTGGCAAGACCCCCGCTCTTGCCAACGACTACCCCGGCTTCATCGCCAACCGCATCCTTATGCCCATGATAAATGAGGCGGTCTATTGCCTCTATCACGGGGTCGGGACCCGCGAGGACATTGATACCGTCATGCGGCTTGGCATGAATCACCCGATGGGACCCCTGGCTCTGGCCGACCTGATTGGTCTCGATACCTGCCTGGCTATAATGGAGACCCTCTACAAAGGTTTTAGCGACTCTAAGTACAGGCCTTGTCCGCTTCTGCGCAAGTACGTCGAAGCGGGCTGGCTTGGCAAAAAAAACGGTCGTGGATTCTACCAATATTGATAAGGACCCCGAATGGATTTCGAGCTAAACGAAGAGCAGAGAATAATTCAGGAGACCGCGGCAAAATTTGCCAAACGCGAGCTTGAACCTGTTGCGGCCGAAATCGACAGGACCAAGGATCGCGCTATCCTCAAAGCCAATCTCAAAAAACTGGCCGAACTGGGTTTTATGGGGCTAAACGTCGACCCCGATTATGGGGGATCGGGCGCCGGCAGCGTGGCCTTTTCTCTCGTAATGACCGAGCTTGGCCGTGCCTGCGCGGCCACCGCCGTTACGGCTTCGGTTACCAACATGGTGGCCGAGGTTATACAGGCAGTCGGTAGCGAGGAGCAAAAAGCCAGGTATATCCCGCCCCTTTGCAGCGGCCAATATTGCGCCGGAAGCTTTGGCCTTACCGAAACCTGCGCCGGTTCGGACCCGGCCGCAATGCGCACGATGGCCGTTTTCGATGGAGACTCCTGGGTGCTTAACGGCAGTAAGATTTTTATTACCAGCGCCGAGTACGCGGGCTGTTTTGTGGTCTGGGCCGTTACGGATAAAGACGCCAGGAAGGGCAGGGGGATCAGTGCTTTCCTCGTCGAACCCGCTTTCCCCGGCTTTAAGGTGGGAAAAGACGAACATAAGCTGGGCCAGCGCGCTTCATCGACCAATGAGTTGATTTTTGACAACTGCAGGGTCCCCGGGGAAAACCTGCTTGGCAAGGTTAACGAGGGGTTTCGCATTGCCGTTGGCGAACTTGCGGGCGGAAGAATAGGCATCGGTTCGATGGCCTTGGGTATTGGACTTGCCGCCATGGACCAGGCGGTCAGATACGTCCGGGAAAGAATACAGTTTGATAAGCCCCTCGCCTCCCAGCAGGCAATCCAGTGGATGATCGCCGACAATTTCACCAGGCTCGAGGCCGCGCGCCTGCTGCTGCTTCGCGCAGCCTATCTCAAAGATCAGAAAAAGCATTACTCCCGGGAGGCCTCCATGGGAAAGCTGTATGCGACCGAAGCCGCCAACAAGGCCTGCTATGACGCCATTCAAATGCTTGGCGGCTATGGCTACACCAACGATTTCCCTGTCGAACGCTTCTACAGAGACGTTCGTGTGACCACCATTTATGAGGGTACAAGCGAGATCCAGCGACTCATTATCGCTCGCGATCTTCTGGGATCCCAAAAGTAACCTTGTCTTGGCGGGGGGCGCCGGGGCGCCCGCGCTCCAGCCCCCCAACTTTTTCCTTAAAGCCAACCGTCTGGGAGTTCGAGCATGCGTCCACTTTCAAAACGAGCGTTGTCGGTGGTTTTTGTCATGGTTGCAGTCCTTGCCGGATGTGTCGGAGGGGGAAATGTTCAGACCGCTGCGGTAAGAAGTGGAAATCTGAGTGTTTTGTCCATTGAGGCGGGCAGGTTATATTTTTGGCCAAACGAAATCCGCGTCAATAAACCGGGGCCTGTCAGGCTTGAAATAAACAATGTGTCCGGCTCCCGGCAAAACTTCACACTCCAGGACCCGGAGTGGAATACCCTGGAAAATATCGAACTTCCCGCCGGTAAGATAACCTCGATCGACCTGAAACTTAACCAACCCGGGATCTATCAGTTTTACTGCAATAAAGCCCTGCACTCGCTTTTGGGTATGAACGGACAAATCTACGTCGAACAACAGTAGGGGGGGGAGGGGTTGGCGGGGACAAAAAAGCCCCGCTTTTGGCGGGGCCCGGGTATTAGTCCTTTATCGGGATCAACCGTTTCCCTCGTATTTGAAGGAGAGCTTCACTTTTGCACGGTATTCTACGACTTTGCCGTTTTCGATTCGCATGTCCAGTTTGTCCACTTCCGCTATTCTAAGGTCCCGGATGCTCTTTGTCGCAGCCTCTACAACCTCCCTGGCGGCTTCTTCCCACGAATTAGGACTGGTTCCGACAAGTTCGACGATCTTGTAAACGGACATGGCAATCCTCCTTTTTGTTGTGGAACACAAAATGAGTTTTTAAAGCGCGGCCGCGTAGCTACCTGTGGACAGTCGGAAAAGAGTTGACCGTCTTCTCGACACCGCTCAGGGCCTTTGTGTGGTCCCCCGCATACAGTCGGGAAAAAAGGCGCTAAGAAAAACCTCTCAGTCAACCGGATTCCGGTAGTCTATTTCCACGCTATTATAATACACGCTTTTGCTGCTTGCGTGAAACATTTTCAAACAGAGAAAATTTGTTCGGGTTTCCAAAAAAGAAAAGTCCTCTGTGCCATTTTATCGGGGGAAGAGTACGGAGGCGTCGAGAGATTGCCTTGTTTTAAATTTATCCTACAGAAATTGCTTCCTTTTTCCGATATAGGTCTTTAGATGGATTTTAGATTCGAGGGGCTATCAGAATGGCTGAACGAGGTATTGACTATTGGGTGGAGCGGCTATCGCGTGAAGACATGCCGCTTTTTAGCAGCACGGTCCAGCATGTGGCCGGAATGGCGACCAAGGAAGACTGTTCTTTTTCCGAACTCGCCTGGTCGATTCTCCAGGACCCGGTTCTCACTTCACGGGTGCTCAAATTGGCAAATAGTATGTACTACAATCCCGGAGCCAAACGGATTTTAACCGTCAGTCGTGCGGTGATGAGGCTGGGGACCAACATTATTAAAGAGATCTGCCTTGCGATTTCTTTGATCGAGTCCGTTCTTTCGGGCAAGTCCAAGGACAAGGTAGCGGTGGAAGTCGCAAGGTCCTTCCACGCCGCGGTTCAGGCCCGCGGAATGGCTGCTTTTCTAAAAGTAGCCGATGCCGAGGAAATCTTTATAGCGGCTCTTCTGGCAAGAATCGGCAATATAGCGTTCTGGTGTTTTTCAGATGAAATGGGGCCAAGTCTCGAGAACGCTTTGGGCAATTTCGACTCTGATGAGTCGGCAGAGGTCGAGGTCCTTGGATTCAAACTCGAGCGCCTTACCGAGCGCCTTAGCCGGGAATGGAAACTTAGCGATCTGCTCGAACGGACTTTGCGTAATAAAAATGACGCGGACCCCAGGGTGCGCAGCATACGGTTGGGATGCTCCGTTGCCTTGGCCGCCGAGAAAGGCTGGGATTCTCCCGAGATGAGAAAAACCCTCGGGGAGGTTTCCAATTTTTTCCGGCTCCCTGGAATCCAGACCGCCGAAATTTTGCATGAATCGGCAAAGAAAGCCGCGGCGGTCACCGAATTGTTCGGAACCAAGTCGATCAGCCGTCTGGTTCCCATCCCTGAAAACCAACCCAACGCCATTGCAAAGCCGAACGAAACCGTGCCGGACCAAACTGTGACCTCCTTGGGTCCAACAGGCTTGGCTATAATGGATACTCCAAGTCAGGACCAATACCCAAAGCCCGATCTCTCCGTCCAGATGGGAAGCCTGCGCGATCTTTCTGCTCTTATGACCTCGGGGGCCGGTGAGTTCAATATGGTGCTTTCAATCGTTCTCGAGGGTATTTACCGGGGGATCGGTATGGACAGGGTGGTCTTTGGGATTCTTACCTCGGATCGGCGCCATCTGATAGGAAAGCACGGGCTAGGGTGTATGGATGGGTGGGTCGATCGTTTCTCGGTCAACATGGCTTCGGATAAGCAAAACGTGTTTCAGTATGTGCTGAAAAATAAAAAGTCCCTGTGGGTGACTGAAAAGCCCGAGGCTTCGGTGAAAACGCTTCTAACGGACGAGTTGGTGAATCTTATCGGAAAGGTTCCCCTTTTTGTAATGCCCGTGATCATAAAGGATGTGGTGATAGGGATTATTTTCGCCGATAGAAAAGAGAGCGGACGTAAACTGGATGAAGAAAGCTTCGAAAATTTCAATCTGTTCGGCCAGCAGGCGAATATGTGCCTGAGGGCATTGGCCTACGATTGAAAGAACAGGTTTGTAGATGTGTTCCTCTCCGAGCCCGAAAAGAGTCTTGCCGTTCGCTCTCCTGCCTGGTTAGTTTTTCCTGTTCCCTTCCATGCCTTCTTTCCTGCTCGCAATGAGAGCCAGCCACTTTTGCAGCTCTGCTTTTACCTGCTCCGATTCGGCTGCGTTATAGTTTGGGCCCAGCCAGCGCATCAAAAGGTCGCAGCCCTCCTGGAGCCTGTTTAAGCGCCGGTCGCAATAGGCAAGAGCCAGAATGCTCTTTTGCCTGGTCGTTTCGTCCGGGTAGAAGGTGAGCGCGCAATAAATGTTGTAAGCCTCCAGATACTCTCGGGAGGTAAAAAGGTCTTTGGCCGTTTTGAACAGGACCTGGGGGCCCACAATTTTTGCCAGCCACAGTCCCGCCGCGTTTACCGCCTCGTTGGGCGGCCATGTAAAAAGCGCCCTTAAAAAAAACCTTTCCCCGTCCTCTTGCCTTCCGGTTGCATAGTTGGCTTGCCCCAGCCAGAAGAGCGCCTGGGCATACATGCGGCTATCGGGGTTGTCCCGGATGTATCGCTCCAACATCGGGCGCATATCTTCCCACATATTATTTTCGGCCATGATCCTGGCCTTGTACCCCTCGCAATTATCCAGAATCGTCGAGTGGCCGAACCTGGCCGCGCATGTATCGAATAACCTCAATAGCTCCAAGTCCTCGGGCGATGGCGGACGGTTTTGTAAGTCCCTCTTGTCTTGGCTCTCCTCAACCGGTGGCAGAAGCGGGACGTTTTGTCGGGACCTTTCGAATCGGGCTGCCAAAAGCCGGTAGAAAAGTACCGGATCGCGATAATCTCTGTTAAAAACCCCTGCGGCTATAATCACGGCCATGAGCGCAAAGGAAAAGATTATCCTTGTGTTTTTTGCCGCAACTGTTTTGGAAAACGGGGCATCGTTTGAAGATTTATCTGTTGGCATGGGAGGGCGCGGCGGGCGCTTGGCTCGGTATGCGAGCGTCGCCCCAAGAATAAGGAGAGTGAGAAAAAAAAGCATCTTGCCCAAAAGATAGATACCGCTTTGGGTCTCGAAGGTAAGCACCACGTGGCAAGTTTTGGGAATGAGCAGCATGAAGGCCGGAGAGGCCGGGTAGAGTTCTCCCTGCCCCCTGGTTATATGCCAGTCCGGATGGTAGGAGACCTTTATCCAGAGCGGAAAACCCGGTTTTGAGGTCTCGATTGCAATAGTGTCGCGGCGAAGGGAGGCTTTGGCCGTTACGGCGGCGCTACCCGCAATGGGGATGGCGGGGATTTGTTCGGGGTGTCCCTGGTAGGGGCTTAGTTTTTTCCAAAAAACCCCGGGTGAATTTCCGGATGCTACTACTAGCGGTACTCTAAGAGAGGACTTCCGAAACCATTCGAACTGGATCTTTTTCCAGTTCCGGGGCGATATCCTCAAGGGCTTGAACCTTAGCGGTTCAACGTAGGAACCCGAACAACCCCGGATACGGAAAATCGCGTAGGGCGCAAATGTTTTTAAAAGTTCATAGTCGGGCGATAAGCTGAGGGCAGCGGTCATGTCGGCCGAAACCGTTACGACCCGGCTGACGTTAAAGAGGCGCATCCTTTTAGCTGCGCCCCTCGGGTCGGGCCGCGAAGAATAGTATTGTTCCAGCGGGCATGAAGGATTTGGGGAGATCTCGGATTGCAGGTAGTAGACGAAAGGAGCGTTTAGGGCGGACTGCATGTATAGCCCTGCAAGGGTCGATCTTCCCGAAAAAAAAGGGAGAAGCTCGAAGGCTCTGATCGTGCCGGCCCCATTGTTTATGGCGCTATGTTCGGCTGCTGCCCTCGGGCTGTTTTCATCGCCTTTGAGATAATCGTTTACCTGGAGGTACGAGTTCCAGAGGGGCTTGGTTTCCATCCCTGAGTAATTCCAGTGGATCCATTTGCTAACCACCGGAGCGCTGGTAAGGCCGAGGACAACGGCGGCCGCGCAGACCCCGCCGAACCACAGGCCGGGTTTTGGCAAACGCGTGAGGAGCCTTTCCCAGCCCACGGCCCCAAGGAGCACGATCGCAATCTGGGCCAGGGGAAGGAACCGGGCGTCGACAAGCCCGAAGGCAGCCGCAAGGCTAAAACCAACCAGCGCCGTACAAAACTGCCAGAATAGATATAACTCCGCGGAATCGATGGATTCTTTTAAGATCCTGGCTACCTTCCAGCCGGTCCTCGATCGTCCGGGGGCGGGAATAAAAAGGAGCATCAAAGCTCCCGCGATGGACGGCCAGAGAAGAGGCGGGGCGATTTCTTCCCAACTGTGAAAATACCAGGAAAAAGTGTAGGCGGTGGTCCAGGGCAGCCGCCAAAGCATTGGAAACAGCCAGAAAGCTGTAAGCCCGGCCGCCGCCGCATGGAGACCGAGCAGATATTTTAGCTTCCCTCCGCGTGCGAGAAAATAGGAGGAGCCCATTGCCGCCTGAATCGGGGGATAGCCGCTGCAAAGGGCCATCGATGCCTCGATGATCGAACAGGAAAGCCAGGACTTGCCTTGGGAGATGTCCGAGTAGAGTTTTCCCGTAAAGACGAGGTATAAAATAAAAGATATTCCATAGGCGAATTCACCGGCGAGCGTGCTGCAGATGTTTGCCCCCCACATGGAGTTGTTTGTGGTAAGCAAAAAAAGAGAAGACAGTAAGGCCCCTATGCCCGGAGCGCTCCCGCTGTAGCCAAGACGGCGAAGGCAAAAATAGACGGCTGCCGGTAGAGGGAAAATCGCCAGAAGGGTAACCAGCCTGAAAGCGATTTCAAGCGGGCATGCCTTGGCGATAAGCGCCATTAGCTCGAAGGGAAGCGGGAAATAGTTTAAAAAGAGCGGAAAGCCTCCAAAAGCCCCGTTTTCCCATCTCACCGGGGAAAAAAGGGAACAATGGCCTTTGCTCATCGCTATCGCGGACAAAAAATGAATCGGAGTGTCGCCGCCTGCGGTAAGACTGGATTTGAAAATCAGATGGGCGGGGAAAAAATAGAGCAGCAGGGCTTCGGATGCCAGAAACAACGCGATGGAAGGGCCGATTCGTCTTAGCATGGTCGATCGCCCTACGGAACGGTAAAGGATTTGCCATCCTCGAGCAGTTCCAGGCTTACATGAGGGATGCGCGCGAGTTCCGCCTCGATTTTGTCCCTGAACGGCGCTTTCAGATGCGAAATATAGATCTTGTCAGGTATGCTCGGCATCTTTTGAAGCTCGCCTTCCAGAAGCGAAGGGCAAAGATGACCCGTGGCCAATGCGTGACTAACCATATCGTTTGGAAAGGAAACCTCCACGATCAGTGCTTTTACGTCGTGGCCGCGCATCTTTTCCCAAATCCTCTCCGTCGGGCCGGTATCGCCGGTATAGAGCAAACAAGACCCGGAAGCATGTTCCACAAGGTAGCCGTAAGCCGGGACGGTGTGATTTACCTTGCTGGCAATGATTTTGTATTCCCCGATTACCTCCGGCCTTCGGGGCGAAATTGTCCTGTAGCTGAGTACCGGATTGCGGGGGTCCGGAATCAGTGTGAAATCAGGCCAGATTCTGTTGTTGAAAATATGCTTGCGAATGTCGGCGATTACCTCTTTGCCGCTTAAAATCTGGAGATTGCAGGTAGGATTCATGGCGATGAGGTTGTCTAGAAGGAAAGGAATGCCTTTAAAATGGTCCAGGTGTGCGTGAGTAAGCAACACGTGGGTAATACTGCATCGGGCGATCCTGTCGAGAGCAAAGCCGAGGGTTCCCGCATCGAGCAAAAGGCAGTCGTCTACGAGAAATGCGGGAGCATTTTGTCCGGGAGCCTCCGAACCTGCGGAACCAAGAATTCTGATTTCCATATGGACCTTATAATCAACCGGTTAACGAATGCGAATGCTGTTTGAAAGACCCTGATTTTAAAGGTTCTATCAAATATTACAACCCACAAATAGCACACGGAAGTTTTGTCGCGCCTGACCAAGGCAGGTAAATCAACCTCCGAGCGGGATTGGCTCGGACTTTTCAATCGGTCTGCCCTCTTTGGGATTTGAGTGCTCAAAGGTTTCCATCCCATCGAAACTGTCTCATGAGACATAACTGTCTCGCTCCCCTGTGATACATCCCCTTTGCCGCCAGACGGCCAGGTATCTGACTGGAGCGCCCGACCCATGGGCCCATGGGTTTAACTGTATCGCAAGTGTCTCACCCGCGGTTTTGCCCGGGATCGTGGGCTCTAAAATCCAATTGAGCCCAAGGGCCGCCGGGCTTGGCTTTGCGCCAAAGACGCCAGTCGGATGTTGCATTGGCATACTAAATGCCTATCTAAAAAAACAACGGCCTTTTGAGGGATGCGGATGAACAAAAACAACCAGATCTTACTCGAAGTATTGCAACTGAGCGAAAAGATGGCCGAACTCGCCGATCTTGGCGATCAGGCCAGACAGGACGTAGGGTGTGGGGTTCTCTTCGGACAGTTGAGAGATTCGGCATTTAAGATTAGAAAACTCGCCCGCCAGGAGATGGAAGCTCACGGAAGGCGAGGGACTGCGACCCGGGGAAAGCAAAGTTCCAAAGGCTGAAGGTGGTTTTTAACCAGGAATTGTATCGCTTATTATTAAAAAAATTCTACATTCATCCTCTAAGGAGAAACAAATGCATTTAAATCAGAACATGGATACGATGAAAAATTTACTGGAGGCTTTCGCGGGGGAATCCCAGGCAAATCGCAAATATCTCGCCTTTGCCCAAACCGCCGATAAGGAAGGCTACTCACAGGCGGCCAAACTCTTTCGCGCGGCGGCCCAGGCCGAAACCGTCCATGCTCTGGCACACCTGAGGGCCATGGGAACAGTTGGGTCCACAAGAGAAAACCTCAAGGCGGCAATCGAGGGCGAGACCCATGAATTTACCCGCATGTATCCCGCGATGATAGAAAGAGCTAAAGCCGAAGGTCAGGATGCGGCCCTCAGAAGCTTCTCTTACGCCAACTCGGTTGAGGTTCAGCACGCTTCTCTCTATCAGAGGGCCCTCGAAAACCTCGACAGTCTCCCGGAAACCGACTACTACGTTTGCTCGGTTTGTGGGTACACCTGTGCGGATCAGCCGCCTGACGTTTGTCCTGTTTGCAGGTCCGTCGCCAAGGTTTTTACAAAGATAGACTAAGGATTGAAAAGTCCAAAAAGCTCGGCTCGAAGCGATCGCTACGGCTTTTGGTTCCTGATCCCTTAGAGTATAGTCAAGGCTCCTCTTGAAAGAAACCTGATCGTTTCGAGTTGCCGCCCCCGGCGCGAGTGGCGCGCCGGGGGGATTTAAACACCAAAAAGGAGGTTTACATGGATGTCCTGATGCTATCCAGACTCCAGTTCGCCGCGGCGACATTTTTCCACTTTCTCTTTGTGCCGCTTACTCTGGGGCTCTCCGTGCTGCTAGCCCTCATGGAGACCGCCTATGTTAGGACTGGTAACGAGGAATACAGAAGGATGGCCCGCTTTTGGGGCAAGATTTTCCTCATTAATTTTGCCATCGGTATCGTTACGGGCATAACTCTCGAATTCCAGTTCGGAACGAACTGGTCTCGCTATTCGGAATATGTGGGAGATATCTTCGGTTCCCTTCTGGCCATTGAAGCAACCGTTGCCTTTTTCCTGGAGTCAACCTTCGTTGCCGTATGGGCCCTGGGTTGGAACAGGCTCTCGGCCAAAGCCCACGCCGTAACGATCTGGCTTGTGGCGATCGCTTCCAACGTTTCGGCCATCTGGATTCTTATAGCCAACGCCTGGATGCAAAACCCGGTGGGCTACGTCATAAAGCATGGCCGGGCCGAACTCTACAGCTTCAAGGCCGTAATCACCCAGCCCTTTGCCTGGAACATGATCGTTCATACCGTTTCGGGCGCCTATATCCTCGCCGCCTTTTTCATTATGGGCGTAAGTAGTTGGCACCTGCTCAAGAAACAAAACATTTCTTTTTTTAAAAGCTCTTTTCGCATCGCTGTGACCTTTGCTCTTATCTTTTCGATCGTTGAAATCGTTCAGGGCGATATGCACGCGGCCGAGGTCGCCAAGTATCAGCCGGCAAAACTGGCGGCCATGGAATCGCTTTGGAATACCACAAAATCGGCTCCCGAATATTTGTTGGCCATCCCGGAGCCGGCCCGTGAACGAAACAGCCTTGAAATCGGAGCCATTCCGGGTTTGCTCAGCTTTCTCGCCTATCACCACAGCGATGCCGTGGTAAAGGGGCTGAAGGCGTTCCCGCGCTCCGAGAGGCCCCCTGTCGTTTTGCCCTACTTTTCCTTCCATCTCATGGTGGCCCTGGGGTTCTTTTTCCTTCTTTTGACGATTGTTGGATTTGTAAAACGCAACTCCATAGAAAGGAGCCCCGCGCTTTTAAAGATGTTTCTTATTTCCCTGCCCTTGCCCTACCTGGCCTGCGAGTGCGGTTGGATGCTGGCTGAAGTCGGCAGGCAACCCTGGGTCGTCTACGGCATCATGAAGACCTCTCAGGCCGTTTCTCCCATTGCGGCCTCCCAGGTCGCAATCTCTCTTACGGCCTTTGTGCTCGTTTATGCTTTCCTTGGGGCCGTGGCTTTCTACCTGATGTGGGATCATGCGCGCAAAGGGCCCGGGGATGAAACGGCCCTGCCGGGACCCGACGATGAGGAGGTGGGCTATGCTTAATACAATCTGGTTCGCACTGTGGGGAATTCTTTGGGCGATCTACTTCGTTCTCGACGGCTTCGATCTTGGCATTGGAACGCTCGCCCCCTTCCTGGCCAAAGACGAAAAAGACAAGCGCGCCCTCTTTAACAGCATGGGGCCGTACTGGGACGGAAACGAGGTGTGGCTGATTACCGCCGGCGGGGTGACCTTCGCCGCATTTCCCAAAACGTACGCAGTGATGTTTAGCAGTCTCTATTCCGCCCTGCTTCTGATTCTTTTTTGCCTTATCTTTCGCGGGGTGGCAATGGAGTACAGGTTTAAATTTTCTTCTCCCGGGTGGAGAAAATTCTGGGACGCGATGCTCTGGATAGGCACCTTCGGGCCGGCCTTGCTTTTCGGCGTGGCCTTTGCCAACCTTTTTCGCGGTATCCTGATCGATAAGGCCGGGGTATATCACGGAACCCTTCTGTCGCTTCTAAACCCCTACGGGCTTATGGGCGGAGTTCTCTTTACGCTCATTTTTGCCGTCCACGGAGCTCTCTGGCTCGCGGTAAAAGCGGAAAACGACTTCGCGAAGAGGGCTGGAATGCTCGCGCGAAAACTCTGGTTCGCCCTCGCTGCGGTAACGGTGATCTTTCTGGGCTTAACCTACACTTCCACCCACCTCTACGATAATTACCTGAGATCGCCTTTCCTGGCTCTGATTCCGTTGGCCGCCGTCTGCGCCCTGATTGCGGTAATGGTTTTCGCAAAACAGTCCCAGTGGCTCAAGGCCTGGTTTTCTTCAGCGCTCTTTATCGCCTCGGTGACACTTTTCGGGGTCTTTGGGATGTATCCGAATCTGCTCATATCAAGTATTGACCCGGCCTTCAGCCTGACGGCCTTTAACTCCTCGTCCAGTCCCCTGACTTTGGAGATCATGCTTGGGGTGGCCCTGGTATTCGTTCCGATCATAATCGCTTACCAGGCATGGGCCTACAGATTTTTTGCCACCTCCCATAGCGTCGGCCGGGCCGGAGCGGCGGTGAAAAAAGCATAGACAATGTAGCCTTGCGCTAAAAATTACAGGCGGCGCCGCTCGGGCGCCGCCGTTTCCCGTAAAAGTCCTCGCCCCGCTCGCCTCCACCTGGAACTTTCCGTTTATGTCGGGATGGAAATCAGCTCGTTTCTGGTATATGTTGCTCTACATAAATGAAAAGTCCTGACGGCCGGTGCGCAAAGTCGCACAGGTTCTTGCCGGGGCGCGGACAGCAGGGGAGAATGTTCGGGAATGTTTTCAAAAACCACTCGTTCGCCGGAAATCTTCAGGTTGGGTTCAGCCGGAATCAGCGCGGAAACCGTTAAGCGGGCCGCGGTTATTTTGCGCTCCGGGGGAGTGGTGATTTATCCCACGGAGACTTTCTACGCCCTGGGGGCCGTTGCCACCCTCGAAGAAGCGGTCTCGAGGATTTTCCAAATCAAGGGCAGGGACTTTGCTAAAGCTCTGCCCCTCATTGCCGCGGATCTGCCCGCGGTTCTTGACGCGGTTTCAAAGTGGCCCGAGGCCGCAAGGCTTCTCTCCCACCTTTTCTGGCCTGGTCCGCTTAGCCTGGTAGTCCCTGCTTCCCCCTCGCTTCCCCCGGCCCTGCACGCCGGAACGGGAAAAATCGCCCTGAGAATCTCCTCTCACCCCGTGGCTTCTCTTCTGGCAAAGCTCTCAGGAGGGCTCCTCATTTCTACCAGCGCCAATATTTCCGGGGCGCCTGCGCCCCAAAATTGCGCCGGGCTCGATAAGGGCCTCCTTTCTTGCGTTGACGCCCTGCTCGATGCGGGAGATTTGCCTGGAGGTTTTCCCTCAACTATAGTAGATATCTCGGTTTATCCGGTTGCAATTCTAAGAGAAGGAAAAATCGCGGCCGAACAGATCCTCGGGGTGTTTGGGAAATGAGCCTTGTTTCGCGCCCCGGAGCATGACCGGCGGTCTTTAATTTTAGCCCCAATACATTTTTAACATCGAAAAGAATCGACTCGTGGCGCTTTTGACTCTTTTTTTTGCATTGTTTTTGATGGCTGTGGCTGCTTTGGCCGCCGCTCTGCGGTGGAAAAGGCCCGAAGCCTCCCAGGCCCGCGTTGTCCTTTCCGGGGGCGGGACCGGTGGCCATGTAAATCCGGCCCTGGCCATAGCCGAGGGTATAAAGGCCCGCGAACCGCAAACGAAATTTCTCTATATAGGCGTCAGGAACAAGGCGGAATCCGTAATCGTCACCAAGGCCGGCTACGACCTTCGCTATGTGTGCTCTGAAGGCTATCCCGGACTGAGGCCCTCTTTTAAAACCTTTCGCTTTCTTTTTAAATTATGCGTTGGAATTGTTCAGTCCCTGGTCATCTTGACCGTGTTTACTCCACGATGGATAGTTGCTACCGGAGGCTACGTAAGCGCTCCGGTCATTATGGCCGCCGTTCTATTAAAAAAGCTTCGAATCGCCAGGGTCAAAATCTTTCTGCACGAGCAAAACAGCATACCCGGACAGTTGAACGCACTGATGGGACGGTGGGTAGATAAAGTCCTTCTGACCTTTCCCCAGACCTTGTCTTTTTTTCCCAATGGGGCGGTCGTGGGATATCCCATACGCCACTCGATCGTTCCGGTAGGGGAAGAGGAGGCCAGAAAAAGGCTCTCTTTTGCTATTCCGGAAGGCAGACTGGTCGTCTTTGCTTTCGGCGGTTCACAGGGGGCTCGAACGATAAACCGCGCCATAGTCGATGCGCTGCCCTATCTTTTGGAACATCGTGAGAGGCTCTTTATAGTACATGGAAGCGGTCTTGCCTGTTCGAGCGGCTACAATGCCGCCGAGGATACCCTGAGGCGGATTTCCAAGGTCCTTGGCGAGGATAGCCCGGGACTTCTGAGCCAATTCTACTATCGCAAGGACTACTTCCATAACATTGCCGAGATTTACTCGATTAGCTCTCTTATCGTCTGCAGGAGCGGAGCAGGCAGTCTGAACGAAATCTCCAGGATAGGCAAGCCTGTCTTGCTCATACCAAAGGCCAACCTGCCGGGCGACCACCAGGTTATGAACGCGAGAGCGATGCGCAACGCGGGTGCTGCCGAGATTCTTTTCGAAGACACGGTCATGGAGGAAGGAGGCCTTCTGGAATATCTCGACGGGCGGGTGCTGGCCGAAAAGATTTTGGCCCTTCTCGAAGATCGGCCGCGTCTTAAGGAAATGGCCGAAAAGAGCAGGGCCTTTTTGCGCCGGGAGGCTATCGAGCGGATAGTAAGCGAAATTTTCGACGATAAACGCTTTGCGGACGGCAACGGCCGCGTCGCCCCCTTCCGGGATCTTGTAGGCAACTGTCGGCTGCTGCGCATGCTGGGCCAGGCCCATGCCGCCTTTGGGCGTTCCTTCGATCCGGCCCTGGTGGTAGACGATGGAGATGATCTTGCCTATTACCGGCACCGGGCCGCGGGGCTTTTGAGCCAAAAGGGCTGGCAGGAGCGAAACCTTGGCGTAAAGCTGATCGGCCTTACCAGACATAGTGAAAAAATACCTACCTTGCTGCAAATGCTTTCGGACAGGACCCCGGCAAGCCTGGCCAGAAGAATGTTTGGCGGAGATTTCGAACAGGTGGGTTTTATTCGCAGAAACATAGTCAATGCCTTGATGGTTATCGACCGTTTCGGCCCTGAGGTCGAAAAGCATCTGCTTGACGCCATGGAAGATCCCTACTTCGAAGTGCGCGCCCAGGCCTGTCGGGCCGTTACCCATTTCGGCGCCCTTTTGGTCGGAAACGTTTCCTGTGTCCAGGCACTTGTGGAACGCCTGGAGGATAGCTGCTTCGAGGTAGTGATCGAGGCCGCCAGGGCCCTTGGAGAGATTGGAACCGAGCCCGGGGCCGTACGATCGCTGCTTTCCATGAATCAGGCTCACTACTGGCAGGTGCGCAACGCCGCTCTCCAGGGGATCAAACGGATGATCGAGCGCGGGGTGCTCACCCCTTCCGATCGACTGATGGCCGATTTATCCTCCTTTATCCTCACATCGACGGATTTTAGACCCCATTTCCAGATAAAAGAGACCTATTCGGCCCTCCGGAAATGCTTCGAAGGCGGCGATGCCATAGATTATTGCCGCCCGACAGCAGCCGGTTCGCACAAGGTCGCCGGGAAAGCCAAATGATTTACGAACTCTGCAAATTTCTGGCTCCCTACTCGGTGAGCTTTTCCTTCTTCAGGCTTGTAAACTACATCACCTTCAGGGCCATAATGTCGGCCCTGACGTCGGTGATCTTCATATTTCTCTTCAGCAGGCGTTTTATCCTGCTGGTTCACCGGAAATGTCTGCTCGATCAGGTGAGGGAAACGGGGGTGGCCTCGGTCTTTGACAAAAGAGGCACGCCCACGATGGGCGGAGTCCTCATAATAGGCGCCGTTCTCATCTCGATGGCGCTTTGGGGCGATTGGCGAAATCCGTTTCTTCTCTGTTCCGTGGCCGGAATGCTCTGGTTTGGGCTTCTCGGCTTATGGGACGATATAGCCAAGGTGAAACAAAAAAGCGGGGACAGGGGCCTTTCCGAGCGCACCAAACTCGTATTGCAGGGGCTCTTTAGCCTTATTTTCGCCTGGGTCTGCGTGGGGCGCTGCGCGCCCCTGGGATGCGCTTTGGCCACCAAGGTGTGCGTTCCTTTCTATAAATTCCCGATCGCCGACATCGGACCCGTACTCTACGGGCTTTTCATATTCCTCTTCGTTGTCTTTGTATCCAACGCGGTTAACATAACCGACGGCCTGGACGGGCTTGCAATCACGCCTTCGATTTTTGTGGTGGCCGTTCTTGGCGTTTTCGCCTACGTTGAGGGCAACCGGATATATTCGGCCTATCTTCATTATGCCTATCTGCGCGGAGCCGGGGAATTGATGATCTTCGGCGCGGCATTTGTCGGCGCGGGTCTTGGATTCCTGTGGTATAATGCCTATCCGGCCCAGATCTTTATGGGTGACACGGGCTCTCTTGCCATAGGGGGCACAATGGCGGTTATGTCGGTTCTGCTAAAGCAGGAGTTCCTTTTCCCCCTGCTGGGAGGCCTGTTCATCGCCGAGGCCTTGAGCAGCCAGATCCAGGATAAGATCGGCGTTAAATGGATCGGGCGGCGAATCTTCTACCGCGCTCCTCTGCACCACAATCTTCAGCACAAAGGGATCGCGGAAACAAAGGTGGTCATCCGGCTGTGGATCGTTGCGGGTATCCTCGCCCTTATTTCCCTTGCCACGATCAAGCTGAGGTAGCTGTCGATCAAAAACCCTTTTGGCGGATAAGGCTTTCTTATGAACATACTTATCGTTGGCGCGGGAGCGATCGGCAGCCTGATCGGAGCCCGGCTGTCCGGAACGGATGCATCGGTTGTGCTTTTCAGTACCAACCGCGCGCATATGGAGGCCGTTCGCGAGGGGGGGCTAAAAATCGAGGAGCTTGACGGTACGGTAAGTTCGCACACCCTGAGCGTCTGCTTTGAAATCGGGAACCTTCCCGTAAACCCCGACTATGCCCTCGTTTTGGTTAAATCCTACGCTACCCTGGAAGCTCTTTCCCTCGTGCGGCCCCTTTGTTCCGCCTCCACGGTCTTTGTCACTCTTCAAAACGGTATAGGCAACTGGGAGCGTATAGCCCAAGTCGTGGGCAAAAGTTCCGTTATAGCCGGCACTACCGCTCAGGGGTCCACTCTGCTTGCTCCCGGTCTTATCCGCCACGGCGGCAACGGCCCGACCTATATCGGGGAGATCTGCGGCGCTAAATCCCAAAGGGTCGAGCGGTTGGTGGAATTATTTCGCCGGGCGGGGTTTGCAACCCAAGCAACCGAGGAGGTTCAAAGACTTATCTGGGAAAAGCTCATAGTGAATGTGGGAATAAACGCCATTACCGCTCTTACCGGCATACGAAACGGAGCCGTTGCGGATATGGAGGAAGCTGCCCGCCTGTGTAGAGCAGCCGTGGGAGAGGCTGTAACCGTGGCCGGGGCAAAAGGTTATCCCATGGCCCCGGATATGGCCGATCGCGTGCTTTCGGTAGCCGTTGCCACGGCAAGAAACCGCTCCTCGATGGGCCAGGATGTCGACAGGAAAAAAAGAACCGAGATCGAGGCCATAAACGGCGCCATAGTGCGTTTCGGACAGGAGGCCGCAATTGCGGTTCCGGTAAACCAGACCCTCACTTCTCTTGTAAAAGTCCTCGAAGCCCGCTACACTGAACGCTAACGGGGGCGGGCGGTGGTTCTCGCCGCGCTTTCCGCTTCCTTCCTACTCTTGGCCTCTTTAATGGCAATTCCGGAGGCCGGTCCGGCCGGTGGGGCCGGGCATGCCGTGCATCAAACAACCGGGCAGGCGTCCTGCCGCCCGAGTAAGCAGGAGAAACCAAATGACGAAAAGAGTCACCGTTCCCGAGATCCTTGCCTCAAAAGGCAATCGCAAACTAAGCGAGCTTACCGCCTACGATTACCCTACCGCATTGCTTGCGGATAAAAGTGGAATCGATATGCTGCTCGTTGGCGATTCGCTTGCCATGGTGGTCTTGGGCCATGAAGACACGCTCTCGGTGGGAATGACCGAAATGCTCCATCATACGCTGGCTGTGAGCAGGGGGGCGAGCCGGGCGATGGTAATCGGCGATATGCCCTTTATGTCCTACCAGGCCAGTGTTGAGCAGGCTCTTATAAATGCCGCGAGGTTCATGAAGGAAGCCAGGGCCCAGGCTGTCAAGCTCGAGGGCGGGGCAAGGGTGGTCCCTCAGATCCGGGCGATGGTGGAAGCAGGCATTCCCGTTCAGGGCCATATAGGCCTCACTCCGCAGAGTGCGGCCCAGTTTGGCGGCTTCAAGGTGCAGGCAAAGACCGCCGAGGCTGCCAGGGTGCTCATTGAAGACGCCCAGGCGCTGGCCGAGGCCGGATGTTTCAGCATCGTGCTCGAAGCCGTTCCCGCCTCCATAGCCGAGATGGTTACGCAGGCCGTCTCTATCCCTACCATAGGCATCGGGGCCGGACCGGCTTGCGACGGGCAGGTCCTTGTCGTCCACGATGTGCTTGGCCTCTACGACCGGTTTGTCCCCAAGTTTGTCAAAAGATATGCAAAACTGGACGATCTGATTGTCGAAGCCCTTAGTCGGTACAGAGAAGAAGTCGAACAGGGGATCTTTCCCGGTCCCGAGCACGGCTTTATGATAAGCGAGCAGGAAGCCCAAAAACTTGGGAAATGATTTTAAAACCGTCTAAAGGGGGCGCCTGGCTGTCTTCCCCCTTTATTCTTTTCTTCTAAGAGCCGGGAACCCCATCCCGGCTCTTCTCTTTGGGGGAGAGTCCGGCGATGGGGGGCGCCTCTTTTGTCTCGGTTATTTTTCCACCGTTGCGCTTTCGATCACTACCGGCGTTGCCGGTACGTTCTGGAACGGTCCGCGCGTCAGGGTCTCCACATCCTTTATCTTGTCAACGACGTCCATGCCGTCTATAACCTTTCCAAAAACCGCGTAGCCATAGCCCGAGGGGGTGTTGCTCATGTGGTTCAGGGAGGGGTTGTCGACGACGTTTATGAAAAACTGCGCGGTCGCGCTGTCAACGACCATCGTTCTGGCCATTGCGATTGTTCCACGGTCGTTTCCCACATCCGAGCGGGCTTCGTTTTTGATGGGCGCATGGGTCTCTTTCTGAGCCATATCGGGGGTAAATCCTCCGCCCTGTATCATAAAGTTGCCTATGACCCGGTGAAAGATGGTGCCGTTGTAGAAACCCTCGTCTACATAGCGCAGGAAGTTTTTAACCGTTTCGGGGGCCTTGTCCGGCCAGAGTTCTATCTTGATCTGTCCAAGGGTGGTTTTCATCAAAACCACGGGGTTGACGGGCTGCGCATCGGGCTTACCCTCTTTTTGAGCCTCGGCGGCACATGCTATGCCGTGCACTATGAGCGCGCTGCACGAAACAAGGACAATCAAAAGTGTTCTGCCAATCATTTTCTACTCCTTCTAAGGGTTGGGAACTGTTCGCGTTGTAAACGCCCGGAGGTTGGGAAAATAGAGTGCCTGAAATACACTATACATCGAAAAGGATAACGATTCATCTAAGGGAGGCCGCGGAGCGGTTCGGCGCTCCTGACCCAATTGGCAAAATCAGCCCGTTCGGGTCCGGAAACGTAAATGATACATTCCTTGTAGCCTCGGGTGTAAACGAGAAAGCAAGCTTTATCCTCCAGCGCATAAACGCTGGTGTTTTTAACATGCCCGGATGGATAATGCAAAACCTTCGCATATTCTCGGCCCATGTTGCAAAACGTCTGGAGACTATCCGGCCGCTCGAGCGCCGATGGGAAATGGTGCGCTTTCGTAAAACCGGGGAGGGTAAAGATTTCTGGATAGACCCCCAGGGCGGCTTCTGGCGTGCAATGAATCTTATAGAAGAGGCTAAATCCTTTGATTCGATTGCCGGCTTCAATCACGCAAGCGAAATCGGATTTGCCCTCGGGTTGTTTCATAGCCTGGTTAAGGACCTCGCGCCCGGGGCTTTAAAAGATACTCTCGAAGGCTTTCACATCGCCCCCCTTTATCTGAGACGCTACGAGGCCGTACTCGCCGGCGCCCACGTTGCCCCTTCGGCCGATACCGCTTTTTGTACCCATTTTATTGAAAAGCGTAAAAGTCTCGTCACGGTTTTGGAGGATGCAAAGACCGACGGGAGACTGCCTCTTCGGATAATCCACGGCGATCCCAAGGTGAGTAACGTGCTGATCGATACGCGCACACATCTTGCCGTGAGCATCGTTGACCTTGATACCGTAAAGCCCGGTCTTATCCACTACGATTTGGGAGATGCTCTTCGCTCCTGCTCCAACCCGGCCGGAGAAGACCCTTTTAGCCTGGAAGAGGTCCGATTCGAGCCCCAACTCTGCCGGGCCGTGCTCGGGGGATATATGGGGGTGGCAAAAGATTTTGTCGCTCCGTCCGAGCGTAATCTTCTCTACGATGCGGTCCGCTTGATTTCCTTCGAACTTGGCATTAGGTTCTTTACCGATTTTTTGGAGGGTAACGTCTACTTTTCCGTAACTGATTCCGAGCAGAACTTGCGAAGAGCGATCGTTCAGTTCCGGTTGTGCCAAAGTATCGAGTCCCGGGCAAAGGTCCTGCGAAAGATCATCGATGAGGCGAAATGAGCCATGCGAAAAAAGATTCTCATTACGGTCAGCGACGAAGTAAGTCATCTCTACGGTCTGAGATTTGCCGGCTCCTTTTTCAGGAATAAAACCCAGGTGGACGCTACGCTTTTTTATGTGGCTCCCCATTCGGATTTTGGTGACACCAAACCGGTATCGGAAGACCTTAAAATCCGGAGAGCAGTCCAAAACCGCGCCGGAACGGTCCTTGATACGGCCAGGCAAAAGCTCCTCGATTTTGGATTTCCTCCGGAAAATCTCACCACGGCCTTCACATTAAACCAGTTCGGAAGGGTCAATGATATAGTTAGACAGGCACGGTCTGGAAAATATGACGCGGTTGTGCTTGGAAAACGGGGCTATCTCTTCTTTCAGTCCATTATGGAATCGAGTGTTGTCAGGCAAATTCTGGCCAGGGATCTGGATTTCCCGATCTGGATCTGCAAAAATCCGAAGGAACACTTAAAAAACGTGCTCGTCTGCGTTGACGGCTCCGAGGCCGCCCTTCGCATGGTGGACCATGTGGGCTTCATTCTGGGAGAAGAAAACCAACACTGCCTGACTCTGTTGCACGTGGATACGGGGGGGACTAAAGACAGCGCGCTGATCATCGAACAGGCCCGGAACAAGCTGACCCAAAACTGCATCCCCGACGATAGGATTAAACCCCTGGTGGTTCGCTCGTCAAAGAGCGGAGTAGCCAAAATAATACTGGAAGAGGCGGCTTCGGGCAATTATGCCGCGGTCGGCCTCGGAAGGGTTGGAATTAGAAGGGGAGGCCTCAAGGAGTGGCTTGTGGGTTCAAGGGCGGCAAAAGTGATCGAGTCTATTGAAAAAACAAGCGTTTGGATAAGCAGTTGACCACCCTTCGCGGGGCGAAGAAAGCAAAAGTTTCCTGGAAGCCCGAGGACCTTTTTGTCACGCAAAGACGCCAAAGGAGCACAAAAGGGGTAGTCTATTTCGAGTGCCTTGAAGTGCTCAAAATATCAGCTCGGAACTCTTAGCCGGAAGGTCGTTCCGCCTGGGGAGTTAAGCACCTCTATCCCGCCCTTGTGGGCTTCGATCACCTTCTTTACGATGGGAAGCCCGAGGCCCGTTCCGCCTTTTCGGGTGGTAAAAAAAGGCGCAAAGATATCCTTTCTGATTTCGCGCGGGATTCCGGGGCCGCTGTCGCTTACATCTATAATAAGGTATTTGCCCGATCTCCTATGGACTATCCTTACCACTTGACCTTCGGGGGAAGCCTGGATCGCGTTGGTAATCAAATTGATAAAAACCCGCTTTATTCGTATCGGGTCAATCGGTATGCAAGATAGCGGACCGACCGCTTCGATTCTTAGCTCTATTCTTTTGGCATCGGCCAGTGGCTTTGTAATTGCGACGCTTTCCTCCAATATCGGGCCGATCTGCTCGAAGGACTTCCGCAGTTCCAGAGGCTTCGAGAAGTCCAGCATATCTTCTACCATTTGCTGGAGCCTTTCGGTCTCCTTTAAAATGATTTCCGTCTTTGCCCGTGACGGGTCGGTCGGACTAAGACCGCGCTCGACCTGTTTTGTAAATCCTCCTATGGCTATAAGAGGCGTTTTCATGTCATGGGCCACACTCGATAGAGCCCTGCCGATTCCCGCCAGGTTCTCGGCATCCTTTAGCGCCTTCATGGAGCGTTCGCGCTCTATGAGCTTCCACATCCCGTCCATCAGAAGCGTCGACTGCAACAGATCCGGCTGATCGTAACAGCCCCTCTTGTTTGCAACAAGGCCCACCGCGATTGTCCGTTCCCCCAGGCAAACCGGAATGCTCAGAAACCGTCGAAAGACCGTTGGAAAAAACGGCAGCCCTTTTGCCCCTTCTTCTCTATCGGCCACTTCGTTTGCAACCACGGGTTGGCAATTTTTGATCGCTTCCCCCCATGCTCCGGCCTTCTCGATCGGGGTGTCGAAATAGTGCGGGCTGCCCGCCATTGCCGGTGTCGTAATGACCGCGCACCATTTGACGATTTTTGCCTCGTAGTCCAAAAAACCTATGGCCCCGGCCTCGCTTCGAGTCAGTTTCAGCTCCTGTTCGAGTACGTAGCGGACGATCTGCTCTTCGGAACTCCAGGGGATTTGACCCAGGTTAAGGAGGGCCTGGAGCCTTTTTTCGTTGAGCCGCAAAGCTTGCTCCGCCTGCTTTCGCTCGGCGATCTCGACCATAAGGGTGAGGTTGGCGTCGGCCAGTTCCTCCGTGCGCTTGCGAACCCCCGTCTCCAGTTCCTCCCGGGTTTTGAGAAGACTTTGCCCGATACGAGCGGTTTCCCCTCCCGGGATGCCGATTAGGTTTGTAAGATCGGCTACTTGTCGCCTGTATCCGGCCAGCTCGAGTTGGGCTTTTTTCCTCTCGACCGCGTAGCGGATGGCTCGCCTTAGCGTTGCCCCGTTTAACTCCTCTTTTGTCAGCCAGTCGAGCGCCCCGGGGAAAAAGGCCTCGCTCCAGGTCTTATCCGCTCCGTTTGGGACAAGCAAAATTATCGGGGCGAAATTGTCTCTGCCTCCGGTCCGGGAGATAAAGTCGACCACGGATTGTTCCCCGGAAGTGCAATCGAGTAGACATACGTCATAGCGATCCCCGAGAGCGCTAAATCCAGCTTCATGGGAATCGGTCCAGTCGAGGCTCGATCGCTCGCCGTCCCAGTCGGCAATGAGTTTTCTTACGAAGAAAAAATCTTCTTTCTTACCGCCTATAAGAAGCATCCTGAGCTTTTTAAAAAATCCCATTGGACTGCCTCAAAAGAAAAGATGTTCCGCGGAAAAATACCAAATCGCCCTCACTCTAAAAGATATACGGGACCGCGGCCCATGACAAGGTGAAGCACTAGTGGCCACTGCTGCCAAAGAACCCAATATAGCGGCCACGGCTCACGGTTTGCCCATTTGGCCCGGGGGCGAAATATCTGCCAATCGGGATAGGCATGCTTTTGCCCGTTGGCAAAACAAAGAGCTCTTCGAGGCTAAAACGCCCAAGACCGTATCAAAAAAGCTTAACGTTTCGAATAAAACTAACCGATCTAACTAAAACAGGCACATTGTTTATAAGAAATAACAACAGGCATTAAAGGAAAAGACGATGAAAACATTTCATGATCTAAAAATAAAATACAAAATGTTTTTACCTAATGTCTTTAACATAGCAATGCTGGCATTTATTATATTTTTCTTTATACACCTAAATGCTATTATAAGGGAAGCCGCACATAGACAAATGATAGAAAATAATGAAATTAATGAATTTCAGAATGTAGAACAAAATATTAAGGAATATATAAATCATAAAATGACATATAAGGATATGAAAAATAGGGTTGCATTAATATATGAAACAAACGATAATAAATATGAATCGCATGCTTTAAAAAAAATATTGAAAAATATTAATACGATTAATAATATGCGTATTGCAAATGATGCTATTGATAAAGAGATAAATTCATTGGCTGATAATGCAATACTTCAATCTAACTCATATATAAAGAATGTAGTTAAACAACTTACCGATAGTAAAAAGAAATCAGGCGTAAGCGATATGGAGATTAAGGTAATGGAAGGAGCTGATAACAATACCTCCTTTAATTATCAATTGAAAGTATTGTTTGCAAGGATGAAAGGTGATTTGAGCCAAAAGCAAGCCCTTCTGGCTTTGATTGCAGGCGGGCTTCAAAATGTTGTAAACGATGCTAAACATTTGGCCGGGACCCCGTTTGAAGCTTTGCCTAAAGCGGCTCACAAAGACATTTTGAAAATGCGCGACCTTGCCGAAAGCTATATCCAAAACGTTGGTGCCCAGGTTGCTCTTCAAAAGGCCATTGCCGCCGAGATAAGCGCAAGCTCGCAAGGTATTCAAAAAGTAAAGCGCGCCAACAGTGGAAAACTTCTACGTTCCATTAAGGGCTATTTTAGAACCATTCTGATAATAATCTTTGTTTTTACCATCCTTGGGATGCTGCTTAGTTTTCTGTCGTTTAAGTCCGTATTGAAGGCGCTGGTGGAAATTATCCGGGGGCTTTCGGGGGCATCCAAAGAGGTGGATTCGGCCGCCTCCCAGTTGTCCGGAGCGAGCCGGATCCTTGCGGAAGGCGCCTCGGAACAGGCCGCTTCGATTGAGGAAATTTCAGCTTCCCTGGAGCAAATGTCGGCTGTAACCAAAGGAAACGCCAAAAATGCCGGCGATGCCAACTCCCTCATGCAGGAAGTCAATCAGACCTTTGAGATGGCCAATGCCTCGATGGGCCGATTGACCTCGTCGATGGAAGAGATCTCGCAGGCGAGCGAGCAGACCTCTAAAATCATCAAGACCATTGACGAGATCGCCTTTCAGACCAATTTGCTGGCCCTTAACGCGGCTGTGGAAGCCGCGCGTGCCGGCGAGGCCGGGGCGGGTTTTGCGGTTGTGGCCGAAGAGGTGCGAACGCTTGCCATGAGGGCTGCTGAGGCGGCCAAAAACACGGCCTCTCTAATCGAGGACACGGTAAAAAAAATAGAGGAAGGCTCGGGCCTCGTTACAAGCACGAGCCAAGCCTTTGGCGGGTTGGGAGCTTCAACCGCGAGGATAGCTTCCATTATCGCTGAAATCGCGGGTGCCTCCAAAGAGCAGTCCATGGGTATAGAGCAGGTCAGTACGGCTTTGAACAGTACCGAGCAGGTTATCGAAAAAAATTCGGCCAACGCCGAGGAGACTTCAGCGGCCTCCCAGGAAATGAGAGGTCAGGCCGAGCGGATGAAAACCCTGGTCGGAAGGCTTGTCGCACTGGTTGGATGCGATAGTGAAAATCTTGGCGACTTTAAGCCCGCCTAAAAGGCAGGTCCGCAGACGAAGGGAGGTTTCTAGCAAAAGTGCGGCAATCCCCGCTTGGGGATGGTCCGGCGCCAGGGTTGCTTTTGAGCGGCCGCACTCTTTGGGCCGCTCAAAAATAAAATTTTTTCTCCCGCCCTTGCCAGGCCCTCTAACTTAGAGT
>JAJXYD010000014.1 GCA_021780695.1 Deltaproteobacteria bacterium
CGACCAGGGCGACAATACGCGGTTCCCAAATGCTTTCAGGAGTCCACTGAGCACGGGCGAGCGCGTTTGTCATCTTTACGACCTCCCCGTTGAGTGCTACTTGTTTTTCAGCCACCGAATTACCTCCTATGCAGGTAGTTTTGTGGTTAGGCCGGGTGGATGGTGAGCGAGACCATCTATCCGGCTGTTTTTTTGGGCTTATCAAATATCAGACACCATACTATAATGTCTGAGATTTCTCACGTATTTTTTGTCTGCGATTGACGTATTTTTTGTCTGCGATTGACGTATTTTTTGTCTGCGATTGACGTATTTTTTGTCTGAGATAGCAACATTAAGTATATGACTTTACTGTAATAATTTGTTTGTAGAAAAGAGAAAAGAGAAAAGCAGAAGGCGCGTAATGCGCATGCGCGCGAATATTAATATACAGGCGCGCGCGCGAGGAAAAACCCAAAAGGAAACCATCGGACGATCATTGACAGGGGCTTCGCCCCTCTCGCCCGAGGCGATTCACCCCAAGAAGGAGATCTTTGGACAAAACGATTTGGATGCGCCTGCGGCGCTGGTTGGACGCCAAAGAAAAGACTGTATTCTTGGCGATCCCGCTAGATTCCAACTAAACACAGTTCAAAGCCAAAAACCCGGCGAAGAAAGGGAATTTGACTTCCGTCAGCTCAAACGTTTCCTTGTCATTTTTCGCAATTCCTCGTCCTTGGACAGTCGTTTCATGCTCTCCACCAGATCCTATACGACCTGTTCCCCCTGGACCTTGCGTCTCATATTTTCCACCGCCTCGATAGAGCGCGATCCGAAAAATACCCCATCGAGCCACCAGCCGGACTTCATGCCAAAAACAGCACGCACGTACACGGCACCATGTCCATGCAACCAGGTCACGGCAATTTCGCGTTCCCGTTTTGAATCGTCGCTCAAATGACGCGGTCCCGCAGCCCGAGTATTTCAACTTGGGAGGGGGGCAGAA
Organism: Deltaproteobacteria bacterium; assembly: GCA_021780695.1. Lineage (GTDB taxonomy): Bacteria > Desulfobacterota > Syntrophobacteria > Syntrophobacterales > Syntrophobacteraceae > SbD1. The sequence continues at coordinate 986 of JAJXYD010000014.1, forward strand.
TCCAAGCTTTTTTCTCCTTGTCCCACTTGCCACCCGCTTCCTTGACTCGTTTCTGCAGGTCCTTTTCCTCATAGTCGATTTTGACGGTGAGAGGGTCCATATCCGATGTCGATTGCGGTGGTGAGACCGGGGAGGATCTCAACAGGTGTTTTAGCTCCTCGATGCTTCCGGGGTTCTCGGCTACGATCCTGGCGAGAACTTCGGCTTCCTCCACGGAATTCAGTTCCAGGCATTTTTCAAAAATCGCCCCGATCTGGATGAGACGCCTGGTTCTTAGTTTGCGATCCTTGGCTCTGTCCCGGTTAAGTAAGGCCTGCTTTTGAGCTTTGAGTTTCGATATCTGCTCGTCTATTTTTTTCAGTCTATCCTCGGCCACGATTGTTCCTTTTCCTGTTGTCCGCTGTTTTCTAAAATCTCTTTTCTTTGGCGTCCAATATTTATCACAATATTCTTCCGGGCCGCGATAAAAATGTGGTAATAGTTTTTACGCCACGGCGGTAGGTCTTGAGGCCCTCTGCCGTGTGAAGAGCGCACTTTCGACTTGGCTACGCCAAGTCCGTGCGGTCAGGGGCGTATCCGCCCCCGACACCCCCAAAGGCAAAAGCGGTTTAACGCCAAAGAAGAAAAGAAAAAAGATGGCGATCTACCACATGTGCATTAAGTCGATAAGCCGAGGTGAGGGGAGAAGCGCCACGGCATCGGCGGCCTACCGAGGGGCCGAAAGAATCGCCGACGAGAGGACCGGTTTGGTCCATGACTATACGCGGAAAGGCGGAGTCGCCTACACAGCGATTCTCGCTCTTGAAGGCACGCCGGATTGGGTCGTCAATCGCGAAAAGCTTTGGAACGCTGCCGAGGCTGCGGAGAGGCGAAAAGACGCGCGAGTTGCCAGAGAGATCGAAGTCGCGCTTCCGATGGAACTTTCCGGCAAACAAAGGGAGGACCTGGTCAAGCAGTTTGCCGGCGAGCTGGTCAAAGAGCATGGCCTGGTTGCAGACATCGCGATCCACAAACCCGGCAGATCCGGAGATGAGCGCAACCATCACGCCCACATACTTCTTACCACGCGCAAAATCACGCCGACCGGCCTTACGGATAAAACCGCCCTCGAGATGAGCGACAAAAAACTTCGGGACCTCGGCCTTCCGACCGCGAAGGAGCGGATGGAAGGTTTAAGGGAGCGGTGGGCCGAACTTGCAAACAAGGCCCTTTCCCGCGCCGGCCACCAGGCCCGGGTGGACCACCGGAGTTTGGAGGCGCAGGGGATCGAGCGCTTACCGACCCTACATCTAGGGCCAAACGTCATTCAGATGGAGCGTCGGGGCCTTTCGACCGATCACGGGGACGCCGGCCGCAAGGTAGCCGAGCAAAGCGAAGAAGTCCGGGGGATTTCGGCAAAGATCATCGATCTCTCCGAGGCCCGCAAGCGGATGGAAGCCGCTATGAAGGCGGAGGAACAGCGCATCGAGGTCGAGAGAAAAGAGGCCGGAAGAAAGGCCGAAGCGCGAGCCAGGGCCGAGAAAATCCGTATCGAATCGTCTTCGAGCGACCGGATCGCAGCAGCGGGGATCAGTGTGCGATGGGACGGAGAAAGAAAAAACTGGCGCATAAAGGATGCTGGAACTACCGCCCTGGAGGGCCGTTCGTTTGACGAGCTGGCAAAGGAATGGAAGGAGGTGGTGCGGGATTGCAGCGAAGAGGTCGGGGGGGAGGTTGAGGTTGCAGCCAAAGAGGCGCTAGAGCGGTTTAACGCCAAAAAAAAGGAGCTGGCCGATCACGTGCCCCCGCGCGAGAATCTTTGGCGTTTAACGAACGCGAAGTACCTGCGCGATTTTGCGGTCTGGAGGCAGGAAGAGGACCGGCTCGAAAAAGAAAAGTCTGTCCTCGCAGAGGAGCTCGCAGCAGCGCAAAGACGGCAAAGTCCGGAGTGGCAGACCGGGGAGGCCGAACGCCGGGCGGTTCTGCGGGACCCGGAACTTGCGAGCGAGCTCGCGATCAAGGGCGGGGGCCCGGCTTCCCTGGAATTCGTTTGGGATACAAGAAAGAAAGACCTGGCTGCGGCGATCCGCGCCTGGGCGATACGGGAGAAAGCCGATGTGGAACCGAAGCTCAAGGCGCTTGAAGATCTCTATGCAGCCCACGAGAAGACATGTCCCGAAAAAGCCGGGGGCGTTTTAACGCTATATCGGGCGGTGGGCTACAAGAAACGCCGTGACGCATGGATGGACAGGCGCCGAGAGCTGGAACACGACCGGTATCCGCTCGAAAAGAGGTTAACGGAGCTCGAAGAATTCGCCACCACCGAGCATTCAGAATCGAGCGCGGAAACAATACTTCGTTTCGCCGGCCCAAGGCTTGCGGCTGCGCTCGATCAAGCACGGGACCAAAAAGAGCGGGAACGCCAAGCGGAGCAAAAAGCGCAGCAGCAGCGAAGAGAGCAGGAACGCCGCCAAAACGCACAGCCGCGCGAACTTGCCGAAGCGTTTTGGAATGCGGCGGAAAACGAGTCCAGGCAAAGGCCGCTTGATACCGTGTTGGAGCTATATCCCCAATTGTCGGTCGCAGTCGAGGCGAGGCAGGCTATCGCGAAAGACCCCGACTTTCGACCTGATCGGGGCCTGGCCAACGGGGAGCGGTTGAGCCTTGCAACCGGGTTTATCTGTGAACTTATCGCCCAAGGGGACTTGGACCGTTTCTTGGAGCTCGGCTCAGAGGCGGGGCTTGAACTAATCAAGGAGAAGTCGAGTCAACGATTCGAGGAGTTGAATCTGGGGTGCAAGGAGTTGAAGTTGGAGAGGGAATTGGAGAAGGAGAAAGAATTGGAGTTGGGGGCATGGGAACTGGATATGGAGGAGGATTTAGAACTTTAGGCCAAGGCCAATGGCAAAAAGTAAGTATCCGAAACCCTACGGTCGCTGGCCAACTCAACCTCTGCTCACACCCAACGTTCTGGATCTTTTATTTTTGCCATCGTCCTTAAAACCGGATCGGTTCCTCGAACAACCGCTACCCCCCCTTGCGACCATGTACTTTTTACAGAATAACGAGACACTTTGTTATCAGTCCTTCTTGGGGTAACCCCAACGTTCGTGCGACCAGCCGCAAATGGGTGCGTATTCCGTAAGATGGTCAAAAACCCTTGAGAGGATGACCCCGAAAAACTGAGAGCCGGTGCGGGTTTCACAAGGTGCTTGAACCGTGATCAAAAACAGTTGTTTTTGGCAATCCACCCCATCAGGCTCCCTGGGACTTACTGTACGACGCATGATTGTGCAATGAATTCAGCTATATTTGATTGAATTGCGGCTGGTCGCACGAACGTTGGGGTTACCCCCATTAGGGAAGCGAATATGCAGGGGGTACTTTGGAATATCCAAATTATCAACTCATTGGGTCGTCGGGTAGCCTGGAACTGTTGCCAGCTCCAGGCTACCCGACCTACAAGAGCCGTTTCGTGAGCAGACCCCTACAGGATTGTTTAGAACCGTCCGATATATTCATCAATTTCTTTAAGGTGCGTATCATCAAGAAAAAGGCAGTCATGAGGCAGGGCAGCGTGTTCGCATATCATGACGGCGAAGACCATGCACGTTGAATAGCCGCACTTGCCACAGTTTGTTTTGGGTAGCAGCCTCAGGACATTCAGCACGCGAGGTTTGGATGCAACTGCGAATTTCGGTTGGATCTCATGACGTCTGTTCCACGTGTCGTTTGCCTTCTCTTTTAACCACTCCAGTATAGTATCAGCTTCGAATTCGTCGTGGACGATGTTGATTGAAATATCGTTAGCATGGAGAGTTACCAGTTTTCCCGGAAGCTTTAACGTGAGTGCAGGAGGATCGGTAAAATACTGGTGACCGTTAAGAGTTCTGTTGAGATATGGAAGTAAATCGCTAATATCGGTATCAAGATAGGCAACGCATCGGAGGTGCTCGGAGCGCGAATTGGGTGGTCTGCAGAATTCTTTGCGATACCGTATAATGGGCATGTGATAATCCAGTACAGGGAAAGTCTACATTGCCGACAGACATATCGGCATATTGGGTTTGAAATTGTATTGATGGGCCAGGTTTGCCGCATTGCGGCCTAGAGACAGATAACCTCTGCTGTTGATATAAGCCGCGACGGCACCTATATCCCCGGCATCCGCAAAGGTTGGCGTAAGGGTTAGTTCCAGATTGAAGATATGATCTATGGTTATCTTTAATGATGTTCCATACGTAATGCTTTTTTTCTCCAGGTCCTCACGTGATATGTTCGTCCAGATGTTACCGTAGGGAAAATCTATAGCGACGATCTCCCCCAAGATGGTTCCGTTGGCGTCGTGCCTGGCATCATTTACCCGGAACCGGACGATCTCGGAATCTTCGAGCGGCCGTCCGATCTCGGAAAGAGAGATGCCGGATGCCAACACCGCCGCCGGTAGGGCGACCATCTCTCTGCTGAAAAATGTGGGTTCGGGGTTTTCGGGGATGAACTTGGTGGATGTCACTTCATAGGCCTCGATATAGCCGTGTTTTTCGATGACGGTGGTCAACAGGCCGTTGTTGGGCGCCACAAAGACATAACCGCCGTCGCCGCGCTGGATGCCAGGTCCGGGTCCGGCCCACTGGCCCCTGGCTCCTCCCACGGCAGCTTTTTTAATCCTCAGGGCCACGGATCTCGCTGTTGTTCCTGTGGCAGGATAGGTGGTAGTGGCGAAGACCGTGCGGCCTTCCGGGAAAAAACGCGGTAGATCGACAATCAACCTGGCGCCTTCCTGAACGTCGAAGGGGGTCATGGAGTGGCAGATATCCACGATCTGGGCGTTGGGACAGACGCTGAGCATGAGCCCCTTGCAGATCCCAACAGAATCATCCGTGGTGCCAAGATCGCTCATAAACGCGATCACGGGTCTGTCACAATTGAGGCTGTTGCCGGAATCATGTTCCATTTTCTTAACCCCTTTCGTCGTTGCAGGTTGGGTTGCGTGTTATGGACACAGAAGAGCTGGAAAAACAGAAGCTTATGGAATGTGGCCCTTTTCAAATACTTTGGCATTGAACCGGGTTGCGTCGATAATGAACCGCTCATGGGTTCCCTCGGAGATCGTATCGACACCATCATGTGCCACGATGGAAAACAAGAGTTTGCGACCTTCGATGCTTTCGAGTTTTCCTTTTATAGTGACAGTCAATCCGGGAGGAGTCGCAGCAATATGGCTGAGATTCACGCCGATTCCAACGGTTTGAATATCAGGCCAGTCAATGTGTCGATTGACCGCCTGAATGCATGCCCACTCGATCAATCCGACCATATATCCGGTGGCCAGTACCCTGGGCATGGCCTGAAATTCAGGCGATTCCGGGTAAAGATAGGGAACGGTTTTGGATTCCGGGATCACGAAGGCAAAATTAAAAACCAGACCTGGTTGGAGCGAATGTTTCATGGCTTTTTCCCTCCCCTTTGCTCACTTTCCGGTTGAGTTGCACCTATGATCAGGCTAGAGTTGGTTATGAGTCAAATGAGTACTTTTTATGTGAGTTATGAGTACTTGTTTTCGATGGACTTCGATTCAGGCTGTATGCCACTGCGTTCGATGCTGCTTTTTTGATTCAGGTTGTTTTCCTTCTCCTCCACGAGCCACAGGGGCTGCTCCTTTAGACACGGATGAAGAACATGGGGAAGATGGCGGAACTTGCAAACCGTTGCCCACGCAAAGCCCTCCCCTGCTTTGTCGTTATGAAGGCGTAGGTGTGGCCGGATTGGCGCATCCGTGCCCGCTGGGGTTTTTCTCACGGGTTCCGCCCCCGGATGATCTTCAACCAGGTACGTGTTTGCTGGATGAGCCAAAATCTTCCGGTTCCAGAGTCTAGGGTCCAGAGTTCAGGTGGCGGGATCAAAAAAATGGAATGGCAGCAAATCATAGGATTTTACAATGTGGTCAGGTTCGGCAGCTTCACCAAGGCAGCCGAAGCCACTTTTCGCACCCAGTCGGCCTTGAGCCGGCAGATCAAAAGTCTTGAGGATGAGCTGGACTGCCAGCTTTTGGACCGTAACGACAAACGAAAAATTTGTCTTACATCGGCCGGGGAAAGATTTTTGCAGTTTTCGACGGCAATTATCGAGGGCTATGACGCGTTGACGGAAGACCTCGGCGCGCTCAAGAATATGCGGGAAGGGCGGTTAAAGATAGCGGCCCCTTTTACGACCATCATTAATTTTTTTCTGCCTGTCATCAAAGTGTACAGGGAGCAATTTCCTGAGGTAGGCATGACCGTTCTGGACCGGTCCCAACACAACGTTATCCATCTTCTCAAAAATGGCCTTATCGATTTTGGCCTGATACTGGATTCGAACCTGCGGGGCGAATTGACATCGATCCGTTGGAAGCGGGTGCAAACGGTGCTGATGACGCCGGAAAACCATCCCTTGACGCGGATGAAGAAGCCGGCCCTGGCTGACATTATAAAATATCCGCTGGTTCTACCCCCAAAGGATGCAAATTCTCCCCATCGTGAGGACCTGGAAAGACGATTTCGAAAATTTAAAATAAATTACAATGTGATCATGGAATCTTCCAACGTGGAATTGAGTTTCAAATGCGTAGAAATTGGAGTCGGCATCGCCTTTGCCAGTGTCGTGCCCGATGTGTTTTCGACAAGGAGGGACACAGTGGCGCTGCTGCCGCTGGATCATTTGTTCGAGCCGGATTACCTTGTGATAGCCATGCAAAACGAGAGGAAACTGCCCTCATATAAATCGGCATTTATCCGCATGTTGTTCGAGGAATGTCCAGGGAGCCGAGTGGCGCCTTCGTGAACAATTCCGATTTTACCGGGTGGAAGCCTGGCTCAAGACATTGGGCATAGAATTTCGGGTGGCTCCCGAAGTGCATGGCTGCCTTATTCATCAGGGCAAGCATTGTTATCGAGAACTCACTCTGGACCTGTAATTAAGCCACTGGACGCATTCGTGGCACACGTAAGCCCAAAGCCCCGAAAATTCCGTGGCAATTAAGGCTAGAAAATCAACGTTTCAGCAAGCTTTTAAAAGATCGACTCTGAGGATTATCGAGGGCTTTTCCGGGGTGTCTAAATCGTCCCGTATCGCCCGAGACAGTCCGAAACCGGGATTGGAGGGCGCGCCAGGGTCCGGGAAGTGGCGTTATGTAAACCTGCAAGCCTTGGCGTGCTAAAATTTCCGTTTCGCGGGCAGGCTGCGGATCTAGATATTGTAGCTCAATTGAGCTACAATATAAGCTCAACTTAAACAGGAGGTTGATCGTGGCTGCAACAACGTTTGTCCGGGCGCGAGTTGATGAAACGCTGAAAAAGGAAGCCGCCGCCGTGCTGGCCGAGATGGGGTTGACCGTGTCGGATCTGATGCGCATCGCCTTGACCAAGGTTGCCAAGGAAAAGGCCCTGCCGTTCGATATGCGCGTGCCGAACAAATTGACGAGGGAAACGCTGGCGAAAAGCGAACGCGGCGAGGACGTCCACCACGCCAAGGACGCCGACGACCTGTTCAATCAGTTGGGTATTTGATGCGACAGCCCGACTATTCCGCGCTGTTGCGCTCTCTCGGAATCGACGACAGAGACGCCGCGCCAGGCTTTCAAGAAAGATGGATGCGAATTCCGGCGCGGAAAGCCGGGGCCGCGTGGAAGGTTCTGAAAGATTCCGGCGCTCAGATACTGAAGCCCGAGCCTTAAAGCCATGATCGGAAACACCCTCTATCGGTCAAACAGTTTGCGCCAAAATCCCCTTTTCGGCGCCGCCGCTTCCCGCCTTTCCCTCCGATCGGTCAGCAGCCCCGTTAACACGGCCTGCGTCCGTCGACGTTCTTCGCTCTCCGCATCGAGGCGCCGGCGCAGATCGTCAATAACATTGTCCTTGTCCCGCAGGCGTTGCTCCGCCGCTTCAAGCCTGGCCTGAAGCTCCCTAAGTTCGCCTGCTTCACCAGGGTTGACGCTGAACGGTTGCGTTTCCTGTTCAGCCTTTAAAGCGGGGTAAACCCTATGGAGTTCGGCGGGGTCGATCTTGTAAGAGCCGTTATCCTGCTTTTCGGCTGACATGGAGCCATTCTTGATCGCCCGCGAAATAGCCGCTTTACTCTTGCCCGTCGCCTTCGCTGCTTCTCCAAGTGTGTATCGCATAGGTGTGTCGATTCGTTCAGTTTGGGGTTAACTTGAACAGTTGCAAGTGTTTCACGCCTCAATGTCACCCGACCCGGGCGCACCTTTTTACTTTGGCAGATTTTGTGTCAGGGCTGAACAAAAAATAACCCGAGCCTGCTTTGTTCTTGCCGGGGTTTTCCCGCGATCAAGCCTGAAGACGTAGTTTTGTACGGCCCGATCCGGAAAACGGGCTTAAAACGCATTTTAGGGGCAGAGACCAAGTTCTTTGTATTCTCGAAGTTGATGTGTTATCGTGAATACACGTATTCAGAATAAGGAGAAATTATCATGCCTACATCCGTTCGTTTACCAGAGGAAGCAGAACGCAGACTCGATGCGTTGGCCAGTAGTACCGGCAGGTCAAAAGCGTTTTACATCCGAGAAGCCATCCTTGAGCACCTCGACGATCTTGAAGACATCTACCTTGCCGAGCAGGTTTTGCAACGAATCCGAAAGGGAGAAGAACGCACCTACACTCTCGATGAAGTGGAGCGGGAACTTGGCTTGGCGGATTGAGTTGGCCGAGACGGCCAAAAAACAGTTATCGGCTTTGGATCGCCCGGTCCAGGAGCGCATCCGCAAGTACCTGCACGAGCGTATCGCAACCGCTGCCGACCCGCGAGAATTGGCCGATTCCCTAAAGAGCAACTTGGCTGGCCTTTGGAAATACCGGGTTGGAGACTATCGGATCGTGGCCGAAATTCGGGAAGAAGAGGTGTTGGTCCTGGTTGTTCGGATCGGTCACCGAAGCAAGGTGTACGGGGGGCACTGACCAGTAAGGCCCCCCTTGGGTTGTATTTAAACGCCGAATTGCTCAATCGTAAGCCGCTCCAAACAGATTTTACACTTTCCCTTGCCACCCGTGCCGCGTTGCCGGATAGGGCATTGTTCCTTAGCCCTTTTCTTGGCCTGCCAGCAATCGAGGGCCGGTTTATACTCAGGCTGCTTTTTGGCTTTTTCCAGCTTGGCTATTTCGTTGCGGCGGAACACAAATCTAATCGCAGTAACGGCTTTACCTTCCTTGATCGGTTCCCAGGCATACCGGAGGGTGGTCTTTTCGCTGAGGTCTTTGTGAGCTTTTTCTAGTACCCGCAACCGGAAATTTCGAAAATCTTTTTTGAAAGAATCTGGAACACGCAACATCTCATGCAGTTCAGAAAGAGCTATTGTAGCTTCCGGCTGATCATTCCAGGACTTCAGTATTTCAAAAAGCCTTTGGCTGTAGATGCTGGGCAGAGACAGATACTCAAGAAGCTTGTACGCGGTGAATTGTTCCTTCAAATGCAGGAAATGCGGCTTTAGGTCCGGGTGGAAATTTGCGATTAAATAACCATCTTCGTAACCACACATGGCAAACACGTTATATTGACGGAAATTGCGTGGCTTGCTGCCCTGAATGCGGACCACGGCCTTGCCAAGGTGGGAGATGCTTCGGGCGATCTCCCGGTATTGGTCGCCGCTCAGATTTTCGTCTGAAACCCCGGTCAATTCCGCTACAGGGATTTTGTAAGTAAAAAAATCCTCGTCGTCTGCCCGTATTTTCGAGGCGACCAGGGCGACAATACGCGGTTCCCAAATGCTTTCAGGAGTCCACTGAGCACGGGCGAGCGCGTTTGTCATCTTTACGACCTCCCCGTTGAGTGCTACTTGTTTTTCAGCCACCGA
>JAJXYD010000018.1 GCA_021780695.1 Deltaproteobacteria bacterium
CAAAAGTGCGGCAATCCCCGCTTGGGGATGGTCCGGCGCCAGGGTTGCTTTTGAGCGGCCGCACTCTTTGGGCCGCTCAAAAATAAAATTTTTTCTCCCGCCCTTGCCAGGCCCTCTAACTTAGAGTTTGCCCGATTTTAAAATGGAAACGATAAGCCAGATGCCCAGAAGCGTCGCCACGGCGTAGCCTGCCAGTCCCAAGAGGGCGGTAAGAGAGACGGCTTTGAGGCCTAAAAACGTGAAAGTCACGGCAAGCAGTCTTTGCTTCGAATTTAAAATCATCGCCCCGGCTATAATGGAGGCGGCTATTATGACTCCTACCGTCAGCCGGTTTACGCCCTTTTCAACGGCTGACTGGGCCTGTTCGAAACCTGAGTGGCGAAGTTCTATTCTCTGGCGTCCCTCGGCCGTTTGCCTGAGGATAGAGTCTATGTGCTTGGGGATGGTCCTGGCATAGCCGCTAAGAATGCGTCCCTCCCGGTCGAGATTTTTTAAGACGCTGCGACCGTTTAGCTCGCGTTGGAGCAGTTTTTTCGCAAAGGGCCGGGTTACCTCGAGGATGCTCGCATCGCTTCCCAGTATTTTCCCCAGCGCCTCTGTCTGGATAAATGTCTTAAAAAGCAAAAGCAGGTTTCTTGGCAGCCGGATGCGGTATTTGAGCACGAGTTCCATCATCTGGTCATAGACGTCTTTTACCGAGATGTGCTGAAGAGAACGTCCGTAGAAAGATTCGCTTACGTCCTTTAGATCGTTTCGAAAGGCTTTGAGGTCCATGTCTTCGTTAATGAGGCCCGCTTCCATGAGCGCCTCCATTACCATGGCGTAGTCGTGTTCGGCGTATCCCAAAAACAGGTGGGCTATCTGGCGCATCGTTTCTTCGTCCAGGTAGCCCGTGATTCCAAAATCCACAAGGCTCACCCGGCCGTCGTACATGACTATCGTGTTTCCCGGGTGGGGATCGGCATGGAAAAAGCCGTGGAGCATAAGCTGGCGGGAAAACGAGCGCAATCCGATGAGCGCCACTTCCTTGGGGTCGATCCCCGCGGCGCGGATTTCCTCCACCTGGTCCATCTTGATCCCGTCGATGTGCTCCATGACGAGCACCGAGCGGGTAGTGTAGTCCCAATGGACGGCGGGGATGTAAATTTCGGAAACGTCCCGAAAATTTGAACCGAATTTTTCTATGCTTGCGGCCTCTATCAACATGTCCAGTTCTCGCATGATATTGCGTTCGAATTCCCGGACAATATTGGTTGCACCGACCACCCTGCCGATTTCGAGGGCTTTTTCAGCTCTTGCGGCCAGAAAATACATGAGGCGCAGGTCTTCCTTTATGCGGCGGTCTATTCCGGGGCGAACGATTTTTACCGCGACCTTTTCGCCTGAATGGAGCCTGGCGATATGCACCTGGCCAACCGAAGCCGCGGCGATCGGTTTTTCCTCAAAAAGCGCGAAGGCTTCCGGAAGAGGGCGTTTGAGTTCTCGCTCCATGACCGCCTTTACTTCCGCGAAGGGAACCGAGGGGGCCATGTCCTGGAGCTTTTTGAACTCGGATATGTATTCGGGGGGGAAAAGGTCTGCGCGCGTGCTCATGAGCTGCCCGAGCTTAATGAAACTGGGTCCCAGCTCCTCCAGGGTCAGCCGGATTCGGCGGGCCGAGGGAAAAGCCCTTGGAATCTCCCGCTCCTGTTCGATCTGTGGGTCCGAACTTTTGGTATTGAGCACCCTTTCGAGAATGTCTCCAAACCCGTGCTTTACGAGCACCCCGCAGATGGCCCCAAATCGTCCGAGCCCCTTGAGGCCGTGAATCCCCCTGGAGATCTTCATGAAATTTCCTCTAAAGTTTCCTCTAAGAGTAACCGCAGGTACGCCTGGACGCCCGCGAGATTCTATTACAAATCCTTGTCATGGTCTCGCGGGGCTCTCCTCGGAGCCCCTTTGCCCCTCGAGCAGCGCTTTGGCATCGGGGGCCATCTCAAAGATGGTTTTAAGATGAGCCAGGTCGAAAATCGATTGGACCCGCGCGGATGCGCCCGCAAGAGAAAACCGTACTTTTGTTTTGCGGGAAAGCTGAAGGAATTCCACGAAGGTGGCGATCCCCGAGCTGTCTATGTAGGCAACGTCTTTTAGATCCACGACTATGTGCGAACCACCTTTGCGCAAAAGGGAAAGCAGAACCTTTCTTACTTTCGGCGATACGCTCATGTCGAGGTTGCCTTCAAGCGACACCACAAAAACCCCGGGCTTTTTTTGATCGACTTGTATGTTCAATTCTACCTTTTCTCCTGTCGGGATATCAATTTTACCCTCTTCGAAACCATGCCCTCGCAAGGCAGGTAAACTATTTCCAGTGCGACTCTCCGTATTCGGTCAAAACGAGTGTAGGGTCCTCTGCTTGCAAGCTTTCCCGAAGGGCAGTCAGGCTCTACCTGTTCCTGTCTTAAAAGATATCATAACATTACGAATTTACACGATATTAAAAATCCTGCACAATCTTGGCAACCCATTATGAGCTTCTGGAAGGAATCTGTCAAACTGCCCCGCCGCTGGAATGTTCTCGGGGCCGGTTCCCAATATCGGTTTTCGTCTCTAGGGAGACCGCCGGAGGACAATAGTGTTGACTTAAGCTCTTTTTGTCCCACGCGAAGCCGCGAGAATTGAACCCGGACACGTTTCCTGTTGTGTCTCTTTGATCTCTTTTTTCGCGCCTTCGCGTCTTCGCGTGAGCCTCAATCAGCAACCTTGCCGCCGGAGGAGGGGAGGGGCGTTGGACTCTAGTGCGGCGGCTTTGCCTGGCCACACCGCGCGCGATGGCCCTTCATTGCTTATAGCCTTGACTTGGCAATGCGATTCCATTATGAGATTGCCCATGGCTGTTACCCGTGTAGTCAAACCTGCGCTCACCAATCGCTGCCGGCCCATGGCGCGGAGGCGATCGCCCCTGGAATATCGAGGTTTTGCCGGGAGGTTTTTAGAAAGCCTTCCATGCGAATCGTTAAAAAGCAACATCGTGAACATAGGTAAAATTTTATGTCTCTAAATTCTTCCAAACAGGGTTTGTCTGGCGCGGGCCCCCGGTCACCAGGGGGATCGCTTCCAGGACAAAGCGCGGTAAACTGGAATAGACGTTTTTTGATTTTGCTTGCTCTGGTGACCCTCGTTCAGCTCCTCTACCTGTTTATCTCCAGGCTGAGCCTCGCTGCCGATGAAGCCTACTATTGGGAATGGTCCCGACAGGTTGCCTGGGGCTATTTCGAAAAACCTCCGATGGTTGCCTGGATCATCGCCTTGTTTACCCACGTGTTCGGTTCGAACCCCGTGGGCGTGCGTCTGCCTTCGGTGGTCTTCGGGGCCATTTCGACGACGGCCGTTTTCCTGCTTGCAAGAAGAATGTACGACGCGCGTACCGCCTTTTGGACGTCTGCTGTGGCGATGGCCTCCCCGGGGGCGGCCGCCCTTGGCTTCGTCATGACTATCGATACGCCTCTTATGTGCTTTTGGTCCATAGCGCTCTATCTTCTATGGGCGGGGCTGGAAAAAAGAAAGTCCGCTTTTGTCGAGTGGTTGGCCGTTGGGGTGGTGATCGGTCTTGGGCTTCTAAGCAAACAGGTGATGGGCGGGTTTATCGTTTTGATGTTTGTCTACGCCGTGGTCAGTAAAGAGGATAGAGGCCTGCTCAAATCCCCCCGCCTCTACCTGGCCTCTCTTCTGGGCCTCTCCTTCCTGATTCCGACACTGATATGGAACGCGCACCACGGATGGGCCTTGCTCCACTGTACGGAAGGTCACTTCGGTGGAAGCCGCTCGGCCTTTATTTTAACCTTTGGCTCTTTCCTCGGGGGGCAAATCGGCCTCATTTCCCCCGTAACCTGGGTCCTGTTTGTTTGCCTGTCCGTGGCCCTGCTCGTGCGTTTGAAGTCCCTGGACCGGCGTGCGCTCTATCTGCTGACCTTCAGTATACTTCCCCTGGCGGGCATCGCGGCCTTGAGCCTGCGCCAGAAAATCCAGGCCAATTGGCCGGCGGCGACCTACACGGCGGGAATGGTGCTCCTTGCCGCATGGGCCTGTGGGAATATCTCGGCCGGAACAAGGATGGATTCCTGGAGACCCTATTTTAAAAAGGGAATCATCGTTGGCGCGATAATGGCTCTTTTTACTTACGGCCTGCCGTATTGGGCCCCTTTCGTGCCCTACCGTATTGCGGATAAAGTGATCGATAGGGTCGAGGGCTGGGGGCATTTTGGAAGACAAGCGGGCCGGGCCCTTGCCAAAACCCCTCACCCGAAAACGACCTTCCTGCTCACTTTCGACCGCATGGTCTCCTCCGAACTGGCCTTTTATGTTCCCGGACAGCCAAGGGTCTACACCTGGCACTCCCCCGGCACGCCGCGCCGCAGCCAGTACGATCTGTGGAGCGGGCCCAAAACGGGCTGGGATGCTCTCATCCTGGTGCCTAAAGGCGGTAGCCGTGATATAGCCGCCCTTACCGGCTATTTCCAGTCGGTAAAACCCCTGGATCGCGCGATAGGCGGCAACCTCCACCGCCAATACGAACTCTATCTGGGAAGCGGACTCAAAAAATGGCCCTGCAATGGACAATGAGCCAAAACCTCGGATTCGGGAAACTGAGTTTGTCATGGAACCTTTGATTAGCATAGTCGTGCCGCTCTTTAATGAAGAGTTGGTTATAGAGCAGATGTACCGAAGAGTTACGGCGGTCATGGCCGCAATCGGCCTGGACTACGAACTTATCCTTATAAACGACGGCAGCCGCGACAAGACCCTCCCGATTGCACGGCAGCTTTGCACCCAAGACCCACACGTCAAACTCATAGGATTTTCGAGAAATTTCGGCCACCAGGCGGCCTTGACCGCCGGTCTGGACAAGGCAAGGGGGGACGCGGTGGTGATTATCGATGCCGACCTTCAGGACCCCCCGGAGATCATTCCGCAGATGGTGGAAAAGTGGAAAGACGGCTTCGATGTGGTCTACGGCACAAGGGTCAAAAGAGAGGGCGAGACCCGGGTTAAAAAATGGACTGCGGCCGGTTTCTATTGGCTGCTAAGAAAGCTTACCGCCGTCGATATTCCCCAGGATACCGGAGACTTTCGCCTGCTGGACCGGCGGGTTGTCAATGCGCTCAATCGAATGAGGGAAAAAAACCGGTTTCTTAGAGGTATGGTCAGTTGGGTCGGGTTCAGGCAGTGCAGGCTCGAGTATGTCCGCCACGAACGATTTGCGGGTGAAACGAAATATCCCTTCAAAAAAATGGTCAAATTTGCCCTTGACGGGATCCTCTCCTTTTCCCAGATTCCTCTTAAGGTTTCCTCCGTTTTTGGCTTTCTTTGCTCCTTGCTGAGCTTTTGTCTGATTATTTACGGCCTGGTTGAAAAGTTCTTCTATTCCCAGTCCGTCATTCGGGGTTGGCTTTCTACCTTTGTTGCCATTCTTTTTCTCGGAGGTGTTCAACTCATCTGCATCGGGATATTGGGAGAGTATCTTGGCCGTATCTACGATGAGATAAAAAACAGGCCTCTCTATGTGTGCGATGAACTGATCAATTTTGACTAAAGGCCGGGGCCGCTTCAATCGATCTTGCCGCCTGGATACTTCCGGCCACGCTTGCTTCAAATATCTTCCTCAACTCTTCTTCCAGCCGCGATAGCCTCAATCAGCCAAATGACCCTTAACGCTTTCGCATGGGAGAACTCTTTAAAACGGTAAATTTCTTCCCCTTCTTCTATGGCAAATATGCCTGCCTTAGAGCTTGTTGCTTTTTGTCGTTTGCATTCGAGCCTTAAAGTCTTAAGATTGGACACTAAACGATTTATGCCTTACCACTTCCATATAACTTTCGAGTGCAAAAAAGGAATGATCATGGGAAACCCCGCAGTCCGCCATGGCTTCAGCCTGCTAACCGAGCACGATACCTACCTTTTTAAAGAGGGCAGTCATTTCCGGCTCTACGAAAAGTTGGGTTCTCACCTTGCCGCCTTCGAGGGCGAAGCCGGAGTCTATTTCGCTGTCTGGGCTCCTAACGCCCAGAGGGTTTCGGTAATCGGAGACTTCAACGGGTGGGAGCCAAACGCCCATATTTTGGGGCCCAGATGGGACGGCTCGGGTATATGGGAAGGGTTCATCGCCGGACTGGCTCAGGGCGACATATATAAATATCACATCGTTTCAAAGGAAAACGGCTACGAGGTCGATAAGGGAGACCCCTTCGCCAACCACTGGGAAAACCCGCCCAAAACCGGGTCGATCGTCTGGGATATGGATTACGAATGGGAAGACCGTGAGTGGATGGCCGGCCGGGCAAAAGTAAACAGCCTGGACGCCCCTCACTCCGTCTACGAACTGCACCTGGGGTCGTGGAAGCGGGTTGCCCGGGAGGGCGACCGGTGGATGAGCTACCGCGAGATAGCCCAATGCCTTCCCCAATATGTAAAGGAAATGGGTTTTACCCACGTCGAGTTTCTACCGGTCATGGAGCATCCCTTCTACGGATCGTGGGGCTACCAGACAAGCGGCTACTTCGCCCCCACCTCACGCTACGGGACCCCTCAGGATTTGATGTTCCTAATCGATGTGCTCCACCAAAACGGAATCGGCGTTATTCTGGACTGGGTGCCCTCGCATTTTCCCGGCGATGAATTTGCCCTCACCTTCTTTGACGGCACCTACCTTTTCGAGCATCAGGACCCGCGCAAAGGCTACCATCCCGAGTGGAACAGCTATATTTTCAACCACGGCCGCTACGAGGTGAGGGCCTTTTTGATCAGCAGCGCGCTCTTCTGGCTGGATAAGTACCACGCCGATGGGTTGCGAGTAGACGCCGTGGCCTCCATGCTCTACCTCGACTATGCCAGAAACGAGGGCGAATGGACTCCCAACATCCACGGAGGCAAGGAAAACCTGGAAGCCATCCAGTTCATAAAGCGCTTCAACGAAGCCGTCTACACCGAATATCCCGATGTGCAGACGATTGCCGAAGAATCCACCTCCTGGGCCATGGTTTCAAGACCCGCCTATCTTGGCGGCCTGGGGTTCGGGATGAAGTGGAATATGGGCTGGATGCACGATACTCTCGATTATTTTTCCAAGGACTCGGTTTTTCGAAAATTTCATCAAAACCTGCTGACTTTCAATCTCTGGTATGCCTTTTTCGAAAATTTCATTCTTCCTCTCTCCCACGATGAAGTCGTCTATGGAAAAGGCTCGCTTCTGCGCAAGATGCCCGGAGACGATTGGCAAAAGTTTGCCAATTTGAGGCTTCTCTTCGGCTATATGTTCGGCCAGCCGGGCAAGAAGCTGATCTTCATGGGAGGCGAGATCGGAGAGTGGGACGAATGGTACCACGAGCGCAGTCTTGCCTGGCAACTGCTCGACCACCCCTCCCACAGGGGCGTTCAAAGCTGGGTTCGAGACCTTAATCGCCTCTATCGCCTCGAGCCCGCCATGCATCGGCTCGATTTCAGCTCCGAAGGTTTTGAGTGGGTCGACTTCCACGATTCGGACTCAAGCGTTATAGCCTTTCTTCGAAAATCTGCGAGCGGGGAGGCTACGATATTTGTGGCCGCAAACTTTACCCCTGTGCCCCGCCTGGGATACCGGTTCGGCGTCCCGGCTCCGGGCCGCTGGCGGGAACTGCTAAACAGCGATGCAAAAGTCTACGGAGGCTCCGGCTACGGTAATTTCGGGGGTATCGACGCGGAGCCTGTCCCGAGCCATGGCCGGAACTTCTCGCTTTCTCTTACCCTGCCGCCCCTGGGGATGGTTTTTCTAAAAAACGAAAAGACTGGCGAATGAAAGGGTAACCCCCCTCAAAAGAAAGGATGACCATGCCTCAAACCGAATTGTGCGAAAAATTTAAAAGAGCCGCCGGGATCATCTGCAAGCTCGGACTCGTACCCTTTCCGCTTACCGACACGGCTGTGGAAATCGTTAAACGTGTCGTCGGCCAGGCCGAAGACGAACTGGATCTGATCGTTTCTTTCCGCAAAAATCCCTCCCAGACCATGAAACAACTGGTCGAATCGAGCGGGTTATGCGAGGAAAAAATCTTGCCCCTCGCTCTTAGCCTTGCCGGGAAGGGCCTCATTTTCAACCAGCCCAATTCCAAGGGGCTTATGGTCTACAGGCTTTTGCCGTTCATGATGGTCGGGCTCATGGAATATAAATTCATGGGGCCGGTTTCCGGAACGCCGGAAGAAAAAGAACTGGCCGCGCTTTTCGAAAAACTCTTGTCCGACCTTCGCGATCAGACCCAGACCCATTATGACGCGATCGCACCTCTTTTTGCCGCCGCCCCCGCTGTTGACAGGACGGTTCCGGGTTCTGTTGGCGCCGAGGGCAAAGCCATTCGAATCATCCCGGTGGATAAAACCCTTGGGGCTGTCGAGGAATTGATCGTGCCCAGCCAGACGGTTGAGCAAATCATCGAAAAGTTTGACGACATCGCCGTTGGGCACTGCTTTTGCCGTCAGAGAAGGAGTCTTTTGGGAGAACCTTGCAAAACCCATGCACCCGTACAGAATTGTTTTTCCTTCGGTAAATCCGCGCGCCACACAAGCGCAAATGGTTTCGCCAGGTTGGTCTCCCGAGGTGAGGCCCTTAAAATCATGAAGGAAGCCGAACAGGCAGGCCTGGTCCACAAGGCTTTTCACCCGGCGGGCAGGGAATCCAGCCCCGAGACCAGCATCTGCAACTGCTGCAAGGATTGTTGCGATACGCTAAGGGGGTGGCGCGACGGGACTCTGCCGATGATAAATTCGACCTACTTTATCTCCGTTATCGATCCTGAAGCCTGCACCGGGTGCGGGACCTGCGTGCAGTGGTGCCCAACCGACGCAATTTCCATAAACCCGGACGCAGTGGCCCAAAGAGATGAAAACGCATGCCTTGGCTGCGGGGTCTGCGCCCGGTTCTGCCCGGCCTCCGCCATATCCTTGAAAGAAGGTTTGCGCAGAGTATTCGTTATGCCGCCAAGGCTGCGAAAAGGCTGATTTGCGGTTTTTCTCATAACTTTTGCTAGTGAATCGGTGCGCCGGGCTTGGACTTTATCCTGGGCCACAGGGAAAAGGAGGCCTCCTTTACGGCTTCGAGTACCACGCGCACCGCTCCGGCAATCTCTTCGACCTTTGCGCCCCTAACGATCTGGTGCTCGGCTATTTTTAGGGACCTGTTTTGCGCTATCCCCTCCAGAATACCGATGCATTCGGGGTCCCGCGTTGCATCTATGCCCTCCGAAAAAAGAAAATTTATCAGTTCCCCTCCATCGGTTACGATGAACAGATCGTCCCTGTCGCCTACTCTGCGAACATGGACCTCTATTGTTTCATTATTGGGAAATACCCAGTCGGTAGTAATCAAAAATCCTCCGCCTGTGGGCGCAACATCCCAGCCTTGGAAGAAATTTTCAGCCAGCGCCTCTAAAATTTCATTTTCATCCATCTAAACCCCCTGTGTACAAAAAGGTAAAATGACTTTTTAGTTAAAAGTTGTAACAAAATTGGGTCAATATGTTCTTGCGATACATCTTTGTATAGTAAAGCCGAGATCCGGTTCGCCTCCAAGCCGGGTTAAAAACACCTCCCACTACTAATTTTATTGCATCAATAACCGTTATTCCAATATCTTATTCCCATTTGTGGGAAAACCTTCAAAAAAGATCCTACACTGTCTGGCGGTTGGCCTGAAATCTGCTCCTGTAATCCCATACCGCCGTGAGGTATAGAGAACTGACGATAAGATCATACGGGAAAGAAAGAACCGGGTCTTTTAAGAGGAGAGACTTCTTCATCCCGGCAGCCTCGGCAGCACTTACGCGCGCAGACTTATTCTACAGCTTTGACCATGAAAGGGGCAAACAATGAACTCGTTTCGCATTACAAAAACACTTCCAACTCTTTTTCTGATCCTTTTTTCGCTTCTGTGGCTGATGGTTGCCATACCCTCCAAGTCCGCGCGCGCCGATGATGACCCCGTAACCGGAAGCTTTTCAACCGATATACTTAGCCAGTATATATTCCGGGGCGTGGCCAACAGCGATAGCGCGGTCCTCGAGCCTTCTTTCACGGCCACCTGGGAGGGATTTTCGGCCAATGTCTGGGGCAACTTCGATACCTCCAGGGACAGCAGTAATCCGTTAATGCCCATGGGAAACGAGGAGGGCAACTCCAAATGGAGTGAAACGGATTTTACGGTTTCCTATACCAAGGAGCTGTGCAAGAATTTCTCGGTCCTGATTGGAAACGTCTACTACGGACTCCAGTATCCTATGGGCTACGGTCCGTTTTTGAATGAGGACGAAGACGAACTCTTTGGCGGGGTAAGCTACAACTTCCCATGGTTTACTGTGGCATTTACAACCTACGGCGAGGTTATGCACACGGCGGATGAGTATTTCGAACTCGACCTGAGCAAGGCCATTCCATTGCCCATGCTCGATTGTGTCTGCAAGGGAACCACTCTGAATCTGGGAACAAGCTTTGGATACCTGATTTTAAACCACGACACAAACACCCTCTCGCCAAACGGCAACACGGGAAGTTTTTCAGCTTTCGATACGTGCCTTCTGGACGCTGCCGTTACTTTTCCTGTCAACAAGTGGTTGTCCGTGTCACCTAAAATAGGACTATGGCTGCCTCTTACAAGCCAGGCCAGTCAATACCTTGAAGCAAACTCTCTGGATGGAAAGTCCACCCACGTCTACGGCGGCCTGAACCTGACCGCAACATTCTGATAACCGCAAGGGGTAGGAAGCTGCCGGCGGGCCGGCGTCGGCCGGCAGCTTCCCGGAAAAATTATTTTTTCTTCCCCGAAGAGCTAAGTTCCGGGAAGTCCTGATAGAAATATTCTTGCGGACCTTTTTGGTTCTTTTCCTTATTTTCCTGCTCCGAAGCGCGCAGCTGAACCCGTCTTATCTTGCCGCTGATCGTCTTGGGAAGCTCGGGCACAAATTCGATAATGCGCGGAATCTTAAACTTCGCAAGCACCTCTATGCAATGTTGGAATACTTCCAGGGCCAGTTCCCGTGAGGGTTCAACCCCGGGTCTTAGCACCACGAAACCTTTTACGAGCTGCCACCTCTGCGGGTCGGGACTGCCTACAACCGCTGCCTCCACAATCGCATGGTGCTCGACCAGGGCGCTTTCAACCTCGAAGGGGCCCACCCGGTAGTCCGAGGATTTTATCACGTCGTCGGCGCGGCCCACAAACCACCAATATCCTTTTTCGTCAAACGAGGCCCGGTCTCCCGTATAGTAGAAGTTGTTCATAAAGACCGACTTCATCTTCTCCTCATCGCCCACGTAGCGGTCGAAGAGCCCTAAGGCACGCCACCTGTTGAGTTTTACCACGATGTGGCCGACTTCGTTTGGCTTGGTGATCTCGTTGCCCTGGTCATCGGCAAGACCGACGTCGTAGAGAAAAGAGGGCCGTCCGAAGGAGCCGGGTATGACTTTGCCCTTATGCCAGGGGGGATTTCCTATCATGGCGGTGGATTCGGTCTGGCCGTAGAAATCCCTGATTTCGGTTCCGGTATATTTTTTCCATTTCTGGATGATCTCCGGGTTTAGCGGTTCCCCCGCGCTTAAGGATTCTCTTAGCGCGCCGAAATCGAATTTTCCCAGATCGAGCAGCATGAAGGCCCTCCAGGCCGTTGGCGGAGCGCAGAATAGATTTACCTTGTATTTGGCTACCGCCCCCAGGTACTTCGCCGTGTCGAATTTGGGTCCATAGAAAAATCCTGTGGTTGTGGCGCCCATGTTTAAGGGGGCAAAAAGGCAGCTCCACGCCCATTTGGCCCATCCGGGCTGGCTCAAATTGTTGTGAATGTCTCCGGGTCTTATCCCTGCCATGTTCGCGGTGGAAAGATGGCCGACCGGATAGGAGGCCGCCGTGTGGGCGACCCTTTTGGCCATTCCCGTGGTGCCGGAAGTAAAGAAGCAAAGAATGATGTCGCTGCTTTTAGTGTCCGCGGCCTCGGCTGTCGGCTTTTGCTTGGCGGCTTCCCCGTAGCTTGTCCACCCCTTGGCCTCTCCAAGAATAATCTTGAGCTTGGGGGTGACTCCAATGTTTTTTAGCGCCTCGTCGATCAGTACGGCCGATTTTTCGTCCGCAAGGATTGCCTGGGGGGGGTAGCTTTCAAAGCGGTATTCGAGTTCCCTTACGGTCATGGTGTCCGCGGTGGGAACGGCAACCATTCCGCCCTTGATGCTGGCAATACTGGAAAACCAGGTCTCGGGCACCGAAGGGGCCATCATGTAAAAGCTGTCTCCCTTTGCCACTCCGTGGGCACTCAAAAAATTAAGGCACCTGTTGGACTGGGCCGCGAGCTCTGAATAGGTAAAGCGACGCTCCTCGCCCGAATTTAAATCGACCCACAGAAGCGCAGTCTGTGCGCCTCGCTCCTTAACGTGCATTCCCTCGAGGATTTCGGAGGCCCAGTTGAAACGGGTAGGTATTTGCATCTGGTTAAGCTTAGTGAAAACTGCCTCAGATGCGACGGCCTTTCTTTCATCGTCATCCATAGCGTTTGCGGCCATCAGTTCCTTGTAAATGTTTTCAAGGCCCATAAGATCCTCCTTTGTAAGTTCTCGGGTTGCACTATTTTTCTCAAATAGCGGCACGCTGCCGCCATCGCCCCTGAATTTATCCTTAATCCGGTTCTATCACGGAAAATAAGCCCGTCAAGCACTTTTTGCCTCACCACACAGATCGTTGCGGCTTTAAAGTCGGCGCTAACAGGTTTGTCGCTCTTTGGCGTTTTAACTTTTTGGCTTTTACTGATAAAATCCGGCCACCATGCCCTAACACTATCGAGAAAGGATAACAGACGAGTGCTTACAAGTCTTGCCGTCCATAATTACGCCATAATCCGCGACCTCGAAATAAGTTTCCATCCGGGTTTTAATGTCTTGTCGGGTGAGACGGGAGCGGGTAAGTCCATTCTTGTGGGCGCGCTAAACCTCATTCTCGGCGCGCGCGCATCGAGCGAGATGATCAGGACGGGGGCCGCGGAAGCCGGCGTGGAGGCGGTCGTCGCCTTGCCTTCCGACTGCCCCTGCGCACGCTATCTCGAGCAATGGGGCATAGAGTGCGCTGGAGAACTCCTCATTCGCAGAAGCATAACCAGGAGCGGCCGAAACAGGGTATTTATAAACGACCAGACAGCCTCCCTCCAGCAACTCCAGCAGCTTTCCCCGCTCCTGATCTCCATTTGCGGCCAGCACGAACATCAGGTTCTCCTCGATCCCGAAACCCACCTTGGTCTCCTTGACGCCTTCGCCCACCTTGAAGACGACTGTTCCCAGGTGGGCTCCCTCTACGACTCCTGGCGAGAGCTTGGCGAAAAACTTGCCCATCTGAGACGAGAGAGGCAACAGAGGGAGTCTCGGAGCGATTTTTTGAAGTTCCAGATCCGGGAACTCGAAACCGCAAAGCTTTTGCCAAACGAAGATGCCGAGCTCCAAAGGGAGCGCGACATCCTGAGAAACGCCGAGACTCTCAGCCATGCGTCCAAAAAAGCGGTAAGCATCATCTATGCGGATAAGGGCGCGGTTTTGGAACGGCTCTCGGAGGTGGAAAAGGAGCTGGGCTCCATCGCGGGTTTTGATCCCTCCCAAAGCGGACTGGGCGAATACTTAAAGCAGGCCCGCATCAATCTCGAAGAACTGGTGCACGGACTAAGGCTCTACGGCGAACGTATAGTCTTTGATCCTTTACGGCTGGCTGCCGTGGAAGAGCGTCTTGCGCTCCTGGGAAAGCTTGGCAAAAAATACGGATCGAGCGTAAACGAGATGCTTGAAAAGCTCTGCGAACTGCGAAAAACCGCCGGCGAGGGGGAAGAATCAAGCCTGCGGGAAGAGGAACTGGTGGCCGAAATCGCTTCGCTTCGTGCCCTCTATCTGGAAAGAGCGGGTGTTCTTTCCCAAAAACGGCGCCAAGCCTCGGAGATGCTTTCCATCGAAGTCTGCCGAAACCTTGCCGATCTGGACATGGCGCGGGCCCGCTTCCGTGCCGGCTTTTCCGATCAAAAACCCGATGAGCCGCTCTTTTCGGCCACCGGTATCGACATCGTGGAGTTTCTGTTCTCGGCAAATCCGGGCGAAGAGCTAAAGCCCCTGGCCAAAGTCGCCTCCGGGGGAGAGCTCTCCCGGGTCCTGCTGGCTCTAAAGGGCATTCTCGGCAAAAAAGGAGAAGCCGAAACGCTCATTTTTGACGAAGTCGACGCGGGAATAGGCGGCAGGGCCGCCGAACTGGTGGGAATCCAACTAAGCGGGCTCGCCCTGCGTCACCAGGTTATCTGCATCACGCACCTGCCCCAAATCGCCTGCTACGGCAAATACCATTTCGTGGTTAAAAAACAGGCCGAAGGAAACGAGACCCATTCTTCCATCCGTATGCTCGACGAATCCGAGCGGTCCGAAGAACTCGCGCGCATGCTGGGCGGCGTTGCCATATCTTCCAAAGCCCGCGAACATGCCAAAGAGCTTCTGCAAAGAGGCAAAAAAAAGGAATTCGGCCAACAGACCGCCCTAAAAAGGTAAACGGCTTAAAGGGAAAAGAATCGGCCCCTGTTTTGCGGTCTGCCCCCCCTCCAGGGCGTCTGTTTTCATCTTTGCAGCTGGAACACCGATTTGGCCTTTCCACAATTTCGGGCCGTATTGCCGGATTTAACCGCCCATGTTATAATTTTTCAGATTTTTTCTTATTCTGGATTTTGGCATATACTCCATAATCCAGGCAATGCGCTTCCGCAAGTTCGAACCCTGATGTGCACATGGACCTCACGGAGTGGATTTAGTTCCCAGGTTCTCTTCTCTACCGGTGATTGGCATGGTCTCTTACAGAAATCGCCCGATTTGGCTCCGCTACATGGCCGCATTTCTACTGGCTTTTATTGCCGCCGCTATCAGACGGCAGTTTTTGGGAGTTCTCGACTACCGCCTGGTTTTTATAACCTTCTACCCCGCGGTTGCCTTTGCCGCCTATTGGGGTGGCCTCGGGCCGGGTTTGCTGGCAACGGCCGCCTCGGCCGTTTTCGCCCTCTTTCTATGGATACTGCCTTCCAGTCAATTCGCCATGACGGAGTTGGCGAACAAGATAAGCTTATCTGTTTTTATCTTCGGCGGCTGCTTGATCTCCTATCTTGCTGAAAGGGCGTTTCGCAACCGGGTGCGGGTTGCCGATAAGGCCGATGAGCAGCTAAAGCTTGCCGCCGATTATGAGTTGGCTGAAATTGCGCTGCGCGAAAGCGAACAGAGGCTGCGCATTTTTATCGAGTATGCGCCGGTGCCTCTTGCGATGTTCGATCTTCAAATGCGCTATATCAGCTACAGTAGAAGATGGCTAAGCGACCTGAATCTTGGGGAGCGCGATCTTCGGGGGGTTTCTCACTTCGAGGTTTTTCCCGAAAGCTCGCAGAGATGGAAAGAGATCTTTCTCCGCGCGCTTTCCGGCGAGGTGTTGCGCTCAGATGGAGAACGCTTCGACAGAAGTGACGGTTCCTGTCAGTGGTTTCGCTGGGAGGTGCGTCCCTGGCATGATTCCTTTGGCCATATCGCGGGCCTTGTGATTTTCAGTGAAGACATTTCCGAACTTATGAAAAAAAAAGAGGAGCTGCGCGCTCTCAACCGAACTCTTCGGGCGCTTAGCGATACGATTCAGACCACAATGCGCGCCTCCGGGATCTCCGAGCTTGTAAACGCGGCCTGCCGGATTATAGCCCGGGACTGCGGGTATCCCATGGTTTGGATCGGTTTTGCCCTAAACGATGAAAATAAAACAGTCAAGTTCGTAGCCCATGCGGGAGGCGATGAAGACTATCTCAAAAATTTAAAGATAACCTGGTCCGATACCGATGAGCTGGGACGCGGTCCGGCCGGTACCGCCATAAGAACCGGAAAACCCTGTGTCTGCGGCAATACCTTTACCGACCCGCGCATGCGGCCCTGGCTCGAACAGGTCAAGCGCAAAGGATGGGCTTCCTCGGTTTGTCTGCCTCTAAACAGCGGTAAAACCACTCTTGGCGTACTCACTATTTATTCGAAAGAACCTGATTATTTTTCAGACGATGAAGTCAATTTGCTTGTCGAACTGGCCGATAATCTCGCTTTCGGTATAGACGGCCTGAGAGTGCGCTTTGCCCACCGGGAGGCGCAGAAGCGGCTTCAGGAGAGTCGGGCTCGCCTCGACCTTGCCCTGCGCTCGGCCGGGATGGGAACCTGGTATTGGGACGTAAACGCGAGGAAGTTTTACTTCGACGAGCTGGCCTGCACTCTTTTGGGTATCGACCAGGCGGCCTTTACCGGTTCAGAGGTTGAGGTGCTTAGATCTATCTATGTTCAGGATCGTAAAACCGTGCAAAGGGCCATGGCGGCTACCCTCGAGCGGGATGTGCCCTTCAAGGTCGAACATAGAGTCGTTCGATCCGATACCGAGCTGATTCACGTTGCCAGCCGGGGTAAACTGGCCCGCGACGCGCAGGGACGCGCCGAGAGGCTAAACGGCGTGGTCTGGGATATCTCCGAGCGAAAGCGCATGGAATATGAGCTCCGCAGGTCCCGCCAGGCCCTCGAACGGCGTGTGGCTGAGGGGACCAGCGATTTAAAATCGGCCTACGACAAACTGCGCCAGGTGCCTTCCATGCTGATTGAAGCCCAGGAAAGCGAAAGACAGCGGCTCGCGATGGAGTTGCATGACAGTGTTGGCCAGACTATTGCTGCACTTAAGTATCGTATCGAATATGTGATCGCAATTATGAAGCAGGAAAATTCTCCCAAGTCTCTGCAGCTTCTTAACGAATTCGTTCCCGTCCTCCAGCGCTCACTGGATGAAACCCGGGCGATTTATATGGGGCTAAAACCCACTATCCTTGCCGAGCACGGGATCCTTGCCACCCTTAACTGGTATAGAGGTGAACTCATGAAGCTCTACCCCAGCCGGCACATTGAGCTTGAGACCGGAGTCGAGGAGGAACAGATCCCGGAAGATTTTAAAATCGCCATATTCCGGATAACTCAGGAGGCCCTCAATAACAGCTTTAAACACGGCGGACCCGAGTGGGTCGACGTTCGCCTTGCCTCAAATAACGGCGTTATCGAGCTTGAGGTAACCGATGATGGAATGGGCATGGATCTAAACTATATTATGGAATCTCCCGCGGCAAAGAGCCTCGGACTGATAGGCATGAGGGAAAGAGCCGAACTGACCGGAGGTAAATTTTCCATAAAATCGGCTCCGGGCCAGGGCACCACCATCAAGGCGACCTGGCCTGACCAGCGGGAAAGACCCAGTATCCAATAGAGGGGCCTGGTCGGCCGGCAGCCCTTTCTACTCGGAAACGATATAGGTCGCGCAGGCGTCTTCGGATTCCCACGCGGTTACACTGTAGACGCGTGTGTCGCCGCCATTTAACATGGCGGAAAGTTTTTCGAATAAAAACCGCGTAATGTTTTCCGAAGAGGGGTTGTTGACGGCAAAGAAGGGCAGTTCGTTTAGATACCTGTGGTCCAACTCTTCCAGTACGCCTCTTACCTTGGTTTTTACTTCCCCGAAATCGACAAGAATGCCGTTATGCTGAAGCGATTTTCCTCGTAAAACCACCTCCACTTTCCAGTTGTGCCCGTGAAGGTTTTCGCACTTCCCGCGAAACTCCCTCAGGTTGTGAGCCGCGGCAAAATTGCTCAGCACCTTTAACTCGAAAAAACCCTGGCTCAAGGAAAATCCCCCTTTTGCGCGATCTTTTT
Source organism: Deltaproteobacteria bacterium (assembly GCA_021780695.1). Taxonomy (GTDB): domain Bacteria; phylum Desulfobacterota; class Syntrophobacteria; order Syntrophobacterales; family Syntrophobacteraceae; genus SbD1. Next base: position 17,755 of record JAJXYD010000018.1, read on the forward strand.
AAATGCCCGCCGATCATCGGCCCCCGAACAGATAACCAACGGGGCGGTTTTTGTCAAATGCAAACACCTGTCCGCATCCGCGGCAAAATCGCGGACCCGGGTCTTTCCCGGCGGCGCGGGAAAAAATCCGGTGGCAAATCTTATTGACTTCGAACCCGATTTGGCTTAGATATAGAGCTTCCTCAAGGCGGTGTAGCTCAGGTGGTAGAGCATACGGCTCATATCCGTAGCGTCCGGGGTTCGAAACCCTGCACCGCCAATCTTCGATAAAAACCTCCAAGGTTTTCCCAGATTTACATCGTCAGCCCCGTTACTTTCCACAACTGAGTAACACAACGGGGCTGACGACCGGCGACCTTCTGAAATTAAAAGTCTCTCAGGTCCGTGACCTCAAAGCCGGGGATTCAATTTTTATTAGAGAATCGAAAACAGGCAAGACCAACGTACTGGTAATAAACAAGGCGCCATACAAGGCCCTACAGGGTTGCCTGACAACCATTAAACCCGCCGACCACGATTTACCTGTTCGCTTCCCGAAAAGGCGATGCTGCCGTTGACAACGGCATCGGTAAACGGAATGATTAAAGGATGGTGTCGGTCGATAAATCTCACCGGAAACTTTGGCGCTCACTTCCTTCGAAAAACTTTCGGCTTTATTCAGAGGACCAAGTTCTGAGTCGGCTTCGAGGTAGCGGCGAAACGGTTCAATCACTCCTGGGCGGCAATCACGCAGAGGTACCTTGGAATCACTGACAGGGAGGTTTCTCTGATTCTGAATAGCGAAATTTAGAAGTAAGGGATTGCAGGCCTAAACGTCGTCTTCATCCAGACCCGCCATCTGCAGGAGATGGCTGAACAGGCCCCTTTTGAGCGGTTAATTGCCGTGGACCGGCACCGACAGGCGAACGATGTTTTCTTCCTTTCCATAGATGTGGTGACTTCCTTGGGTCCGTAACAACTGCCAACCGTGCCGTTCGAGCACTTTCGCCAGTTTTTTCCCCGATAGATTCTTCATACCGCGATTTCTAAAATCCGCGTCTTGCTATCCATCGGGCCAAATGGTTTCAAATCCACCGTCAGGCATCCTTCAACGGCTTCGTAAATATTCTTGAGGAGTTCCTCGAAGGGTTCACCTTGGGTGGCGCAGCCGGGAATGGACGGTACTTCAGCCCAAAAACCTCCTTCCTCCGCTTCTTGGACGATGACCTTGATTTTCATGCTCTTTGCTTCGCCCCTAAAATGAAAAATTGAATAGGCCTTAGCTTGGATAAAGACACCACAGTCATTGTTGATGAGAAAACCCGGAAATTTCATGTATTTTGGGGAAGAGAACGGCCAATATTGCACCACCACGGTGGTTGGAAATCTGGCTCCTTAAGAAGGAAAAGCCGATGGCGAAAAAAGCGGTGAGCAAAGAAGAAATTCTCAACTCAATCAGGCGTGTTACTTCAGAGTTGGGGAAGGCCGGGCTATTATCGAAAGTTGTGTATGGCGTGAGCGAAAAGAGCGGCGTATCCAATCCCTTTTGGGATAGCTCACCTTCAACAGAGAAGGAGAAAAGAGGATGTGCCGCTGCCCGACGCTGTACACAACATTTGACACTAGCTCCAGTTCATCATGCGAAAGGCCCACCCAGAAACCATCCCGAAGGAACCTGTGCTCTATAAAGGCAACGCTTCCCTCGATCTTCCCGACACGTTCGGGACAAAGGATTCTTTTCTCTATCATGGCTTATCTCCGTGAGCCCGAGATTAGCCGCCTGGCTCACCCAAGTACATGGAATCCTCTTTTGCAACCCACAGGGACACTCTCAAGTCACCGGAACCAGAAGGACTTTACCGACGAACGCGTCCCTCTTTGCAACGCTCTTTTCGGGAATCAGCCAGTAAGTTCCCGTTTTGAGGAATCAAATCTTTTCCGACGCGTCCCTCTTTGCAACGCGCCGCCCGCTCCTGCGGGCTTTCTGCAGCAGGCGGTTTCTTTCAGCACTCTCGCGGGGTGGCTCCTGCGGTAGTCACGCCAATAATGCCGGTTCTTTTCCCTCCAGTCGTGTTGCACCTCCGCTGATTGTCCTGGTAGTAAGGAGCAGTGGCCATCCTGTTTTTCTGCCACACTCTTTTCCTGGCGCGCTGACATCCCTTTTTCCCGCGGTATCGTTGATTCCTCGAACGAGTATTCAACTCCAAAGGACAACCACAATGAGCGCATCGCTTCTCTTCCATGGCCCCCCCTCCGCAGGGACCATAAAACAGCCGACAATGCCCGGTGAGGCAGTAAAATAAAGTAACTTCAGGAAGAAAATAACGAAGACGCCCCGTGCATGGAGCTTTTGGGAAAGGTCAAGAAATGAGCATCCCAGATTCCCAATCCGAGTGGGTCAGTTCTTTTGAGCAAAGGTGGTCCAGTTCATTTGAGCGTCAAGGTCTTTGGCGTAACGACCGAAAACATTCATTTGAATTGTTTTTCTTTTCAATGTTTTCTGTTGCAAGTTTGCAGAAGACCGCTTTGGTGCCCGAGATTGAGTAAAATTTCCGTTTCCCATGGAATGCTAAAGAGTTAAAAGTCTAAACAGGAGGCCCCTTTCCGATGTACGAAACCTATCAGGAAAAGAACCTGAACGGGAATTTTGCATCGTAACTGTCATTGACAATTCCCGGGGGACCTGACCCACTGTCAAGTCAAGTTTCGTTCAGGACATTCTCGACATTTTTTTGACATAACCAACCAATCTCCAAAGAATAGAACTGTCTTTCATAGTCGCCAGTCGGCCGGATTTTATCCCTGACAGGAGTTTCGCCGATGAAATGAAATTATGCTGTAAAATCAATTAATTGGGCGCACTTTCGCGTAAGACCCTGGTGGGATTTTTTTAGAAAAGTTAAGTTCTTTCGGAATGTTAGCTCCTATATTGACGGGCATGACCGCGCCCGTCAATATAATTTTACGGCAGAATAGGGTCTTATACCAAGTTGCCGTCTAAAGAGTAATATTTAAATAGGGAAATAAGGGCAAACTCCGTAGCCCCCGTGGATCATCTGTAAGGGTGTTGAGCCCATAACAGAGACGGTTTTCGAGATCGTCCAGGGTTTTTAAAGCCAAATTTGGAACATGTTTTTCTCTTAATTCATCCCAGACGTGCTCGGTTGGGGTTCCGCTCCGGGCCGTGGGATCAACTTGCGCCATCCGTGCCGGTCAAGGAGCCGATAGATTGTGGTCTTGTGCACCTTGCGTCCAAGCAATTTTTCAAATGATTTCTTGATTTCGGCAGCAGTTGCTATCTGTCCGGCAATAGCCTTTTCTATAAAAGGCTGCAAGAAAGTGCTCTCCTGCCGGGTTGTCAAATAAGCTCGCCTCCGACCCCCGCGACCGGAAGTCTCCAAAGCGGCCGGTCCGTACCGGTTATAGCTGGAGACGAGGTTATGTACTGTTTGCTCTGCAAGTCCAGTATGAAGAGCAAGGGTCTTGGCCGGTCTAGGGTCAACTGTGGCATTAAGGATGACCAACCATTTCTGGACCCTCCAAAATCCTGCGGTCTGTTTGATCCGTTCCAATATTTCTTCCGGTTTCAAATGAGAGACCGCTTTTGTCACCTTTCCCATTTTACCCCCTCCGTCCAGGTTCAGGAGCAGCCTATCCTATTACCTTAATGATTGCAACTTAGTATTGCGCTGCGACTGCGCTATATAGCGGTTATTGCAGGCTATTTTTCCGCTCAGGATGATTTGTCGGCTAAACTCCTGTCTAAATCCTTCTTCCGCATGGCTTTGCCGATTCGCCGCTGCCCGACCGATCCTGTGGCAGGCTTGTTGCTATTCCTGCTTGGAGCTATTCTTTTTTGGGGGATGGTCGTGGGAAGGAGTGGCCTCCTTGCGCCTTTTCGGGACGGCTTAAAGATTTTACCTTCGGCGAGGAGGGAACTGGTGAGCGAAGTAGTTAAAAGCATTGAACTGGTCGAGGTGTTTCTGGACGAGGATTTTCTCGGCTGGGATGGGGCATCCCGGTATTCCATAGGCCGGTTTCATGATATGAATGGATTTCTGCGCTCGCAAATCCGCCCTGACGGTGTCATTATCGGCAGCCGCGAGGCCGAACCGGCCGAGAGGGCGATCCGGGAGATGAGGGCGATCCCCGCCTTTTCCTGCATGCCATTGTTCCTTCTTGCGGACTTGGGGCCAACTCTGGCAATGATGGCCGATGCCCAGACAACCGATGTACAGGTAATGGTTAATCACACAACGGCCATGGCGCGCCGCCTAAAAGATCTGCCAGACGAAATTCTGACGCAGGGCCAGGACTTCCGGTTGCTCGCCTACCTCTACTGTCGGCAGGAAGGTATTTTAAACGGTGTGGCGCATTGGCGCCACAAACAGGTCTATTCTTTCCCCAAGGCCGAACTTCTGGCCGACTCTACAACCGATGTTCAAACCTGGCTGGCCAATTTAGTCGAACGTCGCTACCTTGAGCGGGTGGAGCTTCTTGACAGAATCAGGCTTTGCCCCAAATGCGGAGGGGCTCATCATAACTTTATAGACGTCTGTCCTCAGAACCTCAGCGTCGATATTATACAAAAGCCTTTCCTGCACTGTTTTACCTGCGGCCATGTGGCCCCCGAGGAAATGTTTCTTATCGGCGGACCCCTTGTGTGTCCTAACTGTAAGACGCGATTGCGCCATATCGGTGCGGATTACGACCGCCCGCTTGAAAACTATGTCTGTAACGACTGTGGCCACAGCTTCATCGAACCTTTGATTATGGCCCGCTGTCTTACCTGCGGAAACCAAAATCCCACAGAGGCTCTTATCCCCCGGCCGATCCATTCTCTTCGCCTCACAGAACGGGGCCGCATGGCTGCGCAGACCGGCAATATGGAGGACCTCTTCGCCCTCTTCGATAACCTTAACTACATCGCTCCCTCCTTTTTCCAAACCATTTTAGACTGGATGCTCGCCCTTTGCCGCCGCCACTCGGAGGAGCGCTTCAGCCTGATTGGCATAAGGGTGGTCAATATTTTGGAGCTTACCGAACGTATCGGTCGCCACCGCATGGGCGAGTTGCTCGATGAATTCGCCTTGCGCTTGAGGGAAGCCATTAGGGCAACGGATTTAACCACCCGCACCAGTCAATGGGTGCTATGGTTGCTTTTACCCAAAACCGATAAGGCCGGCTGCGAAGTCCTGCTCCAAAGGCTAAGAGAAATAGCAAAAAACTCACGCCAACCCGAAGGGGTGGCCATAGAACTCGATATGGTCTCCTTTAGCGCTCCTTCGGACATGATAGCCGAGGAACCCGCCGAGCTTTTGCTGCCCAGGCTCTTGGGGGCCATGGAGTAGACCATGGACACATTTACCCGGTTTCTAATGACATTTTCCAACTTGATCGCAAGCCCGTTTAACAACGGTTTTCCTGAGTTTGTGTTAAAGTTTGTCCCCTATATGATATTTCTTGAAGCCCCGGTCTATGTCCTTGTTTTTCTAGGTATTGTCCGCTATGTAATGCGCAACTCCGAGGATGTCCCCAATGCTCGGCCCTATCACCCTCGTGTGTCTTGTATGGTGACGGCCTACGGAGAAGGAAAAGACGTCCAGGTCACCATTCGCTCCCTGACCGAGCAAATCTATCCCGGTTTTATAGAAATTATCTGTGTGGTTGACGGGGCGCTACACAATATAAACACCTATGAGGCCGCGAAACAAATGGAAGCCTTTGTCAACGGGTTGCCTCGGCGCGCGCTCAAAGTAGTTCCCAAATGGCAAAGGGGCGGACGGGTTTCAAGCCTTAATACGGCCCTTGAACTCTCATTGGGCGAGATTGTTATGGCCCTTGACGGTGACACCTCCTTTGACAATAACATGATCTCCGATGCGACCATGCACTTCCTGGACCCAAACGTTGTCGGGGTCGCGGGCTGTCTTCGCGTTCGAAATATTACACAGTCCTTGTGGACCCGCCTCCAGGCGATCGAATACCTCTTGTCCATCTATACAAGTAAGACCGGTCTAAGTGAGTTTAATATAGTCAACAACATCTCCGGCGCCTTCGGTATTTTCAGAAAATCTTTCATCCAGACCATTGGAGGCTGGGATAGCGGCACAGCCGAAGACCTGGACATAACTTTGCGGATGAAAAACTACTTTGGCAGGTATCCCAACTTAAAAATCATGTTTGAGCCCAAAGCCATGGGACACACCGATGTTCCGGTATCATTTAAAGGCTTTTTGATGCAGCGGTTACGCTGGGACGGAGACCTTTTCTATCTCTATGTGAGAAAACACCGCTTCAGTCTCCAGCCGGGCATCCTTGGCTGGCGCAATTTAATTATGACTGTCTGGACCGGGCTTTTTTTTCAGCTGGTGCTGCCTTTCATAATTTTGCTCTATTCGGCCTGGACTTTGGTCCTGCTCCCTCTGGGCTACACTCTTGCCGTATGGGCTGTTGTCTATCTGTTCTACATGCTGGTAACCCTGGCGTTCTATGTGGTATTTTTGCTCTTTCTATCCGAACGTCCCAAACAGGACCTGAAACTGGCTCCCTTCCTGCCGCTTGTGCCCTTTTTTACCTATATCACCCGCATATGGGGAGGCGTCTCGACCCTTTGGGAGTTCCTGTTTAAGTCGCATATGGACAGTTCTATGGCGCCCTGGTATGTGCTGCGGAAAACCAAATTTTGAACCGTGGCCGTTTAAATCTCCGGGGAAAGGTTTAGCTCTCCATAAACGAAACCCTATTATGCAACCGCGCTTCTATCTTTTTGTGAGAGGTCTGGCGATGGCCGCCCTGGTTTTAATCCCCTTGGGCGTTAGGAGTGGTTCGACCTTAGCCCAAACCGTATCGCTCCAGCAGTTGGAGGGAAAAATCCAGGCTGCGCCTCAGGTGCTCTCCGCCGTCGCCGAACTCGAACAGAGCCTTCAAATCCTCAACGCCCGCAAGGCCGCAAGCGGACTGAAAGTGCAGACCAGCCTCAGCACCGGCAGTTTCGAAGAACCTTTGGACGCCTACACCATATCCAATTTCAACGAGGCCACGGCCACCATCGGTTTGAGCTATCCTCTGCTTGGCTCTAAGCAAAAAGAACAAAGCGACATACTTGGCGCCCGGGCCGATACCTGGGCAAATAGAGAAAAAATTGAACTCGCCCGCCGACTTGCGCTAAACACCCTTCGAAGCTACTACGCCCTCTATTGGGCCGGCCAGCGCAAAATAGAACTGAGCAAGGCGTTCCTCGCGGGTAAAGATCGCCTTGAACAGATCTTAAAAGACAGAACTTCCAAAGGTCTGCTCCTTGACGCCGACCGCGAAGAGTTCCTTAGCGCCTTCCACCTTGCCGGGCGCAATATTGCAAACGCCAGGGTAGATCAGGTAAAGGCCCTTGGGATCATTAATCTGCTGACCCATTCAAACTTCAGTAGCCTCTCCTGCAGTTCTCCCAGCTTGGCCCAGCCTTGCGCCAGCCAATCCAGTCTCAGGACCCAGATCTTAACCGCTCACCCGGAAGTCTTGATTAGAAGAAGTCTTGTGCGCGAGCAGAAACGCTTGCTGGGCCTTCAGACCTATAGCGATGTGGACGCAAGCGTCCATCTCGATGGGACCGCGACAACGGTTTATCCCTCGGGAATAACCGGCTACGGTGTGGCCATTTCCTTTAACATGCGGCTGCCCGCCAAGGAATTGACTGCAGCGGACTGTCGGCGGCGAGCCTCGCAGGCAAGCTTGGAAAAGTCCCAATACGACCTTCAACAGTCGGTGGAGCAGTTGCAAATAGACGCCCTGGCGGCTCTGGCCAAGTACCGCGCTGCCCGGGATAACCTGTCCTATCAGCGTCAGCGTCTCAAGGCGGCCCTGGAATCGTTGCGGGAAAACGAACTGCGTAAATCCCGCGTGGCCGGCGACACAATCGAAAAGCTCCAGAAAAGCCGATTTAAATACTACAAGGTAGGCATTGACTTGATTTCGGCGAAAAGCTCCCTTTTTCAGGCGCAGGCTGACCTGCTCCAACTCGCCCCCCAAGGTTGCGGCGCCTACCCAACCGACGACTCAGGCGCCCAGAGCGAGATGGAGGCTCTAAATGGTCCTCTTCGAACCGATCTCCCAAAAGCCGTTGACTCTCAAGCATCCTCCCTCTGTGCGGCCCGCAGGGGCACGAAGTCCCAGAAGCGTAAAACCGCAGTCTATGTCTGGGACAGCGCATCCCTCATTAATGACGGGGGCGGAGAAAAATCCGGTTGGGAAAGCTTTTCCGCCTTCGGAATCGGCCGAGTCCTGCTCTCCTTGGATCGTGGACAAATCCAGGCCGCGGGGACAGCTAAAGGCTCAAAGCTCCTTAGCCGTTCCCTTGAAACAGCCCACCGCCAAGGCTTGCGGGTCGATCTGCTGCTTGGCGAACCCTCGTGGATTCTCCCTCAACATCGAGGGGATCTGCTGGAGATCGTAAAACGATTAAGGCCCTTTGCTTTTGACGGCCTGCACTTAGATCTCGAGCCCGATTCGCTCAATACCAGGCGGTATTCCAGAAAATATCTGCTCGACCAATTGGTGAAAACCCTGGAGGCGGTCCATGATATTAGTCCCTGGCCTCTGGGGGTAAGCATCCATCCGCGCTATTTGGAACAAAATGAGTTTAAAGCATCTCTGGGCGACGCTTTTGAAAAAATTCCCATCTCCGAAGTGACCCTCATGGTTTATATTTCCAATCCGGAAAAGGTCGCTGCCCGGGTGGCCCCCATTTTAGCCGCCAACCCGAAGCTGCGCTTTTCGGTCGCCCTCAGTGTCGAACCGGAGTTGAGCTCCGGGGAAAGTTATAACTCCAAGGGATGGGAAGCGCTCAAAGAGGCCGTAAAAGTCCTTAAAAGTAAGCTTTCCTCCAAGAATTTCTCAGATGTCGTCATTCAGTCATGGAGCTGCCTTAAGGGCCTAAAACGATGAAGATAACCTTCCGATCGCCTAAAAGTGTTGCTCCCGACCGCGAACATGGGATGAGTCTGCCCTATACCGCGGGAAAACGGGCCGTCTCCCGTTGGCGTTGGCGTTTGCTGGTTTTGCTTGTGACCGCGCCGCTTATCTTCCTAATCGCCAAGATCTTCTACGCCGCCTTTATCGTTACCGCCCCGGGGTTCATTAGATTTGAAAGAATACAGGTCAATACGAAAATGGCCGGCTGGGTTAAAGAGGTGATGGTAAAACCGGGGGACACGGTTGCGCCGGGGCAACTGCTCATAGTTTTGGCAAACCAGGATATGGATCAACGCGAGAGGCTCCTGCAAGCTCAATTAAAGGACATGACCTCTGCCGATTCATCCCCCGGATTCTCAAAGGTTCTGGACGCCCTCCAAGACAGTCGCGAACTGGCCCAAAAACAGCTCGACTATTATACCGATCAGTTTAAAAACATAGACTTTCTATTTAAAAAGGGCGCCGCCACCAGGGCCGAACTAAATGCCGCCAACGCCCAACTCTACCAGGCCCGGATGAATCTGCGCCAGATAGAGGGCTCCATCGCCTCCCGTCAATTGGATGAGCAGCGCGCTCGTTACCCCGACCGTGCGACTAAAATAAAAATAGGAATGATCCGGGCGGAACTGGATGATATCGGGTTAAGGAAGGCCCGCTTGATCTATAACAGCCCCGTGCGGGGGCGAGTGCTCGAGGTGCGCGCTCGGCCCGGCCAGTCCCTTTCCCAGGGACAGCCTCTGCTGACCCTGGGCGACCTCGACAAAATGTGTGTTCAGGCGTTTCTTGATCCAAAATATCTGCACTACGCCCGGGCCGGACAGCAGGTGAAGGTGACGCTGGGCGATGGCGGCCGGTTTAGCGCCGTTGTGCGTGAAAAACCTCAGTTGGCCGCCCGGCTTCCCCAGGCTGCGGCCACCCCCCTTGCCGACCGGCAATATATGCTCCTTGTCACTTGTGATATCCCGAAAACGCTGCCCTCGCATAACTGGGTGGATAACCTCCCAGTCACCGTGCGCTTTCCCTTTGGATTTGGGGCGGGGATGCACCTGCTGTACTAGATGATGAAGCAACTTTGGGGAGGCAAGGAAACAATGGGTCCACAAGATGGCCAATGTGGCTGAACCGGCTTCCCAAAAGTCTTAAGAGCCAGGGAAAGAAGGACCTGCAGGCGATCTGGATGGCCCCATCACGAGCGAAAGCCCAGAAGGCATTCGATCATTTCCTCTCTGTTTTTGGAGTCAAATACCCCAAGGCCTGCGAAAATCTGTCCAAAGACAGAGAGGACCTGAGTCAAGGTGTCCATTATTCTTTCTCAAAGCTTTCCCGGAAACACCCGCGACTCGGCTTCCCTTTTGAGCGCGAGGAGAAGTTCGCGGGTAAGGCGATGGAGGCGCGAGGGGATGAGTGCCAGGCGGCTCAAAAGCAGGCCCAATCCCTCGAATCTTTCGGTGCTGGTGACCACGACGCTTTTGTCGCACTCATCGAAGGCGAATGTGTGTTCGGCGTGAATGCCGAAACGGCGGCCCTCCCAGACTATCTCCCTGTGCGGGATGTATCTGATGACCCTGGGCGTTATTCGTATCGGAAAGATTGCAGGCCTTATAGTGAAAGCGATGCAAGCCCCTTCCGAAACCTCCTCCGCCTTCTTTTCGTCGGGCGGGGAGGGGGCGGCAATCAGGCAGGTGCTTTCGCAAACGTCGTTCCATTCCGCCCAGTCTTTCAGGCACGTGAAGACCGACCAGACGATGGAAAGAGGCGCTTCTATTCGTATCTTTTCACGAATGACCATTTTAGACTTACCAAAGTTTTTGTTGAGGCTTATTTTATTGCCACTTGCAAGGGCAATAATCGCCGGACTGGCGAAAAAGGTCAACGGAGCGGGCTATGAAAAAAGAAATCCTGGTGACTGGAGCGGCCGGGTTTGTGGGGCGCAGGCTTACACGGGCTCTTGGCCGCGAAGGCTATAGGCCAAGGCTTCTTGTCCGCTCGGAGCGCAGGTTCAAGGAGCTCAACCCCGGAGTTCGTGGCTCCGTGGTGGAGGCCGATCTGCTCGAAGCCCGATCTCTAAACATCGCTTTCGAAGGCGTTGGTGTTGCCTATTACCTTGTGCATTCCATGAGAGGCCGTGCGGTTGGGCGCTCGGGGGATTTTGCCGGAAAGGACAGAAAGGCTGCCGAAAATTTCGTCCGGGCCGCCGGGGAGCAGGGTGTGGAACGAATAGTTTACCTGGGAGGGCTGGGAGAGTATGGCGACCGGCTCTCAGAGCATCTTGCCAGCCGCCAGGAAGTGGCGAAGGTGCTCTCTTCCGGAAAACCCACACTCACGGAGTTGCGCGCGGCAAATATAATCGGGGCGGGAGGCGCACCCTTCGAAATGCTCCGCTACCTGGTCGAGCGGCTGCCCGTAATGGTTGCCCCCAGATGGATCGATACGCGCTGCCAGCCGATAGACATCTATGACACTGTTGGATACCTCGCGGGGTGTTTGCAGGAAAGCAGAACCGCCGGCGCCCGGTTCGACATCGGGGGCGCCGAAATCGTCACCTACAGGCAGATGCTCAGACTCTATGCCGCAGTGCGGGGCTTAAGGCGCTTCATCTTCTCCGTTCCCGTTCTTACCCCGCGTCTTGCCTCGCTGTGGGTGGCCCTGGTGACACCCGTTTCCTCGGGGTTGGCCTCGCCGCTTATCGAGGGGCTCAAAAACGAGGTCGTGTGCAAGGAAAATAGAATCCGGGAACTGATCCCGATCCCACTTACCCCGATAGTAGCCTCCCTCCGTCAGGCTCTGCGGGAAACGGAAGCGGGCTCCCGCATTTACACAGAAGATGCTTTCAGGAAAGGATCTCCACATTGAAAACCGGTTCGCAAAAGACCTCCGCCATCCTGGCCTCTTTGCTCGCCACTCAGAAGCTCGCCGTTTTGTCCACCTACTCGGCAGGGCAACCCTACGCGAGTCTCGTGGCGTTTGCCGCCTCCAAGGACCATGACTGCCTCGTCTTCGCTACTGAAAGGGATACGAGAAAATTTGCAAACATCCTGGAGCACCCGAGGGTGGCTATGTTCGTCGACAACAGGGACAACCGTGACTCCGATTTTGATACGGCGAGCGCGGCCACCATTCTTGGGCAGGCTCGCGAGCTTTGCGGCCGGGAAAGGGATGAGTCTCTTGGCCTCTTTCTCCAAAAGCACCCATCCCTGGAGAGCTTTGCGACAGCCTCAAACTGCGCCCTCATCCAGGTGAGGGTGAAAACCTTTGTTATCGTTGAAAAGTTTCGGGAAGTTACGGAAGTGCGTCTCCAGCAGTCCGCCGAGTAAACTGCCACCTACCTTGTCGGTGGCTTGGAAACAGTTTACCACGGGCTCCTGACTTTTTTTTTGTTTTGACCATACGGTGATGGACCGCAAATCCGCTAAAGTGTCTGGAAGGAGACCCATAATTCATTATCCTACAAGGCTTTTCCCCGGAACTGTTGCGAGTTCTTTTGGCGGAAGGGGATTACGTAACTTTTACGTGTTGTTTTTCTTTCAGGAGAAAAACCCAAATGCGGGATGAAAATAAAACGAAAGAACAACTCATCGAAGAATTAAGGACCTTGCGCGGAAGAGCCGAAGAGTTTCCAAGGCATGACGAGGAAAGAGAAAGCCGTGGACGCACTCCTCGCAAAACTCCCGGTTTACACACCATCCTCCAAGGGTTTGACGGATTTATCTATGTAGGTTCCAGGGATTATCGTATCGAATTCATGAACAATCGGCTGATTGAGCGCACGGGCTACGACGGAACGGGAGGGTTGTGTTATGAGGTTTTGAACAGACGCACCTCTGTTTGCCCCTGGTGTCGCAATGAAAGTGTGTTCCGTGGAGAGACGGTTCGGTGGGAAATGAATAGCCCCAAAGACGGCAAGTGGTTCTATGTCGTTGGCACACCAATATGCGATCAAGATGGCGTAGTCTACAAACAATCGATAATGATCGACATAACGGATCGCAAGAGAATGGAAGAAACCTTGGTTTTCAGCGAGGAGCGACAGAGGCTCTTTAGAGAACACGTACCGTTTGCCATAGCGATGTTAGACCGTGAAATGCGGTATCTGTGCGCGAGCCGCCGATGGGTAACACAATATAAACTCGATAATCGTGACCTACTTGGACTCTCCCACTACGAAGCCTTTCCCAGGATCCCCGAGCGCTGGAAAGAGGTCCATCGCAGGGCGCTTGCGGGAGAGACTGTTCGAAACGAAGAAGACTGCATTACCAGGGCGAATGGATGTGTGCAGTGGCTTCGATGGGAGGTGAGGCCATGGCGGCAGGCAAACGGAGAGATCGGCGGCATTGTAATTTTCGGTGAAGATATCACGGAACGAAAGCTGGCCGACCAGGAAAGCGAAAAGCTTCGGAAACAACTTTTCCAAGCCCAGAAGATGGAAACCGTTGGTCGGCTCGCCGGAGGCGTAGCGCACGATTTTAACAATATGCTCGGGGTGATAATGGGATATACGGATCTGGCCCTGAATCTTGTAAGTCCTGAAGATAGGCTGCACGCAAATCTCCAAAAGATTCAAAGGGCCACGGAAAAGGCCGCGGACATAATCCGGCAACTGCTTGCCTTCGCACGAAAGCAGATGACAGCCCCGGTGGTGCTGGACCTTAACGAAACCGTGGAGAGCATGCTCAAGATACTGCACCACCTGCTTGGTGAAGACATCGATATTGTCTGGAAACCCCGGTCGGAAATCCCATCGGTTAGAATGGACCCCACACAGTTAGACCAAATTCTTGCCAATCTTTGCATTAACACCCGGGACGCCATAGGAGGAGTTGGCAAAATAACTATCGAAACGAATACTGTCAGCCTCGATGAGGCTTACTGTTCCGATCATACTGACGTTTTCCCCGGAGAATTCGTCATGTTGATAGTAAGCGACGATGGATGCGGCATGGATAAGCAAATCCTGGACAACCTCTTTGAACCGTTTTTTACAACAAAGGATAGGGACAAGGGAACGGGGCTTGGACTTTCCACGGTATACGGGATTGTAAAGCAAAACGGTGGTTTTATAAACGTCTACAGCGAAGTCGATCATGGAACGACCTTTAAAATCTACTTTCCATCCGTCCATGCGGAAGTTTCCTGGGGGGAGAAGACTACCGAGAAAAAGCCGAACTTGAGGGGGAGTGAGACAATCCTTCTTGTGGAAGATGACGAATCCATCCTTGCTCTCATCAAAACCGTTCTTGAGGATTATGGTTATAGTGTATTGGCCACGGATAAGCCTTCCCAGGCTTTGAAAATGGCCCTGAGTCACCTCGGTCCTATCCACCTGCTGATTACCGATGTGTTAATGCCGGAAATGAACGGCAAAGAGTTGAGAAATCAACTGCAAGGGCTTCAACACGAATTCAAATGCATTTATATGTCCGGGTATACCTACGATGTTATTGCTCATCAAGGCGTTATTGAAGAGGAGATGAATTTTCTTCAAAAACCCTTCTCCGTGTTGTCACTGCTTGAAAAAGTCAGAGATATTCTGGATATGCCTATCCCCCCTGTCTGTATGCTCGAACATCGGAGGTGAAGCGGCGGAAATGGCCCACGAGTAGCAATGGGGTAAAAATACGTCGCAAGATACAATAGTGCCGGAAACCGAGGTTTGCGCACAACCCCATAGGACCTTGTAACTGGTGAGAACTGGCCGAGTTTGTTAGGTAAAAAGGCATGCCACAACCAAAGTGCCAATATTATTCATCCTCTGCTGTGTTTTGGCGCGCGGCACAAATCTGCGAGCAGTAACCTGCTGAAACTACGGCGTTATACCTTATGACGTAAATTTGCACGGTTGCTACTCGCGGGCCAAAGACGATAGGCAAACAAGAGGACAATTTCTTTGCGCTGCATTCCGGAGAAAAGCCGAAGAAAGCCTGCTTTGCCTTAAAGTAGCCGAGTTGCAACAGGCAATAGAGTTGATCGGTAAGACCCCGGCGCTGGAACGCTATGGCGCGTTCGGCCTCGGACATTGAGAAAAATTCGGTGCGCTGGAAATCGTCGAAGTCGGGCAAGCCGTAAAGCGCGAGCTTCTCGGTTTCCGTGAGGACGGTTAGTCGCTTGCTACGGTCGCTGCGCATTAGCTCCTTTCAGATTCCTCCCGTTGCAGGTCGCAGATCATGCGCAGGAGTTCCGGCCGCTCGGCGCGAGCACCCGAGGCCTTCTCTCGATAGACGCCGGCGATGTAGTAGCCGGCCGCCTTCGTGTCATGCTCGATGACGGCAAGTTTCGCGGTTTCGAGCGTATAACCCCGGCAGAGTATCCGGCCACCCTTTTTTATGCAAGGTGTCAACTCAAGTCCGTCTTCGGACAGCTAATTCAAGCCTGGATCGCTCAGGCCAATCCGGACTCGTTTCCTATTGTGTTTCTTTGATATCTTTTTTTCGCGCCTTCGCGTCTTCGCGTGAGCCTAAATCAACAACATTTAAACGTCCTCATGTTTGACGCTTCGCCGGAGCCGCTTGACGCCGCACGCAACATTTGACAATGTGCTCCCCATCAATCCTCGAACTCCGCATTTTTGAACTTCAGTACGTTGCAGTTTTCCTTGACTGTCCGCTGGATACCATCATCGAATCCATTGCCGCCCTCGGCTTCCGCTTGAATTTCTATGGCGATCCGCACCTTTACCCCAGGGCGGGAAGTAAACGGTAGCACAACCTCGTCCACCAGGTCTGCGAACAGCTTTTTAGCGAGTATGGCGTCGAGGTCTATGGTACCGTAAAACCGCCGCACGGGGGCTGGCTTAGCAATCTCACACGGCGGAATCGGTTTTTGCAGCTCTTTTGCTTCCTCTGGAGTCTTTTCCCCGTTTTCTGGCTTACCGGAAGCGTCCGGAACCTTCGGTGGCTCCGACTTGACTAGTACCGTTTCTTCGTAAGCAGCGGCGGCCGAGGGCTCAATCAGTAGCAAGGAACCGTCCAGAATGGGTGGTGCAGCTTTACCGAAGCTGAAGCCCGTGTACTTCCCGCCGTCCTCCTTGCCGTATGCAAAACCGAAGAAATCGCGGCTGTTCGCTCCGGCGGATACAGTGGCGCGATAAACTTCGCTATCCTTGAGGCGTGGAAGGTAGAGGTAGCAGCAGGTCTTCTGCCATATATCCACTGCTCCGATCTCCGTAACCCCATCCTTCCAAAACCAGGTCTTGAGAAGCCGGTTGAGGTGAATCGGGGACCACTCCGTGATGAGGATCTCGTTTTCCTTAAGAACACGTTCAATTTCGGGTGTCAAATGCGGGGCGCCGGGGTTGATCTGGAAGCACTCCCAGGTAATATCGCAGACGCCCTTCCCCGGAATCGCCTCCTGCATGGGAGCCAGAATCCACTTGTAGGTTTCCCGCATCATTCGCAGGGCGGTCGCTTTCGCGGTATGCAGGGCCTTAGCGGCGTTTTGCCCCATGATATTGTCCAAAATGATGCGATTCTGGGCGTAGTCCTCCACAATCGATTCCCATGCCAGAACGGATCGAACCTGCTCCTTGAATCGTCCGAGGTTGTCGTAATCGGCCGCAAGGAAAAGGAGCCGGTTTTGTTTCTGACGGGGTTGATCTCCGCGCACCTTGAGGATGGTCTCAGTCGCTCTTTTCCAGAACCGCTCTTCCTGGCGTGAAAACGGCGCTTCGGGCGACAATGCAACGAGACGCAACCCCCCATCATCCGGGATGTCACTGTTCGGGACGCAAATGTGGACTCCCGCGAAAACGCCCCGTTGGAGATTGCTTTCCAACAGCTTTTTGATCGCTGGAAATACGTGCTCCTTATCATCAAAGCGGCGCTTGCGCTCTTCCATTTCCCGGAGAAGGTTGGGCCGGGTATCAAACCAGAAGCGACTGTTCCCGCTGTTAAGATAGTGCAAGCGGTCGGTAAGCCGGCGCATAGCGTCCTTAAATATCCCCACCTGCTGACCGGGTTGGACCGATCCGAGGATGACACGCTCGCTCTCAAGCCCTCTTACCATCTGATTTTGAGTGCTGGGGGCGCTGCCGAGAAATACCGTTCTCGCCGCCCGTCGGCAGGCCTGGATTGCCCCGAATCGCGTATCTTTATTTTCTATCTCGGTCGTTTCGGCACGCTCGCCGTCGATATCTTTTTCCACCACCGGGTCCCAGCCCGGCGGCAGATAGTAAACGAGTTCGTTCCGTGTATCGGCGTCATAGAGAGGGAGGTTGCCGGGCATTATCAGGAGGTCGTTGTTACCGTCTTTCCAGAGGCGGTGGATGACTTTGGCCATCAACTTGAGCACGCCCCGGGTGCGCTGGAAACTGTCGAGCGAGGACCAGTCTTCATAGAGTCTGTCGAATACTTCGGGATGGATGGGGTAGGCTTGGGTAAGCCGGTCAAAATACCGGCTCTCCAGGGTCTCGCGCGGTAGCTCCGAACTGTTGGCGCAATAATAATCGGCAAACGAGCGGCATACCGCATCGGCCTCCGATTTATCACGGACACCGGAGAAAAGGCGGCGGCGGACAATCTCGAAGGCCTCTTCTGTTGCCACCGGCTTCCATAACGCCTGCACGCGAGCGAAATAGTGCTCCAGGGTCCGCAGCGCCTCCGCTCCGCGTATGCTTCCCGCCTCCCGGTCGGATTCGGGCAGGGAAGCCAGGAGCATGGCGTTTGGCACTGCTTTCACCGCCTCGGTGAGGGCCTGGATGAAGGAAAGGTTCGAGCCGTAACTGCCTCCGGTAAGAGATTTGCCTTCCTCGAACTGCCTGATGTAGGCGACCAGTTCGTCCATGAGGATGACGCAGGGCGAATAAACCGAGAGCAGTTGGATGAGGGTGTCTTTCCCGGGGGAAGTGCCCGACTCGTCGGCTTGGCCGACAAGCTCAAAACCCGCTTCACCTCCGAGTTGCCATGCAAGATCGCCCCAAAGAGTGCGGATACTTACTCCGCCGCGCTTCTGCGGCATATTGGGGGCGCTGCTGTTGCCATCCAAAACCGCCACCTTCGCTTTGGGCAGTTCCATAACGCCGGCGGCGTCCAGAATGGGCGGGATGCCGACGAGATCGCTTATCCGCGCCTCCCCTTTGGCGATGTGATAGACTCCCAGCATGGTGTGGGTCTTGCCGCCGCCGAAGGCGGTTTGCAGTTGCATCACCGGGTCGCCGCCACTACCTGTCAACCGTTTCACCAGCGAGTCGAGGAGCAGCCTCATACCCTCGGTGATGAAGGTGCGCTGGAAAAACAGGACAGGGTCCTGGTATTCGGCTGTTGCGGTGCCGCTATGCACACGGGATAAATCAGCGGCGAACTCGGCCTGCTGGAACGTGCCTTTAAGAACATCTTCGTGTGGGATTGCTATTTCACGCCAGGGCTTTACCATCGGAATTCCTCTCCACTGCTTCCATTATCCGGCTAAGGGCGACGCTCCAGGAAGTCACAGTGCTATTCCGTCTAAAAACCAATTGGAATTTGCACGCTGCCTTTAGGTACGGACGTTTGCGCCGCCGCCGTTTCTATCGCCTGCCAGGACGCAATCAGTTCGTTATATGCCCGCGCGTCTTCCGCCCATCCCTTGCGCTCGCATAGCGTATAGAGGCGGTAGGCGAGTTGACGGACCGGCTCAACCTGGGCGGGCATGTGGGCAAGAAGTTTGCCTGCTGAACTTTCTCCTTCTTTTTGCAGGGCGCGAATGAGATGATGAAGTGCTTCCCAAACCCCCTTGCGGGTGTCCTTATCGGGAGACCAGTCGGAAGGGTATTCGTGGTAACGGAGCAATCTCACAATCCCCCTTCCGGATTCAATTATCCCCGCCGCCGAGACCCCATCCACGCTGGTTCCTTTTGCACGCGCCAGCACATCGGCTTCACCGAATTTGCCCTCAGCCCAGCCGTTTTGATCGAACCAATGCAGACAGAATTGAGTGTCATCGTCGAAATCGTCCTCCGCGAGAAAACGGTTTATGAGTTGTAAAGCGGTTCGGACCGTCATGGGTTTTCCATCTGCTTCAAGAACCGCGGAGTATTTCGAATAGATCGCCATGCCGGGGCCAATTATGGCCTGCGATAGATCTACTGGCGCAACCGGAGAATTTACTCCACCCATCGTCATGTCCTGGAGGGCCTCGGGAAGCACGGCGTTGAGTTCTCGCAAAAACTCTCGGCGAGATATGGAAGGAGCTGTTAGTTCACGCTTGTAACAGACAAGAATGATGCTGGAGGCGAGGGCGTTGGAACCGGAGCCGATCATGCGGTTGCCGAGTTCCGTTCGCATCGGCCATGTGCCATTTACGGCGAAACCGGCACTGATCACCGCATCAAGGAAAGTTTCCCAGCCAGCGCTTGTCGTGCCATCAGCCCCATTACTGTCGGACTGTTTGAATGCATAATAGATGGTGACGGGGAAGGCCGGGTGAGCCAGCTCGGCGAGGCGTTTCATCGCCTTCGTCATGCCGTCGAGAAAAAACGCCTCCGCCTTTTCCTTGCTCCCGTGGCGATACGGAGAGGCTACCAATTCCTCGGCTTTGGGCACAGCAAGAGTTGCGAAGAGGTCTGGGAAGATGGGCCTCAGCGAGCGGCGCAGCCAGACGTAGAAGAAGTCCGAAAGATCCGCATATCCTATGTTGTCGTAATAGGGCGGGTCTGTGGAGACAACTTTATTCTTGCTTGACTCCTGCGAAGTAGCATCACATTGAGTAGCTAAACCGCTCTTCCAGCCAGTA
Organism: Deltaproteobacteria bacterium; assembly: GCA_021780695.1. GTDB lineage: Bacteria > Desulfobacterota > Syntrophobacteria > Syntrophobacterales > Syntrophobacteraceae > SbD1. The sequence continues at coordinate 37,402 of JAJXYD010000018.1, forward strand.
GCACTTATGCCTTTGGTGGTATAATCAAGCGAGTTCTCAATACTTCCAGACTGAGTGGAGAATGGATTGACCTCGGCAAAATCCCATGACATCGGAATTGCCTGTCGCGCAAAGGTATTGCGCGTCTTGGTTCCCCAAGTCGGCCCTCCTGCATCCCAAGTGCAGATTGAAGTCATTCGGTCCGCGAGACTGCTGATTACGAAACCAAGGTATGTTGAAACGGCATCGGCGTAAGCGGTAGCACCGTCACGGGCGGAGGAAAGTGGCTTTCCGTCATTCGGCATACCAGCGGCCACTGCATCGAGCTTGACCCTCTCACGGGCTTCCTGCACCAAGTCGGAAAAGGTTGTCAGTGCTGCGAGTTGGCGGGGGGTGAAGAGATCGCTAAATCCTGCCAGCCCATAGCCTGGTGTTTTGAAGTCGCGGGGATTCAATGGCAACAGGTTACTTGGCTTCCAAACCGGCTTGGCTCGAAGCGCGTCAGACTCCATTGATTCAATCGGGGGCAAATAGACTCTGCCGCGCTCACCCTCTGTAACGATTGCCATAAGCCGTGCGCCCATTCGACCCGCTTTGCCCTCCTTTCGGATGTAATCATAAGTGATCGGCACGTTTGAAATCAGGCAGCGAAATGCATTCCGCTTGCCCGCTGTTGTTCCCAGTTTCGCCGCCTCCTCATCCCCGGGCTTCCCAATCTTCACCGTGAATCGATAGCCGCCATTCTCAATCACAGGCTCGACATAAGCCTCCTTACCCTCCTTGGTGGAGAGCATGAAAGTCGAGGCGAGCGGCACGTCCACATGCGAATAGGCGGGGTTTGGACTCTTTACCGTCCGTGCCCATAGCCATGCGATCACAGTGAGCTTCTTTCCAACAAGCGGCTTGAGGTCGGACCGCTCCAGCGCCATCTCAGCGGTGATCTCGACCTGCGGGTATAAATGGCCGATGCGTTTAAATGCTTCTTCACGCATCCAGTGACCGTACCGGCGAACATCTTCGGCCAATCCTTTAGCCCCACTCCAGTTTTCAATTATCTCGGTCTGCCTTACACCTTCAGGTATCGGGCCGACAGGCTTTCGCCCGGCAAACTTTGGAGGGATCTCGATCATCGCCTTGTTTATGAGCACTGCCACCGGGTTCAGATCGGAAGCGTAGCTCTCCAGTCCAAGGCGCTGTGCTTCAAGAGGGATGGCGCCGCCTCCGGCGAACGGGTCGTGAAATGCGGGAAGTTTCTCCGGGTTGAACAGTTCGGCGGCCTGGGGGTGGTTTTTATTAAGCGCGCAGGTTTCGCGCCAGCTTTTCCAAATTTCCGCGCGCGCCTCGTTGAGGACCTTCTCGTTATTGGTGTTTTCCCACAACACAAGCTTCCTGATGATTTCAAAAAGCCGTTCCCGCTCTTTTTCCGCTTCCCGCTTATTAACGCCCCTGCCAAGGTGGCGCTCATACCCGGGGTCGTTCACCATCTGTGCGAATATCACGGCGCGGGCCGCGGCCAGAGGACGACGCGCCCACCAGAGGTGCAGGGTTGACGGGTGCCCATGCCGGATCGATTTTTCCCGGGCGGCGGCGATGTTGATGTCATCCAGCGGCAGTGCCACTTCGATGAGCTTTTTGGGAGTCTTGATCGAAACCATATCAGGTTTTTTCCTGTAACCGTGCCTGCTCGGCCCGGGCGAGTAGTTGGTCGAGGTCGAGATTTATACTGGTCACTGCCCAGTCGGGTTCCCGGCTGAAGGGATTACGGACATAAAATGGGCCTTCATGCTGTTCGCCGTCCACCACCACTATTGCCAAAATGAATTTATCCGCCTGGTTCAGCCCGTAAAGGATTTCGTTCCTTGTAACGGTAATCGTGCTTTGTCCCTTTGCCCGGCCTTTTACCTCTATATGGCGGGTGGGCGCCAATTTCCCATCCGTTGCGGGCGGGATGCTTGTTATGTCCCATCCGCATTTCTTAGCGGAGACATCAAACACCTCGTGGCCGAGATCCTTCTCGATCTCCATCACCGCCTTCATGGCAAGGCTCTCGATCCGCGCCCTTGCATCGGCGTCAGCGGTCCAACCCGGCTGGCCTCTGCGCCGCAGGAGCAGTCCGGCGGGAATTACCAGAGAGCCGCCCATCACAACCGGTGTCGCCGATATCACATGGCGCATATCCCGCAACTCCTTTTGACGCGCTTCGAGCCGGGCGGTAAGGTCGTCAAGGGTGCGGCGGACATTTTCGAGCTCCAGTCGAACATCTTTTCCCGCGGACAAATCGTCCTGGCGCTTTATGTAGCGATCCGACCAGAAGTTGATTTCCTTAACGAGCCTCTCCTGGACGGCGGCAATTGTCTTATCTACGCTTCGCTCACGGCGGGTTTTCACTTCATCGAAGTGTTCCGGTACGAGGTGGGTCGATGCATGAGCAAGGGCTGCGCCTTCGAGGTCTTTTGTGATCCAGGGCGCATCGAAAACATCCTCGATCAGGTGCAGGTCGGCAGGTTCAATCGTCTCCATATCGAGATGAGGGGCCCAACCCGCATTGGCGGCACGGCCCGTTTCGTCGATTTCAATGAACTGTACCCGCCGGGAGATAACCCCCGAAGGATTGCCGCCCTCCTTGACCGAATGATCGATAATGAAGAGCACCCTGGGATTAAGACCCATGTCGTTAGGATCGACCAGCACAGCCCCTTGCTTGAGTTTGTTTCTGTGCTGCTCAAGGACAAGGTCGGTCATCGATTGCATGAGCGGATGAGCGGGGTGGATCAGACTGGCCATTGGAGCGCCGATTCTGTCCAGCAGGCGCACATGCTGCTTTTCAAAACACACACGTTCGTATTTGCGAAGAACCGGCTGCAGAAAGCGCCTGTCCCGGCCACCGATCCGGCGGTCCCGTTCCCGGATGATGGCGGGGATGTGGGTGATTTCCCATCGTCCGGGCTCACGCGCCCGGAGCTCGCCCCCCATCTTTTGAAAAGCCTGGGTAAAAAACGACCGTATGAAGTAAGGCTGGAGCTTGCGGGCTTCCGCTTTTTCCATCTCCTCCTTTACCGCGAAAAGGCGTTTTTCATCCATGGCCTCCTCGCACAGGGCATTACGGTGGATTATGGACCTCAGATGGTCGGTATCCAGCGCGCCTTCTATCTTGCGCAAAAGCCGCGCCCGCACTTCCGGGTCGTCACCGTAGCGGATCGCCTCGATCAGCATGTCCTTTAAGCTCTTTTCCTCGAACACCTCGCCCAGGATATCGAAGACCCGGCCTCCGAGCGCCTTTCTTTCGTTTTCGAGCTTGTCGAAGAGGCGCTGGAAAACATCCCCCTCACGGGTTTCCGAGGCCACCATGTTCCAGAGGTGGCAGACTTCGGTTTGCCCTATGCGGTGGATGCGGCCGAAACGCTGCTCCAGCCGATTGGGGTTCCAGGGCAGGTCGTAGTTCACCATCAGGTTGGCGTTTTGGAGGTTTACGCCTTCACCTGCGGCATCCGTTGCGACCAGAACACGAGTTGAGGGATCGTTTCGGAAAAGCTCCTGGATTTTGCGGCGCTCCTCCCGCTTGACGCCGCCGTGAATAACCACCACGGCTTCAGGGCTTCCGATGACTCCTCTGATTTTGGCAGCCAGATAATTGAGCGTGTCCCGGTGTTCGGTAAATAGGATGAGTTTGCGTTGGCGGCCATCTGCCTCATGCATCTCCGGTGTGTTCTGGAGAAGGCTGGACAGCTCATCCCATTTGCGATCCTGGCCGGAAAGGACCAATTGGCGCGCTTGTTCTTCAAGGCCCTTCAGGATGGCTATTTCAGCTTCGAGTTCCTGAATCGTCTCGGCGGCGGTCGCCTGATCGACTACTGCTTCCTCGAAGTTTTCGTAAGAATCGCTTGGAAGGTCTTCGGCCGACTCCCATATGTCCTCCGGGACATCAAATATCGGAACCTTGCCAATGTCTTGTCCCCGCTGCCGTAACTTCTCTTCCTCGACTCGCCTTTGAAGCCTTTGATGTCGTCTTCTAAGTGACTGGTAAATGGCCTCCGGGCTTGAAGCAAGGCGGCGTTGCAGGCTGGTGAGAGCAAATCCCACGGTCCCTTTCCGGTTGCCGTCCAGCCTGTCGGCCTTGTTCATTTCCTCTTTGACATACTCGGTTACGCTCAGGTAAAGGGCCGCCTCCAGATCGGAGAGCCTATAATTGGCGGTATATGCCCGGCGCTCAGGGAAGAGCGGAGTTCCGTCAAATTTAAGAAGCTCCTCCTTCACCATGCGGCGCATCAAATCGGAAACATCGACCTTGTGGACCCCGTCACGGAACTTGCCGTAAAAGCGGTCGGAGTCGAGCAGGGACAGGAAAAGCTGAAAATCTTCCTCTTTCCCGTTGTGAGGAGTCGCGGTCATGAGCAGGAAGTGCCGGGTGATCGACCCCAGCAGTTCGCCAAGCTGGAAGCGCTTGGTCTTGTTTACCTTACTGCCGAAGAAAGAAGCCGACATTTTATGGGCTTCATCGACAACCACCAAATCCCAATGCGAGAGGCGAATCTTTTCGAGCAGTTCGTCATTTCTTGAAAGCTGGTCCACACGGGCAACCATCAGATCGACGTCATCGAATGGGTTGCCGCTCCGGGAAAGTTCGACCATTTCACGGGAAAAAGGGGTGAAGGACAGGCCGAACTTCTCCAACATCTCGTCCTGCCACTGTTCAACGAGGCTTCCGGGAGCGACGATCAGCACTCGCTGCGCATCCGCTCGCATAATCAGTTCGCGGATAAAAAGCCCTGCCATAATGGTTTTACCCGCTCCGGGGTCGTCAGCCAGTAAGTAGCGCAGGGGCTGGCGAGGGAGCATAGACTCGTAAACTGCGGTGATCTGGTGCGGAAGCGGTTCGACGTTGGAGGTGTGGACCGCCATCATCGGATCGAACAGGTGGGCAAGGTTTATCCGGTAGGCTTCGACGGCCAGCTTGAAATCATCGCCGGGCGCATCAAAGGCCCAGGGACGACCGGCTTGGGCAAGAGAAAGGTTGGTCTCATCCGAGCGAAACAGCATCCGTTCCAGCAGGCGACCGTCCAGCGTCTTGTAATAAACGGTAACGGCATCGTTACCGACGGGTTCAGTCGTCACGATGCGCACCACCTGACCCGGTTCTATGCCGGTAATGGCGGCGTTCTTCCTGAGGTCTTCCAATCTCAACATGGGATATGCCCCCTCGGGGTACGTTCAAACAAAATCACAGGATGGATTGTGAGACACACTGGCACAAAAATCAACTTAGGGCAAGGCTGGCGACAGGATCTGTAGCCAACAAATAAAATGTCCGCGCTTCTAGCACGTGAATTGTCCGGTTTGGATAGGCCTCCAAAGGAGGAGACCTGTGAGACGGACCGAGTTGCTACAGGAGGTGCGGAAAATGCGTTTCAAAGAGGCTTACGGTGGGTGGCGGGAAGGGCGCTTAACCCAGGAGGAACCAGCGCGAATGCCTGGAGTGTGCGAGAAGACATTTCGGCGCCAGTTTGATCGGTTACGAACAATCCGGTTTTGAAGGATTGCTTGATAAGCGTTTTTTTAAGCCATCACATCGAAGAGCGCCTGTTGATGAGGTTTTTAAGCTGCTTGAAAATTATAAACAACGCCACATGGGTTGGAACGCCAAGCAACTTTATGCCTGGTATCGCAAGGACGGAGGAACTCGCAGTTATACCTGGCTCAAGTGCGGTCTCCAGGCTGAGGGATTGATTGCCAAGGCGCCGGGACGTGCAAAACATAGGAAACGCCGGGAAAGGGCAGCCTGGCCGGGATTAGGACGTTATGTCAACTTCCCGCTCTTGCCGCGCTATCGCCAAGACGGCGCCGCAAAACCAGGCCAAGTGCCAATATCCCGGCGCCCATAAAGACAAGGGTTGAGGGTTCCGCAACGGGAGTCATTGTTCCCGCAGTAAGCTCCAGTTCTTCAGGCGTGCCGTTCCAGGCAGCGTAATTGATAGTGAAACTGTAAACACCTGCATTGGTAATGGTGAAATCACGCGCTGTGGGCGACATTGGAGTAGAAGAGACGACGTTTGTCGAATTTTGAAGCACACCGTTTAGATACAGGTCAAAACCATCATCGGCAGTGAATGAAAAATTTTTCGAAAAGTAGGCCTCGCCGGTGAACTGAAATATCGAGGCGATAGAACTGCTGGTTTGCAAAGGCGCACTCCAGACATTGACCTCGCTCCCGTTTACTTCTATGTCTTTCCCACTACTTTGATTCTGCAGATTGTTTGGATTACCTCCACTCGTAGAGCCTGACAGAAACTGTTGATAGGTTGGAGGTGTCCCGCTGCCGGCATAAAGATTGATCGTACCTAGAGTAAAAGTGGCAAGCGCGTTGCTGCTGGTTAGCGACCCCATCACCGCCCCGCCATTTGTCAGATCCGAGCTTTGCCCTGTACCGCTGCCGTAGACCGTGCTGGTCCACACAGTGCCGTTTATAGCGGAGGCATCCGCGCAGAGCGGCACAAAACCCGCCATTGCCAAGATGAGACTGAAAACGAGAAGCCGCATTTTTACCTCGCCCATTTTAGTTACCCTCACCTTTCCCGTCTCTATTGAGTAAGCCGCAAAGAATGCGCCCGAGCGCTTTACTAAAAAGCAATATGCATACCAGAGAACTTTAACGCCTTCTATTTCACTGCAATACCTTGATTTTACATATATATCACAATCAGCCAATCTGGCGGGCAGGATACCCCCTCGCAGTGACTATGTAAACTTCTCCGACGCACACAATTGAGCAAACCTTTTTTTTATCGTTACTTCGCCAGGTTATCTTCGTTTTAAATAGTGTAAAATCGCCCGACAAAAAAATCGGTTCCGATCATGGCAACTATTCGTGCGTAATACTGTCATTAGGACATGAAATACCTGTTCTTGTAGGTGGTTAGTGTCCATCCGGAAACCCCTATTTTGCTGAATTATTTGGTAAAATAGGGCGTTTTACGTTGCATTTTTGCAGGCTTTCTGCCATTCTAGTTTGGCTAACATTCGGATTTGTAAGGCAAAAACCATATCGTGAGCATCGAAAATGCGCCAAAAATGAAGCCCTCAGCTCTCCGTTTTTCATGCCTTGGCCTCTACTGAAATCGGCCAGGAACTGGCAGCTATTTCTCTTGTCATCGATGAGACTCCTGAAATGCTCGACCCGATCTATCATGACTTGGTTGGACGGCGAAAAACCGATAACGGACGGACGGGCATGTCGGCCGAACAGGTTTTGCGTTGCGCCATCCTGAAGCAGTACCAAAACTTGACGTATGAGGAAATGGCATTCCATCTCTCTGATTCGGTGACATTACGCACCTTTACCAGGCTTGAGCGGAGGCAGCGCCCCTCGGCCTCGACTTTGCAGGAGAACATCAAGTCCTTGAGCGAACAGACCTGGGAAGCGGTCAACAAGGCGATCATTACCCATGCTGCCAAAGTTGGAGTCGAGAAGGGACGAACCGTGCGAATCGATTCCACGGCGGTTGGGTGCGATGTCCACTATCCGACTGACTCCACGCTGCTTCAGGACGCTATCGGTGTCATCACCCGGCTTCTTATCGAGGGCAAGGCCCTTTTCCCTACCCCGTCCTATAGCTTCTGCGACCACAGGCGGGTGGTCAAAAAAAGAGTGCTCAAGATCAAAGACAGCCGGAAGGAAACGCGAGTTGGTTTGGGGCTACGGAGAAAGTGCGGTTGCGGTCCTGGCGGGGTTTGAATCGCCTGATCGGGAGCAAATTATCCATTCCCGTATGCTTGTCGAGGAACTGGAGCGAGCACTCGGCCTTCTG
>JAJXYD010000006.1 GCA_021780695.1 Deltaproteobacteria bacterium
TCAGGTTTTACAGGTCTTTCTTTTTTTAATCCTGTAAATCCTGTAATCCTGTCAAAAGTTTTTCCGCTCCCCTGCCCAAAAACCAAAAGCTTAGACAGGATTACAGGATTTACAGGATTTGTTTTTGCCTCATCCTCTACATCCCGCCCGCGCCGCCTCCTAAATTCACAACCCCCCCACAGGACTTGAGGTTTCACAAAACCTTCTTTTTCTTAATCCTGTAAATCCTGTAATCCTGTCAAAAGTTTTTCCGTCCGCCTAGCCCAAAAACCAAGAGCTTAGACAGGATTACAGGATTTACAGGATTTGTTTTTGCCTCATCCTCTACATCCCGCCCGCGCCGTCTCCAAAATCCACAACGCCTCGACAGGACTTGAGGTTTCACAAAACCTTGTTTTCCTTAATCCTGTAAATCCTGTCAAAAGTCATCCTGCCACCATTTTTTCCCAATCCTTCGATCAAACGATACCGGCGGTTTTTAATTCTGCCAGCCTTGTTTTACCAAGCCCCAGGTATTTGCGGTAGATATAGCCGTTGTCGGCGCCAATCGGCCTGCACACCCACTTGATGCGGCCAGGAGTCCTCGACATTCCCTTAAAAGAGGAATTCTGGATGAAGACATCGCCATAGACCGGGTCCTCGACCTGGTAGAAGGTCTGGCGGTCCTGCCAGTGCTCCCTTTGGACCACTTCGGTCGGGGCCTCGAGGCGGCCGACCACGACCGTGCCTTTTCGGCCCGGGCTCTTCATATAGGCCCCAACGATGCGCTGGAGTTCATCGGCTGTGTATTTGACGGTGAATTTTTCGATTTCCCGCTGGGCCTCAGGCTGGTTAGCCGGATCCAACCGTTCCTTAATGCTTGGGAATCTGTCGCGAAGGTCGGGACGCTCCATTATTTCGCACAGGGCCTGCCAGTTGGGATCGGTAAAGCCGGAGATGAAAGTGTAGCCGTCCTTGCATTTTACGTAGGTGTAAGGGAAAACCGCGTAGTCGAAGTTTCCGGCCCGGGGCATGAGTTCGCGTTTCATGTGGTAATATTGCATAACGTAGTTGGACATTCCTAGCATGCCTTCGGGGGGCGAGCAGTCCACAAGCTGGCCCTTGCCGGTTTTCTTTTTGTGATACAGCGCGGTCAAAATACCGAAGGAAGCCCAGGCGCCCCCGGCATACCACCCCATCCAGTTGCCCTGCTTGAGGGGGCGCTTGTATCGATCGCTTAGCCGGGTATCCAGATCGGGTTCACCCGTAATCGACATGACCACGCCTCTTGCCTGGCAAGTGATGTCGTAGTCGGGTTGATTGCGGCACCTTTCGGCATCTTTTCCAAACTGTCCGTAGACGTGGATCGGGCAATAGATGAGCCCCGGGTTTTCCTCCGCCAGCTGACGGTAGCCTATGCCCAGCCCGTCGAGGTAGCCGGGTTTAAAGGTTTCGATCACCACGTCGGCTTTGCGGGCAAGTCTTTTAAAGAGCTTTGCCCCTTCCCGGGTGGATACGTCCAGGGTAATGTGGAACTTGTTTCTGGCTTCGGTAAGATAGGCGAGCCCGGAATCTTTTACCATCATCCCCAGGGGGCTCATTTTGCGCGCTATATCGCCTTCGGGGGGCTCGATGCGAATGACTTCGGCCCCAAGCTCGGAGAGGATCGAGGAGGCAAACAGGCCCGCAAAGCTTCCACAGCTTGCATCCAAAACCATTATGTCGTCGAGGGCCTCGGGTTTGGTGAAAATATCCTCGGGGTTGGTCTCGCCGTAAGCCCATTTGGCATATTCGGCGTCGGGGGCCATTCCAACAATTCTTTTTTCGTCCATGTCAGGTCCTCCCAAATCTAGGAAAGTTTTTTCCCGCTCACCCCATCCCAGTCCGGGGGCGGACAGTGAGACCGAACGCTCGGGTTCCACCGGAAAATGACGCCTTCGTCCTGAAGGAGCCTGATAGAGGTCTTGGTAAGGCCCAGCAGTTTTGTGAACACATATTCGTTGTCAAAGCCCAAGGGGCGCGAACTCCATTTGAGACGGCTCGGCGTCCGGCTAAGCCGGGGCGGATAGCACTGCTGAAGCATATCCCCATAGAGGCAGTCGTCGTATTGCTGCATGGTCCCGCGCTCCCGGAAGTGGGGGCTTTCGTAGACGTCCCGGGCCGAAAGAACGCGCGTTGCGGCAAACCCGAGCTTGCAGCCAAGCTCCTCGACCTGCTCGACGGTTTTAGAGCCCGCCCAGGCCTCGATCGCCTCCAGGATCACCCGGGCGTTTTCGTCCTTTAGCCGTTCGACCGGATCCCGGTATTTTTCGTAGAGCGAAGACTGTCCCATGGCCTCGCAGAGCCCCTTAAATTCTTCTTCCCTGAAGGCTGCTACCGCGGCCCAGCCATCCGAACACCGAAAAAGATCTGAGGGGCAGATGGCTTGATCGCGGTTTGCCGAACGCTTCCGATCGCTATTTGTCTTATGGGTAAAAAGCCAGGTCCAGTCGAGCCAGCGGATGACGTTTTCAACCTGGAGGTAATCTATAAACTGCCCCTCGCCGGTTCTTTCCCTATAGTTTAAAGCGGCCATGATGCTTATTGCGCACATGAGCCCTGTGGCCCAGTCGGCTATCCAGACCCCTGATTTTATGGGGCCTCGATCCTCAAAGCCCGTTATGGCCGAAAGGGCGCCCATGCTCTGGGCAACCGCGTCGTAGGAAGTCCTGCCGGTCCAGGGGCCCCAGCTTCCATAGCCCGAGACATGGAGTTGAATGATTTTCGGATTTACTTGGCGCAGTTCCCGGTAGCTAAGCCCCCAGGCAGCCAGCCTGCCCGGCGTTAAATTATCTACCACCACGTCGGCCTTTTTCACAAGGTTTAGAAAAATCTCCTTTGCCTTGGGATTTCCCATGTGCATGCCGACCCAATACTTGTTGTGATTTTGCTCCTCCATCCCCGGGGACATGTTTTTCCAAAAAAAAGCGTAAGGAGTCACAAAACGCATCTGGTCGCCCTTCTGGCCTTCGAACTTTATCACCTCGGCGCCGAATTCGGCGAGGTAGTCGCAGGCCGCCGGCCCAAGGACGACGTAGCAGAGTTCAAGGATCCTCACGCCCTTTAACGGTTCAGGCTTGTCGAAAAGATTTCCGACATCGTAAGTTTTTCTCAAAAACTCAAAATAAGAATCGTCCTGCTTCATTACTTGAGCTCCTTTCAGCCCTTGCCTGCAAGGGGAGGGCGGCAAATAAGGGTCTAGCGGCCAAAAGCTTCGCCAACCGTTTTTTATCCTGCCGGCCCATGCCTTAGAGATTGCGTAGGGAACCGGGGATAGAGGAGGCCTCCTTTCCATAGGCGAAAAAACTTGCAAACCGTTTTGGCCGGCAAAACAATAAGGAGAAATTCAGAGAGAAGACAGCAGTTGGAAAGCTCTTTTTGAAAGCATCGATGCACGGGCCGATAGCGACCAAGGTTTGATAATATTAGATAACCGATTCCAAATTCAAACTATTTCTGCCAAAATTAGCGCTCTCCGGACGCTTTGCCGCCATGGAGCAAAACAGCCGTGTAACGTTTATCATTTAATTGAAAAACCCCGGGGAAAATGGTTAATTTCAAACAGTGGAAATTTGCTCCTGCCGCTGTCCAAGGGCGGAATCGAGGCTTTAGCTTTCAAGCGGCGGCCCGGCGTCTGTTTGTCGCCGCCGCCAGAGGAGTCGAAAAATGTATACATCCCCTATGTCGAACATGTCCCACATACCGGCCGCATCTCTTGCGGCTTTGATCGCCGGAATTTTGATTCTTCTGGTCCCAAGGCTTCTTAACTACGTTGTCGCGGTCTATCTTATAGTAACGGGGATCCTGGGAATTCTGCACATCGGATGGTAGTCAGGCTATGAAAGAGATAACTTTCGAACAGGGGCCGATTCGACCTCCGAGCGAAGCGGGTAGCCTGCTTTTGCGTTTTACGAGAAATTGTCCCTGGAACAGGTGTTCGTTTTGCCCGGTCTACAAGGGAAAAGAGTTTAGCAGACGCTCGCTTGGCGAAATCCTAACCGATATCGACGCGGCCGCCCATATTATTGCCGATCTTCGGACCCTTTCGAAAGACCTTGGCGATACGGCCGGTTTTTCGCAAAAAGCGCTGGAAATCGTATTCACGGACTTTCGCTACAATCAATTTTACCGTCAGGCCGCGCTATGGCTCCATAACGGCGCAGGAAGCGTATTCATCCAGGACGCCAACAGCTTCGTTTTGCCGACCGATGTAATCTGCGAAGCCCTGAACTATTTAAAGGCAAAAATAGCCGGGATTTCGCGCATCACTTCCTACGGGCGCAGCAGTACGCTTGCCAAAATGACGTCGGAGGAACTGGAAAAAATTCGCAAGGCCGGCCTCGATCGTGTCCACATTGGCATGGAGAGCGGTTCGGACCGGGTGCTAAAACTCATCAACAAGGGCGTCTCGGCAAAGCTCCAGGTGGAGGCGGGCAAAAAGGTCCTCGAAGCGGGCATGGAGCTTTCCGAATACATCATGCCCGGGCTTGGCGGCAAGGAGTTGAGCGAAGAACACGCGGTGGAATCGGCAAGGGTCCTAAACCGGATCGACCCTGATTTTATAAGGCTTAGGAGCTTGCGGGTTCTTGCGGGAACGCCTCTGTATGCTCAATGGCAATCGGGGTTTTTTAAGCCCCTTACAGACGATGAGACAGCAGCCGAGATAAGGCTTTTTATTGCTTCTCTGGACGGTATTTCGAGCCGGGTCAAATCCGATCATATCATGAACCTGCTCGAAGAAGTCGAAGGAAAGCTGCCGGAGGCAAAAACCGGGATGCTTGCCACGATAGACCGCTACCTGGGAATGCCTGAAAAACAGAGGCTTTTGTTCCGGCTTGGCCGCCGGGGAGGGGCGCTTAGGACCCTGGATGAGATCAACGACCCTGTCATCGGGCAGAGGCTCGAAAGGGCGGTAAGGGACCTGGCGCCCGAGGCTGGCGGTGACATTGAAAAACTCCTTAAGGAGCTGGCCGATCAGTATCTTTAGCCGCGGGGCAAACGGTCACGCCGCGGACATGAGCAATTTTATGGCAAAAGAGCCAAGATTTGCCCCCGATTTTCTAAAAAGAGCGAAACGCTTTGACATGTGGCAAAATTTTGGATATCAAGTTTCGGTTCTTCTTTTGCTTTTTATGAAAGATCAGGTGATAATCGGCTGGTGAACACTAACTCGGATTTCAAAATCGTGGACGCTTCTGCCCTGCCAAGCTTCATCCCTGTCGGTCCGGCAAACTTGAAGGAAAAGATTTACACCCAAGTGGGCTCCGACCTTTCCAGGATCGAACAGGAAATTAACCGTTTGCTCGATTCGGATATTCCTTTGATCTCCGTTGTGGGCCGCTACATCATGGGAAGCGGCGGCAAAAGACTGCGGCCCCTGCTAATGGTTCTTGCCTCAAGGCTTTGCGGGTACAAGGGAAATGATGACGCCAGGCTTGCCGTGGTATTCGAATTTGTCCACGCCGCAACCCTTCTTCACGACGATGTCGTGGACCACGCGGAATTTCGCCGCAGTCGTCCGGCGGCCAATACGGTTTGGGGCAACCCCGCGGTTGTGCTCGTTGGAGATTTTCTCTACTCCAGATCGATCCAGATAGCCGTTGAATACGGAGATGTAAGGGTTTTGAAGGTCTTGCTCGCGGCTACCACCAGGATGTCTGAAGGCGAGGTCTTGCAGCTTGTAAACTCCGATAACCTGGAGATAAGCGAGGGCGAATACCTCGAGGTCATCACCAGAAAAACCGCCGTTTTGATCAGTGCGGCCTGCCAGACCGGAGCGATCTTCGGAGGCGGTCAGGAAGCCGAGGAAAAAGCTCTTATGACTTACGGGCACAACCTCGGAATCGCATTTCAGCTGATTGACGACACGTTGGACTTTACGGGCGAGGCCGAAGAACTGGGCAAACCGGTCGGAAACGACTTGCAGGAAGGCAAGGCCACTCTGCCCCTCATCTATGCGCTAGGAAATGCCAAGGCCGCCGAACGGGTTCGCCTCAGGCAAATTTTTACCTCCGAAACGATTGCGCCTGAAAATGTTTGCGAGATGAACGCCATCGTGGCCCGAAGCGGCGGCATCCAATACTCTACCAACCAGGCCTGCGCCCATGCGCTGAGGGCAAAAGAAGCCCTTCGGGTTTTCCCTGAAAGCCCGGTAAAAGAAATTTTACAGGACATGGCCGATTACGTAACCTGCCGGAGGGCCTAAAAGGTATTTGAGAAAAACCAGCCGTGGAGTCCGCTCGATCTAGGCGAGTAATGTTTTGTCGTTTACGGCTGTCTTCACCCCCTTTTGTTTTTTGATCTACTCGCCCTATGCGAAAAATAATCCACCAACACGATCGATCTTCGCGGACTCGATGGATTCTGTTTCGGCTTCGGGCCGGAAAAAACCCCGCAACACTTACCCCCAACTGCTCTCGGAGTTGCTCCTACACGGCTTTAGTCCACTATTTCGAGTTCCAAGCCCGAGGATACTTGCGGTTCCACGCCCTATTGCTTAAACTTTATTCGTAATACCTGCGGAAGCTTGCTTTCCTGTCAACTTTATGCGGTTCTCAGGCGTCAAAGCTTTCGTAAACTCCACAATTGTCAAACTCCGGGCGTCCTTTGGCAAGGCCGAAGGGTTAACGTAATTAATTGAACCATAACTGATTGGATTAAAATGCGAAGACTGAATTCTTCATGGAAAGGTTTGACATTTTGCTTGAGTCTTGTCATTGCAGCGGCCATGGTGCCTTCTTTAAGACTTGGCGCCAACCGTCCTGTTGCCAATCAGAGAATTTGCCCGCAGCCTCGCAGTAACCCGCTTCAGCCTGTAGCCGCGAGAAAAAAGGCGTTCATCGCAAAGGCCTATGGACGCTTGCCCCTCTATTTTATCGCCAATAAGGGCCAAACCGATCCAAGGGTGGCCTTTTATCAAACCGGCGCGGGACATACCACTTTCTTTACTCGCAAGGCAGTCGTGCTGAGCCTGGAAAAACGGGAAACCAAAGCTGATCCGATGAGTAGCCTGGGGGCGCGGCGCAAAGGCCCCGTTGGGAAATCTCCGGCTGCAAGAGCTCCCTGCGCGCGCACGTCCTCTTTAGAGATCGGCATGCTCGGTGCGAATAAAGATCTTCGAATCTTGCCCGAAGAGCCCTTACGTGGAAAAGTGAACTATCTCATCGGAAACGATCCCCATAAATGGCTTACCAATATTGCGACCTATGGAGCCGTCCTTTACAAAAACGCCTATCCGGGTATCGATGTTAAGTTTTATGGCAATAACGGCCGGCTCGAATATGACATCATTGTAGAGCCCGGCGCGGACCCATCCCTCGTCAGGTTCGGATATTCGGGCGCAAAAGCTCTGAAAGTTACAAAAAGCGGCAACCTTCAAGTTGCCTTGGCCGATGGCGGCATTATAGAGCAAAAACCCGTCGTCTATCAGCAGATTGGCGGCAAGCGGGTAATACGGCGGGGCAGGTTCGTGGTGGAAAAAAAAGTGGAAGCATCAGATGTTGCAAAGGCATCGGCCGGAACCCCGGCAAGCCTTCCAACCTTTACCTGCGGCTTCGAGCTCGGTCCCTATGACAAAAGCGTCCCGCTTATCATCGATCCTACCCTTGCCTATTCCACCTACCTGGGCGGATCCGGAACGGGCGGCGACGCCGCCTACGGCATCGCCGTGGACGCCTCGGGAGACGCCTATGTGGCGGGAGCTACCGCATCAGCAGACTTCCCCGTTACACCGGGAGCATTCCAAACCACGCTCTACTCCTCATACTCCAACGCCTTTATAACTGAACTCACCCCGGACGGTTCGAGCCTTGTCTATTCCACTTATCTTGGCGGAAGCACAGGAAACGGCGACTCCGCCTACGCCATCGCCATCGACGCCTCGGGAAACGCCTATGTGGCGGGAGCTACCGCATCAACCGATTTCCCCGTTACGCCGGGAGCCTTCCAGGCCACGCTCAAATCTTCCTACTCCAACGGCTTTGTAGCGGAAATCGCTCCAAGCGGTTCAACCCTTGTCTATTCCACCTATTTGGGAGGAAGCGGAACAAAAGGCGACTCCGCCCAGGGCGTCGCTATCGATGCTTCCGGCAATACCTATGTCGCGGGCTCTACGTCCTCAGCCGATTTCCCCGTTACTTCGGGAGCCTTCCAGACCAAGCTCAACTCCCCATACTCCAACGGATTCGTAACGGAAATCGCTCCGGGCGGTTCAACCCTTGTTTATTCTACATACCTGGGTGGAAGCGGATCTGGGGGCGACTCGGCCTACGCCATTGCCGGCACCCCCTCCGGCAATGTCTATGTCGCGGGAGTTGCCTACTCCAGCGATTTCCCCGTTACTTCCCGAGCATTCCAGACCTCGCTCAAATCCCCCTACGGCAACGCCTTTGTGACTGCGATCGCTCCCGGCGGTTCAACCCTTGTTTATTCCACATTCCTGGGTGGAAGCGGAAGCGCTTCAAACGGCGACTCCGCCTACGGCATCGCCGTCGACGCCGCCGGCGATGCCTATGTCACGGGAGCTACCTCCTCAAGCGATTTCCCAATCACTTCGGGAGCATTCCAGACCACGCTCAACTCCCCCTTCGGCAACGCCTTTGTAACCGAAATCGCCCCGGACGGTTCGACGCTCGTCTATTCCACATATCTGGGAGGAAACGGAAACGCTTCAAACGGAGATGTCCCCTACGGCATCTGCCTGGACGCTTCCGGCAATGCCTATGTGGCGGGAGCTACCTCCTCGAGCAATTTCCCCGTTACTTCAAAAGCTTTCCAGCCCTCGCTCAACTCCTCATACTCCAACGCCTTTGCAACCGAAATCGCCGCAGGCGGTTCAAGCCTTGTCTACTCGACCTACCTGGGCGGATCCGGAACAAACGGCGACTTTGCCGAAGGCATCTCCCTGGACCCCACCGGCAGCATCTATGTCACCGGAAGTACGTCCTCGAGCGATTTTCCTGTTACTTCCGGAGCATTTCAGACTTCGCTCAAGTCCTCATACTCCAACGCCTTTGTAACCAGGATCGCCAATCTTTGGGGGGGAGCTGAGCCTCTTGGCAACGGCTGGTACTATCTGCAGTGGTTCGGTTATTTTAATGCCAGCTCCTTTGGGGGCAGTTCGGGGTGGATATACCACAATACCCTTGGCTGGCTTTATGCCGAAGGAACCTCGACCAACAGTATTTGGGTCTATGACCCTAAATGGGACGGCAAGGGCGCCTGGTGGTGGACCAACTCGACCGTATATCCGTGGATCTATAATACAACCGACGGGAAGTGGTACTATTATGACACCAAAAGCACCATTAAAGCCCGCTGGTTTGGCACTACCTCCGGGCAATGGGCGACCCATTAAGAGGGCAACCGGGTGTCTCGTTTTCACGTTTTGGGGCAGCTCCGTGTTTTACCGGTTTTATGAGGATTTCCCCCCCGGCTTTTAACATGCCGGAGGGGGGAACTTGCCAAAGGATGGAAAACCGCCTCTAACCTATCACTCCACCGGTTTTACCTCTCACCAGCCATGACGGCACGGGATAGAGCTCTTATCGCCGCTTTTATCCTTTTTTGTTCCTGCGCGGGCAAAATTTCACATCTTCTGTTCCTCTCTATTTTTCCCCGCACGGAACGCATATTCCCTGCGCATCTATACACTCATCGCAGTAGGATCGGTGGCACATACGACATTCCTGCACCGCGGACTCCCTCTCGAAGTCCGACCCGCAGGATGCGCAGGAAAATTTTTCACTGGAGGAAACATTTGTCGCCATATCATTTCTCCTTTTAAAAACTGTCCTCTACGCTGTTCCTTTATATAATAAGATACTCATTGAACAAATCCAGCGCACCATGAACTTGCCTTATGACCGGCGGAAAAAGTCGCGGCACTTGTTTAATCGCAAGGGCAATGATAAATTGTACCCTGCCATGGCTGGTGTCCATCCCCGCAAAAACGTTTCCCGTGGTGGATGCCGGCTCAAAGTTGAAACCGACCACATCTCATGGAAGAGCGCTCCCCAAATGGCAGCCCGCTATTATCCGCTTTTTCTCTCGCTTGAAGGAAAGACCTGCCTTGTCGTTGGAGGGGGAGCCGTGGGAGAGCGCAAAGTCGGGACCCTGCTCAAGTTTGGCGCGCTGGTTCGCCTGGTGGCCCGTGAATTATCCGAAGAGCTCGAAGGAAAGAGGGCCCAAAATCTCATCGTGTGGGCGGCAAAAGAATACGACAGATCTCAACTTCAGGCGGTAAGCCTCGTGTTTGCGGCCACCGACGACCTGAATGTCAACCGCATGATCGCCTCGGATGCGCGCGAGCTGGGCCTGTGGTGCAACATGGCCGCCGAGCCCGAACTGGGCTCCTTTATCGTTCCTTCCGTTGTCCAACGGGGGGCGATCAGCATTGCGGTTTCAACCTCGGGCAAAAGTCCGGCTGCGGCAAAACTCTTGAGGCAAAAGCTCGAGTGCGAAATCGGTGACGAGTGGGACTTTTTTGTACGGTTGCTCGGGCAATTGCGCGAAACTTTCAAAGCCAGGGGAGTGGTGGAAAAGGCGGGTCGTGAGGTATTGACAAGACTTGCGCAACTACCCATACCCCAATGGCTCGGGGAGTGCCGAAGCGCGGAGGCGCTTGCGAAAACGATCGAGACCTGCCGCCCCGTTATGAGCGCACAGGAAACCAAAGGTCTTTGGGAAAATCTATGGAATCTTTTTTCCTTGTAATTGCAACACTTTGTTATCTAAGCGGAACCATCGGCTACTTTATTTATCTTCTAAAAGACCGCGAAGTGTTGCCCCGGATATCCTGGACCCTGTTGCTGGTGGGGGCGCTTTTTCACGGGGCGGCGCTTGTGATGCGCGCGATCGGCATGGGGCATTTTCCGGTTACATCGATTCGGGAGGCGATCTCGCTTTTTACCTGGGTTTTCGTGGTGACCTACCTGGTCATCCAGGTAAAGCTAAAGCTGCGAATCCTGGGCTCTTTCGTATCTCCCCTGGCCGTGATTTTCATGGTTTCCTCCAGGCTTTTACCCACTCAGGCAATACGAACAAACGGCTCTTTTCGTAGCGGATGGCTTATCGCGCACGTCTCGAGCATTTTCCTGGCAAATGCCTTGTTTGCGATGCTTTTCAGCCTTGGTATAATGTATCTTCTGCAGGAAAGGGGCATAAAGAAAAAAAATTTCGGCCTGCTCTATGAACGGTTGCCCTCGCTCGATCGCATTGATTCGCTTGCACATGTGTGCCTTATGGCGGGGTTTCCTCTGATGACCGCGGGGCTCATAACCGGCTTTGTTTATGCCGCCATGGTCTGGCGTTCGCCCTGGAACTGGGACCCCAAGGAGATATTGTCGGTTGTCACCTGGTTGATCTACGCCGTTCTTGTCCATGAACGGCTAACGGTGGGATGGAGGGGCAGAAGGGCGGCGTGGCTTGCAATTATTGGTTTTTCGGCCACTGTTCTTACTTTCATCCTGGCAAGCCTTCTGCTTGCCGGCCATCATTCCGTCATTTCCAAAAATTTTTACGGGTAAGAATACATGGTTCATATCATCCTCTTAGGCATGAATCACAAGACGGCCCCTGTGGAAGTTCGCGAGCAGCTTGCCGTGGCGTGCCGAAAAGAGGTCAACCCGCTGCACATGCTCCCTCACCTCGAGCACGTAGAGGAGTTGATATATGTTTCTACGTGCAACAGAGTGGAATTTTTGTTCACCTGCGGTTCCCTTTCCGAGGCGATCGCCGAGGTAAAAGCGCTTCTTCGCACCCATGTGGGACTGCCCAGCTCGGTCCCCCTGGATTCCTACCTCTACGTCCATAAAGACCTGGAGGCCGTAAAACACCTTTTCATGGTTGCCTCGAGCCTGGACTCCATGGTGGTGGGAGAGCCCCAAATACTGGGCCAGTTAAAGGAAGCCTATCGTACGGCCGTCGAATACCGCTCGGTTAAAACGGTCTTAAACCGGCTCATGCATAAATCCTTTTCGGTGGCCAAGCGCGTTCGCACCGAGACCTGCATAGGGTCGTGCGCCGTGTCGGTAAGTTATGCGGCCGTGGAGCTTGCCCGCAAGATTTTCGGCCAAATCAAGGATAAAAGGGTGCTGCTGATCGGTGCGGGGGAAATGGCCGAACTTGCCGCCGAGCACTTCCTGAGGCAGGGGGTTAAGACCATGATGGTGGCAAACCGCACGCTGGAGCGTGCGGTAGAGTTGGCCGCCAGGTTCAAAGCCGAAACCGTCCCCTTTGCCGCCTTGCTCGAAGCCCTCAAGGCCGCCGATATCGTGGTTTCCTCCACCGGGGCCCCCCAGCCTATCATAAGCTACCGGGACATAAAGGCGAGGATGCGCGAGCGGCGCAACAAGCCTCTTTTTTTCATCGATATCGCCGTTCCAAGAGACATAGACCCGAAGGCAAACCAGATCGACAATGTCTACGTCTACGACATAGACGATCTGCAGGGCGTTATCGAATTCAACAAGGAAGAACGGCTGAGTCAGGCGCGCGCGGCCGAGCACATAATAGACGAGGAAACCATCAAATTCAGAAACTGGATGGAAAGCCTTAGCGTTTCCCCAACGATAGTCTCCGTTCGGGAAAAGGCCGAGAAGATAAGGCAGGATGAGCTCAGAAAAACCTTTTCCCAGCTCCCCGATTTAAACGACAGGCAAAGGGAGGCGATTGAAATCCTCACCTCCTCGATTATAAAGAAACTGCTCCACGACCCCATAATATTTTTGAAAAAAAAGGCCCAAAGAGAGGCCAGGGCCGTTTACATGGATTTTACCCTGCAACTTTTCAACCTGATCGAAACAATAGACGAGGTAGATGGGGCACAGGCTGAGAGCCCCAAGGCCCAAGAGCCTGAGTTTTTCAAGGCCGCCAAAAAATGAGGAAATATGGCAGATATCCTTCAATTCGGTAAAAAAGTCGAAAACGTGAGGTCGGAGCGAGACAATAGCCTTCGCCAGCTCAAGATCGAATCCTTGCGCAAAATATTCCAGTGCACCCGGTGCATGATGAAGTGCTCCAAGTGCGGCGCCCAGATAGATTCCCAGGAATATGCCCGTTTTGCCGCACCTTACAGCCTGTGCAAAAACTGTATGCAGGAATATGAGGAATACCGCGCCAGAGCCGCCGGAGACCAGGGCGAGTCGGAGTGCTACTGGCGCAACGCCGCCTGGATGAAGGTGTGGGAAACCTGGCTCCAGCACCAGCAATCACTCGACCGGTACAGGCAGTCCAAGGAATTTCTCCAGCTCATGGACGAAGTCGAACAGATACTCAAAAAATAATGGGCTAGAACGGAATGTCGTCATCGGGTGGGCCGCTGTTGGCCGGCAACTCTTCGACCGCCGACCGCCCCGCCGGCCCTGCGTTCCTGACCTGCTCCCGTCCGGGTGCCGCGCCCGCGGACTGCGCCTGCCCATCCGAACTCCCAAGCAGTTGCAGTTCCCTTGCCACGATTTCGGTGGTAGAGCGCTTCTGGCCTTGGGCATCTTCCCACTGGTTGGTGCGAATACTGCCCTCGACATAAACCAGGCGTCCCTTTGACAGATAATTGCCGCAAAATTCGGCTGTTTTACCGAAGGTAACTATTCGGTGCCACTCTGTGCGCTCTTCGCGGTTTCCTTCCCCGCCGCCCGGGGCAAAATCATTGGTGGCAAGGCTGAATTTGGCGACAGCGACCCCATTTGCGGAGTAGCGAATGTCAGGGTCTCCCCCCAGCCTTCCAACCAATATAGCCTTATTGACAGTTCCCTTAGCCATTTTTAGCCTCTCCTCCGGTGCGCTCGCACACGCTCTAAAAAACCCTTGAGAAAAACCCGCTCACATACAGCCGGCCCCCCCCTCGATCCAAAGTTCCTTATACCACTAATCAAAAGGCATGCAAACCTTGATAGGGATCGAAGAGAGGCTTGGCGCCTCCCCGGTTTTTACCGGCTGCCTTGGGATGCGTTAATTGACCTTGACTGTTTCTGCGCCTTGGTTTATCTATCCATTTGGTTGCAGCATAACGCCGGATTGTGACCCTTTCGGCTTTTTGCGCTGTACATATCTCTGAGGGTCTTACCGGCCCCCCGGGAGGTTTTCCTCAGCCCGCCACAAGCGGGCTTTATTTATTTTAGGGAGTCACGATGAAAAAGAGCCTTTCGATTATTATGATCGCCATTATAGGGCTGATTATAATCTACGCGACGGTTTGCCTGTTTATGGGCAATTTCATGGCTGCCTACGCCACTCTTCCCTTTCTTGTCGTCTATTATGTCGGGGTAGGGGCTCTGAAGCGTCGAAAGAGCAGGGAACAACCCGAGGATAACGATCCGGGCGCCATCCGGCCCGAAGCCCCTCAAACGTCGCCCAAAGACTCAAAGTTGCCGCGATGAGAACGGAAAAGCTTGATTTGGCATGAAAAATAGTCCAAATAAGAACTAAAAAAGATCTTAGACCGGTTTTATAGCTTTTTATCAAGTCCCTAGAGGGTGCCAAAAGTCATGAGAGTCTACGTTGGAGCCGACCACGCCGGATTTGAATTAAAGGACACCGTCGCCGCTGCTCTAAAAAAGGCCGACGTTACCGTTGTCGATGTTGGAACCGATGGTCCCTCTTCGGTCGATTACCCCGTCTATGCCTTTGAGGTGGCAAAGGCCGTGGCCGCCGGACAGGCCGATCGCGGAATACTGGTGTGCGGCAGCGGTATAGGCATGTCGATGGCCGCAAACCGGATAAAGGGCGTGCGGGCGGTAAACGGGCAGGGGACCTACGAGGCGCGCATGAGCCGCCGCCACAACGACAGCAACGTCTTGTGCCTGGGCGCCCGCTTTATAGGCGTCGATCTTGCCCTGGAAATTGTAAGGGAGTGGCTTGCCGAGCCTTTTGAGGGCGGCAGGCACAAACGGCGCGTCGACCTTATGGATAATCCTCCTCAATAATGGTTTTGCATTTGCTATATCTGGAGAAGAAATGACATTCCAGGAACTTATACTTTCACTTAACAAGTTCTGGTCAGACCGGGGATGTTTGGTCCAGCAGCCCTACGATCTGGAAGTCGGGGCAGGCACCTTCAATCCCGCCACTTTCCTAAGGGTGCTTGGTCCAGAGCCTTATAGCGTCGCCTACGTGCAGCCCTCCCGGCGTCCAACAGACGGCAGGTACGGCGAAAACCCCAACCGGCTCCAGCATTACTATCAATACCAGGTCATTTTAAAGCCTTCGCCCGCCGACTCCCAGGCACTCTATCTGGAAAGCCTCAAGAGCTTTGGCGTCGATCCTCTCGATCACGATATCCGATTTGTCGAAGACGACTGGGAATCTCCCACACTGGGAGCTTCGGGCCTGGGTTGGGAAGTCTGGCTAGACGGCATGGAGATAACCCAGTTTACCTATTTTCAGCAGGTCGGGGGCCTAAGCCTGAGTCCGGTAAGCCTGGAGCTCACTTACGGCCTGGAGCGTATTGCAATGTACCTGCAGGGCGTCAATTCGGTCTACGACCTGGTCTGGAGCGGCAATGTCACCTACGGCGATGTCCACCACCAGGGCGAGGTGGAATGGTCGCACTATAACTTCGAAGAGGCCGATGTGGACATGCTCCTCAAACTCTTCGCAATGTTTGAGGCCGAATCGCTGCGGATGCATAAAAAAGGGCTGGTTCTGCCCAGCTACGACTATACGCTCAAATGTTCCCATGTGTTCAACCTCCTCGATGCCAGGGGGGCTATAAGCGTTACCGAGAGGACAAACTATATCGCAAGGGTTAGGAACATGGCCCGAAGCGTTGCCCACGCTTACTATGCTCAACGCGAGAACCTGGGCTTTCCACTTATTAAGTGAAAGAATTTGAGCAGCTCTTCGTCCCCATGGAGAAACCACCCGAAATCCACGGAAACTGCGTGGTTTGGGCTTGGAGATACCGGCCGGCGGTCCCACCGCCGACTTTTCGTCAAAGAGAGCAGATTTGCCCGAATCGATGCGGCAGGAAGCGGTAAACCACTTCGTGTTGCTTGCTTCCCGCTACCTAAAAAGGTGAATGGATGGCGCAGACCCTATACATAGAGATCGGAACCGAGGAAATGCCGGCGGGCTATATCAGGCCGGCCCTGGAGTGGATGTCGGCATGGATGGCGAAGTTTCTCGATGACAACCGCATAGACCACGCTCAACCCGAAGTGGCCGGGACGCCCCGAAGGCTGGTGCTAAACGTTGCCGATGTGGCCCCGACCCAGAAACCGGTGAGCATTGAGGTCGTCGGACCGCCCAAAAAAGCGGCCTATGACGCCCGGGGAAATCCCACAAAGGCCGCCGAGGGTTTTGCAAAAGGCCAGGGCGTAGAACTTAAAGACGTTCAAATAAAACAGACGCCCAAAGGCGAGTACCTCTGCGTTTTAAAGGAGGAGGCAGGCCTTGAGGCCCGGGACATCATCCAAAAAGTGCTCCCCGATTTTCTCGCCAGGTTTCCCTTTCCTAAATCGATGCACTGGTCCTCCTATTCCGTGACTTTTGCCAGGCCCGTTTTGTGGCTGGTCGCCATGCTTGGAGACAAAGTCCTCGACTGCTCCTATGCCCAGGTCAAAAGCGCAAATAAATCCATGGGCCACAGGTTCATGAGCCCGGTCTGGCTGGAGGTAAAGGATTTGGCCTCCCACCGGGAAAACCTCCGGAAAAACTACGTCATCCTCGATATCGCCCAAAGACGGGAACTTATCCGCAAGGGAGCCCGGGAGGCCGCCGCCCAGGTTGGCGGAAAAATCCTGGCCGATGACGAACTCCTCGAGGAGGTGACTCAACTGGTCGAATTTCCCCAGCCCATTCTGGGCCGCTTCGAGGACAAATACCTGGAACTTCCCCCGGAGCTTTTGATCACCGTTATAAAGAAGCACCAGCGTTATTTTGCCGTTACGGACGAGGCGGGGGCTCTGCTCCCTTATTTTGTTACCATTTCCAACGTGGTCCCCCGCGACTTCTCGGTGGTAGCGGCCGGAAACGGCCGGGTTGTAAGGGCAAGGCTCGAAGACGCCCGCTTTTACTACACGGAGGATCAAAAGGTGCGCCTCGATGACCGGGTCGAGCACCTCAAGGGAGTGGTCTTCCACTCCAAGATCGGAACCAGCTTCGAGAAGATGGAGCGCTTCTCCGAGCTCGCCCGGATGCTTGCTAAGCGTGTCGCCCCCGAGCGCATGGAACACATCCTGCGGGCCGCAAGACTTTGCAAGGCCGATCTGGTCTGCGGTGTTGTGGGCGAATTTCCCGAATTGCAGGGCATCATGGGTAAGACTTATGCGAGGCTGCAGGGAGAACCCCGGGCCGTTTGCGAGGCCGTCTACGAACACTATTTGCCTAACCGCTCCGGCGGGCCCGTGCCGCAAAGCATCGAGGGCGCTCTGCTCAGTATAGCCGACAAGATCGATACGATTGCGGCCTGCTTCGGCGTGGGGCTGCTGCCAACCGGAACCACCGATCCTTTTGCCCTGAGACGCCAGACCCTTGGAATAATCCGCATAGTGCTCGAAACACCCCTTCGCATCTCGATTGGCGATCTTTTGGACAAAGCGCTCCAACTGCTGGCTCACAAACTGACCCAACCGGCCGAGAATGTAAAAAGGGATATCACGGCCTTTTTTGAGGGCCGTCTCCACCATTATCTGGCCTCCGCCCAGGAGGGGCTTAGCCCCGATGTCATCGAGGCGGCCCTTGCCGCCGGTACAGACGATCTGCTCGAAGCCGTCCAGCGGACCAGGGCCCTTGCCCGCTTTACCTCAAGGCCCGATTTCGCCCCCCTGGCCGCGGCCTTTAAAAGAATCGCCAACATCATTAAAGTTCCGCAAACCGATCCCGTTGAGGTCTCTTTTTTCAAATCCCCCGCCGAAGGGGCTCTCTTCGAGCAACTGCTAAAGGTCGAAGAGGAGGCGGGCGCCATGCTCGCCCGCTCGGATTTCTCCGGGGCCCTCGAGGTCATGGCTCGCCTAAAACCCATGGTCGACTCCTTTTTCGATTCCGTTCTCGTCATGGATAGCGATGAGGCCGTGAAGCGAAACAGGCTTGCCCTTCTTACCCGCACCCGCGCTTTCTTTGACCGCCTGGCCGATTTTCGCAAAATTCAAACCTCCTGACTGGTTTTGAGGTCGCAAATAGTTACCTTATTGTGAGTCGGACCGCGGCAAGCGCTTGGCGCTTCCCGCGGTCCGGGCCAAAGGGTTCGGGTGCGCCCGGCCGCAAAACCGCTCTGGGCGCGCTTCGAGTTGCGGCTGTTTGCCGCTCGTGTGTCTTCCTGCCTTAAGGAGGGGAATAGAGATGCTCGATAAAAGATCGTTGCATGCCAAGGTGCAAGAACATGCCGACTGCATGGCCGATACGGACTTGCTGGCTGAAATGGCCGGGCTGGTAAGGGAGCCGGACGCCGAGGAAGGCGCTCTGAAGTGGCTCGCTCTGGCTGTTTTGCATGGAATCGACAGAAACGCTGAAAAAATCTCTTTCCGCCGCGAGGAGGACGGGGCCGTTTCGGTGATCGCAAAGTACAGAAAAGCCGAATTGCCCAAACCTCCCGCCCCAATAGGCCGCAAAATCTTCGATGTGGTGCGCGACATTACCCATATCGAAGGCGGTAAAGGAGAGATTCCCGTCGTTATCGGGGTGCGCGACGGCAGTATAGAACTTCAAATAGAGCTCGACAGAAATGACGGAGCAGAGGAAGTCGTATTGAAGTTCCCCCGGTAGACTTAAAACCCCGGGGAGATGAAACGGTAAAAAAGCTCCGACTCTTCCTGACTCACCGCGCGCCTCCGGTCCCGCCGGAGGCGTGTGGGCCAAGTTCTTTCCCGTTGCTTGTTCCCGCTTGTAACCGGTTCGATAAGGGTATAGACTTAATCCGTAAAGTGAGGCTTAGGGGAAATTATGATCTCCAGGACACTCTGAAAGATCAAACCGGAGGTGAAGTCATGGGCAAGAACATGGATACCAAAAAGGATGCGAAAAAAAAACCGGCTAAGTCCATGAAGGAAAAAAAGGCCGAAAAAAAGTCCAAGAAGCAGTTAAAGGAAATATGACGGCGGCGCGTCAGGTTTTTCCCAAAAGCTCCGATGAGGCCAAACTCCGCGAGTTCCAGGCAGGGCCGGTTTTTCGGCCCTTGTCTTGATCTGTTCCTGAAATGTGACGGGCCCTTTGGCCCTTTCCTCATTTCCCTCGCCGTTTTGTGCTGCAAAAATTATTTAGCTCACTGCCTCCCCTAATGAGTTCTAAAAGATGAGACAAAATCGTTTTATGCCTGATTTCGGCTCGCAAGCCCAATTGCGCGACCTTCAGCTAAAGGGCCTTCAATGGACCGTCAACCACGCCTACAACGGCTCGGCGCTCTATCGGGAAAAACTCTCGCAGGCAAATGTCCGCCCCGAGAGCATCCGCTCGCTTGACGACCTGCGCCGGCTGCCCTTCACCACGGCCGACGACCTCCGGGATGGCTACCCCTTTCCCCTCGTTAGCGTTCCTCTCGACAGGATCGTTCGCATCCACGCCTCCTCGGGTACAACCGGCAATAAAAAAGTGCTCTGCTATACGCAAAAGGATATCGATGACTGGGCACACCTTTTCGCCCGTTGTTTCGAGATGGCCCAACTTACCCGCGAGGACCGCGTTCAGATTGCCGTAGGCTACGGCTTGTGGACCGCCGGGGCCGGCTTTCAACTGGGCTGTGAAAAGTTTGGCGCCATGGCCATTCCCGTTGGACCGGGCAACATGGAAATGCAGTGCCGGTTTCTGGTAGATTTTCAAAGCACGGTTGTGTGCTGTACGGCCTCCATGGGCCTGCTTCTTGCCGAGGAGGTAAATCGCAGGGGCCTTAAGGAGCGGATCAACCTTAAAAAAATGATCTTTGGCTCCGAGAGATCCAGCCAGGCCATGCGCGCGCGCATGCGGGAACTGCTCGCAATAGAGCACATGTTCGACATTCCCGGCATGACCGAACTCTACGGGCCGGGCATGGGCCTCGATTGCGTTCATCACTGCGGTATTCATTACTGGGCCGACTACTATATCCTTGAAACGATCGATCCCCAAACCCTTCAGCCCACGCCCGAAGGAGAAATCGGCGAAATGGTGGTGACCTCGCTTAGAAAGGAAGGCGTTCCCCTGATTCGCTACAGAACCAGGGATCTAACGCGCCTTCTGCCCGGCCCGTGCCCTTGCGGCAGCGCCCTTCCAAGACACGACCGCCTGCTTGGCAGAACCGACGACATGATTATCTTTCGAGGCGTAAACATTTACCCGCGCCACATCGATAGAATCATCTCCGGTACGCAAGGGCTGGGCTGCGAATTCCAGATCGTGCTGGATAGAGGAAAAGACGGCAGGGACTACATGACCGTTACGGTCGAAAGGGACCAAAACGTCGAGGCCTCACAAAACGAAACGCTTAGCCGCAACATGGGAGCACAGATCAAACATTCGATCCTGGTAAGCGCGGAGGTCCGGGTGGTCGATTACGGATCTTTGCCCCGCTCCGAGGGCAAGACCAAAAGAGTGATCGACAACAGGGATTGAACTTTCCCATAAACCCCGGCCCGCTATTTGCCCGGCGGTTTTTCCTCCGGGGCGCTGTAGGTCTCCAGATCGGGCAACCGCGCGCTAAGCACCGTGTTTTTTATCGTCAGGTAGATGCTTCGGAATTTGTCTTCGAAATTGGACGGCGAAACGCTGCCCATCTCGATGAACTTTACCAGCACTTCCTTGGCCGCCTTAAGAAATCTTTCGTCATCCGTGCTCATTGCGCTCCTCGCGTCTTCTCGCCAAATCCCGCCCGGGCTCGCGCCGATGCGGGCAGATTCGCTTGGCCTTCGAAGAAAAGCCCCTGCTCAATGGTTGGGAAGGCCGTTTCGATTAGAGCAGAGGCTTCCTGGGCATTCGAATACCCTATTCCTAGGGCACCCCGTCGCCCGGTTAAGATCTAACACAAAAAGAACCCGTTAGGAATCGGGTTTTAAAAAAGCCCCCCCAAATGGGGAGAAAACCCTCAATAGGGGTCGAGCTAACCCGCTAAACCGGGGGAAGAGTCGAAAAGGTCTTCTTCTCTCTCCAAATCGGCAACCACGTTCAAGGCGTTTTCGAAATCATAGTCGCTTAAAAAAGTGGAAAGCCTCTTGATACAATCCCTGTCGTCATTACCCGTAAAAAGTGCCTTAAGGCCGGCGAGAGCTTTGCGCGTGCCTATCGGGTCATGCGCCTTGATAAACGCTCTTATCTGCCTCAGATGAACAATCGCCTCCGCCCGGTTACTAAAGACCGGAACGCGCCGGGAGGCTGCTTTCCGCTTTTCCATTGACGCGGGACCTGGCCGAGGCTCTTCCGAAACAGGCTCTTTTTCAGGCAGCCGTGAGCTAAGTAACCGCCTGGCGAAAGTCGCTGTGCGGGCACAGCTTTGCTCGAGCACGGCCAAAAGCTCATCGCTCTCCTCATGAACGCCCTTCCTTAACGCCGCAGTGAGTCTACTCGCCGCGTTTTCAAGTTCGTGTGCCGAAAGATTTGCCGCGGCGCCCTTCAAAGAATGAGCCCCAAGGGCCGCCGCGCCAAAATCCCCGCGATCGAAGGCCTTCCTTATCATAGGTAATTCGCTTTCCAGCAGTTGGATAAAATTTGGCAGAAGGGAGAAAAAGAGGGGCTCCTCGCCCCCCAGTCTTTCAATAACCGCCCCGGCGTCAATAGGGCAAACCTCCTGGGAAACGGGCTGTTCCAAAAAGAGCCCGACTTGCTCTGCCCCCCTGTTTTCCTTTCCCTCGGCTTGTTTAGGAAAACAGGGCCGGGAGCCTCCAATCCAACGCTTGAAAACCTCAGCCATCTGCCTGCGGTTAAAAGGCTTGCTCAAATAGTCGTCCATACCCGCCAGAAGGCACATCTCTTTATCTCCTTCCATGGCGTGGGCGGTAAGGGCAATGATCGGAATAGGGGAATTGCCTGCGCGGATCTAATTTTTCCTTATTGTTTGAGCCGCCTCGTAGCCGTTCATTTCCGGCATCTGGCAATCCATCAAAATGAGGTCGTATCTTTTCCGCTCGAGCGCCTGGAGCACCTTCCGCCCGTTGGAAGCTACGTCCGCCTCCAGGCCGAAACTCTCGATAAGCGCTTTTGCATACTTTTGATTTACCAGGTTGTCCTCCGCAACCAGTATCGCCCCCTCAAAGCGCATCGTCTCCGGCGCTCCCGAATCGAGTACTATTCCTTCTTTCGCGCAGGTCCCGTCCAAATCCGGGCAAACTTCATCAAAACCTGCCGGTAATGGTTCGCAGTTTCTAAGACGTATGTCGAAGCGGAACACACTCCCCCTCCCCGGTGAGCTTTCCACCTCGATGTGTCCCCCCATCATCTCGCAGAGTTGTTTGCAGATCGTAAGCCCAAGGCCCGTGCCCCCGTACGCTCTGCTCATGGAACCGTCGGCCTGTGAAAAGGCGTCGAAAATATTGCGCTGGGCTTCCCGGGAGATCCCTACGCCCGTATCTCTTACTTCAAACCAGACCATGGACGTGTCGGCGCCCCTGGCAAGAAGACCCGCCTCGAGGCTTACTTCCCCTTTTTCGGTAAACTTCACGGCGTTGCCCAAAAGGTTGGTCAAAACCTGCCGCAACCGAATCGGATCCCCCACGAACAGGGCCGAAACATCTCCTCCCACATGGCGCCTTAGCGCAAGCCCTTTTCTGCTCGCCTGCCCGGCAAACAGTCCCACGGCTTCTTCCACCGTATTGCCTATACGGAATGGGACCCGGTCGAGTTCGAGTCTGCCGGCTTCGATTTTGGAAAAATCGAGTATGTCGTTTAGCACCCTCAGAAGGGATTCCCCGGAATCGAACACCATTTTTGCCAGTTTGCGCTGTTCCCCGCTAAGATCGGTTGCCAGCAGCAACTCGGTTATCCCGAGCACTCCGTTCATCGGTGTCCTTATCTCATGGCTCATATTGGCCAAAAACTGAGACTTGGACCTGCTCGCCGCTTCGGCCGACAATTTCGCCTGCGTTAGTTGCAACTCGTAATTTTTACGCTCCGTTGTGTCCCGCACGAGAAGAAGATCCGCGGGGCGTCCTCGAAACATCGTAAACCCGGCGCTCAACTCGATGTGCATGGTCGAACCGTCTTCAAGCTTCACGTCGTATTCGAAATTGGCCGGCATCTCTTCCCCCCGGATTCTTTGCTCGTAGCGGCTTTCCGCGATTGCCCGATCGGAGGGGTCCAGATATTTCATAAACGAGCTGCCCACCAGTTCGTCTACTTCCCGCCTCATCATTTGGGCCAGCTTGGGATTCGCATATCCTATGAGCGAATCCTGAATCAGCATTATGCCCTCGTTTGCCCGCTCGACCAATTGGCGAAAATTTTCCTCGCTTTCCTTCAGGGCCGACTCCTTGCTGTGGAGTTCGGCAACTGTTGCCGACAACTCCTGGTGGCGCTTGCTAAGTTCCTCGTGCGCTTTGTCGGTCACGTACTCGAAGGTAAAGGACAAAACAGCCACGGCAAGAAAAGAAACCGTGAAACGCATGAGAAACCCGGCCGGATAGGCGGCTCCAAGATGGAAAAATCTTCCCGAAATCATGGCGAAAAATAGCGAAAGCCCCACAAGAATGAGGCTGCTCGTAAGGCCCCTTTTGAAACCATTTACGAAACAGGACGCCGGGGGAAAGACAAACATCCAGACGTAGCCCGTGCCCTCTACGCCTCCTGTTAGGAAAATAAACAGGAAGAAAATCCCTGCGAAAAGAGTAAGGAGTGTCGCGGCCGGGCTGAAATGGCCGCTTAAACGAAAGTAAATTGCGTTTCCCAAAATCAACATACCTGCCGCGAAGTCGCCTGCGCTTGCCATATAAGAGTGCCCGGCAAGGCTTACTGCTCCGAAAACAAAGAGCAGCAGTGTCCCTGACGTACTGGCCGTATTAAACAATATGACCTTATAGACAAGCTTTAGAGGAGTTTGCGCGTCCCAATCGCCTAGCAATAGATATTTAGTACATCTCAATACCTTAGCCCTTACCGGGATCATCCCTACTCCTTCCCTCTCATGCTCTGCCTCAATAGGGAAACCATCGGGGAATTTGATTAACCCCTTTAGAAAAAAGTAGTTGAAAAGGCGCGGCCGGGGAGAACTTTTCGAAAAAACATATTTCCTCCACACTAAGACGGTTGTAAAACTCCTCGGGGAACCCAAACACGGATCGGGCATTGTCGATCCGGACCAAAGATTGTGTCTTTGACCCTTTCAAGAGTGTAGGAAAAACAGTGCCGCCGTGGTAGAGCAGGGGCGATGCAATCGCAAATACCGATAGGGGGCCGCTCCCGGGTGCTAATGACCCGCAATCGCAGTGGGAAACGGGATCGGACCTCGGCTTACAGAAACCATCAGCGAGAGGAAACTTGCCGTGAATGAAAATGTGCGTTCTCAAGACGATCTCAGTCAGGAAGAAACTGCCAGGCTCGTAATGGACTTTTTCCATCGGATCTGTATGCACCATGCCATGTGGTTTGCCGAAGTCCAACATCAATTGGGCACGGAGAAGGCCTGGGACGTTCTCACCGAGGCCTACGGGCGCAGCTGCGATATTCAGCTCAAAAGGCTCTCCAAGACCCTTGGCTTCCAAATCGAGAACGGAATTCCCAAGGCTCTCCTGGACCTGTCCCCGGAAAGGCTTAAAGACTTGAAAAAAAACGTCGCCGTCAACTGGCTCGCCAATGACGGCGTCTGGTTCCAGGCCGTTGAGTTTTCCAAGGGAATGTTTGACGCCAAACGCTGTAACGACTCCTGCTGGACCCGGTTTTCCCCCTTTGAGGCCTGGTCGATTAAACGCTTTCTGAAACTTCCCGAAAATCCGGGCCTTGAAGGCTTGAAGGCTGCCCTGCAGTTTCGTCTCTATGCGGTCATCAACCGTCAGAGCATCGTCGAGGAAACGCCCGAGAGCTTCGTCTTTCAGATGAATGACTGTCGCGTCCAAACGGCCAGAAAGCAAAAAGGGCTTGAAGATTATCCCTGTAAATCCGCCGGCATGGTGGAATACCCAACTTTTGCCCAATCCATCGACCCTCGAATCCAAACCGAATGTATCGGCTGTCCCCCCGATAACCATCCCGAACAATGGTATTGCGCCTGGCGATTCACCATGGCATAAATGAAAATCGCCTTTGTTGTCCGCCCCCTTGCTTCTTCGACTCGGCCAAAGGCTTGCCTGCGTGGGCGGCCCTGGCCAATAGTGTTGACTTAAGCTCTTTTTGTCCCACGCGAAGCCGCGAGAATTGAAACCGGATACGTTTCCTATTGTGTTTCTTTGATCTCTTTTTTCGCGCCTTCGCGTCTTCGCGTGAGCCTAAATCAACAACATTGGCGGCCATGGCCGGCTCCCGGTTTGCCCAAAAGGTGATGCGGGCACGTTTAAAAGATCCACGGGAGAAAAACCACCTCTTTAAATGGATTCAATATGCAGGTCGATATATCCGAGAGCAGGATTTTGATTGTAGACGATACAAAATCAAATATTGATCTTTTAGTATCGCTTCTTGGTAGTTCTTACAGATTAAGCGTAGCCTTGGATGGTAATAGCGCACTTATTCAGGCAAGGGAAAATAATCCGGACCTTATTTTACTAGATATTATGATGCCGATAATGAACGGATTTGAAGTATGTAAAATATTAAAATCCGATCCGTTAACCAGTTCAATCCCCATTATATTTATAACGGCATTGGACGATACCGAGTTCATTACAAAAGGATTTAAGCTCGGTGCAGTTGATTATATCACTAAGCCATTCCGAATTCCTGAATTAAGAGCCAGAGTACATACCCATCTATCGCTAAGACATGCCATGTTGGCCTATGCCAATCAAAATCGTATCCTCGAATCTCGAGTAAAGGAGCGCACAAAGGAACTCAGGGACACCCAGCTTGAAATTATCTACCGATTGTCGCGCGCGGCCGAATACAGGGATAATCAAACAGGACTGCATATAAAAAGACTCAGCCATCTTTGCCGGATTTTGGCCTCCGCCTGCGGTTGCGATGATAAAACAGCCGATGTGATTTTTAATGCCAGCCCCATGCATGATATCGGTAAAATCGGCATTCCCGATTCCATTTTGCTAAAACCCGGCCCCCTCGATGCCGAAGAGTGGAAGATAATGCAAACCCACACGACTATCGGCGCGGAAATTTTGTCCGGCCATGACTCCCTGCTCATAAAAATGGGAGAGATGATTGCGCTTACTCATCATGAAAAATGGGACGGCTCGGGCTATCCGCAAGGATTGGCGGGGCTAGATATTCCCCTTGCGGGAAGGATCGTTGCAATTTGCGATGTATTTGACGCGCTTACCTCAAAGCGGCCCTACAAGGACGCCTGGGGGCCAAACGATGCTTTCGATGAAATCAATGCCGGCAGGGCCGCCTCCTTTGACCCAAGACTGGTTGACTGTTTTCTAAATTGCCGCTCCGACCTGATCGAAATCGTAAGGAGCCTTAACTCCGCCGGGCAGAAATCGTGCGCTTTTTAGCCTTTTTCTCAAAATAGATTCACCGCCCGACCTTACCGCCGCACCCAATACTGTTGGCTTTAGCTCTGTTTGTCCCACGCGAAGCCGCGAAAATTAAACCCCGAGGAAGTGCGATTTCCGACCGGTCTTCGCTGGTTAATTAAAGCCTGGATCGCTCAGGTCAATCCGGACACCTTTCCTATTGTGTTTCTTTGATATCTTTTTTTCGCGTCTTCGCGTCTTCGCGTGAGCCTAAATCAACAACATCAAAGTGCCGCCCCTCGCCTTGCGCATTTACCGAAACCGGGACTAGCTGAAAAAATGACGCGCGCCGTAGGGGGAATTTTTGAGAAAATCCACCGCGTGCCTTGCCGCTTCCACCGGTCTGTCTTCATAGGTATAGAGCTCTACTGTCACGAAACCGTCGTAGCCGATATTTTCCATCGCCTCGAAAATAGGAGCGAATTCCAGGGCTCCGTCGCCCAAAAGAATGTGGTGGTGCACCCTCGAGCGGCCAATGTCTTCGAGATGAAAATGGCCGATATAGTCCTTTAATTCGATTATCTTCGCCGCGGGGTCTTCCCCTACACAGAAAAAATGCCCTATATCGAAGTTCAGCCCGAAAATCGCGGGGTCCATCTCCTTGCAAAACTCCTTGAATTGCTCGCTGTTTTCGATCATGAGCTCGGGTTCGGGCTCGATCAGCACCCTCACTTTCCTCTTTGCCGCCAAAGCCTCGATCTGCCTTAGCCCATCGCGAAAAAGCTTCATCGCCTCCCCGGGCGCCATACCGTCAAGAGGACCTCCGGGTCCTGTGGAAATCGTTTCCGCCCCCAGCTCGTGGGCCAGCTCTATGGAATTTGCGGTGTGCTCGATGCGTTTGCTTCTAAGTCCCGGGTCGGCTTCGATCCAGGAGGGGTGATAAATATCGCCGATGGCTCGAAGCATAAACGAGCTGAGGTTTGAAACCTGCATCCGGTTGTGATCCAGAGCCAGACGAATCTCCTTAATCTCTTTTTGCCCGAGATGGGGAGGGTAGGCGTGCGGCGCATCGGCCATTATTTCGATACCCGCGTAACCGGCTTGCGCCAGCAAACCAATCGTTTCAAGCAAGCTGTAGCGAACGAACCCGTTGGAGCTGAAGGCAAGTTTCATTTTAAACCTTTCCTCTTAAATAAAAGAATATCCCCCGGGCGGCCCGGCCCCTCTAAAACCTTGGAAAACCCCACGGGCCGATGCCTCTCAGAAATCCCCTCTTACCTTTGTGGCGTAGTCGGCAAGCAGCTCGAACTGCTCGGGAAGGCTGTGGAGACTAGCGCCGATCGGGGCCTTGAAAAAGGAGGCGAGCTGAGCCATGAGCCCGGCCTCCCCCCTTCTTTTTGCCAGCTCGCCCAGCCGCGCCATATCCAGGACGAGCGGGGCGGCCAGAATGGAATCAAAGCCCTGCCAGATAAATTGCATCGACATTTTCGAGTCCAGAAAGCCCCGGAAATGGATAAAGTCCCAGGCGGTTTTCTGGTCGCCAAGAGAGGGCACATAGTCGATCTTTACCTTGGAGTGGGGGCTATAGCCCAAAATTTTGGAAAGCACCCGGTCCTTGGTCCTGATCTTTGATTCCATGTTGTCGGGATTGTCTAATACCTGCCCGTCCATATTGCCAAGGATGTTAAACCCCATCCAACTCATTACCTCCAGGTTCCTACAGGTAAAAAGCGGCGCCAGAACGCTTTTTACAAGGGTCTCCCCGGTTTTGCCGTCATCTCCCATGACCGGCGTGCGGTTGCCCGAGGCAAATTCGATCATGGCGGGGAAAAGCGCGGCGTTGGAGGGCGTAAAATTTATGTAGGGACAGCCTTCCGCAATGGCCCCGTAGGCATAGATGGTGCTCGCCCGTATCTTTTGCCTCCGGTTTGCATCCAGAACCTCTTCGAAAAGCTCGAGGCTGTTGTGGCAGGCAGAAAGCTCCAGGGGCGGTTCGGTGGATGCAAGATTTACCACCACAACCGTATCGAGCCCCCTGGATTGCCGGAAATTACGGATTTTTTTGCCAACTATATCGATTTCTTCCCTGAGCGTGCTCTTCGGACTCTGCCCCCTGTCGTTCAATGCCTCGATCGCCTCGCCGCAGTTGATGGCCACTCCGGTGTCGATATCCGCGCGGTATTTTAAGAGCTCCTCCTCGATCGCCTCGACTATCCGAGGACTTACTCCCATCAAATCTGCCAGCCCCCCGGAGCCCTCCCTCGAAGACGTCGCTCCCCGTATGTCGCAGCCCCCAAGAACCAGCTCGGAAGTCTCCACCAGTTCGATTCCCTCAAAGAGCGGCGTGGAAGTGATCATGCCTGTCGTATCGATTAGCCCCTTTCCAAATGCGATCACCCCGGCCGCTACGGTCGTGGCGATCGATCCCAGAGCGCCGATCAGATAAACCCCGGTTTTATTCTTCACTGCGCAACGCCTCTCCATCTCTAGCGATTAAAGCGCCCGCCCCCAAAGGGGCTCTAAAAGGCGCTGAAGTTTCCTGCAAATGTCGGCACCCCTCCTCGTAACACGCGGGGAATGTATAACTTGAGCCTCGAATACGCAAGTTTTATGTCCAAGGCCTGAGCGGGCGGCTGGGACCCCGTGCCTCCCGCTGTGACTGGCGTGGCAATATCCTTTTGACCCTCAAAAGATAGTCTTCTGAAATGCCTGTAAGGCAGCGGGATTATGTTCGCTAATTACCGTTTCCCCCCTTTATGCTAAGAGCTTAAATAAAAATTATTTATTAAAGCTATTTTAATATTTATTATAGAGGATATCCCCAGGGCGAAAAACAGCGCGCCTCCTGGTGGTATCTTTCGACCAAAAGGCAGACGAGCATCTTTCCGTAAAGCCAGGAGACACCGATCTCCTCGCTTCTCTTTGGAATATGGCCGGTTGCAAGCAGCCCCTTTAGCCTTCTTAGCCCAAGACCGGCCTGCCATCCCCGGCGGTATAGCTCGAAGATAGTGAGGGCTTTTAAAGAATGGCGGCTGCCGGTTGCGTATACCCAGACATAGCCTGCGCACTCCCCTTCCCGGGCTGAAGGCTCCCCTTTTAGGGCCTTGGCCTTTAGCTCCTTTCCTGCCGCCCGGGCCGCCTCCCCGCTTCTTTTTAGCCCCAGAAGACGCCCCTTCTGGAGACCTTCCCTGCCGGGAAGGCGAAAGTAGACGTCCCAGTCGGCGCACTCGAAGCCCTTCGGAAGCCTAGGGCCTTTTAGGGGCGGAAAGGCTCTTTGGTCCCTGCCTAAAAGCGGCAGGCGCGAACTCTTAAAGTCGAGAACGGCCTGTGCGCCCCTGGCCAGGACCTCCGCCAGCCCCTCGGGTGTGCAGTAGCGCCCGTCGGCAATGACAAGGTCGCCCGGCAGGATGTCGAAGTGCTTAAAGTCCTCGCCCGCATCCGGGCGGGTTATCCGGAAGGTGTCGCAGCGCAGATTGTGCAGTCCCAGGGAGTAATGGAGCCTGTAGTTGCTTCCCGTGCTGCCCGGCTCGCTTACCGGAGCGCAGTCAAGCAGCCGTACCCGGAAGCCGCGCCCCGACTCTTTAGCCCCAAAGCCCCCGGGCATGTTCTTAAAAGTCTCCAAACACATCCAGTGCA
Organism: Deltaproteobacteria bacterium; assembly: GCA_021780695.1. GTDB lineage: Bacteria > Desulfobacterota > Syntrophobacteria > Syntrophobacterales > Syntrophobacteraceae > SbD1. The sequence goes on from JAJXYD010000006.1 coordinate 30,108, forward strand.
ACCACTGCTCGGAAACTTTCAGCCGGTGCAAAAGAGCCGCGTCGTTTATCTCGCAAAGGCTTTCCCGCCGCGCCTGGTCCGCGCTCGCGCGAAGCGACATCCCCTCCGCCAGATGGATCATCAAAACCCTCAGAAGGGTCCTGGCCGAGTCGATCTTTCGCCTCCTGGCCAAGGCTCCGAGCTCGAGCGCCTTTTCCTCCCAGCCCCCGGGCAAAAAGCGCTGTAAAATTTCCCAATTATCTTTAATCTGAAAATCCATGGCGGATCGCATATTATTTTAAAAAATACTTAAGGTAAATAAAATTATATTTAAGCACTTAAAAACTCCCCTACAAAAATATCTCACCCTGCAGCCCCCCCTAATTTATCCTCTCTTACCCGAAAGGCTGGGTCCTTGCCTTAAAAAATATTCCCAAAATCGGGCAAAAGGGGCCCCCTCCATCCCATCCACCACTTGAGCGCGCGCCCTAAAGGCGCTCCCTCTCAGTGGAATGTAAAAAAAATGAGTCCCTTAAAAAATATTTTAAAATATTCTTGACATACAAAAATAAAAATTATATGAAACTTCTTAAATGAATGATGATTCATTCATTTAAGAAGCCAACCCCCTTCTACAAAGGCTTTACTCATGCGCGTTAAAACTGCTGATAAACGGCTGAGGATTCTGGATGCGGCCGTTAGGGTATTCGCCAGGGAAGGCTTCTTTAAAGCCAGGGTCTCCCAGATAGCCGAGGAGGCCGGACTGGCTCCCGGTACCGTCTACCTCTATTTCAAAAACAAGGAAGATCTTCTCATTTCGGTCTTTGAAGTCAGAACCGAAGAATTCGTCTCACGGTTTCGCGCCGAGGTCGAGCAACAACGGGACCCCTGCTCGCGGCTTGCATGCCTTGTGCGCATGCACCTCTCAGGGTTCCAGGCCGACCCCGACCTTGCGGCCTGTTTTCAGGTCGAGCTGCGCCAGAGCAGCCGTTTTATGCGCCGGGGCGTCAAGGGGGGTCTTCAGCTCTATTTGGGCCTCATCCGGGAAATTGTCGAATTTGGCCGAAAAGAGGGCGCCTTTCGAAAGGAAGTTTCCGCCGGGCTTATCACCCACCTTATTTTCGGGACCCTCGACGAGGTGGTCTCAACCTGGGTGATGTCAGGCATGAAATATAATCTGGTCTCACTTACCGACCAGCTGGTCGAGCTTATTACGAGCGGCATTGGGCCGAAGGCGAGTCTGCTTTGCGAACGGGGCCTGGGCGCCGAGGGCGGGCCCGGCAATACATTAAATTAGAAGATAACAAGGAGAAGTCGATGAAGCTGCTCATAGATGAAAGAGATGCGAAGTTTATCCTTTACGAACAACTGGACATTGAAGAGAAGCTTTGCAAGTCGCCGCTGTACTCGGAGTTTTCCAAGGAGACCTTCGAGATGGTCATCGAAGAGGCGGGAAAGCTGGCCGAGCGCGTATTCTATCCGGCCAACAAACTGGGCGACCAGCAGGGTTGCCGTTTTGAAAACGGGCAGGTAAAGGTTCCCGATTCCTTCCACGAGGCCTATCGTCTTCACAGGGAGGGCGGATGGCTGGCCATGTCGGATTCCCCCGATGTCGGCGGCCAGGGATTGCCGCTGATCGTTGGACAGCCCTGTGTTGAGATGATGGGTGCGGCCAACTGGTCTCTTCTGATGTATCCGGGCCTTACCCACGGCTCCGCGAGGCTTCTTGAGCAGTACGGCACCCCCGAGCTCAAGGAAATCTACATGGAAAAGATGTTTTCCGGCCAATGGGGCGGCACGATGTGCCTTACCGAACCCGGGGCGGGAAGCGATGTTGGAAACCTTAGAACCAAAGCCGTTAAAAATGCCGATGGGACCTACACCATAACGGGCTCCAAGATGTTTATCTCCTCGGGTATGCACGATCTTACGGATAATATCATCCACATGGTGCTTGCCCGCCTCGAGGGCGCTCCCGCCGGGACCAAGGGAATTTCGATCTTCCTCGTTCCAAGACTTCGGCCGACCGAAAGCGGCGAAATGGTTGAAAACGACGTGGCATGCGCCGGCATCGAGCACAAGATGGGCATTCACGGATCGGCCACCTGCGTTCTGAACTTCGGTGAAAATGGCGGAAGCATCGGCTACCTGATGGGCGAGGAAAACAAGGGCATGCGGATCATGTTCGACATGATGAACGAAGCCCGGCTTTTCGTGGGCATGCAGGGCCTCTGCCACGGCACCGCGGCCTATCTGCACGCTCTGCAGTATTCCAAGGAGCGTTTCCAGGGCTCGGCGCTCGAGAGGATGAAAGACGGCGATGCGCCCAGAGTTGCCATCATCGAGCATCCCGACGTAAGGCGTATGCTCCTTTCGATGAAAAGCAGCACCGAGGGTATGCGCGCCATGCTCTACCTGGCCGCCTACTGCATCGACCGGGTGCGCTGCTCGGAAAACGAAGAGGAAAAAGAACTTTTCCAGGGCTATGTCGATCTGATGATTCCCATCTGTAAATCGGTCGGCTCCGATTTGGGCTTCAGGGTCTGCGAGACCGCTATCCAGGTCTACGGCGGCTACGGCTTCATCCAGGAGTATCCCGTCGAGCAGTTCATGAGAGACTGCAAGATCGCTTCTCTCTACGAGGGCACAAACGGTATTCAGGCCCTTGACCTGGTTGGCCGCAAGCTCACCTACAAACAGGGGCTGCTGCTCAAAAACGCCATGAAGGCCATTCATAAGGTTCTTGGCAAGGTGCGCGACGAGTTTAGCCTCCGAGAGCTCTTTAAAATTTACGACGAAGCGCAGGAAAGCCTCATTCAGGTCTCCAAGTTCTTTGCTCTTAAAGGGATTACCGCCGACTACATGGTGCCGGTCCTTAACGCCAAACCCTACCTCGATCTTTTCGGCGATGTCGTAATCGGCTTTTTGCTCCTGTGGCAGGCGGGGATCGCTTCCAAGAAGTTGGCCCAAATCTATGCCGAACAGGGTGCAAAGGACGAAGCCGCCCAGAGCAAGCTCGTTCGTGAAAACCGCAACGCGGCCTTCTATTTTGGCAAAATCGCCTCGGCCCGTTTCTTCATCAACCAGGTGCTTACCCAGGCCCCTGGTAAGGCACGCGGGATTATGAACGACGACAAATCCCCCCTGGAAGTCCCGGAGATCGCTTTTGCCGACTAGATCACAAACAAGGAGATTAGGCTGATGAAAACCAGAGATGTCATTGTGGTGGATGGAATTAGAACGGCCTTCGGCCGTGCGGGGGAAAAGGGCGTTTTTTGGAATACGCGCGCCGACGATATGGCTGTAAGGGTCATTCGGGAGCTGATGCGCCGCAACCCCAAGGTTAAGCCCGAAATGGTGGAGGAAAATATCTGGGGCGCCACCACCCAGGAAGGCGACCAGGGGCTCACGATGGGCCGAACGACCGCCATTTTGGCGGGACTACCCGATAGCTGCGCGGGCTATTCGGTAGACCGGATGTGCGCGGGCGGGCTTACCGCGATCACCGCGGCGGCTTCCGAGATCGCCGTTGGGGCTTGCGACATGGCAATTGCCGGTGGCGTCGAGCACATGGGCCACCATCCCATGGGAGCCACCGCCGATCCCAATCCGCGCTTTCTCTCCGATAAGCTCGTATCTCTCGATGCGATGAATATGGGTAAAACGGCCGAAAACCTCCATGACATGTTTCCCGAGATCACCAAGGAAATGGCCGACGAGTACTCCCTGCACTGCCAGCAGAAGACCGCCAGGGCGTATGCGGAGGGAAAGATCCAGAAAATGATCGTTCCCATGACCGTCTACAGCAAGGAGGGCTGGGTTGTGGCCGACCGTGACCAGCAGCCCCGGCCCGAAACGACCATGGAAGGCCTGGCCGCCCTCAAGACCCCTTTTCGCGTCCAGGGCAAGGTTACTCCGGGAAATGCCTCGGGCCTGAACGACGGCGCCTCCGGGGTTCTTATGATGAGCGCGGACAAGGCCGCCGAACTGGGCATTAAGGGAGGCCTTAAGCTAAAGGGATTCGCCTATGCGGGTGTAAAGGCCGAAATAATGGGCTACGGGCCTATCCCGGCCACCAAAAGGGCACTTAAAAATACCGGCCTCACCATCGATCAGATCGACATTATAGAGCTAAACGAGGCCTTTGCGGTCCAGGCCATTATATTCATGAAGGAATTCGGACTGAAATTTCCAACCGATGACAGGCTCAATCCCCTTGGGGGCGCGATCGCCTTCGGCCATCCCCTCGCGGGCTCGGGCCCAAGGCTGGTTATCCATCTCCTAAACCAGTTCGCCGAAAATCCGAACCTCAGATACGGCATGACCACGATGTGCGTGGGCCTTGGACAGGGGGCCACCGCCATTTGGGAAAACGTTAAATAGACAACCCGGCTCTGCTCGTCGGATACCGACTGGTGGCCGGCTTCAATCCGGCCGGTCACCGGCAACGAGTAACTAATCACTATTGGGAGTTTACCATGGCCGAACCGATTACCAGTTTTTATACGCAGTTCTACAACTCTCCGGTTGGAAAAATAGCCATCCTCACGATGGATAACGGTCTTGACTATAAAAAGCCTAACGTCTTTGGCGAGAAAGCCTTCATTTCCCTTGGCCGGGCCATCGACCGCATAAAGGCAGAAGAGGGCGTTAAGGGGTTGATGCTAACCGGTAAGACCTACATCTTTGCCGCCGGAGCCGATCTTAGCCAGGTGCCCTTCATTTCCACCTTCGAACAGGGCTATTCGGTTGGAAAAGCCGGCCACGAAGCCTTGAAGCGCTTGATGGAATTCGACTTTCCCACCTTGGCCGCCATAAACGGGGTGGCCCTGGGAGGCGGTCTTGAAATTTCTCTCTACTGCAAGTACCGCACGATTTCCAAGAGCGCGGGCGCGGTAGGTTTTCCCGAGTGTTTTCTCGGCCTCATTCCCGGCTGGGGCGGCTGCACCCTTACCCCCAAGCTCATTGGGCCCGAAAAAACCCTCCAGCTCGTAATATATAACGCTTTGAAGCAAAACAAGATGATCGGAGCAAAGGAGGCCTTCGAACTCGGCCTTGCCGACAGGCTGCTCGACTCCGCCGACTTTTTAGACCAGTCCCTTGCCTTCCTTCAGGCGATCATTTCGGGAACCGAAAAAGTTGAAAGACAGCCCGTTTCCTTCGACGGCCTGGACGCTATTATTGAAAAGGCCCGTCAATACGTTGATTCAAGAGTCCACGGCGCGGCCCCGGCCCCCTACCGGGCACTCGAACTGATCAAGGGCGCCTGTTCCTATGACATCGACAAGGGCTTCGATGAAGAAAACAAGGCCCTGGGGGATCTCATTAAGACCCGCCAGTGCAAGGCCTCGATTTATTCCTTCGACCTGGTGAACCGTTATGCCAAAAAGCCCAAGGGCGTACCCGAGGTAAAACCTCAGAAGGTAAGCAAGATCGGCGTAATCGGCGCCGGACTCATGGCTTCCCAGCTCGCCCACTTTTTCATCCATCGCATGGGCCTGCCCGTTGTTATGAAGGATGTCAAGCAGGAGTTCATCGATAAGGGCCTGGCCTTTGTGCGCGCTCAGTTCGAAAAGGCCGTTCAGAAGGGCAAAATGACCCAGGCCCGCGCCAACTACCTTGGCAGCCTCGTTCACGGCACCCTCGACATTGCCGACTTCGCCGACTGCGATTTCGTTATAGAGGCCGTTTTCGAAGAAATGTCGGTTAAAAAGAAGGTGTTTGCCGAAGCCGAGTCGGTCCTTAAGCCCGAAGCCATTCTGGCCACCAACACCTCCTCTTTGAGCGTTACGCAAATGGCCTCGGAGCTCAAAAACCCCGAGCGCGTCGTGGGATTTCACTTCTTTAATCCCGTGGCCCTTATGCCCCTGATCGAGGTCATTAGAGGCGAAAAGACCGGGGACGCAGCCGTTGCAACCGCTTTCGATGTGGCCAAAAAGCTTAAGAAAACCGCCATTTCGGTAAAGGATTCCCCGGCATTCCTTGTAAACCGCATCCTTTTAAAGAACCTTTGCGACTGCATCTCCATAGTCGACAAGGGAGCGAGCTTCCAGGATGTAGACAATGCGGCTCTGTCTTTGGGGCTGCCCATGGCGCCCTTCCAGCTTCTCGAGATGACCGGACTTCCCATCGCCCTGCACGTAAACGAGACCCTTAACAAGGCCTTCGGCGATAGGTTCCCCATCAGCAAGAACTTGAAGGCCCTGGTCGAAGCCGGACAGAAAAACATCTATGCCCAGGGAAACGGCGGGACCGTCGCCCCCGAAGTCGAAAAGCTCTGGGTAAAGGATGGCAACAAGACCTTCTGCGCCGAGGAAATTCGTGAGATCCTCTTGGAAAACCTCGCCCGGGAAGCCGACCTCATCTTGCAGGAAAAAATCGTGGCGGGCACCAAGGATATCGACCTTGCCATGATCATGGGTGCGGGCTGGCCGTTTTTTAACGGCGGTCTTACCATGTATCTCGATCTTTTGGGAGTTTCGGCAAAGACCCTGCAGAAGGTGTTTTTCGGTCTCTAAGAAACAGGGCTTACGCATCTGAGAAGGAGTATAGTATGGCTACCAGGCTGATCGAAAGAACTGAGTCCTCTTACGAGTACCCCCTTTTGATAAAGCATTTGTGGCATACTCCGCTCAGGTGTTCGCCCCAAAAGGAGATCGTCTACAGGGATATAAAACGATACGACTATGTAGCGCTCTACAAACGGGTCGGCCGCCTTGCAAACCTGCTCGAGTCCCTGGGAATCAGGGCGGGCGATACCGTTGGCGTAATGGATTGGGACAGCCACAGATACCTTGAAAGTTTCATGGCTGTCCCAATGATGGGCGCAGTTCTCCATACGGTAAACGTTAGACTTTCTTCCGAACAGATCCTCTACACGATAAATCATGCCGAAGATAAGGCTCTGCTGGTTCACTCCGATTTTTTGCCCCTGCTCGAAAAAATTCGCCCCGGCATGAAAACGGTAAAAACCCTCATCGTCTTGTCCGACACCGAGGCTGTGCCTCCAACCGGCCTGGAGACGGCCGGCGAATACGAGTCGCTTCTGCAAAAAAGCCCCGAGGGCTATGACTTTGCCGATTTCGACGAAAACTCCATGGCTACCACCTTTTATACCACCGGTACCATGGGAGATCCCAAGGGCGTCTACTTCAGCCACCGCCAGATCGTGCTCCACACCCTCTGCGTGGCCGCCTCCGCCCCCTTTGCCACTCCCGGGGTTACCTGCAACGATGTCTACATGCCCCTTACCCCCATGTCTCACGTCCACGCCTGGGGAATGCCCTACCTTGCCCTTATGCTCGGTCTAAAGCAGGTCTATCCGGGCCGCTATGTGCCCGAGGAGCTCCTTGGCCTCATTGCCGGAGAAGGCGTAACCCATTCGCACTGCGTTCCAACCGTTTTGAGCCTCTTGCTCGAAAGCCCGGCCGCCGCCTCGGTCGACCTGTCGAAATTGCGCCTTATCATCGGAGGCGCGCCTCTGTCTAAAACCCTTTGCAGGGCCGCAATGCAAAGAGGCATCGGCACCTTTACCGGCTACGGCCTCTCGGAGAGCTGCCCAACCCTTACCATCGCCCATCTAAAACCCGATATGCTCCAATGGAGCCCCGAGGACCAGATCGATGTGCGGTGCCGCTCCGGTCTGCCCGTGCCCCTGGTCGATGTTAGAATCGTTGACCTTGAGGGTAACGATGTGGACCATGACGGCCTGAGTGTGGGAGAAATCGTTACGAGAACTCCCTGGCTTACCCAGGGCTATGTAAAGGAGCCCGAACTCTCCGAACGGCTCTGGAGCGGCCGATGGCTTCATACCCAAGACATCGGCTCCATCGATAAGGACGGCTACCTGCGCGTAACCGACCGTCTAAACGATGCGATCAAAACGGGAGGCGAGTGGATTTCATCCCTTCAGATCGAAAACATCCTCCTGATGCACCAGGCGGTAAGCGAGGCCGCGGTTATCGGCATCCCTCACCAAATCTGGGGCGAGCGGCCCTGCGCCCTTGTAAAACTAAAGGAGGGCTACTCCGACAAGGTCTGCGAAGAGACCTTTAAAGCCTTCTTTAAAATTTTTGTCCAAAAGGGAGCCATTTCCAAATGGGCCATACCCGACAAAGTGCTGATCGTCGAGTCGATTCCCAAAACTAGCGTGGGAAAACAAAATAAAAGAAAAATCAGACATATCCATACGCCCCCCGATGCATTTGCCCGATAGGGGTTGGAGCTATTGTCAAATGTTGGAAGAAAGGGGTCAGGAAGAAAGAAGAGAAAGGAAAGAAGAGAAAGGAGAGAAAGGGGTCAAGTCTCCGTTTGACCTATTGCGAGGTCTATGCTATTCCTCGATTATGAGTCGACCTTTGCGCATAGAAAGGAGAAAGGGGTCAGAGAAAGGGGTCAAGTCTCCGTTTGACCTATTGCGAGGTCTATGCTATTCCTCGATTATGAGTCGACCTTTGCGCATAGAGTTTCCGGGTGCCTGGTATCACGTCATGAACCGTGGTCGACGTCGCGAGCGTGTTTACGAATGCGATGCAGATTACCTCGGTTTTGTGGTGCTGCTGCAGGAAGCCGCCGGTTTGTGGGGTGTCGAGATTGGGGCATTCTGCCTGATGGCGAATCACTACCATCTGCTCATTCATACTCCTTTGGGGAATCTCTCCCGGTGCATGCGCCACATTAACGGCGTCTACACGCAGCGATACAACAAAGCCCACGGCCTTGACGGACAACTTTTCAGAGGCCGATTCAAAGCCATTTTGGTGGATGGCGACTCTTATCTGCTGCAGTTGGTCCGCTACATACACAGAAATCCCGTGAGGGCAGGCATCGCGGAGCGACCGGAGCTTTACCGATGGAGCAGCCACCCAGGGTATTTGTCTGCTGCAAGTGAATGGGACTGGCTATACAAGGACTTCTTTCTCTCCATCCTCTCCCGTCGCAAAAGCACCCAAATGGCAGCCTACCGTCGGTACATGGACCAAGAGGACCGCGAAGAAATCACAGGAGTACTAAACGCCGGGAAATGGCCCCCCATGCTTGGCGATGAGGATTCCATGAAGCGCTTGAAGGCCGGCTTTTTTGAGCAAAAGACCAACCCGCAGGTTCCCGATTCTCGGTTTCTTGCTCCCGAGGTGTTTAAGATAGTGCAGGCTGTGTGTTCGCATTACGGAATCGACGAGTCGGAGCTTGCCAAGTCCCGCAGGGGCCGGTTCAACGAACCCCGCGCGGTGGCGGTTCACCTTACGCGCATGATCCGAAAAGACAGTTTCGCCGATATAGCTTCGGCATTTGGCCTCGGGAGTTACAGCGCCGTGGGCGCTGTGCTCGAATCGATGCGAAAACGCCAGGCACTTGATGTTAAGCTCAATGAGCGTTGCCGGCTTATACAAAAAGCTCTAATATATGGTCAAACGGAGACTTGACCTCCCCTCCCCCTTTACTGCTGCGCGAAGCTTTGAACTTACCATGGACTTTTGGGAACGGAGCCGGACGATGGGTACGCCCCCCGAATTGTGCGAGCAAAGCCCTTAGTTTTCCTCACTCCATGAACACGTAGGTCCCCGGCGCATCCCCCAGGGGCTCTAGCCCTTTTTCCGGTGCCCCCATGGAAGGCGGCTCGACCCGGGAAGAGGAATTTTCGTTTAGCCAGCGCACCCAGGGCGTCCACCACGATCCGGTCTGCTCCGGCGTACTTTTAAGCCAGTGATCCGGGTCCATGTGCTTTTCACCCGCCTTTCTGGTCGACATTCTAAAAAGGCGCGAGTGTCCTCCGGGTTCGCTTATTATACCGGCATTGTGGCCCCCGCTGCACAAAACGAAGGTGATATGCTCGGAGCTGTTTAAAAGAAGAAATTTATAGACCGAGCGCCACGGCGCCACGTGATCTCGAAGTGTTGCCACCAGAAAAACGGGCACCCTTATGTCGTTTAAAAAAACCGGGCGGTCGCCGACAATGTAGCGCCCCTCGGCAAGATCGTTATCCAAAAAAAGAGACCTCAAAAACTCGCTGTGCATCCGGTAAGGCATGCGGGTGGTGTCGGCGTTCCAGGCCATCAGATCGAACATGGGCTTGCGTTCGCCCATCAGATAATCCTGAATGTAGCGCGACCAGATAAGATCGTTTGAGCGAAGCAACTGAAAGGCTCCCGCCATCTGCCGGGTATCCAGGTATCCCCTGTACCACATGATGTCTTCGAGGTAAGTCACCTGGCATTCGTCGATAAAGAGCATCAGTTCGCCGGCTTCGGTAAAGTCCCCCTGGGTGGTAAGAAGAGTTAAACTCGCTATCCGGTTGTCGTCGTCTCGCGCCATCGCCGCGGCCGCTATCGAAAGAATATTGCCTCCGATGCAATAGCCCAGGCTGTGAATCCTTACCTCCGGCACAATTGCGGATACCGCGTCGAGTGCGGCCATAACCCCCAGCCTCCGGTAGTCGTCCAGGCAGATGTCCCTGTCTTCGGAATCCGGGTTTTTCCAGGATATCATAAAGACCGTGTAGCCCTTATTTACCAGATGCCTCACAAGGGAATTGTGAGGGGACAAATCCAGTATGTAGTATTTCATTATCCATGCGGGAACTATCAGAATGGGTTCGGCATGAACCCTGGCCGTCGCCGGGCTGTACTGGAGGAGTTCGATCAGTTTGTTGCGATAGACCACCTTGCCAGCAGTTACCGCGATATTTTTACCGACCCGGAACTCCTCGGCCCCCACCGGTTTTTCCCGCAAAAGAGCCCGCTTAAAGTCCTGCAGAAAATTTTGCCAGCCCCGGTAAAGATTTGCCCCCGACTGCTCCCGCGTGCGATTTAGCACCTCCGGATTTGTTAAAATAAAATTGGAGGGAGCAAACATGTCGAGAAACTGCCGTATCGTGAAGGAAACCACGTTTTCATGATGGCAGGAAAGGCCATGGATGTTTGTTGTGGCGCTTTGCCAAAAGCTCTCGATCATGAGAAATCCCTGGGCAAGGCCGTTAAACGGCCACCTTTTCCACTCCGCCCCCCTGAAACGGTTGTCCTCCTTAGTGGGCGCAAAACAATAAGGATAGTCCCGATCGTTTACCGCATACCCGAGGTAATCGACATACCTCGACATCTTTGTGAGCAGCTCCATCGTCAGCTCGGTTCTTTTCCCGGACAATATCGCCATATGCAGTGCCCAGGAAAAAAAAGCGGTCCCCAGGGACCGGGGGGAGATGCTGAGGGTGAAATTGGACTCCCAGGCATGATAGATGCGATCAAAATCGATAAATCCGATCTCATCGTTTTTTTCCATTTCGGCTCCAGCTTCGCGGGTAGGTCAAAATCCAAAACCCCCTGGGACTTTCGAAGGTTGTCTGAGTGCAAGTTAATGCCTCATTTCCCCCAGGCAATCGCAAGAATGATTTCCAGATTTTTGGAGCCCGCCCTCTAAGTCCTTAGCATTGGCGATTGCCCCTCTCCAAACTGGAAGCAGCGAGAAATCAGCTCCCATGACCGCTCAAACGGGCGGCCCCTGCAACTACTCCTTTTCGTCAACCGGCTCTCTTCGCTCACCCCCATGGCACGAAAAGTCTTGACGTCTGCAAAAAACCTCCATATAGAAAAACCGACCGGTCGGTATATTATAATGGGAGAACCAATGCTCACTAAAGGCCTTCAGACTCGTCAGGAAATCGTCGAGGCCTCTCTCCAGCTCTTTTCCGTCAAGGGCTACTTCAATACGTCGATCTCAGACATCCTCCAGGCTACCGGCTTGACCAAAGGGGGGCTCTACGGCCGCTTTGGAAGCAAAGAGCAAATCTGGGATGCGGCCTACGAACATTCGGTTCAGATCTGGCGAGGGATCGTATTCGAGGGAGTTCGGAAGATCACTCATCCTGTCGAGCGAATCATGCGCACACTGGAAAACGATCTTCGCAACTACATCGGGGGCGAGGTTTTCCGGGGCGGCTGTTTTTTCTTCAACATGCTCGTCGAGCTTTCCGGTCAGTCGGAACCGATGGCACGCCGTATTCTGGACGGCTATCGAGCCTTCTCGAACCTCCTGGCTTCCTGGATCGAAGAGGCCCGCGAAATCGGAATCCTGAGAGCCGAGGTAGATTGCCGGGAGGTAGCCGATTTCATCTTGACCGCCGTAAACGGTGCCGCAGCACTCTATGCGGCGAGTCGAGAGACGGCGATCCTGGAGATTACGCTCCAACACTTCCGCCTCCACCTGGACTGTCTTAGCGCAAACTTTATCGGCGCTTACCGATGAGAAATGATGAAAGAAAGGGGTGCGTGATGTTAAAACCCAAGATGCCGTCAATTAATGATCGGGAAGATGCACAAGTTCCTACGGGTCTTCCCCCCATCATCGATGCCCATGTTCATATTTTCCCCGAAAAAATTTTTTCCGCGATATGGAAATGGTTCGACCGGAACGGATGGCGCATTCGCTATCAGATGACCTCTTCCGAGGTGCTTTCATTTCTTTTATCGCACGGCGTAAAACATATCATTGCCTTTCAGTATGCTCATAAACCTGAATCCGTGAGTTTATGAATATCAATTCTGTAGTCATGCTGTATTTAATATATTGTAATTATTACATATTTATGGCATTATAGCACCTCACAAAAACTCACTTGGGAGGTGAATGGTGAAGCAATTCGTCCTCGAACAATCGAAAAAAGAATTCTATACGTCTCACTCGGGTTTTGCACTCGTGGGCTTGTGTCTGAATAAGCTTTGCTCGTTGCCGGTAAAGGCCAGGAATGCCTTTCCAGTGAGTTCCGGGGGGATCGGCCTCGATGATATCGTCCGTAGCTACGTCGGACTTCTCACAATCGGGAAAAGTGATTTCGAAGCCATAACCGATTGTCGCGACGACGACCACTTCAGCCAATCCCTGGGGGTCGGGCGCGTCCCGTCGGCAGAAACCCTGAGGCAACGCCTCGACGAAGTTGCTCCCGACCTGCTTCGCATTGCGGATGCCTGCTCGGTGGATTTTCTCAAAAAAGCCCGTGGACCGTCTCGGCCCTGGATACAGGGCATATCCCGCTGGACTGCGATGTTTTCGGCATGGACAACTCCAAGACCAAGAAGGAAGGCGTATCCCGCATCTATACCGGCGATGACGGATATGCTCCCATTGCAGGGTATCTGGGAAGCGAGGGGTGGTGTCTCGAATTGGAACTGCGTCCGGGAAGCCAACATAGCCAGGAAGGGTTTATCCCCTTTATTGAGCAAGTCATGGAGAAGGCCCGCAGCCTTACTTCCAGAAAAATCCTTGTGCGCCTCGACTCGGCCCACGACGCGCTTGATACCCGTGTTGCACTGGCAGGCCGAAGAAATGTCAGCTACATCATCAAGTGGAACCCCCGGAGGGAAGACCAGCGCGAATGGGCGGTTCGGATTTTCACAGAAGGAAAGGTCACCTCTCCCCGGAAAGGGAAACGAGTCGGTTTGCTCACCGTTAATGTGCAACAGGTTCACGAAGGCAAGACCTACAGGTTCAAAAGAGTCATGCGGGCGGTGGAGCGCACCATTGATCGTAGCGGGCAATGCCTTCTGACGCCCGATATCGAGGTCGAAGGATGGTGGACGATGCTGGATTTGCCCGAAAAAGAGGTAATAAGGCTCTACGCCGACCGCGTGTTAGCGGCGGCGTGAAAATGCAGGGAAAATGCCGGTTTGAAAATGTATTTTAATCGAGCCGCCGGCCCGAACATTTTGACACCGGCGGCGGTCTGAGTACCATCAGGATTCAATCTCGTCCTTC
>JAJXYD010000035.1 GCA_021780695.1 Deltaproteobacteria bacterium
ATGAAGCCTTGAGCGCGTAGTCAACCTGACCGGATGTCAGCTGCCACAACAAACTGTAGGTTCCAACCGGAAACCACGTAGACAAAAATTCTAGCGAGCTGACATTAACCCATACCGACAAAGGAGCGGACCAGAGGCATTCAGCCCATAGTCTATGTTCCAACGTTCGCAACACAATCGGCGTTGTGGCGGACCCGCTCGCTCAAAAAACAAAAAAAAGGGTCCTCGGCCCGCTGAACTTTTCAGACAAACAGTAGCGATGAGGGGGCGGGGCGAAAAGCGATGGACATTTGCCGGTACCGCGAGCTGTGATTATTGTAGGGCAATTGGAATATATACAATGAAGAGGAGCAATCGGTGCAAAAGAAAACCAAAAGACTGATAACGGGCGTTCCGGGGGTTTTCCTTACCATTTGCCTTTTGTCCGGGATGGCCATGATACGGAAAAACAAGGCGATAGAGCAAGAGCAGATTTTGTCCTCCTCGGGGTTTCACATGGAACGGGCGGATACGCCCGATGAACTTGCCAAGATAGCCGCGATGCCCCAGCGAAAGCTTGTCGCCAAAAAGCTCGGTAATAAAATCGAGTGGACGTATGCCGATTCCAAGTATTGCAAGTGCGTATTTACCGGGAATGAAAAAGAATATCAACGCTTCAAGGGGGAGGCCTCGGTACGCTGGGGCGAGTCGCTTCCGTGGTGGGTTCCCTTGCCGCATTGAAGAAAAGCCGCCGCCGATTTTGCATAGGTCCACTTGTGCGCGGCATAAACGGCCCGAAGCCGGGGAACTAGAAGGAAGGCGCAGACCCGGCCCCCTGCCGCTTCCGCTTCGCGGCCAAGCGGCAGGGGGGAAAATATTGGTAGAGCCCGCGCCTTTAACTACTGTTTTCAAGCCGCGGGCCTGTTCGCATCCAAGCAGTTGCTGCTAGACGCTCATCGATACCGGCAGCGGCACATTTTTTTCTTTTAAACTATTTCCACCAATCGGTCGGATTTCCAAGGGGCACGATGAGACGCAACAGCGCCCAGTCCCCGCCGACATCATATCGGGTGGCAATCGAGAAATTGTATGTAAAAGTCAGGCTGCAAGGGCCGAAATTGTATCCAACGATCGGACCGGCCGAAGCGTTGTAGGCCATTGTACCGGGAACATAGCCGTAGACCGCTTTGCCGTCAACCAGCATATTACCCTTGTCGGGGTAGGTCTGGTTTTGAGTCTCGGCACCCACGCCCAAAGTCCATCTTTCCCAGGTGTAGGTCAGGGTGTAATCGATGGACAATTCGGGGCCGCTCGCGATATCGCAATCAGAGTCATTGGTGTAGAAAGTGTACATGAATTCGGCGCTCACGTTCCACCCGTTATAGAGCCAGCTTAGACCAATGTCAGGCGTGAACTGGTAGTTGTTGTTGCTCGACCAGAGGTAAGCATTGTTGGGGATACCATACGTAGTCTTTTGGCCCAGGAACGTATAGACGGGGCCGTCGATTTTGGTGGTTGCCGCAAGGCTGTTTGCCGGAGAGGTCGTACCGTCATCGAAGCCGATCGAAAAGGATGTGGAGACGTAAAAATTCCACGGCAGCTGCCACGACAGGATGAAGGGAACCAAAACGGTATTGTAGGCGCCCCATTGAGAACCGGTAATCGCCAGGTTATCGACGGCAATCAGTCGGACATTTGTAAACATAAACGGCTGAGAGATGGCGCAGGCATAGGTAGCGCCAAGAATCGGGGCTATGCCCGGATTCCACAAAAGGATGGGAACATCGACGTAGCCGCTGCCCTTGGCCCCGGAAACGGCGTTCCCGTTCGACCCATACAGATTCCAGTCACCGGTCCAGAAAGAGTCGTTTATGAAATAGAGCCCGGGAGGGGCGATGGCTCCCGCGGCCAGACCTTCATCGGAACCGCGCAGATGCCAGTCCCAAAGTTCTTCGGCAAAAGCGGAACTGACAAGCGTCAGCACCGTAAGACAAACGCAAAGCGCCAAAATAAACTTCTTCATCTCTTCCTCCTCGAAGTAATAAATTCGTACAAGTTCGAAGGGTAAAATTTGGTTGCCCCTAATCTACCCTTCCTGCCCCAAACTCGGCAATCCCGCCACCACCTCCCTTCTAGCTGATACCGGGTCGATGCCCCATAACCGTTGCCGTTGCGCACATCTTTTGCCCCGCGCAACTTTGCGGCAAACCAAAGACCCCCAAAAACCTACATTTTATACGAAACGCACGACAAGCGCTCGAATGCACACTTACAACTGGCTCTGCGTTAGAGCCCCGAACGCCTTTTCTTTTAAAAAACTAAAGCAAGGGTATCCCGATTGCCCCTGGAGTTTATCCCCTGTTTTTAGCCCCCTGTATTTCCCCGCGAAAATCCGGTCGTCTCCTTAAAGGAGCGGCACCCGATTCCAGCGGTCAACTCGCCACAGGTATGGTCAAACGCTATTTAAAGAGCGCCCGCCAAGCCGTCTTGCGGTCAAGTTTTCAACCTCTATGAGGATATATTATAGACAATGCACCCATTTTCCCTTCTACTATCTAATCAAACCAAGCGCAAACGATTTTAGCCTCAACCGATACACCCCCCCTATTAAAGCCATACGAAAACGCATCAATCGTCGAAAAGCGAATTATCCATTTCGACCATAAGAGCATCGGATTCCAGAAGCCTTGCGGCAAGCCCCTGAATTTTTACCACTTCATAATGGAAGTAATATTTCATCGTGTGAAGCTTACCCTTGTAGAAGTTTTTATTTCTATCGGAGCAGTCGTCCCGTAGTCCTTTAGAAGCGGCCACTGCCTGGAGCAGCCACTGCCAGGCCACGGCGAGGATTCCGAAAAGCTCCAGATAAAGGGTGGCGTCCGCCAGAAATATTTCCATTTGCCCCTTCATGGCGAACGTTAGCCGGTGCATCGTAGCCGCCCGGCATTTTTCAAGGGCCTCTTGGAGCCGCGTGCAGTAAGGCTTAAGCTCCTCAAAGGCCTCCGCCTCCCCGATCGCCTTTTGAACCTCGCCGGCAAAGAACTCCAAGGCCCTGCCGCTTTTCATCATGACCTTTCGCCCGAGCAAATCCATGCCCTGTATACCGGTTGTACCCTCATGAATCGCATGTATCCGGATATCCCGGTAATATTGCTCCAAAGGAAATTCGCGGCAGTATCCATAGCCGCCAAGTATCTGAAGGCCCTGGCTAACCGAGAGGATTCCATTTTCCGAAGGGTAGCTTTTGGCGACCGGGGTCAGCAAATCGAGCAAGAGCTCATAGCGCTCCCTGTCGCGGACGTCGCCGGCTCTGGCCAGATCGGCGTAGAGGGCGCACTGAAGGAGCAAAGAAAGGGAGCCTTCGGTTATGGCCCTTTGGAAGAAAAGCATTCGCCTGATATCGGGATGTTCAATAATGGGCACCTGTGGCAGGCTGGGGTCCTTCGAGGACAATTTTCGCCCCTGAAGCCTCTGGGCGGCGTATTCCAGGGAAGCATAATAGGCGGCCGAGGCTATGGAGGCAGCCTGCATACCGACGCCGAGGCGCGCCTCATTCATCATCTGGAACATGTAGGAGAGGCCCCTGTGGGGCTCTCCCACCAGGTAGCCCCGGCAGGAGTCGCCATCTCCAAAACTAAGCTGGGTGATCGGACAGCCCCGATATCCGAGCTTGTGGTAGACTGTTGTGGCAGTCACATCGTTTGGTTCAAGAGTCCCGTCAGCTTCGGGCCTTTTTTTCGGAACGAGGAAAAGGGAAATGCCCTTAACCCCGGGAGGGCCGCCATCGATTTTGGCAAGCATCATATGGACGACATTTTCCACACCGTCGTGGTCGCCCGCCGAGATAAATATCTTCTGCCCGCGAATCTTGTAATAACCCCGGCCGGTGGGGGTCGCCCGCGAGGCGAGGTCGGATAGAGAGCTTCCCGCCTGGGGTTCGGTCATAGCCATTGTTCCCTGCCACAGGCCGGCAAGCATCTTGGGTATATACATATCTTTCATTTCGTCGGTTCCGTGGGACAAAATGAGATGAGCAGCGCCGGTGGTAAGCCCCGAATAGCCGGTAGCGGGAAAATTGGCCGCGCCGAAAAGGTGACTGCAAGCCATGTGAACGGCAACAGGCAACTGCTGGCCGCCGACTTCGAAAGGAAGCGAGGAAGAAAGCCAACCGCCCTCCCCCCACTGCTTCATCATGGTCTTTACTATCGGGTGGACTTTTACCTGCCCCTCTTCGAACACAGGCTCCCGTTCGTCCATTTCCTTAAAATAGGGGTACAAAAGATTGCGAGCGAGCTTCATCGCGGTATCTATAGCCAGATCGCACGTCTGACGGGAATGATCCTCGAAATAGGAAAGACTAAACAGCCCTTCGATATCGTGAACTTCATAGAGTAGAAAATCCAAATTGCGTCTGCCGGCGAATTTGCTCGCCATCGGCTCCTCCAATCAAACCGGGTAAAAGGTCTTGCCCGAGCGCGCCATATCGTTAAGAAGCGGCGCCGGTTGGAATCTCATCCCGTAGCGTTTTTCCAGTTGAACAAGTTGTTCGTAGACGTTTGCCGCGCCCCATTTGTCGGCGTAGCGGAGTATTCCGCCACGGCAGGGAGGAAACCCCGCGCCGTAGATCATCGCAAGGTCCATATCCCAGGGCCTGTCGCAAACACCTTCCTCTATCATCAGAGCCGCTTCGTTTATAGCCAGGGCAAGCATTGCGTCGACTATCTCCGAATCGGATACCTTCTTTTCGGAAACATTATTTTCGGCAAGATACTCTTTTATGCAGTCCAGGACCTTTTGGTTGACCACAGGCTTTGGACCGCTGTAATCCATGTACCCCGCACCGGTTTTCCTGCCGTAGCAGCCCGTGCGGTAGATTTTCTCGGTAAGCGGGTGGACCGCATATCTAGGCCCCAGCCTCTGCTCGAAGGTCTTGTTGACGCGATAGTTGATATCTATACCGGTCAGATCGGCAAGCTCGGCGGGTCCCATGGGCATTCCGAAACTCTTCACAGCCCGCTCGATCCGGTCGGGGTCCACCCCGTCGGCGACAAGATACACGGAGCCTCCAAAGAGTGCGCCCAGTTGCCTGGAGACGTAAAAGCCGGGCGCATCGTTTACCACGACCGGCACTTTCGAGATTTGGCGGGCAAAAGCCACAGAGGTTGCAAGCGTAAGATCCGAGGTCTTCGCGGCGCAGATGATCTCGAGCAATTGCATGCGCGGGGGCGGGTTAAAAAAATGGAGCCCGATCATGCGCCCCGGCTCTTTTAGCACCGAGGCCATTTCGGTAATCGGAAGCGCCGAGGTATTGGTTGCAAAAATCGTTTGAGGACCGCAGAGGCCTTCGATTTTTTTCCAGATATCCTGCTTTATGCTCATATTTTCGAGCACGGCTTCTATCACGAGGTCCGCTTCTCTTACCTCTTCCAGGGAAACAAAGGCCTTGAATTTCGTTTCCATCAGCCAATCCAGATCGGCAACGCTCATCTTCTTGCGGCTTATGGCGTAATCGAAAGTCTTCCTTACCGCTTTTACGCCCTTTTCCACAGCTTCCCGGTCGATATCCCAAAGGAGCGTTTCAAAACCGTTTTTCAGCAAAACATGTACGATCCCCGAGCCCATAGCGCCCCCGCCAAGCATGGCAACTTTTTTTATCGGAAGCGGAGTTAGGCCCGAGATGCGAGGAAGCCTTCCAGCGGCCCTGGTATTTAAAAAAATTCCAATCAGGTTCCTGGCCACATCGCTTACCAGGCAATCGCAAAAGAGGTCGGCTTCGCGCCGGATATCACTCTCTATATCGAGGGAGAGGCCCTTTTCGACGGCTTCGATCACTTTGAGCGGGGCAGGATATCCCCCGGCTTTGGAGGCGACCAGAAACTTAGCCCCGTCTGTTACGGTTTTTAGTCCGGCAGGGGTTGGAAGGTTGCCGTTCCTGTTGCGGGTCCTGCTGCTCTCAAGGCAGAGTTCTCCGGATATAAACCTGGAGGCCGCCGCGCGGGCGCAATCGGCAAGCATCGCGGCATCGACCGTTTCATCCACTAGATGCCTGGACAGGGCGAGTTCGGAATCGATGGAATCGCCTTTTAACATCATTTCGAGAGCGTTTTGCAAACCGATCAGCCGGGGCAAACGCTGGGTGCCTCCCGCACCGGGAATGAGACCAAGCTTCACCTCAGGCTGGCCGAGGCGAACCCCCTTAACGGCCACCCGGTAATGACACGCCATGGCGACTTCGAGGCCGCCGCCAAGAGCGTTGCCGTTAATTGCGGCTATAACGGGCTTTGGCCCCGTCTCGATCCGGTTTAGAAACCCCGACATGGCCAGCACACCGGGCAAAAGCAGCTCTTTATCGGTAATGGTATAGATTTCGGTAAGATCGGCACCGGCCATAAAATTTTTCGCCGTTCCGGTAACCACAAGCGCCTTTATCTCGGGGTCTCCAAAGCCGCTTTCGACAGCCTCGACCAACTCCATGACAAAGTGTCCGGAGAGCTGGTTTACAGGCGGGTTGTTCATGGACAGCACCGCTACACCGTTTACAATCTCCACTGCGAGGTGTTTGAAGTCAGCCTTCATCCCGTTCATGCTCCTTTGCCGCGCGCCGGGCGCGGCAGCCAATCATCCGGCCAGAGTCCTACCCCTGATGGGTCCGCCTTGCCTCAGGCTTCGCAATGACCGCCGAGACCAAAAGCTCGGTCACCTGTTCGATTTCCCGCACCTTGTCGACACGGCCATTTTCCTGGAGAATAAACCATCTAACAGACATATGGACAAATGAGCCAAGAAACATATTTCGGAAAACACGCGCATTGACGGAGGGACGAAAAACACCTTTGGTCTTTCCTTCTTCTATTACACCTTCGATCAGTTGACCGTAGCTTCGAACTGTTTCGAAAGCCTTCGAGCCGTAGAACCTGGAGTTTACCTGAAGGCTCATCAAAAATAATTTCAGGAACTCAAGGTCTTTTAGAAAGCAGAAAAAATGGTACTTGATAAGCCTTCTAAGCTTTCGCTCGGGACCGGTTATATCGAATGCGCTCGAGGCCTGGTCGAGGTAAGAGCCCAACTGATTTGACGCAAGCGAAAGCAGTATGTCTTCCTTGTTTTGGAAATACTCATAAATCGTGGCATCAGCCACACCCGCCAGACCCGCGATCTCCGCTATAGTGGCCCTGGAAAAATCTTTTTGCGAGAAAACCTTTTTCGCCGCCTCAAGGATCGCCTCCACGCGGGTGGCTCTCTGCCCCTGCGGCTCCCTTGGGGCGACCATCGCATCGACAAGGTCAACGATATCTTCGAAGTCCGAAACGCCCGAGGGAATTTCACCGGTGGTTATCGCACTTATGGTTTCCAGGTCCAAGGCACCCAAAATCACATCGCGAATCAATTTTACCGAAACGTCGCTGCGAAAGGCCCCCTGCCCGGCCCCCCGGGTCAATATCGAGGTTATCGTGCGGGCGTACTGTCTAAGGGTCTCGTAGACAGAGCTCGAGTAGAAGGCTTTAAACGAGCGGCACTCAAGCAGCAGAAGCCTCGAATAGCCTCTGTGGAGGTCGTGATAGCGAAGCTGAATCCACATAAGCTTTCGCAGTTGCCCGAGCAGATCCGGAATACCCTCCAGATGCTCTTTTAAGAGCACAAGCTGCGTTTGTAATTTATCGGCCAGAACAGAAAAAAGCAGGTCCTGCTTATTTTTAAAATAAAGGTAAATCGTGGAGTCGGTAACATTGGCCTTGCGCGCAATCCCGGATATCGAGGAGGCCGCAAAACCCTTTTGCAGCATCATCTCCTCGGCAGCCAGCAGTATGTTCTTCTTTGCGGCCGCAATCCGCACATCTCTTTGGACTGGTTCCAATGTCGTTTGCATACCGGTCATCAGCATCCGAGAGATTAAATTATATTCAGTAAAAATCCGGCGATAAGGCCGTGGGACCCAAGATCTTGACAAGTGAAATTCATACGTGATAGTGAAATCATTGTAAAGAATATTTTTTTTCCGAATACAATTCAGTATTTTTGAGGTCTATTCTTAATCAAGGCAATCACTCAAAAAGCTTAATTCGAAGAGAATAACGAACTGCTCCACACAAAATATTAACTTGATAATAAAAGAATATTTTGTTTTAGACATAACCAGTCGCGACTTTTGAACCCTTCTAGGCAATCGTATAAGGAGATAAATTACTAGGGGGCGAGCCCAGAAAAAAGACGAATGGCATTCGGAAAATTACATTTTAAAGCGAGGTCGATCCCGGCATAAAGGAAAACAAACCCAAAAATGGAGTGATTTCATGGTATCATTTCGTCTGGACAATAAGGTGGCGGTAGTAACGGGGGCCAGCCGGGGCATCGGCCGGGCCATAGCGCAGACGCTTTCGGAACAGGGCGCCGAAGTTGTTTTGGTAAGCCGCAAAATGGAGGAACTCAGCGAGGCTGCCGACCGGATTCGCGCGTCAGGAGGGAAAGCCGAGCCGATGGTATGCCACATGGGAGACCTTGGGGCTATAAGGGATTTATGCCGCGGGATAGAGGAAAGATATGGGCGGCTGAATATCCTGGTAAACAACGCGGCCGCCAACCCCTATTTTGGCGAAATGGAAGGCATACAGGAATCGGCATGGGACAAGACGTGGGATGTGAACGTGAAGGGTCCTTTTTTCCTCATTCAGGGTGCAATTGCAATGATGAAGGCGGCTGGCGGGGGAGCAATCGTCAACGTATCCTCTGTAAACGGCGTTCGTCCCGGGCCTTTTCAGGGGGTTTACTCCATTACCAAGGGGGCGATCATAACGATGACGCAGGCTTATGCCAAAGAGCTAGCGCGGCATAAAATACGGGTGAACGCGCTGCTGCCCGGCCTAACCGACACCCGTTTCGCATCCGCGCTCATTAAAAACGAGGCGATTCACAATACGGTAGTAGCCCAAGTCCCCCTGGGACGCCATGCGGAGCCCTCGGAAATGGCCGGTGCGGTATTATACCTTGTAAGCGATGCGTCCTCTTATACGACGGGGGCATGTATCGCCTGCGACGGAGGCTATCTGATCTAAGCGAAGAGAGAGTGCATTACCTCCGGGGTCAGAGGAAGCCCGGGGGTCACACTATGTCCAATGGAGTGGATTTTAACCAAAACCAAAAGGAGCCTATCATGATCTCGAAAAAAGCCTGTGTCGTTTTGCTCAGCCTGGTTATTTTGACCACGCCCGCATTTGCCGCCACGATAGCGGGACTGCAATTTCCCGATACAGTCAACGTCGCCGGGCAGCAGCTTATTTTAAACGGCGGAGGTAAAAGAACCGACTACGGTATAGGCGTCTATGTGGCCGGCCTCTACCTGAAACAAAAAAGCAACGATGCGGCCTCCATTGTCGCAGCCGACCAACCCATGGAAGTAAAGATGCAGATCACTTCCTTCATGGTGACCCCGCTGAATATGAAAGACGGCTTCGAGGACTCATTCAAGAAGTCGGCGACCAGCGACCTGGCTCCGATTCAATCGAGAATCGATGCTTTCGGCACTTCCTTTAAGGGGCTAAAAAACCACGACATCTTTGATTTTGCCTATGTTCCGGGCAAAGGCGTCGAGATATCCAGAAACGGCAAGCTTGTAAACACGATTCCGGGTCTTGATTTCAAAAAGGCTCTCTTTGGGATCTGGTTGGGGCAAAAGCCGGTCTTGAGCAGCCTAAAAGAGGGGATGCTCGGAAAATAGCTCCAATATAGCAGTCAGGTCCGCGCCCTCGGCAGCAAAGCCGGCGGGCACGATTAAAGGCGTGCCCGCCAAAAATCCATGGTCCTGTTTTATTTTTATCCCAGTGTCGAATCGGCTAAGGGCCCAATCCGAAGGGGAGATCCTGAGATTGCCGCTTTTGGACGACAGGCTCATGAGATTTTGGCTGAGTTCCACGGGAGAATGAATGGTTTCGCTCGAAGAGTTCGCAAAAAAATGGGAAACCGACTTCGCTTGTCTTTCCCCTGTTGCCCGCCGCTATCCGTTCAGGCTCAATTCCTACTTCGAAGGTCTTATACGGAAGGCGGGCGATTCGATATGGAAGCAGGTTGTTCCGGATACCCGGGAGATAACCGACACCTCGGGCTTTGAGGACCCTCTTGCCGAAGAGGCTCTATCACCGGCGCCAAACCTTGTTCACAGGTACCCGAACCGCGTTTTATGGCTGGTAAACGACCGGTGCGCTCTTCATTGCAGGTTCTGCACCCGCAAGAGAAGATGGACGGAGAGCCCGCTACGCGAGCCCGACATAAAACCTGCACTGGACTATATCGCCTCACAAGAGCAAATAGCAGACGTTCTGCTGTCGGGCGGCGACCCTTTGCTCCTGGCCGAGGACCGGCTCTACGAGATCCTCGCAAAGCTTCGCGAAATTAAACACGTGGAAATAATAAGGATTGGAAGCCGTGTTCCCTGCGCCCTGCCGGGGGCGGTTACGCCTCGGCTGGCGGCCATGCTCTCGCGATTCCACCCTTTGTACATAAACATTCATTTCAACCATCCCCTGGAGATCACCCCTGAATCCCGGCTGGCATGCTCGATTTTGGCCGACGCAGGGATCTCTCTAGGCAGCCAGACCGTTCTTCTGCGGGACGTAAACGATTCGGAAGAGATCCTTGCCGGACTCTTCCAGAAGCTGCTCACCATTCGCGTGAGGCCCTATTACCTGATGCAAATGGATCTCACCTCGGGCACGGGCCACTTTCGCACTCCGGTAAGCACGGGATTAAGGATCCTGCGCAAGCTTCGCAATTGGATCTCGGGTCCGGCGATGCCCCAGTTTGTGATCGATCTACCGGGCGGGCGCGGAAAAATCCCGCTTTTCCCCAACATGATACGTGAAATTAACGATCGAGAAATGATCGTCAAAAATTATAAGGAAGAGTACTGTATCTACCCGCTGCTGGAAGGCGAAAGCGAGGGCCTTAGGGCCGAACTGGCGCCGCGCTGAGAAAGGACAAGGATTGTCCTCCAGCCGGACAGGCCGGCTCTTCGGCAAAATGAGTTTCACGGCCCTGGAGAAATTGGAAAAACCTTTGCCTGACCGTGGGGTGTTTGGGCAGGTTTCAATTGCCGCAACCACGCGGAGTGGGCGAAAAACCCATTAAGAACAGGGAAGTTTCTGCCGATTTGTTGGCTGCGGAGGGGTGTGCATCAGGCGTCCGCCATGGTTTGGCTGTTTTTCGCCCGATTAGCCCTGGCGGTCCGGGATGTTTTTTCCAAAAGAGGATAGTCCATGAAACTTCACACCAAGCTTAGCTTGGCAATTTTCGCAGGGCTTGTCGTTATTGTCATTATAGCTCAGTTTCTCCAGTATTCCCGCGCCAACGAACTCATCTCCACACTGTCAAAATCCAATGAGCAGGCAATCCGCACCCGAGAGGACCAGTTTATGCGCAACATGTTCGGTGCGGTCGAGTGGTCGGTTGGAGAATCTTTGGAACGAGGCAAAATGGCGAAATTCAGCCAACTCATGGAAACTCAAAAACACGTGAAGGGCCTTCTTAGATTCTCGCTCTACGACCGCAACGGTCTGGTTAAATATTCCACGGATCCCTACAGTCTCAAGAGGCCTTTGCCAAAGGACATTAAGGAGCGGCTTCTAAGCGACCCGAAGCTTTTCCTTCGCCACATAAATGGGGCGGTGGAGATATACCATCCTCAGCTGGTAAGGGCCGAGTGCGTTGCCTGCCACAGTAGTTGGAAGCCCGGCTCCATCGGCGGAGTGCTGAACATGAAATTTTCAACCGAAGCCCTGGCGCTTGCCCAGAGCAAATCGCGCCAAGCCATTGAGAAGGCGAAGCGGGCGTCGATGATCGACAGTTTTGTGATCCTCTTGGGCATGGTCATATTTTTTATAGCAACCATGTATTGGGCGGTTTCGCATTTCGTAAAACAGCCACTGGACGGGATTATCTCCAGGTTCAAGGTTCTTGAGCAAGGCGAGGGGGATCTCACGCAACGGCTGGAAATCTTTTCCGGAGACGAACTGGGAGAGCTTGCCCGCTGTTTCAATACCTTCGTGGGAAAGCTACAGACAATGGTGAGCCAGGTGCAAAGATCGGGTATTCAGGTGACGTCTTCGTCAACGGAGCTTGCCGCCACAGCCAAAGAGCAGGAAGTGACGCTAAAGAGCCAGGTGGAATCGACCACCCGGGTGGCCAAGTCCGTTGAGGAAATCTCCCTTCTGGCGGCGCAACTGGTCGAAACGATGCGGGAGGTGGCTCAAATTTCGCAAAACACCGCCGATTTCGCAAACAGCGGCCAGAGCGACTTAAAAGACATGCAGCACGCCATGACGGATATGGAGACCGCTTCCAAATCCATCTTTAACCGGCTGGAGACAATCAACGAGAAGGCGGAAAACATCACCTCGGTGGTAACGACCATTGCCAAGATAGCCGACCAGACAAACCTACTGTCCTTAAATGCGGCAATCGAAGGCGAGAAGGCGGGCGAATACGGACACGGTTTCATGGTGGTGGCACGCGAGATACGCAGGCTGGCCGACCAGACGGCAGCGGCCACCCTGGATATCGACCAGATGGTCAAGGAGATGCAGACGGCCGTATCGGCGGGCGTAATGGAAATGGACAAGTTTGCGGCCAAAGTGCAGCGAAATGTTGACGATGTGGGCAAAATCAGCGGCAAACTCTCCAGGATCATCGAGCAGGTGCAGGTGCTTTCCCCAAGTTTTGATTTCGTCAATGAATCGATGGGCCATCATTGGGAAAAGGCGCAGAGGATCAACAACACACTGTCCGAGCTAAACGAAGAGATGCAGCAGACGATCGATTCCCTGCGCGAGTCTTTCACGGCCATCGATCAGTTAAACGATGCAGCCAGAAAGCTGCAGGGCGAGGTCTCGCGCTTTAAAGTTTCCCAGGAGGGGTTGCGTGCTGGTATTGCTTTTTCACCTCGGCAACAATAGATATGCCGTAAAATGCGAGAGGGTGCGGGAGATCAGTCCCATGGTCAATTTACAACCCCTTCCTCACGCTCCGGACTGTTTTGCGGGACTCTTTCATTATAGAGGTCTGGTCATTCCCGTGGTGGATCTGGGCAGCCTTATTCACGGCAAGGCCTGCCAAAGGCGCTTGAGTACCAGGATTATAGTGGTCGATTATGCGAGGGGAGAAAACTTTCCCCCAATGGTTGGAATGCTGGCCGAAAAGGTAATCGAGGCTAAAAGAAAGTCGGAGGACTCCTTTGTGCCAACCCGAGTTCACATCGACGATGCGCCCTTTCTTTCCCGGGTGATGATGGAAAGAAACGATGCGATTCATTTGCTGGATCTGGAGCTGTTGCCCGCAAGTCTTAGTTTTCTCGAAGACATGCAGGATCCGGCCGAGGATGCCTTAAATATTTGAGTGTTTCGGGGAGTCACAGGATGCTTTCCCTTATCGCCGATCTATTGGAAAGAGAAATCGGTCTCTCCCTCGAGTGCATCGGAGAGGATGCACTCCGGAGTGCGGTCACCCGCCACATGCGCGACCGAGGGATTTTTGACCAGGCCCGCTACATCGACGCCTTAAGTTCGCGGGAGTTTGCCGAAGAGCTCATCGAGTTGGTCGTCGTCCCGGAGACCTGGTTTTTCAGAGACCGCAAATCCTTTGATTTCCTCGGCAGCTATGTAGGCCGCGAATGGTTGGGGGCTTGCAGAGCCGACAATCTTCGCATCCTCAGCATGCCCTGCTCAACGGGGGAAGAACCCTACACGATTGTAATGGCCCTCCTGGATGCGGGCTTTCCACTGGAGCGGATCCAGGTCGATGCGTTAGATGTTAGCCCAAAATTATTGGAAATTGCAAAAGAGGGCGTATACGGGCCGAGTTCTTTTCGAGGGAAAAATTTAGCCTTCAAACAGAGGCATTTCCAACCGGCGGGGGAGTATTTCAGCATCCTTGACTCCGTACGCAGTCGGGTTCGTTTTTTGAAGGACAATGTTGTCGGCCAGGACGCAGGTTCCACTTTAGGCCAATACGACATCATTTTTTGCCGAAACCTTGTTATCTACCTTGCCCAATGGGCACGCCGGAAGCTCATGGGGTTGATCGACAGGTTGCTTACCCCCGAGGGACTTTTGTTTATCGGGCATACGGAGACGATGGCCTTCGAAGGGGGCGGGTTCAAAAAAAATGCAGGCTCCGGTCTATTCGTTTGCAAACGCCCGCAAGACAAAGAAGAGAGCCGGATTCAAGTTCAATCCCATGGGGTTGGAAAGCCTCTTCGAGTCAAATCAGCGGTGCAGGCGCCCCGGGTTAGGCCTTCTACAAAAAACCCCGGCCCCCTCGAGGAATCCGGGCGCTCGGGCGCGAGCGGAGAAACCTATTATCAGTGCGCCCTCCAATTGGCCGACCAGGGCAAGCTCATCGAGGCCTCACGGGCTTGCCTGGAGGCCCTGGGAGAGGCCCCGATGCATCTGGGGGCCAATTTTCTAATGGGCCTCATCTTTATGGAGATGAGGCAAGAGGATGAAGCGGCCAAATATTTTGAGAAGGTAATCTACCTCAATCCCGACCACGACCAGGCGCTCGACTATGTGGCCACGATCGAGGCCAACAGGTCCAATTCGATGCGCGCCGATCGACTTAGGCAGTGGGCGCGAAGGATTCGCGAGAAATGAGCCCCGAGGACAAAGCGGCCATGGCGCAAGACGGTCGGCAGGCAAATGACCCGGCACGATCCCCCGAGGAAGAGGGGCAGAGGTGCTGGGAGCGCATAGGGGTATGGAGCAGCCGCGATGAGCGGTGCCCCCGGTTGCCGGAGGTAATCCACTGCCGCAATTGCGACACCTATATAGAAGAGGGCCGCAGACTTCTCGAGGCGGCCCAAAACGAGCAATACCTGGACAGGTGGACCCGGGTCATGGCCTCAGGCAAGGAGGAAGGACTCCAGGCCGCGATCAGGGTGCTTGTTTTTCGCCTCGGCAACGAATGGCTGGCCCTGCATACGGGAGTTTTCGCCGAGATAATAGAGTTGGTTCGACCCCACAGCGTTCCTCATCGAACCAACGAGATTTTTAGCGGTCTGGTAAATGTCCATGGAGAACTGCAGTTGTGCATCTCTCTAAAAGGACTGCTGGGAATAGAAGGCCAAAGGGAGGAGCGGCACAAGGAGACTGTCTACAAGAGAATGGTCGTAATCCAGAGGGAAGAGCAAACATGGGTTTTCCCCGTCGATGAAATTCATGGAATACACCGATTAAACCCGTGCAATCTTCAAAATATTCCCGTGGGGCTATCCGGGGCAGCCGGGGACTATTCCCGCGCCATTTTCGAGTGGGAAGGCAACAGCGTGGTTTTTCTAGACGAGGCTCTCGTCTTCGACACGCTTGGCAGGAACCTTTCATGAGCGAAGCGCGGAGTGAATCGAAAGTGGATCCGGCAATGTTTGAACTCTTTCGCTCCGACATGTCGATTCAAAAGCTTGTCCTGGCCGATAGTCTCGAGGCGCTAAAAAACGCCCCCTCCCCCGAATGTTTTTCCTCGGCATGCGGGAGTATCCACGCCATAACAGGGGCCGCTTTGCTCTTGGAGCTGGGGCCAATCGCGGAAATGGCCGGATGCATGGAGCAATTGCTCTCAGAGGCCCAAACCGGGCGAACTTCCCTCGACCGGGGCAAAATCGATACACTCCTGGCCTGTGTCGATCTATTCGAACAGATTTGTTCGATTCCCGACGAGCAACTGGGAGCAGGCATTCTTGATTCCAGGGAGGACATCAGTCAGTTGATCGAAGCCGTAAAAGGCTTTACGGCCCAAGTTAGAGAGCCCGCCATGCAAGTTTTCCCCTCGGACCGCGCCGCACCCTGCCCTGGTAAAAATCGTGCTCCCGTAAGGGGGGAGCCTCCGGCAAAGACGACGGACCCGGGGATGCTGCAAATTTTCAAGGTTGAAGTCTTAAACAACGCCCAACTTCTAAATGACGGTCTGCTTGCGCTCGAAAACGGGCAGGCTTCGAGTGCAACGCTCGAAGCCCTTATGCGGGGCGCTCATTCCATGAAGGGGGCCGCGCATATCGTCGGGTTAAACCCCATCGGGCGGCTTGCCCACGCCATGGAAGATTGCTTTGTGGCCGCGCAGAAAAAGGAAACGATTCTTGGGCCCCAGGCTATCGACGTGCTGCTCAAGGCCACGGATCTCATGGTCCGAATGTCGGGGGAAGCCGCAGGCGAGGTAGAGGAGACATCTTTTGGCGACAACGATGCGGAGATCGAATCTTTTATAGCCTCCATCTGCGCGATCGGCTCCTCCGCAGAACCCGGTCCGTGCCAAAGGGCATGGGACGATCCCCCGCCCGCAGATGAGCGGGAAGGCAAAACCCAATGTGCGGAAAAGTATCAAGGGCAAAAAGCGCCGGAGTCAAAGGGGGACAACGGAGTCAAAAAAAACGGCTCTAAAAAACCGTTTACCGCAAAGGTCTGTTCAACGGTTATAGGGATTGGGGACGGACGCGACCGGATGGTCCGTGTAGCCGCCGGTAAAATCGAACGGCTAATCGGCCTGGCCGGAGAAGTGGTTGTAAGTTCAAGATGGCTGCCGAGCTTTTCGGATACTTTCACGAGTCTTAAAAGGACCCACTCAGAGCTTTCACACAAGCTCGAAGAGCTTCAGGAGATGGTCTCCAACGGCTCGAGCCTCCAGAGCAACCGCAAGCTCATACGCGAGGCCAGAAACGTTCTCAAGGAGTGCAATCATTTCCTGGCCGAAAAGCGCAACAGCCTTGATATATTCATAAGCAGTTCGGCCACTCTGGCCGACCGTCTCTACCATGAGGCCGTAAGGACCAGGATGCGCCCTTTCCGCGAAGGGGTCCATGGGTTGCCGCGTATGGTGCGAGACCTTGCCAGGCAGTTGGGCAAGCTAGCCCGGTTGGAGATAATCGGAGACAACACCGAAGTGGACCAGGATATCCTGGAAAAACTCGACGCACCTCTTACCCACCTGCTGCGAAACGCGGTGGACCACGGAATCGAGTTGCCCCACGAGAGAGTAGCGGCCGGAAAGCCCGAGGTGGGCCTCATTTCCCTCAAGGCCGAACATCGCTCGGGAATGCTCATGCTCAAGGTTTCCGATGACGGCCGTGGTCTGGATATGGGTAAGCTCAGGGAACAGATCCACAAAAAAGGTCTTGCCTCGGCTGAAATTATCGAGAAGATGACTGAGACCGAGCTATTGGAATTTTTGTTCCTGCCCGCCTTTTCGACAGCCGAGGCGGTTTCGGACATATCGGGCCGGGGCATCGGGCTCGACATAGTGCACAACATGGCCCATGAGGTCGGAGGAGTAGTTCGCGCCATTGCCAGGCCCGGAGCCGGCCTCGCCTTCCACCTGGAACTGCCGATCACTCTCTCGGTCATTCGGACGCTTCTGGTGGAAATTTCCGGGGAGCCCTACGCATTTCCACTGACCAGAATCGACCGCTGTCTCACTATAGCCGCCCAACAGGTAATGAAGGCCGAGGAGCACCAATATTTCCGCTTCTACGATCGCAATATTTCCCTGGTGGATATCCGCCAGGTGCTCGAAATGGACAAGTTGCCCGCCGGGCGGAACGATTTTTCGGTCGTTGTGGTGAGCGACCGTAGCGATTCCTACGGCCTCGTGGTCGATAAGTTTCTGGGAGAATGCGACCTTGTGATCCGTCCGCTCGATCCACGACTGGGCAAGGTCCCCAATATCGGCGCGGCCGCTCTTCTTATGGATAACTCCCCGGTGCTGATTTTGGATATCGAAGACCTTATACGCTCCATTGACAATATTCTTACCGGAAATCGACTGCACGGTGTTTTGGACGATTCGCAAACCGCCGCGCAAAAGGTTTGCAAGCGCATTCTGGTGGTAGACGATTCGATAACCGTGCGGGAACTCGAACGCAGAATGCTCGAAACCAGGGGTTACCTGGTCGATTTGGCCGTGGACGGAATGGATGGCTGGAATGCGGTGAGGGCCAATCGCTATGACCTGGTGGTATCGGATGTGACCATGCCGCGCATGAACGGGATCGAATTTATCGAACACATCCGCAGCAGCCCCGAGCTGAAATCCTTGCCGGTGATCATCATTTCCTACAAGGACAGGGAAGGCGACAAACAGGCGGGCTTTGAGGCCGGGGCCAACTATTACCTGACAAAGAGCAGCTTCCAGGACGACTCCTTCCTTCAGGCTGTTGCCGATCTTATCGGGGAGGCTTAAAACTTGCGAATTGGGATCGCAAACTATGAATATCAGGCCCGGGAGTGTATACGGCGGGTCATACTAAGCGAGCCGGGCTATGAGGTGGCATGGGAAGCCCGAGACGGGTTGGAAGCTGTCAAGAAGTGCGCGGCCGATCCGCCCGACCTCGTACTTATGGAAATGATGATGCCGGTCATGAACGGGGTTGAGGCCACGCGGCGCATTATGAAGGACTCCCCCTGCCCTGTTCTGGTAGTGTGCTCCACCCCCGAAGCAAAGGTGTCAATGGTGTTTAAGGCCATGGGATTTGGCGCTTTGGATGTGGTAAACACCCCGACCGAGGGCAACGATTTGGAATCCGAGAAAAGTCGCCGGGCATTGCGCAGGAAGATCAAAAAAATCGCTTCCCTGACGCACTCGGGTTTGGGCGTGGACCGTCCGGAACTTTTTACTTCACACTATCCCCGCAAAGAAACGCCCCCCCTGGTGGTTCTGGGCGCCTCCACAGGGGGCCCGACGGCACTGGCCGATGTGCTCTCGGCTTTGCCGGCGGGCATCCAGGCAACATTTGTGATCATCCAACACGTCGATGAAGCCTTTTCCGCCGGCCTTGCGGAATGGCTAAACAGCCAAACCCGGCTCGAAGTCGTTCTGGCCGCCGAAGGCGTATGCCCTCAGGCGGGCAGGGTCTATCTTGCGGCAAACAACGATCATCTTATCTTAAACGCACGGCATGTTTTTTCCTATACGGCCGAGCCAAGCGATTACCCTTTCCGCCCCTCTATCGACACTTTTTTCCTGAGCGCGGCCCTGCAATGGCCAAGGGCCGGAGTTGCGGCCCTTCTTACCGGAATGGGAAAAGACGGCGCGGCAGGCCTTCGGGCTTTGCGCGACAAAGGCTGGCATACGATTGCCCAGGATGAGCAGACCTCGGTAGTCTACGGAATGCCCAAAGCGGCAAGAGAAATGGAGGCGGCGGTGGAAATCCTGCCAATCCGGCAGATAGCACCCTCCCTTGTGCGAAACCTCAAACTGCGTAGAAACACGAGTGGAACATGAGGAGGCAGGAAGCTGTTCGCTCCAGGCGGCTTTAACACACAGCCCCGCCGATTGGGGACCAAAGAATATAAATATTTGTTTTTTGAATCATTCGAAGGCCATGGAGGCTTGATGGCATGCTCAAAAAAACGTCTCTAAAAACCAGGTTCTCGGAGATGTCGGTCAGGACCAAACTGACCCTGACCTGTCTTTGTCTGGCAGTCCTTCCCGTGGTGATCGTAGGGGCCTTTGGATTTGTCCAGCTGCGTTCTTACTCATCGAAGGTAATTTCGGCGACCTCTCAGGCTTTACAGAAACAATGCGAGCTAACGCTTTTAAAAGGGGTGAGCGCCGAACGTGAAATTATTTCCAGCCTGATTGCAAACTCGGAAAGCGATGCGAAAAAACTTGCCGAATCGGCCAGTATCAGCGACTTCGTCTCGACCCTCTCAGGCAAAAACAAAGTTCTAAACGGCATGGCCCGAAAAGAGGTAGTCCGGGTCCTCGACTCGGTCATGTCCAATTGCGGTCTCGAAGCCAAGGTTCTGCAGAAACACCCCGAGATGAAAAAACAGGTAATGTCGGATCTGACGGCCGAAATTTCTAAAATAAAGATCGGCAAAACCGGCTACGTATTCGTTGTCGATTCCAAGTCCAATGTTTTCGTTCATCCCAACGCAGCCTTGATCGGCAAAAATGCCGTCGCAGACCTCAAGCTAACCGACTTTCAGCAGATTCTCGACAACAGAAAAGCAGGTGAAATCGGGACCCTCTCCTATACGTGGCAAGGCCGCAGCAAGTTTGTCCTCTATACCTATTTTCCCGACTGGGACTGGATCATTTGCGCCAGCGGCTACTGGGACGAGTTCTCGCAACAAGCCGCAAAGACAGCTCTTGAGGCTGCACAAGACGAATTCAGGGCCTTCTACCTTACCTCTTCAGTCACGGTCGATGGAAAATCGGCGCCCGTCTACAACAGGATACGCTACATCGATGAAAGTGGACGGGAGGTCCTTGATTTAGACAAGGGACATTTCAGTAAGAGGCCTGTTTCAAAAACCGAGGCCCCCTGGTTTGCGAAGTGTTTGCAACTTAAAAAAGGTCAAGCGGGCAATTCAGGCGTGGAACTGGACCCCAATACGGGGAAAGCCGTAATGCGCATTGCGGCCCCCGTCTATGCGGAGGGGGCCTTTAGAGGAGTGATAGTCCTCAATTTAGAGTGGCGATTGGCCTGGGATCTGATCAAGGGCTTCGTCTATGGCCGCACCGGCTACCCCTATATACTCAACGACAAGGGCGTATTGATCTCCCACCCCGAGTACAACCTGGCGGACAATGTAGACATGGGAGCGAAAAAATACGGACAACTGGCGCAGATCGTCACAAACCGTATGATTAAGGGGTATAGAGGTGTTGGCAGATATACTTTTGAGGGAAGCGACAAATTCGTGGCCTTTGAGCCTTTCATGATCGATGGAAAGATTTACAGCATAGCTGCGACCCTACCGGTATCCGAGGCCATGAGTTCGGCCCGCGCCCTCCAATTGGATGTCTCGGAGCTTGAACGCAACAAGGAACTGATACTTGCCGCAATAACCCTTGGGACAATGATTTTTTCTTTTTTAGCCATATCCCTGCTCACTTTCAGCATTACACGGCCTCTTAAAACCCTCGTTGAGCTCTCCGACGACATTGGCGCCGGAAAGCTTATGGCCGCCGCGGCCGTTATAAATAAGGAAAGTGGGGAAGCCGGGGACCAATCCCGCGACAGAGATGAGATGCGCAGGCTGATGCGGGCCTGCGGCACCATGATAGATTATCTCTGTTCGATAATCGTTCAGGTCAAAAGAGCCGGGGTCCAGGTTGTGAGTTCGTCGACCGAAATGGCGGCCTCAGCCAAGGAATTTGAAGCAACCGCAGCGCAGCAGGTGGCTTCCCTGAGCCAGGTGGGCGCTACTTCCAATCAGATCCTCGCGGGTTCCAAGGAGCTTTTAAAATCCATGGAAGAGGTGACCTCCGTGGCCTCTGAAACGGGAAGCCTTGCAAGAGAAGGTCTGGTGGGCCTGGACGGCATGAAGGCGATGATGCACCAACTCATCGAGGCCACCGGTTCTTTAGCCTCCAAGCTTCAGGCAATCAGCGGGAAGACCAAAAATATCGGCAATATTGTCACGACTATCACCAAGGTGGCGGACCAAACGAATCTTCTCTCCCTTAACGCGGCGATCGAAGCCGAGAAGGCGGGCGAATACGGCAAAGGTTTTTCCGTTGTGGCCCGCGAGATCCGCAGGTTGGCCGACCAGACCGCGGTGGCGACCCTGGATATCGAAAAGATGGTTCGAGAGATGCAATCGGCTGTTTCCTCCGGAGTCATGGAAGTGGACAAATTCGTTCAGCAGGTACGCCAGGGCGGCCGGGACGTCGAGGGAGTAAGCGGCCAACTCGGCATGATCATCGACCGGGTCCGGGCCCTCATTCCCCACTTCGAGGCGGTCAACAGCGCAATGAACGCCAACAGCGCGGGGGCCGAGGAAATCAACAGGGCAATGATCAGCCTGGCTGACGGGGCGGCTCAGACACGCGCGGTGGCCATCGAGTACGTCCGAACGGCCGAGCATCTTAATCATTCCGTCCAGGGGCTTCAGCGCGAGGCATCCCGATTCGACGCTGGAGAATAGATGCCGGGCGTGAACCTTACCCATCATCGCATTACCGTCCTGCTCGTTGACGATCAGCCGATAGTCGGCGAAGCAGTAGGGGAAATGTTTGCAGGCGAGCAGGATATCGATTTTCATTACTGCCCCGATCCCAGGGAGGCGATCAAGACGGCCAATCGTATTTGCCCAACCGTCATTCTCCTGGACCTGGTGATGCCGCAAATAGAGGGATTGGTGCTGGTGCGCTATTTTCGGGCCAACAAAGCCACGCGCGAGGTTCCCCTCATCGTTTTATCCAGCAAGGAAGACCCCCGGATCAAAGCCGAAAGCTTCGCCCTTGGAGCAAACGACTATATGGTCAAGCTGCCCGACCGACTCGAGGTGCTTGCCCGGGTCCGCTACCATTCCAGAGGGTATATAAATCTTCTGGAACGTAACGAGGCCTACAGCGCACTGCTCCAGAGCCGCGAGCAACTCGATGCGCGCAACAAGTTCATACGAAAGACCTTTGGACGCTATGTCACCGACGACATTGTAAATGCTATCCTGGAATCTCCCGAGGGCACGCAATTGGGTGGAGAAAAAAGAAGGGTCACCATCTTGATGAGCGACCTCAGGGGATTTACCTGCATGAGCGAGAGGCTGGCGGCCGAAAGCGTTCTAAGCATAATCAATATCTACCTGGCGGCTATGACCGAGATCATCATGAAGTACGACGGAACGATAGATGAATTCATAGGCGACGCCATTCTGGTGATCTTCGGGGCTCCGCTCAAAAGAGAAAACGACGCGAAAAGGGCGGTTGCCTGCGCGCTGGAAATGCAGTTGGCAATGGAGAAGGTAAATTTAGAGCTTGAGGAGTCGGGATATTCAAAAGTATTCATGGGCATCGGCATACATACCGGTGAGGTCGTAGCGGGCAATATCGGTTCCGACAAAAGGACAAAATACGGAGTCGTGGGACAAACGGTCAACCTTACCGGGCGAATTGAATCCTACACCGTGGGAGGCCAGATTTTGATCTCCGAGGCCACTTTCAAAAACTGCGCGGAAATCCTTCGCATAGATAACCGAATGCAGGTTATGCCCAAGGGGGTGAAGGAACCTATAACACTTTTCGAGGTTGGGGGAATCGGTGCCGAGTTCAATGTCTATCGGCCTCTAAGGGAAAGAACCGAACTGCCAAAACTAAAAACCCCCCTGCCTGTTAAATTCACGGTCCTTGAAGGAAAACACGCAGGAGCCCACACCTATAACGGTTCGATCGAAAAACTGGTCGACGATGCGGCCGAAGTGCATGCCGAATTTATCCCGGAGCACCTGGCCAACCTCAAGGTTCATGTTTTCGATCGGGAGATCAACCTTATAACCGATCAGCTCTACGGAAAGGTCATCGAATGTTTCCAAGCGGCTCCTGCGCCGTCCTTTAGAATGTCGTTTACATCGGTTCCTTCCGAATTGGAGGCATTTTTTTGTAAAATCCAGGACTTTTCCGAAAAAGCGATGGAGTCCTGAAAAGAGCTTAAACCGCCTTAAGAAAGGTAGAGATCATGGCCGGATTCAAAGAATACGACCAATACGATGCGTTGGGCCTCGCACAGCTTGTCCGCGAAGGACAGGTCAGCAGCGCCGAGTTGTGCGAAGAGGCGATCAACAGGATAGAGCGGCAAAATCCCAGGCTAAACGCGGTGATCACCCCGATGTTCGAGTATGCGCGCTTTGCCGCGAAAAGCCCTGTTTCAAACGGCCCGTTCAGCGGCGTGCCTTTCCTGCTAAAGGATATTCTCCATGCCTTTGCCGGAGTCCCTTTGGCCTGCGGAAGCAGGTCTCTTAAAACATACGTTCCGGACATGGATTCGGAGATCGTAACCCGGATCAAAAGGGCGGGCCTCATTGTGGTTGGCAAGACGAACGTACCCGAATTCGGCCTTATGGCGGTAACCGAACCGGAGGCCTTCGGGCCTTCGAAAAACCCGTGGAATCCTCTCCATACTCCGGGAGGCTCCAGCGGAGGATCAGCCGCGGCGGTGGCAAGCCGCATAGTCCCAATGGCCTCGGCAAACGACGGTGGGGGGTCGATCCGAATACCCGCTTCCTGGTGCGGCATCTTCGGCCTAAAGCCCACGCGGGGACGCACGCCGCAAGGACCCTATTTGGCAGAGGTCTGGGACGGAGCGGTAGCCGACCTCGCGGTGTCCATTTCGGTCCGCGACAGCGCCGCGTTTCTCGACGCGGTCCAGGGACCGGAAGCCGGGGCTCCCTATGCAATCGCACCGCCCCAAAGGCCTTACCTGGAAGAGATTAACCGGGAACCCGGAGCCCTTCGCATCGCCTTTTCGACCCGCTCTCCGCTCGGCGCCAAGGTCGATTCGGAATGTATCGAGGCGGTCAAAAAAGCCGCGGCGCTCCTGGAAAGTCTGGGACACCGCGTGGAGGAAGCCGAACCTATTTACGACGGTCAGGCTCTTGCACAATGTTTCATGACGCTTTTTTTAGGCCACGTATCCGCCGACATGCAATTCATCGCCCAAAAGTTCGGTGCGGATAAAGCGCGACTGGTCGAGGAGTCAACCAAAATCCTGGCCCATTTGGGGCGAAGGGTAAAGGCCTGCGACTTTGTGGCTTCCAAGCGTCAATGGCACATATTCGCCCAGGCGATGGCGCAGTTTCTCACTAAATACGACCTTTTCATGACGCCAACGACCGGCTGCCCTCCGCCAAAAATTGGGGAACTGGCGCCAAAAGCCTCGGAAATCCGCGCCTTGAAAGTTATGAATAAACTCGGCCTGGGTTCGATTTCCCTGGGCCTGGTCTTTAAGGAGTCCACTAAATCCCTTGGCAGGGTGCCTTTTACACCGCTTGCCAATCTCACCGGTCAGCCCGCGATGAGCGTGCCGCTTCACTGGACGGCCAAAGGGCTCCCCTGCGGCGTTCATTTCATGGCGCCCTACGGGGACGAAGCTACCCTGCTTCGCCTCGCGGCCCAGTTGGAAAAAGCTTGCCCCTGGTTCGATAAAAGACCGGCGTGAAGCGATAAAGGGAAGGATGGTTTGATCTGCGACCCCCTTATGGGGTCGTTTTGTTTTTTCGCCGTTTTCCGGGGGTATCGGCCCTGCGGCCTCACCCCCACCCGGCTAAGCGCTCGTATTCACCACGGAGCCCGAGGAAATATCCGTCGTATTGGTGTAATTTTGAAGAAGGGCCTGGGCAAGGGCTGTGTTATTCGTTAATGTCCCGCTAGCCGAAAGGCTTTGCATGAGCTGCATCGAGTAGGAAAGGGAGATTAGAGACGATTGGGAGGCTCCCGTGCCTGAAAGCATTCCCAAAGCTTCCTCACCCGAAGCATTGGAGGGCGAGGCGGCCTGCTCGGAAAGCGTTTGAGCGAGGGTCGGGTTCATGGCAAGCGTAGCCTCCTCTTGTGCCGTTTGCTCAAGGTTTGTCGTATAATCGGCATTCGTGGCCGAGGCGCTCGTCGAGGAAACCAGACTGCTCAGACTCGAGTTCTCATCGAGCGCAGTCTGGTTTTGCACAGCCTGCTCAAGGTTTGTGTAGTAAAGGTTTGTGCTGCTGGAATCGATACTTGAAATACTCATCACAAGTCCCTCCTGTTTTTATTATCGGCAGGACCGAAAAAAACTTAAGAAAAAAAATCCGGGGGTAATCGGATTGCGTGGAGATAATGCGAAATAGAGCCGGGGGACGATCAGGGAAGAAGTGAGGATGGCTTTGGAAAAGTTAGACTAGCCGGGCGCAGGGCTAAACCGGGGCATCGAGGAATTCAAACCCGCCCAGTCCGCAGCACGGGCACAGGTCGTTTCTTTGAACTTTTAGAAAATCGAAGGACATATTCCAGACATTGGCATGAAAAAGACCAATCTCGGCGGGTGGATTTCCGAGCAGAACGCGCATAGCCAGAGTTGTCTGCAGTGAGGCAATGACTGCCACGGCGCAGTTTAGCACTCCCAGGGTATCGGCAGTAGGAACCGTACCGGGCTCCGGAGGAGCCGGAATGACACATCTCAGGCAAGGCCCCCTTAAACCCGGCAGGACCGGCATAACCATGCCCGAGGTTCCTACGACGCCTCCGTAAACCCAGGGTGTTTGGGACTTTATGCACACATCGTTTAGCAGGTAGCGGGTTTCGAAATTATCCGATGCGTCAAGAACGATATCGACACCGGCCAGGAGCGATTGGGCATCTTGGGCGTTAAAGCGCACAGGCCGGGTTTCCACAACTACCCCCGAATTAACCTGAGCGAGGCGTTTGGCCGCGGCTTCGACCTTTAGGACTTTGGACTCGGCGTCGTTTTCCATATAAAGGATCTGGCGATGCAGGTTGTGCAATTCGACGATATCGGGGTCCACGATGCGAAGCCTTCCCACCCCCGCTCTGGCAAGCAGTTCGGCCTGGAATCCGCCAAGGGCTCCGCAGCCAACGATAAGGACCGAGCTTTGGCTCAGTTTACGCTGTCCGGCCGCGCCTATTTCGTGCAGCATTTCATGCCTCGCGTAGCGATCCGGGGAATTGGAAATCACGAAATTATCTCTCCTGCAACTTCACTGATTTTAACCGGCCCGCTAAACGAGCGGTCGATCCAACCTCCGCCAAGCAACCGGGGACCGCTGTAGAAGACCGCGGCCTGTCCGGGGCAAACAGCGGTTACGAAACGCTCGAAGTTGACCAGCACTCTGCCGGGCTCCAGGAGTTCGACGATAGCGGGAACCGGAGCCTGATTGTAGCGAACCTGCACCGAGCAGCGAAGGGGCACGGATCGGGGAACCAGAGCCTGCCAGACCACTCCGGACGCCATCAGCGCCCGTGCCGCCAGTTTTTCCTTCGCAGTAGTGAGAGTGAGCGAGCAGTTTTTCGGATCTATCGATTTTACCCAGACCGGGACTCCCAGGGTTACTCCGATTCCGCGCCTCTGCCCGATGGTAAAGAGGTGAATACCTTCATGGTCGCCTACTTTGCGGCCTGTTTCGTCTAGTATGGGACCGGGGATAGCGCCTTCAGCGAACCTTTGCCGCAGGGCTTCCGCAAAACCTGTTCGCTTTGTTGCAAAACAGGCATCCTGGCTTTCGACCCGATCCGCGTTTGCAAGACCTAACCGACGGGCTAGGGAACGGACCTCTTCCTTCAAATAGCGGCCGAGAGGAAAAAACACCCTGGAGAGTGTGCCGGAATCGACGGCAAAGAGAAAATAGGACTGGTCCTTTCGAAGGTCCGCGCCCCTAATGATGAAACCGCACCCCTCTTTTACCCCGCCCAACCGCGCATAATGGCCGGTGGCTATCTTTTGCGCCCCGAGAGTTTTTGCGTAATCGAGGAGAACGCCAAACTTGATATCCCGGTTACACATCACGCAGGGATTTGGCGTGCGGCCCTGCCGGTACTCCTGCCAGCTTCTTAGCAGCACGCTCTTTTCGAAAGGTTCACGGCAGTCGAGCACCTTGTGAACTATTCCGAGGTGGTCCGCCGCGGCCCTGGCCTGAGCGAGGCTGTCGGCGCCACAGCAGTCGTCATCGCCCCCGGTTTCATCGCAGGCCTGCATCCGCAGGGTTACTCCAATAACTTCGAAACCTTGCTCCAAAAGCAGGGCAGCCGCAACGCTGGAATCCACCCCTCCGCTCATGGCGGCCACGATCGGTCCTTTGGGGGCAATCAAAGCGGGGAGTCTTTCCAACTACATATCCAGGGCAGCGACCACTTCGATGCCGTTTTTTTCCAAATCGGCGATAATGGGCATCGGGTTGGTTTTTTTCAGCCGCAGGGAATAGGAAAATTCGGAGCTCTCCTCGGCTGAAGGAATCTGGCAGAGGCTTATGACCTCAGCCCCGTGCATTCTGACCACTTTTGTTATCTCCGGCAGCGGGTTGGGCGAGCCGGAAACCTTTATATCTATACGGGTAGATTGCGTAAAGAGTCCCAGAAAGGTGATAAAGGCCGAAAGAATATCGGCAACGGTTATAATTCCGATCACAATATTGTTTTCCACTATGGGCAGGCCGCCGATTCGCTTGTCGAGTAAAATCCGCGCGGCCTCTTCGAGGGGCGTTTCCGGTGCAACGACCAAGGGCTTTCTGATCATCACATCCTCAAGGGTCAATTCCTCGATCATGGAGGCAATGAGCACCCCCCTTAAATCCGCGTCCGTAATCCATCCCAGCAGACGCATCCGCCCATCGACCACGGGAAGGTGGCGAATGGATTGACGTTTCATAAGCGCCAGGGCTTCCTGAATGGAAGCATGTTTGCCTATGGTTACAAGTTCAGTGGACATCCAGTGACGCACTATCACAAGGAACCCTCCCGCGAGCGAGGCTACCGGTTTAACCACCAAGCCGGGCGTTTTAGAACCCGGCGAACCCTACCGAAAGGCCACACGTTGAGCAATGGTCAGTCTCTAAGCGCAACGGGCCTTAGATTTTCTCGCTCCATGAGCCTGGCAATGCTTACGGTACGGTCGCGCAGCATATTCGTATAGCTTCCCAGCTCATTATCATACCAGCCGTATATTACGGCCTGAGTAACGGGGGCTTCGATAAACTTTTGCGGCCGTGATCCCGAGGCTTTGTCGCGGCGGGAAAGGCTGGGCAGCTCCAGGGAGGCTGAATCGGTTTGCCCGCTGGATTCAAGCTTTTTTACCGCGTCTGCCAGGTAATCGAGGCCGATGCGAACCGCAGAGGTTCGCGTGTGGTTTTCGTGGCCTTCGATAACCGCAGCCGCGCAGGGCAATCCGACGATATCCGAGGATACGTTTTGTTCATTGGAAAAAACGAGATAGCCCTCCGGAAAATGGGACACCGCCCTTTTATAGATGTCATTTATCAGTTCACGATTGATCGGCTCGGTCAAACTTTTATCCTGAAGC
This sequence comes from Deltaproteobacteria bacterium, assembly GCA_021780695.1. Classification (GTDB taxonomy): domain Bacteria; phylum Desulfobacterota; class Syntrophobacteria; order Syntrophobacterales; family Syntrophobacteraceae; genus SbD1. Next base: position 28,736 of record JAJXYD010000035.1, read on the forward strand.
ATCAGTGCCAGGATTATCAGGGAGCCTGTCGTAACGGGCACCCGTACCGACTCGGCAATAAAGCCGATCGAGTTCATCTCGGGAATTACCAGGCCAAGCGCCTTGGCGGCTCCGGTACTGGTCAAAATGATATTATTGAAAACCGAACGGGACTTGCGCAGATCCGTAGCCCCGGCTTTGGGCGCATGGTCCAGAACCGATTGGGAACTCGTAGCCGCATGCACGGTAGTCATTGCCGCCGAGAGGACCCGGTCGGCTCCGAAGTAATCGAGCAGAGGCTTCACCATGTAGGCCAGGCAGGTGGTCGTACAAGATGCATTGGAGACGAGCAGGTGTTTTTTGGGATCATATTCGGTATCGTTTATACCCATAATGGTAGTGACCGCATCGGCGGGCATCCCAAGAGCCTTATCCTTAATTTTAAAAGGCGCCGAGAGGATCACCTTCTTGGCCCCGGCGGCGAGGTGACCGCGCAAGGCTCCTTTAGGGTCTTCGGCAGCCACCGTGGGATCGATAAATTTGCCGGTTGCGTCCACGACCAACTCGACCCCATGCTTTCGCCAATCGATGTGGGCCGGATTTCTGGCGCTGCGCAGAAAAGTCGTCTTTACGCCGTCTACGACAAAACTGCCCGACTTTTCGTCGATATTTTCTATAACCCTGGCTGCCCGAGAGCCGTAGAGATAGTTTTGCAAGGCCCCATAGCTCGAATCCCTTTCGATGAAATGAGCTATGTCGGAGAGCCTTCCGCCGACCTCCCGACCTATATTGACCACGATTTCGGAGAAGTATTTCCGCTCCACATGACTCCAGAGGGATAGCTTTGCGATTCTGCCAAGGCCATTGATTCCGAGTTTTTTTGACACTGCTTCCTGTTCGCCCATCTTGCCGCCCTTCCCTTTTTTATCTACTCTTAATCCAAGGCCGCCGAAAAATCCACCCTTTCGATCTCCACCGCTCCAGAGTACACGGCCCCACTTCTACCGTCCAGACTTATTGCATCGCCGACCTTGACTGTGTGGCTATCGATGGTGCATGTCTTTTGGCTGTCATGGACCCTCATGCGGCTCAAGCCGACAACGCAGGTTTTCCCAAGCCTGTGGGCAACAATAGCCGCATGCGAGGTGGCCCCCCCTTTTGCCGTGAGAACCCCGTCGGCAATCGAGATTTCGTGTATATCGTCTGGAACCGTGTCGGAGCGAACAAGGATTACGGCTTTTCCCGGCTGCCGCCTTTTTATCTCCTCGATGGACTCCAGGTCGAAGGCCGCAAGCCCCGAGATTGCGCCCCCGCTCACCCCGATGCCGCTTCCAAGATAGTTGGCCCCAAGGTTTTCACCCTTTTTAAATACCGGATAGGATCGCTTTATACGAGGCGTCATGTTGCGTGATTGCAAAACGAAGACGCCTTCCTCGCTTTCCCCCTGGAAGGTGAACTCGAGTTCCTGAGGGGCCCAGTGATTTTCGTAGACCAGATTTCTGGATATATCCACCAGTTTCTTGTAGACGCAAGGGAAAAGGGACTCGAGCGAAGTCTCCTTGGCCTCCTTTAACCTTTGCCTTTCGGAGAGCGGCAAGGTTTTAACCAGCCCCCCCACTACGTCTTCTCCCTGATTGCCCCATGTAAAGTCGCCAACCGGTTCAACCTTGTCTTCCGAAGTGCGGGGATCGTGAGTAAATAGAACCCCGGCCCCCGAGTGCGTATCGAGGTTTCCAAAAACCATCGCCTGGACCGAAACCGCGGTGCCCCAATTGTCGGAGAGCATCATTATTTCCCTGTAGGTTTTGGCCTTATCGGATTCCCAGGATTCGACCACAAGCTTTATGGCCGTAAAGAGTTGTTCTCGGGGAGACTGGTAGAATTCTATGGAATGGGATTTGAGCACTTCGCGGTAGGCGCGGCTGAGCTCCCTTATTTCCGAAGGAGAAAAATCACGTTTTACCGCCCGGCCGTATTTTTTTTTATACCCGTCCATGACCACGCTGAACTCATCCCGGGGTATGCCAAAAGACATTCCCCAGGACTGAATAAAGCGTCTGTAGTTATCCCAGGCAAACCAGGCTTCCCCGGTCTGGGCGATCAAGCCCTCGACTATTTCCTCATTAATACCCACATTGAGAAAAGTATTCATCATACCCGGCATGGAGACGGCCGAGCCGCTTCGCACCGAGAACAAAAGCGGGTTGCAGGAATGGCCGAATTTACGGCCCGTTTCCATCTCGATGCGGGCCACCATCTGCATCACCCGTTGCTCGAAATCCTCCCGGGGCTGGCAGAAGCCTTCTATAACCCGCCTGCAACGAAAATACTCCGTAGTGATTACAAAGCCCGGGGGAACCTTTACGCCCATCTCATGCAGATTGGCCAGGGTGTGCCCCTTGCTGCCCATATAAATGGAGTCGTGGGTTTCCGGATTAGGGCAATAGATGTGGGAGACGGTTCTGCCGGGATCGTAGCTCAGGAGCAAATCCAGGTCTTCCACGCTTAGCTCTTCGCGCTGGGTTAAAAGCGTAGTCAGGATGCTGGCAATAAAATGATCAAAATACTGTAGTCCGAAGGTCCTTGCTATCAGATCTCTCAGAAAGCTCTCCGAGACCCGTTGAATTCTTTCCGCCGTGCCTTCGCCCTCTCTTTGGTATTTTGCAATGAGTTTTTCCGGGCCAAGCCGCCTTACTACAACCTCCAGATTTTCATCATGGATCGAGCCGTAATGGGTCTGGATGATCTGCTTAATGGTCTCGGAAAAACCTCTAAAGATATCTATGTACTGGGAATGTGAAAACCGCGGAATTTCCAGGGCCTTTTTGAAAAGTTCATTTTGATTTTGCAGACGGCTCGATGAAATTCCATCGACTTCGAGGGCCTTTATAAAAAGCGGAATGAAACGCGAGATCCTGTAGAAGGTGGCCTTGGTGATGAAACCAAGATTTATGGAAAGGATGATTTCTTCGAATATAACGTTTGCAAGGTTTTCGAGTCTAAAGGTAAGCCCCAGGGCATCGAAGCGCGGTTCGTTATAGGAGCCGTACATGGAGGGTATGTCAACAGCGATGTGGCGCTTGTAATAGATGTTTTCCATTGTCTTGAGTTCGCCGGGGGTGAGGATGACTTCGCGCAGCTCGCCCAGGTAATCGAGGATGGCGTCCAGAAGACCATGTTTGTCATTTGCTCCTTTTTCGAGGACCTCAAGAAGTTTTGTCGGATCGGGCAAACCGATGCTCTGAGCGCGCTGGAGCGAAATATTTATATCCTTGAAGCTCAAGGCGTATTTTTCATGGAGAAGCTGGTAGAACTGAATCATGAGGAAAGCCCGGTTGCGCTCGCTTTCCGCAACACCGGCGACCTCCTCTATCATGGCCTTTGTCTGCTCTTCGCCTAAATCGAGCAGATCCTGAATGCGGTTGATGGTCCTGGCGCTGAAGATATGTTCAAAGATCTTGTGAATATCATCGATAAGGGGCCCCGATTGGGCGATTTCCGAATAGACCTCGTCGGGGATGAGGCCCTCGAGCCTTTTTTTGTCCTTTGTGCGCCAGTAGAGGATAATCGCCTGAATAAAGCCCACTATGGTGTTATTGCTTTCAACGTGGCTTTGTTTTCTTAAAAAGTGGACCAGCTTGTCGCTTCTGGCCGTGATTTCGTCAATTTCGGTCGAAACCTTCCTTAAGAGCCCCTCGGCCCCGATCTGGCTGAAATAGACCGGGAACAACTTGGCCAGTTGCTTTACCAGGTTGTAAATAGGACGTATGGGGGAGTTCAGGAGTCGAGAGACGTCCTTTTGGAACAAGTCGGTGTCGCGGATGAAAATGCCACCAAGGGACAGGTTTACGATAAGAGCCGAAAGGAGGTGCCTGCACCGCAGCGGATTGGACTTTATGATATCGAGCCACACGCGCACGTTTTGCAGGTGAGCCGGATTGACATTGATGTGCCACTTGCTGCTTACACGCCCAAGCATCGGGGATTGGAACCCCAGCCGTATAATGCGCCTTACGAAAAAGTCTATTATGGGCCTTTGATCGGTTGCGGTGATCTCGAGCCCCATTGTTCGGATAATCTGGAGAGCGGCCTGGGGGTAATCCTGGAAAGAGTTGCCGATGGTTTTCAATATGCGACTGAGAAGCACTTCGAGCTGATCGCCGGATTCGCGCTTCATCCACCTGCCGATCTCGAAGTTGATTTCCCTCAGCACATCCTCGTGAATAGCCTCAAGCCCCTTTATTTCCAAGATCTTAAGACGCACAAGCATGCTCATGTGCCCGGCAAGATCGGAGGGCTCCATGGTAGCCGTTTCCACTCTCTTTTCCCCGGACCCCGATGAGGGCGCCAAAAGGGGCGCGCGGGATTTTCCCCGCTCCACGATTTTTTCGGGCAAATGCAAATAGAGTTGGATCAGATCGTGGAAATCGGTCATAGTTACAAGGAACTCGACGGCCTTGCGGTTGTCGGCTTCGCCGATGACCCTGTTTTCCAGAAAATCCAGGTGCCTGCGCAAACTTTCATGGCTAAGCGGCCCAAAGTCTTCCATCCAGGCTTGGGGCGGTATCCACTTTTGATCCTGGCGATTCAACCAGGTGTAGGGGTCCTCTCTACCCAGCCAGAAAAGATAGGTGTCTTTAAAAAATCTTTGCAAAAACACCCTCAGCTCGACCATCGAATCGCTTCGATTCCAGATTTTTAGAAGCTGCGCACCCAACCTCCCGGGAGGGTAGAAACTGCGCATCAGAAATTCAAAGGCAGCCGCGGGAAGCTCGGACATTCTGAGAAAAAAATATCTCAAAATACCCTCATGACATGACGTATCGGTTTGAAAAACCGTCTCTATCGCTTCGGCGCTTACCGGGCCCGGGGCAGGCCTTGCCAGCTCCTCTCCCATTTCCTCGACCAACTTGGACAAGTAGGCAAGAAGGTGATCGGCCGCGAGGCTCCTTATTTCGAACTGCTCGGAGTTTATCAAGGCATCAAGCAGGATATCGCAGAGAAGATATATTACCTTTCCGGCCAGGCCCCCGCTGCGGTAGAGGCGCAAATTGCCAAGAGCATACCTTTGGGTTTCCTGTACGACAAAAAGCCAGTTTCTATATTTGTGATGATATTCGAGCAGAAGCTCCCGGGCCTGTTTTTCCTTGCCGGCATACCCGCTTACCGCATCCTCAAGGGTCTGGAATGTGGGTGGAATAACCACCGCGATTTTTGTAAGATCCAGGTTTTTGGTAAGAGCCTCGGACTGAAACTGGTCAAACATTTGGAAACACCCCTTCTAACAGCGAACCGCGAAAAATCGCAATTGGTTATTGGGCTTCGATAAGCCGTTCCATAAGGATTGCGGATTCGCTCAGGTCTGCGTAGTAGCCGGGCCTTTCTCCGGTGATTTTAAACCCCAGGGATTCATAGAGTCTTCGAGCCCCGAGGTTAGACTTTCTGACTTCGAGGACGGCTATTTTCGCCCCGCGTCGCCGCCCGGCCGCGATGGCAAAGGCAACAAGGCTTCGAGCTATTCCTCTTCGCCTCATCCGCGCCCTTACGGCGACATTGAGTATTTGGATCTCATCGCTTACAGACCAAAAGCAGATGTAGCCCGCAATGTCTCGGCAAGCATCGGTAGCGACAAAAAGGCTTCCCCGGTCTAACTCTTCGAGAAACGACTTTTGCGTCCACGGCTCCGGCTGGCTTTCCAGTTCGATTTGGAGAATCGAAGGCAAATCAGATTTCGCCGCAGCCGAAACGGCAATGTCGAGCTCCAAAATATATCCTCTAAGGCACAACTTTTGTTGAGCGGGAAAGCACCTCGCTCGCCAGAGATATGTGGCGCTGCCCGTACTCTTTAACCAGCGCGGCGGTTTCGTTCAGGCTGTGAGTGTCCCGGCATCCGGCAAGCTTTATGAGCATCGGAAGATTCATTCCGCAAATAATCTCGACAGTGGGACTTCTAAAGGAGAGGCTGATGTTTGCAGGAGTTCCGCCGAAAAGATCGGTAAGAACCAGAACGCCTTTTCCCTGGTCGACCTCCTTAATGGCATCTTCCATAAGCTTTATGAGTTCATCGGGCCCCGTGTCGGGTTTAAAGCAAACAGCTCTGCAGTTGCGAAGCGGCCCAACGATCATCTCCGCAACGACCATCATCTCTTCGGCCAGCCGGCAATGCGAGGCCGCAACAACACCAATGATTCCCTCTTCACTATCCCGATCCAACCAAGCCCTCTCATTCCAAGTGAATATCTCTGTGGTATACCTTTACATGATAATTATTTTGTTCAAGCCTGTCAGCAACCGCTCCGGCAATCACAACGGAGCGGTGCTTTCCGCCGGTACAGCCAAAAGCTACCGTAAGGTATCGTTTGCCCTCCGCGATATAGGAAGGCAAAAGCTTTAGAAGAAGCGCGCAATAATCGTGTATAAACTCGCGCACCGAGGGCCATTCGAGCACCCAGGAGCGAACGGGCTGGGCAGTTCCGTCCTTTTCTTTCAAATCTTCGACGAAGTAGGGATTTGGCAGAAACCTGACATCGATTACCAGGTCGGCTTCAAGGGGCAGGCCGTATTTGTATCCGAAGGAAAGGGCCTGGATGCTGATCTGATCGCTTTCCCCCAGGAGAGAATAAGACCTTGTGATACAGTGCTTTAGCTGGTGGACCGAAAGGGCTCCCGTGTCGATGATTCTGGTAGCCCTGCCGCGCAGCGCGCGCAACTGCTCGCGTTCAAAAGCGATTGCCTGCACCAGTTGTTGCTCCAAGGGAGCCGCCGGGTGAATCCTTCGCGTCTGGCTGTATCTTCTCTGCAATATTTGATTTTCGGCCTCAAGGAAGATGATCTCGAACCTGTAGCCGGCCTTTTCGAGGAGGTCAAAAATCTGGTTGTAGTTTTTTAAGAATTTGCGCTCCCGTATGTCTATACCCAAAGCGATCCGCTTTATTTCGGGCATGTCCTGCTCGCAGAGCTGCAAAAAATTGCCAAGCATCGGCACGGGAAGATTATCGATACAGAAATAATCCAAATCTTCAAAGGCTTTAATAGCCGTGCTTTTGCCTGAGCCCGAGAGCCCGGTGACCACAACTACATGGGGTTTAGCTGCATCCATTTTCATTTAAACCGGGGTGGGACGGATTAGGAGAGCAACCGCGAAGCGCTCTTCCAGGGAAAAAGCCGAAAGCCTAGAATTCCTCGTCTTCCTGCTCAATTATAGAAAAAATATCGTCACGGTTATCGACTTTTGCCAGTTTTTTGCGCACCGTGCCGTTTTTTAGCAGTCGAGCTATCTTTGCCAAGACTCTCAGATGGACCCCGGCACAGGCTTCGGGAGCGGCCAGAAGGAAAAAGAGGTGAACAGGCTTGCCATCCATGGACTCGAAATCAATACCTTCCGACGAACGCCCAAAGGAGAGGACAAGATCGTCAATACCGCTCATTTTCCCATGGGGGATGGCAATTCCATCGCCAATGCCCGTACTGCCAAGTCTTTCTCTTTCGAGCAAAACCTTCATAAACCGATCCCGGTCTATGTGGGGCTTGTTCTGCTTTACCGCATCTATCAATTCCTCCAAAACCTGTTTTTTGTTCCTCCCTTTAAGCTCGGGAACGATGGAGTCCACTTTGAGGATATCGAGAATTTTCATTGCCATTGTCTCCGCCGTTTCCTCCGCTCTAAATCCTTACCCTACAGTCTCGATAAGGCCGATATTGCCGTCTTTGCGTTTATAGAGTACGTTAACTCTGTTGGTGCTTCTATTGGTGAACACCAGGAATTCACTGCTCGTAAGATTGAGCTGCATCACCGCCTCATCGATATCCATGGGCTTTGCGTAAACCTGTTCGGCCCGAATCACACGAGGCTCCCGCACATTATCTTGCACGGACCCGTTTGGCTCGACCGCCGCGCCAAGCTCTTTTACCGTACCGCTCGACCTTCGCCGACTGATTTTTTCCCTGCTCTTCCTTGCCGCCTGGGCCTCGAGATTATCGACCAAAAGGTCTATGCTCGAATACATATCGTCAGTTTCTTCCGCTCCGTTTAGCCGAACGCCCGAGGCGTCCAGGGACACTTCGGCAATGCGGCGGAATTTTTCGCCTCGTAGCACAACGTGAGCCTCAATAGGTTCTTCGAGGTACTTTTTGAGCCTTCCAAGCTTGTCTTCGACATAAAGCTTCACAGCATCCGAAGCTTCGATATGTCTAAAAGATATATTGATCTGCATTCGACGACCTCGTCTCCATCTTAAACCCAACCACGCCTCAGTGCCCCCAGGAAGACTTCCTTCTTTTGTTGGAAGGCAGGATTCCCAACATTTCACGGTACTTGGCCACGGTGCGCCTGGCTATGCTTATATTTTCCCTCTCCAGCATATCCACTATTTCCTGATCGCTGTGGGGCCGGGAGGAATCCTCCTCCTTAACAATCTGGCGGATCCTCTCTTTAACGCTCTCCGAGGCAACGGCCTCTCCCATCACGCTATTTATGGAACTGTTAAAGAAATATTTCAACTCAAAAATCCCATGGGGCGTATGCATGTATTTGCTGGCGGTCACCCTGCTGATGGTTGATTCATGCATACCAACGTCTTCGGCAATGTCCCGGAGCACCATGGGTTTTAGGAACGCCACGCCCTTTTCGAAAAAATCCTCCTGGAGCCTCACAATCGACTGCGATACTTTATAGAGGGTGCGCTGTCTTTGGTGGATGCTCTTTATAAGCCAGGCCGCGGCCCTCAGCTTGGTTTGAATGTAGTCTTTGGTCTCGGCGGAAACGGAATCCCCCTCACCAAGGGCGTCCTTGTAATAAGAGCTGACCCTCAGTTTGGGCATTCCGTCTTCATTTAGCAGTATGACCCATTCATCGTCTATTTTAAAGACGTAGATATCGGGGCTGATATATTCGACCGAAACATTATTAAAGGCGCTTCCGGGCTTTGGGTCCAAACCGACGATGATATCCACCGCGGCCTTAACCTCTTCGGGGCTGCGCTTGAGGGCACGCACAAGGGCGGTGTAATTTTTGGTCTCCAGATAGTGCAGGAAGTCCGAGATGATCCGCTCCACGAGCTTGTCTTCCAGGGCAAGGTTTTTGGCCTGCACCAGCAGGCACTCCCTCAAATCCCTTGCCGCAACGCCTACGGGATCAAAGTTTTGGATCTTGCCAAGGACTTTCTCGACGATGGAGGTATCGGCACCCGACAAAGCCACGATTTCTTCAATGGTAGCGTCTAGGTAGCCGTCGTTATCAAGGTTGCCAAGGATGCACTCTCCTATGCGCCTTTCCTCGTCGGAAAAATCCGAGAGCCTTATCTGCCACTCCAGGTGATCCTTTAGCGTGGTCTGTTCGGAGAGCCTGCTGTCAAAACTCGGCCATTCCTGATTGGGGTCGTTTTCAACCAGTACGGGCGTACTGGTGTTGTATTCTTCCAGGTAACCTTCCCAGTCGAAATCTTCGCGAATTTTTTCGGAAAGCTCTACCTCCTGAAAGGGGGCTTCCTCGGTGGTAAGAGTTTCCAGCTCGGCATCCTGTTCGGTTTGCAGTTCTTCCTGCGTTTCTTCCAGCAGGGGATTGGCTTCAAGTTCCTCGTGTATGGTTTCCAGAAGCTCCAGGCGTGAGAGTTGCAACAGCTTGATCGCCTGCTGCAATTGAGGCGTCATGATGAGCTGCTGGCTCAGTTTAAGTTGTTGCTTTAATTCCAATGCCATCAAAAAATCCGTCTACAAACTGAACTGATCGCCAAGATAAGTGCGTTTAGCAAGCTCGCTGTGAGAAATAGCGGTCGGGTCTCCCTTTTCGAGAATCCGCCCCTCATGCATAATATAAGCCCAATCACAGACTTTGAGGGTTTCCCGGACATTGTGATCGGAAATTATAACCCCTATGCCTCTATCCTTTAGGGCCGTTATAAGCCCCTGGATTTCCATCACCGCAATGGGATCTATACCCGCAAACGGCTCATCGAGCAGAATAAAACTGGGCTGCGTGACAAGGGCCCGGGTGATTTCCAAGCGCCTTCGCTCACCACCGGAGAGCCTGTCGGCCTTGTTACGGGCCAGGTGCGTTATGCGCAACTCCCCAAGAAGCTCCTTTAGCCTGGCCTGTCTTTCCTGCTTGCCGATCTTAAGGGTTTCAAGAATAGCCAGTACATTCTGTTCGACGGTCAACTTCCTAAAAACCGAGGCCTCCTGAGGCAGATAGGTAACGCCCTTTCTGGCCCGAAGATACATCGGCAGCCGCACAATATTTTCACCGTTTAAATAGACCGCGCCGCTGTCGGGATGAATTATACCCACCATGGAGTAAAAGGTGGTCGATTTTCCGGCCCCGTTTGGTCCAAGAAGGCCCACAATCTGCGCCTCGTGCAATTCCAAACAGACATTGTCGACAACGGTGCGGCCCTGGTACTTTTTAACCAGATTCTCGACGACCAACCGTTTAGGCTCTCGCTGCTCGCTCATTGCTTTTTTTCCGGAAACAAAACAGCGCGCACCTGAGAGCCCGATCCACCTTCGACAACACAGCGATTATCGTTTAAATATATCGTAATTAATTTGCCTTGAATTTTATCCTGCCCCTTTGTGACCACAGGCGAACCTTCCAAGAGTATTTTTTGCTCGTTTTGGTAAAATATGGCTTCCTGCGCCGTGGCGACCCGATCCTGCTGCGTAACCCTAACATCTCCCGTAAAATCTATATAGTCTATTCTTTGCTGCGGATCGCTTTGTTCACCGGCGCCGGACTGGGGCGCCTTGGTTTTCGCGTCTCCCTTTGCCATTATAACCTTGAGCTTATTGGAGGTGATCGTAAGGTCGCTTTGCTTAACACACACGTGACCTTCAAAAACGATAGTTCTTGCCTGCTGGTGGGCTTCCATCCTGTCGGAGGTAATATGAATGGGCGCTTTATTATCGAGCTTTGGAGCGAAATTAGTGACCCCGCCCTGCGGCGCGGCATCTCCGGCCGCAAACGCCGGAACACAAACAAGCATCGAGCAGAAAAAAAGAGTGACAGCCAGACCCGGGAGCAGCCTAAAAGTCATCAGCTTTTTCATTACGTTCCCCTATTTTCCGATCCTGAGCTCGCCCAGAACGAGCGAAGCAGAAACCCCGCCGTCTACCTCGGCGGTATGGTTATCCATGCCGTACTGCCAGCGTTTTCCATCCAGAACCAGCCCCGGACCGACCAGATGGACCGGGGAACCCGACTTGACTATTTTTTCCCCGTGATTGTAATGGGCCGTCTGCATGGTCGCGATATAGTCGTGGGGCAGTTTTACCTGTATATCGCCCTTAAGATCTATATCCTTGGTTCCAGCGTAGAGCACGCCTTCACGGCTTTTGAGTTTTAGCACATGACCGGCATTATCGAGAAAAAAGGTCAACCGCACGCTTTGCATGAGGGTCTTCTGCTCGTCCTGGAAATACTTTGCCTCCGAGGCGCGCAGCGTCCAGTACCTCTTTCCCTCCTGCATTTCGGTAAATTTCATATCGTTTAACTTCATCTCATCCTTGCTCGAAGCAGCCTGCCTGGTTTTCTTGTCCACCGGCTGAGCTTTCTTTCGCCAGACGCTGCCGACAAGAATCGCGCATAGACTCACGATGATCAGAAGGATCACTATCTGCGCAACCTTTGCCCTGGAGATCATTTTCTGCCTCTCAACACATCGAGCTCTTATCCGCCACCAAATCGTGTGATTGTTCCGTCGCGCACAGCCGGGAGCGCATGAATTGCCAAGCAATTCTTTAATCAAATTAAATGATTACAGTTCGGAAATCACTTTAACATGGGGCAGTTGAAGCTGTAAAGGTTTATTAAGTAAGCCTTTGGAAATTTGAGGGAAAGACCATCCAAGGGGGCTGATCTTCGCCCCACCCGCGAAGAGGCCTAAAACAAGCACTCCGTCTACGATCAACCCGATTTAAGTCTCAAAACGACAGATAGTCACATTGTAACCGTCCCCGGAACCCGGGGGGTAATTTTTTTGAACGCATTCCCCCCAAAAGCTCCCTTTCGCGCCAGCAACCAGACCTATCGGATCGCAGGCCCACAACCGTCGCGGCCGCCACACGGGACATCCCCGGACAAAAGAGCGCAGAGAGGGAGGGCGAAATATTTTAATAGCTTAAATAATATTCGTTTACATTTAAAACTATTTCTAGTATAATTTTTCTATCATGGATCTGTCTGCCCTTTTAAAAAAGCCAGCAAAACCGGCGTGCTACTTGCGTTAGATTTCTTGCCGGCTTTGCCGCAGAAGGAGTTCGCCGCCTTTTGAGACAAGGCGCAAACGCTTAGAGGAAAAGGCGGATAGAGACACCGCGGTCAAGGCGCCTTTTTAAGTTATCCCCCTAGAGACGTCGTAGAGCTCGGCCAAGCCTTTTTCAAAAGGTTATAGCCAAAGGCTTCGACAGAGAGGATCCCAAGGGGCTCAAAAAAAATTTATTATTAAATATAACATTATTGGATTTTTTATTTAAGCACTATAGCGCAACCCCTCTCGTCTCATCCAGATTGGAAGGTGTCATGCAAACTCTGCCCATGGCAAGAGAGACAGGAAACTTTGTAAAGACAGCTACCAAAAGTCGTCCTCCCAGACCACAGCCCACGCAGGCAAAACCACTCGAAGCACCGCGTCCACAGGAGTATGATGCGGTAATCGGCAGCGCCGAATTCAAGAAATGGTTTGGAAATAGCGAGGTGGTTTTCAAGGAAGGCGAGTCGGACTATTTTCAAAACCCCGCGGGGGTCTGCGGGACCCCAAGGGTTGTTTACCATGGGGCGGATGCAGATAGTGGTTTGGAGATTGTAGCCTGTGATGAGCATGGGGCGATCTGGTTTAGAAGCGATCAAAGCAAGGCCGAAAGGCTGGCGGGCAAAAAGTTTGCGGTCATCCCTGCCTTTCTAAGAATTGAAAATGGTCTGGAGCTCGAACCCGACAATTTTTCCACCCTGGGCACAGCGATTGCGCAGGCCAAAGCAAGGGGTAACGACGGGCTTTTCTGGCGCAGTGGAGCCGGCGATTACACCTATGCGGTTTTCTCACCCGAACAAGTCAAATCTCCCCTAATCGATCAGGTCTTCGATAGAGGCAAGACTCAGTCAAAAGGGGCAAGGCCGCAAAATTGCCGGGAGCCGCAAAAAGATCTCGCGTGCAAATTCGCTCACGGCGTCAACCCTTCGGATGGCGAGGCCGGCAATGGGACCACGGGAAAACAAGTCCTTCCGATCGGGACGAAGCCCTTTGGAGCAATTTGCAAAAAGATCAAAAGTCTCAATCACTTAGCCTTGTTTGCAGGACAGCTAAGGGAATCAGACGATGAAGAGCGCCTGTATGTCTTTTTAGATCGGGAAGCGATAGTCGATTACGAAAAAGGCGGTCGCATCCTTTCGGAGCCGTCCGGGAGCTTTACCGGCAAATATTTGAGCCGGGAAATCGAACGGTTAAAGTCACGGATCAAAAGACTTGGCGCATCGTCTTTCTATCAGGTTGATGCCCGGTCGAGTGGAAATCCCAAGATCTGTGCGCGGGAGGTCATGGCCTCCCGCTCTCTGGCCGCCTCAATCCCCCAGTACAGAGGCCGCATCACTATAATTTCAAATACTTTTAGGTATTTGGACAGCTCGCAAATGGACCCGGAAGCAGAAAAACCATCCGGCCAGCCTCAGAACCGGACCTGTTCCATGGAGCTGGCAGGGCTAAGAGGCAGTACCGAAACGGTTAAAGGAATCGTCTCCTGGGCTAAGGCGCTCACGCAAAATCGCTTCGCCCCCCTCTTAATCTATACCGGCATCGACAAGGAGGTATGCGGCCTACAGCCGATTCATCCGCATGATTTTATAGATATTTCTTTAATCCGAAGCCAAATGGGGAAAAAATTGGACGGTTTTGGAGCTAGCGGGGCTATTGCGCTTCTTCCCAAAAGGGTTTCGCAGGACATGCTCGACGCAGCCAGGTACTACGTGCAGGCCCGTATTCTTGACTGTGCAATTGGTTTTTACGGACAATCGGCTTACTTTATAGGCCAGATCGAATCGGGTCTAAAAGAGATTTGAGAAAAGAGAAAACCGCTACGGAAGGATAGAAAAAGAAAAACCCCCAATGAGGGGGTTTTTAGAGAAAATGGCTATAAACTATTCTAAATCCGCTATGGGCCGTGCTGGATTCGAACCGGCGACTCTCTGCTTAAAAGGCAGATACTCTACCTACTGAGTTAACGGCCCCCATGCTCAAACTGGAACGCACTAACTACCATTTGGTTGCCCCCTATGTCAAGCTCAAAGTGAGGGGAGGATAGTGTCCTAATTTGGAAGGGGGAAGACCTCGGATACCGGTTCGGGCAACCATCGTATCTTCCCCGTGATAAATCGAAAATCTATCTCTTGACGCCAAAATAGAAAATCAGGGCGGTATGTAACTCGAATGATGATGTCGTCCAGATTGTAATAATTACGATCCTCTGAGGCGAGCAATGGGCAGAAAAATGGGATTTTTTCATTTCGATGCAGAATTGGGATGGGCGGTATGGAATATCCCAGCCGACCGGGTCCCCAGGAACTTAACTGTCCTGAACGAAACTTGACTTGACAGTGGGTCAGGTCCCCCCGAAAATTGTCAATGACAGTTACGATGCAAAATTCCCGTTCAGGTTCTTTTCCTGATAGAGCCTTTTGCCTTCAACAAATGTTGC
>JAJXYD010000025.1 GCA_021780695.1 Deltaproteobacteria bacterium
TGACTCTTACGAAGGCCATAACGGGAGCACCGCGGCGCTCCGGACCGAAACTCGGAAACGCCTGGCCGAATTTACCCTCTTCAATCGCGGCAAGAGCGGTAAGTTCGGCAGACGTGACGGCCCCCTGGCCGCCACGCCCATGAAAACGAATCTCTACCATAAGTAAACCCTCTTTTCCTTTAATCCTAGGCGGGCCGTATCCGGATTGGCCCGCCGGACAGCAACAGGAAAGGCTCCAATCAGCCGATCACTGCCAGGATATCCCCTTTCTGGACACTGTCTCCGCCTTTGCAAAGGATTTCTTTGACGCAGCCCGAGACATCGCATGTAATGGAGTTTTCCATTTTCATGGCTTCCAGCACCAGGATCACATCTCCCATATTCACCTTCGCTCCGGGCTCAACCTCGTAGCGAATAATCATACCGGGCATGGGCGCCAATACGGGTTTGCCGCTCGCGGCCCCCTTGGGAGCGGGCGCGCATTGAGGAGCGGGAGCCGCGGCCTTAACCGGTTGTACGGGCACATTAACCACCGGGGGCGGGCTTTGAACAAATGCGGCCGGCGCTATGCCCGTCAATACGGAATTGCCGTCCGCGGGATCGACATCGACCTGAAAATAGTCTCCGTCGACAAAAACATTGAAAGTCCTCGAGGCCGGACCTTTGGCGGGCAGCTCTTTTTTGGGTTTTTCGACAAGCTGACCGGCTTTGGCCTTCTTTACCAACTCGTCTTCGGCCTTAACCTGTTCGATAGTTTTGGCCTTGACCTCAGCGGGCATTTGCTCAACACCGTATTTCCACTGCAGGAACCGTTTACCGGTTGTAGGATAGATGGCATAGGTAATGGCATCGTCCAGATCTTTTGCCAGAGCCCCGATTTCCTTTTTCGCCTTGTCCAATTCAGGCTCAAGGACATCGGCGGGTCTTGTGGTGATGGGCGTCTCGCCGCGCGGATAGTCCTTGAGGGCCTTTTTTTGCACTGCCGGGTCGATGGGGATTGCTGTCTTCCCATAGAGCCCGTAGCAAAGGTCCTTTACCTGCGCGGTGCACATCTTGTAGCGCTCTTCATCGGTATCGAAAAGGACGTTGTTTACGGTTTGAATACCCACGATCTGGCTTGTGGGCGTCACCAAAGGCACCTGGCCCAGTTCGCGTCTGACGATCGGAAGCTGTTTAAAGACCTCGTCGAGCTTATCGATGGCGTCCATATCCCGCAACTGGTTGACAAGATTTGAGAGCATGCCTCCAGGGGTCTGATGGAGCAGCACATTGATGTCTATGATCGACATTCTTTGATCGAGCAGGTGCTTATACTTGGGGGAAATGGCCTCCATATGCTCGCTGCATTTGGCAAGCAATTTGAGATCGAGCCCGGTGTCGCGGTTTGTTCCCTTCAAGGTCACCACAAGAGGCTCGACGGCGGGGTGCGAAGTCCTGTAAGCCCACGGAGAAAGGCATGTATCCACTATGTCCACGTTTGCCTCGATCGCCTTTAACAAGGACATATCGGCCATACCCGAAGTAAAATGGCTGTGCAGGTGAATCGGGATTTTCGTAGTGGCTTTGAGCGCTTTTACAAGGGTGTAAGCATCATAGGGGGAGATGAGGCCGGCCATGTCCTTTACGCAAATCGTATCGGCGCCCATGCTCTCCAAGGCCTTGGCCTTGTTGAGGTAATATTCCAGGTTGTAGACGGGCCCGCCCATGCGCGACTCGGTAAGAGAATAGCAGATGGTGCCCTGGAAATGTTTCTTGTTTTTCTTTACTACCTTTACTGCCGTTTCGAAATTGCGATAATCGTTTAGCGCATCGAAGATACGAAAGATGTCCATTCCGTTTTCACATGCCCGCTCGACGAAAGCTTCAACCAGATCGTCGGCATAGTTACGGTAGCCTACGAGGTTTTGGCCTCTTAGAAGCATGGAGAATGGAGTTTTCTTTATGTATTTTTTAAGGGTGCGGATCCGCTCCCAGGGATCTTCTCCAAGGAACCTGTGCATGGTGTCGAAGGTTGCCCCGCCCCATACCTCCATAGAGTAGAAACCGACCTGATCCATCTGCTCGGCGATTGGGATAAAATCCTCGGTTCTCCCACGCGTGGCAAAAAGCGACTGGTGACCGTCCCTGAAGGTCAAATCCTGAATTTTAAGAGGATTGGTTACCTCCACGGACTCGTCGTTACCTCTAGAGACCAGCATTCCATGTTTTTCCTGCGGCATACAACTTTTCCTTCCAAGCTCTCAGTGAGAAAAAACCATATCTTTTACGCCCGCCTGCTCTTCGAGCAATTCCTTTAGGGTGGCGTCCATCTTTTCGCGAGAGAAGGCGTCGATTTCGAGCCCCTTGACCCTTTCATACTTACCGGCGCTGCAGGTGACGGGCACCCCGTACATGACTTCTTCGGGGATACCGTAGGAACCGTCGGAAGGAAGCCCCATGGTGACCCATTTGCCGTCGGTGCCAAGCGCCCAGTCGCGCATGTGCATAATGGCGGCGTTTGCGGCCGAGGCGGCCGAAGATAGACCTCTTGCCTGAATGATCACAGCTCCGCGCTTTCCTACCGTCGGGATGTATTCATCCCGGTACCAGCCCTGATCCACCAGGTCCTTCGCGGGTTTCCCATCCACCGTGGCAAAGCGAATGTCGGGGTACATCGTGGGGGAATGATTACCCCAGACCGTTATCTTTTCCACCGATTCGACAGGTTTTCCGAGTTTATTGGCAAGCATGGAGCGGGCGCGGTTGTAGTCGAGGCGAAGCATGCAGGTAAAGTTGGCCGAAGGCAGATCGGGGGCCGATTTCATGGCAATCCAGCCGTTGGTGTTGGCCGGATTTCCCACGACAAGCACGCGGATATCGCGTGAAGCGACCTCGTTCATAGCCCTGCCCTGCTCGATGAAAATTTTGGCATTTTCCATAAGCAGGTCTTTTCGTTCCATGCCCGGACCCCTCGGCCTTGCACCCACAAGAAGGGCGTAATCGGTGTCCTTAAAGGCCACCTTCGGATCCCCTGTTCCAACCATCCCCGCAAGCAACGGAAAGGCGCAGTCATCGAGTTCCATCATGACGCCCTTGAGGGCCTGCTGGACTTTTTCTATGGGCAACTCAAGCATCTGCAAAATTACCGGCTGGTCCTTACCGAGCATCTCCCCACTGGCAATGCGGAATAAAAGCGCATAGCCAATCTGGCCTGCGGCCCCTGTAACCGTTACGCGAACAGGACGTTTGGACATTTTGTCGCTCCTTTTAAGGTTTTAAGTTTTAGCAAAGTCAATTCGGTAGAAAGCAACGCAAAAGTCACGGTTGCGCAAAAAAGGCCTGCCTTAGTCGTGCAAAGCCGTAAAAGCGCAAAGAAAAATATACCCAGCCCCCTGTGAATCGGATTTAACGCTAGGCACTATAGAGGATAAACATAAAGAAGATAATTGGAGACTTATTGATTTTTGCGTAAGACTTTCATGATTGCTTTGTAGGCATTTGTCTTACACGGGCAATTTGCACTGCATCCTGACGCCCTTGCCGAGCCTGGAGCGAATCTCGAGAGCCCCTCCGGCAAGATTGGCTCTCTCCCTCATTCCAGCTATTCCCAAAGCTTCCGATTCATCAATTTTTCCCACTTCAAACCCAACCCCGTTATCGACAATATTTAAAAGGAGCAGCTTACCCTTTCGCTTAAGACTTACATCCACACGGGAGGCCAGGGCATGCCTGGCGACATTGGTAAGGGCCTCCTGAACGATACGATAGGCGGCCGTGGCGACAATGTTATCGACCTTTTGCACGTTGAGATGCCTGAAGACGCAGACGATTTCGGTGCGCTTTTCAAAATCGGCGGCAAACCACTCGAGCGCGGCGATAAGACCCAAATCGTCCAAGACTCCCGGACGGAGCCGATGGGCGATATTGCGCACATCGTCTATGGTTTTATCCACCAGGCGGCACATGGCGTGGGCACGTTCAGCCCCGGTTGCGTCAAGTCCCTGGAGTCTTTTGAACAACCAGGCCGAATCCATGCGAAGAGCGGTAAGCACCTGCCCCAACTCGTCGTGGAGTTCCCGGGCTATTGCGGTGCGCTCCTTTTCCTGACCGTTCATGATGCTTGCGGACAAAAGCCTCAGCTTATCCTGGACCTTCTTTAGCTCGGTAATATCGGTGGATATGCCGCACACGCTCGTGGGCTGGCCCTGTTCGTCGTAGAGCGGAAATTTGACGGACAGGTAAGTGTGCAGACCGTCATCACGCGCGACAGCCTCCTCGATCTGGCAGGGACGGCGTTTGGAAAGGGTCTCGATATCGGAGGCGCGCAACCGGTCGGCAATCTCGGGGGGGAAAAGGTCGCGATCGGTTTTACCGAAAACATGTTCGCCCTCTATATTGAACAACTCCTCAAAACGGGAATTTACAAGCGAATAACGCCCGTACTTGTCCTTTATGTATATCACGGAAGGGGTATATTCGAGTATACCGGTGATTTCCAGCGTTCTTTCTCTTACCTGGCGTTCGAGATTTTTAGAATAGCGGCTCAGTTCGTCTCTTGCCGCCTTGAGCGCCATTTCGTTGCGCTTTAGCACCGATAAATCCCTTGCAACGCAAACGCTTCCGATCGTTTTGCCCAAATCGTCTTTTAACAGACTAAGGGAGAGATCCATCGGAACGACACTGCCGTCCCTTTTTTTCATAAGGATCTCGAATTCGCGCACGAACTGGTTTTTACGAAGCTCCTTGAGCATTCTTTCGAGTTCGCCACGATCCTCATAGAGCACGAAGGCCGTCTTGCCCGCCAATTCCTCCTGGTCGTAGCCATAGATTTCAGCCGCACGCCTGTTCCATAGAATGACTTTACCGTGCCTGTCCACTATGCCGATTGCATCGGCGGAATTTTCTATGACGTTTTCAAGATATTCCTTGATTCGCTTGAGTTCGATTTCAGCCCGTTTCCTGTCCTCTATCTCCCGTTTGAGCCGCAGGTTGGCCTCTATCAGTTCACCTCCGTACCCGCCCGTTGCAGGCCCGATTAGCTCAGAGCAGCCCCATCCCTCGCTTCGAGGCTTTTCTGCCTCGCATTGCTCGAGGCGAAGCCGAAGGGTGCGAAGTTCATTTATAAGCTGTTGCTTTGTTTTGTTTTCGTCTTTCACCGAACTGCCAACTGCCTCCCCCTTAGAGTTCGATAAGCTTGTTGCGGATGGCAAAGCGGGTTAATTCCGTGATATTTCGAATGTTTAATTTCTGCATCAGCCGAAACCGATAGGTATTTACCGTCTTTGCGCTTATGGAGTAGGATTCGGCAATTTCTCGAACCGACTGCCCCATGGCGAGCAGTCTAAGGACCTGGACCTCTCTAGTGGAAAGAGTGTCCAAAAGAGATTTTTCCCGATTGCCCCTGGCGAGTCTAAAGGCAACCGATTCAGCCGCCGATTCACTTAGATAAAACCCGCCGGAATAAAGTTTTCGTATCGCGCTAACAAGCTGTTCGGGCGCTGAACGCTTGGAAATATAGCCCTTGGCTCCCAGCCCTATGGCTCGAACCACATACTGTTCCTCTTCGTGCATGCTCAAAACCAGCACGGGCACCTGGGGATATTGCGAATGCAGCTGGGAAATGACTTCGAACCCGTCGAGAAGCGGCATGGAGATATCGACCACCACGACATCGGGACATTCATCCTTTACCTTGCTGAGCACTTGCCTGCCGTCGGAGGCTTCGGCAATTACCGCGATTTCCCCGCTATCTTCAACGACCCGGCGCAACCCCGCCCTCACAATGTCATGATCGTCAGCCAGGAGAACTTTTATCAAATCATCTCCTCGAAAAGTATCCGATGGGACAGGCGCGCGCGATGCGCGCTCCTTCCCACATCCTCTAAAATTTAACCCGGCTCCCCGTCATTTGGGCTTTACGGCCCCAACGACACAGTCCATCTTTTCTCCGCTGCGAAGCAGCCTGGGTTCCTTAAAGCCCGCCTGGACCAGCGCCTCTTCGACTTCCTTAAAAGTGTAGGTATCGCCCGCCCGGGTATTTACCAGCATGTTAACGGCAAACAGCGCGCCCTGCGGCGGAAAGGTGCGCTCCTCATTCATAATGTGGTCGCGAATCAAAAGCATACCCCCCGGGGCCAGCGCCCGGTAGATTTTTTCGAACAGTTCCACATTCTGCTTATAGCCGTTCTGGTGGATAATGGCGGAAAGAAGCGCAAGATCGCACCCTTTGGGCAGTTCATCGGTGTAGAAATCTCCCGCTACAAGGTCCACCCTTTCGAGCAGGCCCTCGGAGGAAAGCCGCTCGCGGGCCATTGAGACGACATCGGGCAAGTCGAACAAAACCCCTCTAAGCTTTGGATTTCGCTTTAGAAACGCTGAAGTATACGTCCCGGAAGCCCCTCCGATATCGAGCAAAGACCTGTAGGCGCTAAGATCGAGAGAAGCCGCGATTTGCTCCGAGAGGTTTTTGCCGATGGCATGCATAGCGCCGATAAAGGCTTTCCTTACATCCATATCCATGGGAACCGGAGGCTTGGACTCCGAGTCGGGCCCACGCTTTATAATGTCGGTCAGGCCGCTCCAGGTCTCCCACAGCCGCTTCATGTGAAGCAGCATCGGAAGGGAGGACTCCGCGTTTTTAGCCGAATAAACCGCGCCTTCCTCTGTTAGAGAATAGATTTTTCCCTTCTTTTTTAGCAGTCCGAAGGTCACAAGACAATCCATCAGCCTTTCGAGAGCCCTTTTGTCCCAGCCAAATTTTGCGGCTATCTTTTCGGCGCTGTCCCATGAGTCATCGATTTTAGTAAAAAGGTCGAGTTCGGCGGCGCTAAGCACTATCCGGCTTTGCATAAATCCCCTGGCTGTTGCCATGAAGTCGTCTTTTCCATTCATAAGCGTCCCCCATAAGATTAAGTTTATCTATGATTTTTTATTTTAACTCAGCCCCAATTCCTTGGATAGTCAATATCGCGGGAACCGCGCCCATTCCCTGCTCGGCCTCCTTAGACAAGAACCATATACTATTTGCCGGAAAATACTTTAATGATAAGATTGGGCTTTGTTCAGGCCGGAGGGCAAAGATCGATCCCGGCCGGCAGCGCTTTCAGGCGGCAAGAAAGGCAAGGTGAGGGACAATGACTCTCTGGGTCGACGGCGATGCGTGCCCGGCAACGATCAAGGACCTTATAATCCGTACGGCCGAGCGACTGGGTATCATGGCCGTCTTTGTGGCAAATAAATATATCAGCCTTCCCCAATCAAGCTTTCTTTCCACTCGCAGGATCGGGGTAAACCCCGAAGCCGTGGACATGCATATAACAGAAAACGCCCAGGCAGGAGACGTTGCCGTAACCCAGGACATCCCGCTTGCCTCCGCTCTTGTGTCCAGGGGCGTGACCGTTATAAGCACCCGGGGCGTCCTCTTTACCGAGGACAATATCGGCGAGCGCCTCTCCATTCGCAACTTCATGCAGAACCTGCGCGAGGCGGGCACCCTGACCCCCGGTCCAAAAGAATTCGTTCAAAAGGACGGACAGCGTTTCGCAAACACCCTGGACAGGGTGATGACCAGGCTTCTTAAGCCCAAAACCTTTTCGGGGAAGCCTTAAGCGATGAAAAACAGCGGGTATGTATACCGGGACCAGGTGGAAGCCTGGGGCAAGGGGCTTTCTCTTTCAGCCTATCTGGCCGAAAAATACACTCATTCGAAACAAACCGTGTGGCGCGAGCGGATCGAGGGGGGAGAAATCTTTTGCAACGGCCGCCCGGTGATGAGCGAAATCGCTCTAAGGCCGGGCGACAGCATCCTTTGGCGCCGTCCTGCCTGGGACGAACCGGACGCACCCTTGACATTCGCTCTTTTATATGAAGATAGCGACCTGCTCGTCGTGGCAAAACCTTCCGGATTGCCCACGCTTCCCGCCGGGGGCTTTCTCGATAACACCCTGCTTACCCTGGTACGAAAAGAGCGGCCCGAGGCAACGCCCGTGCACCGACTGGGGCGGGGAACCTCCGGAGCGGTGCTTTTTGCCCGAAACAAAGGTGTGCGCTCGATACTGGCCGAGGCCTTTCGCAATAACCAAATAATTAAAGTTTACCGGGCACTGGCCTCAGGGGTGCCAAGCGAGAGGGAATTTTCCATTTGCGCCCCCATAGGACGCGTTGCCCACCCCAAACTTGGAACCCTCCACGCGGTGTGCCCAAAGGGCAAAAAGGCCCTAAGCCACGTCAAACTGCTGGAGGCCCGGGGAAACACCTCAGTTTTGCAAGTCAGGATCGAAACGGGAAGACCCCACCAGATTCGCATTCATCTTGCCTTTGCGGGCCACCCCCTGGCGGGCGACCCGCTTTACGGGGCGGGAACGGCTATCCGAAACCCGGATGCCCTTCCCGGCGACTGCGGCTACATGCTTCACGCTCAGCAGATCTCTTTTCGCCATCCCAAAACGGGATCGGCCATGGACATTTTCTGTTCTCCGCCCCCAGAGCTTAAAACGTCCCAGATAATATAAAACGGGCCGGTCCCGTAGAGTGGCTGATATAAAACGACAGCACTTTTTATCCTCCCGGCGGACCAAGCCTGCCGGGAGGAATATCACGCAAACTTAAGGGCCGTCACGCCAAGAGGGTTTTACTTATAGCTTGAGGTCACAGTGGCCATGACACAACTCGTCTCTTAAGGCCGCAACCTCCGCATCGTTTAAGTATTCGTCAAAACCCATCGAACGATCGATTATGCCGCCCGGAGTGATCTCGATTATCCTGTTTGCCACAGTGGACACGAACTCGTGGTCGTGGGAGGTAAACAACAACACGCCCGAAAAGGCTATGAGTCCGTTATTGAGCGCGGTAATCGATTCGAGATCAAGATGGTTTGTGGGCTCATCCAAAATGAGGGCATTGGCGCCGGCAAGCATCATTTTCGAAAGCATGCAGCGCACCCTCTCCCCTCCGGACAAAACACTCGTTTTTTTAAGGGCCTCATCGCCTGAAAAAAGCATTTTCCCCAGAAACCCCCTGGCAAACTGTTCTCCCTCGGTAGGAGGGGAAAACTGCCCCAGCCACTCGATAAGATTCATATCGCTTTGAAAATAGGAGCTGTTTTCCTTGGGGAAATAGGACGAGGTGATTGTAACCCCCCAGCGGAAGTGGCCGGAGTCGGGTTCGAGTTCACCGGAAAGAATTTGGAAAAGCGTCGTTTTGGCGAGGCTGTTGCCCCCCACAAAGGCAATCTTGTCGTCTTTGTTTACGTTGAAGCTAAGATCGCTAAAAACCGTCATGCCTTCAACGGCCTTGGTCAGTCCGGCAATCTCGAGGATTACGTTCCCGCAGGGCCGCTCGGGCTTAAAGGCCACATGGGGGTACTTGCGCGAAGAAATCGGCATATCGTCCAGGGTCAGCTTTTCGAGCAGCTTTTTGCGGGAAGTGGCCTGCCTGGCCTTCGAGGCGTTGGAGCCAAAACGCTGGATGAACTCCTTTAGCTCGTTTGCCCTGTCGACGTTTTTGCGATTCTCATCCTGCCTCTGCCTGAAGGCCATCTGGCTGGCCTGATACCAAAAGTCGTAATTGCCCACGTAGAGCTGTATCTTTCCAAAGTCGATATCCGCCACATGGGTGCAGACCTGATTTAGAAAATGCCGGTCGTGGGAGACGACTATGACGGTATTGGGAAAGCGCATGAGATACTCTTCGAGCCAGGTGATCGACTTTAAGTCCAGGTGGTTTGTGGGCTCATCGAGCAGCAGGACATCGGGATTTCCGAAAAGCGCCTGGGCAAGCAGCACCCGCACCTTATCGCCCCCCTCGAGCTCCTTCATTTTCTTGGAGCGCATCTCTTCGGGTATCCCCAGCCCGCTTAGAAGCACCGCGGCCTCGGACTCGGCCTCGTAGCCGTTTAACTCGGCAAATTCCCCCTCCAACTCGCTTGAGCGGATGCCGTCCTGTTCCGAAAAATCGGGTTTTGCGTAAATGGCCTCCCGCTCCCTCATGACTTCGTAGAGCCGGGCATGTCCCATGACGACAGTGTCGAAGACGGTCTCCTCATCGAAGGCGAACTGGTCCTGGTTAAGAACGGCAATCCTTTTGCCGGGATCAACGATGACATCGCCCTTGTCGGATTCAATTTCGCCGGAAAGAATTTTAAGGAAGGTCGATTTACCCGCGCCGTTGGCTCCAATAAGCCCGTAGCAGTTGCCGTCGGTGAATTTTATGTTTACGTCCTTAAATATGACTCGCTTGCCATAGGAAAGGGCTATGTTGGAAGTGCTGATCATTCTAGGCATGCTCCCTGCTGGAAAATAAAAAACCACAGGGATCTCCTGTGGTTGACAATTTTTTACTATAAACCTTAATTGTTTCCTTGACAAGATAATTATTGTCCCGATTATTTTTCCCCTCACCGGCGAGCAATTTTCTTAGTCTTTGCGCAGAATGTGTGATAGAAAGCGCAAGACTAGTTAACCTTACATCCAGATAAGGTTAACGGTTTAGAGACACTAACAGGAAGGTGCTCATCGCATGGCAAATGCCCAACTCAAAACAATCAGGCAGGCGGCAAAAAAAGGCGAACCCGTATCGAGTGAGGCGGCGCTCCATATATTGCGATCTCCCCGGGAGGATCTGGCAGAGATTTTCGCGGCCGCGAGCATGGTGCGCCAGGCCAATTTTGGAAACAGGGTCGGGCTTTGTTCGATCTTTAGCGCGCAAAGCGGGGCCTGTTCGGAGGACTGCGCTTTTTGCGCCCAGGCTTCCTGCCACGGCACCCAGACCGAAGTGCATCCGCTTTGCGGCAAAGAGGAACTGGTGCAAAACTTCGAGGAAGCGGCAAGGCTACCCATTACGCATTTTGGAGTGGTAACGAGCGGGTGCGCGCTTTCCGGTGAAGGTGTCGAGCGGCTGTGCGAGGCGATCGCGGAAAACCGCAAAACCGGGGTAGACTGGTGCGGGTCTCTTGGGTGCCTTGACTATGAAAAGCTGTGCAGGCTTAAGAATGCGGGACTTAAAAGATTTCATCACAATCTGGAAACCGCTCCCAGTTATTTTCCCAAAATCTGTTCGACTCACAGCTACGCTCTTCGTCTCGAAACGGTTAGAGCCGCCCGGAGAGCCGGTCTGGAAGTCTGCTGCGGAGGTATTTTGGGTCTTGGAGAATCCCTTGAGCAGCGGGTAGAGTTCGCCATGGCGATTTCTCAGGAAGAAGTCGACTCCATCCCGTTAAATTTTCTCATTCCCATAGCCGGCACACGACTTGAAAACGTTGAAATTCTAAAGCCTCTGGACATCCTGCGCATAATCAGCATGTTTCGGCTAACCAATCCCAGGGCTGAAGTAAAGGTTTGCGCGGGGCGGGTTCACCTGGGAGATCTCCAGTCCATGATTTTCCTTGCCGGCGCGAACTCGATGATGACGGGACGCCTCCTAACGGTTGCGGGCCGGGACGTGGACCGGGACTTGAAGATGATTTCCGACCTCGAGGTGGAACTATGAAGTCCGAGCAGTGGATAGAGCAAGAACTCGAGGGGCTTCGCCGGGAAAGCCTGGAACGGCGCCTTACGGTTTACGGCCGCGCGGGCGGGAAGATAGAAATCGGAGGGAGGACTTTTCTAAACTTTTCCTCAAACGATTACCTTGGGCTTTCTCACCACCCGGAGGTGATCCGGGCAAGCCGCAGATACCTGGAAGGCCATGGCTGCGGGGCAACCGCATCGAGGCTTGTAACCGGAACCCTGCCTCCCCACGAAGAACTTGAGTCCCGGCTTGCGCACTTGAAAGGCTACGGAACGGCCCTGGTTTTCGGCAGCGGCTTTTTGGCAAACGCGGGACTTATCGCCTCCCTGGCAGGGCGAAACGACCACGTTTTTGCCGACAAGCTGGCACATGCGAGCATAATCGACGGGGCAGCGCTTAGCCGAGCCAACCTCAAGCGCTTTCGCCACAACGACCCGGAGCATCTCGAATCTCTTTTAAGACAGTGTCCGGCTTCCGGACGCAGGCTGATCGTAACCGAATCTGTTTTCAGCATGGATGGAGACATCGCCCCGCTTGCCGAAATAGCGGCCCTTGCCGTGGGCTACGACGCGATGACGATGATCGATGAAGCGCACGCGACCGGGGTTTTCGGTCCTGGGGGAAGCGGCTTGATCCGGCACCACGGTCTCGAAGACAGGGTAAACGTCTCCATGGGGACCCTTAGCAAGGCGCTTGGCGGGTACGGGGGCTTTGTCGCCTGTTCGGCGTCTTTACGGAACCTGCTCGTAAACCGCGCACGATCTTTTATTTACACCACGGGGCTTCCGCCCTCGGTGGTCGGAAGCGCCATCGGGGCCCTTGGGGTCATCGAAAAGTCGCAAAACCCCGGCGCGGAACTACTCGACCGGGCGGCGGTTTTCAGAAAGAAGCTCCAAGAGGAAGGCCTCGATGTATCCAACTCCCAAAGCCAGATCATCCCGGTGGTTATCGGCGACAACGCAAAAACGCTCGCCGCGGCGGAAAGGCTCAAATCAAGGGGAATACTGGCCGTAGCGATCCGCCCGCCAACGGTGCCGGAAGGGACCTCGCGGCTAAGACTTTCGCTAACTTTGGACCACGGCGCGGAAGAACTCGAATGGGCGGCGCGGGAAATTGTCGAGGCGTGCAGGTGAAAAACCACCCGATTCTTTTCCTATCCGGCTGGGCGCACGGAGAGGAAGTCTTTGTTCCTTTAGCCGAAACGATCGGCGCGGAGCGGCCCTTTGACTCTCTTTGTCCCGCATCGTGCGAACCCCGGCACCAGGCGGGTGAAAAAATCTCATCGTATGCCCGCGCCGTTTCGGCTCGGCTCGATAAATGGGGCGAGCCGGCCTGTTTAATCGGATGGTCGGCCGGAGGCGTTGCGGCCATCGAGACGGCGCTAAGATATCCCGAAAAATGCGCGGGCCTCGTACTTCTTGGCACCACCGCAAGATTTTGTTCGCAAAAAGAATATGGTTGCGGGGTCAGGCCGGCGATTTTGCGCGCCATGATCGGAGGGCTTCAAAAAGACCCCCGGGCGGTGCTGACGGATTTTATTTCAAGGGCTCTTTATCCGCTGGAAGCCACGGGAGATCTTTTGGCCCAAAGAACGCAGGCCGCTCTTCGGGCTGGAGCCGACTCGCTTACCTGCGGCCTCAAATATCTGGCATCCGCCGATTTTCGAAGCGAACTATCTTCCCTGCCCCATCCTTGCCTCCTAATGCATGGGCAAAAGGACATGATCGTGCCGTGGGAGGCGGGCCGCTACCTCCATGAAAATCTTTCGGACTCCCGCCTGGAACTGCTGCCCTCCGCGGGCCACTGTTTGGTGGAACAGTACCCGGAGGAGCTTTCTCGGCATATCGCAAATTTTTTGGAGCGCTTATGAAAACCTTGGCCGCCCAATCGATTTCAGCCCGTTTCGGGGCCGCGGCAAAAACCTACGACCTGGAGTCCGATGCCCAGCGGGCCGTGGCAAAGAAGCTTTCGAACCTGCTTCCCCCGCCGGGGCAAATAGAGAGCATCCTCGAAATCGGCTGCGGAACCGGGCACCTGACCGAAATTTTGGCCGCCCGTTTCCCTCTGGCCGCAATCGAGGCCATTGACCTATCGGCTCAAATGATCGATTCGGCCCGAAGGCGGATGGGCCAGTGCGCTAGGATCGGCTGGCAGGTCGCCGACGCCATGCGTTTTCGGCCCGGAAGGCAATTTTCGCTTATCGCCAGCAGTTCGGCCCTGCACTGGATCACTCCGGCAGGCGAAATCCTCAAAAGAATCGGCGCCCTGCTCGATAGCGCAGGCAGCCTTGTTGCCGCTCTCATGGTGGAAGGAACCCTCGAGGAACTCCACGGAGCAAGGACCCGACTTTTCCCGGACAAGCCCGCGCCCTTAAAGCTTCCCCCGGTCGAGCAGATCCTGGAAGCCGTAGAGGCCGCGGATCTCAGTCTTGAGCAAACCCGCCAGGAGAGGCTTTGCCAAACCAGCGGCTCGGCCCGCGAATTCCTTCGCAGCCTTAACAGGCAGGGAGTTACCGCAAGCTCCGAGGCTCAGGGCAACCGGCTCAATCGTAGAGAACTACTCGAACTTACCGATTATTATGACGGAAATTTTCCAGCCCCCGGCGGGGGCGTTACCGCAACCTATTGCGTTCTCTACCTTAGAGCGCGAAAAAAATAAGAAAATTGCCGGGATTAAGGACAAATGGAGCATCGCGGCCCCCTTATCCCGCAAATTCGCCACGGGGAGTAAATATGAAGGCAAAAAGGGGATTTTTCATTACGGGCACGGACACGGACGCCGGGAAAACCGTTGCCGCCGCGGCGGTGCTGGTATCCCTTCGAGCCCGGGGGATCGACGCGGTCCCGATGAAACCGGTTCAGACGGGGGCCGTTAAGTCGCAAGAGGGTTTTCGCAGCCCGGATCTGGACTTTTGTCTACGCATGGCCCAATTAAGTCCGCCCCCGGAAGACCTTCGCGATATGGTTCCCTACATTTACGAGCCTGCCTGTTCTCCGCATCTGGCGGCGGCGCGTGCGGGCCGCGAGATCTCGATCGAACGCATCGTGGAAGCTTACCAAAACCTTTTGCAAAGACACGAGTGCGTGGTCGTAGAGGGCGCGGGAGGGCTGCTTGCGCCCCTTTCGGAGACCGAGACCATGCTCGACCTCCTGAGCGCCCTGGGTCTTCCCGTGATCCTTGTGGCCCGCCCGGGCCTTGGGACCATCAATCACACGATGCTCACCCTAAGAGAGCTGGAACGTTCGGGGATTGCGCTTGAAGGCATCATCTTTTGCGAAACCAAAGTCGGCTGGGGAGAAATCGAGAAGGACAACGTGGAAACCATCTCGAGATCAGCAAAGGCTCCCTTGCTTGGGCACATCCCCTACCTGCCCGAATTGAGCGGGGACAACCTCCGTTCGTCTTTTCGGGCCGATCTGCTTATGCCCCAGGTCGATTCCACCTCAGGCAAAGACAGCCTTAAAACGCCGGAGAGCTACATGCGCATGGACCGAGCAAGCCTGTGGCATCCTTATACCAAGCACTCGGCGGCAAAAGAGGGTTTTCCGGTAATCGAACGGGGCGAAAACGTCTATCTTTTCGATGCGGAGGGAAAGCGCTACCTCGATGCGATCTCGTCCTGGTGGGCCTGCAACCTTGGCCACAGCAACCCAAGGCTGGTGAGGGCGCTAACCCGCCAGGCGCGAGAACTTCAGCACTCCATCCTTGGAAACCTCACACACCCGCGCGCCGTCGAACTGGCTTCGGCCCTCGCGGACCTCTTTCCCGACACGGGCAGAAGGACTCTTTTTGCAAGCGACGGGGCGAGCGCCGTTGAAGCGGCGCTAAGGGTAGCGGTTCAATACTGGCACAATTTGGGTGAGACGGGCCGCACGCGCTTTGCCGCCTTTGAAGACAGCTATCACGGTGACACCATCGGGGCCATGTCAGTGGGGTATCTGCCCGATTTTCACGCCCCCTACCGCTCCATTCTCTTTCCAGTCCACAAGCTAAAGACCCCCGACTGCGCGAACTGCCCCGATAAACAATCGCACACGGACTGCCGGATGCGCTGCCTAGAAGACATCACGGCCAAGATAGCGGAGCACGCCCACGAGCTTGCGGCCGTAATCGTCGAATCTATGTGTCTTGGGGCGGCCGGAATGAAAATGTATCCGGCAAAGTGTTTGCGAAAACTCTGCGAGGTTTGCCGCAAAAACCGTGTTCTTTTAATAGTCGATGAGATCGCGATGGGCTTTGGGAGAACCGGCCAGATGTTCGCCTTCGAGCACGCAGGGATTGATCCCGACATCGTCTGTATCGGCAAGGGCCTTTCCGGGGGCTATCTGCCCATAAGCGGCGCAGTGGTAAAGGAAGAAATCTTTGATACTTTCGCCGACCACCCCCTCGATCACACGTTCTACCACGGCCACACTTTTGCCGGAAATCCCCTGGCCGCCGCCGTGGCCGTCGAGTGTCTAAATATATACAGGGAAGACAATATCGTTCTAAAGGCACAGAGCGGGGGGAAGGTTTTGGCCGAAAGGCTCGAACCTTTTCGAGAAGTCGCGGGCGTAGCCAACGTGCGGTGCCTTGGAATGATCGCGGCCTTCGAGCTGAGCGAAAAGGAAAACATGTCAGGTCCTGAGCGCGCAAGGCGCATCTGCCGGGATATGCTAAAAAAAGGCGTTCTCATGAGGCCTCTTGGCGCTACCCTCTATCTTATGCTTCCTCTCATAACCGAGGAAGCGCTCATCGCAAAAACCGTGGATTCCCTCTTAGACTCGGTTGTGAGTCAGACAGGCGGGCACTAAAAGACCAAAAGCCGATTTTCATTTTTGAGGCCCGGAGGAGAGCAAGTTCGACTGGGTCCCTAAAATCGCTCTTCCATGAGATTTAACGGGTGAAAGCCGGTTTTTTTAACAGGCAGGGCTGATCGGCAAGATCATTCCGTTTTATGGAACGGTGACACCGGCAGAGCGCAAGTTTTGGAAGGTGCTTTAAATTAGCTTGACACCGTCTTTCTTATTCTATAGATTTGGGCCGCAATGATGTGAGATGAGTTTTGACCGTTTTTGCACAATCTTTATCTCTTAGCGGCTGCTCTTCCCCGTTCACGTTCAGGCGATGATTTTTCCCCGCTGCCTGCTTTTTCCGCCCATTTTCGTTTTGCTTTCCCATAGATTTCGATTGCACTGTTATTATTTCCAAACACCATAAGTGCGTTTCACTCTGTATTTTTATCGAGGGGGGGTGGTAAGCGTCTGGCGGCGTACATCTATGCGGTCATCCGTATAATCATTTAATTTCTTAAATAACGCACTTTTATCTTAGGAGGTTTTACAATGGCAGCAGGACAATCTCTGGGTAATCCGGCGGTAGTAGGGCTTGCAGGTTTCGGTGCGACCACGCTTTTGCTTCAGTTCCACAATCTTGGATTGTGTAATCCTGGGGTAGTCTTTTGCCTGGCTCTGGCTTTTGGAGGAACCGCGCAACTCATAGCCGGCCTCCTGGAATTCAACACGGGCAACAATTTCGGCTTCTGCGCCTTTTCGGCATATGGCGCGTTCTGGATCGCACTGGCGTTTATTTTCTTCCTTCTGGAAGTCGAGACCGTAAAGGGACAGACCTTTGTTCATGAATTTCTTAAAATCACACCGGCAGACGTCGGCTGGTTCATGGTCGTCTTTACACTTTTTACATTCATAATGCTGATAGGTTCCTTGGCAATCCATTTTGCAATGTTTCTTACTTTTTTGACTCTTCTGGTTGGTTTTATCGGCCTGGATCTGGTGTTTCTCGAGGGAATGAAACAGGTTCTGACCTTTACCGCAGTCGATCTGATCGTATGCGCCCTTCTTGCGTGGTATATGATGGCGCACGTGATATTTCTGCAAGTTTTCGGCAGAAATGTACTGCCGGTAGGCAGCCCCCTGGTAGGTCAGCCGGCCTTGTCCGCAAAAGCGGCGTAGTTTTTCCCTCTTAAGCGGAAAAACCTGGAGCCCGTTTGGCATCGGAAGCCAAACGGGCTCTTTTCTTCCCTTCAGGCTTTATCTGGATTTTTGTACTTTTGTTCGACTATGCGGGTAAGGCTTTGACGGGTGTTAAGGCCGGGGTCTTTTTGGACAAGAGCGAACAGAGCCTTCAAGACTTTGCCGACTTCGGGTCCCGGGGCGATGCCAAGTATTTTTACGATATCTTTTCCGCCAAGGGCAAGTTCGCGAACGCTAAAGGCGGACATAAGCCCCAGTTGGGTTTTAACGTTAGAGCGAAACCGCTCGAGTTTTTCCTTTTGCGCCTCTGACGGCGCCCGGTCTGAAAGCATCCCGGCTTCACAAAGTGCGATAATATCCTCCAACAGGTCCGGCCCCACTTCGGTTATGAACCCCCTTATGCGCTCATCGCTCCAGGCAAAGGCTTCCCCTCCAATCCGGCGTTCCACGATAGTCGCCACTTCCGCGATGAGTCTTTTGGACATGTTCCAGCTTTTAAGAGTCTTTCCTGCGACCTGGGCGCTTGCGCGGTTGGAATCCGCCGCTTTACAGAAAAGAGCGGCAAGCCTTAACCGGGTCCTATCCGGGCAGTGTTTGATGCAATTAACAGTCTGTTCAAACGGACTCGTCCCTGCCCCTGTTTGGCACGAAACATCTCCCGGACGGTCAAGAAATGGAAGAATCCTTTGGAGGGCAAAGGTTTTCTGAAGCGCTACGAAGGCAAGGGCGGGATCTTTGGAGGCGAGAATTTTTAGCACTTCCTCACGGATTCTTTCCCCGGAAACGGTTTCGAGTTTTGCACCGCACTTTTTCATCGCCGTAAAGGTCGCAGGGTCGATTCTAAAGCCGTAAACCGCGCTGATCCTTGCTCCGCGAATTATCCTGAGGGGGTCTTCCAAAAACCTGGCGCAAGGGTCTTTAACCCCCTTAATCAGACCGGCGCTCAAGTCCTGGCGCCCCCCGTTGGGATCGAGGAGTTCGCCGCCCGGATAGGAAAGAGCGATGGAATTCAGGGTAAAATCCCTTCGCCCCAAATCGTTTAGAATTCCCGTCTCCCCGCCCGGAGCAAAGCTAGTGACCTCGATATCCCGGGTGCGCGTATGGACCTGGACGGTACCATGCTTTATGCCAACAGGGATAACGGAGGGAAAAAGCGAGACGATATCGGCACTGGAAGCGCTTGTTGCAAGGTCCCAGTCGTGGGGGGCGATGCCAAGCAAAAAATCGCGCAGAGCCCCTCCCACCAACCACACGTCAAAACCTGCCCGGCTTATCCTGTCCATTACCGCTAAAACGTCTGGGGGAATAAAGGAAAGGCCGGGTTTAGCCGAAGTTGAAAACATAATTGGAATACCAGTTGGTTAAGGAAGTGGACCCGGAAACAAACTTTTTTGAAAACGCTTGCTATTTTCTTCCCGGCAAATATAATGGGGACTCGTATTGTCTGGCAAGCGGTATTGATGGTTGAACCCAATTCTCCGGCCGTTGGGCAGGTTAACGCAAGGTGGGATTTTAAGATGGATACCGAAAAAGCATACTCCAGGATGAGTGAAGCCAACCGCATAATAGAGGACTTTTCCCTGGGCCAATACGCCCTCTATTCTCTGTTGTTTCTGGCCGAAATTGCGGCCTGCTTCGTCGTGGTATACGCGATAAGGGGTTGACTTGTCAGTCCCGTAGGGGATATATGGCTCTATGCGTTGCCAAAGATTTTTCCATGGAGTTTTTACGATGAGAGGCCCTGATTTTTTCAATCTCCTACTATCTCTACTACTTAGTCCGCAAAGCCGGACAGGAGGACCAGGCGCCTTTTGCTCAATGAGCTAAGAGCATAAACCAACTGATAATCGAAGGCCATGGGTTCTCCCCCATGGCCTTTTTTGTTTTTCATGACCCTTATGACCTTTTTTGCAGCCGCGTCGGCACGAGGAGGAAAAGATGAGCAGAAGGATACATATTTTCGACACTACGCTCAGGGATGGCGAGCAGGTCCCCGGAGCAAAGCTTAACAAGAAGCAAAAGATCGAAATCGCCAAGCAGCTCGCAAAACTCAATGTCGACGTGATCGAGGCCGGCTTTCCCTGTTCTTCGCCAGGAGATCTGGAAGCCGTTAGGGAAATTTCCCGGCAGGTTCAAGGTCCGACCATCGCCGCCCTTGCCCGCGCGGTAAAGGAAGACATCGACATAGCCTGGCAGGCGGTCTGCGAAGCTTCGAGTCCACGGATACACGTTTTCCTGGGGGCCTCGGACATCCACATACAGAAAAAACTTCGCAGCGACCGAGGCAAAGCCATGGAGATGGCCGTTGAGGCCGTAAGATATGCGAAGAGTTTATGTCCGGAAGTGGAGTTTTCAACCGAAGACGGATCGAGGACCGATTTTGAGTTTCTGTGCCGCATAATCGATGCAACCATCCAGGCCGGGGCCTCTATCATAAACGTTCCCGATACGGTGGGCTACGCTCTGCCCGAAGAATACGGAGAACTCATTTACAGGATCCGCCAGGGCGTGCCTGCCCTTGACCGGGTACTTTTGAGCGTCCACTGCCACAACGACCTGGGCCTTGCCGTGGCAAACAGCATCGCGGCGGTTCGAAACGGAGCCGACCAGGTGGAGTGCACTATCAACGGCATAGGCGAGCGGGCCGGAAACGCTTCCCTGGAAGAGATAGTCATGGTTTTAAGGACCCGGTTTGAAAACTACCAGGCGCAAACCCGCATCGATACCCAGGAGATTTACCGCACAAGCCGCATGGTTAGCCGTATAATGAACATTCCCGTTCAGCCCAACAAGGCAATAGTTGGCAGCAACGCCTTTGCTCATTCCTCCGGGATCCACCAGGACGGGATCCTTAAGGACAGGACCACCTACGAGATCATGAAACCCGAGGAATTAGGCATAAAAGAGCAAACCCTGGTCCTCACGGCCCGCTCGGGACGGGCAGCTCTTAAGCACCGACTGGCCGAACTGGGTTTTACGCTCGAAGCCGAGATCTTCGAGCGGGTCTACAACCGTTTTATAGACGTTGCCGACCGCAAAAAGGAAATTGGGGCTCAGGACCTTCAATCGATTGTGGAAATCGAAGTCTTTAAAGTTCCCGAGCTTTTCAAGATGCACAGCCTGCAGATAATGAGCGGCAACAAAATGGTGCCGCTCGCCTCGGTCACACTGGAACGAGAAGGCAAACTCTACACCGACGCGGCAACCGGGGACGGCCCGGTCGACGCGGTTTTTAAAGGAATCGAGCGCATCACCGGCATACCCGGAAAACTTCGCGACTACGACTTAAAGGCCGTCACCATGGGGCGGGACGCTCTTGGCGAAGCGATGGTACGAGTCGAGATCGGAGAGGACATCTATTCGGGTCTGGGGAGCAGTCCAGACGTTATAGAGGCCAGCGCCAGAGCCTATCTCAATGCCTGTAACCGCTACTTTGCAAACGGGGGAGAGCCAAAGTGAAAATAGTTTCGGGCCTGTGTTGCACAAATTTTTAGATGCGTTTAGAATCAAATCAATAATTTTGATTCCAAGCTCAATTAGCCGATAGAGATGAAAAGATTCGAAACCGATGCTATCGTTTTGACCACGTGCGATTATGGAGAATCGGATCGGTTGGTGACTTTTCACTCGGCTGCGTGCGGCAAGCTTCGCGGTATCGCTAAGGGCGCAAGGAGAAGCAAAAAGAGGTTCGCAAATGTCTTTGAACCCAGCAGCCTTGTAAGGGTGCAATGCCGCGAGAAAAACTCCTTTACCTGGATCGAGGGCTGCACGCTAACGCAAGCCTACCTGCCCATGCGCTCCGATATAGAAAAGTGGGCCTATGCGGCGCTTTTTTCCGAAATAGTTCTGGGGATGGTCCCCGAGGGGGAACCCCTGGCGGCCTCTTTTTTCCTCCACAAAGAGACACTCCAGAGATTGGAGCGCGACAAAGATCCCCAACATGTGTTATTGTTGGCCCTCTTGCGTTTTCAGTCGCTCATGGGTTATATGGCTGCCTTGGACGAATGCGAGATTTGCCGGCGCGCCCTGAAGACGTCCCCCAAGTGGTTCTGGCACCCGGCTCGGGGAAAACTTATATGCGCCGATCATTTTTATCCCGATAGGAGTTATATTGCTCTTGATACGGGTACACTGGCGCTAATACAATACATGCGCACAATTCCGCTCGAGAAAACCTGGCGGCTGCGCATGCGCCAGGAAATGAAGGCGCCGCTTTTGGGAGGACTTCTCGATTGGTTTCGCTACCAAACCAGAAGGGAAATTCAAAGCGTCAAAGTAATCGAACAGATCTTGCCCTCCTGGGGAATTTCGAGTTCAATTGTTGGAAGCGCACCGGTAAGGCACGCTCCATTGCAGAACGAATGCCGATATCGTACGCTTTAGTAATTAGCAATCTGATTTTTTCAAACTAGAAATGAGGCGGCTCCTATGGTGACAATAGGCCATTTTGCCGAGATCGCTCATAATTCGCCATGGCTTGCGATACTCCTATCTTTTTTCGGAGGCATTCTGGCCAGTTTTACCCCATGCACCTACCCGATGATGCCGATAACGGTTGCCTTTATCGGCGGCAAGGCCAACGGCAGCAGAAGCCGGGGTTTTGTTCTCTCTTTGTTTTATGTGCTGGGCCTGGCGATCGTTTATTCAAGCCTTGCCGCCATCGCGGCTCTTACCGGCCAGATGTTCGGCGCTCTCACAGCCAACCCCTGGGTCTATGTGGCCGTGGCCAATATTTTGCTTCTTTTCGGCCTCGTGATGCTCGAAGCCGTCCCTCTTGCCCCGCCGGGGTTTCTAAACAACCTCAAGGTTACCGGTTTTTCAGGCCATGACGTCATTACCAGCATGATTCTTGGCGGCGCTTCGGCCCTGGTGGTAAGCACCTGCACGACCCCTATTCTGGCCTCTCTTCTGGCCATTGTGGCCGTAAAACGGGAAATCGTACTGGGAATGGGCATGCTGTTTTCATTTTCCCTTGGCCTGGGCACCCTTGTTATCCTCGTAGGCACCTTTACAGGGCTTCTCGCCTCACTGCCCCGTTCGGGTGTATGGATGGTTCGGGTACAGAAGATTTTTGGGATTTTAATGATTATAGCAGCAGAGTATTTTTTAATTAAAGCAGGAGAATTCTGGATATGAATCCAAAGACCGGCAAAAGATTGGTTATGTTTTTCATTCCCGCCTTGCTTCTGGCAACTCTAACCTGGTGTCTGCCCGCAAGCGCACAATCAGCTCCCAACTTCACGCTCCAAAGCACCGACGGCGCCACCGTGTCCCTGGACCAGTACAAAGGGAAGGTGCCCGTTTTGATCGAATTTTTCGCCACCTGGTGTCCTCACTGCAGGGACATGGCCCCGGAGCTGGCCAGGCTGCGAGATACCGTTCCCCCATCGCAGCTGGAGATCCTTGCAATCGATGTCGGCAACGGAGATTCTCTGGAAAAGGTCAAACGCTACAAGCAGGTCGAGAATCTGCCCTATACGATACTCTACGACAAAGGCTCGAAGGTTTCGCAAGAATACGGCGTCGAGGGCATTCCCTACGTTATATTGCTCGACAAAAAGGGCACGATCAAATACCAGGACAACGGACTGCCAAGCGATGTCATGGCCATTGTGAACGGAGCTAAATAGCCAAACGAAAAGAGCGTCTGCGATGAAAGACGTATTGACCATCATCATGGCCGGAGGAAGGGGCAATCGGCTCATGCCCCTTACCTCCGACAGGTCCAAACCGGCGGTTCCCTTTGGAGGAATATACCGGCTCATCGATATTCCTCTTAGCAACTGCATAAACTCCCAGCTCTATAAAATCCTGGTATTCCCCCAGTACAAGTCCCAGTCTCTTGTGGACCATCTCGAAGAGGGCTGGAAGATATTTTCAGGCGATCTTGGCCATTACCTAAGAATCGTAGCTCCGCAGCAGCGAACCGGCGAGGATTGGTACAGGGGCACGGCCGACTCGGTAAGGCAGAACCTCTACCTCCTAGAGCGTGAAATGCCCCGCTATGTCTTGATCCTTTCGGGCGACCACGTCTACAAGATGGACTATTCGGCCTTTCGCGATTACCACGAAAAAGTGGGAGCCGATGCATCCGTAGCGCTTTTGGAAGTCGATCGCATGCAGGGCAACGAGTTTGGCATAGCCGAGGTCGACAATGATTTAAGGATTCGGGCCTGGCAGGAAAAGCCAAAAGATCCCAGGCCGATCCCCGACGACCCCGAGCACTGCCTGGCATCCATGGGGATCTATCTTTTTAAAACCCAACTTCTTCTCGATTTACTCTACAAGATGGACTACCACGACTTCGGCGGCGATATAATCCCAAGGATCATTGACCAAGTCAAGGTCTTCGCCTACCCTTTCAGACGCTTTAACCGGATCCGCGACTATATACGCCGCGCAGACCCCGACGGGGTGAGAAGGCCCCACCTGGTGGAGGCCACCCGCGACTCCCAGTACTGGAGAGATGTGGGCACCCTGGACGCCTATTGGAACGCCAATATGGATTTGACCGGCGTCGATCCCTTTTTCAACCTCTACGGGCGTCTTTGGCCCGTAAGGACCAGGGCCCATCAGTACCCGCCCGCCAAGTTCGTCTTCAACGAACCCGATCACATAGGCACCGCGGTGGATTCTTTGATCTCTCCGGGCTGCATCATCAGCGGGGGCACGGTGAGAAGTTCAGTGCTCTCCTGCGATGTAACGGTGCGAAGCTGGGCTCAAGTCGATGAATCGGTCATAATGGATCGGGTCGAAGTCGGGCGCCACTGCAAGATAAAAAAGGCGATAATCGACAAGGAAAACGTCATTCCCCCCAATACCGAAATCGGGATCAATCCCCAGACCGACAGGGAAAAGTTCTCCGTTACTCCACGGGGGATCGTTGTGGTTCCCAAGGGCTATTTCAAGGCCACATGAGGCGGCTGCCCCACCTGGCAAGCACTTTGGAAAGCTCGGGCATGTCAAAGGGTTTAATGAGACAATCGTCGATGCCGACCTCCAGGCAACGCAGCAGGTCCTCTTCGGAAAAACAGGCCGCAACCGCTACGATCACCGCCCGGGGCCGTCCCAGGCGCTTTTCTCTTAGCCTTATCACGCAAGCGGCTTCAAAGCCGTCCACCAAAGGCATCAAGCAGTCGATCAAAACCAAATCGTAGCTTCTCGACTCCATGGAGCTCAAAACTTCGCACCCGTTTGACGCAACGTCTACCCGGCACCCGAGAGCTTCGATCATCGTGCGCCCCACCGCCCGGTTAACCGGGCTATCCTGGGCA
The DNA here is from genome assembly GCA_021780695.1 of Deltaproteobacteria bacterium. GTDB lineage: Bacteria > Desulfobacterota > Syntrophobacteria > Syntrophobacterales > Syntrophobacteraceae > SbD1. Next base: position 24,731 of record JAJXYD010000025.1, read on the forward strand.
AGAAGCACGCACAACCTACTCATCGCCTTTGGCCAATAACCAGCAGCATCCTTTACAAATCCCTCCTTTTTCACAAAGTATCCTTTATGCATAAAAGATGTGATGGATAAGACCTCATCAGCCCAAAGCGAGACGTTAAGGATTTAACAGCCGCGCACCCTCGGAGAGGATGGTGGAGATACAAGCGAAAATTTTTATCTTAAAGGCTTTATCGGCTGCAAGGCGCAGTTGCGGGCAGCCATGCGCAAAAATGTCCTGGGGAGCATAGTAGCAAAGGGGTTAAGCGAAGTTTTTCCAAAAGGGAAATTTTAGCAAAAAGGATGGCGGCACTAAGACTTACATCGCTTAGCAGATCATGGAATGAACCGGGCGGGGATAGATAACGTCCCAAGGGGGGCCATCCCAAGTGAAATTATGTAGGGCAGTTTATGTATTTTTCAATAACAGTTCCACGCACTCCTATTTTGTCGATGCCAGCAAAACTGGAAAAGGCCGTTAGCCACGCTACACATGAGCCCCAGCCAGAAACAAGGGTGGGCACATTTTTTGTGCTCACCCTCGCATCCCCTGGAAGTCTAGCCGTGGCGAAAGGCCCATACCCGATAAAGGGGCACACTGCCTTTCGAGGAATTACCACCAGTAGGGATTGGAATAATAGTAAGGTGAATAATAATAGCCATTGGGATAGGGGTTGTAATAATAGCTATAGGGATAGTATCCCCCTCCGTAATATCCACCCCAATAGTGGTGATAATATCCATAATGGTGGTAATAACGATGGTGGTAATAGCCATGCCCGTAGTAGCCGTAGGCGTATACAACAGGCGAAGCCATTGACAAGGTCACAAAAATCGACACTGCCGCCATACCAATTTTGAGGCCGCGCAAAAACTTCATTCTCTTTACCTCCCGTAGTCCTTTTGAAGATGGACGAGGCGTATGTGTTGCCTCTTGTGCGAAAAGACGTATCGAAGAAATAAAAAGTTCACACGGCGAGAAACTTCGTTTTTTTAAATTCCGGGAGGCAAAAATGGGGTTGCCCTTTGAAGGTGGTGCTGTTAAATTCGTCAGGGCAAAAATTATACCTTGTGCGCCGGATTTCATTGCGATACCGGGCATATCCAAACCGCAGACCTCTGTAGGGCCTCGTTTAGAGTTGGCTATAGCAAGGAAATCAATATGTTGAAAAATTTTAGACCTATTGCTTTACTAACAGCTACCGTCTTGTTCTTTTTTCTTTCAGGCGGGCCGGCCTGGGCCAAAACAGCCGATTCATCTGAAAATCAAGACACTTATCATTATCTGAAGCTTTTTAGCGATGTAATGTCGATCGTTCAGGATAATTACGTACGAAAAACAGACCAGAAGAAGCTCATCTACGGAGCGATAAACGGGATGCTCCGCGAACTCGACCCTCACTCGTCCTTCCTTACGCCTACCGAATACAAGGAGCTTCAAATCGAGACGAAGGGCAAGTTCGGCGGGGTGGGCATAGAAATAACGATCAAGAAAAACATTCTGACCGTAGTAGCGCCTCTTGCGGGTACTCCGGCCGATCTGGCGGGAATCAAGGCCAACGATGAGATACTAAAAATCGACAATGAATCCACTCAGGGCATGACGCTCATGCACGCGGTGCAAAAGATGCGGGGCCCTAAAGGCAGCACGGTCGATCTCACGATCTATAGGAAGGGCTTGACAAAGCCGCTCAGCTTTAAGCTTACCCGGGCCATGATCGCCATTAAGAGCGTGAAGTCGATGACACTTGCACCGGGGTTTGGTTACGTCAAGATTTCGAGCTTTGAGAGCGGAACGGCAAAAGATTTAAAGAAGGCCATAGCCAAGCTCCAGGCCGAAAATCCTTCGGGCCTCAAGGGGCTTGTGCTCGACTTGAGAAACAATCCCGGCGGTTTGCTCGACCAGGCGGTGGAGGTAAGCGATGAATTTCTAAACGGCGGTCTGATCGTCTATACGGGCGGCCGGTTGCCCGACCAAAAGATGCGCTTTGAGGCTCACAAGAAGGCAAATCCGCTCACCTTCCCCATGGTGGTGCTTGTAAACGGGGGGTCCGCAAGCGCCTCGGAGATTGTTTCCGGAGCGCTCCAAGACCACAAAAGGGCCATAATCATGGGCACTCAGACCTTCGGCAAGGGCTCGGTTCAAACGGTAATTCCGCTAAATGACGGCTCGGCCCTGCGCCTTACCACCTCCCTTTACTACACGCCGTCGGGCAGGTCGATTCAGGCGGAGGGAATAACGCCCGACATCGTGGTTCACAGGATAGTTCCGGGGGCAAATTCGCCCAATTGCGGCAAGGCTTCCCCTTCTTATATCCGGGAAAAAGATTTGCCTCATCATTTCAAGGACCAGAACCCCACCGTTGCCAAGCAACCCAAGCCAACGGCTGCTCAGAGCGAGGCTACGAAGTTTATCGAGGGGGATAACCAGGTAAGCCGCGCCCTTGACCTTTTAAAGGGCTACCAGATATTTGCGCAAACCCAGAGCAAATAGTTTTTGTTCGAAAAAGCGCTCTTTACGGAAGCGGTGCGCGGCGGCGCCCAAACCTTCGGGCCGCCGCCTCAAACCGCTTCCATCTCCCCATTCCCCGTGCATGCACCAGGATTTTGAGCCAGTTTTTTTCTTTTAATCGCGGTTAGCCGAAAAATCTGAGCCGGAGAAAAAACATTGCCCTCCGCAAAGCGCACAAAAACCGGTAAAGCAGGCGAGGCCCAAAAGAAGGGCAAAAAGTCTTCCAAGCCCGAGGCTGCAACCCCGAGAAGGCCTTCCACGCCGATTTTGATTCTATGGATCCTCGCCCTGTCGTGTTTGGCGGCTCTACTCTATTTCCCCGGCAAAACGGTCGTTCAACCTCCGCCCCAACCGCCACAGCAAGCGCCCAAGGTCGCCACGACGTCTCCCAGCGCCAAAACGGCGCCAAGAGTTGTTCGGCCTCCCCGGTCTTTTGCCCCTGAGGGCAGACCTTTGGCCACAGGGCCAAAAGCCACGCCAATCCCCGCATGGCCGGTTAAAAAAGCCCCGGTTTTACCGCCTGCTGCCCCTCCCAAGGCGCCGGCAGTCCGCCCCATGCCTTCCAGCAGTGCCCCCGCGTCCCCTGCCACGGCTTCGGGGCTTACCCGGCCTAAACTTGCTATCGTAATTGACGATTTTGGTCCCAATATTAATATCGCCCGCAAATTCGCCTCGCTTCCCTTTCGGCTCACCTTGTCGGTTTTGCCTTTTCTGGCCTACAGCAGCCAGATTGCCAAGATGGCTCATGGGAGGGGCTGCGACGTTATCCTTCATCTTCCCATGGAGCCTTTAAACAGCCGGATAAACCCTGGGCCGGGGGCTCTTATGACCTCCATGACTTCGGGGCAAATCCGGCTGTGCGTAGCGGCCGCCCTTCATATTTCCCCCTATTTCGACGGCGTCAACAACCATGAGGGTTCCAAAATGACCATGGACGTCAAAGGCATGCAAACCCTCATGTCGGTTCTAAAGGATCGCAGGCTTTTCTTTATCGACAGCATGACGATAAACAGGAGCGTGGGGTGGAAGGAAGCCCGGCGCATGGGGGTGGCGACTTTCAAACGCAATGTTTTCCTGGACGACACTGAGGGGGCGAGCGCCATCGGCAAACAGATCGCACTGGCGGTTAAAATTGCAAGGGAGCGCGGGGCGGCTCTTGCCATAGGCCATCCCCATGACATTACATTGCGATGCCTGCAGGCCGCGGCTCCTTATTTCAAGAAGGAAGGCGTGCAGATGGTTTACGCCCGAGATCTCGCGAGGAAATGAGTTATCGGCCGGCGGGACCGGTCTTGGGGCTTAAAACACCGGGAAAATCCCTGCGGGATTGAGGCTCTTAAGGAGCAGAACCGATTCCAGTTTAGTCGCCCAGCTCGCTATTGTGTTGCTCGGTGGCGCCTCTACATACCTGCTCTCAAGTCGAGCGATGTTTTTTGCCGCTTAAATTTTTCAACAATTTAGTTTTTCCCGCTTCCCCTATTTTCATCCCTTTTATAAGCTATTCTGGCGTTGCCTTGTCGCAGTCAGGCCGGTTTTTGGGCCTTATCATCCCAAGACTCACCGTTTCCCCAAACCGGGAAGGATTCCTTACATGAGGGTTTTTACTCTTTATCGAAAATTTTTTCTTTCGGCTTTCCTTTGGTTTTTCGTTTTACTTGCGCTCCCCTTTACAGCCGGGGCGCAGAGCGGCGCCCCTAAATCGCAGGCAAAAGATCAGCCTTCCATCCAGATACCAAATCCCGAGTATAACTTCGGCACCTCTTTTCAGGGCCACACTATCGAGCATGTATTCACTGTAGAAAATACCGGCGGCAAGGTTCTAAAAATCAAACACGTCAAGGTTGCTTGAGGGTGCACCCTTGTCCGGTATGATCCGGCAATCCCTCCCGGCGGCGAGGGACAGGTCAGCATGAAGGTGGACCTGGGCATTTTCCAGGGAGACATCATAAAAACGGCAACCATCCAGAGTAACGATCCGGATACCCCCCTAACGGTTTTAAAGGTTGAGGGAAAGGTCAAAGGCATTGTGGAAATGAAGCCTTCGCCAAACGTCTCCCTCACGGGACCGGCGGCAAGGCTCCAGCCGGCCGTAGTGGACCTGCAAGCCACAACTACGCCTTTTCACATAGAGAGTATGGAAACAAACCTCACCGGTTCGATAAACTACTCTGTTGAGACCGTAACGGACGGAACTCATTACAGGCTCGAAATCTCAAATCTTCTGCCCAAAGGAAGCTACAGCGGATACATCAAACTTAAAACCGATATGGCGAAGGTCCCCTATTTGCTCGTTCGCGTCATGGGGGTGATAAAGGACCAATTATCAGCCTCCCCGGAAACCGTCATGATAGGAGAACTTAGCGGCGCGGAGCCCTTACGCTCAGCGGAGGTAACTCTAACGAGCGCTTTGGATAAGCCTTTTAAGATTACGGGACTCACTTACGACAAAACGTTCATGAGGGTTTCCCAAGAAAAACTTAAAAATCAAAACGGCTTTAGCCTCACTATCGAGCCAAAGCTTGAGCACGCCAGGCCTGGTTCGGTAAACCAAAGCCCCCTTTTGATCCAAACCGACATAAAACAAGACGGGCAAGCCCGCGTGCTGGTCCTTATCTTCAATAACAGGAAGGGCAACCGGTAAGGCAGCGCCAAAGGAATACACCTTACCCCCGCCATTGTAAGCGAGCCGCCGGCCCGGTTGGGAACGGGCCGGTCACCACTTTACTTTTTCCCATATTTTGTACGTTCGTACCCGCAAAATACTGCGGCACAGTATGGCAAACCCCTGCTTGACCTAATATCAATTCTTCTGATCCGCTGCTAATAAAACCATTATCGAAACGGTCCCCTAAATTAAGGAGGATGTCATGAGAAGGGCAAAACCGGAACGCTACATTGCTGTTGAAAGCTGCGATAAGGTCAGGCGCAACGTGTTCTGCCGCAACTATGCGGAGTGTCTGGATTACGCCATTTTGAGAAAATGGCCCGGTTTTTCCTGCGACAGCTGCGGCTGCTATGAGCAGGAAAAGCTCGAGGGGCACGCTTTAAGTGAAGATTATGCCCGGTGTATCGCCTTGGCCTACGTAAGCGGAGCGGTCGAACTAAGCCTGGAATTTCCTGCCTGAATCCGATTTGGATAAAAGAGGGAGCGCTATGGCCGGCCGGGGGAAAACCTGGGGGCCATTGGCTCCATTGGTTGCAACGGTAAAAAAGAGCGTCTTAAAAATCCCCATTACCCGCAAATTCTTTCTACAGCCCTAGTTGCAATCCGACAAAAATAAAGCCGCCATAAAGGGCGCGATTTTGTCGCGATTTCCCGCCATGGCGGCTTTAAGGCTTGTTTTTAGATTTTGCCAATTTCATGGCTCAACCACTAAGTTATTGATATTATATCACAATAAGAATGCAATGGGACTTGGCATCACCTTTGCTAATACAGACTAACATACAAGAAAATCTTTCCTCCTCGAAGCCGATCGGTCTGCCCCACCGAGTCGGCTTTTTTATTTGAAGAGCAAAAAGTCTTGCCTGGACGATCTACCTTGAGCTTTTTGTCCCAGCCCGCTATCGGCGGCTGTTCCTGAGAACAGGTTTGGAGCAAAGTTGCCGAATCCGCTCGAGGACCTTTTGAGTCACAACCGGCCAGCTATATTCCCGCCTAACCCACTCAGAAAGGCCCAAAGCCCTTTGCCTGGCCATGGCCCTATTTTCGAAGGCCTCTTTCATAAGATTTTTTAGCCCATTTAAATCCGGCTCGATCACCCAACCCGCACCTCCCGCAAGCCTTGTGTTTTTAGGAGTAAACTCCACACGTTTGGAACCAATCAGAAAGACCCCCCTGGGAGGGCAGAAATCATCGGTTGCCCCCCCCTCGGTAGTGATTACCGGAACTCCGCAGGACATGGCTTCGAGCACGGGCAGGCCAAAGCCCTCGCCCCTGTAGGGATGGACCAGGCAATCGCAACCGGTTATAAGCCCAGGGATATCGCGCTCTTCCATCTTCTGGGTGATATAGATGATCTCGGGGGCCATGGGCTCTTTTTGGAGGCGATGGATCATCTCGCCAAATCCCTGGCCCCGGTAAAAGGAATCCTGCCCCATGTCCTTTATGACCAGGCAAACGTCGTGACTTCGCCGGAAGATATCGCAGTAAGCAGCCAGAAGCAGATCGATACCCTTTCGCCAGATGGTTCCTCCCACAAAGAGAAACTTAAAATTTTTAGAGGTGGGCAGTTTGCAGGGATCGGCTTGAGGATTAAACAGATCTGTGTTGACGCCGTTTGGAACCACATGGACCCTTTCGGCCGCAACGCCGCTGGAAACAAAGCTCTTTTTAGAATGAAGGCTTGGCGTCCATATCTCGTCGACCATCGTACAAAGGGGCTGCACCCATTCGGCGGGGATTCTCCCGTATTCCCAGGGCTGCATAAGGACCAGATGCCCCTGGTGTGTAGGCCTCTCGAAATTTGGCGGCCACTTGTGGCGCACGTGGACAACAGGGTTACCGTTAGTGGAAGCGTTTAGGCACTCTAAAATCCCGGCAAGCTTTGAGCCTTTTTCCGGGGTAAATTCATCGGGCTCGTAGGGTATTACGCTAAGATTTACCCCCCTTTCGAGCAATCCCAGGCAGAGCGCTCTATTGATTCCGGCCAGGGAATGGTAGACAAACTGCGAGCCCTCCCATATAACGGAGGGAAGTAAATCCTCGGGTTTGGTCGAAGCCTGCGCAGCCTCGGGCTTATCTTCCGAGGGCCTAACGGCGGCAGGCGGCACTTTTTCCTGCTCCCCTTTTAGCAACCGCTCTCTTTCTTTTGCGACCTGAAGCATGTACTCGAAAAACTCTACAAAACTCTGCGGGCCTTCTTCTTCAAACGGTTGCAGGTCATTTCGCAACAGGTGACGTTCGAAGAGTTTGGCCTTTTTATAGAAGGCGTGATTGGCGAAATTAAAACAAACGTAGAATCCCAAGGCGCCGTCAAGATGCCCCTTTGGATGGTGCCAGTTGATAAAATCATTTACGAAATCGGAGGCAGCGTCTTTCCACCTGTAGCGAGCGCCCGAGGAGTCAAGCCTTTGGGCTTCCTCTTCGCTATGTTCATTCATCCTGGCCATCCATTGGCGCATATTCTCCCATGGGAAATGGGCGATTGCCGACTCGGTATCGGAAGGATTGGCGTTGAGAACTACCATGGAACCGTTTATGGCAGCAGGCAGGTGTGCTCCGTCGGGAAAGCGGAAGCAGCCGTTTCGAAGCAGCTGCGGGCTTTTGAAAAATGGCCACTTCGCCTCATAGATGTGGAGCTTTCGGCCGTACCAGTGCTCATTGACGGGAATTCCCAGGGCATCGAAACGCGGCTCATTGTGAACGAGGCGGCGCAGGGTTGCACCGAGCTTGGGGAGCAACCTCTGGTCGGCTTCCAGATAGAAAACCCATTCATGCCCGGCATGGGAAGCGCTAAAGTTTCTGACCACATTGAGATTGCTCACCCTGTCATGGTAGATGACCTTGGCAAAGTTTTCGACAGCGATTTGAGCAGTGCGGTCATCGCTTTTCATGTCACAGACGATTATCTCATCGACCCAGTCCTGAAGGCTTTTCAAGGCTTCGTCTATATGCTTTTCGGCATTCAGGGTATGCACTATTGCGGTGATTCCGGGCTTGTATTTTGGATTTTTAGCGGGACATCGCGCCGAGGCGGGTAAAGCCGGTTCCGTAACGGCCGCCGGCCCCCGGGTCGAGGGTATTTTTGCGCTCCATGCCCGGTTTATCGCATCAATCATGGAAGGGAGCACCTGCGCCGGCCCCGGAACGTGTGAAGCCCTCGCGGCCAGGTTCCGGCGCTTCTCAACCGAGGTTTCAAAGGCACGGCGCATAGCCGAGCGCACATCCTTAACATGGAGCCGGGGCAAAAAGCCCCCCTTGTGATTGGGTTCATAGAGCAGCATGTCGCCGGTAAACGGGATTTTCTCAGCCCCGGGGTCCACGGGTATGGTTATACCGATATCGCCAAGGCCAAAATCAGCGGGAACAACCACCATCCGGTTCCTTGCGCGAGCCTCGCAAACCGGCCCGGTAATCGCCCTGTCAGTGGAAATATAGGCATTACAGCTGTCGATCAGGTTCAGGATATCGGTACGCAGGCCAAGGTGGTCATCGACGGTAAGTCTTGCTCGAGAACCGGTCTTTTTTCGAAGCGCCGCGATCAGATCGAGGAGGTCCTGCCTCGGTTTTCCGGGCACAGGATGCCAGGAAGGGTAGTTGGCTTTAAGGTAGAGCTCGACATTTTCGCTGTGTCCAAACTCTTGGAAGTATGCGCTAAGGAGGGTATCCCATCTTCGCCGGGGCAGAAAAAGCGAGATATTTAGAAAGCGAAACGGCCTGCCGGTAGCGGAGGGCTCAGGGCAAACCGGAGGCACAAGCGGATTTTCCAGCCAGGGATTGGGCCAGGCAATGTGGTGCACCTTTTCGGGCGCAAAGCCGGCGGAGATAAAGGCATCCCTTTCTCCGGCGACATGGAGCCAAATCTGGTCCATGTCGTTGCATACCGCCAACATTTCCGAGGGGGCCGATCCGGCATCCCCACTCATATCAAAGACTGAGGTGGCAAGTATTCTGATATTAGGTTCGGGAAGCTTAATATCCAAAAGGGTCCGGCTGGGCGGCTGAGAGACGATAAATGTAACGGGAGCAATAACCGGTGTGGATTCAAGGAATTTGATAAGGCCCAGATCGCAGTCGTCTATACCTGATTCGACATGGTTTACGGGTATAACCTTGACAGGTATTCCGGCCCTGTGAAGAGTGGAAACCATCGTTCTTGCCCCGACTCCAAAACCGCTTCGATCATAGAAAGGCGCCATCCATACGATAGTTCCAGGCACAGTTCGGACTTGTTCCCCCATGCTTTCATCCTTAAGCGGCGTTGTCCGCCGAAGCCGGCGATAGCTGCGATCAGCTCGCAGCGTATAGCGCTTTTAGGTTTTAAACGGCAACCAAGTTCGATATATTCCGATATGATATACTCGTCTCTGCCAAGTTTTGCGACAAAATATCCCTGAGCCAAAACCTCCTGCAAGTAAAATTTTCTCCTCTCCTCTAAAAGAATGTAACAATGTGGGACAGCACTGCTCCCCGTTACGCAGTGAGCAACCTGGGAAACCCCAATTGGGGGCGAAATGGAGAACAACATTTGACTGTGATGAAGCGGGAGGAAGTTTTATCGACTCCAAAGCATTACCGATACTTAGGCAAACCTCCGCCAAAGCCGGAGGTTTGCCTAAGTTAATTACCCCGGGAATGTCTGCGTATGGGCTGCCCAACAAGCTTGCGGATGCGCTCGGCGACCATCCCTCCTATGCTCGCCCAGTCATAGCGGCCTCGGATGTGCTCAGAAACCATCCGGGCTCTTTGCTTCGCCTCGGCCGCCTTGTCCACCGCCTCCCTCATGAGGGCTTTTAGTGCGTTCAGATCGGGTTCGAGCACCCAGCCCGCACCACCGGCGAGTTCTAAATCGCGGTGATTGAATTCCCGCCGGTTCGACGGGATTAGAAATGTTTGGGCGGGTGAACAAAAGTCATCGGTGGCCCCTCCCTCGGTGGTGATTACGGGGATAGCGCAGGCCATGGCTTCGAGCACCGGCATGCCGAACCCTTCCCCACGATAGGGGTGGACGAGGCAATCGGCAGCCGCAAAAAGTGTGGGCATTTCAGCTTCCTCGAGCTTGTGCGAAGAATAGAGAATTTCGGGTGCCCGAGGGTCTTTTTGTATCTGGCGGATCGTCTGCTGCGCGCCCTGCCCCTGGTAGAATGAATCGGTCCCCATGTCCTTGATTATGAGCGTCACATCATCATCGCGGCCGAATGTGGTACGGTAGGCTTCCAGGAGCAGATCGAAGCCCTTTCGCCAGATGGTGCCTCCGACGAAGAGGAACTTGAACTTCTTTTGGGTAGGCAGGGGGCAGGGAGGAGCATCGGGGTGAAACAGGGCGGTGTTTACCCCGTTGGGGATTACGCGGATTCGGTCCATGGGAACGCCGCTTGATACATAGGATTTCAACACGTGGCTGCTGGGGACCCAGATTTCATCGACCAGCGTGCTCAACGGCTCGACCCACTCGCGGGGAATTCGGCCGAATTCCCAGGGCTGGATAATCACCCAGTGGCCGGAAGAGGGAGCGGTGAAATTGGGCGGCCATTGATGACGCACATGAACCACGCAATAGCGCGAGGTTTTTTTTAAGAAGCAGCTCTCCAGCTTCTGAAAACGAGGGTCGGCATCAGCTCCAAATTCATGGGGCTCATAGGGAACAATGGAGATGTCGTATCCGGCGCTAAGAAGCTGAAGACACAGCTCCCGGTTAATCAATGCGAGAGAGTGATGCACGAATTGAGAACCCTCCCAGATAATGGATGGAGCTTGCGGATCAGCCACATTTGCCTCTTTTGCCGCACCACCCAATACCGCTGTCCCGTTTCTTCGCTCCAACTGTTTCTCAACCGTTTCCAATCGGTCCTTCACGCGGAGCGCCAGATGCTCGCGACTGAAATTTGAGGCTATGTGGGCCCGCGCAACCTCAGCTTTTCCGCGTGCGGCCAGGGGATTATTTACTACCGTTCTCATAAGCCGCCGGAGATGGGCTAAGGAGGGCTCGGCCCAAGAATGCCCTTTAAAGGCATTGACCTCGCGCCAGGCGGGTTCTGAGACACCGCTAACACGGCAATCAATCAGAAAGGAGTTGGAGTCATTCATAAATTCGAGCTGGCCGCTCCAGCGGGTGCCAATAACGGGCAATCCCATAAGCATGGCTTCCATGAAGGGGCGCCCCCAACCTTCCCCTCTGGTCGGCAGAACAAAAGCATCCGCGGCACTGTATAGACCTGGAACTTCAAAGGAGGGTATCCTTGCTTCGTGGAAAATAATATTGGGAGGCAAGGAGCGGCCCAGACCCATTTGTTGCAAATAAGCGGCAGCCTCGGACTTGATTTGATCAAGCGAAAGCCCCATGGAAGACCAAACTTTCAAAATCAGGGACACTGCCTGCTGCGGGGCAAACTCCTCGACGAAGGCTCGAAGCAAAACGTCCCAGCCTTTTCGCAGGTGCCAGTCGAAAATGGAGAGGAAGTTAAATTCCCGCCGTCCTTCTATCGCAATGGCCGGCGCATCGGTTCGGAAAAGATCGACATCGATCCCCCCGGGCATCTTGACGAGCTTTTCCCTGAGCACACCTGAAGCTGCAAAAGTGGTGATATTAAAATCGCTCGGCACCCATATCTCATCCATCCCGTTGCAGGCGGCTACCCACTGCGCCGGAATGCGATCGGTTTCAAACATTGTGCGGCCGATATGGTAGACGGCATTGGAAGAGCGCCGAAAATCAGGCGGGAAAAGGTGGGAAACGCTTATATGAGGCTTTCTCAGCATATCCGCCGATCGGGAATGCAGATAATTTAATCGGGCGAGAGCCTCGGGCTCCAGCGGGCACCGGTTATCGCTCCATTTGAGGGGTTCTATACCAATGGCAACCCCGATCGAATCCAGGCCAAGGACAAATTGGCGCGCTTCCTCGGCATAGCCGCTGGTATCCAGGAGGGGTGAGCGCCAGACGACCGGAAGGTTCCCAGTCGGCCGGGATGGAAGGGGTTTTGTCTTTTCAAGACTAAGAAGAGGCGCGGTTTTTTGCACACCCAATGTATCGGTTTGCCCGATGATCCCCGGCACGGCAGGGTTGGCGGCAGGGATTTTCTCATAGACCCTTATTAGAATTTGGGCCAGTTTCCCAAACGAATTTTCCTTCCTGTATTGATTGGCACGGTGGACGAGATATTGGCCGAACCGGGGGTTTGCGAATAAAAGTTCCACGGCCTGCGCTATCCCGATGAAGTCGGATACCTGGAAGGTACAGTCCGCCAGCAGGCTGAAAGGAGGAGCGGCCGAAGTGATCACGGGGCGCGAATGTGCCAAAGCGACCGATACGGCGCCGGAAGCTTCGTTTCTATTCAGCCGGTAGTTCATCACGATCACTTCGGAGGCGCTCAAGAATAGGCCTATCTCCTCTTCGGAAAGAAATTTCGTAACGAACACAACCTGCTCGCTTACGCCAAGTCTTTTTGCCAGGCTCCTGCAGTATTCGATATACGATAGACTTCCAGGGTTACTTGGATGAGGCCCCCCCAGATAGACAAACATTGCATTATGTCTTTTCAATACATCGGCAAGCGCCTCGATTATTTCAGCCACGCCCTTATGGGATTCAAAAAATCCAAAGGAAGATATAATTCTGGACCCGGCTGGAATATTGAGCCTCTCCTTTGCCTTATCCGCGCTCATGGCCGAAGCGGCTTTTTCCACGATCCCATGGGGAGCGACCCGAATCAGAGCCGGATCGGCACCGGCGGCAATGAAGCGAATGCGGCCTTGTTCGAGGTGGACAAAAGACATATTCGAGCTGTTGATGAGATCCGCGCACATGGGCAGGAGCATTTCGCAGGAGTGAAACGTATTATATACCCTCAGGCCCGCATGGCGGCATCGCCTGACGAAATTGACAATATCCGTTTGGCCGAACAGGCCCACATGAAATTCAATATGCAGAATGCTCACCCCCCTTTGGAGGATGACTTCCAGCGCCCGGTCGAAGGTTTCGCGCTGCCTTCGCCAGCATCGAAAAACATACGGATCGTCCTTCGAGAGAACTTCGTTTGTTTCTTCGGCAAGTACCAAAGGCTCGGAATCGAATTCTTTTTGCTTGTGGAGAAGGGGAATGATGGCCTCACGGAGGAAGGCCGCATGCGTGGCTATGCCGCATTTTTGGCTGTAGGTCGATAGAAATGCCATCTTTTCCCGGTCTACGGCGTTGGTGGCGGATTTATCGTTTACAGGTGAGCAGGCGCGAGCTTCCCGGACTTTTCTGAGAGCGCACCACGCAAAGGTGTATTGTTTGCCGTTCCAACTTATGGGACGCTCGGCAGTGTCGAAATCGAGTTTTCCGACCGGTTCAAATCCGCATTTTTGGGCCTCGTCAATAAGGCTTTTGACTTCCTCTTTTGAGAAGACGCACCAATCCATGCCAAAAGCTTTTATCCCCCGGGTATCGATCTTTTTATCCCAGTAATCCATGGACAGGATAAAGAGGCCGCCCGGCTTGAGCAATCTGGACATTTCCGTTAGGATTTTGGAGCAGTCGAACCCATGTTCTATCACAGAGATTGCCGTAATAGCGTCAAAGAAACCATCATCGAAGGGGGCATTCAAAAAATTGCCGTTTACATAATTTATCTCGCCGGCATGCGGCATGAGTTGGAGTTTATCGTTAAGATCAATTCCATGGAGGTTTTTGTAGCCGAGTTCATGGAGAATGCAAATAATCTCGGAACAAAATGCGCCTATATCGAGGATGCTGGCTTCCTCAGGAAAGCTGGCCCGTATGAGTTCGGCTGTCTTTAGGACGTCCCAACTCTTGTTCAAGTCGCCAATGCGCCCTATCCGTGCAAGCACACCGGTCTGTCGGGCGTATGTTTCACCAGCCAGATCGATGCCTTGTTTTCGCATTTCATCGCGGGCCAACACATTTTGCATACCGGTTTTCAGCACTTCCAGGCACATTCGCAAATCCCTTATGTATTCGAGATTATACCGCTCTTTTCCTTATGGACTATTCCCTGGCACACTAGTTGAGCAATTTAGAAACCATTTGGAATTCTATTTCGGGGTAAACGTTCAACAGTTCCATAGCCTTTTTTCGGAGGCGAACCTTTTTTTCATCAAACTCGGGTGTGATTACACTTACAAATTCATCCTCGAGGAAAAACAGCTGTCGTTCCGTGGCGGGATGCAGCCAACCGTTGGTCTTAGCCTGTTTGTATAATGCGGTGCCGGGGTATGCGTTTACGATAAAGGGAGCAATGGTGGTAAGGCCAAGACGCTTTAATTCCCGGTAGAACAGAAAACTCTCCTCAAAACATTCGTCAGTCTCTCCGGGGTAGCCGACCAGACAGAAGCCGAGCGTGTTAATTTGCAAGCGGCCGCAAATCTCGACTATCTCCTTTACCTTGTCGAGGGAGAGATTTTTGTTCATTGCCTTGAGGACTCGTTTGGAGCCGTGTTCGACAGCGAGATTGAGTTGAACACAGCCCGATTGTTTTATTACCGACAAAAGCTCTTCATCAAGCGTATCGATTCGAACTCCGTTATGAGCCGCCCAGGTCAGCCCGGGTGAAATATCCGTTAAGCCCTTTAGTATTGCGATCGCACGGTCTTTTTTGATGGTGAAATTGTCGTCCTCGATCTCAATGTGTTCTATTCCATAGCGAGTGTGGGCGAGCCGGATCTCGGCCAGGACATTTTCAGGGGACCTCGCGCGCCAGCGCGATCCGGCAACGGGATGAATCGAACAAAAGTTACACGAAAACGGACATCCTCTCGAGGTTATGAGCGAAAGGGCGGGATTGGCACGGTTGCCCCGAGGCGAAATCCGTCCATAGAGATCCATCGGAAGGAGGTCCCAGGCTGGAAAGCTCAAGGCGTCCAGGTTTTGAATCATTCCCGTTTGGGTAGTACTGGCAACACTTCCGTCAGGGTTGCGATAGTAGATATCGGGAATTTGGTAGTGCTTTTCTCCCCTGGCCAGCAATAGCATGGGGACCTCTCCCTCGCCCCTTACCACAATATCGACGCCCTCGGTCATGCTTTCCTCTGGAAAGGTGGAGGGATGAACCCCGCCCAACACTATCGTTTTTGAAGGCAGCCGGCTTTTAAGAAATGCGGCCAACTCCGCTGCAATTCCGGCCACGTTGGTGAAAGGCACGCTAATTCCGATCAGATCGGCACTTCCGGGTATCGCTTGCGCGATTTGTTCGTAGGAGGCTCCGCAGCGGTATACTCGTTTATTGGCCAGATCGACTGGAACGAACTTATCGATTCCCATGGCAAATGCGTCGATAATAGAGACCTTGATTCCATTTTGTTTAAGCAGTCCGGCAATATAGGCCAGACCAAGATTTTTTGAAAGTCCCGTGTAAGCGCAAAGCCCCGGCGAAGGAAAATAACGAGGCGGGGCGATAAGGACGACCTCATGGGGTCGGACATCACCCGGGACAATCATCGGGGCCGATTCTTTTGCGAATCCGTCTTCGCAGAGATACTTCAGGTCGTCTCGAACGATTTTATCCCCCCAGCGTTGCAGGAAGATGCCGTAATTGCTGCTGGTTTTGGAATGATTTTTTACAGTTTTTGACTCAAAATGAAATATTTTGCTTTCCGCGCAGTAGTAGACCTTGCGGCCGCTCTGGCGGACCTTCATACAAAGATCCACATCCTCACAGGAGTTTTTGTACGCTTCGTCGAAACCTCCGAGTTGAAAGAAAAGCCCCTTTTCCATTAGCAGGCAGCTTCCCGCTACGAATTGGAATTGGCGGCTTTTGTTTACGGCCGGATGATCGCCGGAAAGTTGGTTGTTGTAAATGCTGTAAAGGAGATTGTTGTCGCCGCACACTATCCCGGCATGTTGGACTTTGCCGCTATCCGGATAAATCTGGAGATTTCCCACAAGTCCGATGGCGGGGTCGCGCTGCATACAGGAGGTCATCGCGCGAAGCCAGCCGGGAGTGACTACCGTATCGTTATTTAAGAAAACCAGATACTTGCCGTGTGCCGCATGTGCTCCCGCGTTGCAGCTTCGGGCGAACCCCAAATTATGGGGATTGGTTATTGCGCGAAGAGGGAAAAAGTTGCCGGCAAGAAAATCACCGGTTCCATCCCCGGAAGCATCGTCTACGACGATGACTTCAAAATCAAGGCCTTCCTTAACGTTATAAATAGAGGCGACGCATTGCCGAGTGTATTCGAGATTGTTATAGACGGGAATGATAATGGATACCAGAGGCTGTCGGGATTGCACATGGACAAAGGGATCGGTTACCGCCGCCGATTTTGGAGATCCGACAAAAATGAACTGCTGGGCCGTAAGGCGGCTCAGTTCCTCGGAGGAGATGTTTTTCAACACGAGATTTCCAAGAGTTATGTCGAAGTTGTTCTTAGTGCCGGAGTCTTTCGTAAACTGCTTCATAAACTCGTTAAACCGGGGATCGGGCACGACTTCCCTGACCGCGGCTGTAATGCCGGCCTGTTCGAAAAGCGCCACCATATCGCTTAGCGCGAAAAAGCGCAGGTGTGTCCTGTCCAGAATGCCCTGTTCCTCATAACGCCACGAACCGTCGAGTAAAGTTTTGACCACCGCGAGGTTTCTGATATTGGGAATACTGGCAATGACGGCGCCCTCGGGGTTGAGGTATCGCACAAGTTTACGCAGCGTGGCCCACGGGTCGATAAGGTGTTCGAGAACATCGGCCAGAATGATACAGTCGAAGTAACCGGTCTCAAACGGCAAATCCATCTCTTCGATATCTCCGGTAAGTACCCGGTCAAGATGCTTGCTGGCCTCCCGGGCAATTTCCTCATGTATTTCGATTCCGACAACCTCGGCCCCTAAGCTTGAGCGGAGCAAGGCGCCCGTGAGACCTTGCCCGCAACCGACATCGAGCACGCGTTTGCTTCGTGGAGGCACCAGGCGTGCGAGGTTGTCACGGGCATTGGCGTAGTAGCTGACCGGTTTTGACTCCTGCTTGGACCGGCTCGAGGAAACCCTTGAGGCTCCCCCCTGCCCGGAGGGTGAAAAGGGACGTTCACGCCAGGTCTCGATCACCATTCCCGGTTGATCGAGGAGATGTTCATAATAGCCGTTGGCCGCATGGGCAGGATCATTTTTCGTGTACCACCGGTATTTATTGATTCGGTCCTGTCTATACATGTATCCGAGATGTTTTATTTTTACATCCACCTCAATGGATTTTCCGGTTAGATTGCGGGGAACGCTTTCACAGTGGAAATTACTGCCGTGGGATGTTGGGGTAAAAGTCAGCTTCTCACTATTTTGACCTTTGAGTTTGAACAGCCGATGGTGATAAATTCTATTATAAATTCCATCGATCCTATAGTGTCTCAGATCGTTCCACATATAGAGAAACTCGAAATCCATTGTGGAAACATCGTCGGGGCATTTGGCTATGGCCTCATAAATACGCTCCCGCGCGCTGTCTTCAAAGACTTCGTCGCCATCCATGGCAAGTACCCATTCGGGATTGTGAGCTAAAACCATTTTGAGCAGTTTGTTTTTGTCACGAACCTCGTCAATAGAACCTTCCTGTTGAAAGTGATAATCGATAACCGCCCGATGGGCCTTGCAGATTTCCGGAGTGCAGTCGGTAGACCCGTCATCCAAAATGACAATCCCACCGGCCACGGTTGCTATGGAATCGAGGACTTCCTTAATCCATCTTCCCTCGTTTTTAATACGCATCATGGCAACAATTTTCGGTCGGGCCGCATCCTGCCGGCCGCCGGCAGGATTGCCGGATAGTCCATTCATCCACTTCTGACCGGGAACAGGGGGTTTATAAGGGTGAGGCTCACCAATTTCGGCCGCCTTTCGGGCAAGGTACCAAAAATGGCCAAAGGATGTCCGCCCCTCATCTTCGACAACAAACCGGCATTTGTAGAACATTTCACGCATTTGTGAAGGACTAAACACGGAATAATGAGAGTCCTCCCGGATCCAATCATCCCACGGAAGATTGATAATTGCGTATCCGCCCACTCCAAGGACCCTGTTCATCTCGCAAAGTGCAATATAAGGAGCCACACTGTGCTCGTAGCATTCCCTGCAGTAGACCGCATCAAAGCTTTTGTCCGGGAAAGGAAGGTCGTGCATATCATGAACGGCAAGCTCCAGCCCGTATTGGGTTCGCGCATGCACGGCCTCGCGATGATTGATTGTGAGCCCGACAGCCTTTTTCCCCTGCTTTATCAATGCCTGGGTACTCCATCCGTCTCCGCAGCCCAAATCGAGAACATTTCTACAGTGTTGTGGAATTTTGGCCATCAATTCCCGATGCTGTGCCTGAGCATCCGGCCAAAGCGTTGTCGCGGAATATTCATTGGCTTCGATATTGACATATTTTTTCCACTTATCAAGAAACTTAACGGATGGTGTCGTGGCGTCGGTAACCTGATTAGCTCCAGACTGAACGCCGACGTTATAATTCATGATCATTTGGTGCATTATTTTCAATTGTTCGAGAGACCATTCCAGTGTGTATATTTTATATGGTTCATCTCCAAGCCAGAAGCTATCATCTATAAATCCTCTGTCCTTACAGTCATGATAAAGTTTTGTGCCTGGAAAAATCCATAGAGCTCCAGCACATCCCACTACGTCGGGTTGTGTTTTTCTTAGAAACTGAACTGTTTCAGTTATAGTATCTTTATTTTCTCCGACATTTCCTGAAATCATCAATGCTGTTGTAGTAATACCGGCCTTTTTTGAAAGGGCAATTGCATTTGCCGCATTGGCAACTTCATTTTTCTTTTTAATTTTATCCAATATGGATTGTGAAGCCGTTTCAACTCCAAATGCAATCTCATAACATCCAGCCTCATGCAGCTTATTTAAAACAATTTCATCGACACAATCCGTCCTTGTAGTGACATGAAAGGCAATGTTTAGTTTTCTGTCTATTATTTCATTGCACAGGTCGATAGTTGCCTGTCTATCTACGGTCAATGCATCGTCGGCAAAGCAGAAATGCTTAATCCGGTGATTGTGATAGAGCAGTTCGAGCTCATCGACCATGTTCCGGGCAGACCTGTGCCTCCACCCCTTCCAAATCCACCAGGTAGAGCAAAAATTGCAATGCCCGCTACAACCCCTCGAAAATATGACTGAAATTCTTGGCTCGACACTGAGATTAATACCTCTAAAGATCCCCTCGCCTCTCGCCTGGTATTTTCTTAAATCTACAAGGTGCCAAGCCGGAAAAGGAATACTATCCAAATCGGCGATATATTTCCTGGCAGGGTTGACTATTATTTCCCGAGACTTTTTGTAAACAAGACCGTTTATCTCTGAGATGGCCTTTTCCTGAGCCAACTCCAAAATTGTTTGTTCGCCTTCGCCAATGGCTATGTAGTCAATATAGGGATAATGTTTAAACATCTGATCGTACATTATAGTCGGGTGCACACCGCCCATTATGACTTTTGCGGATGGAATTATTTCTTTAGCCATTTTTGCTATTTCGAGCGCTTTTTTCCTGCCGGGCGTCAGACTGGTTATTCCTACGATATCCGGACAGAATTCCACAATAGCCTTTTGAACCGCGGCTATTCCTTCACGACAGCCATCGGCTACCTTGACATCGAATCCGTGTTTGATCAGTGTGCCGGCCAGGTACAAAAGTCCGAGCGGAGGATTTGTAAAACCAAGTTGCTCAGTTTGGTGTGGATTGACAAGTAAGATTTTTTTCATATTATATCTCGCTATTTTTAAGCATTTTGACTATAGGCCTTATGAGTTCTCGAGTGTTGCATCCCTAAAATCGAGCGATACCCGCCGGCAATCGTTGGGGATGATAACGCCGTACCCACCTTGCCTTGCCGGCGTGTCAGAATATCATCCAACTTCTGAGATGCTACACCGGGACTCATGCAATCCACCCCTATTTTTTAACTTGCTCTACAGCAATAGTCCCCGGACAGCCACTTGCGGAATTCCCTGTAATATTGCGTTTAATCCTGTTTTGAACAAGATATGGCATTCCTTCCAGAGCATAGTTTCGCAGGTTCAAAAAGGGAAAGCACATACCGGTAGATCTTTACAAGATCCCAAGAAGCAAGATAAATGCCACCAGGTTCCAGGAGCTTAATGACAGCGCTCGGTTTTTTCCCCGCATTATGCGCACGAGGGGAAACGGCAGGCAATGAAGGATTCCACGATTCAGGCAACAGACATAAGGGAAAACGGATTAATCGCTATTTCAAGGAGTGGTCCGGGCCATCATGCTTTCGATAGGAAAGAGGTCCCCCAAACTTTCCGCCAAAAATATGACATTCCCTCCATGCTTACCGTATTCAAATACTTGACCATAGTCTATCGACCTGGTCAAAAGAGTAAAAGCGGACCACTCTTCTAAGTGAAGCGATAAAGAGTCGGCATCTATACGACCTGAAGCATGATGGGCGATCGCTATGACCGCGCGGCTTGCCCCACCTTTGGGATGCCAGGCACGAAAAAGGGCGATCCCAAGGGGGACCGCCCTCAAAAGGGTGGGGGAGCAAAGTATGGGGGAAGAATTAGCCCTGGAGCAACTTGAGAATCTGCTGCGGATCCTGGTTGGCCTGGGCAAGCATGGCCATTGCGGATTGTTCGAGGATCTGCTGCTTGGTCATATCGCTTACCGCCGAAGCCATATCCACGTCTTCGATAGTCGAGGCCGAGGAAGTATAGTTCTGGATGGTTGTCGTCAGGTTGCTCACCGCGTATTGCAGCTGATTTTGCATTCCACCGACATTTCCCATTATGGCGTTGATACTGGTCAGTGCATTGTCCAGAGACGTCATGGCAGTCTGAGCGTCGGCCATGTTATTAAGATCGAGACCGGCTATATTAAGGAAAGTCGTGGTCGCACCCGAAAGGGCTACAACGAACTGATCGTTGATGTTGGCAGTGTCGCCGACCTGGAAAGTGACCGTAACGACATTACTGCCGAGCAGAGTCGTCCCGCCGTAGACGGTGGAATTGGCAATCTGGTTTATTTCCGAGGCGAGGTCCTGAAATTCATTGTTAAGGGAGGCCAGGTTGGTCGATGACTCCTGTCCTGAGGCAGCCTCGGTTGCAAGAGACTTCATCTGGACCATGATGTTGTTGATCTGGCTGTAAGCGCCATCGGCGGTCTGAAGCATGGACTGGGCCTGGTTTGCATTCTGTGAGGCCACGTTCATCGAGGACACGGCCGCTTTGAACGAGTTGGCGATCGCGTAGCCGGCGGGGTCGTCCTGCGCCGAATTGATCCTCAAACCCGAGGAAAGTTGTGTCAGGTCATTATTAAGATTATTGTTGGTAGTGTTCAACAAGTTCTCAATAGTTAAGGAAGGCATGTTAGTGTTGACTACAAGCGCCATGGTTTTCCTCCTTTGGAGTAGAGGGCGAATGCGTATTGACTGCAATCACAATCGCCTAAACTAAGTAATATATTCCACAAATGATGACTTTACATCGCTTCCTGCCGCAAAGCCCGTTTGGCCGCTGTCAGGTAAAAGCCGCCGCCCTGAAGACATTCCACATTCCAATCTTAAGATCGATCGTGCAGCCAAAGATATCGGCCAGGATTGCTAAAGTCACCGAAACAACCTGCCCTTTAAAGCCATACTTATCGAACCCCTTTTTAGGAGCCCACCCGGAACAAATGCTTGCAGCCAATAAGAAGCAAGAGATGTGCCACATTTAAACAAAAGCGAAAAGCAAGAGGCTTTGGGGATAACGGAGTGTAAAACAGGAGGCAAACCAGATTGACGGGAGCACTAGAGAGAAGGATTCATCCCGTGTTTGAGCGTCCCTTCCCTTGAAAAGAAAAAAGGGCGGCCCCAACGGGGCCGCCCTTTTAAGGGGCAAAGAATCTAACGGGTTAACCCTGGAGCAGCTTGAGTATCTGCTGCGGGTCCTGGTTAGCCTGGGCGAGCATCGACATAGCCGACTGCTCAAGGATCTGCTGCTTGGTCATGTCGCTTACCGCCGAAGCCATGTCGACGTCCATGATCGTGGACTCGGAGGAGGTGTAGTTCTGAATGCTCGTTGTCAGGTTGCTCGTAAGATAGGTAAGCTGATTTTGGTAGCCACCTATATTTCCCATCATTGTATTGATGGAGGTAAGAGCATTATCCAGAGCCGTCATGGCAGCCTGAGCGTTGGCATTGCTGCTAAGATTGAGACTCGTCAGACCAAGGTCGGTGGTGGTTGCGCTCGACATGGTCACCAGGAACTGATCGTTGGCCGAATTTACGTCTCCGACCTGAAAAGTGACGCTTACAGAGCCGCTCCCATTAGCCAGCAAGGTCGTGCCGCCGTAGACCGTGGAGTTGGCTATCTGGTTGATTTCAGAGGCAAGATCCTGAAATTCGTTATTGAGGGAAGCAAGGTTGGTCGATGATTCCTGCCCTGAGGCAGCCTCGGTTGCAAGAGAGCTCATCTGCACCATGATGTTGTTGATCTGGCTGTAGGCTCCATCGGCGGTCTGGAGCATCGACTGAGCCTGGCTGGCGTTCTGGGAGGCAACGTTCATCGAGGCTATGGACGCTTTGAACGCGTTGCCGATCGCGTAGCCGGCCGGATCATCGGCAGCCGAATTGATCCTCAAACCCGAGGAGAGTTGCGTCAGGTCATTGTTTAGAGAATCGTTGGTATTGTTCAACATATTCTCGATCATGATAGACGGCATGTTGGTGTTTACTACGAGAGCCATGATAATCCTCCTTGATGTGTTTTCTCAACTTCCTTGTCTGGTTTTTCCGCGGAGTCCTCTCCGAGGCTCAAAATCCACACGATTTTGATTTCCCTTGCTTATTAAATCGAAAATCTTGTCCAAGAACTTTAAACTTTTTCGATGCGAATGAAAAAAAGAGGAAAAAACTTCCCCCGGCCGACAAGAGGCGGGGGAAGTTTTTGCCTAGCACCCCTTGAAGGCGCCTCACAGGGCCAAAAGAATGCCGCAGATTTTTCCGTAACGAAAAAAACATCTCCCCGACATCAAACCGGCAAGCCCGCCCGGGTATTGTTGCCGAAAACCTTTAATTGGAGAAAAAGCATGGAAACACTATTTGAGGAGGAAACCCGATTGGAAAACTTCAGCCTCAACACCGCACTTTTAAGAGAGATTTTGGATAGCGCAAAGCCTTTGGGACACAACGAAAAGCCCGATAATCTAAACCTTGGGTTTGGCTTTCTCTACTACGGCCTGGTAAGGGCCCTGCGGCCCCGCCACCTTGTCGTAATAGGCTCAGGATTTGGCTTTAGCGTCGTCTGCTTTGCCCTGGGGATGAAGGACAACAAAACAGGGATGCTCACCTTCGTGGACCCGTCTTATTCCCTTTTAAAAAACGGACCCCTAAAAACGATAGGCGGCAAAAACAATTGGAGCGAACCCTTAAAGGTTGAAAAACATTTCAAGCAATTCGGCGTGGAAGACATAGTGACCCATTACAAATTAAAATCCGACCAGTTTTTTGCCTCCTATAAGGCCCTGGGACTTCCAAAAATCGATATAGCCTTTATAGACGGCAACCATTCCTATGAAAACGTCAAAAGCGACTTTTTGAACGCTGTGTGCCACGTTCATAAAAATTCCTACATTCTCCTCCATGATTCAAACATTTACGTGCGGGAATTCATCGGACACGCCGGCGTAAAGAAATGGTTAAAGGTCATCGGGAAGGAAAAAAAGCATTTCGAGATCATCGATTTCCCCTTTTCCTCCGGAATGGCGCTCGTGCGCATTCTGCGGGATAGATCCACGGGATATGAAAAAGAGCTGTGATTCCAATAATTTATATTTTTGCCTGTCTGGTCATTTCCGCCTCACTCTATCTTATCTGGCGCTATCTATGGTTTTTTCGCAATCCCGGCCGCGCCATCCCCCCGGAGGGAAGCGGCATTCTAAGCCCTGCCGACGGCACGGTAGTCTACGTTAAACACATGACTCCCCGGGAGAGCGTAATCAACATCAAAGCCGGGATGCAAGCCACTCTTAACGATATAACAAGGGAGGACATGGAGCGGCCTAAAATTCTGATCGGGATCTTTATGAGCCCCTTTAACGTCCACTATAACCGCATGCCCGTTTCCGGAAAGATTTGTTTTATTCACCACCATCCCCCCTCGCCTCGAAACCTTTTTATGTTTTCGATGCACCTTCGCACGCTTTTAAGACGGGCTCCTTTTTACCGAGACAGCGCTCATATCGTGGCAAACGAAAGAACGGTAACCAAAATCGAGGGTCTCTACCGAGGCAAAGAGCTTTCCTGCTACGTTGTCCAGATCGCGGCAAGAAGCGTTGACGGCATAGACGTTTTTTTAAGCGAAGGGAGCTGCGCAAAGGCTGGAGAGACCATGGGGATGATCCGGATAGGCTCTCAGGTAGATCTTGTCGTTAATGCCTTTGAAGGAATGAGTATAAAGGTTCGGCCGGGCCAAAAGGTAAAAGGCGGCCAGAGCATTCTCATCGAATAAATCAGGCGACCAAAGGAGTACAGATGAAAATTGACCTGCACGTACATTCCAAATATTCAGTTCGCCCATCCCAATGGGTTCTCCAGAAGCTTGGGTGTCCGGAGTGTTTCACCGAACCCGCCGAAGTCTACAGGATCGCCAGGCGAAAAGGGATGGATCTGGTAACGATAACCGATCACAATACAATTTCAGGCAGCGCGGAGATAGCCCACCTGCCCGGGACCTTCATCAGCGAAGAGGTAACGACCTACTTTCCCGAAGATCGATGCAAGGCTCATGTACTGGTCTACGATATAAACGATGCGATTCACCGCGAGATTCAAAAGGTACGGGAAAACATCTTCGATCTTGTGGGTTATCTCAGGGCAAACGCAATCTTCCACGTCCTTGCCCACCCGTTTTATTCGGTAAACGACAAACTCACGATAGAACATTTCGAAAAGTTTCTACTGCTCTTCGAAACCTTTGAGTTAAACGGCGCAAGGGATGATTTTCAAAACCGGGCAATAGAGCTCATTCTTCAAAATCTCACCCCCGAAACAATCGATATACTGGCCAACAAGCACGCAATCGAGCCCCCTTTTGAAAACAGCTGGCAAAAAGGGCTCACCGGAGGCTCCGACGATCACAGCTCTCTTAATATTGCCCGCCGTTACACGATGGTGAGGCAGGCAAGAGAACTTGGGGAGTTTTTCAAGGGGATTGGAAACAAACAGAGCACTCCCATGGGCGAGGGTTCCACCCCCTGCGTTATGTCCCACAACATCTATGGAATCGCCTACAATTTCTATAAAAGAAAGCTCAACCTGCAGGGAGACGTAAACAAAGACCCGGTGTTGCGCTTTCTGGACCGCTGCCTCCAGGCCGAATCCGAATCGGAGGAAACCTTGCTCGAAAGGCTCATCTATTCGTGGAGAAAGCGCAAGACGTCCAAACAGCAAACCGGGCCGCATACAGGCATAGGGGAGCTGTTGCGCCTTGAAGCCCGAAAATTACTCGAACACGATCCGGTCCTGGCAAACGTCCAGGAGGGCGCCATAGCGGCAAACGGGTCCGAGCAGTGGTTTAACTTCGTAAAACAGATCTCGAACAAGGTCCTTGTCCATTTCTGGGATTGCCTGCCAAACAACCTCTCGGAGGCCCACTTTTTTAATATTTTCCAAGCGCTTGGCTCAGCCGGAGCGGCCTGGACGCTGCTTGCGCCCTACTTCGTAACCTTTTCGCTTTTTTCCAGAGACAGGCGTTTTAGCCAAGCGGCCCTAAACCACTTCGATGCTTGCCAAGGCGAGATTTCCCAAAACGGCGATCGCACAAAAATCGCTCATTTTACAGACACTTTCCACGAAATCAACGGCGTGGCGCTAAGTCTAAAAAACCAGATGGAGCTTGCGAAAAAAATGGGCAGGGACCTCACCGCAATTACCTGCGACTCGCAAACGCAGCAGACTCTGGAAGGTCAAAAAAATTTCGACCCCATCGGGGTCTTGGAACTGCCCGAATACCCGGAGCAAAAAATCTTTCTGCCCCCTTTTCTGGAAATGCTCGATTATTGTTATAAGGAGCAATTCACTCAAATCCATGTCACTACCCCCGGCCCGCTGGGCCTGGCCGGGCTGGCGGTGGCAAGAATCCTGAAAATACCGGTCAGCGGGGCCTACCACACGGCCATCCCTCAGTACGCTCACATTCTTACCGGCGACGACTCCATCGCAGAACTTGTCTGGAAATACACCGCATGGTTCTATGACCAGATGGACATGGTCCTGACCCCATCGGGGAGCACCGGACGCGAACTCAGCCAAAGAGGAATAGATCCGGGGAAAATCACCTTGTTTCCACGTGGAGTGGACACCGAGAAGTTCAGCCCGTCAAAGCGCGACGTAGAGTTTTTAAAGCAGCGCTTCAAAGCCTCAGACGGCTTTAAGATCCTTTATGTGGGCAGAATATCCAAAGAAAAGGACCTTCATCTTTTAGCCCAGGCCTTCATCCGCCTGGTGCAAATCCGAAAAGACGTCGAGCTGATCCTTGTAGGCGACGGCCCTTACACCGAAGAGCTAAAAAATTCCCTTGCCGGAACGCCCACCCTCTTTACAGGCTTCCGGGAAGGAGAAGAACTGAGCAAAATCTTTGCAAGCTGCGACATTTTCGCTTTCCCCAGCGCAACCGACACCTTCGGCAACGTCGTGCTCGAAGCGCAGGCGTGCGGGCTGCCCATTATCGTTACAGATTCGGGAGGACCGCGCGAAAACGTGCTCCAGGATAAAACGGGCCTGATCGTTCCCGCGGGCAATTGGCAGGCGCTTTTTGAGGCAATCCAATACCTGCTCTCAGATACGGCGCGCCTTAAGGACATGGGCAAAGCCGCCCGCCGCTACATGGAAAATCGCTCCTGCGAAAGCGCTTTCGATCAAACGTGGCAAATATACCAAAAAATTTCCGAAAGCCTCGATACTCAAATTTGGCCCTCGAGGCCCTATCAAAGAAAGGAAGCCGCCTGAGGACGAGCGGGAAGGATAAGGGGCCGGGCCATCAAGGGTTTTGGCTCTCGCACGCCACCTCCTCTTCGTGCCCGACGTCGACTACTGGAATTTGGACGCGAACCATTGCACTTTCGGCCGCGGTGCGGCGCAACTTGCCGCACCCGGTCAAAAAAATAAAAAACCACAGCAGCAGCGTGAATGCGAAGGCGAGAACGGCAAGAACGGGCAAGAGGCGCCCGCTCGCCCGGGTTAAAAGAGCCGAGAGTCCGTCAAAGGCTCTGTTGGCATCGGCTGGCATGGAAGGCTTTAACGTCACCCCCAGCGCCGCGATCCACTGGCGGCAACCCTCTATTAGCCCGCGGCTCATGTAGAATATCACAGCCGCAAAACCCAGGTTGAACAGAAAGCACAGGGCCAGGGACGCAAAGGCCCAACCAGTTTTTATTTTCATTTTCCCCCCGCCGCCAAGGGCTTTACGCGAAGCAACATAGCCGATCTCCCTTCGTTTAAACCGGCATCACCCACCGTGAAATTTTATCCTTCCGTAAAAATTCCGGCCCGTCAAGGCAAATCAAGTTTTTTTAACCGTGACAATAAGGCATGTTCTGATCAATTAAAAGCGAGAAGAGGTCCTGGATATTCCGTTTTAAGGCAGTTTTTCTTTAAATTTGGCCGATCGGGATCGATTCGGCTAAAATCCACGGCGAGCCTTGAGTAGAAGGGCAACGCGACTCTATCGCCGGCTTTATCCCCCCACTACTGTTGACCTAAGGTCTATTGTGTCCCACGCGAAGCCGCGAAAAGCGCGATTTCGGACTGGTCTTCGAGGGCTAATTCAAGCCGGGATCGCTCAGGGGAATCCGGACACGTTTCCTATTGTGTTTCTTTGATCTCTTTTTTGGCGCCTTCGCGTGAGCCTAAATCAGCAACATTGCCCCACGCGGCACGCTCATTGCAAATATAATTTTACATCTACAGGCCCTGAAAGCAGGAATACTATGTTTGCAAGACCACGACTTTCTCTTTGCATGATTGTAAAAAATGAAATCGATTGTCTCCCGACATGCCTCGATTCCGTAAAAGATATCGTCGATGAAATAGTTATAGTCGATACAGGCTCTACGGACGGGACTCTTGATTTGGTAAAAAAGTGCGCATCCCAAATGACTCAGGTTGCCTGGAAGGATGATTTTTCCCATGCGCGCAATATCGCTATCGATATGGCGACCGGGGACTGGATTCTTTCCATGGATGCCGACAGTTACCTGGAGAAGACATCCCGATTTGCCCTGCTCGAGTCGATTAGAAACCCCGATGCCCTGGCTTGCCAGCTGGTGATGCGCAACCACTACGAGGGGGGGGAATGCGAGACCTTCCTTTGCACTCCGCTTTTCAGGCGGTTGCCTGCCGTGAGGTACACGGGAAAAGTTCACGAGCAGGTCACCCCGGCGCTGCAGGAAATCATGACGAGCGATCCACGGTGGCGCTGCGAGACGCTACCTAACGTAATAATCGAACATTACGGGTATTTACATCAGCAAACGAAGCTAAAAAAAAGGTCTCGCAATATTCTTTTACTGGCAAAGGCCCTGGAGGACGATCCCTCCGATATCTACAGAAGGTTCAAACTGGCACAGGCTCTCGGCGCCGAGACCGACCTGGGCTACAAACACCTGGCAACCGCCCTGGAAGCCCTTCTAAAACTTCCCGCCAGCCAGATCCGGCAGCAGGCCTTCGCACATGAACTGCTGGGAAACGCAGCCCTAAGACTTGCCGGAAGAAATGAACCCCGAAAGGCCATTGAAATCTGCTCCCTTGCCGAATCCCTCTTTGTGAGGCACCCGGTAACCTCCTTTGCAAAAGCCCTCTCCTACTATTGCATCAGAGACACCGCCAGCGCGGTTCTGTGCGCAAACATGGCCCTGGCGACGGCCTGGCCGCCCGGCAGCTTTGTTTGCAACCCCAAATGGCTAAGGGAGGACCTCTATTTTCTGATTGCAACCATACGACAGCAAAAGGGGGAAGATTGCCTGGCGGTCCACATTTTACGGAAGGCTGTCCTGGAATTTCCCGACTCCGAGCGACTCGTTTACGCTCTCGTTAAAAGCGGGATCGAGGCAAGAATGCCCCTTGGGGTCCTGGATGAGGCCGCAAGATGGCTGCAATCCCATGACCCGGATGCCCGGTGGCGGCTTTTGTGCTCCAAAGCCGCCAATATGAGCGAAGATCCCCGGGCTGCGGCAAAATGGCGTTTTCTTAGCCGGGGGTCTTTGGGAAATTGAGGCGAAGCTACCCCCCCGTTGCCCCTTATTGCGCAACCACTTTGAAAACTTTGCCCGCGCAAAGGAGGCGAGGAAAGAAAAGGTGCTTTTTTAAAAAAAGCGGCTTCCCTTTAGCCTCCTTTCGATAAATTTACGAAAATCATCCTCATCGGAGCCAAAATCGATCCCGATTTCGGCAACCGCGAAGGTATCCTTCAGATAGTGCGGCACGCGGGCAAAATCCTTGGCCGTGGTAAGGATAAGACCGGTCCGGTGTGCCGATGCGGACTCCAAGATTTTTAGAAGCTCCTCGGAGGTGTAGCGGTGGTGGTCGGGAAAGTCGAAGGTGCGGCAAAGCGTTATGCCGGCGCCTCGAAGGTCGCCAAAGAAAGATTGCGGGGAAGCGATTCCGGCAAAGGCCACGGCCCTCTTTTCCCGGAGGTCGCAAGGTCCGAGAAGCGGCCCTTCTCTTTTAAGCCTGATCCCTTTAAGCCTGTGGTTGCAGGCGAAGGCGGCAGTGCCGGGGAAAAGATTTTGGAGGCTTACTTTTAAGCGCTCCGTTTCGGCTTTTGCCCCCGCATGGGTTATCACAAAACACTGTGCCCTTTTGAGGCTTGGAGCGGGTTCTCGAAGCGGCCCGGCAGGAAGGAGCAAGCCGTTTCCAAACGGGTTGCGGCAGTCGAGCAAAACGATATCGAGGTCACGGGCCAGGCAGAGGTGCTGGAAACCGTCGTCGAGGACCAAAACGTCCACGCCTCCGCACGCAATGGCAGCCGCTCCGGAAGCGGCCCGGTTTCTGCCGACCCAAACGGGGGTTTGGGGCAGATAGTGGGACATCATCACGGGTTCGTCGCCAAAGAGTTCCCACAGACTCTCACCGGAGCAAACAGGAATGCGGCCGGGGCTTTTGGCCCTGCGGCCATATCCCCTTGTCAGTACCGCCGGATGAAAGCCGCTTGCGGTCAAAAACTCGCACATCCAGATCGTAAGAGGTGTTTTGCCGGTCCCTCCAACCGTCAGGTTTCCAATGCTGATTACCGGAACAGGCAATGTAGCGCGCCTTTTCAAAAGGCTTTGCTGATCCCTGCGAAGCCCCTTTTCATAAAACAGGGAGGCGACCCGAAGGATTGCCGGCGCCTCGGTCCCACTTTCGCCAACCGAGGATGCACATGTGCCGCAATACCATACCTGCCGAATTTTCCGGCTCGTTTCCTTGTAAAGTTTGGCTCCAAGCCTTGAAATAGTATCCATCTGCGCACTCTATCCCATATCTCGTTTTTTGCCTTCCCGCTCCACTTTCTTTAACCGCGAACAGTTACGGACAGTATGCGCTCAATTTCCAGCCTCCCGCCCTCCGAGGTTTGAAATTTTCAAAACGGGTGTTTACTGTTCTCTCTCTATCCGCCTTGCCCTTATTGTGCTATTATTTTTTTAATAATTCTATTCCCGGAGGCTTGCAAGGTTTGAAATCCTCAAACCGCGAATCAATCAAGGGTTTAACCTTCGATGCGGCTCATTGCCCCATCGACGGGTCAACCCTCGCCCCCGCCCTTGAAAGACTCTACCACCATTACAACAGCTTCGAACATATACACCCCGACCCCCTGGAATGCGTCTATCTCTACGACAGCAAAACCGACAGGGAGATAATCGGCCTTATCGCCTCGGCCCTCGCATACGGCCGGGTGCGCCAGATTCTTGGCAGCGTGGGTTCGGTTCTGGATATCATGGGGCCAAGCCCTTCGACTTTTCTTCAAAAACACAGCCCCGCCGATCTAAGGGAAGCCTTCGTGTCCTTCAAACACCGCTTCACTACCGGAGAGATGCTCTCAAGCCTTCTTTGCGGCCTTTCAAAACTGCTTGATACATACGGATCCCTGGAAAGATGCTTTCTATCCGGGTTTAGCCCAAAGGATCGAAACGTGCTTCCCGGCCTGGGGGCATTTGTAAGAAAAGTCGAATTTGCCTGTGGGAAAGGCCTTCCCGCCTTTTTACCCTCTCCCGAGGGGGGCAGCGGTTGCAAAAGGCTAAACCTTTTCCTCCGGTGGATGGTTAGAAGCGACAACGTAGACCCCGGAACCTGGCAAAGCGTGCCGGCCTCTCACCTGATAGTGCCTCTTGATACCCACATGCACAGGATTGCGGCCACCCTTGGCCTTACATGCCGAAAGCAGCCCGACATTCGTTGCGCCATGGAGATTACCGACGCCTTCGCCGCCATTCGACCCGATGATCCGGTACGCTACGATTTTGCCCTCACCAGGTTTGGAATTAAACCCGAGACGCTGCAAATGCGGCGTTTCTTTTCGCTTCTAAAAAATGGGGTGGAGAAATGAAAAACAACGTTAAGCTCTACGCTCTATCGACTTGCATCCATTGCAGAGACACCAAGGACTTCCTAAATAAATGCGGTATCGACTACGATTGCGTGGACGTCGATAAGCTCGAAGGCGAGCAGAGGCGCCAATTGATCGCCGAGATCAAGGAAAACAATCCTTCGTGCGCCTTCCCGATGCTCATGATAGGCCCGAAAGTAATCATCGGCTTTAGAAAAGAAGAGATAAAGGAGGCGTTGAACCTGGAATGAACGTCGAACAACTCTACGAGCAACTAAAAAAAACCCAGGAGCCCAAGGGCTATTATTTCAACAGCGACAAGCCAAGGGTATTGGACCTGTTGCGCGCCCTTCAGGACAACATGCAACGCTACGGCTACATGTGCTGTCCATGCAGACTTTCAGCCAACGACCGGGACCGGGACCGCGACATTACCTGCCCGTGCGTCTACCGCGAGCCCGATGTGGCGGAGTATGGAAGCTGTTACTGCGGGCTCTATGTGTCGAAGGAATACAACGAAGCAAAGACGCCCTCGGTATACGTACCGGAAAGACGGCCGCCCGAAAAGACATTTGGATAACTCTGATATCCTCATCGTGGGACGAAAGCCGGAGCATGTTTTTGGGGCTGTTTTAATGGAGTTTACGTAAAAACCGGGCAGACAAGAAGAGTTCTACGAGTTTAAAGGTTTCTATTCAGCGCATGGGCCAGGAAAAGTTTAAGACAAAAAGAGTTTCCGTTGAGGATTTTAACCGCAAGCGGATTGTAGCCGCCGCAAGAAGGATTTTCTTTGCCGGCGGCTTTCGAAGCGTCACAATGGATCAGCTGGCCCGCGAGCTGGGGATGAGTAAAAAGACGGTCTACGAACATTTTCCCGGCAAAACCTCCCTTGTCCTGGAAGCTATTCTCAATAAGCTCCAGGACGTCGATAGGGAGCTGGGTCAAATAGCCAGCGGCGGTTCAACCGACTTTGCCGAGCAACTCCAGTTGATGTTTGGCTGCGTGCAAAGACATGCCGACGAGATCCAACCGCCCTTTCTTCGCGATATCAGGCTGCACCCGGAACTTTTCAGCGATTTTGAGCTAAAGCGAGGCGAGCTGGCCCGGCGCCACTTCGAAAGGATCATCCGCGAGGGCCGCAAGGCCGCCATCATACGCGAAGATATCCCCGACGGCGTAATAACCGAAATGATGCTTACAGCCCTTGAAAAGATCATGAACCCCTCAAAGCTGGCAGAACTCGACCTAACGCCCCGGGCCGGGATTTCGGCCATTCTCGCCGTCATCATGCGAGGCATTAGAACCGATAGCCAAAAGGTAGAATGAAAAAGTCTCCCGATCGTTGCACCTTCCAAACAATTTGCCAGGCCCTCCCTCCCCTTTTCGAACTCCCCGACCGAACCCGGCGCAACCCGCTCGATAGATATCCCATGAAGCGGATTATAGAAGCCATATGGCTATTGATGGCTTTTACAGAAATTGTGGCCGGGTTCTCTTTACAAACTCTAACTCCATAATCATATTAATAATCAGGTTTTTCTTACGGCTATTCGCCGCTTGATCGCCACTTTCTTCTAAAAGGATCGGCCCACATGAGTAAGAAATTGCTCGAGTTAGCCGTTGAGATCGTTCAAGCTCAGGCTTCGATGAATAAAATGAGTGCCGAAGAAATAGAAATGGCACTGGTAAGGGCCTACAATGCCCTCCAGAAGATGAGTGAAGCCGAAGAGCACGGCCAAGTGATATTATCGACAAGAATTGAGGACTCTGTCGCACCAGTCTCACCGACAGACCCTCTATCTTCTATCCAGGAAGACAAGGTTACCTGCATGGAGTGCAAGGCCGAACTGCGTCAACTTACGGCCAATCACCTTCGCATCCATCATTTGACCCCCAGGGAGTACAAGAAAAAATGGGGGTTTCCCCTTAAACAGCCCCTCTCGGCAAAGATACTGACCGATCTGCGCAGCCGCTCGGCCAAAAAACGGGGCCTGCCGGAAAACCTAAGGATTTATCTCGATCACAAAAGAGAGGGCAAAACAGGTTCTGAGCGCAAATCGGTCTCTTCCAGAACGGTGCGCAGAAAAAAATCCGTTGTTACCAGCTTTTGAGAATGGGTCTTAGAGTTTTACTCGCAATGAATTACACCGTTTTCCCCATTGAAGATCTCTTCGGCAGATATACTTTCTGCCCATTCGTTTCGCCATCCGGGCCAATAGTGACCGGCCACCGGAGTCTTGGGCTAAAATCTCGGGAAGCCGGCCATGGGGAAAGAGGAAATTTCGCGCGAGGTTAGCCGCGCGAAAGGAACGGCCCTCCTGCGCGCACTCCTGCCGGGACCGGGGTTTGCCCGGGTACGGGCAGACTCGGGATCAAGCCGCCCGGCCATTATCGGCAAGATCTTTTGATACAAGGAGACGTAATTATGTTTGAAGCGCTCGAAACCATCAGAGAAGTGATCCCCGAACTTTTTCCGGGGGCAACGGACTTCCCGGTCCAACCCGAGACCCTGCTAAGCGACATTCCCGAGTGGGATTCGATGACATCGGTAAATTTTAAGGTTTTCCTCGAAGAGACCTTCGGGGTGACCATCCCCGACGACCTGTTGGAAGGAGGTTCAACCATCGGAGAGGTGATCACTTTTATTGGAAGGGCCGACTCATGAACCCTTCAAGCATGCCGGCCGATCCTTTGGGGATCGCAAAATCGCTTTTCAGGCTCAATCAGGCATGGATGTTTGACAGCGGGAACCTACCGGCCATGACCTCGGCAATGTATGCGACCATCGAGGCCGCGGCCGCCGAACAGATTCGATTCGTAACGGAAAACAAGGCCGGCAAAGCCCAAGCCGAGGCTCCCGAGGCCGCGCTTCTGGAAGCGGTAAAAATCTGTTCAAAGCTGGTCAACAAATTCTACAACGCGTATGCAACCTGGCTAAGGGATTACATCAACTGCGCCCCGGAGCTTTGCCAAAAGGACAAGCGCCGATCGCTATTCTGGATCAACCAGATGATCAGCGCCTTTTCTCCGGCCAATTTTTTCTGGACAAACCCCGCGGCGGTCCAGAAGTTTTTGCAAACCAGGGGAGAAAGCCTGGTGAGCGGCTGCGAAAACTTGCGCCAGGACATCCAGCGGGGCGATAACCTCATACAGATAGCCGATACGGCCGCTTTTAAAGTCGGCCACAATATTGCGCTCACCCCGGGGGCGGTAATCTTTAGAAACAGGCTGATGGAACTGATCCAATACAGCCCGAGAACCGAGAGGACCTATGAAATCCCCGTAGTCTTTGTCCAGCCGTGGATAAATAAATATTATATACTGGATATAACGGAAGAAAAGAGCCTGGTGGCCTACCTTCTAAACCATGGCTTTACGGTCTTTGCGGTAAGCTGGAAAAATCCCTCGGCGGACATGAAACTGGTAAATTTCGAAGACTACATGCTGCGGGGAGCTCTAAAAGCCATCGAAGTGGCAAGCGAGATCTGCGGCTGCGAGCAGGTCCATGCCGCGGGATACTGCATTGGAGGCACTGTTTTGTGCGCTCTTCTGGCCTACCTCAACAAAGGTCCAAGGGAAGCCGGCGTGGCGATCCGGGACCTGACTCTATTCGCCACCCTGGTTGATTTTTCCTCCCCGGGCGAACTCGAGGTCTTTGTTACCGAAGAGTTCGTAAAGATCATCGAGGATGCGGTTTACAAGGAAGGCTATCTCGACAAGAAATTCATGGCGGCAACCTTTCGGGCGCTACGCTCCAATAATCTCATCTGGCGCTACTTCATCCACAACTACCTGATGGGCGAAGCGCCTCCAAAATCGGATTTTCTATTCTGGAACAGCGATTCGACCCGATTGCCCGCAGCAATGTGCTCCTATTATCTTCGAGAATTCTACCTCAACAACAACCTGGTAAAAGAGGACAGACTCCAGCTTGGAAACCGTCCCATAAGCTTGAGGCGCATAAAGGAGCCACTCTATCTTGTGGGCACCCAACAGGACCACATTTGCCCATGGAAGGAGACCTTCAAGATATTCGACCATGTGGGCGGCCCTAAAAGGTTTGCTCTCTCCGACGAAGGCCATATCACCGGGATCGTAAACCCTCCCTCGGCAAGATCGAGGAGAAGACATTGGGTAAGCGATATAAACGGGCTTAGAGCCCCGGAACAATGGTTATCCGAGCAGAGGGAAAAACAAGGGTCCTGGTGGCCCGACTGGGTTTACTGGCTTAGCGAAAAATCGGGCCAAACGGTTGAGCCTCCCGGTATGGGAAACGACAAATACCCCGTGCTTCAAAAGGCCCCGGGAAGCTATGTCCTGGAACAGTAGCATCCACTATTTATAATTGTTTTGAAACCATAGGGGAGGCACATAAAGGGGATGTTGGAAATCCAAAACGCGGCAGCGGTAATAACGGGAGGGGGCGGAGGCATAGGCCTGGCTCTGGCGCAATACTGGGTTAAAAATGGCGGCAGGGTCCTTCTTGCCGATATAGGCCAACAGTTTCTAACCGAGGCTCAAAAGCGGCTTGAGCAATGGAGTCCCATGGTTCGCACCATGGTGTGCGATGTAACCGATGAAAACGATTGTTCGAAAATGGCCGACTTTGCTATCCGGGAGTTTGGGGCCATCAACCTGGTCGCGCCTTTCGCGGGAATAATAAAAGACGGTCTTATGGTATCCCCCGACGGGGTCACGGGAAAAGTCACAAAAAAAATGAGCCTGGATCAATTCCGCTCCGTGCTCGCTATAAACCTCACCGGGGTTTTCCTCACCGTGCGCGAATGCACCGAACGGATGATAAACAACAACTGCAAGGGTTTGATCTGCCTGGTATCTTCCACGGGCTCTCTGGGCACGGCAGGCCAGCTCAATTATTCTTCCTCCAAGGCCGCAATATCGGTATTTCCCAAAGTGCTTACAGCTGAATTTTTCCGCCGGGGCCTGGCCGATAAAATCCGCTGCGTGGCTATTGCGCCCGGATATGTGGAAACGGCGATGGTAAAAAAAATCCCCCCTGCCGCGCTCCAAAAGATTATCGAACAAGTCCCCATCGGCAGGCTGGTCCAGCCCGGGGAAGTCGCCTGCCTGGTCGGCGAACTCTATCGCAACGAATCTCTTGCCGGAGAGGTCTACTTCATACACGGAGGCCTGCGGCTGGGTTCAAAGGGGTAGCTTTTAAAAAAGAGCAAACCGCCCCGCGGCGGCAAAGATCTTTTATAGCCGCTAAGGGCTCTTTCGCGCTCAGGGGATGTGCGGCCTCTCTCCGGTTCCGCACTCCTGCAGCAAGAACGCGCTCTATTCCGGGTTAAACCTTTTTGCCGTAATCATCTCCTCGCTTAACCGCCGGGCCTGCCGCAGTTTTTCAATCTCTACGGGTTCGCTGCCGGGCCCCAGTTCAAAAATCAAACGTTCCAGCTCCTGATCGAAAAGAGTGGTTACCAGCTCAGGGGTAAGCCCGATCCTTCTCTTGAGGCCGTCTTCAAGGCTTACCTTGTTTCCGTGGATGGTTCTCTGGGCGATCATGAGCCGATAGATGCGATCGGTTGCAAGGTCTTCCATGTAGCCGTCAAGCAGGCTCGCCCCCTTGCCGTGCAAGACCCCGTCGCGGTAGCGCACAACCGTTCGAACCGCTGCCCGGACTCCGTCAAGCGTTATCCTCCCGATGCCTTCAACGGACGGTCTAAGATCCGGATAGCGCTGGGCGCCGCTTTTGCGCGCAAAACCCTGATTGGGACAGGGAAAGCGGTCCACAGCTATTTCGTTTTGATCCGGATGTCCGGTCCAGGCTCCGTCCATAAGGCAATCGGCCTCGTTTTTCTTGTCTTCGAAAAGTACTTTGAGCGCCCGCTCGTTTAATTCCTTATCCGTTCGACTGGGATAGAGGGCGGTCATACCGCCGATGGCCAGCATGCCGCGCCTGTGGCAAATCTCAACCATAAGATCGCGAAGTCTTTGAAAGAAAGAAACGTCATGGGGGATGGTATTGCGGTCGGGCAAGACCCATTTGGGATCGAGGAGATTAAAATGGATAAGGCTTGCCATGTAATCCCACCGGCCAAGGTTTAAGCCCAAAAGATGGTCTCTTAAGTTATAGGCGAATTCCTCCATCTGGTAAGCCAAAGGGTGGGATTCCACAAGCGCCATGCATTTTATGTAATCTTCCTCTACCCCCTTGGCCCGGGCGAGTGCGCGAAAGACATCCCGCCACCACAGAGCCTCCTCGGCCGATTCGCTTTTGGGAATGTAGAACGAAAGCGGATGATTCAATCTATCGGGGTCGATACCGTAGGCTATCGCGGCCATATCGAAAAGGGAGGCGGAAACCTTCTCGGCTCGATTGGCGAGCACCCCCGACTGGCTCATATGCAGCCCCCTGGGACGCACCCACAGGACTGTTTTTGCAGAACCTATTCCGACCCTTTTGTTATGCTTTTCGTCGAAATAGCAAATCTTTCCTCTTAGGGCTTCGAGGATGTTCAGGATTCCCGTCATCACGTGGGGCCATTCGTCGACCATGGAATCCTCGAGATCGAGCATAACGCCCGGAGCGCCTGAATTCAGCATCTTTACCGCCAGTTCGACATCATCGGCAGGCCCGGTCATCTGGTTTCTCTGGTCCCGGCACCACGACGGAAGCTCGATTTTCCACTGCCCCGTAGAGGCCTCCGAGGGGGGAAGGTGGTTGGGCATTACCCCTCTGTGGGCCAGTTCCAGAACAGATTTACGCTTTGCGGCCAACTCCTGTTGCCGTGGAGTAAATTCCTGGTGCAAAGGAAGCAGGAATTCAAAAAAACCGCGGGAAATAACCGTGGAGGGATCGAAGATCACAGGCCTGTAATCGCTATTGTTTAGACTTCCTGCCCCGTCGAGCCCACTTTTAGTCCCCATAGCCTCACTCCCCGGGATTTCACGGAACCTGCCGGCTCCAGTCCAGGCCCAATGCGCAAATCTTTCGAGGGGCCTGAAGGCAGTAAGCGACAAGGTTTCGCACAAGAGAAACGTTTCTGGTTAGAAGCTATGTTTTGTGACAATCTTTGGCAAGGTTTTTTTATCGCGGACCCGAATTTGTTGAACGAGGGGGGTTTTAAAAAGAAGTTAGAAAGGGCCTGCGGGCGAAACCGCCAAAAAATTCGACCGCAGGCCCCTGGAATCCGAATATAATTTAGGACCGGGGATCAGCGGTTTTGCAGCTTTAGCCCCACCTCAGCGAGCCTTCGTCCAAACGCCCGGCAAACGGCGGCTTCCTCGGCATCCACGGCGCGCTTACCGTCGGGGCCGGCAATATGGCCCGGTCCGTACGGGGAACCACCTCCCGTTGTGGTAAACAATTCCTTTACCGAGTAGGGAACGCCAACCAGAACGAATCCCAAATGGAGAAGAGGCGCCATGAGCGTAAGGGCCGTTGTCTCCTGTCCGCCGTGCAGGCTCCCGGTGGATACAAAAACTCCGGCCGGTTTCGTTTCAAAGCTTCCCTGCAGCCAGAGCCCGGAGAGTTGGTCTATCTGGTTTTTAAGCTGCGCGGAGACGTTTCCAAACCTTGTCGGCGTACCAAAGGCGATGGCCCCCGCGTCCTTGAAATCATCCATTGTCACCAGAGCAACGTCTTTTTGAGCATCCCGCCCGGCCTTCATATCCGGATTTGAATCCACAATGGACTGGGGCATCAGTTCGGGCACCCGCCGCAAAACGGGTTCGGCCCCCTGAACTTCCCTCACACCTTCCTCGACAAGCCTTGCCATACTGAAAACGTTTCCATAGGTGCTGTAATAGACGATAAGCACTTTCATCGGCTTCTCCTCGGGTTAATAAGAGCTTGTTTCCCTACCACGGCGGCTGGCCACTTTAATTATAGAAATCACCTAAACAGGCCTGCACATCAAATGGCGTCCCAAATAGTGACCGTCCTCCTTGCTGAAGAAAGGCTGAAAACCGTAATCGACAAATCCCATCCTCTTATAGAGTGCGCGCGCAGGATTTCCTTCATAGACTTCCAGCAGCACAAAAGATAATCCGTGCCAAGCTTTTCCTGCCGCAAAGAGCGCTTTTAACAACAAAGACCCGATACCCTGATTGCGATGTGATTCCTCTACGACAATCCAAAGGGTGGCCTGGTGCATGGTCTTGCGATACACAGACAGTTCGAACCCCGCGATGCCGCAAGGTTGACCGTCCCATTCGGCGGTAATCAAACCATTTTGTGGTAGGAAACTGAAGACGTGCCGGGCTGTTCTGTCGATCTCAATTTCTTCGGAGGCAAAGGGGAACCACCGTGACACCTTCGGGTCGGCGACCCAATTTTTCCAATGCTCCATGTCTTCTGCCACAGAGAGACGAATGCTCAAGCCCGAGAGCATCTCAGCGCTTCCCAAAGCCTTGACGCTCATCGAACCGTCGCTTTGCCGCGATATGCCTAATCTTTCAGATAAAATCATAGACTACCATCGCTAGGTCTTGTCGGTTGGCGTTTGCCCCGCCGCCAAAGAGCGCGCCGGGTAATGCGTCCATGCCTGCCATGCACCGTTTCAGGAATATAGATTCATGAGATTTTCCGCCGACCATGAGGAGGCTGGAGTCACGAGCTTGGACAGCACGTTCTGGAGAAATGTCGTAAGGCTCGGGTCGGTTGCCGATGACAAGCTCGGGCCCCAGCACACGGCTGACTTGAGCCACGAATTCGTCCGTGCATGCTTTGGAAAAGGACAGACAAAAGCAACCCTTGCACGTAAAGGCCACACGCCTCAGTTCCTTTCCGCAATTCATGCACACGTACTGGCTATATCCCCCCTCCTCTTTTCCACAACCGAGCATCTTTGCAACCACCTCGTCGTAATATTGCCCGACAAACGAAGGACTGTAAACTTTGAATTGGCTCCAATGCTCCACGAATATCCGGCGGAATGTATCACGGTCGGTCTCCCACAACCCCTCCATGCCTCCTTAGCCCGGGTCAGCTCCCTGAAACGTAATCGGCTCGATTTTGTTGACGAAACATCGCAATTCACAAGCTCTCAAGCTAAAGGTTCGATTACAGAAGCGCAAGTGCAAGAATTGCTGAAAATGAATACCTGCATCCCTTTGATGCGACAGGTATTCTCGGGCAAATTGCAGGCAGAGAATCGCCGACCGTTATGCGCTAAACTTTCGCGCTCTTGGCGAGCAGGATAAATCGGGGGCGAGCTCGCGCATACTCCGGCCTAGTCACCCCACCATCTAAGAAGGGTGCTTCCCCAGGTAAAGCCCGCTCCGAATGCGGACATGAGCAGATAGTCTCCCTTTTTGATATCGCGGCCTCTTTCCATCACCGCCTCATAGAGGGCCAGAGGGATACTTGCCGCCACCGTGTTTCCATATTTATGGATATTTACGACTACCTTTTCATCTTCGATATTCAACCGTTTGGCAGTGGCTTCTATGATCCTGTTATTTGCCTGATGGGGAACGAAAAAGGTAAGGTCTTTGCCGACAAGGCCGTTTCTTTCGAGAATGCGAACCGAAACCTCCGCCATTTCGCTCACAGCGGCCTTGAATACCTGACGTCCGTCCTGGGTAACGTAATGCTGCCCCGCATCGAGCGATTGGTGCGTTGGCGGTATGCGGCTTCCCCCGCCCTTGAGGCAAAGGTAGTCACCGCCGGCTCCATCGATTTTTAATATAAAATCAAGAAAGCCAAAGCCCGGTTCCGTGCAGGCCTCCAAAAGCACTGCCCCCGCCCCGTCGCCGAAAATGACGCAGGTGCCCCTGTCGGTGTAGTCGATAAGGGTCGATATTACGTCGCTGCCAATTACCAGCGCCCGGTTGACTCGACCAGACTCGATAAGCTGACATGCGGTTGAAAGAGAAAAAAGAAAACCCGAACATCCCGCCGACAGGTCAAAACCCCAGGCATTTTTCGCCCCGATCATATCCTGAACAAGACAGGCGGTAGAGGGAAACATCATATCGGGCGTAACGGTTCCAACGATAATCAGGTCGACTTCCTCAGGGCTTACTGCGGCCCTGTCAAGGCACTCCATGGCAGCCGGAACCGCCATGTGCGAACACCCCGGTCCCGGCCCCAAGATGCGCCGCTCGCGGATGCCGGTGCGCGAAAAGATCCATTCATCGGAGGTGTCCACCATCTTTTCAAGATCGTTATTTGTAAGCTTTCTTTCGGGCAGGAAGCGCCCCACCGATTTAATATATGCTCTGCGTTGCTTCATCTCATCAATGCCCCTACATTACTCCCTTATAATATCCGCCATCTATCTGGATGGAATCCCCCGTAATGAAACCGGCCCT
This sequence comes from Deltaproteobacteria bacterium, assembly GCA_021780695.1. Taxonomy (GTDB): domain Bacteria; phylum Desulfobacterota; class Syntrophobacteria; order Syntrophobacterales; family Syntrophobacteraceae; genus SbD1. The sequence goes on from JAJXYD010000025.1 coordinate 66,730, forward strand.
GTCGGAAGCAAGAAAGGCTATAAGAGCCGCCACCTCATCGGGGCGACCCATCCGCCCAAGCGCCATTTGGGCTTCCCATTTTCCGATGATCTCTTTAACCGTTGCGCCCTGCTTTTTAGCCACATCGATCGAGAGCTTTCGCACCCGTTCGGTTTCGATATAGGCCGGGCAGACGTTATTTACGGTAATATTGTAGGGAGCGAGTTCATTCGACAGGGTCTTGGCAAGCCCTACGACCCCTATTCGGATCGTATTGGACAAAATAAGACCCGGGATGGGTTGTTTTACGGATACGGAGGTCATATTGATAATGCGACCCCATTTCTTTTCCATCATCACCGGAACGGCTTCCCTGGTCATTGTAATGGTGCTCAAGAGGTTGAGCCGAAACCCCCTGGTCCACTGTTCCTCGTCGATTTCCAAAAACTGCCTATCCGGAGGCCCACCGGCGTTGTTTACTAAAATATCGATGGTTCCGAAGTGCTCCAACCCTTTGCGGATAAAATTTTGCGCATCCTTGGTCAGGCTCAAATCGGCGCCAATGCCAATGACCTCGTTACCGGTAGTCGAGCGAATCTCCTCGACGGCTTTTGGCAACTCGGGATCGTCCAAAGCGCATATAACAACCTTGGCGCCTTCCCTGCTCAATTCCATTGCGGTTGCCTTGCCGATTCCCTGGCTGGCCCCCGCGATAAAGGCGACCTTGTCCTTAAGCCCCAAATCCATGTGCACCGCTCCCTTCGCAAAACAAATTAAAACCGGCCAAAAGCTCACAGCCAACCCTACACAACCGGTCCAATTAGAATTTTCCCGCAACAGCCTGTGGATTCTAAATTTTTGCAATTTTAGATGAGATCAACTCCGGTTTCAATATCAGATTTGCAATAGGACAGGTTGCAAATAGAGAGGGCAGGAAAATAGGGGAGGAGCACAGGTTCTATGCAGGCTCTCTCGAATTCAGGCAAAAAATCGGGCGGCCGGGGAGCAACGATCCCGATCCCCGAGGGATCAAAGACATTAGCCGAGGGGGGGCAATGTTGTCGATTTAGGCTCACGCGAAGACGCGAGGGCGCGAAAAAAGAGCTCAAAGAAACACAATAGGAAACGTGTCCGGATTGACCTGAGCCCTGGTAAGGGGCTACAGTGGGCAACAGCACGCACCTTTTACGTATGGCCCCCTTTTATCCCCAAGCCCCTTATTTTCTGGCTACATAAGGGCACTTTTTATCCTCTGCCCAAGTTCGATCAAAGAAAAAGGTTTACATATATAATCCACAGCGCCAAGCTTTTTAGCCTCCACCGAACTATCACCCGTGGGATGTCCCGTCATCATTATCACTGTAGACCGGATCGGCCGGGCCCGCACATAGCGCAACAGCTCGATTCCCCCATCTATCCCGCCATAAATTCCAGGCATATTCTTATCAAAAAGCATTACATCATATTTATTAGAAGTAATTGCCTCAATAGCTGATGTTACTCCCTTAGCCGTATCGACGTTATATCCCTATCTTGTCAAAAAGCAGTGCAGCATTTCACAAATACTTTTATCATCATCGACAACAAGAATTCGTTGTTTCACTTATATTACCTCTAATGGTAAGTAATTTAAACAATTTTATAAGAATCTAAATGGCGAAATATAAGAGTTAGATGTTAGAGATCTTTAAGCCAATCGCACTATGTCAGCTTAGAATATTCGAATCCACCCTAAAACATTATATTATGCCCACAGAGATAGTTAAACGTGCTTTAATCCGGGATTTCTTAGTTGTTAAGATCGGCAACAGCATCTTTTAACCGGCATCCGTTTGTTTCCTGTTTGCGCCACACAAAGGGCCTGGCGCCAGGACCGCAAGCCGATACAAATACCTCGATAGCCTGCCGCAAATTCTGCACACTTGCCAGGCCCTCCCTCCTCGGGGGTTTGCTCGACATGACGCCAAACCAGATTTCAACCTGTGTTAACCAACTACCAAATGTTGCCGTGGAATGAAAATGAACGTTTTCGTGGGTTAATCGGCATTTTTCGACTCTATCGCGGATTGCGCAGTTATCGAGGATGACATGGATGTCCCTATTGGCGGGAAGCCCCGAGAGTTGCTGGTCGATAAAAGTCTCAAAATCCTGTCTGCGCCTGTGGGAGCAAGCTTGCGCCTGAAGCGCGCAGGCAGCGGTCTCAAGGGCCGAGAACAAATTAAGGAACCCATTTCGCTTAAACCTGCTCTTAAAACCCCGCGCAATTTTTCCACTGTCAGTTTCAACATAGCCCGCCGCGAACTCAAAGCGATGAAGATCGGGTTTTTCATCAACGGAGATCACCAGGGCTTTTGCCGTAGAAGAAAGATAGAACCCCACGATATCGGCGGCCTTGGGAATGAACTCAAGCCCGGTGCTGACTGTCCAACTGCGCTGCCGGCTAAGACATATGCCCTCCTTTCGCAACAGTCGCCACACGGCGTGCACGGAAGTATCCAGGTGTTTGGCAATAGCGGGTCCGTCCCAGTGGGTTTGACCTGTGGGAGGGGGAAGCTTCAAGGTGTCGAAAACATTTCTTCGAAACTCGGCATCATATATTGCAGGTTTTCCGCTGCGAGGCTTATCTTTTAGACCCTTTACACCCTCTTTTTCAAAACGCCGCCGCCATTCGATCACAGTATTGGGACGCACCTGCAAGACCTTTGCAATATCTTTTACTCTGTAGCCGGCCAGACACTTGAGGATGATTCTGGCCCGCTCGACCATGCGCAACTCCATTGTCCGGCTTCGTACGATCTGTTCGAGAAATTCTCTATCTTTATCCGTACAGCTAGGGATCGGGGCTTTTCCAGACATATGTTTTTCCTTTCTGCAAATGTTTTGCTTCGCAATTGCGTAATCGGACAACACTATGAGGCAAATCCGGACCACGGGGAAAAACCCGGCGATCCTAGTCCCATTTACCTTCCTTGACAGATGTAAATCATCTTATCAAAACGAGCCTATCCAAAGGTTAGTGTGACGTCCCTTAAGTTCTGTGATATTCAGCCAGACAGGCCGAGCCTGTAGGGAGGATAGCAGTTGCTATCGTTTTATATCGACCAATTTACGGGACGCAACACTAGCGGGCTGATCCTTTAAACCCCTCAAGACTTCACTATATCGGCAAAACCACATTTAAACCGGCATGCCTTCCTTTCACTTTCCCCCCGTTACAAAGCCTGCCTTTTTATCTTCTCACTTTACTATCTGCCGCGGCCAACCATCACCACATCCATCGGCAATGTTGTCGATTTAGGCTCACGCGAAGACGCGAAAAAAGAGATCAAAGAAAGACAATAGAAAACGTGTCCGGATTGCCCTGAGCGATCCAGGCTTAAATTAGCCATCGAAGACCAGTGCGAAATCGCACTTTTCCCGGGTTCGATTTTCGCGGCTTCGCGTGGGACAAACAGAGCTCTAAATCAACAGTATTGACATCCATCGAGCACCCTCAGGACACCTTTTTGACATTGGCGGCCTGAGGCCCCTTTGGGCCACGTTCCACATCAAAAGCAACGCGGTCTCCTTCGCTAAGCGAGCGAAACCCTTCGGCTGCAATAGCGCTAAAGTGAACAAAGACGTCTCCCTGTTCCATTGTCTCGATAAAACCGTAGCCCTTTTTGTCATTGAACCATTTCACTCGACCCTCAGACATGGCAGACAATCCTTTCTTTAACAGTAACCGTTGCTCTTTGTCATTGATCTGGAAATGGAGTTTAAAAGCCCTTAGCCTTTTCCACATATCAATGACAAACCGATGCACTTTATTGTGTTGCAATAGCACACAACAAAACAATAGCGGTAAACAGAAAGATAAGAGTTTACTTTGAGGTAAAAACTATAACTAGGCGAGGGTGTTTAAAAATGTTTGCAAATTGAGCTTTTTGCCTGTGAGTCGAAGTTTTCCCCGGATATTTTGCCTGTGGAAAATCACCCCATAGTCGGATATGTGCAAAAGGTCGGCGATTTCCTTGGTGCTATGGCCCAGACGGATCAGTTCGGCGATGCGGATTTCCATGGGGGTAAGGCCCAGCAGGGGAGCCGAGATTCTTTTTACAAACGGGGAAGCGATTTCGACCAGATGGGTCTCCAAGACCTCGAGAAGTTTTCTCTGGTCACTGTCAAGGCGGCTTTTTTTCAGTTTATCCAAATAGGGAAGGATAAGATTTTTGACATTGGAGAGAAAGAAATCCTCCAGTTCATGGCGATCGAGGTCTCTGTGTTTCAAGAGCATCTTCAGGGCGGCATTTGTTTCTCTTAGTTCGGCTTCCTGCATTTTAATCGTTTCGGCAAGCTTTAGCCTTTCGACAACCCCTCCGATATGGGTGGCGATGCCTTCCAGCGCCGGCCTGATACTTTTCGGGATTTCAGACACGACATGCGAGGAAAGATTTATCTGGGCAACCGTCTTTCCATTGCATACAACGGGGATGGCGGTAACGGCGGTAATACCCTCCTGCTCGAAAAAATCGTCGAATTCCGGAAATTTAACCGGATCGGCCCAATACCTGGACTCGCCGCGCAGGGAAAACTCTACCGCAGAAGACCCGGGCCCAAAGTAGGAGACCCTTTCGGCCACATCTTTTCTTATTCCACGATGGCACACCAGCCTCATCGTCCCTGTCAGGTTGTCGACCAGGTAGATCCCCCCGGAGTCAAGGGCTTCGAATTGAAGACACGCTTCGAGCAAATACTCCATGGCCTCGACCATATCCGCTGTGGCGCCAAGCTTTAAGGCCAGGTCTCTTTCGATTCCAATAAATTCTCTGGCATTCCTAAGCTCTGTAATATCTTCGCTAAACACAACAATGCCGCCGATGTTTCCAGCCTTATCAAACCACGGCCTAATCTCCCAGCGAAGCCACTGCGCATTGCCGCCGGCCCGTTCAAAACGATCTTCCCTCATCCTTATCACCTCGCCGGCAAGGGCTCGGCGGTGAAACGACTTCCATTTCTCGCTTATTTCGGGAAGCACCTCGTAGAGATCCCGACCGCAAAGATCGCAATGGGATAGATTATAGTCATCGACCCATTTGCGGCTGACTTTAAGGAAGCGCATTCGACGATCGAACATGGCCAGGTGAACCGGAGCGCGCTCGAAAACCATTTGCAGCCACTCCTGGTTTTCCCGTAGCGCATCCGCCGTTTTTTTGCTCTCCGTGACATCTATAATCGTAAGAAGAACAGCTTTGGAAATAAGGTAATTGACAAGGGTGGTGGACAAAAGCACATCGCGGCCGCTCTCGCGTCCCTGCCGGCAAATCTTAAGGCGCCCTTCGACATTATGGACGCCCTTTCCGGTTTCAAGGGTGGCCATGACAACGGCTGATAGACCATGCGAACTATCAACGCAGTTAAAGATTTCGCCTCCCTGCAGACCGATGCTCTCCTCTTTGGACCTTCCGCAAAAAGCGAGACCCGCGCGGTTGATTTCCAACACCCGGCCTGCTTTATCGAGGAGCATCATTGTAAAGGGGGCATTTTCAAAGATATTTTCCAAAATGTCTTTTTGGACACAGGCTTCCCGTTCGGCTTGAAGGCGTACCAGTTCGTCTTCGATGCTTTGCAACCCGTGGGCTATATCGGCCGCCAGGTCTTCGAGAAGACAAACCTCCTCGGTGTCGAAGGCGTGAAGTCGACTGGCGCTAACGGTCAGTACGCCCAAAAGATTTTCCCGGTAGATGAGGGGAAAAGATGCGATGGTTAGGGTGCCATTGGCGCCGGCCCTTTCTTTCCAGGCGCCACGGCCCAGGTCGCCCGAGATATCTTCCAAAACCACCGGACGACGCTCTCGCATGGCAGTTGCCGCCGGTCCCAGTGTGAGGTCGCAGTCATTCCAGGCGATCGGCAGATCTTGAAGATAGCGGGCATCGCCCCTCGAACCGGCCACGGGGACTATGCGATCCGATTGCGCGTCGGATTTCCCCACCCACACCATTACATAGCCTCTCATTTTAACAAGGCTGGTGCAGACCGCATTCAAAAGGGCCAATGGCTCCTTTTCACGATTTATAACCCTGCCCACCTCGCGCGAAAGGCGCAAAACGTCGTTAAGATGTCTTACTCGCGCCTCGGTGGCCCTGCTCTCCTCCTCGGCCCATTTGAGCTCTGAGATATCGCAAAGCACAAGGTGAGAGACCGCCGGTCCGTCTTCAGCACAGCTTACCGCCGATTCGAGGCGGGCCCAAAACATTTCTTCGCCTCGCTTTAGCATCCGAAGCTCACATATCCGCCTCTGAGCGGTTTTAAAAAGAAGTTTTCGGTAGGCGTAATAGATTTTACGGTCTTCCTTGCGGATAAAACTTGAGAAGGGCCGATTTAGCAGCGAAGCGAGGTTTGTCCCAAAAAGGGCGGCGGCGGCGAGGTTGGCCTCGGCAATAAGCCCCTTTCGGCCCACTGTGAGGCAGGCGACCGGGACCCGGTTATAGAGATCGAAGAAGCGAGCCCTGGAAGCAATCAGTTCAGCCTTGGCCCGGCGCAACTCCTCGTTTTGCACCTCCAACTCGATCTGATGGACCCTCAGTTCATGAAGAGCGCCCGAAATTTCTTCGGCGGGAAGATTTTCTTTCCTCCACTCCCTTATAGACAGGACCTTTTTCTCGGCAAGACTTCGCAGAGACGTCAGATCGTCACCCGCGCCACACTCATCTTCCGGGGAATGCTTCCAATCGCACATGCTGTTTACCCCCCATGGCTCACAACCTGGGAAATGAGCCGGTATGGATCAGGCGTCCAAACAATGGCAAGCACTATACAGCAGACCGCCTGGAGACAATGGCGGCTACCGGCGGACGAGATCAGAAAAGCCAGGAATCATTTGCGGTAGAACAGCCGCTGTTCTCGGAGACGGAAGAAGAACGACCAAGCGCCGGTAAGGCGCGCAATCCTCCAAAACGACGATCGGAGAGCCTACAAAGCGATTTATAATACAATCTATGCTTCCTCGAAGCAACCGGAATATAAATAAAAAACCGATATCCCGGAGGTCAGAGGGCATACAGATAATGAGAAAGCTCGCCTTAAGATCGGACTTTTTGCCCATTTTTTCTCTTGGAGCTCCCGGGGTCTAATGCCATTTAGCCCCTTCGGGTCAAAGGGAATACGGCAATAATGGGGAAAAGCACCTACCCCGGGGTCTTGGTCATTAAATGGATTCAGGTCCAAAAATCGACTTTTGCAAAAGACTCGGGGTGTAAGGTTTTAGCGCAGAATAGTTTTTGTAAAGGATTGCGCCGGGGGGGCCAAAATCTGCGTCCCATACCCCCAACCCGCCGTGTTTACATGATAAGTTTACCGGATCACAATCATTGTCAAAAGGACTTATTCGAAGTATAAGGTCGAAGACATTCGGATCCCTTAAAATTTAGCCCATATAAGCGAAAGGAAATGCATGCGAAGAAAGTCTTTCTTCGGCCTGGCCCTTATGGTTTTATTGGTTTTTCTGCTCGCCTCGCTGCTTTCGCCAATCGCTGCGACTGCAAAAGCCATGGACAAAAAATCCCATACCGGGAAAAAGGCAACGGCGGCGGCGCAGTACGGCCCCGGAGCAAACCCTGTAATCGGCGGAGAAGGCCCGGCGGCCGGTGTGTCCCCGGGGGTCATCAACTCCCGATCGGCCATTCTTCTTGACGTTTCAACAGGGATGGTTCTCTTCGAGCAAAATCCGGATGAACTCATCGCCCCCGCCTCCCTTACCAAGATCATGACGCTCTACCTGATCTTTCAGGCCTTAGAGCAGGGCCGCGTCCATCTTACCGACCAGGTTTTCATAAGCCAGGACGCGTGGCGAACCGGCGGATCGAGAATGTTTCTGCAGGTGGGAACCCGTGTTTCTCTAAGTGATATAATAAACGGAATTTCGATAGATTCGGGAAATGACGCCTGTGTAGCGGCCGCGGAGTTTTTGAGCGGAAGCCCGGCCACTTTTGTCGACGCCATGAACGCCGAGGCGCAGAAACTGGGGATGACCCACACACGGTTTATGACCCCCGACGGTCTTCCGGCAGACGGGCAACTGACAACGGTAAGGGACATGGCCACCCTTGACAGAGCGATCATCCTGGATTTTCCCGAAATACTCAAATACACCTCCACTAAAGAATTCAAGTTCAACAATATCGATCAATACAATCGCAACCGGCTGCTGTTCGAATACCCGGATATAGACGGGTTAAAGACAGGCTACGTCGCAGCGGGAGGCTATCACCTCTCGGCCACGGCCTACCGCAACGGAATGCGGCTGCTGGCAATCGTCATGGGGGCAGCCAGTCCCAGCGCACGCGCCAGAGAGGGTCTCAAGCTGCTAAATTACGGGTACACCAATTTTACCTCCGTAAAGCCTTTCCACAAAGATCAGCCGGTCACCAAGGTGCCGGTGTGGAAAGGACAAGTGGACGAAGTGGAGCTCTATCCGGTTCAAGAACCGTCTTTTCTCATTTTGCAAACTCAAAAAAGGTTGCTCAAGTGGCAAATAGAGGCGCCTTCCGATGTTACCGCACCGGTTGCGGCCAACCAGCCGATCGGCAAAATCGTCTTTACCGTTTCCGATAAACCGGCAAGAACAATAGAACTGGTCAGCAGGCAAGAGGTTCCCGTGGCAGGATGGTTCAAAAGAGGCAGGCAAGCCCTTGAGCTCAACGTCCACACCCTTAGCTGGAAGTGGTTGAGCTGGCTTCTTGGCGGTCTGGCAATCGCCTTCATATTGCTTTTGCTCATTACCGGGCGCCGCCCCAGGAATAGATAGCCAGGAAGAAAGAATAAAGAGGCTGACATTATTCGTCCCCCCGCAGGTCCGATTGACCACAACCAAGATGCAGGGGCCTTTTTTCGGCAACAGTTCCAGCTGCCAGGATAGAGAGCTAACCCCTTTTAGTTAAGGCTTCGAGGGCGCCAATACCGGGAAGTTTTTCCTACAGACGGGCGGTGTGGGAATATGGACAAGGCATCTACCGGCCTCCGGCCGCAAAGCCACTTGCAGACGAAAAAAGCCCCAATCCTTTTGTCGATCCAGGCAGGCCAAATCGCCCTTCCGGCTGCCGCGCATCTACCGGCAATTGTTCCAGCCCCGGTTGTTGTCTGCTCGCACGGCCTTCTTAGCGCCAAGGAAAGCCCCAAGCTGATAGCGGTATGCGAGGCACTGAGCCAGGCCGGATTTTGCTCGATTCGCTTCGACTTTTCAGGTTGCGGCCATAGCGCGAAAAGGAGTAAGTCCTACCTTATCGATCAAAGGAGACAAGATCTGGCTTGGGTAATAGAGTTTGTAAGAAAACAGCCCTGGTGGGACGGGCGGCCTGTTGGGCTTTTCGGATCAAGCCTTGGCGGCTTTCTTTCCCTGCTGGCCGCAAACGAGCATCCACAGGCGATTGGCCCCGTAGTGTCATGGTCTGCCCCATTTTCTATCGGCTCTAAGCACCCGGTGGAAATCGAGTCGGCAAACTTTGCCGAGGGCGTCGGTTTTCCGGCCGATCTGGCCGCACTTGAGCAAGCCCGCAATGTTTTGCTAATCCACGGGCAGTGCGACGAACTGGTGCCCTGGACCGAATCGGTTCAAATTTACAAGCGTCTAAAAGACCCCAAGAAATTGGTTGTTTTGCGCTCCGCCGATCACCGCATAAGCGACCCTTCGTGGCGAAACACGGCTATCGGGCAAACCGTGGACTGGTTTTGCCGCGAGCGCTAAACTCGCAAAACAGTTCCCCAAGGATTTCATTTTCCCTTCTGGCCCGAAAATTCCAGGCCCGCTATCCTTAGCGGAGTCCTACTTAGCGCCGATCCTGTCGAGTTGGACTTCAGCGATAACGGGGACATGGTCGCTTGGGCGGGGCTCTGCGCGAAGAGCCGCATCGACCCGGCAGTCTACCAGGGCATTGGCGATGCATTCGGTAGCCCGGATATGATCGAGCCTCCAGCCAAGGTCGTTTTTAAAACTTCCCGGCAGGCGATAATCCCAGAAGGTAAACCGGCGCTCCGTTGGGTAGCGCTTGCGGAAAAGATCCGTAAAGCCAAAAGAGCAGACCTCGGCAAGCGCCTGCTTTTCAAGGGGGTGAAACCCGACTTTGCCCTCCAGTTTTCGGGGCGCATAGACGTCTATATCCTCGGGAGCGACATTTATGTCTCCGACCCATATAACAGGTTGGGCCGGCGTGTGTTCGCGAAGGAAAAGTTCTTTTAATCTGGCAAAAAAAGCGAGTTTTTCCAGAAAGGCCGGATGATCGGGGCTTCTGCCCTGAGGCACGTAGGTATTAAAAATCCACAGGCCGTCGATTTTGGCGGCTATAAGCCTTGCCTCGCTATCAGGGCCTCCGTCGCCAAAGCCGCGCCTTACATCCCGGGGACTTCCAAGGCTAAGGATGGCGACCCCGTGATAGGCCTTCTGTCCGTAAACGCTTGCCTGGTAGCCGGCCTGCCTAAAACACTCAAAGGGAAACTCGGCATCGCGGCATTTTATTTCCTGCAAACACAGGACATCGGGTCTGTTTTGCTCCAGCCAGTTTTTTACAACGTCTAACCGTGAGCGAATGGAGTTTACGTTGAAGGTTGCTATTTTCCAAACCATCTGAGAAATCCTCGTTTTGCGGTTGACTCTTATGGGGATAGTTCTTGCAGGCGCTCCGGTTTCACGCGAGGTTTTTCACTGACTAAACCGAATTTGTTTTTTTTGCATATCCTTTGGAAAAGATACATTGCGGGCAAATCACAGACCACCTCAATCCCCCCTGGCGATTATAAGCGAGGCCGGCAGGGAAATAAAATCTTGCTTGCCCTCCATGAACATGTTAAAAAATCCTGTTCAATAAAAACACACTCCCCCATACCTTTGGGTGTCCGCTCCTGCGGTTGGCGCGAGACGGATGCGAGGGGGCGGAGGCAAACCAGAAGGAGTTAAACTCATGGCAGTTGTCGGAATGAAGCAGTTGTTGGAAGCCGGGGTCCATTTCGGCCACCAGACCCGCCGGTGGAACCCCAAGATGAAACCCTATATTTTCGGTGCGCGCAACGGCATCTATATCATAGATTTGCAGCGCACCGTCAGGCTTTTCAACACCGCCTATCAATTCGTCGTCGATACGGTTGCGGCCGGGGAGACCGTTCTCTTCGTGGGCACAAAGCAACAGGCGCGCGACTCCATAACGGAGGAAACCAACCGCTGCGACATGTACTACATCAACCAGAGGTGGCTGGGCGGCATGCTCACCAATTTCAAGACCATGAAGCAAAGAACCGACCGGCTAAAAGAGCTGGACGCCATGTTTGAAGACGGGGCCATAAACCGGTTTCCCAAAAAAGAGATCCTGGGGCTGCAGCGCGAGCGCGAAAAGCTTGAAAAAAACCTTGGGGGCATAAAGAAGATGAACCGGCTTCCCGGGGCCCTCTTTGTTGTGGACACGCAGCGCGAAAACATCGCGGTCATGGAAGCAAACCGCCTTGGCATTCCGGTCGTCGCCGTTGTCGACACCAACTGCGACCCGGACCTGATCGACTATCCGATACCGGGAAACGACGACGCCATCCGGGCCATAAGGCTTGTGACCTCAAAGATTGCCGACGCTTGCCTGGAGGGACGCGCGAAGCTTTCCGAAATAAAGCAGGGCGAATCGGACAAGGGAGTTGAGCTCGAAGAGGTTCCCGCCGGTCAGATCCTTAATCAGGAAGCCGAGGGGCCTGTGGTTGAAATTATTAATCCTACGCAGACCCAACAAAAAGAAGAGTAATGAAACGGGAGTCTCGGAGCCAAGCACGCTTGGAGACTCCCCTTCCCGCCCGACAACGGCTCCGCCTTTTCTGATAGCCCTTTGGGATGGCGGGAGCCGCAAAGTCAGACTCTAATCAGAACATGATTTGAAAATATTTAAATAGATCGTTTCGTTTCACAGGAGGACCAAATTGGACATAACATCTGCTATGGTAAAAGAGTTAAGGGATAGAACCAACGTGGGCATGATGGATTGCAAAAAAGCGCTCAAGGATTCGCAGGGCGATATTGAAAAGGCTGTTGACCTGTTGCGTCAAAAGGGCCTTGCCAAGGCGATGAAAAGAGCGGGCAGGGAAGCAACCGACGGTCAGGTTCATGCCTATATACACGGGGCCGGAAAAATCGGCGTACTGGTCGAAGTTAACTGCGAGACCGATTTTGCCGCCAAAAGCGATGACTTCAGTGAATTTGTACGCAATGTAGCGCTCCAGATAGCTGCCTCAAACCCCATGGGGGTCACCGCCGAAGATATTCCCCAGGACATCATCGAGCGCGAGAAGTCGATCTATCTGGCCCAGGCGGCCGAATCGGGAAAGCCCCAGAATGTTCTCGAAAAGATGGTTGAGGGCAAGATGCGCAAATTCTATGAAGAAAACGCGTTGATGCAGCAAAAGTACATAAAGGAGCCTGACAAGACGATGCAGGATTATCTGAACGAGTTGATCGCAAGCGTTGGTGAAAAGATTCAGGTCCGCCGATTTTGCAGATATCAGCTAGGAGAATAGTCCCAGGGGAAGCAGGAAGCAAGGGATTGCTTCCCGCTTCTTTTTTTTGCAAAGAAAATGGAGTGAGCCCTGATGAGCGAAGTTGACAGGCCCGTCTATCGCAGGATACTTTTAAAACTTAGCGGCGAGGCTTTGATGGGGTCGGAAGCCTTTGGAATAGACACCGCGGTGTTAAAAGATATTGCCGAGCAGATTGCCGAAGTGCACCGAATGGGCACGCAGATCGCGCTGGTAATAGGGGGTGGCAATATTTTTCGGGGCATATCGGCCGCCTCCGGAGGAATGGACAGGTCCACGGCCGATTATATGGGCATGCTGGCCACCGTTATGAATGGGCTTGCGATGCAGGAGGCGCTGGAAAAAGCCGGGATAGCCACCCGGGTCCAGTCAGCTATCGATATGAAGGAAGTAGCCGAACCGTTCATCAGGCGAAGGGCCCTAAGGCACCTTGAAAAAGGGCGCATAGTCATTTTTGCGGCTGGAACGGGGCTTCCCTTCTTTACAACCGACACGACGGCAGCGCTTCGGGCGAGCGAAATCGGAGCAGAAGTCCTCATGAAGGCAACCAAGGTCGATGGGATCTATGAGGCCGATCCTGTTAAAAACCCGAAAGCGGTGCGCTATGAGCGCATAAGCTTTTCGGAGGTTCTTAACCGCAACCTCAGGGTGATGGACGCCACGGCGATATCTCTGGCCAGGGAACAGAAAATGAAGCTGGTCGTCTTCAATTTAAACGTTAAAGGCAACATCAGAAAAGCGGTGCTTGGCAAGCCGATCGGAACCGTAGTGGAGGAGACTAGCAATGCTTGATGCCATTTACAGCGATCTAGACGATCGTATGAACAAGGCGGTCGATGCTCTGGAGTCGGAGTATAAAAAGCTTCGAACCGGCAGGGCCGCGATTTCTCTGGTAGACGGGATAAGGGCCGACTACTACGGGACAGCGACTGCGCTCGCTCAGCTCGCAACCCTTACCATCCCCGATCCGCGCACGATCCTAATCCAGCCATGGGATGCCTCGGCGGTGGGGGAAATCGAAAAGGCGATCTTGAAATCCGACCTCGGCCTTACGCCGATGAACGACGGCAAGGTAATCCGCATAAACATTCCACCCCTTACGGCCGAGCGACGCCGCGACCTTGTAAAAATTGTCAAAAAGCGGGCCGAGGAATCCAAGATTGCGGTACGAAACATCAGGCGCGACATTATCGAGAAGCTAAAAGAGTTCAAAAAAGACAAGAAGGTCTCCGAGGACGAGCAGTTTCGCGCGCAGGATGAAATTCAAAAAATTACCGACGATTTCGTAAAGAAGATAGACGCCCTTTTTAGCCTCAAAGAAAAGGAAATCCTGGAAACTTAGATGGAACTTGATATGAAGCGCCTTCCGCGCCATGTGGCCATCGTAATGGACGGCAATGGGCGGTGGGCAAGGCAGAGGGTCAAAAACAGGGTTTTCGGCCATCGCAGGGGCGCAGAAGGTGTACGCACCATACTGACCTGCTGCGGGGACCTGGGGATAGGCTATCTTACGCTCTATACCTTTTCGGAGGAAAACTGGAATCGGCCGGTTGCCGAGGTAAGAGCGCTCTGGGGCCTGCTTGAAAAATTCTTGAGATCCGAGCTGCCCGAATTCCTCAAAAACCGGGTTCGTCTAAGGCATATCGGCGATAACAGCCGCATACCGCCCAAGCGCCTAAAACAACTCCTGGACGTCGAGCGTGAGACGGCCGATCTTGACGGGGTCACTTTAACCCTGGCTCTAAATTACGGGGGCAGACAGGAGATCGCCAGGGCCGCAAAACTTTTTGCCGCCGACGTCGCAAAGGGCAACTATTCAGCCGAGCAGATGTCGGCCGAGTTTTTTTCACGCTATCTCTACGATCCGAAGCTTCCCGACCCCGATCTGGTAATAAGAACAGGCGGGGAGATAAGGGTGAGCAATTTTTTGCTCTGGCAACTCGCTTATGCCGAGTTCTATTTTACCGAGATTTTGTGGCCGGATTTCGGAAGGGATGATTTTCTCGAAGCGCTTGCCGAATTTCAGAGAAGAGAGCGGCGTTTCGGCCGTACGGGAGAACAGGTGAAAAACTCGCAGGTCCCGCCCGAAGGCTTTGCCGCCGACGATTGGCATCCCTGGGGATCATAGCCCGTTACATTAACAGGATTTTCATGGAGAGTTCGGCAATTGATGTCTGAGACTCCGAAATCGCATTCGACGAAACTGCGCTGGATTACCGGTTTACTTCTGGGGTTACCTCTTCTGGCATGTGTTGTTTCCGGCCCCCTGTGGATAGGGCCGGCCATTGTCTGCCTTGCCGTTTCCATCGGACTTTGGGAACTGCACGGTCTGCTTTTTGACTCCCCGCTTCCATGGAAATGGAGCCTCTTATCGTTTGGGGTCGGTCTTATCTTTCCCACGCTAACTTTTGCATGGGGAATCACAGGCATTAACTGTGCTCTTATTATTTCTTTTTTTTCAGCTCTTAGCCTTATGCTGCTCCTGGCCCCGCTCGAACGAGACGAAATCGGCAGGATCGCCACGCTTTATTTTGCCTGGCTCTATGTGCCCTATCTGCTATCCTTCGTGATTCTTATCTGGGCAAAATCCAACGGAAGGTTCTGGATTTTGTTTCTTCTGGCGGTTATCGTTTCGGGGGATTCGGGGGCTTACTTTACGGGGCGAAAAGTCGGAAGCCGGAAACTCTACCCCGCGGTAAGTCCTAAAAAAACGGTTGAGGGAGCTCTTGGCGGTCTGTGTTCGAGTCTGGTTACCGGCACGGTCCTGGGGTTGATCTTTTTCAGGCAGGTTCCCCTGTGGTCCCTGTGCATTTTCAGCCTGGCGGCAGCTCTGGCCGGCCAGGTGGGCGATCTTGTCGAATCGATGATAAAAAGAAACGCGGGCAAGAAGGATTCGAGCTCGCTTTTGCCGGGCCATGGTGGTCTGCTTGACAGACTCGACTCTTTGCTTTTTGCTTTTCCGGTTTTGTGGGCGCTTTTGCAGTTAAGCGGCGCGGGCCACGCCGGCTGGTTTTAACATGGCGAGAATATGACTAAAAAAAAGATTTCAATAATAGGCAGCACCGGCTCGATAGGGTGCAGTACGCTGGATGTGGTGCGCCAGTTTCCGGAGCGTTTCGAGGTCGTGGCGCTCGGGGCCGGATTTAACGTTGAGCTGCTGAGCGAGCAGATCGCGGAGTTTTGTCCGCGCATGGTTTGCGTTATCGATTCGGGCAAGGCCGAAGAGCTCGAAAAGCTGCTTTCGGGCCGGGCAACTCGTCTGCCTCAAATACTCTACGGACAGGAAGGCTATTGCAGGGTAGCAGCCTGCGCGGAAGCCCGGATGCTCGTATCGGCCATGGTCGGTGCGGCCGGGCTTTTGCCCACTCTTGCGGCCATCGAAGCCGGAAAAGACATCGCCCTTGCAAACAAGGAGACACTGGTTGCGGCCGGTGAAATCGTTACCGAGGCCGTTCGGGCGGCCAATGTGAAGCTGCTGCCCGTAGACAGCGAGCACAGCGCAATTTTCCAGGCCCTTCAGGGCAACCACCGCGCGGCTCTGGGCAGGATCCTTCTTACGGCTTCGGGGGGCCCTTTTATCAATGCCTCCCGCGAAGAACTCCAAACGGTTACCCCCGATGCCGCCCTTCGCCATCCCAACTGGTCCATGGGGGCAAAGATTACGATCGATTCGGCCACCCTTATGAACAAGGGCCTCGAGGTGATCGAAGCCCACTGGCTCTTTGCAACCCCCGTCGATCAGATCTGCGTTCACGTCCATCCCGAAAGCATCGTCCACTCCATGGTCGAATATGTCGACGGATCGATTATCGCCCAGCTTGGCATCCCGGATATGAAAATACCCATTGCCTATGCTCTGTCTTATCCCGAGCGGCTTGTGACCACTTATCCGCGGCTTGACCTTTTCCAGGTCGGCCGACTCAATTTTTATCCGCCGGATATGGAAAAATTTCCTTGCCTCGGTCTGGCTTTCGAAGCGTGCAAAAGGGGAGCGACCATGCCGGCAGTCCTCAATGCCGCAAATGAAACCGCAGTACATGCTTTTCTAAAGAGGGCCATAGGGTTCTACGATATACCCGGAGTTATCCGGGAGGTTATGGACTGCCACAGCGCTTGCGCAAAGCCCGATCTTCAGGCTATCCTCAAAGCCGATGCATGGGCCCGCGAGCAGGCCTGTAAAGTTATCGAGACGCGCATGGTGAAAAATAGCGCTTAAATCCGGCTCGATTCTTATATTTAACCGAATCGACCTACAATGAAGTGGAGGCGCTCTACTTGCTTATAACTATAGTATCCTTTGTGCTGGTTCTAGGTGTTCTCATCCTTGTGCACGAACTGGGTCATTTCATCGTGGCCAAGCGTTGCGGGGTTACCGTACTGCGGTTTTCCCTGGGTTTTGGGCCAAGGATAGCCGGATTTACACGGGGAACCACCGAATACCGCCTCGCGCTCTTTCCCGTTGGCGGGTATGTCAAAATGCTGGGCGAGGATGAGGAGGAAGAACTGCCCCCCGATGTGGACCCAAAGACCTCGTTTGCACAGGCAAGTGTTTTTAAGCGACTTGCGATTGTCTTTGCCGGCCCGTTTTCCAACTTAATTTTTGCCATCGTCGTTTTCACCCTCATTTTTGCTTTTTCCGGTCTCCACGATTACGCACCGATGGTTGGCTCAGTCAATGCGGGCTCACCGGCCCAAAAGGCGGGCTTAAAGAGTGGGGATACAATAGTCTCTATCAATGGAAAGCCGATAAAGACGTGGGAGCAGCTCTCCGATTCCATAGGCGCCGACGGCACGAAGCCTCTAAATCTTATCGTAAAACGCGGCAAATCGGATATTCCGGTTACCGTAACCCCTAAGATCAGCAAGGAAAAGGATCTGTTCGGCCAAGCCGTAAAGCGCCCGCTCATAGGGATTACACGGGGGGATAGGTTTATCGTCACCCATGTGAGCGCGCCCAAGGCATTCTATTATGCCCTTACAAACACCTACGGCTACAGCATGCTTTTTTTCAAGGCAGTTGTAAAAATCATAGAGAGAGTGATCCCGCTAAAGACGCTGGGAGGACCGATCCTGATCGCGCAAATGGCCGGGCAGCAGGCCAAACGAGGCTTTATCGATCTGCTTAACTTCATGGCCATTATCAGCGTGCAATTGGCGGTGCTCAATCTTTTGCCCATTCCCGTCCTGGACGGCGGCCACATTTTCTTTTTCCTGGTCGAGGCGATCATGGGAAGGCCCCTGTCGCTATCCAAGATTGAATTCGCCCAAAAAATCGGTTTGATGGTGCTTGTCGCCCTCATGGTGGTTGTATCCTACAATGATATAATGCGGCTCAACTGGTCATCTATCGCTTCCTGGTTTGGCCACTGGTGGCCCAAATAAGGAAAAAGGGTGAAAATTCTCGCCGCCGATACCTCGACGATGTCGGGCAGCATAGCCTTGCTCGACGAGGGCAATTTAATTGCGGAACGTACTCTTAGCTCCGGGAAAACCCATACCGGAAGGCTTCTATCCTCTATCGACGCTCTTTTAGCCGAAGCCGGCCTGGAGCTTGAAAGCATCGACGGCTTTGCCACGGCCGCGGGACCGGGAAGCTTTACCGGGCTTCGCATCGGGATGACCACGATAAAGGTGCTTGCCTGGACGCTTGTAAAACCTTACGCATCGGTTTTAACCCTGGATGCCCTGGCCTTTCCCTTTTGCTTTTCGGCCTACCCGGTATGCGCGCTCCTAGACGCGAGAAAAGATGAAGTCTATTTCGCCCTCTACCGGCCAGACGGCAGCGGCAGCCTGAGGGCCGAAATTCCTTGCTCTGCCCTTAGCCCTTCAGGGCTTGCGGAAAAATTGGCCCAAAGAGCCCCCGAGCCTACTGTTTTCTGCGGAGACGGATTTACCAAGTACTCAAATATTTTAAAAGAAAGGCTAGGAGAGCGTGTCATCGAGCCCGCGGGCTTTTTCCATATAATCCGTGCGGCTTCCGTGGGCGAACTTGGAAGAAGAAAATTTGCCGAGGGCCGCCACGACGACCCCAAAACGAGTGCGCCTTTTTACTTACGGCCCTCTGAAGCTGAGATAAATTATCCTCATTTGGCGGAAAAAAGCAGTGGAAAACCGGAAATTATTTGATTCAAACCGCCTCAAACGGGTTCTAAAAAGAAAGTGCGCCCCGGGCAACACGACAGCAAAGGTCCTGTGCCAGCCGGGCTTTCCTCTCTATTATATGCTTCGTAACCTGGGATGGCTAAAGAGCGAAAAGTGGTGGGCATCGCTATCTCTTCGAGCAAAGCGGGTCAATGCGATAAGGATGCTCGCCCGGAGAGGAGCGTTGTTCAGGCAAGTAAAAGAGTGGCGGCAAATAAATAAGAACGAGCAGATTGGGGCTCCGGATGCGGCCGATAACGCGGGTGTGCCCGACTATTGCAACAAATGCGGGCTTTGCTGCGAGGTAGCCAGCGGAATGGCTGATTTCCCTTGCCCCGAACAGATGCCTCCCGGCTGGAAGCACCTCTTCTCAAACGGTCTGGGAAGAGGTCATAGATTTTGCCCCTTCCTGTGGGAGGACAACTGCTCAAGGGGAGGAATGTGTTCTATCTATCCCCTTAGATCAAATCCCTGCCGGCTTTTCGGAGCCGATGAATGCGACTTTTTCTGGAAATCCAAAGAACCCCTGGAGCTGTCGAGCCGCACAAAAATTCTAAAGAAAGCTCGCTGGCTCACAAAGCATCTCAATTTACGTCCGGCATGGGAGCGTCCATAAAGCCGATCCTCCCGGAGGCCGCGAGCCGCGGGCAGGCCATTAGAGCCGCGCGTGCAACCCGCTCGACCGGATGGCCTGATCTCTAGTAACCGAGGCCGAGCCGAATTCCTGGGCCCAGAAGTAGCGGTAGCCGCTTGCCGGGTTTACGGCGTCGCTTACGCCTATCTGGGTAAATTGGGACCGCATGATGTTGACGCGGTGATCCGGGCTGCTCAAAAGACATTCGAAGGCCTCTTCGGGCGTTGCGATACCAACGGCCAGATTTTCTCCGACCGCGGAGTAAGGGTAGCCGCTGTCGAAGACATTTTGGTAGAACTGTTCGCCGTTGGTCAACTCATGGGAACAACAGTTGTGAGCGGCCATGTCGGCGGCATGACGCCGCGCAGCCTCGCTTAGCTGGCTGTCGTAGGCCAGAGGCGGCAGGCCGTCGGCTTTTCTTTCAAGATTTACCAGCTCGACCATCCTTTTTGCATCCGGTGTGAGTCCGGCCGCCAGACTGCAATCCGGGCAAACCGCATTTTGCACGCTGCAATTTTTCCGGCTTCCCCTGTAGGCGTTTCTCCAGGGATAGGCGATCTGCCGAATGACATACTGTTGGGAAGCATCGGCTCTAAGGGCTTCAACGGGGCGAATCTGAACAATCGAGTCACTCAGATAGGCCGAAGCGAAAATCAGGTTGTTTCTTACGACCAGGACGAGTTTGCCCCCCAAAGGGGCCTGGATTTGACCGGTCCAGAGCATGAAGCCGTCGGGCTCCCTTTGCTGCAGGGTCTGCAAGGCCCTCATGCAGAGGTTGTCGAATAATTGGAGTTGTATCGATTTGACATTGGATAAACACATGATTTTTTGGGGGTCCAGCCGCACAATGCGCTCCCGTAGGATTTCACGGCTCGGACGGTTCTCGGGCTGCACACCGAAGACGCGCAGATTCATCGGAGACTGTGCGTAAGCCGTGGCGGCGGTATGCGAAACGAGCCCAACCGATGCGTGGACCGCAGAGGTGGGAACAAGCATGCAAAGAAGAATTGCCGCTGCGCTAAATCCCGATTTCATGGTGCACCTCCCGCATTGTGACGGACGAGAGGAGGTCATCCGGCTAGTCCGGCGGACCACCTGCCGCCTTGGGTTTAAAAACCCCCTTTCGCGAAGGGAGTCAGCGGGAAATAAGGCAATCGGCATGCCTTGGCTGATGCAATAGGTTTACTGATGTCTTTAGTCAATAAAATCAAACAGGTAGGATTTCAAACAAGGAGGTGGGGCGGCCGGGTTTGCCTGGATGAATTTCAGGTACGTCATTGAAATCGAGAAATTGGTAATTGCTAATGGTAATTGGAAGTTAGAGGGGCGGATCGCTTGGCCGAACTTTTTCAGGTTCGCTTTTGGGCGAGGGTAAATATCTTTGCTCCCCGGGTCAGTGCGCCTTCGAGTCCGAGGCTAAAGCCGTTTTCGTCCTCAATGCGCATCTGTCCGCAAACAACGGCGGCATAAACGCTTTGATCGTAGGCTATAAGGGCGTGTTTTACGTTCATCCCGCGGTAAATAGAGACTTTTCTATCGTTTACGTAGACTTCGATCCTTTCGTCCAATCAGATCCATCTTTCTGCGGTTAGCTCCTTAAAACCGGCCGGAAGGGGGCTGCCGCTCAAAAGAACCCTTATGAAGGGGTAGCTGCACCGGAGTACCCTCGCCTGCCCGGGGCCCTCCCCAGTGGGATTATATTGGCTAATTTATGTATTCCTTAGTAAGCTTGATAAATTAAGAACTATCAACAATAGCGCAAGAGATGTAAAATAGTTCGATTTTAAACGTATTCACCGAACGTGGGGGCGGATCGTTTTTCGACTTGACCAATCGCAGAAGGGGGGATTTATGAACGCGCTTACCCTGGTAGTGACGGCCTTGTGCGTCTTTGCCCTGGGATATCGTTTCTACGGGCTCTTCATAGCCAAAAGGGTGCTCGAGATAGACGAAAACAGGATGCCGCCGTCCCATACGCTCGAGGATGGCCACGACTATTACCCGGCCAACAAATACGTGCTCTTCGGACACCATTTTGCGGCAATCGCGGCGGCGGGCCCCCTGATCGGACCTGTTCTCGCGGCTCAATTCGGCTATCTGCCCGGCGCGCTCTGGATAATCATAGGATCGGTTTTAGCCGGGGCGGTCCACGATATGGTGATTCTTTTCGCATCGGTTCGCCATCAGGGCAAAAGCATCTCTTTGATCGCCGAGTCGGAGATCGGAAAATCAGCCGGGCTGGTAGCGGCAATCGCCGTTATTTTCATTCTGATTCTGACCCTTGCCGGGCTTTCCCTGGCCGAGGTAAACGCCATGATGAAGAGTCCCTGGAGCGCTTACACGGTAATTTGCACCCTGCCGATCGCAATCCTTATGGGCGTCTGGATCCGGATGATCAGGCCGGGAGATGTGGCAGGCGCCAGTATTATCGGGGTAGTGCTTCTGGCCCTGGTTATCATCACAGGCCCCTATGTAGCGGCTAACCCCGCCCTTTCAAAATTTTTCAACCTCTCAAAGGATCAGTGCGCCCTTTTTATCGCGCTATATGGTTTTACCGCCTCGGTGCTTCCGGTCTGGCTGCTTTTGCTGCCGCGCGATTATCTTTCCACCTATCTCAAGTTGGGGACCATAACAGCTCTTGCCGTGGGCATAGTGTTGGTGCACCCGTATCTCAGAATGGAGGCCCTGACCAAATTCGTCCACGGAGGCGGTCCGCTTGTGGCCGCTCCGGGTTCTGTTTTTCCATTTCTTTTCATAACGATTGCCTGCGGCGCCTTATCGGGCTTTCACGCCATAATAGGGACCGGCACGACGCCGAAGATGATAAATAACGAAAAGGACATACTTTTTGTAGGCTATGGGGCCATGCTGACGGAGGGTTTTGTCGCTATTATGGCGCTGATAGCGGCCTGCGTGCTGGTTCCCTCCGATTATTTCGCCATAAACGCTTCGGCCGCAGCCTACAAGACCCTCGCAATGACGCCCGTCGATCTGCCCAACCTGGCCAGAATGGTCCAGGAGCATATCCAGGCAAGACCGGGAGGCGCGGTTTCCCTTGCCGTAGGCATGGCGTTCATATTCAGCTCTATATCTTTTCTAAAAGGGCTCATGGCCTACTGGTATCATTTTGCTATCATGTTCGAGGCCGTGTTCATTCTTACCGCCGTTGACGCCGGCACGCGGGTGGGAAGATATATGCTTCAAGAAATGATCGGCAAGATGATCCCGAAATTTTCCGAAAAAGGGTGGATACCGGGCATAGTTGTAACAGGGGCTCTTTTCACCTTCACATGGGGATATCTGGTCTATACGGGCAACATTGCGATGATCTGGCCGCTTTTTGGCATGAGCAATCAACTGCTGGCGGCTTGCGCCCTGATCGTTGGAACGACCATGATAATGGCGATGGGCAAAATGAAATACTCATGGATCACAGCGGTTCCGGGCATTTTCATGCTTCCGGTCACTATGTCGGCGGGCTATTATCTTTTAAAGGTCAATCTGCGGCAAGCCAATTATCTGCTGGTCTGCTTTGCCGCCTCACTCATGGCTCTCATGTCTATCGTTTTCGTCCTGGCATTTAGAAAGTGGTATCTGATTGGCCGGGATTCGAGAGCAGCCGATCAAGTGATGCCCACCCCGGGTTAGAGCACCCCGGATGGTATCGGTGCAATCTTTCAGGGCTATCCGAGTTCAACGCGCCTTCCAAACGCGGAGGCGCGGAACTTGGACCTTGCCCCGAAAAGGGGCTCTTAGCCTGAAAGTATCGAAGGAAGGTTCATATTATCCAGAGTCGAGGTGACCTCCAAAGCGGCCTGATAAACTGCCTGAGCCTTGGACATACTGACGGTTGCCGAAGCCACGTCGGTATCCTGGTAATTTGATAAAACCCCTTGTTCGTTGGTTATTACGGTGCTTAGGGCAGTCTGCTGGCTGGTTAGACCGGACAGAGTCGTTCCGATCGAACCCAGCTGCGTGTTGATCTGGTTAAAATCGTTTCCAAGGGCTGTAATGGCGGTATTGACACCGGAACTATTGTTATTGGCCAGGGCCTGCTGAAGGTTCCAGATATCGTTTAACACATTGGAGCCCCCGCCGCTGGTGCTGCCTCCTAAAACATCCTGACCGGTAAGATTGACACTGGTCATTCCACCGCCGGCTTCCGAACTCGTGGGCGGGGTTATGGCCGAGCTTATGCCCGTGGCTGTCTTAATCTTTATGTAATCTAAATTTCCGTTGTAGGTTACCGCGCCCGTGCTGGTGTCCATAGTGTAGGCCTGGGTATCGGTTGCCGTTCCGGAAAAGATATATTGGCCGTTATACTGCGTGTTGGCAATGTTTAGGGCCTGACTTAAAATCCCGCCCACTTGCGAGGCAAGCGTAGTGCTCTCCGCGCTTCCCTCGGCACTGCCCGCGGACTCGGCGACCGATTTTGCCTGGGTCACAAGGCTTGAGAGTTGATTTAGCGCGGACTCGGTAGCCTGCCCCCATCCCGTGCCGAAATTTATATTGGAGACAAATGAATTATATTCACGGATGTTCTGGGTCGTGTTCATCGCCTGGGACCAACTCTCGGGATTGTCCGAGGGCGCAATTAGGCTTACCCCCGAGGAAATTTCCTGTGAAAGCGTATCGATTTGCTCCTGTTGATTGTTTAGGTTTTGCAGGGTCTCATCGGTCGACATACCCAAAGTTACTCGCATGGTCTTCTCCACCTATTGAACCATATTTATGACGGTGTTCATTAAAGTCTGGGTCGTTTCGACGACTTTGGCGGCCGCCTGATATATCTGTTGAAACTGAATTACATCCACCATCTCCTGGTCCAGGGAGACTCCGGAAACTGACTGCTGCTGATTTTGCAATTGAGTTTGGAGAGCATCATAGTATGTCTGGTTATTGTTGGCACTCTGCACGTCGGAGCCGATGGTATTTTGAATGGAGCTCAGGTATTGTTGAAGCGAGCTCGTTGTGCCGTCGGTAAACGTGACGCTGGTCGAGTCCTGCAGAGAAGACATATTCTGCGCTATCGTAGACAGGGAACTCGCGCTCTGTCCGGTTAGAAAAGTTGAGCTTGCCGTAATCGAAGAGGCTCCGGAGCCGGAGAAAATCGTTAACCCGGAAGCCGAATTTACCTGGCTCTCAAGGGTTTGGGCAAAGTCATCGAACTGGCCCATATAGCCGCTAACGTTGGTTTGGGCCTGCAAGAGCCCTCCGAGTTCGCCTCCGGTAATGCCCGAAGTGCTCGTAATCGGCGTATACGAGGTGGCACCGGAAACGAGGTTGACCGAGGCCCCGCTTTCAACGGTGTTAACATCCACGGTTCCATTGGCATTGGTGACAAAACTGACGGGAATGAGTTGAGAAAGCTGGTCCATTGCCTGGTATCTTTGGTCTATCAGATTGTTTGGCTGGGAATTGACGCCGGTGGAAACGATACTTTGATTTAACTGCTGAATCTGTTGAATAAGGGTATTGGCCTGGTTGACCGTGTCGGTTATCTGCGTGGGGATCTGGGTGGCCGCCTGGTTTAGCTGAGAGTAAGTGGATTGAATCGCGCTTGCAAGGCTTTGGGCCGCCGAGTAGACGGTTTGCTGCGCGGAGGGGTCGCTAGGGTCTTGGGCAAGGGTGCTCCACGAATCGAAAAAGCTCCCAAGCGCCCCCGAAATTCCGTTGCTGCCCGAATCCGAAGCCATCGTCTGAACCGTGGTCAACTCGGAGGAAAGATTGGTGTAATAGGAAGCGCTCGTATTGGCGTCCATAAGCTGCTGCTCGATATAGTTGTTGCGGGCCTCGCTAATAGAGGTGACGGAGGCTCCCGTGCCAAGCCAGCCCCCGGTGGACCACACAGAAGGATCCTGGGTCTGCACGGCGGTCTCTTCCGCATACCCCGCCGTATTGGCATTCGCGATATTATTGGAACTAGTCGATATTTCAGCCTGCGTATTAAGCAGGCAATTTTCCGCGGTATTGAGCGTCAAAGCGAGGCCGGCCATTTTTTAGACCTCCCGTGCGAAGGTAATGCCGTTTGGAGGCCGCACGGCATCGCAGTCTTTCCTACCGTTGCGGCTGTAGCTCTGAGGCAGCAGAATGGCTTGCAGTTCGCGCCAGTAGGACAGGGCGCTTTTTATAAAGATGGCGTTGGATGCGTTTAGCCGGCAGATTTCGGCAAGCAGAGGTTTTAAGGCATCGGAAACCGTAAAGGACCCTGCATCGGCATTCATGGCCGACTTGAGCTTCCATCCAAATTCGTTGACCAGATACTCTTTTTTGGGAAGGAGGGCCAGCAGCTCGGTGGCTGCAAATTTCCTCAGGATTTGCTCCTCGGCCCTCAGGGCCTCAAGGAGTTCGAGGGCGGCCTCGAGCAGTTCCCTATCCCCGCCCCCCTCTTGAGGAAATGTTAGACCAACGCCGGGAAAAGTCTCATATCGGTGGGCTAGAGATTTCATAACGCCTAACTCCTTGGCTTGCAAAGCCGGGCCGGGCAGAACTCGCCCAATTTACTATTCGGCGGAATCCGCTTTTTTGATTAGAGAAATCTGCGCCGAGAGCGCTTGCTGCGCCTTGGCCAAATCAGGTGAAGACTTGTTCGCCCCTTCCGTTTTTTCCGTGCGGGCCATCTGGGTGTAGAGCATGTTTCCGATTCCCAGAGTATTTGACTTTCCTACAATTTTTGCCACCTGATCGTAGAACATATCCTGGTAGACTCCCTTGGCCAAATTCTGATCGTCTCCATCCACGGAAGCCGAGCGCATCGTCTTTATCATGTAGGAAACCAATAGCGATCCAAACTCCTGGCAAGTCTTTAGAAGCTGTTTTTCCCGAACTTGCGCCTTTACGGAAGGATCGGCCTTAAGAGCAGCTCCAGCAACGGATTCCATAAAAAACCCCTTCAGGCAAAACGGGTTAAATTATCTGCAATTTTGCGCTCATCGCCCCCGAAGCCTTGATTGCCTCGAGGATATTGATCAAATCAAGCGGCGTAGCCCCTATGGCGTTAAGGCCCGCCACCACCTGTCCTATTGTGACGCCCCCGCCGATTACAGCCAGATGGGCTTTTTTCTGCTGAACTTTAATGCCCGTGCGGGGCACGACCTGAGTGGTGCCGTTGCTAAAGGGCAGAGGTTGAGAAACCGTAGGGGTTTCGGTAATCTGGACCGTAAGACTCCCATGGGCCACGGCGCAGGGAGCTATGCGAACGTTTTCGCCCATTACGATGGTTCCGGTCCTTTCGTTTATTACGACTTTGGCGACCTGGTCGGGGGTAACCTGCAACCCCTCGACCCTGGAGATAAGGCTGACTGTATAATGCTGATCCTCCGAGGGGACCTGGATCCTTATGGTTCCGGCATCCACAGCCGTTGCGGGTGCTTCGGGAATAGCCCTTGTGATGGCCGCCGCAGTTCTTTCGGCGGTTGTAAAATCGGGGTTCATAAGCACCAGATCCAGGGAGTGGAGGCCGGCGTAATGGACAGGGACTTCTTTTTCCACGGTTGCGCCGTTGCTTATCAACCCAACGTTTGGTTGATTTTGTTCCACGCTGCTCCCGCTTGCTCCCTGGGCGGAAAAACCTCCTATGGAAAGCGGTCCCTGAGCCATGGCGTAAACTACTCCGTCGGGCCCCTTAAGAGGAGTCATGACAAGAGTTCCCCCCGCAAGGCTTGTGGCGTCTCCAACCGAGGAGGCCTGGACGTCTATTCGCGAGCCTATCCGTACAAAGGCCGGAAGCCTGGCGGTTACCATGACAGCGGCGACATTTCTGAGCATCGTAACGCTTGGATTCATCTGGACGCCCAGGTTGT
Source organism: Deltaproteobacteria bacterium (assembly GCA_021780695.1). Lineage (GTDB taxonomy): Bacteria > Desulfobacterota > Syntrophobacteria > Syntrophobacterales > Syntrophobacteraceae > SbD1. Next base: position 93,823 of record JAJXYD010000025.1, read on the forward strand.
TTAAAAGGTTCTGCAGAGTGGAGACTGTAAACGGCGTATTGGTGTCGTCTCCGGTATTCTTGAGCCCCACGACGAGGCCGTAGCCGATAAGATCGTTTGAGCGGTCGCCCAGAAAGTAGGCTATGTCTTTGATCCTTGCGGCCCCGGCCACACCGGACCAAAGAAGCAGCGCCGCAATAGATCCCGCAACGGTTGCCGCAATACGTTTCCTGTTTATCATACGCCCTCTCTATGCTCAGAAAGGTGAAATTACGTTCCAAATCTGCTCGAGCCATCCGGGTTTCTGGTATTGATTGACCGGACCTTTTCCGAGCATGAAAATTTTTGCCTCTGCCACGTCCTGGGAAAGAATGGTGTTGGTATCGCTTATATCCACGGGCCGGATTACGCCCTCCAGGACAATCTGCTGCAGCTGATCGTTTACCTTGGTCCAGCGCGTACCGCGAATGACAAGGTTGCCGTTTGGCAAAACACGGATAACCGTAGCAGTCATATAAGCGGTCACCGTATTGGTCTGGCTGGTCGAACCGCTTCCCTTGAAGGTTCTTGTAAAGGAAGTATTGTAAGGCCCAAGGGAGAATACGCCCTTGGGATTGGCGACCCCCGAGGCGCCGATACCAAGCCCGGAAAAGGCTATGCTGCCCTGGGACGTGGAGGCCTTGCTCGTCGTTGTGGCGCCCGTATCGGTTCCCGAGGAGTTTTCGCTGACCGTTATGGTCACCAGGTCTCCGACCTTGTAGGCTTTAATATCGGAATAAAGCGAGCCGTCGCCGTTTTTCCATACCGCCCCCGTGGGATCGAGGGAAACAGGAGGCGCACCGGCGGCCGGAAGAGGCTGCGGGCTCGACATAATGGCCGGAGGCGCAAAGGGAGGCACGGAGGCCTTTTGAGCTCCAAGGGACCCGCATCCCGAAACAAACAGGAGCAGCGTCAAGGCCTGGGCAAGGCAAATCAGGGCGCGCAAGCGCCTGGGGCTAATTGCCGGCCGACTCGTCAAGGCATGAGGTCTATAGTTTTTGCGATTGAAAATCATATCGGTCTCGATCCCGACCGCAATTAGACGGTCGCTATTGCACAGCCCTTACGGTCTGACTGTCCAAAACTTTGCAATATATAGTCTTGGTCGACGAAGTATTGGTCACAGCGAGGGTATCTCCAATGGCGCCGTCTCCGTTGGCACGCCCCTTTGCGCTCACCATGAGTCCGGGCGCCTGAAAAACTATTCTCACCGGATCTCCGTTTTTGATCACAAGCGGCTTATCCAGAACCGAAAGGGTCAAGGGCTGATGTACACCGACATTATAGAGAACGCGGTGATTTTGCACCTGTTCGGGATGTGTCGCGTAACGATCGACGGAATCGGTAATATCCATTCTGCGCACTTCAAGGTCGGCGGTTGAAATGATATCGTTTCTTTTCAGGGGTCGAGAGGCGAAATAGACATTTTGATAGACCTCGACCTGTCCGAGTATATCGATGGTGCGCGCCATCTGCCCATCAACGTAGAGATCGACGCTCAGGCTCACATTTCCAATAAGACGCTGGGCCGCGGTAACGGGTTTTACCGTGTAGCTGAGAGTACCCGAGGGAACTTCCGGGATACCCGAAAGACGGATGTTTTCAATATTTATGTCACTGGCTTTCCAGGGGGAATTTTCCATAATGTATTTTTTAAAGACGCCTTCAATCCATTGTTGGGTAAGGCGGCTCGACGCCCTGGTCACAACAACCTTTGAAGGAATATCGATTTTTACACTCGCAGGATCAACCCCGTGAGAATTCAGCAGGCTAACCAGAAAGGCGCGAAGCTGTTGGGACTCAACGAACTTTTCAGACCCCACCGGCGGAGCATCCCCGATGTCCTGCGCCCCCATGATGGATTTCCATTTCTCGGGCAGGGTGGACGCATCGCAAATCTGAAGAAGCGAGACGTCACTGCCGCGAACCATAACGCTGGACAAAATACGGATTTCCTTAAGGGGCTGCGAGGAGCCGGGAGGCATTAGTGCATCGGTTGCCCTTGCCGTCGCAGGCAAAAGTGCAAACAGAGAAAAAACTGCTGTCAAGAGCGGAAAAATTTTCCAACGCATATACCCCCTCCTTCCCAACCCAAAGCTTTCATTACGCCACGACGTTATTGGCCATCTGCAGCATTTGATCGGCCGACTTGATGACCTTGGAGTTAGCTTCATAGGCTCTCTGGCTCGTTATCATATTGACCATTTCATCGACCACATTGGTGTTGGACGCCTCAAGGTAGCCCTGCAAAATGGTGCCCGCGCCTTGGGGCCCTCCGGGCTGGGCCGTTATTACGTTGCCCGAAGACAGTGTTTGGATGTAGTAATTGTCGCCGATGGCCTGCAGGCCGGCAGGGTTAGGGAACATGCAAATCTGCAGGTTGGCGGTTGCCACCACGTTGCCTTGCGAATCGGTTGCGGTAAGCACGCCGGAAGGATCTATACTGACGCTTACAGCCGTAGGCGGCAGGGTAACTTGAGGCTGCAACTGATAGCCGTCGGCATCGACTATGTTTCCGTTTTGATTTACCGAAAAGCTGCCGTCCCGGGTGTAGCATTCCTCATTGCCGCGCATGACCTGAAAAAAGCCGTTGCCCTGAATCGCCAGATCCAGATTGTTGCTGGTTTGGGTAAAGTTACCCTGGGCAAACATTTTTTCAACCGAAGCCGTACCAACGCCCATTCCGATCTGTATACCGGCAGGCACCTTGTTGTTGTTCGAATTGCTCGCACCGGGGGCTACCAGGGTCTGATACATCAGATCGGAGAAATTGGCCCGGCTTTCCTTGTAGCCCGTCGTGTTGGCGTTGGCCAGGTTGTTGGCGATCGTGTCCATATTGGTTTGCTGGGCCTCCATACCTGTTGCCGCGGTCCAAAGACATCGCATCATGATTTGTTCCTCCCGCCGAGGTTATCGGCTCTAAGAGCTCGTTTTGGCTATCAACTCGGAGTCAAGGTTAGAGCCGCTTTTCAACGTCTTTTGATAGGATTCAAAGTTTCTGGTAACCTCAATCAAGTCGGCCATTTCCTGGACCGTATTGAAGTTGGCATCCTCAAGTGCGCCCTGGCGAACGGTACAATTTGCTGCCTGCTGAGGTTGAGTAGTGGGGTCCTGGGGTTGAAAATACAGGCTACCCACCTTTTTGAGGCTATCGGCTGGAAAATCGACCAACTGGAGTTGCCCCACGGAATTGCCATCGTCAAAAACTTGACCATTGTCTGTAATTTGAAGCCCCGACACATCGGTTATCTTGATGGGTTTGCCGCTTTGGTCGAGTACGGGCCAACCGTCCTGGGTAACAAGCTGGTTATTGGCGTCCACCGCCAGGTCACCGGCCCTGGTATAGAGGGTTCCCTGGGTGCCCTGAACGCTCAGGAAGCCGCTTCCCGAAAGAGCGATATCCAGGTTGTTGCCGGTGTTGCGGACTTGCCCCTGGGACATATCGGTTTTTTCGGAGTCGGCAAGAAGGGTGTTGAAATAGAGTGCGTCTTTTTTGTAACCTGCCGTATTGGAATTTGCGATGTTGTTCGCTATAATGTCCAACTGTGTTTGCTCTGCCTGGGACCCGGCTGCTGCAAAATAACTTTCTAGCTTCATGGCATGACTCCTCTCGCTCTTCACTCTCTGCAACGAAGGTGCCAGCTGGACGATCTCTTTAGATGCCGGTTGGAAGCCATCTGCGACACTCTTAATTTTCTTTGGGTCCAGGAAAATTTTGCCGCCAAAGGCTAAACTGCGTGCTTATTTTCTGACAAAAAGGCTGCACAGGAGGTTGACGGTCACAGGGTCAGCCAAGCCATGCCAATGCCTGCCCTAAAGGCAGAGCAGGTGTCTTTCCATGTTCAACGGCAATGACTATTTTACGATGCGTGGTTAGATTTAAACTCTTATAGGGATGCTACTATACGATTCGGCCCTGCATCAATCCCTCAAAAAAGGGAGAAACGAGGAATGATGAACATCTATGTAGGTAATTTGTCTGCCAAGACCAGCGAGCAGGAATTGCGCGAAGCTTTCGAAAACTTCGGGGAAGTCGATTCCGCAAAGATTATCAAGGACAACTTCACCGGGAAATCCAGAGGCTTCGGTTTTGTCGTGATGCCCAGCCAGGAGCAGGCGCAGGCCGCAATTGAGGGATTAAACGGAAAGGAATTGGAGGGCTCGACCCTTACGGTAAACGAGGCAAAACCGCGTGAAAACCGTGGGGGGGGCAGACCCGGAGGCGGCAGAGGTCCGGGAGGCGGAGGCCGCCCGGGGGGGGGTGGTTTTGGCGGAGGCAGGGACCGACGCGGGGGCCCCGGTGGGGGACATGGGGGCGGTCACGGAGGAGGCGGCGGCGGAGGTCGACGCTCATACTAAAGGCAACCTGGACAGGATTAAAGGTCAAAAGAAGTTTTGCACTGGTTTAAGCCTGAGATCCTGTCAAATTTTTTCTTCCCGTTCCACGCTAAAGATCAAAAGCCTGACAGGCTGAAGGGGATTTGCGGGGTTAAAGCTCCAAAAGAGTTTTTGCCCCGCTTGTTTGCTGTAATCCTGCCGGGCTTTTTTTATTAGTAAGCCGCGAAATTATGTAGCCTCAGGAAGCGATTTTGCGCAGATTGAGGATAAGCTCGATTTCTCCTATGGGTCTTTTGAGCAGTTTGGCTATCTCGGAGGCCGGCAGGCCCTTGCGGGCCAGGGCGATCACTTTCTGCTGATCGGAGGGATGGGATTGGGGCTTGGAGTTTGAAGAATGTCGGGCAGCGGCCTTGTCGGCTTCCACACTCGAAAGCCGTTCGAGGCGGGCGCAGAGTTTTTGGCCTTCCTGAATGCGTTCGTCCAGTTGAGATGTTATCTTTTGGAGCAGTTCCTGTCTTTCTTGAAGATTAGCCTCAAATTTGCGCGATATCTCGGCGGTTTCGGCCATAATTTTTTCCAAAGACGCTACCAACGTCTCGTCGTTTTGGGACACTTTCGCCCTCTTTACCTGAAACAGGGCCCCAAGCAACCCCAGGATTATCACGTCTATCCCGATTTGCAATATGGCGTTAAAGGAAGTTCGTGTTTCCAATAGATTCAGAAAAGACTGCATGGCGGCATCTCTTTAGAGGTTTTCAAGCTGAGTCAACCGGATTCTATCCGGACAAATCCGGGGCAGATTACCCCTGAGATAGTCGAGCAGATTTTTGGCAAAAACGGAATCCCAGGCTTTGAGAGTATTGTTGGCCGCATTCTGACTGAGCAAAAAATTATAAACGGCCTGCCGGAAAATGACGGTATGTTTCTGAAAATCCTTATATTTGGCCAGGCTGTTGAAGCCGGCCTCCATCCGCAAGGCGGTAACCATCTCTTGGCCCTGCACCTTATAGGTTATTAGAAAATCGAGCATTTCCCGCTCATTGAGAAGAGGGACAGGACGAGTAATGGTTGTTAAGTATTTTCCCGCAGGCTTGGGAATTTGTGGTGGAGCTTTTTTGGATCTGACATAGAGGACCACAGCGCCCAGCAGAAGACACACAAGCAGGGAACTGCCAACAGTAACGACCCAGAACAGGGAGGACAGGCGTGTTTTTGGGGCTCTTGCGCTCTGCTGATTTGAGGCTAGCCCGGCATCGAGCTCATTTTGACCATTTTCCCCAGCCTCAAGACTTTCGTCCTGCACTTCGTTTTTCTCTTTCATCGGTTTTCCTTCGGGCTGGCCTGCCCGCCCCCTCAGCTACCGAAGACGATTGTTTCGAGCCTGAAGGGATCGGAATTCATTTTGAACGAATTCGGGCATATCGTCGGCTTTTAGTTTTTTAGCCAGCTTAACCTTTAGCTTGAGCATCGCCTTAGTGTGGATCTGGGAGATTCTGGACTCCGTGTAGCCAAGGGCCAGCCCGATTTCCTTCATGGTCAGCTCTTCATAGTAATAAAGGGAGAGAACCAGCTGCTCTTTTTCGGGCAGACCCGTAATGGCCTCAGCCAGATGAGTACGTATTTCTTCCCTGTAGGCGCAATTGAAAAGTTCTTCGGAATCCGAGGAGAGCATATTGGACTCTCTGTTTTCATGAATGATGTCGTGGATGTTTTCAGGAAGAAAGGAGATCCCCTTAATTTCATCGAGCAGCTTGTGGTATTCATTCATGCCAATGTTTAGCTCCTGCGCGATTTCCTCCTTGGAGGGGTCCCGCCCCAGTCTTTGCTCCAGGCTTACGCAAGTTTTTTCAATAACGCTGCTCTTCTGGCGAAGGGATCTCGGGATCCAGTCCATGGAGCGAATCTCATCGAGCATGGCCCCTTTTATGCGTATTTTGGCATAGTGTTCGAAGGGAATGCCCTGAGCGGAGTCAAATTTTTCGATGGCGTCGATCAACCCCAGTACCCCCGCGCTTATGAGATCTTCGACGGCGATATGGTCAGGCAGTCTGGAGATGAGTCTAAAGGCGATGAACTTAACCAGGTCGCCATGCTCCATAACTGCCTTGTCCCTTTCGCTCAGTCTTGCCTGAGGATCGGCGGGGACACCCTCATAAGGATTTTTTTTAAGCGTACACATACTCTGTTGCATAGGGGATCATCTCCTTGCTCTAAACGTTGAGGAGACGTTTCCAAAAAAACTGAATCGTTCCCTGATTGACATTGGGGCGAGTCCTGCAAATGGTCTCAGCCACCTGGCGGAAAGCCCTGGATGCCGGAGCATCGGGAAAAGCCTCTAAAAGGGGTCTTTGCTGGAGCACAGACCTTGTTACCGCCGTATCGTGGGGGATAGTGCCAAGGTAGTCCAGGGAGAGTCCGTCCAGGAAGTGGTCGGCGACCTTGCTCAGTTTTGCAAAAATCATTTTCCCCATGGCTTCTCCCGAGGCCGAGTTGACCAGGATACGGAAGTTGCGCTCGCCGTGTTTGGAATAGAGCACCTTGATAAGAGCATAGGCATCGGTTAGCGAGGTCGGCTCCGGAGTAACGACGATGATCCTTTCGTTTGCGGCCAGGTTAAAATAGAGCACCGTATCCGAGATACCCGCCCCCGTGTCGATGATCAGCATATCGATATCGGTTTCAAGTCCGTCGAGCAATTCGAGGAAAAGAATCTTTTGATCGTCGGTAAGCCTTGTGAGTTCCTGGACCCCTGAACTGGCAGGCATTATTCTGACTCCGCCAGGGCCTTCGATGACAACATCCTCAAGTTTTTTCTGTCCGTTCAGCACATGGCTCATATTGTACTTGGGGGTCAGCCCCAGCAGCACGTCAATATTGGCAAGCCCAAGATCGGCGTCCAATATGAGCGCCCGGTACCCCAGGCGGCACATGGCGATGGAAAGATTTATGACCACATTGCTTTTGCCCACCCCACCCTTGCCGCTGCTAACCGTCATTACCCTCACAGGTTTTTGAAACGTGGAGGCAGCTTCGGGAATCCCGCCCTCGACATCCCCGTAGATATCCTTTTTTCTGAGTCCACCCGCCTGATCCATCTTTTCTCCCCTTAAGCTGCCTGGTTCCCGACCGGGAGCAGGAAAGACAGCAGTTTCTTCTGAGTAGCCGGTTCAATATCTTCCGGAACCCGCTGCCCTGTCCCCAGATAGGCAACCGGGTAGTTGAACCTCACCAACTGGTTGACAATGCAGCCGTGGTGAATTGTTTCGTCGAGTTTTGTAAAAATTAAACTATTGATGTCGATATCCCTGAAGTGGATTATAGTCTGCTGCAGGTCTTCATCTTTTGCCGTGGCGCTGAGAACGAGAAAATGGGAAAACCTGCGGCGGCCGTCAAAAAGTGAACGCAAATGGTTCACATGGTCGGGATCGAGGTAGTTTTTCCCGGTTGTGTCCACCAGCACGGCGTCACAATGGCTCAAATCCTCCAGAGCGGTGTGCAGTTCGGATTTGCTTTGAGCAACGTAGAAGGGCACTTCCAGAATTTGAGCGTAAGTCTTTAGCTGTTCGACCGCGCCGATACGATAGGTATCCAGCGATATAACGGCCAGTTCAATGCGGCGCTTGATTTTTAGATGAGCAGCAAGCTTTGCCAGGGTCGTGGTTTTCCCAACGCCGGTAGGTCCCACGAAAGTGTAGACCGAAGGGCCGCTTGCATCGGAAATGGCCCTAAAGGGGCTGGCGCAATTGATCTTAGTGACCAGCCGTTTACAGAAGGCGTTAAAAATTGTGGCCCTCCCGGCGGTTTCTCCATCCAGGTCCGACAGGGCTTTATTGAGGAGAATAAACACCTGTTTTTCGTCAAGGCCTTTAGCCAGAAGCGAATGATAGAGTTCGGCAAGGGGTCTGTTGGTTCGCAGTTGGGTCAACTGATCCTTCGAAGAGATAAGAAGTGAGAGAAAGCTTTTTATCTCCTGGATATCATCGATGACTTTGGAGGAGGCGCAATCGGCCGCGGGTTTTGCCTCATCGGGCACTGTCAGAGGTTCCCGGGCCGCGCTTATCTCCGTCCACGACTCCGTGGGACCGGCGCTGACCTTCCTGGTGCTCAATATAATGGCTTCGGGCCCCAGTTCCCTTTTAACCTGGGCCAGAGCCAGTTCCATTGTCGGGGCTGAAAAGGTCTTAACTTGCATGGTCCATCCTGATTATGCCCACCGAACGAATTTCGAGCGTATTGCTCAATTCGCTATGGCTGATAACTGCCACATCGGGTAAGAATCTTTCCAGAAGCTTCTTTAAATGTCGTCTTATCACCGGGGAACAGAGCAAAACCGGGCGGTGGCCAAGACTTATCGCCCGTTTCACCTCATCGCTCGTAGCCTGTATAAACTGCTGAAGAAATCCGGGATCGAGGCTCAAAAAGCTGCCGTGGTCGGATTTTTGGATACCGCGAGAAAGTCTTTCTTCAACAGATTGCGGGAGCGAAAGCACAGGGAATTTTTGATCCTCGGTTTCATAAGGCCTCGTAATGGTCCGAGCCAGGGCTTGACGAACATATTCGGTTAGAACATCCGGGTCCTTTGTGACCGCGCCGTAATCGGCCAAAGTCTCGCAGATGGTCTGGAGGTCTCGCACGGTCACGCCTTCGCGCACGAGATTCTGAAGCACTTTTTGTATTATGCCCGGCGACAGAAGGTTGGGCACCAACTCATCGACGAGCTTTGGCTGATGGAGCGCCAGGTTATCGATTAACTGCTGTACGGTCTGCCGGGTAAGCATCTGGTCGGCGTATTTTTTGAACAGCTCGGTCAAGTGGGTGGCCACAACCGTGGAAGGGTCTATCACGGTGTAGCCGGCCCTGGAGGCTTCCTCGCGCCTGTTTTCCGGAATCCACACAGCGGGCAGATCGAAAGCGGGGTCTCTGGTCGGAACACCTTTTAATTCCACCTGGTTCTCCCCGGTGCTGAGGGCAAGGTAGTGGCCTACCATAATTTCGCCCTTACCCACGGGGTTGCCTTTTAAGAGCAGCTTGTATTCGGAGGGCTTCAACTGCAGGTTGTCCCTTACGTGAAGCGAGGGAACCACTATGCCGTATTCGACACCGAGTTGCTGGCGTATGGCCTTTATGCGCTGCAGCAAATCGCCGTTGTGGGATTCGTCGACCAGAGGAATGAGTCCGTAGCCAAGTTCGAGTTCCAACACGTCGAGCAGGGGAGGCATGTCCGACTTGGGCCCCGGTTTTTTAGCGGGGTCCTGTTCGGCGGGTTGGGGTTTATTGAGCTCCTCCCGGCGCTTTTTGGCAATCTGGCGACCCAGCAAAAACATGGTCGATCCGACCAAAATGAGCGGTATTGCCGGAAAACCCGGAACGATAGCCAGGAAGAGCAGCATGGAGCCGGTAATGTGAAGCGGTCTTGGGTGCATGCTGAACGCTTTTGCGAATGCCTTGCCCATGCCCATTTCATTTGCCGCCCGGCTAACCAGGATTCCAGCCGAAGAGGAAATAACCAGCGAGGGGATCTGTTCTACCAGTCCATCGCCCACGGCCAGCAGGGTATAGACATGAAGGGCCTCGGACAGGGGCATGCCCTTTTGCAATACGCCTATGGCCAGTCCGCCAAGAACGTTTATGATAGCGATAAGAACACCCGCAATCGCGTCCCCGCGCACGAACTTACTCGCGCCGTCCATGGTGCCGTAGAAATCGGCTTCCTGGCGGATCGTATCGCGCCGCATCCGGGCCTGCTGCTCGTTTATAAGACCGGTGTTCAGATCGGCGTCGATACTCATCTGTTTACCGGGCATGGCGTCCAGGGTAAACCTTGCGGCAACCTCCGAGATGCGCTCGGTACCCTTGGTAATGACCATGAAATTTACGATCAGCAGTATTATGAATATGACGAAACCAACCACATAATTGCCGCCGACAACGAAATTGCCAAAAGCGTGAATGACCAGCCCCGCGGCCTCGGGCCCCTGATCGCCATGGAGCAGGACAAGCCTTGTAGCGGCCACGGCCAGGGAGATGCGAAAAAGGGTTGTAACCAAAAGCAGTGAAGGAAAAATGGCGAAGTCCAGAGGCTTTAGACTATATACGGCGGTCAGCAAGATAACGAACGCCACGGAAATATTGACAATTAGGAGCACGTCAAGAAATGAGCTGGGAAGGGGCAAAAGCATGACGGAGAGGATGGCCACCAGTCCGATTCCAAGCAGGGCGTTTCCATCGGACATCATCTTCAGGCGCTCTTTCAAAAGACTCTGTGGGGGGCCGGATTTATTATCCATACTGCTTCCGCTGCTTTTGCTGAAAGATATAAGCCAAAATCTTCGCCACTGCCTTATAAAGCTCGGTGGGGATAATTTCATCGAGCTTTACCTGTTTATACAAGGCACGTGCCAAAGGAGGATTGCACACTATGGAAACACCGTGTTTCCTGCCGGCATCGATGATTTTAAAGGCCAGAAAGTCAACCCCCTTTGCAACCACCACCGGAGCTTCCATGCCCTTCTCATAGTGCAGCGCCACGGCAAAATGAGTTGGATTGGTAACGATCACGGTTGCCTTTTTAACTTTGGAAAGCATGCGCATTCTGGCAATCGCTCTTTGAAGGGAGCGGATTTTCCCCTTGATCTGCGGATTACCTTCGCTTTGTTTGCTCTCTTCCTTGACTTCCTGTTTTGTCATTTTGAGATCTTTTTTGGTCTGCCAATTCTGGTATAAGAGGTCGAGGATGGCGACAAGGAGCATGTAGCCAATGACCCTGAAGAGGATCTTCAGGGCGAACCGTCCAATAAAGCTCAAAAATTGCGGTACATCCAACCAGAACAATCCAGCCAAAACTCTGCGTTCGGGCCATACGACCGAGTAGACGGCATAGAAAACTATCGTCACTTTGAGAATGGATTTAATGAGCTCATTTAGAGATCTTAGCGAGAACATTCTTTTGAAGCCGCCAAGGGGATTGATGTTGGTAAAGCTGATGTGCCAGGCCTCGAAAGAGAACAAGAACCCCTTTAATTGAACGAGGTTCAAAACAATCGATACTGTCATGAGGGAAAGTACGATGGGGGCAATCATGGATAAAAAGAGGAGCATGAGGTGGAGAAAAAAGCCGGGGGTGTCAAAAATCGCCGAATGCGTAAAAGCCCCCTTTGACCACACGTATCCGACGATCTGCGCGAAGTTGGCGAAGATATGATTGCGGGATAAATAGACTGCCACCCCGCCGGTTAAAAGGACGCTAACGGAGGTAAGATCCCGGCTTTTTGGGATCTGCCCCTTGGAACGGGCTTCCTGGAGCCGTTTACCGGAGGGCGCCTCTGTTTTATCCTGGCTTCCCTGCGCCAATTTGCCGCTCTTTCATTTGTTAGAGTTTATAATTGGAAGCCCTATAGTTCGGGCGCCCTCCGGAGACTGGCGTTATCGATGTCAATTTATTGGCCCGTATTGGAGGCTGGTTTGGCCTCGCCCGTTGGCGATGCGCAAACCGTTCCAATTGTGCCCCCTGCTAAACTCTGTGCGATTAAATAACCGATATCCCCCCTTTTCCCCTCCGGGTCCAACAGGCCTATCGTGGACCCGGAGCGAGGGAGCCGACCGCGATATGCCGCCCCTTCCAGGCGGATGCCCATGCGGCTCTTTTTTCGGGGGGCTCAGGATTCTTTATCGAGAGAAATACTTCAGGAAATCAAAGAGTCTTTGAAAGTACTGGATACCAACCCGCCCCCAGGGAACAAGGGTTATCGAGAAGAAAACCATACCGATAGTGATAGTAAGAGGAAAACTCGTCGCAATGACATTCATTTGAGGAGCGAATTTGGACATGAGTCCAAGGCCAAGATGTGTAAGAAGAAGCACAGCCAGAACGGGAGCGGCCAGTTTTACCGCCAGAATGAAGAGCGTGCCCGAAAGAAGGAGCATTCTTTTGAACAAATCCGAACTGATGGCGAAAGAGCCGACCGGAATTGTCCTGAAACTGTGGACCAACAGGACAATGAGGGTAAGATGCCCGTTAATGGACAGAAAGATTATGAAAGCCATCAGTTGTGTAAAAACCGATAGTACCGAGTCATTTGCCTTTCCATCCGGGGAGGCGGTTTGGGCAAAACCAAATCCCATCATGAAGCTGATCAGATCGCCGGCGAATTGAAAGGCGCTCACAATGAGAAGCATGGAAAGAGAAAAGAGCACCCCAAAGATCAACTCACCGACAATTATGGGCGCCAATGCGGCGGGATCGAAGGGAAGCGGCGGGGTATAGCCCCGGACAATAGGGAAAAGCATCACGGAAAAGGCAACCACGACCAGGGCCTTGAACGGCCTGGGCACATGGGAGGAATTAAAAATCGGCAGCATGAAAAGAACGACGCTCAGACGAACTATGATCGCCAAGAGTATGGCAAGCTCGGCTATATTGACATCAAAAGAGACCACTGCGCTCAGCCTGAAATTCTGGGAATGCTAATAATTATCTGGTGCAAAAAGGAGGTGAGCTTTGAAAGCATCCAGGAGCCAAAAATCAGCATAGCCAAAAAGGTTACGACAATTTTGGGAACGAAGGTGATGGTCATTTCCTGGATTTGCGTAACCGACTGGAACACGCTTATGACAATACCGACCACCATGCTGAAACCCAGCACGGGCAAACAGACCATAAGCATTGTCAGGATAGCGTGTTTACCTAAAGTGATTATAAACTCATAGCTCATGGAAATCCCCTTTGCAGGGCTAAAAAAAGAAGTTGACCAAGTTAGTCCGCCCGCCAAATCGCCGCATTCAGTGAAAGCTCTTTACGAGCGAGCCGATCAGCAGGGGCCAGCCATCCACCATTATGAAGAGCATGAGCTTAAACGGCAAAGATATCATAACGGGAGGCAGCATCATCATGCCCATGGAAAGAAGGATACTGGCCACCACCATGTCCACGATTATGAAGGGAACGTAGAGCATGAAGCCAATCTGAAAGGCTTTTTTCAACTCACTTATCACGAAGGCCGGAATCACGGTCCAGATGGAAAGGGATTGAGCGTTTTTCGGTCTTGTATCCTGAGACAGGGAGACGAAAACAGCGAGGTCTTTCTCGCTTATTTGCCTTAGCATAAAATCCTTAAGAGGCGCTATTCCGCGATCGATGAACTGGTCTGTGGAAATGGTGTGCTGTTCATAAGGCACGAGGGCCTGCCGGTCGATCTTCTGCCACACGGGCATCATTACGAAGAAAGTCAAAAAAAGGGACAGCCCGACCACCACCTGGTTGGGAGGGGCTTGCTGGGTGCCCAGAGCCGATCGCAGGAAAGAAAATACGACGGCAAACCGGGTAAAGCTGGTCATAAGGATGAGCAGAGCGGGGGCAAGGGAGAGGACCGTCAAGAGAAAGACTACCTGCAGGGCTCCGGAGACCTCCTGGGGACCTTTTACGCCGTCCAGGTTCAAATGCACGGCCGGCATATCGATACCCTCGGCGTGGGCCAACAGGGGATGGACGGTAAAATAGAAGACGGCAATCCCCAAAAGGATGGCGGGCAATATTGCCTGAGCTGACAACTGTTTGGCTTTATTTAAATAAAAGGAATTCATAAGATTCTAGCCCGAGTCACTGGCAGGATTACCGTCTTTGGCTGAGGGTTCCTCTAGAGAGAGAAGGCTCATATTCTGAGGCGAAATGCCTACCAGGACATTGCGCTGCCCGCAGACCTTGACCATGACGAGATGATGTCTGGGTCCAAAGGATTGTCTCGAGACGACCTCCATTTTTTGAGAAAGGGGTCTTCCGGACAGGTTTCCCCATCTTTTCAGCGCGTATGCAACAGCTAAAAAAAGACCCACCACAAGCCCAAGGGCGCCAACCGTTTTGAAAAACAGCATCTCCGATGTCATTTGCCCCAACTTTCCCCTTGCGGCGCGACCGCCGCAGAGCCCCTGCAACGCTTCTTCGCACGACCCGACTTCAGGCCAGCTGCTTGACGCGTTCGGTAGGACTGACAATATCGGTTATTCTCACGCCGAATTTTTCGTTGACCACGACCGCCTCCCCCCGCGCAATGAGTTTCTGGTTTATAAGAATCTCCAGGGGTTCGCCGGCAAGCTTGCTGAGTTCGACAACAGACCCCTGACCCAGCTGCAACAGCTCGTTTACCAAGATCTTTGTTCTGCCCAGCTCGACCGAGATTTCCAGGGGAATATCCAACAGGAAATCAAGATCTTTAGCGCTTTTTTGCCCTGCCCCCTTCTCCAGATTGGGAAATTGAGCCTGATCGTTATCCATTTTTTCATTCCTTATGGCGCATTACGCTAAATTGCGCTACCGGGTGTAATTATTGATTTCGTTTATGCCTCACCCTCGACCTGGAAGGAAAACTTTCCATGGCAAATTCCAGGCATTGCCGTCAGTTTGGGAATCCCTTCGACCTTTATGCAAATCGGTCGAGCCGCGTCATTATCGAGGAGGATAACATCGCCGATTTCCATATTCATTAAGTCCTCGCCTCGTAAGAAGGTGCTGCCCAGCTGGGCGGTCACATTTACGGGCACCTCGCCAATCAGTTTTCTTAGGCGCAATATCCACTCCTCGTCAATTTCGAGCTGGTCGCTTTGAAAGCTGGCGTAGAGTTTGGATCTGATCGGTTCGATTGTCGAATAGGGCAATACAATGGCCATCCTGCCCATCAAACGGTCCATTTCCAGTTCGAAGCGCACCACAATGACAACGTCGGTCGGGGGGATAATCGTTGCGAACTGGGGATTTATCTCAGACCGCACAAAGACGAAAGAAACGGGTATGACCGGCTGCCAGGCCTGATCGAGGTCTAACAAGACCTGTTCGACCACTTTATTTATGACCCGGTATTCGATCGAAGTAAAATCGCGCCCCTCTATCTTGTAGCTGCCCTTGCCCGTGCCTCCGAAAAAGCAGTCGACAAGATTGAAAATGAGGCGGCTTTCGATCATGAACAAGGCGTGGCCTCTTAGCGGCTCCATTTTAACGATATGCAGACTCGTAGGAACCGGCAGGGTCCGGATGAATTCGCCAAATTTTATCATTTCCGCCTGGCATGCGTTTATGTCGAGCACTCTACGCAAAGCGCCGGAAATGGAAATGCGGTGGATTTTGGCGAACCTGTCGTTGATAATGTCCAGGGTAGGCATTCGTCCGCGCACGATCCGATCCTGATTTGTCAGATCGAAATTGCGAACATTATCCGCCGCAGTAGCCGTTTCCTGCGTGCCTTCTATCTGGCCGTCGGACAATCCCTTCAGCAGGGCATCGACTTCATCTTGGGAGAGTATCTTTTCCATGGGGGGCGCCGGCTTCCTCTATTTATTCGAACCTGTCGGCGCTACAGCCGCGCCGTTGCCACCATCCAGCACGAAGAGGTACTACTGGATGAGAAAATCGGTGAAATAGACATGAAGAACCTTTCCGCTGGTCAGGTTCTGGTTCAGTGACTGCTTTATAAGCTTTTTCAAACGGCGCTTATCATCGGCGGAGACAATATCGCCGGATTCCTGGCTGCTCAAGATCGTCAAGATACTGTCTCTAAGTTGGGGATCGAGCGCCTTGCATTGGTCCGCGGCCGCCTTGGAGTCTAGCTGCAAGTCTATGGAAACCTTAAGAAATCTCTTCGAGCCGGGATCGGCGAGGTTAACAAGGAAAGTCGGCAAGGTATAGGAAACCGGAGTTTGTCCTTTTTCAACCGAGGCCTTCGCAGGGGTAGCGCCCATAAATTTCATATAGACCACGGCTCCCCCCGCGCCTAACAAAACGACGAAAGCAACTACAATGATCAGGAGTTTACCGGACTTGGACCGTGTCTCTTTGGAGTCATCGTCACTCATTTTTAAAACCTTCCTCTAAAATCGGTTTACCTTCTCCGACATACTCGGGCACGCATCAGGAGAGCCGGCACGCAGCCCATCTCTTTGAAGCTGTTGGCATGAAGTAGTGAGCAATGAACATGCCAGAAGCCACACATATAAGCCCCAAGGGCGATAACAGCCGCAAACCGGCCTCAAACGCACGGCAAAGGGACCAATGGGCCGACGGGTTTATCCGATTTTTCGGTCAAGCTTTTGACGAGACGTTTGCCCCAAACTACCCTTTCGGCGACAAGAATAATCGGAGCCGCAATGAACTGGAAAAATGTGCAGGCCGGTAGGAAAAATATCCCCCTTTTTTTCGATAGGTCCAAGGAGGATGAATCTATATCTATATGTATTTTCTAACTTTTTAGGGGCATTAGATTGTGGCCCGACTATTGCTCACTGGGCAGGTGTGGCTTCAGACCATTTACGAGATTTGCCGGTAGGGCCCAATTGGCTCTAACTCAAATACCTTCCGAGGAGATAGAGATGTCTACAACGACCAGCACATCATCGACAAACACCACGCAATTGCTGCCGGGCATCGGCTCCAACTATCTTGCCTCCAACAGCGGCAGCTCTACTAGTGCCGCATCCAGCGGCACGCTCAGCGAGCAGGATTTTCTTACCCTTTTCACAGCCCAGTTGCAGAACCAGGATCCGACAAATCCGATGCAATCCTACGAACTGGCCTCCCAACTTGCCCAATTCACCACGGTCGAACAGTTGACACAGGCCAACACGGAACTAAACGGCATCGAACAGTACTCGGGAGGCATAAATAACGGTCAGATTTCCTCTCTTGTCGGTAAAAACATTACGGCCCAGGACAATACGATGACCGTCAGTTCGGGAAAAGTCACAAACAGCCTCAACTACACGCTATCGACGCCGTCAACGGTCTCCTACACCGTAACGGACTCAAGCGGAGATGCGATCTATACGGGCAGCCTCGGTTCCCAGAGCGCGGGCTCCTACACTCTGCCCTGGAGCGCAACGGATTCGAGCGGCAACACGGTGGCCGACGGGTCGTATACGGTGACGGTAACGGCGACGCCAACCGATGGCTCTTCGGCCGCGGCATCGGTTGCAACCACCATTCAGGGGTTGGTTTCTTCGTGCAACCTTAGCGCCAATCCCCCGACATACACGCTTTCGGGCACGAACGCGGCACAGATTCCGGTATCGAGCGTGTTGCAGGTGAGCGCCAATTAGCATCCTTGGGAAAAAATGGGCAAAAGCCCGGCGCTGCCCGCGGGGAGGTTTCCGGATCGAGGCCGACGCTTCCAATAAGGGGACAGGCGCTGCATGGGCTGATCATAAAGAGGAATATTGATTTTAATTATCTGATTTTGATACCCGCGGAATAAGCAAAGGAGAAGCAGATGGCGGCCAATATGATGTATACGGCAATGTCAGGGCTCGATGTCTTTAACGAGGCCCTTTCGGTGACAAGCAACAACATCGCCAATGCAAACACGACCGCATATAAATCGCAAAACCTGGATTTTGGCGACATGGTGAGCGGATTGATGCAGACGGTTTACAGCGACGATACCTCGCAGGGCGTAGGAGCCACAATACTTGGCACGACAGCGGACCAATCAACCGGAGTGGAGGAAAAGACCAATACATGGTCGGATTTAATGCTTCAGGGAGGTGGGTTCTTCGAAGTGGAAAATCCAGCGACAACCACTGATTACTATACCCGGGACGGGTCGTTTCAGGTCAACTCGGCCGGCAATCTAACGGATATGGACGGCAACGACGTGCTCGATGCCAAGGGCAATGTCATAAATGTTGGAAACCCGGCGACAACAACTTATACCAGCTATTCCATAGACCAGTCCGGTGTTGTATGGGGAGTTCAAGCCAATGGGTCTCAAACCTCGATCGCCCAGATCGGAGTTACCACATTTTCCAACCCCAGCGCTCTTGTCTCGGACGGAAACAACCTGTTGAGCCCCGGAGTCAACTCCGGAACGCCCATTTTGGGAACGGCCGGCTCGGGCATGGCAGGCACGGTAATATCGGGAGCCCTCGAGATGTCCAACGTAGACCTTACCCAACAAATGGTGGATCTGATCAATTACCAGGCCGACTACCAGGCCAACTCAAAATCCATAGCAACCGGGGACAACATCCTCCAGACGGTGGTTAACCTGATACAAGGATAATTTGGGGCAGTTTTTCCAATAAACCGCGCCGGGGTAGCCCGGCGCGGTTTATTTTATTTCGCGGGCTTTCGTCCAATCTGGTCGAGAAGCATTTTTTTGGCCTGCCCTATGGTAAGAGGACTGGACGGGAAACCGACTTCGCCGTCGCGCTCCAGCAGTTCGGCCAGATGGGCTACGCGAGGCAATCTCAAATTGTGAGCGCGAATCAAATCCTTCCTGGAAAAAACCTCGGCAGTAGAACCCGAGACCACGATCCGGCCCGCATCCATGACATAAACGTTGTCGGCCATAAGAGGGACGCAGTCGACATCGTGTGTGGCAAAAACCAGAGTTATCCCGAGTTCCCGGTTGATTCGATTCAGCAACCCTATAATTTTTGCCGCTCCAATGGGATCAAGAGCTCCCGTTGGCTCATCGAGCACCAGGACCTCGGGCTGCATGGCGAGCACACTGGCCAGGGCCACCCGTTTTTTTTCGCCTCCGCTCAAGTTGAACGGACTTTTGTTTTCAAAACCCGAAAGCCCCACGACTTCAAGTGCCCACCCGATAAGGTCTTCGAGGCGGTTTGGGGCCAGGCCCAGGTTAATGAGCCCATAAGCTATCTCCTGGCGCACAGTTGCGGAAAACAGCTGATCGTCGGGGTCCTGAAAGACCATTCCCACCATGCGCCGCACTTCTTTGAGGTAGTTTTTTACAACAGGCCTGCCTTTTACCAAAACGGTTCCGCCGCTTGGCTGCAAAAGACCGTTAAACATCTGGAAAAGAGTCGATTTACCCGCTCCATTGGGACCAAGAACGGCAACCCTTTGGTGGGCGCCAACGCAGAGGTCCACGCCTGCCAGGGCCTTGGTGCCGTCGGGGTAGAGGTACTCAACCTTTGAGAGTTCTATAAGATCCAATTGTGTGACCAGCCCTTCGAAGCGAGTGCAAAATTAAAAACGAGCAAGGCTGCCAGAATCAAGCCGGCCATGACTCCGGTGAAAATATCCCTTGCCGGAATGGGGCCGGTAAAGTAGGGCTGAGTCTGAGAGTCTTCGTCATAGCCCCTGGCAAGCATGGCCTTGTAAATCCTCACACTGCGGTCGAAACTTTTAACCATCAGGTTGCCGGCAACGGCCCCCAGATCTTTTGCCTGTCGATACCAGGGCAGCCCATCGCCGCCCCGGGCGCGTTGGGCTTTACGCATGGTCGCGCTGGATTCGGCAAGTGAGAGAGCGTATCGGAAGATCATCTCGGCCAGGTCGATAATCAGGGCCGGAATTTTTACCAACCGCAACGTGGCCAGAATCTCGACCATTGGAGTCGAAAAGGATAGCAACATGGCCAGAGAAACCGTTGCGAGAATACGCAGCATGATCAGAAAACCAAGAATTATGCCTTCCCTATAAACGCACAAGGACCAGTGCCACAAATTTATCTTGAAATAGAGCGTATGCCCGGTGCTGAACACCAAACTCGCCAACACCAGCCACCCCACGCCAAAGGGAACGACCATGCGCCAGAGCACTTTTTTAAGCGGCAACCGCAAAGTGGCCATAAGCGCCAGGGCGGTGACCAAGGCTCCGGCCGCGCAAGGCCAGCCCGTAAGACAGCTCACAATAACTATGGCGGTAAAAAGCACCAGGGTCTTTATGCGTCCGTCCAGACGGCAAAGGTAGGGTGCCGGCCCGCTCTTCGTATTATGCGCGAAAACTTCCATAGCGAACGCCATCCTCCCTGCCCTCTACCTGGGCGGTTCTT
Organism: Deltaproteobacteria bacterium; assembly: GCA_021780695.1. Lineage (GTDB taxonomy): Bacteria > Desulfobacterota > Syntrophobacteria > Syntrophobacterales > Syntrophobacteraceae > SbD1. Next base: position 113,958 of record JAJXYD010000025.1, read on the forward strand.
CGAACAGCCTTTTCCAGTTGTGCCCAACGATCATGCCGGCAAAGAAATTGGCAACCGAAAAAGCACCCACCTCGGCGTCTCCGGGCAACTCTATGAAAGGATGAGATTTGACGTGAGCGGCCAGGGAGGCCATCTGGTTTACCATGTCATCGGTGCCCCCGCCCGCCATGTTATGCATATCCATATACTTGGCTACGATAAAAATCGCGGCAAGTACGGCAAACATAATCGTCAACATCCAACGGGTAAAAGGATCAAACCAGGGAACATTTTTAGCGCTGTTTTCCTCGGCTGTTTTCACGGTTTATCTCTCCTCTAACTTTGCCGTTGGAGCGAAATTGCGTCCTGCTACTCCAGAGAGCAAATCCGGCCTGCGTTTAAACATAACCTGAAGCACGGCCGCTGTGAATAGGGCTTCGGCAATGGCCAGGGGCAACTGAGTCGGCCCGTAGCCGGCGAAAAAAATCATCCACTGTTTTACCAGGGGAATATGTCCGTGCAGGTTAAGAGCCAGCTCGAAGGCAGATGTAAGATAAGTCATGACATCGCCGAGAAAACCTGCCAGACCGGCCGCAAGCCATAGAGGAGAGTTAAAATGTCGTAGAAGCTTCCAGCAAAAATAGCCCGAAAACGCCCCGACAATACCCATCGAGAAGTCATTTGCCCCAATGGTTGTAATCCCGCCGTGACCCAGAAATACGGCCTGAAAAAAAAGAACGATCAGGGAAATTACCGATGTGGCGAAAGGTCCGATAATAATGGCTGCCAGGGGAGTTCCGCAAGGATGCGAACAGGACCCGGTGACAGGCACGGGCAGATGCATTGCGGAAATGACGAACACAGCCACCCCGACCATGGCCAGAAACGGCTTGTAGTAAAGGTTTTCCTTTATGCGTTTTCGGATTTCGAGAAGGCCGGGATAAACGAACACGGCCGTGACCCCATACCACATGCCCCAGGCCTGAGGCGGCAAAATGCCATCTTCTATGTGCATTTGAAACCTCCACAAAAGTTTCGCCCCAGGGTTTTGGCCAAAAAAAAACCCTTAGAGCTGGATTGCCCTAAGGATTGCACCCGCTTGACTTTATCCTTACGGAGGCTGCCCGAATTTTCCGCGCACGGGCTCACCGATCGACATCAGGCAGGTATTCTGACTCACGGATCGCCCTACTCTCCGAACCTTCCCATCTCGCTCACGCGAAAAAGTGGCTCCCCCGGATTTCGTCCCCGTTTACAGCGGCGGGACCGCTCCCGATTTTCACGGGATTCCCTATTAAACTTTTGAGTACCTGACGTTCCATTTTAAACACCTTACTCTCTTGCAACAAATTTTCCTAATTGTCAAACAAATAATTTTTGTATTGACTGCGGCTAAGCGAGGTGAGGTCAGGAAGAGCAGCGGGAGATAATCGCAAGACCGCCAAGGGAGGGTACGATCAACCCGGCTCGGTTAGGATCGCCCTATTGCGGCAAACGCCCCCCGCGGAGCCATGCATCTAGGCAAAGACGCTTATTCTCGCCCCGCCGGTTACCGCAGGAGCTGGAACCGAGGCTTCCAATGTTGTATCGGCTGGAGCTTTCGCTACCCGGGACGATCCCGCGGCATTGCCCCCCGAGTGATAGGTCTGGGCGCCGTTTTTCCCTCCAGGATTGCCTCCGTTCACGTCAACCATGAATTTTCCCAGATCAAGTCCCTGGGTCTTGAGCGCCTGGCGCAGTTCAACCGCATGATTCATCAGGGCCTGCTTGGCCGGTTCGTTTTGCGTCATCGCCTCCACCGATATTTCATCCTTCCTGGCCTTGACTTTGAGATTGATCTTTCCCAGTCCTTCAGGCTCCATCTCCAGCACCAACTGGCCTCCGGCCCCACTGCGCATCTGCTCTTTTGCGCTATTGGCCAGGTCTATCGCACGGTAGGGATCGTAGGAGCCAAACCCGCTCCCGCTCTGTGCGCAATTATCAGCAAGGGGCATATTTATCGCGTGCGGGGGGGACGCCACAGTCTGCAGGAGTACGGCATTGGAGGAAGAAGAGATTGTGCCGGCCGTTTCGTCCATTCGTTTTGCATCCGCGCTGTTAGGCCTGCCGGCCATCGCCACCTGTTCCATGGCGGTAAGGATGTCTTTTGGGGACGTTTGAGCAGATACGCCTGCCGCGGCGTAACTTCCAGAAGAGGAACCGGTTTGGCAATCTCCGGCCTGGGCGCTCTGATCGGTAGGATCATCCAGCCCGGTCAGCGCCACCTGTTGGGCGATGGAAGCGGAAACCTGGGAATTGGCGTTTGCGGCCGGGCCGGCCGCTTGCAGGCCGCCGCCTGCAACCGCGGTCGTTTGGTCCGTACCCGCCTGCACCGAGGTTGCGGTATTGGACGCATCCTTAACCAGACCTTGCGCCGAATTATCTGCACCTTTTCCACCCTCGGGGGCTATGGTTGCTTTTGCGGCCGGCGCGCTCCCGGTTAGCCCGTCGGTCTTGAGAACTTTAACGGAGTCCGCAAAAACCTTTGCGCTTTTATCCGTCCCTGCCTGCACCGATGTTTCCTTGTTCGATGCATCTTTATTGGAAATCTCACCGCCGCTTTTCCACTCTTTTGCCATCGCCGCGTCCAACCGCGCTCCCAACACCAATTGTTCCATGGCGCTAAAGAGGTCGTTTCCCGCCGCTGGAAAGACGCTTCCGAGAACGGAATCCTCGGAAGAGGCACCCGTTTGCGACCCGGCCAAAGCGGCTGCCTTTGCGGTTTCATCCGAACCCGCGGCTTGTTGCTGCCCGTCGGCGGCAGCCCCGCCAATTTCGGAGGCTTCCTCACCCGAAGGGATGTAGGAGGCAAGAATGGAGGCCATGCCTGTTGTGGAAGCATTGCCGGCACCGGAACCTCCCGTATTCTGAGCCATTTGAGCCGACTGGTTGCGATCGTAGAAAACAAAGTCGCCACCGCTCGAATTGTCCATCTGGGGCAGCTTTATCGCATTGTCGGCAGCGTTATCCCCTGTGGAGCGCGAAACCACGTTTTCCAGGGATCGCTCCTCTAAACCGGTCGACTTCGCTATATGTTTTCCGAGCATCGGGGTATCCTGCCCGCCAAGCTGGGCCCGACTCTCTACACCCGCAAGAGAATTATCCACTCCGCTTGCCCCTGAGAACCCGGAGCCTGCCTTCGTCTGAGTCATGCCCGCCTTTGACGGATCGGCCAGTTTGGCAGCGATATCGAAACCAACCGGGGAGGCATCCGCTTTATCTCCCAAGGCAGCCGCGGAAACAACTTCGGCTGCGGTCAACACTTTTTTTGCCCCCCCGCCACCGGAGGCTTTAACATCAGCCGAGGTTGCTGCTGCGTCCCCAAAAGAGGCGCCCAAGCCGCCGGCCTCTCCGGCACTCTCAGAGCCCGATCCCAGGACAGCCGTTACCTGGTCCCGGCCAAGTTGGGTTTCATCTCCAGGCAAGGCCTGCGATTGGAGCGATTTAGCCCCGGCGTCCGGCGAAAGCGACATGGCGGAGGACACCTTGCCTATCCGGGAAACAAACGATGGCAGGATAGAGGATACAAGTTCCTTTGTTTGCCCCTTTTTCAAACCTGCCTCCGTTTTCTTTCCAACAACAGAGGACGTTGAGGCGGACGTGACCAGGGGTTGTGTTTTAAGACTCTCTTTTTGCGAAGCCTGCACGACTTTATCAAGCACCTTTCCAAGCTCTCGCAGAGAGTAGGCGCCTTTAGACTTTATCGCCACCGAGGATTTCACGTTCTTTCCGATGGTTGAAGCATTGCCCCGCAATTTACCCGGGGCAACGCCAACAGATGCGACCAGAGCACGTACGGTTTGCGCAGGCACTTCCGCCCCCGGGCCTGACCCATCAACGGCTCCGGCAGCCAAAAGCGACTTCAGCTCCCGGATAGACAGATTTCCATGTTTACTCAGCAGTTTTTCACACTGATCACGTATTTCGGCCGGATAATGCAGCTTGGCCAAAACGGACTGTAAGACAGCCGGATTTGAAACGACAAGTTGTTTTTCTTCCTCGGCCGTGGAGTTGACTCCATTTTTGCCTTCAGCGGCATTATTGAGCCTAGAGGCCGATACGGCGGCCTTAGATTCGGAAACAACCGTGGACTTGTCGGCCAAAGCATTGGACCCGGAGCTCGAATCGTCTGCCTGGAGCGTTTCCGCACCGTCCATAACGGGTATTGCCGATCCCGTGGACTGCTGCGGAAAATGTTTTGCGAGTTCTCCGGAGAAATCGTTTTTGATGATAGCTTGTCCAAGCTTTTCCTTTACATTTCCCAGAAAAGCCGCGAGCAGTTGCGATGCGTTCACCTGTCCTGATTGCATCTGATTTCCTCTTCTGGCTCAAGAAGGCTGTTTTCGCGATTAGAATTTTTCTTGTGCTCTAAAGCTGAGCAAGCTTGATGCCAGAACGAGGCAATTAAAAATATCCTTATAATTCATCATATTACGACAGCCATAATCACCAGATAACCACACCCTGGCTTTTCAAGGGAATAATTTTTTCCGAGTGAACAAGAAAATATTTCCGATTGCCGCAGGGTCTTTGGAAAGGGGGTAAGGGATTGCGTGGTTTGTGTTGCGCTGCGGCGTATCGGCAAAAAAAGGGGAGGCGGCGGCAGGGGGCTCGCCGTGGGGCAGGTCTTTAACAACGGTTTATACCGTGGTTGGCCTTCACGACATAGCAGCCAAAACCGCATGCCGGAAAAGTCCGGCTCCGGAGATCACCCTCGGAGGGTATTTTAAAAACTGCATCTAAGCGCCGGCGTTCTCCGTATTGGAGGTTTCGTTTGAGAGCATGGCCAGAGCCATTTTGCCCTCCTGCCTGAAACGATTCATAACGGCCGCCCTGACGCCCGGTCCGGAGGAGGCAAACCGGCCCGATCTCGCATTGTAGACAGCGCCTATAAGGTTAGCCACCCCGACCTGATCGTTTTGACCCACTACGGCTCCAACGGCCTTTGCGAAAATATCCGCCGCACCTTTTGCACCGTGTTGAACAGCCGTACTCCAGAGCACCTCCTGGAGAGCCTTGGGGGCCTTGGAAATATCCAGACCCGTTTTTTCAAAAATTTCCTGGGCGGCGGGATTATAGATGCTTTGTTTAATAAAAGCGGTTTGCAGCTTTTCGAAGCGCACCGAATCAGCAGCTGCTATTTCTTTCCAGACTTTGGGCATTTGGCCCGAACAGCCCCCTGTGTTTGCAGGCCCGGCGGCTTCGAGCTTCTGTGCAAGGTCGGGTGCGCTTTGAGACAGGTAATCGAGGAAGAGCTTCATTGTGCCAGCCCTGGAAGAAATCTGGTAGGTTCCATAGGAAGTTCCGCCCCTTTCATCGTAGCCTACCGCTGCGGGCCCTTGCTCACCGGACTCGAACCGGGCCGACAGAGCGCCAATTTCCTGCCCCTGAGGATTGGAACCCGCACTACCCTCGGTTGCATAGGCTCGAACGGCGTTGGATACCAGACGGGATAATCCCGAAGGCATTGCCGCCCCATGTCCGCAAAAGCCTTCCAGGCAACTGCCCCCTGAAGAAACAGCGGCCAGGGCAATCAAGGTCGAGGCTGCCATAGTATTGACACCGTGACTGTTTACTGTCCCGCTCCGGATGGATTTACCAGGCGAAGTCCCTGATTGGACCGCTCCAATAATGCGGGAAGAGGGGGGCCTGCTTCTAAGTCCGCCGGGGGGCGCGCTTCCGCCCTCGGGCTTAAAGATATTAAGGAGTGCCTGGAAAACGCTGGCAGATCCGGCTTTTTTTCCCTGCAGGCCGCCATTTAACCGCTCACGGTTTTGGGTATCGGTTTCAGCAAGGCCCGATTTTTCAAGCTCATTAAATTTTAGCGACATTTTGCATTCCTCCGGCTGGTTGCGGGGAAGAATGTGCAAAATTTATGCTTGCTCGCCTCAAGGAGTGGGAGTTTTTTGGACTGCCGTCCTTTTGGGTTGTTCTGTGCCTGGAGACAGGGAGCACACATCCTTTAGATCGTCTGTAATTAAAACCTGGGTCCCCGTTGGAGCCCAACTATAGAGTTTTTCGGCATTTGCCCAGGGCATGGTGATGCAGCCGTGGGAACAGTGGAGGCCGAAAACGTTACCCGCATGAATCCATACGGCCCCGTAGACGTGAAGCGAATAGGGCATCCAGGCCTGCTCGCCGTAATCATTGCGGTAGGAACTGGAGGTGTGTTTTGAATCTTTTTTATCGACATTGTAGAGCCCGGGCACGGTGTTTTGCCCCGGGCGGCCAAAACAGGCCTGGCTGTCGCCAACCAGGGTTCCATGATCGTACCAGCCCATAAAACCGAGGTGTTTTACCACCAATATGACCTTTGGAGCACAAAGCTTTTCGGGAAGACGGGCGGGAAGCGGGGTCCAATTTCTGTAGGCGTTGAAATCATTGGGAACCTTGATTTTTTTCCCCGCGCGCATTTCCCTTAAAATATAGAAGGGTTCCTGGGTATTTAGCCTGGAGAGGATCTGAAGGCAGGCATTGAGGCCGGGAGCCCGCTTGGCCCTCTCAAGGCTAATCAGTTCATCTTCGGAAACCGACCTCAGCGTCCAGGCGAGATCCGAGCCGCCGGAGGCCGCACAGGCATGCCCGACCGGCTGAAAACAAAGACATAGGGCTAGGAGAAAAAGTGAAGTTGCTTTCATTACATTTATTGCTCCTGGAGGTTTATTTCGGCCCGGGAGGCCGGCTTGCCGCGACCAACCCTTTTGCCACATTCGAAGGCTTACCGCAAGCAGTGATCGGTTTGGCCATGGATGTATCCAGGCGGGACCAAGCCCGAGGACCGGCTTTAAGGCATGGTGGGGCAAGAGTCGATCCAGAAGCGAGAACCGGCAAATTTTGGATTTCTAAGCCAAATGATTTATGATTATTTCCAAATACAGAAAACCTGAACGACCGATCGGAATTGTCTTGCATTTTCTACTGTGTTTTATGAAAATTCAAAGGCCTGTTTTGTCAGGACCAAACTTGGGGCTGGGGCATATCGATTTGGAAGCCTTTCAGGCGGTTTTGCGACCCTAAAAGGGCTCCTTTTTTAGTCGCCGATTCGGCGTCTCATCGGTTTTTTCCGGGAAACGCTTCATACTAAATTCAATCGGACGTTATTTGGGGACTGATTGAGGGCAATGCCATGCGACAGAAGCATGGATGGGTTTTCCCCCTTTTTCTAAACCGTTCCACCCTGCGTCATGGAGAAGAAATGGAAGTTAAATTGCTCAACATCGGTTTTGGCAACACAGTCATAGCCAATCGTGTGGTAGCCATCGTATCGCCCGCATCGGCGCCGATGAAACGGCTCAAGGAAGACGCAAAAATCGGAAACAAATTAATAGATGCAACCATGGGCCGACGAACGCGCTCCATAATAGTTACAGACAGCGACCACGTAATTTTATCGGGCGTTCAGGCGGAAACCATCGCCCAGAGGCTCGTTTTGGATGGAAGCCTAAAAGAGGCCAACATGTCAAAGCAACCCCAGGACCTTAAGATTTGAGGGGTTTGTTCATGCAGCATACAGGGCCTTACGGAGAACTCTTCATCGTCTCGGCTCCTTCCGGGGTAGGCAAATCGACCATTATCGGCAAAGTACTCTCGACCTTTCCCAAGCTTCGCTTTTCGGTCTCAAGCACCACCCGCCCGGCGCGTCCCTCGGAGACGGAAGGAAAAGACTACCATTATTTGTCGGTTGAGCAATTCAGGCAAGGAATAGATTGCGGGCGTTTTCTGGAATGGGCTCGAGTCCACGACCATTTCTACGGCACCGACCGGCACATAGTGGAAAACTGGTTGGAATCGGGCTACGACGTCCTTCTGGATATAGACGTCCAGGGAACAAGGCAGGTGCGTTGGACCCACCCCGAGGCAAAGACCATTTTCATACTGCCCCCCTCCATGGAGGTCCTCGAACAGCGTCTTCGCGGCAGGGCAACCGAAACCGAAGAACAGTTACTTGTGCGCATCTGCGCTGCAAAACGCGAGATACTTGAAGCTTCATGGTATGATTATCTTGTTGTAAACGATGATCTGCAGGAGGCTTTCCAGGATCTGGGGGCCATTATCCGGGCGTGCCAATCACAATCCAAGGTCCACTCCCCGGTCGTAAAAAAACTTCTCATGTCGATTGTCGATTCGACTCTTAGTCCCAAGTGATGAAAAAGAACCGCATCACAGAAGAGGAAATCTGGATTTCGGGAATCAATCCCGTAAAAGAGGCCCTGCTGGGAGGGGAGAGCTCTCCAGGCCAAGTGCTTCTTTCCAGAAGCGATTCGAGGGGCCGGGAAATCGCCCAACTTGCAGCCCAAAGGTCCATTCCCGTTACTCATGGCCCACGAGAGCGCCTGACCGAGCTGACCGGCCATTCCCACCACCAGGGGGTGGCCCTCAGGACGAGCCGGTTTCCTTACGCAACCCTGGAAGGATTGCTTGAAAAACCTCTTTGCGAGCGCGATCCCATCGTAGTGCTCGACTCCATTCAGGACCCCCGAAATCTTGGGGCGATCCTGCGCTCGGCCTGCTTTCTCGGGGCAAAGGCGGTAGTGATTCCAGCAGACAGATCGGCAAGTGTTGGCCAAACGGCAATAAGGATTTCCGCAGGCGCGGCGGTCTATGTTCCCGTCGTTCGCGTTACCAATGTGGCGAGGGCCCTCCAGCAGCTCAAAACCGCCGGTTATTGGGCCGCAGGCCTGGATCTGGGGGCAAGCCAGGCGCCCCATGAGGCTGACCTGAGGGTGGCGATCTGTCTGGTTATAGGCAATGAACAAAAGGGCATCCGGGTACTGGTAAAAAAAGAGTGCGATTTGCTTTTGCGCATTCCCTCGGCAGGCCCGCTCGATTCCCTTAACGCCGCATCGGCGGCCTCGATAGCTCTCTATGAAGTGCTGCGCCAAAGAGTTACAGGCGAGCTTGGAAATAAAAAGCCATGAACGCAACCGCATTGATGCTCTCGGTGCTTTTCGGAGCAATAGGCATGGCATACCTCGCCTATGGGAAAAAACAGGGGGCGCTCACACCCGCGCTTGCCGGAATAGGTCTATGCGCTTTCCCCTGGTTTATATCAAACACCTGGGGCATGATTTTAGTCGGAGCGGCCCTGACCGCCGTGCCCTGGCTGATATGAGCGGAAAAATTTCCACGCCCGTTCCAAAACTATTTTTTCGCAATAGCTCAAGAAAACTTTAAAAACGACCGACTAGGACCACGAGATGCCTTTTTTTTGACTCGCAAAGGGAAAGCGGCAAAATTGGACCTCGTACCTCATGCCCCACAACTGACCGGCGATACCGAAGAAGTCAACGACAAGATCACTCTGGTTGGCGAGGCGCCAAGGATTTTGATCGTCGATGACAGCCCCACGATCAGATATACGCTAAAAAAGGACCTGCTGCGAATGGGGGCCGTCGTAACCGAAGCCGCAAACGGAAGCGAGGCTCTTAGCTGCGCGGAGACCCAGGATTTCGACCTCATCATAACGGACCTGGAGATGCCGCAGATGGACGGCTTTACCCTCTGCGCCAGGTTAAAGAGCCATCCGACAAAAAACTCCATTCCCATCGTGATTCTCAGTTCCAGGGAAACGGAAATAGATATTGAAAATGCTTTCAAGGTGGGAGCGTCGAATTATATTACAAAATCCAATGCAAGAAAGGATATACGCGCCCGAGTAAAAGAGATTCTCGACAAACGGTCTCTTCTCAACGGCAGAACGGTCCTCGTGGTAGATGACTCCTCGTCGATCCGCAATTTGATCGAGAAGGCCTTAAGAAAGGCAGGATTCCAGGTAATCCTGGCCGAAAACGGCAAAATGGCCCTCGAACTGCTTGCGCGATATTCTCCGGATATGATCGTAAGCGATTTGCACATGCCGGTGCTGGACGGGCTGGAGCTGTGCAAGACCATCCACCACAACAGCGACTTTTCACAAATCCCCTTTATCATCATGAGTTCGGACGGCGACAGGGCCAAGATGCGCCAACTGCTCGAATACGGCGCTTCGGCCTACCTTGTGAAGCCGTTCAATATAGAGCAGTTGGTAGTTACCGCGGAAAGATTTCTATCGGATCACTTCAGCCGGGTCTTAAATGAGCGAAAACGGTTGGAATCCGAGCGGCAGTTATTGATCGCGAGCATAACCAGCCTTGTACTGGCCCTTGAAGCCAAGGACCTGTGCACGCGCGGCCACTCCGATGCGGTTGCCGCGCTCATAATAGATATGGCTCGTGAGATGTCGATGGATGAAGACCAAATCGAAAGAGTCAGAATCGCGGGCAAACTACACGATCTTGGGAAAATTGGCATTCGAGACGATATTTTGCTAAAACCCGGCCCTCTAAACGAGGAAGAGTGGAAAATACTCAAGCTCCATCCGATCATCGGGGCCGAAATCCTCAGCCCCATTCAGAGCCTTTCCGACATAATTCCAGCCATTCGCAACCATCACGAGAGGCTGGACGGCAAAGGCTACCCGGAAGGATTAAAGGGCGGTCAAATACCTCTTCTGGCCCGCATGGTGGCCGTAGCGGACACCTATGACGCGCTGCGCCGGGACCGGCCTTACAGAAAAGGACGCTCAGAGGAAGACGCGCTCGCAATTCTTTATGAAGCCCAGGGAACCCAGCTTTGCCCGGAATGCGTGGAAATTTTTTTAAAAGTCCTGGAAAAACACGGACTCGAATCGGCCGCCGCGTTCGGATGGAGCATGTGATCCCGCGGCTCTCCGGCCTCGCGGGTCCCCCCCCCCGGCAATACTGTTACTTAAGCTCTGTAAGTCCCACGCGAAGACGCGAAAATTTTACCCGGGAAAAGTGCGATTTTCGGACCGGTCTTCGAGGACTAATTAAAGCCTGGATCGCTCGGGTCAATCCGGACAGGTTTCCTAGTGCGTTTCTTTGATCTCTTTTTTCGCGCCTTCGCATCTTTGTATGAGCCTAAATCAACAACATTGCCAAGGGGGAGATTTTCTAAACTTTCCTGTATGTCTTTGCCTGGGGTCCAAGCTGCGAACCGGGCACGAAACGTTTGAGGAAAAGCATGCTCACCGCAATCGGAATGAAATAGTAGGCTACCCTGTAGATAAGTATAGCGAGAAGGGCAAGACTGTAATCGAGTCCCATAAGGTGAAAGGCTCCGGCCATCGAAGCTTCCATGACGCCGATCGAGGCGGGCGTAAGGGAAACCATGGTCGTAAAGAGGCCTATGGAAAAGCCTACCATCAAGATCTTATTGGCCACAGGGTAGCCGATCGAGATGAAGGAAAACTTAAGACAAAGAAACATGAAGAGCCAATCGAAAAGTGCCAAAGTGGCCGGGGCAAGTAAGATCCCCCTGTTGCTCATTATCATATTGAGACTATCGTTAAAGTTTTGAAAAAAAGCCTGGGCGCGATCCCTCCTGATCCAATTGGGCTTTCCAACTTTTTGACACAGGGTGGTAACGACCTTTTCCCCTAAATGCCAGGCTCGGGTTCTAAACCCCTCGTAAATGATAGTCTGGACGGTCACAAAGGTTAGAAGGAAGGCGACAATGAGGACCACCACCCCGAAAAGCACCTGGTCGCGGTCGGTTATCTGGTGTTGGCTGTAGAGATAGAAAAAACCCAGATATATGAACAGGACGGCTATGGTATTGGTTAGAAAACCGTGAATAATGGAAACCGAAACGGTGTTGCTTGGCGGGATATCTTCTCGCGAGAGCAGATAGACCTTGGCGGCCACACCGCTCAAACCGGCTACCGACATCACGGAGTTAAGGGTGCTTGCCAGCAGAGTGATTTTAAAGCAGGAGGCAAAAGATATGGGCAGGCTGATCCCGCTGAGCAATTTTTTTAATACGCCGGCTATGCAGGCATAGCTCAAGAAGGCCGAAACAACCACCGTAACGGCCCAAAAGGGGTTCATATCTCCCAGATCGTCCAATAATCTATGAAAGTTGGCCTGCTTGAAAGTATACACCAGGATGAGCAGACCGATAAAAGCTGCGATCCAAAACCTCTTGCGAGTGGCTATGCTTCCCAACGCTCCTCCACAATCGATCGGCTATCGCTCCGGGAAAATTAAAACCCTTGCTGCCTTTGCGGGGCGATAGATTATAAGATAAACCGGCAGTACCAATAAGGGCCGGATTTTTATAAGCAACATTCTTCCAAAGGAGTTTAACTGCTCACGGCGGAAACCGCAAGCGAGGTAAGAGATATACCCAAACCGGGAAAGCGTCAAACCGCAAATGGTTACATCCATGAGCGGTTTGATGCAAGGCGGGTCTATAAAAGAATTTCCCTAACCTTTTCCGGATAACGGAAAAAGACCTCATCGGCCAGGTTGGAAAGCTTTCCCCTTATCGCATCGGAGGCTGGCAGATGCAGGGGAAGCGGGATATCGAGCTTTTCTACCGACACAGGGCTTATATAAAGACTTTGGTCCAAGGCCGACATTTCCTGGGCGGTAAAGTTTTCACCTAGGATTTTTTTTCTCTCCAGCCCGGCAGTATCCAACCTTTTCAGAAAATTGATTATGCAAAGCAAATCAAAGTTTTTTTGAAAGGCAACGATGTTGCGGTTGACCGCGGAGCACTCGTCTACAATGTGCGCATACTCTTTTTCATAGCGGCTCATTCTGGAGTGAAGCCGGCTGTAGCACTCAAGGACAAGTTTGCGAAACTTCGCATTTTTTGTAAGCGCTCTTGCGCGAATAAAGCGCACATGCCCCATGAACCCCGAGGTGAGGTAAGCACCCCAAAAGCCGCAGACCTCAAGGCCAAGCATCGCATCGAGCCTTTGGCGCATCGCGGGCTCGATCATCAGGCCGGAGATCCTTGCCAATCGCAGACCGGCTGCTTGCGCGTGCTTGATCGCAGAACCGGCCAGCGAGTTGAAATGTTCTATTTGAAGCTCAAGGAGGCGACGCTCGAGCAGGTAGTTCTCCACTACCTCCTCTTTCACCTGTCGCGTCAGACTCGACACCAGATCATCATCCATCAGAGGACTGCAAACCTCGAACAAACCGCTATTTAGACGGCAAGAAATTTATAGGATCTAAAATAATATCGCCACGGGGCGGATTGTAGTCACCCTTTTCCTTTAGCGCCTTAAGCCTTACGCCGGAGTCTTCATGATGGAGGACAAAAATGGAGCTGAAAAGATCGTCCATTTCGTCGATGGGATAAGGGATCCCTTTTTCATTGACGTCGGGGATGTGACGGTGAGACCTTGCCGATACCCAGACGGGAATCTTACGGCTTCGGCCAAGTTGGGCTATTTTTTCCAAAAGGCCGCGGTCACGCCCGAAATCCAGGCCGTCGATGATGATAAGAGCCGGAGAAAATCCGGCCTGGCTCTTGAGATTGTCGATGCCCATCTCGACTTTTTCGGGACTAAAGGTCTGGTTTAGAAAGGACATGATAAATCTTAGAGGTTCGATGGAATGCTGCAGCTCCGCTACCTTGCTTTGGGGTTCGGAGGAAAAAATATCCCGTAGCAGCTCGTTGTACCAAAGTTTGACTTTCTCCGCGGTAACGTCTACACATACATGGAGCACAGCTTGTCTGTCCAGGATGTACCCCAGGGCTAAATGGGTTAGAACGGCCGTCTTGCCTGCTCCGGCCCTTGCCAGCAAGACTCCCGTTTCGCCGGGGTCGAGCCGAAGGACCGACATCTTTTCGTAACCTTTACCACACGCGTTATCATCATTCATTTGCATGCTCCCTTCTAAAAAACGACGGTTTCTAATCCAACCGGTTTAATGATACTTTACCAAGGGAAAAAATTCCATCAAAAGGCGGAGTCCAAAAGCGAATCCAAGGCAGGAACAATCGATGAAATTTTGATTTTTCCGTGCAAGCTCCGGGTCTAAGGGGTTAAATCTCCATCGACAAAAAGGATAGAAAAATTGGAATGCGTATTGATCGGCACAGGCGGAATGATGCCCATGCCCTACAGAATGCTTTCTTCCATGGCGATAAGGCTAAACGGCAAGCTCTATCTTTTCGATGCCGGGGAAGGCACCCAGATAAACTGGAAAAAGGCCCGCCTCGGAGTAAGGGGTCTAAAACTCATTGCCGTAACGCACCTGCATGCCGACCACTGCCTGGGAATACCCGGAATGTTGATGCTAAAGGCACAGATGGAGGCTCCCGAACCGCTAACCATCCTCGGCCCTCCGGGGACAAGGGAGTTTGTCGAAAGGACTCGGGAGATGCTCGCCTTCAGGCTGAACTTCCCGGTGGAGGTAATCGAGTGGAACGCGCAAAGCGGCAGCGCGGCATACCGGGACGAACAGGCGCAAATATACTGGGAGCCGGTAAAACACACCCGATTCTGCCTTGGCTACAGATTTTCCGAACACGACAGGGCCGGAAAATTTAGCCCCGAGCGTGCCGAGGCGCTTGGGGTCCCGATGGGACCCCTTTGGGGAAGACTCCAAAAGGGAGAGTGCGTTCAAACTCCCCGGGAGAGGACCGTAAGCCCATCGGAAGTGCTGGGTCCTCCTAGAAGAGGCAGACACATCGCTTTCGTAGTGGATACGAGACCGGCCCCCGGCGTTTACGCTTTGTGCAAAGACGCGGATCTGGCCTTTATCGAGGGGATGTTTTTGTCCGAACATGCCGAGCATGCCGAGCAAAAGGGCCACATGACCGCTTGCGAAGCAGCCCAGATCGCCAGGCAAGCGCAAGTCGCAAGGACGGTTTTGACCCATATAAGCCCAAGGTATGAAAACAGCGAGTTAAAGGGACTGGAACAAGAGGCCCGGGAACACTTCCGGCACGTAAGGGTCGGACACGATCTTGACACTTTCGAGGTACACTATCCGGAAGAGCTCTCCTGCGGTCGGCTTTAGACTCGTCAATAAGGGGATAAGAGCCGCAAAAGGCCCTCCGTTTCCGGAGGGCCTTTTGTCGTAAAAACTTTAGCCGCAGGATGGAAAACCGTCTTAACGGCCGTTAGTCGCCTTTTGCGCCCTCGATCATCTTTTTTAACTGATCTTTTAGAGCGCGAGCCTCCAGGAGGCTTTTTCGGATTTGTTCCCCCTCGGGAGAACCCTCCGGCACACCTTTTAGCTTTTTTTCAAACTCCTCGATCTGTTTCATGACCCGATAGAGTTCGACGGCGAACATTCTTATACTCATGCGGACAACTTTTCATTTAGTGAAGACGAGATTTCGTGAGGCGCCACGGACCCTTTTTTCTTGGGTTTACCTTCCGGAGTAGACCTCGTAGGCGAGGTCGAACTTTTCCCTGGTACCGGGAGGCAAACGCAGTGCAAATCCAGAACTGGGAGGCATCGTATTCTGCCGCAGCGACGGATTGAGTTCCTTCAAACGGCTGACGGGCACATCGACCCATTGTGCCACCTTCTCAAGGGAGAGATTGGTGGTTACTAGGACCGGATCGTAGTCCGTAGGCCTGCAAAAGTGTGGGAACCTAAATCCATACTTTTCAGGGTCGCGAAGTATATTCATCGCGGCCATTACTTTTGAAACATAAACTGCCGAACACGCGGGCAACCTTCGCCCATAAAGCTTCCCGTCCTCGACGCGGCATCTTCCCGCCGCGTCACAAATCAGCCTTGTTCCCGCATTGTAGGCGGCAATGGCCAATAACCATGAGTCGTACTGATCGTGTAGTCTTCTTAAGTATTTAGCAGCAGCTTTGGTAGATTTTATCGGATCAAGTCTTTCATCTACCCAACGGTTGACACGCAACCCCATTAATCTTGCTGTCGCCGGTAACATTTGCCAGTAACCACCCGCTCCACGATATGACTCGGAAGATCCTCTAAAGCCGCTCTCCACAAAGACAATGGAGACCAACTCGCCAGGAACCCCCTGGCTTTGCAGTATTTCAGTCATCTGGGGCAGACACTTCGCGGCCTTTTCCAGGGAAGCCGAAAAACTCTTTCTGCCTGCACCTTCATAGAAGCGGATGTACTTTTTGACGAGTGGTTCACGGATGGGTATCTGGATTCTGTTTCTCCAGAGCACCGCGGCGGTCCCTTCAGCCGGATTGGCAGGAGCGGGCCGGGTCAGATTCTCGGGGGAAATTTCCCCGTTGAATGAATCGCTTGGCAACGACAAGGAAGCCAGCGCCCCCGGAATTCCCGTATTCGTTGAGCCTGCCATGGCCGCAAACGGAAAAATCACTTGGGATATTAAAAACAGAACGGCCAGCTTGGCGGAAAATCCGCTAAAGCTTGCCTCAGTTCTCGCCGCATGGAGCCCATAGAGGCTTGAATCAGGCGCCATACTGGTTTCTCCTCACATTTTTCAAAGAAGCCCCTATGCCCCTCACGAATCCGCAAGAGTGATAGGAATTGCCCGTGAGGCTAACAGCTCATAGAAGAAAAATCAAAGGGCATAATTGGCCATTATTGATGATTAGAGACGATTGAGCTGAAAATGACCCCATTAACCCGTCCACAGGACACGATACGCAAAGTTAGCTCCAGGTTCGGACTAATTAGGCCAGGCCCACGCGGCCTGCAACGAAACGTAATCATATTTGCGTTCCAATTTCAGCCAATCTATTTCTTTTCTCATTAATCACGATATTGCGTGTTTTTTCGCTTTATATTCCAAAATACCTGTCTTTACAGTAGTTGCCCGAAAGGACGTTAAAAACAGGCCGGACGCCACTTTATCTCCAGAGCGCCGGGACAGGCAAAAAACCAACAGCAAGAAAGATAAGGAAAGTTTTCGCTTCAGAGTCAAATTGTTCCGCCCTGGCCCGAGTTTTTCTCAATCCCGAGGCCCAGGCCCTCCCAGTCAGGAAAGAATACTCCCGTTTACCTTCCGGGGCGGTCTTGACATATCCTGGCCGATTTTCTACATTTAGAAACTTTTGTAAAGCAGGTCGGGACGCTATCCGGAAAGTGGCGCCCTCACGGCGACGGGCAGGCTTGGGGATACACACTGAGTTAACAGCAAACAACAGATCAAGACGGAAGCAAAGTTCATGGCCGACCCAAAACGGTTAAAACTGTTTAGAAATATCGGGATAATAGCCCATATAGACGCGGGCAAGACCACGCTTACCGAGCGCGTGCTCTTCTACACCGGCCGCTCCCACAGGATGGGCGAGGTCCATGACGGCACGGCGGTAATGGACTGGATGGAACAGGAGCAGGAGCGCGGCATCACCATCACCTCGGCGGTTACCACCTGCCGGTGGGCCGACCATGAGATACACCTCATAGATACCCCGGGCCATGTCGACTTCACAATAGAAGTCGAGCGTTCGCTAAGGGTTCTGGACGGGGCCATAGCGGTCTTTTCAGCTGTCGACGGCGTCGAACCCCAGTCCGAGACCGTCTGGCACCAGGCCGACCGCCATCATGTGCCAAAAATCGCCTTTATAAATAAGATGGACCGGATCGGTGCGGATTTTAACAACACCGTAGGCCAGATCGAAGAAAAGTTCCAGACCATTCCCCTGCCCCTTCAACTTCCGATCGGTATCGAATCGGACTTCAGGGGCATAGTCGACCTTGTTTCCATGAAGCAGATAGTGTGGCTGGATGAGACTCTGGGGGCCGAATTCAAAATGGAGGAAATAGAGCCGGGGCTTAGAGACGAGGCAAACGAAGCAAGGGAAAATCTGGTTGCAAAGCTTGGCGAGTTCGATGATGAGCTAATGGAGAGCTACCTTGGGGGAACGGCTGTCACAGACGATCGCCTGATAGCGGTAATAAGGCGGCTTACCCTGGAACTAAAAGCCGTACCGGTGCTGTGCGGAAGCGCCCTTAAAAATAAGGGGGTTCAACCGCTCCTGGACGCTGTTGTCAATTTTTTACCCTCCCCTGTGGATGTACCGGCAATGGAAGGCAAAAACCCCGCGACCGGCGCTCTCGAGCAGCGCGCCTCCGATGAGAAGGCGCCTCTTTCGGCCCTTGCTTTTAAAATCTACATGGATCAGGGCCGCAAGCTCACCTACCTGCGCATTTATTCGGGGGTTTTGCAGGTTGGCTCAGACATCCTCAATGTGTCCAAGGGAAGCCGCGAAAAGGTCTCCCGCATCTTCGAAATGCACGCCAACAAGCGGGAGAGAATCGAAAAATCGGGGGCCGGAAACCTTGTAGCCGTTCTGGGACTCAAGACGACCACGACAGGCGACTCCATCTGCGACCCCAACCACCCCCTGTTGCTCGAACCCGTCGATATCTATGAACCGGTCATCTCGGTATCGGTTGAAGCGCAAACCAGATCCGACCAGGAAAAGCTCTTTGACAGCCTGGCAAAGCTGTCGGAAGAAGACCCCACCTTCCGGTTTAGCGAAAGCGCCGATACAGGGCAGATCATCGTTAGCGGTATGGGTGAGTTGCACCTGGAAATCGTCTTGAACAGGCTTTCGCGCGATTACCATGTAGCGGTAAACGCGGGGAAACCTCAGGTCGTCTACCGAGAAACGATCGGTTGCAAAGCCCAAGCTACCGGAGTCTTCGACCGCGAGATAGGCGGAACGAGAAACTTTGCCCAGGTACAGGTAAGTCTTTCCCCAAAACAAAGAGGCCTTGGCAACGAATTTGTAAACAAGGTGCGCGACGGCTCTATTCCCGAAATCTTTTTCCAGGCAGTCGAGCAGGGGATCCAGGATGCGCTTGGCAGCGGCACGGTGGCGGGCTATCCGGTCGTTGACGTTGAGACAACGGCTTTTAGCGGCCTTTTCCAGGAAGGGGCCTCAAGCGAGCTGGCCTTCCGAGTGGCTGCGTCCATGGCCTTCCGCAACGCCTTCGAAACTGCCGGGCCGCTTTTGCTCGAACCTTACATGCTGGTCGAGATTCTAACCCCCGATGAATCCCTGGGGGTGGTAATAGATGATATAAATATGAGAAAAGGAAAGATAGAAAACATCTCGGCCCGCAAGGCGATCCAGGTGGTAAGCGCGAGGGTGCCGCTATCGAAAATGTTTGGCTATTCGACGGCGCTGCGGTCCTCTACCCAGGGCAGGGCCACCTACACCATGCATTTTTCACACTACGATGTGGCCTCCCAATAAATTGAAGCCCATTTTGCTTGATTTGGTCTACTCTTTGGTGTAGTTTTAAAAACTTCCGGTCGGGCAATGCTTTTGCCCCGGCCGGATTATTTTATTGCCTCAAGCCAGGGGCCCTATCGAAAGGCAGGTGAATTTAATTGGTGAGCAATGAGGCCGAACCGAAAGAAAACATAGAGAAGAAGATTCGCAAACTTCGCAAAGATTTTCAAAAAAACGTTCAACCTGTTTTGCGCAGACACAATTACTACCTTTCGAAGGGCGAACGCAGGCGAATCAAGAAGAAAAAAGCGATAAAGCGAATCCAGCGTCGCGAACGGCGCATGATGCGCTCGGCATGATTTGCAGCCGTGCCGGGGAGCGGACATTAAATTGTGAGGTTTGTGCCCCTGGTGTGCGGTTTTTTAAAGCCTGCCCAGAAAATTTTGGGACATAAATCCCGGGGTTAAAATCCCCGGGATTTTTTATATGCAAAGGAGATTTCTCGCGGTGCGCTATAGCCAGGGAAATATTGGTCGCATCTTTGCTTTAAGACTCGAGTCCGGAGACAGGCTCCCGGATTCGGTGGTCGATTTTGCCCGCAAGCAAAACATCAAAAGCGCCCTTGTGACGTATGTGGGTGGGGCCGACGCCACAAGCCGGTTCGTCGTGGGCCCGCAGGAAAACAGCGGAGAGGATATCATTCCCATCGTCCACACACTCGGGGGCATTAACGAGGTGGTGGCCATGGGAACGCTTTTCCCCGATGAGCAGGGAAATCCCGAACTGCACATGCACGCGGCCGCGGGCAGGGAAGGAAAAGCCACCGTTGGTTGCGTCAGGGCCGGCGTCGACGTCTGGCTCATAGGAGAAGTGATTGTTTTGGAAATTTTGGGAATTGAAGGATTGCGTAAAATAGACCCTCAAACCGGCTTTCAACTCCTCGAGCTTTCCAAGACCCTCTAGATAGGCCGTGACATTTCAGGGGCCTTGGCCGCCAAAAGTCAAACGGCATATATCCGCTGCCCTCCTTCCGGGGAAAAGATGTGCTCGCGACGTGGCAATTTTTATAAGGGTGGTTTATTAATGGTCCCAAATGGGCTAAGATCCTCCATGCGCGGTTTTCGCCGCGGTTTAAAAGCAGACCGAAGCACGCACTCTTTCTAGAACCTGGACAGGAAAAGATTATGACACAATCCCCGCAAGGGGCGCCGGCCCTTTCCATTAATCACCCCTCCCTGTGGGATAGCGAGCAGTTTGAAGCCAACTGGTCGGTCTTTGTCCAAGCCCTAATGAGGGAAGAAGCAAGTCTTTTAATCCCCGCGGCCCGTATCCGATGGCAAATCGAACATTGCGACACCTTTTTGGAAGTTCGCTCCAATTGGGAGAGTTTAGAGGCCTCCAACAGGCTTGGCGCATGGAAAAGATTGCTGGTTGCCGCCGAGCGGGAGTGCCGCAACATGCTGCCCCTGTGTGTGCGCTGCGGCCAATGCTGCCGGATGGGAAGCCCGACGCTTCACATGGAAGACCTTGCTCTTTTAAAGGAAGGCAAAATTGCCTGGGACAAACTCGTTACGCTTCGAGCGGGCGAACCCGCCCGCTCGCCCTTTGACGGCAAGCCCTTCCTTCTTACCGAGGAAAGGATAAAAGTAGCGGAAAAGAAGGGTTCGAGCGAATGCGTGTTCCTGCTAACCGAGCCCTACCAGTGCTCCATCTACTCGGATCGGCCCCTCCAATGCCGCGCCCAGGCGTGCTGGGATCCCCTGCCGGCCAGGGACACCGCCGAATTGCCTTTTCTTTTAAGAAATCATATTTTCGAAGGAATCGATGTTCTCCTCGAGGTGATCGCCGAGCACGAAAACCGGTGCAGTTTTCAAATGCTTGCCCAGGCCTTCGAAAAACTCGCCACGGGCAAGGGGGAAAATATCGAGGAGGTCCTGGGTCTTCTTTCCTACGAGGAGCATTTTCGCCATTTTGTAAGTGAAAAGTTCACCATTGCGCCCCAAAACCTCGATCTTTTGCTGGGCAGAAGTTTTGCCGGGCTGGTTCCCCTTTTCGGATTCAAGGTCCTGGAGGAACGCGACGGCTCAAAGCGGCTGGTTCCCGAGGCCTCGGAGGCAAATGCGGACTAAATTGCGAGCAAACGGGAGCGAAAAGGGCAATTTTGCACAAAGCCTCTGCTTCACAAACGCAGAGCAAAGATATATAATAGCGAGTTTAAGGGAGAGCACCGCCAACAAGTAGCAAACCCATGCGAGAGTGGCGAAACTGGCAGACGCACTGGACTTAGGATCCAGCGGGGCAACCCTTGGGGGTTCAAATCCCCCCTCTCGCACCAGGAAAGCGGGCTTTTGCAGGTCCTGAAATTCTTTTTATAAGCAGAAAGGGAGAAAGAGTGGAGATCAACGTTTCCTTAACTGACATCAGCCCGAGTCAAAAGAAGCTGCGTGTGGAGATTCCCGAATCACGAGTAGCCCGGGAGTTGGATAAAAAATACCGCGATCTGGCCAAGAAGGCCAAGATCAAGGGCTTCAGACCCGGGAAGGTGCCTCTTAACATCATCAAATCCTACTATGGCAAAGCCATCGAGCAGGAGGTTTCCTCGCAGTTTATCCAGGAGACCTTCGGGGATGCTCTTAAGGAAGCCGATCTAAAGCCTCTTACCCAGGCCGACGTTAGCGAGACAGAGTTTGAGCAAAACGGTGGATTTTTCTACACCGCCATGGTCGATGTCTGCCCGCCCTTCGAGCTGCCCCAATATAAAGGACTAAAGATCTTCAAGCCGCCCGTAGATGTGGACGAGGCTCAAATCCAGGCGGAATTGGACAAGCTGGTTGAAAGCCACGCTCAGCTGCGCTCCATCGAGGAAGAGCGGCCTATACAAAAGGGGGACATCGTCTCCATTGATCTTACGCCCTATCTGGACGGTGAACTCTTCGAGAAGGGCAAAACCGAGCAGTTCATGACCGAGGTGGGCAAGGCGGACTTTCATCCGGGCTTTGATGAGAAACTGGAGGGGCACAAGAGGGGGCAGAGCTTCTCTTTTGAGCGCGAATATCCCGAGAACGCATCGCCTGCGGAATTTTCGGGTAAAACCGTCCGCTTTGACGTTACCGTAAAGGAAATCAAGGAAAAGGAAGTTCCGGAGTTAAACGACGAGTTCGCCCGCTCCATTGGTTCGGCTCAGTTCGACACCCTGGAGGCCTTAAAAGAAAAGATCCGTGAAAACCTGGTGGAAAGAGGCCGCCACAGGAATATGCAAGTCGTTCGCGATCAAGTCCTCTCCAAGCTTCTTAGCAAGGTTGATTTCGAAATTTCGCCCAAGGTTATCGAGGCCGAAGCTGAGAGAATTCTTCAAAATCTCAAGCTCCAGTTTGAAAGCCAGGGGCTAAAATTCGATTTCGATGCCTTCAATAAGGAAGAATACAAAACGGGCACGCAACTCCAGGCCGAAAGAGAGGTCCGGACCCGGCTCTTGCTTGGAAAAATCGCCGAGGCCGAAAATATAACGCTCGATGCCGAGGAAGAAGAGCAGGTCTTTAAGGATATAGCCGCGATCTATCGGGTGGACCTTGAGAAGATAAAGCGGGAGTTCGCCGACAGCGCCCTTGTCGAACGTGAGAAGGAAAGAAAAATCGAAGACAAGGTGGTTGAGCTCATAGAAAATCAGGCCGTCATCGTGGCCACGGTGGAAGAGACCCTGGACTCCCAGGGGATAAAGGAAGCCGTGGAAGAGGCAGGCACAAAGGACGAACAGGTCTGATAGACATTGAGGAGGTTAACAGGTGGGACTAATTCCAATTGTAATAGAGCAGAGCAGTCGTGGCGAGCGCGCCTGGGACATCTATTCAAGGCTGCTAAGAGACCGGATTGTTTTCCTTGGGACCGCGATAACCGACGATATTGCAAACGTGATCATAGCCCAGATGCTGTTTTTGGAATCCGACGACCCGGATAAAGACATCCATTTCTACATTAACTCCCCCGGGGGTCTGGTGACGGCCGGTCTTGCGATCTACGACACGATGCAGTACATAAAGCCCAAGGTGGAAACACTTTGCATGGGTCAGGCAGCCAGCATGGCAGCGATCCTTCTGGCAGCCGGCCAGCAGGGCAAAAGATTCGCCCTTCCCCATTCCCGCATCATGATCCACCAGCCGATGGGTGGTTTCGAGGGGCAGGCCTCCGATATCGATATCCATGCCAAGGAAATCCTCAGGATGCGCGACGAACTCAACAAGATAATCGTGCACCATACGGGAAGACCTATCGAGCAGATACAAAAGGATACCGACAGGGACTTCTTCATGTCCGGAACCGAAGCCAAGGAATACGGGCTGATCGATGAAGTGATTTTGGAAAGAGGAGCGGATCGCCCCCTGAAGCCTGTTTGATTTGCCGGCAGGTGCGCCCCGTGTGCCCCCCGCCCTCTTCGCCGCGGATGGGGATACCGGGGAAAAAGTGAGATCCCGTTTTTATTTAAGCCTTATCCGCAAACATGGGGGCTTTTGAAATGAGAGCCCCGGTTTACGGATAAGGCTTTGTCGTCTGTGGGGGAGGCGCTTGGCGCGCGCCTCCGCCTAACCCGTCCTGTTCAACCGCTTTTCGCCCCGTACCGGCTATCCCAGCTGGGTAAAAAAGTCGTTTCCCTTGTCATCGACCAAAATAAAAGCCGGGAAATCCTCCACCTCGATTTTCCACACAGCTTCCATGCCCAGCTCGGGGTATTCGAGCACCTCCACTTTGCGGATGTTTTCCCTGGCAAGAATAGCCGCTGCCCCGCCAATGGAGCCAAGGTAAAAGCCGCCGTGTTTTTTACAGGCATCGGTTACCTGTTTTGAACGGTTTCCCTTGGCTATCATAACAAGGGAGCCGCCCAAGGACTGGAACAGATCGACGTAGGAATCCATGCGGCCCGCGGTCGTTGGCCCGAAAGACCCCGAAGGCTCTCCCGCAGGAGTCTTTGCCGGACCGGCGTAGTAGACCGGGTGATCTTTTATATAGGCGGGCAAACCTTCTCCCCTGTCGATGCGCTCCTTTAGCTTGGCATGAGCAATGTCTCTTGCCACCACTATGGTTCCGCTCAAAGACACCTGGGTCTTGATCGGATGCTTTTTCAGTTGGGCGAGGATCTCTTGCATCGGCCTGTTTAGATCGATTTTTACGACTCCGTGATCGTGTTTTGCCCGATATTTTTCGGGGATGAATTTTGCCGGGTTCGCCTCCAGTTTTTCTATCCAGATGCCGTCGCGGTTGATCTTGGCCTTTATATTTCTGTCGGCCGAACACGAAACCCCCATGCCGACGGGACAAGAGGCCCCGTGGCGGGGAAGCCGGATGATGCGCACATCGAGTGCGAAATGTTTTCCTCCAAACTGGGCGCCATACCCGGATTTACAGGCTGCCTTAAGGACTTTTTGCTCCATCTCCAGGTCGCGGAAAGCCCGGCCGCCCTCGTTTCCGCTAGTCGGCAGAGGGTCAAGATACCCCGTACTGGCAAGCTTTACGGTCTTAAGACAGGCTTCAGCGGAGGTGCCTCCCACAACGAAAGCCACATGATAGGGCGGACAGGCCGCCGTACCGAGGGTCTTCATTTTTTCCACCAGAAATTTTTCCAGGCTTGCCGGGTTCAAAAGCGCCTTTGTCTCCTGGTAGAGCATGCTCTTGTTGGCGGACCCGCCGCCCTTGGCCACAAATAAAAATTTGTATTCGGCTCCTTGGGTCGCATAGATGTCTATCTGGGCCGGAAGATTGCACCCCGAGTTTTTTTCCTCGTACATGTTTAGCGCAACTGTTTGCGAATAGCGAAGATTTTCCTCCGTGTAGGTCTTGTAGACACCCTTTGAAAGATATTCTTCGTCCTTTGCCCCCGTCCAAACCTGCTGGCCCTTTTTGGCTACAATCGTCGCTGTGCCCGTATCCTGGCAAAGAGGCAGGACAAACCCCGAGGCTATCTCCGCGTTTCTTAGAAGCGCTGCGGCAACGCCTCGATCGTTTGGGGAAGATTCGGGATCTTCCAAGATTTCCACCCACTTTCGAATCTGTTTTGGGCGAAGCAGAAAAGAGACATCCCGCATTGCCCGATTGGCAAGGTATTCCAGCCCCGCAGGATCGACCTTCACGATTTCACGTCCCTCGAAGTTGGAAGCCGACACATAATCGGCGGTCAAAAGAACATAGTCCGTATCGTCTTTTTCGAGCACAAACGGCTCCTGGTAACTAAACTCCGGCATAATCGACTCCTTGCTGCGTACACTCAATAAAAGAGATCATGCTCGGGAAGCTCGAAGAGTTGCCCCACAAACTTCCCAAGCGTATCGGGTAAATAGCGCCCCCACAGTTTGATGGGGACTTCGGCAATTTCGACCTTGGGGCTAAAGCCCACGGCGAAAAGATACTCGATTAGAAAGCCCACGTTGGTGGGAATGTAGCCGTTATAGGGTTTAAAGTCTCTTTGGCAAATCATTCGCTCCTCGTGGATACTTTGTCCCAGCTCCGATTCGACAAGGGCCTCCGGGGTGCACAGGATCAACTCGAGTCGGATTCGCTCCGGGCAGTTTTTAACAAGAGGCTCGAGGCCTTTTTTCAGTTCGAAAAACGGAATACCCCGGTCCAGGTACTTTTCCCAGGCGGCGGAATCCCGAAATTTCTTGCAGATGCCTTCCGGATCCCATCCGAGATCGAGAATAAAGCTTACGGCTTCGTAGTTTCCATGAAAACTTTGCCGCTCGACCAACTTCAGGCGCGGATCAGCGCCAAGAAAGCCTTCGATGCGTTTTAGTTCTTCCCGCGACCCGACGATCTTAATGCCTCCCACGTCATCGATGGTAATCGAGGAACGCTCCAGGCGCATATCCGCATGGCGGAAACCCGCCGCGATGGCTTCCTCGGCTTCGATAAACTCCCGCTTCATCTCCTCTGGGGAAGTAATGAGGCGATCGAGGGGCAACCCCGCCTTTTGAGCACGCCCGATCGCCATGGAACGCGCCCTGTTTTGAACCGTTTCAAAAATCCAGGAGGCGATGTACCGGTTGGCCTTTTCAGCTATCCTTTTGGGTCTTTTAATCCTGTAGGAGGCAAGCAGACCCTCCCTGTCATCGAGCAGGAGGACGCCGCTAACCGGAGTTTGATAAAAAAAATATTCGGGATTTTTTCGATACCTGCCCAGAAGATATTCAATCCTCGGGCTGGAGTCTCCAGGGAGTTTAAAGAGCGCGTCGCGAAGTTCTCCCTTGGACTTTATGCGGACTCTTTTTAATTTAGCGGCGCCGACATTTTCCAGGATTTCACCGGTTATCGCATCGAGAGTGTGTGCGAGAACATAGCCGTCGCAGATAAAGATCTTTGTAAGAAGCGCGGCGTCGCCAGGCTCTACCCTGGCGCAAAGCCACCTCTCCACGATCCCTAGCAGCTCTTCCCGGTGGATAAAAGATGTCAGGTACACTTTTGCCCGCTTCTAATCCGAGGGTTATTGTGAAGTTTTTATCATATCATTTTTTCCCCTTTTTATTAAAAGGTAATTTTGCGTGACAAGGAGTTAGCCCAGTCCTTGTGGATTTGGTTCAAAACGGCTATAGTTTGCGTTGCGCGGGCTGGAGGCGCTCTATGTACGGCCCGGCCGCGCAGAGTTTTATCTTTTCATGCGAGGACCTAATGGGCAAAGTAAAGGTAACTTTCCAACCTGAATCTACCGAGGCGGAAGCGCAAACCGGCGAAAAGCTGATCGAAGTAACGGAGAGAGCCTCCATAGACGTCAACAACCTGTGCGGAGGCCAGGGGGTGTGCGGCAAATGCCGCGTGAGGATAAAGAAGGGCAAGGTAGGCCTTACCGACAAGGTTATCCGAAAGCTTAGCCGAAAAGAAATCGAACAGGGCTTTACCCTCGCCTGCCAGGCCGAGGTGCTCGAAGACGATTTGGAAGTCTGGATTCCTCCCGAGTCCAAGACCGACGTCCAGATTCAAATCTCGGACTATGTTGTGGCCTCCGACGGCCAGGCGCCTCTTATCAGCCCCGAATATGAACCGGCCCCGATCGTAAGACCTTTGAGCATGAAATACCTGCTGGAGCTGCCTGTTCCCTCCATAGAAGACAGCCTCTCGGATCTGGAGCGTATTTACCGGGCCATCAGGAAGAAAATCCCGGAATATCCCAACATACACGCTCATTTTTCCTGCCTTTGGGGCTTGTCGGGGCTGCTTCGCGCAAATGATTGGAAGATCACCGCTACGGTCAATCATCGTGACCACGACTGCCCCATGATACGCAACATCGAAGGGGGCGA
This sequence comes from Deltaproteobacteria bacterium, assembly GCA_021780695.1. Classification (GTDB taxonomy): domain Bacteria; phylum Desulfobacterota; class Syntrophobacteria; order Syntrophobacterales; family Syntrophobacteraceae; genus SbD1. Next base: position 141,210 of record JAJXYD010000025.1, read on the forward strand.
CACCACCGCCGCCAATATGGGGGTAGCCATAGACATTGGGACCACCACGATAGCGGCCCAGTTGATCGATCTGCGCACGGGGGCGATTCTGGACGCCCAGGCGGGCAATAATTCCCAGGCGCGCTACGGCCAGGACGTAGTATCGCGCATGATAGCCGCCTGCGGGAAAAACGGTGTGACACCCCTTACGGACGCAGTGGTATTCACGGCGAATTCTCTGATCGACTCGCTTGTAAAAAAGAACAAAATAAAGCACAGGGATATCACTTCGATAGTAGCCGCTGGCAATACGGTAATGACCCATTTGCTTCTAGGAATCGAGCCCTGTAACATCCGCTTTGACCCCTACATCCCCGCGGCGGCCCAGTTTCCGCAGTTCCAGACAGAGGAGGTCGCACTTCGAGCCAACCCCAAGGCCTTCTTGCACTGCGTGCCCTGCGTAAGCAGCTATGTGGGAGGAGACATCACGGCGGGGGTATACGCCTGCGGGATGCACGACCAGGAGGAAATAAGCGCTCTGATAGATGTTGGAACCAACGGAGAGATCGTTATCGGCAACAACGAATGGCTTGTGTGCTGTTCGGCTTCAGCCGGCCCGGCCTTCGAAGGTGCGGGGATAAAGTGTGGCACCAAGGCAATCCTTGGAGCCATTGAAAAGATCTCGATAGAGGGCGATAGCGTTCACTACGAAACCATAGGCAACCAGAAACCCATAGGGGTGTGCGGTTCGGCCATAATCGACGGAATCGCCGAACTTCTTACCTCCCGCATCATAGACCAGAGCGGAAAATTTATTAATCTCGATCATCCGATGGTGCAGGTAGTCGATGAGGTCCCGGAACTGATCGTTGCCCCCAGCGAGCACACCGGTACCGGCGAGCCCATCGTTATAACCGAAGACGACATCAGCAACCTCATAAAGACCAAAGGGGCGATACTGGCCGCGATGCGGGTGCTTTTAAAGACCCTCCAGATGGACTTCATGGACCTTGAAAAGCTCTATGTAGCGGGAGGTTTCGGTGCTCACTTAGACATAGAAAAGGCCATTTTTATCGGTCTTCTGCCCGATATTCCCAAGGAGCGGATCCGTTTTATCGGAAACAGCTCCCTTGCAGGGGCCAGAATGGCCCTTATGTCGGCCCAGGCCTTTCACAGGATGGAAGAGATAGCAAGCCGGATGACCTACATCGAGTTGAGCGTGCATCCCGATTTCATGAACGAGTTCATTGCGGCCCTCTTCCTGCCTCACACGGATGTGCAGCTATTCCCCTCCGTGACCGGCAAGCTTGCGCAAAGGCACCACGACAACGCAGCGGGCAGCTAGAAAAGAGAGCGGCCCAGGAAAGCGTAAATGGGATAAGCTTTCGTACTAATGCTCAAGGATTTTGGGGCCATGACTATTTTTTTGCTTTTGGTCTTCTTTTTGCTGCTCCTGCCGATCTGGGCTTCGCTTACCACCTATTCCTTTTTCTGGTATGAAAACGGATGGAAAAATGGACGCACGCCTGAGGGTGAAAAACTAGCCGAGATGGCTTTTCGCGGCTTTTTATCCTCCCTTGCAAGCCTGGCGTTCATAACTTTAACCTACCCTCTCGGCTTTATTAACAAAAACCGTTTTAAGCCCCAAGTCCTCGCTCCCGGGCCCGTCTTCATTCTTACTCACGGGCTCTTTCACAATGCGAGCGGCTGGCTGCTGTTTTCAAAACATCTGCGCAAGGCGGGCTTTAAAAATATCTTTTTGATGAATTACGGAAGTTTCTCCACTTCGTTTGAAAACACGTACGAAAAATTCGAAAAATTCGTCTTGGATGTTTCCTCAAGGGCTCCCGGGCGGCCTATCTACCTCATCGGACACAGCCTGGGAGGGCTCCTTTCGCGCGTATACGCCGAAAGAGCGCGAGGGGAAAATATCCCGGCCGCCGTGATAACCCTGGGCAGCCCCCACCAGGGCGCCAAGCTCGCCGCCCTGGCGCCCGGCAAACTGGGCTCGAGCCTCATATACCACGGCCCCCTTTTTGAAAGGATAGAATCCGAAGCCACGGGGCTTGCATGTCCAGGGCTCGCCCTCATTTCCCCGGTAGACAACATGGTAATGCCCTTCGAGGCCCACATGGTCCCCTACGAGGGGTGGGTCTATTCTCAAACCAGCCCCTTGAGCCACACTGCGATGCTTTATTCCAAACCGGTTGCGCAAACGGTGATCGAGTTCGTTAAGACCCTGGAAAACAGGAGGTAAAGGAACGTTTAGCGCAGTTGCGACCAAAAAATAATTGGCGACCACCCTTACTTTTCAAACATTTATTGTTACATTAACTTATGAAAACTTCCTAGTTGCGCCTACGATTGAACAATCATAGGAAAAAATCGGCTACATTTCCAATTTTGTGCATGCGCCGCATGCACTTAGCCGAACAGATGAGCACAGGGGAGCCAGAATTTTACTAATTCAACGTTTTAACCGTCTTGGGGGCGGCCGATTTTCCAGCTCTTGGCAAGAAGAACCTATATCCATTACAATGCGCACTTTGTTTTCTTACGGCCATGAAAATTGTTTTATCTTTTTCAGGCTGACTTGCCGTATTAAATAATTGGAGCACATTGACTTGCCTGTAGCTAATATGCTAATAGAGCGGCGAACTTTTGCCAAGGAAAGGGGTACTGATTTGATACAGAGTGACGAAGAATCTCCCGCTTTGACGCAGGAATTCATGGTCGCCAACAGAATGGGAATCCACGCTCGAGTAGCTGCCCAGATCGTTAAGGTCGCCTCGCGGTTTAACGCCGAGGTTTGTATAGCCAAATCCGATGTTGCGGCAAACGCAAAAAGCATCCTCGACGTCATGTCTCTTTTTTGCCCTTACGGAAGCAAAGTCTTTGTCTCGGCCAGAGGCCCGGATGCCACCGAGGCTCTAAGCGCCCTTGCCGCCCTATTTCAGACTAAGTTCGGCGAACCGTAAAGACTCTTCCCACCGCCGGAAAAATAGTCTAATAAGAAACGATTAAGACAATTATAGCGTCAGGAAGGTCCGTCCAAATGATAAACGACCGTTCCTCATTGACCATAAGGGGCATAGGGGCCGCGCCCGGAATCGCCATTGGAAAGGCGTTTCTGCTTGAGCGCGGGCAGATCCCGGTGCCTCGCTACAGGCTTTTCGGCGAGCAGTCCGTCGCGGAAGAATGCAAGAGGTTTGAAGCGGCGGTAAAAGAGGCCGAAGCCGATCTTGAAACGATCAAAAAGAGCATAAGGTCCGAATTTAGCGATCATGCGAGGCTACTCGAAGTCCAGCAGATGATCCTTCGAGACCCGTCGATATACGACGAATCTCTGCGATATATAAGGGAAGAGCGCACCAACGCACAGCTTGCCGTCATAAAGGCTCTAAGGAAGGCCAAGGAGCTCTTTAGCGGTCTTAGCAACGATGAGTACGCAAAGAGCAGAATAGCCGATGTGGACGCGGTAGGAGACCGCGTAGTGCGCATTCTTGCCGGGCAAAGCCGTTCGGACCTCGATCATCTGCGGGAAGGGGCCGTGATAATCGCCCACGATCTCTCGCCCGCCGACGCCATCCAGTTGCAGGCCGGCCGCACGCTCGGGATAGTAACGGAAATAGGGGGCAGCTTCTCCCACACTTCCATTGTCGCCCGCTCGCTTGGAATTCCGGCTGTTACGGGAGCCGAACACGCAGCCCGGCTCATCGCGGAAAACGACTTCATAATTGTCGACGGCCGAACCGGAGTAATTATTATCAACCCGGGCGAAACGGAACTCGAATTTTATGCAAACCGTCAGGATGAGATCCAGACCTACTTAAAACAGATCAGCCGGCATTCCCATCTGCCCGCCCAGACCTCGGACGGCCACAGGGTGGGCGCAGAGGCAAATATCGAGGCCATTGAGGAGATCGTAGCGGCCAAGGACAACGGGGCCGAAGGCATAGGCCTCTACAGGACCGAATTTTTCTTCATGAACCGGGTGGAACTTCCCGATGAAGAATCCCTCTATAGAGACTACCACGACCTGGCCGAACTGATGGCGCCTTCGCCGGTCACCATCCGGACCTTGGATCTTGGGGCCGACAAGCTCACGTCCTGGTGTCCGACTCTTGAGGAACCCAACCCGGCCCTGGGGCTTCGCTCCATCAGGCTTTGCCTGCACTACAAGGAGATATTCAAAACCCAGCTAAGAGCAATGCTTCGGGCAAGCGCGGTAGCCGGCAATATACGGCTCATGCTGCCGCTCATTTCCGGCATGGGAGAAATTTTCGAGGCCAGGAAAATCTTTCGAGAGATCCAGGCCGAATTGACTAAAAAGCGCATACCTTTCGACAAAAATATGCCCTTCGGAGCCATGATCGAGTTGCCCTCGGCTGTTGCAATGGCCGATCTGATCGCTCAGGAGGTCGATTTTTTCAGCATCGGAACAAATGATCTTATCCAGTACTCCATCGGGATAGACAGATCCAATGAACATGTAGCCTATCTCTACGAGCCTCTTCACCCGGGGGTTTTAAGGTTCATAAAACAGACCGTGGACGCGGCCCATGATGCGGGCATTCCCGTGGCCGTATGCGGGGAGATGGCCGGAGAGCCCTTGTATGTGCCAATCCTTCTGGGGCTGAAAATCAATTCCTTCAGCATGAACCCGGTGGCGCTTCCCCGGGTTAAAAACCTTATCCGAAGGTCCTCCATGAAGGAATGCTGCCGGTTTGTGGAAAAGGTTCTGCGCATGCGTACGGCTTCAGAGATCGAAGAGGCGGTCAGCAAGATGGTGATGAAAAAGTTTCCGGAAGAATTTCATGTATTTGATCCTAACTGGATCGGAAACACACCCCTTGCGGCCAAGAAAAAATCGGGTTCCTAAACGGACCCCCAAACATCTCCTTGCACACTTTAAATCTAGCGCAGGGTGTTATAATAAATCGAGAGGAATGCCTTCCGGATATGTCTAAAGGCGCCGAACAGACGGAAAAAATCAAGTTGATCGCGCAAAACAAAAAGGCCTACCACGACTTTGAAATAGGTGAAAAGTTCGAGGCCGGCATAGTTTTGCTGGGCACGGAGGTAAAATCGCTTCGCGAGGGCCGGGCAAACCTAAAGGACAGCTACGCCAGGGTAAAGCACGGCGAAGTGTTTCTCTTCGGCCTCCATATAAGCCCCTACACCCATGCTTCCTACGATAATCATGATCCCGAACGGGTACGAAAGCTTCTTCTCCACAGAGCCGAGATAAAGAAACTGCTCGGTAAAACCCAGGAGCGCGGTTTTTCACTGGTCCCCATAAAGATTTATTTCAAGGACGGGAAGGCTAAAGTTGAAATCGCCCTTGCCAGGGGCAAGAAGGAATACGACAAGAGGGAATCGCTGAAAAGAAAAGAAGGGATCCGTGAAATGGACCGCATCAGAAAGGAGCGCAAACTGTCCTGATGCCCGGGAGATAAAGGTTTTACTCCACAAAAAGAGCAGCCGTGAAAGCCTCGGCTGTTTTGCCTGTGAGACCCGAGAGCCTTTGGCAAGAGCTCTTGTGACGATCAGCTGGCCAACCGGCGCCTTCGGGAGCGTCCCTCCGGCCGCAAAGATGGCTCATGCCCCCTTTGCCGAAGCCACCACATCGATAATCGTAACCTCGGGGCGCGCAAGCACGCGCACGGGAAGCCCCCAGGAGCCCGACCCTCTGCTCGTGTACAGCACAGACCCCTTTGGAAGATAATAGGGACCGTTTTGAAAAGGATAAAACAGCGCAACTATATACCGCAAAGGGAATAGCTGACCGTAATGGGTATGCCCGGAGAGCTGAAGGTCGAAGAGCCCAAGACTCGAGCCTGCCGGATCCGGGCGGTGTTTCAGAAGAAGAGTGAAAAGTCCGTTTTGGACTTCGCCAAGTATTTTTGTTTCCTCCCCGCCATGGTTTGCGGCCGGATCGTCGACGCCTACGACGGTCAGGATATTGTCGACTATTTTGGCTTCTCCTCTTAGCACCGTAAATCCAAAAGCTCTCTTGGCCGCGAGGGACTCCTCAAGGCCGGCGTAGACCTCATGGTTACCCGTTACCGCAAATTTGCCAAGCCTTGGGCAAACCTTTGCAAACAAAGCCTCGAGCGGTTCCCTTTTGTTTAGCTTCCCATCGATAAGATCCCCTGTGCTTACGAGCATATCGGGCCTTTGGGCCTGGACGGCATCAAGGATTCTCGCCATGCGTTTTTCAGCAGCCCTCAGCCCAAGGTGTACGTCGGAAATCTGCGCTATCCGCACCCTCTCGACCGCGGGGGGAAGTTTGCCTGATTGGAGCACAACTTTTTCCACACGAATGGACCTCGCCTCGAAAAACCCATAAATATTTATGAGCGCGGCCAGAGCAAGAACGCAAACGGCGGCAGCCGGACCCTGGAACACGGGCAGGGGAAAACCGGTGGTAAGACTTACCAGTTGGGAAAGCATCCCAAGGGCTACGAGCAGCAAAAAGCCCAAAAAGCAATAGAAAAGAAATCCAAGCCAGCAAAAGCCGACAAGACCCAAACTCCGCGCTGCGGCTAACAACCCCCGGCGTTCCAAAAGATTGGTTAACACAGGGGCAAAAACCATAAAGGCCATGAAGATTATCACGACCGCCCGGGCCGATGGGGCATCGGGTAAAAGCACCTTCGCCCGCAGGTAGACAAAAGCGTTCATTAGCGAATAGATCGAGAAAAAAGCCAGGAGAAATTTTTTCATTTCACTAAACATCCACCGCGCCGACGACCCGGAAGACCTCCTCGATGGAAGTAACCCCGGAGCTGACCTTTAGCGCTCCGGCGATATTAAGAGGGGTCAAACCCTCTTTTACCGCCTGTCCCCTGATCTCGGACAGTTCGCAGTCCTGCCTGATAAGGCTTCTTACCGCGGGGCTGAGGACAAACATTTCGTAGATGCCCACTCTTCCATGATAGCCGGTTTCCCTGCATTCCAGGCAGCCCACGGGGCGGTTAAAACGGCCCTCGGGCGCGATCTTCCAGGGATGAGTCAAGGAGCGCCAAAGCTCCTCGTCAAGTTGGCCCGGTTTTCGGCAATGAGGACAAAGGGTTCGTGCCAGCCTCTGGGCAAGAACCCCCAGAACCGTGGCTCTTATCAGGTAATGGGGAACCCCGATATCGAGCAGCCGGATGATTGCCGACGGCGCATCGTTTGTGTGAAGAGTCGAAAAGACGAGGTGGCCGGTAAGGGCAGCCTGCACGGCCATCTCGGCGGTAGCCAGGTCGCGGATCTCGCCAACCATTATGATGTCGGGGTCCTGTCGTAGAAAAGTCTTGAGGCCGGTGGCAAAATCGAGTCCAATAGCTGCGTGGACCTGCATTTGATTTAACTTCGGCTCGACCATCTCGATAGGGTCTTCGACGGTGCACACATTTACTTCCGGTCGTGCAAGATATTTGAGCGTCGAGTAGAGGGTGGTCGTCTTACCTGAACCGGTGGGCCCGGTGACAAGGATGATGCCGTTAGGGGAGCTTATGAGTTTTTTCCATTGCCCCAGTTCCTTATCGGAGAATCCCAGCTCGGAAAAGCCCCTGACCGTGACCTCCGGGTCAAAAATACGCATGACCAGCTTTTCGCCGAAGACCGAAGGCATGGTTGAAAGACGCAGTTCGATCTCTCCGGAGGGTCCCTTTGTCTTGATCCTGCCGTCCTGAGGACGTCTTTTTTCAGCAAGATCCATCCTGCCCAGCACTTTGAGCCGGCTGACCACCGCGCCCATGACAACGGTAGGCAACTGATAGACGGGGTGAAGAACTCCGTCGATGCGGAAACGCACATCGCTGTTGCCGCGCCGAGGCTCAAGGTGGATGTCGCTTGCGCGCTGTTCGAACGCATACTGGAGCAACCAGTCGACGATATTGACAACATAGCGGTCGTTTGCGTCAAGTTTGCCGGTCCGGCCAAGCTCGAGCATTTGTTCGAGATTCATGACGCCGCCCTGAGAAGTTGCCCCCGCCCTGCCAAGGGCACGCTTTACAGAGTCTGTCAGAGCGTAGAATTCAATCAGGTAACGGCTTATATCGTTTGGATTGGCCAAGACCCTGCGGATTTTTTTCCGCAGCATCTGCTCGAGTTCCTGCTGCCATTCAAAATGGAAGGGATCTCCCGTGGCTATGATGACCCATTCGGCCAATACCTCAACGGGCAGTATCTTATATCGAGACGCGTAGGCATAGGAAACAAGAGTGGTGACGCCCTGCACATCGACCTTGAGAGGATCGATCTTTAAATAGTCCAAGCCCGACTTTTCGGCCAGCCAGGCTACAAGAAACTCCATTACAACGGGTTCGTGAGACATGCCCGCCCTGCTCAAACCGGCCTCGGCGATAACGATCAGAGGGTTTTTGGCGGGAGCGTTTTCCGAGGCCCTCGATCTTGCGAGAACTTTTTTTGCATCGTTTTCGGCAATTACACCATCTAAAACCAGGGCACGCAAAAGGCTTATGAGGCTAAAATCAAGAGAGCCCACGTTTTTAGGCCCGATCCCGCTATCCTTTTTCACAAACGCCTCCCCGCCTGAAGGGCCAAACACGCATCCGTTTACATTTCTGCGGGGAAATTAACAGGTTATTTTATGTTTCGGAAGTGAAATCGACTTTACGAAGAGGTTTAAAGCTCTTAAACCCCAATTTCGGCAAGCCGCATCAACAGAGTTGCTGCCGGGCGCGAACCGCGTTGATCGCGCCCACGGCAGAACCTGCCTTGCGAGGTCAATTGAGGGGGGGTGGTCCCAAAACCCGTATTTGCACAGGCGGGACCACGTCTGGGGGGGTGCGCTTAAGGAAATGATTTTTACTAGATGCTAATTACTTACTCCATAGCGTTCCATCAGGGTGTGATAGAGGCTGCCGCCCAGAAAAGATTTCAATTTCAGGCTCTGGCGCCTCCTGGATTCGTATTCGAGCCAGAACTCATCGAATTGATCGTGCGCCGGTCCCAATTCCGACAATATCTGCTGGAATTCGTCCCGGCGTCCATAGTAATCTTTGAACATCTCGCAGCCGGAGGCATCCAGAACGAGCATGGACAACACGTCGCAAACCGACAGGGAGCGTTCCCGGCAAGGCGCCTCCACATAAACGTCTATTTTTTTCCCCAACTTTCTCATTTGGCACCTGTAACGTTCAACCGGTTTGCCTCGGTCCCAGCCCTTCGATTGAACCGAATCCATCTTCATCAACTGCATTGAAATCCCATGGCGGTTCATAAAAGATTCAATCGTGACGCGCTGCATACTACCTCCTTATAAGACTCGACCGCTCAAACATTTGGCGGACTATTCAAAAGGATTGAAGTCATCCTTATTTATCGGTATTGATACAGTGAGATAAAAAAAAGATATATGGGGTGAAGGGGGTATTTACCGGGATAAGGAATGTATTTTGATGCCGGGCAGGAAGTATATTTTGCAATTAGGATGTTTGTCCCATGCTTAATGGAAGCGGCAAAAAGCTCAGAGGATAGAATTGGGGCCGATGCGCAATGTGCGGCTTTTTTAAGCTTTTAAGAGATGAAGGGGGTTGTTGCCGGGGAAATAGATATTTTGGACCTGGAGCCCAGGGTTCGACATTAGCGCCAAGCAGAGGAAGGGTATCGCAGCCGGCGGCACCAAATGCAGCCGGCATAAAGCACATAGGGGATCAAAAAAACCAACCGGAGGGAAAGTAGCGATCCCATAAGCAGGGAGACTAAAAAAAACCGACTCTACAATCCCTGTAATTTCTTTTGCGCCGCTCTGGCCTGGACCGTTCCCGGATAATCTTTTACAAGACGAGTATAAATTATTCGAGCCATGGTGTTCTCTCCAATCCCCTGCCAGCCCATTCCTTCCCTGAGAAGGGCGCTCGCGGTTTTACCTCCCTTTGGATACTTGTCCACCACAGCCTGGAAAGCCTTGATAGCGTCTTCGTAGTGCCGTTGTCCAAAACTGCATTCGCCAATATTATAGAGAGCATTTTCCCCAAGACCCGACTTGGGGTACTTGGATAAAAAGGCCTGGAATACTTTTTTTGCGCCGTCGTAATTTTTCTGCTGCATCATCTGCATGCCCCGGTCAAATTCGACCTGTTCGGCGCTTTTGGCCGTAGCCGCGGTTTGGCGGCCCCGGCTTTCCGGAGAGGCAGAGGTCTGAGCGCCGGGAGCAGGTCCAAGGGAGGAAGGAGGCCTCACGAAATGGGGTGTCTGCTGGGCGGGAGGCTGATAGCCGGGCGAAGGAGCACCAGGCATTACAACCGTACCTGAAGGCGGCAACCCGGGGGCCTGCTGAGGCTCCGACGACTGGGCGGCGGGAGCCGCGTTCTGCTGGAGCATATCGATCTTATGTTGCACCTCGTCTATCCTGCCGTTCAAGCTCCGCATCTGGGCCTGCAAATCCTGCATCTGCGAATAGAGATCTCCGCTTTTTCGGGAGGCGCCTTCCTGGCTTCGCACACGTCTTTCAAGAGCGGCTTCCCGCTGGTTTAAAATGGACAGATTCTCCTGAAGGGTAGAAGTCTCTGAAGTCGAGGCGCAGCCGGCAAGAAATCCAGCCAAAACCACCACGACGCAATACCACAATACCCTACCTTTTATCGCACCCCTCATAGTGTTCTTCTCCTCCAGGAAATAGAAAAGAGGTAGCAGGCAGCGAGCGGCGGGGGCCCGAGAGAGCAAGGCAGGGAAGGCCCTCGCCTTTCCCCCTGCTGCTCCCTTCGGCCAGTCCGCAAAGCTTCTCGCTCCCTGCACCCTCTGCTTGAAATCCTAATTAATATTTAAGAGCGAAATGGTCTCGCCTGTTCTTTGCCCAGGCAGCCTCATCATGGCCGGTAGCCACGGGACGTTCCTTGCCGTAGCTAACGGTATTGAGATGGAAGTTGCCTCCGCCCGAATGCATTATGTAATCTTTTGCGGCTTCAGCACGCTTTTGCCCCAGCGCAAGGTTATACTCTTCGGTTCCGCGCTCGTCGCAGTTGCCCTGGATGGTCACCGAAACGCTCGGATATTTGTGCAGAAAAGCGATCTTGTCATCGAGGAGCTTCTTTGCGGGCTCCGAAAGCGTATAGGAGTTGTAGTCAAAGTAGACGTCCTGATTTTCGAAAGCCGCGGCACTGTCGAGGAACTCTCTTTTTTGGGCCTCAGTAGTAATGCCGAGCCTTTTCCACCTGTCACCCACATTGCCGCCCGACTGATTGGAAAACCCGTTTTGACCGCTCTCCGGCCCGTAGCCCGGCGGAGGTGGAACGGGTTTTTTGTGGCACGCGCACGCGTTCATGGCCACAACTGCAAAAATCATCAACAAAGTATAAAAGACCTGTCTAATTTTCATCCTCTCTTCCTCCTGACCAACATTCTCAATTTCCGTTAAGTCTGGGCGACCAGTCGGGCAGTCCCTGCCCTCCCCCCGAATTGCGCATCAGCCGCCAATTCCCCGTGCCGTTCGCATCCATTATCCGAATGGCGTAATCACCGCTGTAAACAATCATTCGGCCGTCAGGCGACCACCGGGGAGCCTCATTTCTTCCCCCATGCGTCAAGGCGTGGTTGTCGCTGCCGTCCGGACGAATTACATAGATATTGAAACTTCCTCCCCCCTGCGCGCAATAGGCGATCCAGTCGCCTTTAGGCGACCACGCAGGAGACGTATTATATTTGCCGCTGTAGGTCAATCGCCTTTTCTGACCGCTTGAAAGATCCAGGATATATATCTGCGGACCTCCCGATTCATTGGAAACATAGGCCAGTTTGCTGCCATCGGGCGACCAGTTGGGAGATACGCTTATCGAGGAGCCAAACCCCACGTTCAATTTCCTGATAATCCCCCCGGAAGAGTTGACCAGGTAGAGATCCTGGCTCTCCCCCTTACTCAAGGCAACTGCCAGTTCGCCTCCACCAGGCCTCCAGGCCGGCGTGATGTCCATTCCCGGGTAGCCGCACAGAAGCCTGGTAGCCCGTGTGGCGACATTGAGCACATAAATCTTGGGCGAACCGTCCCTATAGCTCACATAGGCAATGCGCCGGCCGTCCGGGCTCCAGACAGGAGACAGATCGATGCTGTTGTCATGAGTGAGCTGGACAGGATCGGAGCCGTCGAAATCGCACTCAAAAATCTCTTTAGCCCCCCCCACCTTCTGCGTGTAGGCTATCTTTGTGTTAAATACCCCGGCCTGCCCGGTAACCATCAGCAGTATATCGTTTGCAAAGGCATGCACCATCTGGCGCCAGGCCCCGACATCGCCGCCGTAGCTTTTAGGCGAGCCGACAAGTCTTGCGCCCGTGGCATCGAAGAGGCGTCCGTCCAACCTCAGGGTATTGCCCTGGACCTGGAAAGAGGCGCCCACCAGGAAATCGGCTCCAAGCTGTTTCCATGCCTGGAAATTAATCTGGGAGGCCTCCATGCTCATTTTCTGCGGATCTTGCAAAAACCCCTTGGGATCCAGACAGCGAAAGACCCCCGATATATTGAGGTCGTTTCTAAGCAGGTCGGCCATCTTACGCGAGAGTTCGCTCTGATCGGATGACATGTATTTAAAGTCTGGAACGGCTATGGGAATTTTTTGGAAATTTGCGTTGTTAATATCCAGATAGATTGTCTGGGCCAAGGCTTTGGCAAAACCGGCGCCTCCCCAAAAGAGCAGCCAACAGCATAGAATAAGCAATCCACGTCTAAGTCTAAACATACCGGATACTACCTCTCATATTGCGCAAAATCTTTTTGAGCAGCGATCGGATAGACCTCAGGACACTTTCCCGGGCCTGAAGGTCAGGATAAACTGGGGGGTGTCCCCCGTTGATACGGCTTCAGGAACGGGCGGAAGCGGCCCGGCTCTGTTCACCGCGCGCACCGCGGCCTCATCGAAGAGCTCATTTCCCGACCTTCTCATTACAATTACCCGAACGATTTCCCCGGACCTTTTAATCTGAACTTGAACTACGGCCATAAGGCCATTGATTCCGTGATCATTTGCCAGCGACCACTGCCTCTGGATTCTTTCCTGAACCTCGTGTCCATATAACCCGAGCAGCTGACTGACAGCCGCACTCCCGTTAGGGCTGCCAAACGCGCTCCCGCCGGGAGCATTCCCATTGCGTCCGCCACGCCCCTTCCCGGTCGCGGTCCCCCCCGCGGTCTCGGCTTCCCGTTTCTCTGAATCCCCCGCGCTCGACCCGCCCGAGGACCGCGCCGGCGAGGAAGCCTCATGGACCGAACGCGGTCCCGAAGGCGCACTGAAGTGGGGCCTGTTTTTGGGCCTTGCAACGAGCTTATCGAGGTTTTTGTCTATCGCGGCAACGCCCTGCGTCGTTTCATGCACAGCGGGAACCTCCTTTGGCTCAAGCTGCTTTATGCGCGGCGACTCGAAGTTTGTTTTCGCATCGTTTACCGCCAACCGTTTTATCGGGACCAGGGGCCCGGGCCTGCGGACGGCCCTCGCGTGGTGTTCGGCTCTTCTTTCAACGCTCCTGCCGGAGGCCCCTTTTTTGCCCTTTGGCTCGGCAGAACCCGGTCCAATGTCTTGAGCCGACACCAGATCGACCGAACAGTAGGGGACCTGCAAAGGTTTGTGAGGAAGCAGCAGTGCCCCGTAGAGAGCTCCGCCAAATATCAGCGCATGCACCAAAACAGCCGTGGAAATCCCGGCGGCAAGGTCCTTTTTGGGAATTACCCTGTTAAGAGGTTCCATCTTTCACCACCACTGCCAGGCGCCCTGAAAATCAGGCGGACGCCCCGGCTTATCAGATCCTTCTTTTGACCTTGGGCCTGGGACTGGATGGGCTGCCTTTGTCAGGCGTTGTCACCATTCCTATCTTGGAAATCCCGGCCTGTCGTATCAGTCCCATCACCTGCATCACATATCCATAAGGGATGGAATCGTCGGCCCGCAAGAAGACGCCTTCCGGATTTGGCCTGTTCTGATTGATGGCTGCAAGCTTCGAGGCAAATTCCTCCACATCGACCTGCTGCTCATTTATGAAAATTTTCCGGTCGCTATTAATCGATACCACCAAACGCTCACTCTTTGTCGGAATGGCGGGCGCCGCGCTCTGGGGGAGCTTGACATCGACCCCGTGCGTCATCATGGGCGCGGTAACCATAAAAATTATAAGCAAAACGAGCATTACGTCCACAAGAGGAGTAACGTTTATCTCGGAAACCATGCCCTTTGAATCACCGTTGATCTGCATGAGAACCTACCCCTTTCAATCCACCATAAGCCTTTGCATGGGCGCCTGGCCATGTGAGGTATCCTCTTGTCTGCCCTTGCGCATAAGGTCTCTTTTGAGCATATTGAGATAGTCGGCGGCGAAATGGCTCATCTCGTTTTCGATTCCCCTCACCCTGGTAGCGAAATGGTTGTAGCCGATAACCGCGGGGATAGCGGCCACAAGCCCTATGGCGGTGGCAATTAGAGCTTCGGAAATGCCGGGAGCGACAACCGCAAGATTGGCCGCACCCCTCATACCGATCTCCTGGAAACTGGTCATGATGCCCCAGACCGTTCCAAACAGGCCGATAAAGGGGGCGGTACTGCCCGTGGTTGCAAGAAGGGGCAAGAAGCGCTCGAGCCTTTGCCGCTCCGCGGTCATTCCACCCTGGATAGCCCGTTCGACGTTTTCAAGCAGGACCTCGGGGTTGGCCGAGACCTCCGAGAGGTTTCTCGAATCCATGGATTTGCCAACCCGGCTGAGCTCGGCGTAGCCCACGCGAAAAATCTCGGCCAAATGGCTGTCGGGAAGTCTTTCGCTGTCGCGGTAGAGCGAGGAGTAGTTTTTGCGCTGTCTAAAAAGGGCCATGAACTCGCCCGATTCGCGGTTTGCCCGCCGGATCATGCGGTATTTGAGCACAATTACACTCCAACACGCAATCGAGAGTCCGATGAGGATGGATAAAATAACCTTCACCATCGGACCCGCATTGATGATCATATCGATCACGTTGTTTCCCGTGGTAAGACAAGGCGTCTGGAAGGCAGGATCCGCATAGGCCGTAGCAGTCAAAATGTGAGACAACATTAATTTTTAACCTCTGTGTGGATGGAGCTAAAAACTTTCATGATATGGGTAAATGCCTCTCCGGCCGTCTCGATAATGCGCAAATCGCACAATTCGGGCGACAGGTCGGAAGCGTTGGGATTTATTTCCACAATGCTCGCTCCGGCTCTTTTGGCAACCATAGGAAGATCGGAAGCGGGCGCAACACTTGCCGAGGTGCCCGCCACGATCATCAGATCGCACCGTGAAGCGGCTTCGAAGGCGCGTGAGTAGGCATCATCGGGTATCCCCTCGCCAAAGAGCACGACATCAGGGCGAATCGGCCCTCCGCACCGGCAGCGCGGAGGCAGCTTGGCCAGCGAAACCTCCGAGGACGCATAAGACTTCCGGCAACTCTCGCAGTGCATCGTGCGAAAACTCCCGTGAAATTCGATTACGTTTGAAGCCCCGCCCTTCTGGTGCAGGCCGTCGACGTTTTGTGTGATTATCGCCTTCAAAACCCCACGCCTTTCCAATTCCCCCAGAGCGTAATGGGCTTGATTCGGGCTTGCGCTCTCAACCAGGGTACGCATCTCGAGAAGCAACTTCCATACCTTCCCCGGATCGGCCCTGAAAGAATCTATGTGTCCATATTCGTAAGGGTCAAACTTTGCCCAAACCCCGTCATCGCTTCTAAAATCGGGGATTCCGCTCTCCACCGATATACCGGCCCCCGTAAGGGCCACCGCATACCGGCTTGCCAGCAGCAACCCGAGAAACCTGCCATCCATATCAGTCATATTGCACCAAAATAATTCGCTTTTTCGGACTCACACGGCGCGCTATGGTAGTTCTACGCAAAATGCATGTCAAGAACTTAGAATTTCACCTAAAAATCTTTATCTTCCGGCCGATTCGGATCTTGTTGCCCGAGATATGATTCCACTTGCAAAGTTGGACTTTTGTAACATTGAACTTGCGAGCGATCGAATCGAGACTTTCACCTCGGCAGACCTTATAGACCAGGACAGCGGGCTTGTAAGCGGCCTTCCATGCGGCAACGGCCTTGCTAAATTGCTCGGCGCTGCCCTTAGGAACTCGCACGGTCGAATCCCCCCCGGGAATCACATTCGAGATCAGTTCAGGGTTAAGAAGCTTGACAGCCCGGTAGGTAAGCCCCGCGGAAAGGGCTGCCGCGCTGATCGGCATAGGCCCCGGAAGCCTGACCTCTACCCTGTCAAAACTTGACGGAGGATACCCAAACCCTTTGGGCAGGTAGTAGCCGTATTGGGCCGGATGCGCCATCACTTCCTTTATCGCAATTATCCTGAACACGTAGCGCTCGGTTTCCTGAGGCAGCACAAGATTATAATAGCTATTGGCCTTATCGAGTTCCATTGCCGCCTGCAGACGCTTTTCTCCGCAATTGTAGGCCGCCGCCGCGAGGGTCCAGCTATGAAACATGTCGTGGAGCTGCTTTAGATATTGGAAGGCTGCGCCGGCCGACTTTTGGAAATCGTAGCGATCGTCGACTTGTGCGTTGCAAATCATACCATATCTGCAGGCAGTCCCGGACATGAACTGCCAGGGGCCAACAGCCCCGACCTGGGAAACCGCATAGGGCGTAAGATCGCTTTCGGCAACCGCGACGTATTTGAGATCGTCTGGCAGTCCCATGCGCGAAAGCATCCTCTCGACCCCGGGGAAATAGCGCTCTTTTCTTTTAAGCCACAAATACACCTGAGCATGGCTTTGGGTAACAATTGTGAACTCCCGGTCAAACCTTTCCCGAACGTCTTCGGAGGCGGCGATGGGCACGGGTTCCCCGCAAAAGTCGACCTTGTCCGGCAGCTTAAAACAGGGCACAAACCAG
Organism: Deltaproteobacteria bacterium; assembly: GCA_021780695.1. Taxonomy (GTDB): domain Bacteria; phylum Desulfobacterota; class Syntrophobacteria; order Syntrophobacterales; family Syntrophobacteraceae; genus SbD1. The sequence continues at coordinate 158,035 of JAJXYD010000025.1, forward strand.
GGGGGAGCAGGCGGCACGGTGTTTACAGCGCTTCGGCCTCCTCCGACATAAAAACTGAGCATAAGCAAAAGAGCGAGGATAAGAACCCCAATTTTACATTTTCTTTCCAGCCGCATCGCCAAGCCCCTGTCCAAATATCGCTAAATTAACGCAATATCGTAAAATTGACCAATCCCGTTACGGTCCTGCCGGGAGCAAAAATTGCCGGCCCTCGCAAACTTTTTTTAGGCATCTCTATTTTATAGTCCGCTTCTAAAGCCTCAAAGCTAAAAAACACAGCTAAACGCTTTTTCTTGCCTCCCCCTTTTCGCCCCGCATCTTCGACTCTGTTGTGAGAGCGCTGCGCATGTGGTAAAGGGTCTTAACGGCTTACACCGGGTCGCAAGTCGGGCGGGAGGGGAGTAAAATCTTTATGGATTACGTAGCGGCTGCCGTTTTTGCGGTCGTATACCTGGCGATGATGCTGGGGGGGATTCCGTGGACGGCGTTGGACCGCGCCGGGGTGGCCCTCCTTGGGGCCATAGCTCTTGTGGCAACCCGCAGGATCTCTGCCCAAGCGGCATGGAAGGCGGTAGACGTACCCACTGTAGCCCTTCTGTTTGGCCTTATGGTCGTGTCGGCGCAGCTTCGCCTGAGCGGTTTCTACACCTATATCGGCCGCAGGCTGGCCCGAATGGGGGTATCTCCCGCAACGCTTCTGGCCCTTTTGATAGCGGTTGCCGGACTTCTTTCGGCTCTGCTTGCAAATGACATCGTCTGCCTGGCCATTACCCCCGTGCTAATCGACGGGTGCGCGCAAAGACAGCTCAACCCCGTGCCGTTTCTGCTGGGGCTTGCATGCGCGGCCAATGTGGGCTCGGCGGCCACTCTCATTGGAAACCCGCAAAACATGCTGATCGGACAAACGCTAAACCTTTCCTTTACGCGCTATCTGTTCATCGCCCTGCCGCCCGTGGCGGCCGGGTTTATCGTCGTATGGGCGGTGATAACTCGCAGCGTGGCCGGCAGATGGACAGGGCGGGCTTGCGGCACCCAGGGTGTCGAGAATGGACTAAACGGTTGGCAGGTCGTAAAGGGGCTCTCGGTCGTAACGCTGCTTGTGCTTGCCTTTCTATTTACCTCGTGGCCAAGGGACGTGCTTGCACTCTGCGCCGCGGGGGTTTTGCTAAGCAGCAGACGCATGGCCTCACGCGACATTTTAAATCTGGTCGACTGGGATGTGCTGATTTTGTTCATAGGACTGTTTATAGTAAATCGCGTTATAGAGACTTCGGGAATGCTGCCCGGGGCTCTAAAGCTGATCGAGGCCGCGGGCGTGCACCTGGAGTCGCTTCCCTGGCTCTTTGGCCTCACCGTCTTTCTATCGAATCTGGTGTCCAACGTACCGGCGGTGATGCTGCTCTTAAAAGTGGCCCCAAACCCATCAACGGGGCCACTTCTGGCGTTGGCCAGCACATTTGCGGGCAACCTGCTCTTATTCGGAAGCATTGCAAACATCATCGTGGTCGAGCAGGCATCCAGGCGGGGCGTCTACATATCCTGGAAAAAACACGCGTCCATAGGAGTTCCGGTAACTCTGGCAACCCTTGCTCTTGCCGCGGGGTGGCTGTGGGTGCAAATGAGATAGCTCCCCCTCAGCCAGGCTCCCTGCCGATGCGGCAGGGAAAATCCACCAACACGCCCTTTCTCCACTTCCACGGTTTTATCAGGTAACCAACTTGAAGCCGATAGCGGGCAGCAGGAAACCGAAAGACCCGTTCCCTGCTGCATTTCCCGGATTGATGTTTTTTAGGGCAGGATTTCCAAAATTTCCATATTGCGTACGCCCTTTGGCGCCTGGACTTTGACTTCATCGCCTTCTTGGCGCCCGATCAGAGCCTTGCCGATCGGGGAGGTAACCGAGATAGTGCCTTCCGTGACGTCGGCCTCATAGGGGCCTACCAGCCGATAAGAACTGACGACACCGGTTTCGAGGTCCTCCAGTACGACCTTACAGCCGAAAACGACCTTGCCGTCCACCTCCTGGGGCAAATCGACTATTTCGGAATTCTGGAGCCTTTCGGTAGTCTCCTGGATTTTGCCTTCGATGATTCCCTGTTTTTCCTTGGCAGCATCATATTCGGCGTTTTCGGATAGGTCCCCGTGGCCGCGGGCTTCCTCTATTGCCTTAATGACCATTGGTCGCTCTTCTTTTTGCAAGCGCTGCAGTTCTACCTTTAATTTTTCGTACCCGGCCTTGGTAATGGGGACTCTTGCCATTCCCGCTCCTTTCATGACAAAAAAAATACGCCGTCGCATTTCCGGCGACCGAAAACCAGCCGACGAAACGGGGACTGCGTTGGTTATCAAACTCAAAAAGTTATTTTAATACACAAATCGACAAAAAACTTCATCAAAAAGTGCAAGGCGGGAAGATAGAAATTTTTCCTATTTGGGATCCAAGCCCATTTTGAATTACCCTGGACAAGCACGGTCGTGGTAGACTGTTTCGTTAGCGTGTAGGTGATCGGCATGGGCCGACCCTTGAGCCGCGCCTTCCCAGGGCAGCTTGACTCCGAAGCAAGAACAAAATCCGGCAGAGACCTCGTGAGGGACTTTATGAATTTTAAACGGAAAGACCTTCTGGGAATTCGTGAACTCGACGTCTCGGAAATTGAATATATCCTCGACTTATCCCGTTCGTTCAAGGAAATAAACGAGAGGTCCATCAAAAAGGTGCCGACCCTGAGAGGAAAAACGATCATTCACCTCTTCTACGAGCCCAGCACCCGGACACGGACCTCTTTCGACATCGCCGCCAAACGGCTAAGCGCCGATACTTACTCGATAACCGCCTCGACCAGTTCGGCAGTCAAGGGTGAGACGGCCCTGGACACCATGAAGAACCTGGAGGCAATGAAGCCGGATGTTTTTGTTATTCGCCATTCCGCTTCGGGGGCTCCCTGGCAGCTTGCCGCCCGCACGGATGTATCGGTCATAAACGCCGGGGACGGAATGCACGAGCACCCTTCCCAGGCCCTGCTCGACATGCTGACCATTATGGACAAAAAGAAGAGCCTGCGCGGATTAAACGTTCTCATCGTAGGAGACATATTCCACAGCCGCGTTGCGCGTTCAAACATCTGGGGGCTTACGAAAATGGGAGCAAACGTAGTCACGTGCGGCCCCGCCACCCTTATTCCCCCCGATATCGATTCAATGGGCGCACAGATCTCCCACCGGTTGGACACATGCATCCCGGAGGCCGACGTTATCATGGTTTTGAGGCTTCAAAAAGAAAGGCAACAGCAAATGCTTTTGCCCTCTCTTCGGGAATATTCGGCCTGCTACGGCATAAATCCCCAAAGACTCAAGAAAGCCAGGAAGGATGTTTTGATCATGCATCCGGGCCCGATCAACCGGGGCGTCGAAATTAGCCCTGAAGTCGCGGACGGTCCCTTCTCGGTTATACTGGACCAGGTCACAAACGGTGTAGCCGTAAGAATGGCGCTTCTCTTTTTGCTCGGACAAAGACAAGACTTTTTTTAACGCGGAGTCAAAATGAAACCAAACCAAAATCCGGCCAACCTGATTTTGCGAAACGGCAGGCTGATAGATCCGGGGCGCGACCTTGACCTGGTTGGAAGCGTTCTGATAGAGGACGGCAAGATAGTCGCAGTCGGCGCGCACATTCAAATCGGCGCCCAAAGGTTAGCGCAGCTCGAACAGATAGACGCAACGGGCAAATGGATAGTCCCGGGCCTTATCGATATGCACGTTCACCTTCGCGAACCCGGAGAAGAATACAAGGAGACAATCTGTTCGGGCACCAGGGCGGCGGTTGCGGGGGGCTTTAGCTCGGTTGCGTGCATGCCAAACACCCATCCGGTAAACGACTGCGCCGCAGTTACGCAGTTCATCCTCAAAAAGGCCGCCGAGGAGGGACTCTGCCGGGTATTTCCGGTGGGTGCGATCAGCACCGGACTCGAGGGCAAAAACCTTTCCGGATTTGCCGAGTTGCAAGCCGCGGGCGCGGTGGCCGTCTCCGATGACGGCAGACCGGTTGAATCAAGCCTTCTCATGAGACGGGCTCTGGACTACGCAAAGACATTCGATTTACTCGTAATAAGCCACTGCGAAGATCTCGGCCTCTCCAGCGGAGGCCTCATGAACGAGGGCCCGGTATCTACAAGACTTGGACTAAGAGGCATCCCCGGAGCCGCGGAAGAGATCATGGCCGCACGAGATATTCTACTGGCCGAACTTAGCGGTGCAAGACTCCACCTTGCCCACATCAGCAGCGCCGGTTCTGTGGCCCTGATACGCGAGGCTAAAAAGCGCGGAGTTTGTGTTACGGCCGAAACCGCTCCGCATTATTTTACTCTTAACCAAGAGCTTCTTTCCACGTTTAATCCGGTCTACAAGGTCAACCCGCCGATACGCACGGCTAAGGACATCGAAGCCGTAAAGGCGGGGCTTGCCGACGGAACGATCGATGCGATCGCCTCCGACCATGCGCCCCACAGCTCGGTTGAAAAGGATATCGAATTTGAGTACGCGGCAAACGGCATGATAGGCCTGGAGTCATCGCTGCCCTTGATTTTAGGACTGGTAAGGGAAGGGGTACTCTCGCCCTCGCAGGCCATTGCAAAGGTGTCCCTAAATCCGGCGAGGATTCTTTCCATCCCTTTTGGCTCGATTACCGAGGGGGCTCCGGCCGACCTTACGGTCATCGACCCACAGGCCGAATATAGGATAGATGCGAACACATTCGAATCCAAGAGCAGAAACTGCCCCTTCCACGGCATGCAAGTCCGGGGGCGGGCCGTTTTGACCCTCGTTGACGGAAAGGTGGCCTATACCGCCTAAACCTGAGATTTTGGATCTGTGACATGCTCCGCAATACTGAGGAACCGTATAAGATTCTCGTAGTAGACGATGAAAGCGGCATGAGGGAGCTCTTAGAGCTTCTTTTGCTAAGGCACGGCTACTCCGTAAGGTGTGCCGAAAGCGGAGCGAGCGCCATCGAGGCCGTTAAGGACGACCCTCCCGACCTGATTGTAACCGATATCAGGATGCAGCCCGTAAACGGACTGGAGGTGCTAAAAAGGTGCAAAAAAATCTCACCCCAAACCATCGTGATAATAATTTCGGCTTATGCGAGCGCCGAACTTGCGGTGGAGGCCATGAACGAGGGCGCCTACGATTATTTTCCCAAACCTTTTAACAACGAAGAACTCCTGTCCGTAATCTCCAACGCCCTGCAAAGCAGGGGCATAGAACAAACGGTGAGCCAATCCCTGGAAGGGCCTCTTTATTTCGGCGCCATGATAGGCGAGAGCCCCCCCATGCTAAAGATCTACGAAAGCATCCAGAGGGTGGCCAAAACCGGCAGCAACGTCGTTATCACGGGGGAAAGCGGAACCGGAAAAGAACTCGTAGCCAGGGCGATCCACTCCCAAAGCGCCAGGCGCGACCAGCCGCTGGTGGTCGTAAACTGCGGCGGAGTCCCGGAAAACCTGGTGGAAAGCGAACTGTTCGGCTACCGCAAGGGGGCCTTTACCGGGGCTTTTTGCGATAGAAAGGGACTTGTCGAAGCCGCTCGGGGAGGCACGTTATTTCTCGATGAAATAGGCGAACTCTCCCCCCTTCTGCAGGTAAAGCTGCTTAGACTCGTCCAGGATAAAACGATCAAAATGGTTGGCGGCACGGCGGAAATTCCGGTGGATGTCCGCATTATTTCAGCCACCAACCGCGACCTCGAACAAATGGTGCTGGACAAAAGGTTCCGCGAAGATCTCTACTACCGTCTAAACGTACTCCATATCCGCGTACCGCCTCTAAGAGACCGCCGGGAGGACATTGGGCTTCTCGCCCGCTATTTTCTGTCCAAATTTACGAAGGATTTCGGCAAGGAGATCCACAAGGTATCCTCCTACGCCATGGACATACTGTGCAGCTATGAGTTTCCGGGAAACGTAAGGGAACTCGAACACATAATCGAGCGCGGCGTGGCGATGGAATCCTCAAGGATAATACTGCCCGACTCACTGACCCTTTCGCTGCACAGGCGAAAGGAACTCGATGAAACGGACCAGGAGAGCCTCTCCGAGATACCCGCCGAAGACTTCGATCTGGACAACCATTTGGCGCAAATAGAAAGGCGCCTTCTCCAACAGGCACTTATCCAGGCGGGCGGAGTAAAACTCAAGGCCGCGAAGCTTCTGGGAATATCTTTTCGCTCCTTTCGCTACCGGCTGTTAAAACACCAACTTGCCAGCGAAGAGGATTTAAAGGAAGAGCAGCCTCTGCGGGAAGTCCTAAAATGAGATAATAACCTGATTTTAGAGTGGATAAAACGCTGTTTTGGCTCCCCTTCGACTCCCTCGTGGCCTTTAGCTTAGTGTTTCCTTCAGACCGTTAAACGGGGCTCTTTAAGAAAAAACTTCTAAACGGCTTTTTCCAGGCATTGTCGGCATTATAATGATTATTTCTAATTCATCAGGAAGCAAATCCTGCCTCTTCTGAGTGAATAGCGAAATTCCTTGACCTTTTTGCCAAGTTCCAATAAAGGGGACAGGTTCTTTAAAATCGAAACATAAGGGGTGGTGCGATATGCCGAAAAAGGATATGGAAGGTGACCAGATGATGGACGATTTCGAAGACGATTCGGGTCTCGAATTCGAACAAACCGATGAACTCGATTTTGCCGGTGAAGAGGATCTGCTTCTCGAAGAAACAGATGACGACGAGGAGATGGTCCCCTCCGTCCTCTACAAGGGGATCTCCAGGCCCAAAACCGATGAGGACTGGCGGCAGCTTTTAATGAGTGCAAGCAAAGAAGGCGTGCCGCACTACAATATCTCCGACACCTATAAGGAGGGGGCGCTGCTTTTGCACTCCTCCTTTGGCCTCGGAGTGGTCGCAAAGCTTATTTCAACGCGAAAAATCGAAGTCATATTCGAAGACAGCAAAAAACTGATGGCGATGAACGTCGCTCCTCCCAACCGGGCAGCTTAGACAGAGAAGCGGGCAGCAAGAGGCGAAAACCGGCAACCCATCGGGGCCGCACGCCGCCTTGCTTTCCGCTCAGCCCCGTTTTATCGCCGGCGCCAGCCGTGACTTCACCTCTTCGAGCAAAAACCCGTAGACCGGGTCTACGCCCGCGGCCACGTTTCCATTATCGAGGAAATTGTCCTCGCCGTTAAAATCGCTTATCGATGCGCCGGCCTCAGTTATAAGCAGAGCGCCGGCGGCTATGTCCCAGGCTTTGAGGCCGATTTCCCAAAAGCCGTCGACTCTTCCGGCGGCAAGGTAGGCCAGGTCCAGTGCGGCGGCGCCTGCGCGCCTGACTCCGCTAACCCCCAGGGCTATTCGTTTAAAGGAGGCCAGATAGGGATCCATTAACTCCTTGGCCCGGAAGGGAAAACCGGTTGCAACCAGCGCCCGGTCGAGTTCAACGGGCTTTCGCATTGGGAGCCTGTTTCCATTGAGTCTTGTTCCTGCGCCTTTTTTTGCCGAGAAAAGCTCGTTTCTAACAGGGTCCAAGACATAGCCCAACACCGGCTTTTTATCCAGGCAAACCGCAATGGAAACGGCAACGAAGGGGAAGCCGTGGATAAAGTTCGTAGTTCCGTCAATTGGGTCGATCACCCATGTGTAGCCCGACTGTAATTCTTCGGTGGCCGATTCTTCGGCCATAATGTTATGGCCCGGGAAATTGAGCCTTACCATCTCGGTGATAAGGTGCTCGCATTTTTTGTCTATCTCCGTCACATAATCGGAAGGGCCCTTCGTTGCGATCATGGAACCGCTCACCTGCCCGATGTGATGCCGGATCAGGTCGCCGGCCTCAAGAATAACCTTCTCGACTGCGGACTCAATTTTATCGATCATGTCTATTTCCTCTTCTCCACCGCTTGCACTTAGAACCGAAATTGAGTACAAACCCCAAAATCCAGAGTAGGGCAAAATCGCCTTTGCCCCATTCTATAGGTCTTATAAGGTTTCGAGGAGCTCTAAAAATTTAAAAAAGGGCAAAAGCACCCCGTTTTGCAAAAATGGAGTCAAAACTTGATTATAGATGTTCACACCCATATTTTTCCCCCTGATATAATCGCCAACAAAGAGCTGTTTTTGGCAGGCGAACCCGAATTCGCGCTTCTCTACGCTCCGGGGGCCTCCAAGATGGCCACCGCCGAAATTCTTATCCAATCCATGGACGAAAACAACATCGATTTCTCGGTAGTGTTCGGATTTCCGTGGAGAAACGGGCAAACCCTGGCCCGGCATAACGATTACGTGCTCGAAGCCGCCGCAAGGCATCCCGGCCGGCTCATCCCCCTCGCCTGCCTTGACCTTTGTTCGCCCACATGCGCCGCGCAAGCCGAAAAGATGCTTTGCGCGGGCGCCCGAGGCCTGGGCGAACTCGCAGTTTACAGCGCCGGGGAAAATATGGACCGTGTTATCGACAATTTCAAGCAAATTGGAGTCCATTGCAGGCAAAAAGAGGCCGTGCTGCTCGTGCACGCAAATGAACCCATCGGCCACCAATACCCGGGCAAGGCGCCCTACGGGATTGATTTCTACTACGCCATGGCAAAGGCGCTCGAAGGCGTTACCCTCATTTTCGCCCACTGGGGGGGCGGCCTGATTTTCTACGAGCTTTTAAAAAAGCAGGCCCCGGGGGCATTCGCAAATATCTATTACGATACGGCGGCTTCCCCCTATGTTTACAAAACGCAGATCTACCGGGCCGCCGCGCGGGCGGTGGGGGCCGAAAGGATTCTTTTGGGAAGCGATTATCCCCTGCTTTCACCGAAGCGCTATTTTAGTGAAATGGAGCAGGCAGGCCTTACACAGCAGGAAATCGAGTCCATCGGCGGTCAAAACGCCGCAAAAATTTTTAAAATTGCTGCGGCTTGACCCTCTTGCAAAAGAGGCGGCAAGCGCCTGGCAGGAGAGCGCGAGCTAGGGCTCGCAGCCGCGTTTTTCCGCTTTTTGTTTGACTCTCACAGTCGCGCAATGTTAGCTTTCAGCGAGCAAAGGCTCAGCTTAGAGGCTGGAAATTTTTAAGGAATACTGGTCGGAAACCGCTTATGGCAAAAAATTCCTCACTTTCCGAGTTTTTCGAAGACAGCAAATACACAAGGCGCATATTGGCCGCGGGGGCTGTTTTACTCCTGGTGCTCGAACTCGGGATCCTCGTTGCCGTCTACAATCAGTCGGGCCTAAAGACCAGGGTTTGCATCACCGACGCCAACGGCAGACTCGTCTATGAAAGCCCCGGGCCCACGATAACTTCCTATGAAAAGATGATGTTTGAAGATAACTTCGGACCTTTAAAAAATTACACCACCCAGTTGAAATCCCAGTATGAGCCGTTTAACTACCGCTCGTGGATTCTGCTCGCGGTGGGATTGCCCCTGGGCCTTATACTGCTGCTTTTTTTCATGGCCCAGGTATGGCTCATGCTCTTAAAAGGCAATCCCAAAGATGAAGTCGGCGTTGAAATAGATGCCGGCAAGTCGGGTTTTGGCAATTTCCTTAGCGTGTCGAAAAACTTCTCTGTTTTGGGAATCGGGTTCGCAATAGTTTTGGCGATGCTTATTTTATGGTTGATTCCATCAATACTTGGAGATATGGCTTCAGCGCTGTTTGACGCCGTCAAACAGTACCCATTGTTTTTTATCGGGGTATCGTTATTTGTCGGAGGCTTGCTTGTTTGGGTAATCTATCTGAGGTACAAGCTGTCCAGGCAGATGCTCGAAAACCAGGTGCGCATCGAGAAGTTCCGGATAGAGAGATTGATGATCGAACAAAATCCGGCTCAACACCTCCTTACTGCTCACGCCGACGAGGCTCAAACAAAATTTCTGCACTCAGAGGAACATTAGAAAGATGTGGTTTAAAAACAAGGAAGAAAAGCACCGGTCCGGAGAAAAGAAAGGCTGGACAGACGAGGCCACTTTGGACCGGGGCGTATACTATCTTTACCTGATAATCGGTTTGCAGGTTTTGTTCGTCCTGTCGCTCATGGGGATAATCATGTTTATCGGAAAGGTTATCTCCACGCCCGCATGGGTTTTCATGTTCATTTTCGCTCTTTCCATAGGCAGCATAGTCTATCTCTACAGGAAGGCAAAGCGACAGCTCGCCAAGCTTAGAGACTCCTTCGGAAAATCGGACAAAAATTACGAAATCAGCTTTATGGGCGGAATGCTCACCATGAGAATCGAACAGAACCAAAACGGCGCAAAACTTCTCGAAGCCCCGCCCCCGGAGGTAGCCGAACAGATCATCGATGCGGAAACGATCGAACCCGCCCCTGCCCCTAAATCCGTTCAGCCCCACTGAACAGTTGGCAGGGAGAGGAATTCCTCTGCCGCGTTCTTTTTTACTATGGTGTCCTTAAGCCAGCAGGGACCGCCTTTTTCCGGATGATCGACGTTAAAGTGAAGGCCGCGGCTCTCTTTTCTGCTGATCGCGCAGCGGATTATCAGTTCGGCCACCAGCGCCAGCCCCTGGAGTTCGACCAAATCGCTGCTCAAGGCAATGTTGGGCATGTGCTCCTTAAGTTCCATCTTTATCTGCACTATATGATTCAGGGCGAGGGCAAGCCTTTTGTCCGTTCTTACGATCCCCACGTAATTCCACATCAGGCGCCTGATAAAATCCCAGTTGTGGGCTATCATGACCATCTCGCTGTTAGAGCCGTTTTCGGCGCACACTTTTGCGGAACAGTCGGGCACACCGGGCAACTCGCGATTTCGCCAGGACTCCAAACGCTCCGCGCACGCAACGGCCGCGGCATCTGAAAAGACCATGGCTTCCAGCAAAGAGTTGCTTGCAAGACGGTTTGCCCCGTGGAGCCCTGTGCAGGCGCACTCGCCGATCGCGTAGAGATTGTCTATGGAGGTGCGCCCGGAGGAGTCGGTCAGGATGCCGCCGCACATATAGTGAGCCGCGGGAACTACCGGGATAGGATCTTTAGTGATATCGATACCAAGCGACAGGCACCTTCTGTAGATGTTTGGAAAGCGTTTGGTCAAAAATGCGGCGTCCCGATGAGTGATATCGAGAAAAACACAGTCATCTCCGCTATTTTTCATCTCCGTATCGATTGCTCGCGCCACAATATCGCGGAAGGCCAAATCCTTTAGCGGATGGTATTTTTCCATGAAGGCACGCCCGCGCTTATCGATGAGCCTTGCCCCTTCTCCTCGAACGGCCTCGGAGATGAGGAAGTTTTTAGCCGTCGGATGATAGAGGCAGGTCGGGTGAAACTGCACGAATTCGAGGTTGGCGAGCTGAGCGCCGGCCCGGTAAGCTATGGCCAGCCCGTCGCCTGTTGCTACGTCCGGGTTGCTCGTATAGAGGTAGACTTTGCCCGCCCCGCCGGTACAAAGCAGCACCACGTTGGCGACAAAGGTATGGATTTCTTCTCCGGCGATATCAAGGACATAGGCACCCCGGCAGGTGTCCTGCTGGAAAAGATCGACCGAGCCCACTTTCATCGACTGATGCTGGACCACCAGGTCCAGGACCAGGTGGTTTTCAAATATGGCGATATTGGGATCGGCCTCGGCGGCGGCGATGAGCACTTTTTCAACGGCCTTGCCCGTCATGTCCTGGGCATGAAGGATGCGGTTGCGGCTGTGGCCCCCTTCCCTCCCCAGATCGAAACCGTTTTGCTCGGCCAAGAGGTTAAAACCCACGCCAAGCTCGACAAGTTCCCGTATACGTTGCGGACCGGCTTTTACCACCTGGTCCACGATGTCTGGATGACACAGGCCGTCTCCGGACTCCAGGGTATCCTTGACGTGAAGATCGAAGGAATCGTCCCGGCCCACCACGCAGGCTATTCCGCCCTGGGCGTAGTTAGTGTTGGTTTCAAGCTTGTCCTTTTTCGTTACTATAGCCACAGTGCCGCTTTTGGCTGCCTTAAGAGCGAATGTCAGACCCGCGATTCCGCTACCGACCACCAGATAATCAAATTGATTTTTCATTCGCAATTCCTCATACTTCGGATTAATTTTTTTCTTCTTAATACCAAAGCCCTCACGGGGCAAGTAATGTTTTGCCTAAAAGGGGCCGGAAACGGATTGTGATATGAAAGAGGATATCTGCAAGGAAAACTCAGGGCTGTCCACGAAGAATTTAAAGGTGATCGCCCTTGACTGCGACGGGGTGCTCTTCGATTCAAAAGAGGCGAATATTCGCTTCTACAGCCATATCATGGAGCATATCGGCGGCCCTGCCGTAAGGGGCGACCAGCACGAGTATATCCACATGTACCCCGTGCGGGAATCTCTTCTCTATCTTACCGGGGGGGAGGGACCCGACTTTGACAGGGCACTGGAGTATGTCAAAACAATCGATTTTGGCCCGTTTAACCGCTACCTTACCCGTGAACCGGGATTGGTTGAGTTTCTAAGGCTTGCGTCCACGCACTACAAAACCGCCCTGGCTACCAATCGGACGGTTTCAACCATAGAGCTTTTGGAACAGTTTGGCCTCAGGCAATATTTCCACCTCGTGGTGTGCGCTCTGGACGTCGCAAACCCCAAACCGCACCCGGAGACGATGGAAAAGATATTGAAAAAATTCGATGTTCTCCCGCGAAATGTTCTCTATATAGGAGATTCCAAGGTAGATGAAGCCCTGGCCAAGGCTACCGGGGTCGCTTTCGTAAGCTACAAGAACCCCGCCCTTGAAGCTCAAGCGCATATAGGCCATTTTGAGGAGCTGCGCTGCCTCTTTCCCAAGGATGAGAGCAGATGAGTCGATCGCGCTGTTTGCAATTATACTTTGGATATGTTACCATTGGATCGTTGTGTACCGGAAAATCATGGCTTGGTCGTGCTAGACGGGGAGCTGGCGGTTCCCTGTAGCCCGCAATCCGCTTTAGCGGGGTTGAATCCCCTTTTGAAGGACCGTGACCGGGCTGTACGCATGTAATTCCCGCACCGGTTGGACACCACGCAACAGACGAACGCGAACCCCGTCAGGTCCGGAAGGAAGCAGCGGTAAGTGGAACCGGCTGTGTCGCGGTACAATCTAACCTGGTTGCCCGAAGGTGTGCGCACGGTTTCAGTCCGGGTCGACTGAGGGTGCACGGCCAAGTCTTTTTCATCTTGAATGCGAGTCAGCCATGAAACTCCACTACCTCCAACACGTCAGTTTCGAAGGGCCGGCCAATATTGGCAACTGGGCCGGGAGCAAGGGGTGGGATATTTCCGCTACACACCTCTACAGGGGAGAAAAGCTCCCTGCCGCCGACGAATTTGACTGGCTGGTTGTAATGGGCGGCCCGATGAACATCTACGAGGAGCGGGATTACCCCTGGCTTGCCGCTGAAAAGCGCTTCATCGCTCAGGCCGTGGAGGACAATAAGATTGTTCTGGGGATCTGCTTGGGAGCCCAGTTGATCGCGGACGTCCTGGGCGGGCGCGTTGTGCAAAACAAGCACAAGGAAATCGGGTGGTTTCCGGTAACCCTTAGGCCCGAAGGAACCCAGGCGCAGGTCTTTAAAAACTTTCCCGGGCAATTTCCAGCCCTTCACTGGCACGGAGATACTTTTTCCCTTCCCCCCGGCGCCTCGATGCTGGCGCAAAGCGAAGCCTGCCCGGCCCAGGCCTTTTCCGCAAAGGGCGGAAGAGTCCTCGGTCTTCAGTTCCACCTGGAATCCTCGCTGGAAAGCGTTGGGTCGCTCGTTAAAAATTGTTCCCACGAACTCATAGACGGGCAATATATTCAGAAAGGTGAGGAGATCTTAAAAAACGCCGGCAATTTTTCCTCCATCCAGAGCCTTCTGCACCTGCTTCTCGAAAACTTAAAGAGCATATAGACCCCCGGCTCCCCCAAATCCCCTTTCGTTTGTTCGCAGCGCAATTTAACCGGTTTGGCGCTATCCCGGACGCAACTGTCTTTAGGGTTTATCATCCCGACAATGTGGTTTTGTCCGCATGCGCGATGAGTGGTTGGCTATCCAAACGTTGGTCATAAGGAGATAGAGAGATGGATGTTGCGAGACTGCAAAATTATATAGACGGAGAATGGGTGGAAGCCCAAACCGGCGAATATAGCGATGTTGTCAATCCGGCCCGGGGGGAACTTCTTGCCAGGGTTCCTCTTTCTTCTTCAACCGACATCGACAGGGCGGTAAAAAGCTGTGCACGGGCATTTGCGCAATGGCGAAACACCCCGCCTTCGGCCAGGGCCCGCTATCTTTTCAGACTCAAGGAACTGATGGAAGATCGTTTCGACGAACTGGCCGAGGTGCAGACCAGAGAGCACGGTAAAACCATCGACGAATCCCGTGGCGAGACCAGACGAGGCATAGAGCAGGTAGAGGTGGCAACAGGGGTTCCAACCCTCATGCAGGGCTACAACCTCGAAGATATTGCCTCGGGCATCGACGAGCACTGTTTTTTCCAGCCTATCGGAGTCTTTTCCCACATAGCCCCTTTCAATTTCCCCTTCATGGTGCCGCTGTGGTTTATTCCTTACGCCATTGCGGCGGGAAACACCTTCGTCGTAAAGCCTTCGCCGCGCGTGCCCCTTTCCCAGACCCGGGTGATCGAGCTTTTCGAGCAGGCCGATTTTCCACCGGGGGTTGTAAACATGGTCCATGGAGCAAACGAGGCGACAAACGCCATCCTGCACCACCCAGAGGTTGCCGGGGTTACTTTCGTGGGCTCCACGGCCGTTGGAAGAGATATTATCTATAAGACCTGCGGGCAAACCGGCAAAAGAGTCATCGCCCAGTGCGGGGCGAAAAATTTTATCGTGCTGATGGAAGACTGCGACCTTGAAAAATCGATGGCCGGACTCATGACCTCATTTTTCGGCAATACCGGACAGCGCTGCCTGGCGGGCGCGAACCTGGTCGTGGTCGGAGGAGATTCCTTCTACAAAAAGGCGGTGGATGCCTTTATAGAGGCCGCGGCAGCGATACGAGTAGGAGACGGAATGGACGAGTCTGTCCAGATGGGGCCTCTGCAAAACGCTCAGTCCAAGGAGCGCGTGCTTGGCTACATCGAAAAGGGCGTAAAAGAGGGGGCAACCCTGGCCTTGGACGGTAGAAATCTAAAGATTGCCGACCCCAACCTGCCACAGGACTGTTTTCTTAACCCATCGGTCTTTGTGGATCTCACACCTGAAATGACTCTGGCGCGCGAGGAAATTTTCGGTCCCGTTGCAGGCATACTCAGGGCGGCAAATATCGACCGGGCCATCTCGATGATTCATGACAACCCCTATGGAAACGCCGCCGCGATTTACACCTCCAGCGGCCAGGCGGCGCAAAGATTTCGCCACGATGTAAAATGCGGCAACATCGGCATCAACATCGGCATTCCGGCCCCCGTGGCTTTTTTCCCCTTCGGCGGCATGAAAGACTCCTTTTTTGGAACCCTCCACGGACAGGGAAAAGATGCCATCCGTTTCTTTACCGAAGCCAAAGTAGTCGTAGAGAGGTGGTTTTGATGGAACTAAGGACCTCTTCGGCAGTGATCGCCTTTGCGCAAAAGTGCGAAACCGAATCCGCCCAATTTTATGAAGGCGCGGCAAGCCGGTTTACCGATCTTGCACTCACTTTCCGCGGCTTCGCAAAAGAAAACGCACAAAACGTTCAAGCCATAAAGAGGGCATACTACAGCGTAATCAGCGACGCCCTGGAGACCGGCTTTTCCTTTAAAAACCTCCCCTCCGAATCCTATGCGGTGGAAGCCGACTTTGCCCCGGACGCAGGGCCAGCGCAACTCCTTAAGATCGCTATTGAAAACGAAACAAGGATAGAGCAATTTTACCTCCAGGCGGCAAAAACCTCTCAGGCTCTCATGGCGGACCTGTCGCGGGTATTTAAACGGCTCGCCGCCGCAAGAGAAAAGCGCAACTCTTTTTTGCTCCCACACCTGGAAAGAGTCCTCGGGCCTCAAGGAGGCTAAGAAGGGGTGTAAGCGGCCCCAAGGCCGCCTGCGAAAAACTCCGGGACATGAGCGGCAAATTAATCCCAGCCGGCCCCGGGCCACCGGATTCACCTCAAACCGTTTTTTAGCGAGGCGAAAATTCTTTCGGTCCTGCCGGTTTTTTTACCTATGAGAGCAATATAATTGAGCAGTGCCGCAACTACCCGTCCGGCGTCTAAAGCTTCGAGATGAACGCTTTTACGAAAGCCTAAAAGAGGCAAGACTGCGCACCGGCCACCGGGGATGGGGCGTTTTCTCCCGACACAAACTTTGCACTTTTTAACTTGCCCAAGACATCTTTCTTTGCAATAGTGCCCACCGGTTAAACTTTCAATCTGGACGCGGAAAAACCAATGAAATTCCGAGATAAAATACTTTTGCCGGTATCGCTTGCGGCAGCCTTTTGTTCGATCCAGGGTTGTCTCAAAGTCGGGCCCGATTACGTAAAACCAGCGGCCCCGGTTTCCCAAAAATGGTTGGAATCGGGAAACAAGCAGTTGAAAAATAAGCCCGCCAATTACTGCGCATGGTGGAAGAGCTTTGCCGATCCCCATCTCAACCGCGTAATAGACAGGGCCTACTCTAACAATATCACGCTTAAAATCGCCGCCGTAAACGTGATCCAGGCGCGTGCCCAACTGGGGGTGTCCGTTGGCAATCTCTACCCTCAGACCCAGCAGATGGCCGGATCGATACAATTTAACAGATTCAGCCCCTACAGTACTCTGTCGCTTTTTCCCAACGCTGATTCCCTCAACAATTACTGGCTCGACCAGGTGGGACCCAACGTAGCCTGGGAGCTCGATTTCTGGGGCAAATACAGGAGAGAAGTCGCATCGGCCGATGCTACCTGGCGCGCGAGCCTTGCCGATTACGACAACGCCTTGGTATCTCTTACAGCCGATGCCGCAAATTACTATATCCAGATACGAACCCTACAGAATCGCATACTGATTGCCAGGGAAAATCTAAAGACCCAAAAGGAAAGCCTAAGGATCGCGCAAGACCGTTTCAACGCGGGCTCGACTTCGGAAAGGGACGTAGAACAGGCAAAGAGCTCGCTCTACAATACAATGGCAACCATTCCGGTCCTTCAGCAGGAGCTAAAGAAGACAAAAGACGCGCTGTGTACGCTTCTTGGAATGCCTCCCAACAATCTGTCGGATCTTCTCAGCGGCCCGACGACAATCCCTGTCCCGCCGCCAAGCATCGCCATTGGAATTCCGGCCGACCTGCTGCGACGCCGTCCCGATGTTCGTAGCGCGGAGCTAAAGGCCGAGGCGCAGTGCGAGCAAATCGGCATAGCCAAGGCCGATCTTTTCCCTGAGTTTTCGCTTACCGGCTCTTTCGATTTCCTGGCCAGCAACTTTGGCCCGGCCAAGCTCGCCCAGATGGCTAACCTGAATTCGGCAAACATTACCGCCGGGCCGGGGTTTCAGTGGAATATCCTAAATTACGGGCAGATAACAAATAATGTGCGAGCGCAGGACGCGGCCTTCCAGACAACGCTGCTTACCTACAAAAACACCGTGCTAAACGCTCAGCAGGAGGTTGAAGATTACCTCACCGCTTTCCTTCGCTCCCAGGAAAACGCCGATAGCCTTGCCAAAGCCGCACAACCGGAAAACAGGTCCCTGGACCTTGCTGTTATACAGTATAGAAACGGGAGCACCGATTTTACGACGGTGCTGACCGCTCAGACGGCCCTTCTAAGCGCCCAGGACAACCTTGCGGCGGCCTTAGGCAACATAGCCGCCAATCTTGTCGGGGTCTACAAGGCCCTCGGAGGAGGGTGGCAAATCAGGCAGGGCAAAGACATACTCCCGCCGGGAATAAAGGAAATGATGGCAAAGCGGACAAACTGGGGAGATCTGCTCCAGCCGGCAGTCTATTTGCCTCCGCCATGCAAGCAATCCGACGTTCGCGGCCCGGACTGGTAGAGGCCTGCTCAATCCGCCTAAACATAGAGTTTCTGGAGAAATCATGATTTCGCTCAAAAGTAAAAAAATCGCAGGCGCCGTGATAACCGGCTTTATGCTGATGCTTCCCGCGGGCTGCGCGAAGAAGAAAGCCGGCTTTGCTTTTCCTCCGCCAAAGGTTACGGTGAGCCACCCCTTATGCAGGGACATCGTCGACTACCTCGAGGTTAGCGGCAACACGCAGGCTATAAACACCGTGCAACTGCCCGCGCGCGTGGAAGGCTATCTTGACGGGGTATTCTTTAAGGACGGCGATATAGTAAAAAAGGGCCAACTGCTTTTTCTCATTCAGCAGGATACCTACGAAGCCCAGCTCCAGCAGGCCGAAGGCAACGTGGAAAACGAACAGGCCCTGCTAAGACACGCCCAAATCGAGTTTGCCCGCTATTCCAGACTCTATGCCCAAAAAGCCGCGGCCGATACCGATGTGGAAAACTGGCGCTATCAGCGCGACACCGCCAAGGCAGGCCTTGTTTCAGCCAAGGCCCAGCGCGACCTCGCCAGGCTAAACCTCAGCTACACCCGGGTTGTAGCGCCCTTTACGGGACGCATCGACAGGCGCCTTGTAGACCCTGGAAACCTCGTGGGAGTATCGGGCAGCAACACGACTCTTGCCGTTTTGACCCAGATCGACCCCCTCTACGTTTATTTCAATATCGCGGAAACGGCCATTCCCCCCTATCTCAAAGACTTACGAACCTGCGCTCTGAAGTCGCCCAAGGCTAAGCCCGCCACCTGCACATTCCCTGTCTACATGGGCCTGGCCAATCAAAAGGGATATCCTCAGAAGGGATACCTCGATTTTGCGGCAAGCACGGTCAACACGACCACCGGGACCTTACTTCTTAGAGGGGTTTTCGCCAACAAGAACGGCTCCATGCTTCCCGGACAATTCGTAAGGGTCCGATTGCCGCTTGGCAAAAAGCATCCAGCCATTCTCATCACTCAAGCCGCCGTACAGTTCGACCAGCAGGGGGCCTACCTTCTGGTTGTAAATCCCAGGGACAACACGGTTGCGCGACGAGATGTAACGATTGGCCCCACCAAGGGATATGACTACGTGATCTCAAAGGGGCTTAAAGGAAATGAACTGATCGTTACCAAAGGTGTGCTCAAGGCGATTCCAGGCCAAAAGGTCATTCCGCAATTAGCCGGCTCGTCCAAAGAAACCTGTAAGGGAACAACCAAATGATATCAGAGTTTTTTGTCGACAGACCTATTTTTGCAAACGTCATCGCTCTCGTAACGATAGTGATAGGCGCTGTCGCTCTCTACATTCTTCCAGTATCCCAGTATCCTAATATCGTACCGCCCACGATCCAGGTTTCGGCCAGTTATCCGGGTGCGAGCGCCGACGTGGTGGCCAAAACGATCGGTATTCCGATAGAACAGGCCGTAAACGGCGTCGAGAACTCCACCTACATGTCCTCGGTCAGCTCGAGCGACGGCTCCTACAGCCTGACGATCACATTCAAAGTCGGCACCGATCTCAACACTTCGGTGGCCCTGGTTCAAAACCTGGTCAACAGCGCGCTCGCCCAGCTGCCGGGAGACGCTACCGAGCAAGGCGTGACGGTAAAGAAGGTTTCCCCCAATATTTTGCTGGTCGTCAGCCTCTATTCGCCCAATAACCGGTATAATTCGATCTTTTTATCCAACTACGCCCTCATTAACCTGATAAATCCTCTCTCAAGAGTCCCCGGCGTCGCTCAGACCCGAGTTTTCGGCTCGGGGGCCTACAGCATGCGAATTTGGCTCGATCCCTACAAGCTCCAGACCTTCGGTCTTACAACAACCGATGTGCTCACCGCCATCCAGGGTCAAAATCTCCAGGTCGCCACCGGCAGGCTCGGCGCCCCCCCTGTTCCCAAGGGGCAGCCGATGGAATATACGGTCACTACCCTTGGCCGCCTTTCGAATGTGCGCCAGTTTGAAAACATTATCGTAAAGACCGGAACCGGCCCGGCTCCCCAGATCCTGCGGCTAAAAGACGTTGCCAAAATTGAACTTGGCCAGCAGAGCTATTCGAATTTCGCTTATTTTAACGGTCTAAATACAGCTCTTATTCCTATTTTTGCCCTCCCGGACGCAAACGCCATCTCGGTAGCCAATAAAATCTATAAAGAAATGGCCACCATGAGCAAGAGCTTTCCCTCGGGGCTAAAGTACAAAATCAGATACGACACCACCACCTTCGTTCGAGAAGCGATCTCCTCGGTCTATGAAACGCTTTTCATAGCCGGTATTCTCGTTTTGATCGTGGTCATGCTCTTTTTGCAAAACTTCCGGGCAATGCTCGTACCGGCAACAACGGTACCTGTAACGATCATTGGCGCCTTCATAGCCATTGCCGCCCTGGGATTTAGTATAAACCTCATGACTCTTTTCGCCCTCATTCTGGCGATAGGCATCGTCGTAGACGACGCTATAGTAATAGTCGAAGGCTCCTCCTATCACATCGAGCAGGGTATGACGCCCAGGGAAGCCACCCTGCGGGCTATGCGGGAGTTAACCGGCCCGGTCATAGGCATAACACTGGCGCTGGTATCGGTTTTCCTTCCGGCAGCCTTTTTCCCCGGCATAACCGGGGAGATTTTCCGCCAGTTCGCCTTGATCATCGCGGCCACTTCCGTAATAAGCGCCATTAACGCTCTGACGCTAAAACCCGTCCAGTGCGCCTTCTGGCTAAAACCTCGGCGCGAAAAGCAGCTTAACTGGTTCTATCGCGGCTTCAACAGGTTTTTCGAAGCAGTGACCAACGTCTATATGGGGCTGGTTCGCTTCATGGTAAAGCGCCCGTTTTCCATGCTGGTCGTTTTCGCCCTGATCATTTTATTTACCTTTTGGCAATTCGTCAGGCGTCCGACCGGTTTTCTGCCAACCGAAGACCAGGGGTTCGGCGTTTTGCTCTGCCGCCTGCCCGAAGGCGCTTCGCTCGATCGCAACAAGGCGGTTGCCCAAAAGATAAATCATATACTCAGGCATACCCCGGGGGTTGCGGCCTGGGTTACCATCGGGGGGTTTTCCTTCCTCGATTTTGCAAACGAATCCAACTTTTCCTCCACCTTCGTCACTTACGAGGATTGGGACAAACGCGGCTCAGCTCTTAACCAGGACGTAATTCTTGGAAGTATCAACCGGCAACTTGCCTCCATTGAGGATGCACAGGCATTTATCGTCATACCGCCCCCAATCAGGGGCCTGGGCCAGACGGGCGGCTTCCAGATGGAGGTCGAAGACCGTGGAAATCTCGGGATGGCCGCGCTCCAGAAGGCCACAAACGGGATAATGCTTGCGGGAAGAGCCCAACCCGGTTTACAAAATTTGGTAACCACCTTCAATACGAGCAACCCGGAGCTCTATCTCAACATCGACCGCACAAAGGCCCAGGCGCTACAGGTTCCTCTGGCCAATGTTTTCGATACGCTCCAAGCCTACCTGGGTTCAACATTCGTTAATCTTTTCAACAAATTTAACCAGGTCTACCAGGTCTATATCCAGGCCGGAAGCAGGTACCGGCTAAATACCGCCGATATAGGAAACCTCTATGTTCGAAATACACAAGGCGGCATGGTCCCCCTTAGCACCCTGCTTACAGTCAAGCACACGCTTGGCTCCGAGGTGGTAACACGCTACAATCTCTATCCCGCGGCGGCTATTTTCGGCTCGGCCTCCCCCGGATTTAGTTCCGGCCAGGCCATGTCCACAATGGAAGGGCTGGCCGCCCACACTCTGCCCCCCGGCATCAGCTACGACTGGACATCGACCAGCTACCAGGAAAAACAGGTCGGCGACCAGGCCTACTTCATCTATGCCCTTTCCATCTTTTTGGTCTACATGGTGCTCGCGGCTCTCTATGAAAGCTGGACTTCGCCCGCGGCCATCATCCTTGTAGTGCCCATGGCTCTTTTCGGAGTGCTTATCGCCCTGTGGCTAAGAGGATATCAAACCGACCTCTACACCCAGGTCGGCCTGGTTCTCATGATCGCACTGGCCAGTAAAAACGCCATTCTTATTGTCGAATTCGCAAGGGATCTGCACAAGGAAGGCATGTCGATAAGCGAGGCGGCTATCGAAGCCACCCGCAGAAGATTTCGCCCGATACTTATGACCTCATTTGCCTTCATCCTCGGAGTCTTCCCGCTCGTAATAGCTTTCGGAGCGGGCGCGGCCAGCCAACGCGACCTTGGCACAGTGGTCTTCGGAGGCATGATCGCTTCAACCCTTCTGGCCATACCGTTCGTACCGGTATTTTACGTGCTCATGGAAAGGCTAAGCGACAGACTCAACCCCTCGGCGATCGAGGAGGAGACCTTCGATTAGAGACTCCTGGGAATCGGGAAATCTTTCCCTAAACTCAATAGAGCCGGTATCCTTCCATGCACCTGTAATAGGCGCGGTCATAGAGGGCATGCCAGTTGTTTGCCGAGGCTACTCCTCCGCCCAGGGCGCCCACTCCCGCGCCAATTCCGGCCCCTGTGCCCGGAGAGCCCGTCATTGCGCCAAAAAGAGCGCCCAGAGCCGCGCCTCCCGCCGCACCTCCCAGCACGGTTCCCCCACTATTGGAATAAGAGTTGGCGTAATCTCTGGCATAACCGGAGCAGTAGGCGGGAGATCTCGCAAAACCGGTCCCGGGTGAGGCAAACACCAAGCCCATGGACAAGAAAGCCCCAACAAGGATCCACGACATCAGCGCACGTTTTTTCATAAACGCCTCCTAAGTTAGCTCACCTTAAAATATAAACACTATTGAAAACCGTTGCTCTAAACTTTCGATATCAAAAGAGAGAGGAGGACCGGGGGAAGGGGGGGGACCTTACTCCCGGTCGCATGAGGGGTAAAACGGTTCATATCCTGATTTAGGTATCGGAAATACAGCCCCGCAACTTCAATGATATTTTCAATTCTTTCAGGCTTTAGCAAAAAGAGGATTAAAAAGCACCGCCTACAAGCTTTACCTGCCTGTATCTTTGAATCAAATCACTACCATAGGTCTTTTCCCAGGCCTCCACAATCGCCAAAACCGGAATATCGGCAAATGAGCCCAAGAGGTCAACGTATTCCATATATCTTTTTTTCTCCGAATTGAACGGCTGAAAGAGCGAGTCGTTTCGACCGTCAAAGTCCAGGGGAGCAACGTTAAACCTGCGGCAAGTCTCGGCGTCGAAAGCCGGGGTACACTTAACCCAAGTGTGTTCGAGATAAAATTCAACAAATCCATGATAGACGAACAGATTTGTACCCATAAATTCCAGGAGCTGCCTTGTGGCCAGGTGATTGCGCACCGTGGCGAACCCGACCCTTGAAGGTATGGCGCAGGCTCTTCCAAGCGCGCAAAGAACAGAGGCCTTGGAAATACAAAATCCCCTGCCCTCCCCTATCACACGACTTGCGCGGTAATGTTCGGGAAGCCAGAAAGGCGAGGATATATCGTAGACAATACCGTCGCGGACGCACCTGTAGAGTTGTATTGCCCGTTCGACCGTGTCTTTGGCTCCCCTGGCGGCCTGAAAAGCATAATCTCTCACCAGGAAGTGATCACTGTCTATGATACCGGTCGGCGCAAGGTATTCCAGCATGTGGCAGCTACCTTTTTCCTTATGGCTTACTATTTTTGCAGAAAACTTGCCAGAGCCTGATTAAAAGACTCAGAGCCTTCTATGTTGCAAAGGTGCAGAGCGCCGGGCATCACGGCAAGTTCGCAATCTTTTATCCTCTCCTGTATCGCCAGGGCGGCGCTGACAGGGGTGGTCTCATCCATTCGGCCCACAATAATCAGGGTAGGCGCCTTCACATTCTGGAGTTCATCGGAAATATCAAAGGAGCTGATAGCCTCCGAACAGCCAACATAGCCGGTAGCCGAAGTTGCAAGGATCATCTCGCGGATCTTTTCAGTCAATTCCGGCTGGTCGCGCCGGAAATGATCGCTTAGCCAGCGTTTGAGCATATCCGGGACCAAGGCCTCGATGCCCTTTGTTTGCGCCGTCCGTATACGTTCTTGCCACATCGGAGCCCCCGCCGGGTCGCTTCGGCAGGTGGAACTGCATAAGACGAGTCTATCGAGCCGGTCTGCATACCTGCAGGCAAGGACCTGTCCGATCATGGAGCCCATGGAAATTCCCGCAAAGTGCGTGCGTTCTATCTCCAGGTAATCGAGCAAGCCGATCACATCGGCGGTAAGCATCTCGATACTGTAGGGACCGGGAGGATTTGAAGAACCGCCGTGACCACGGGTATCCAAGCGCAGTACGCGAAATTTATCGCGCAAGACGGGCATTTGAAGATCCCACAACTTTAGAGAGGATGCCAGGGAATGGCTAAGAGTGAGAAAGGGCGCCCCTTTTGGCCCCTCCAATTCATAGCGGATCACTACGCCGTTTAAATCAGCCTGCATTCGTTCTGCCTCCTTTTTCCTAATACGATAAATAATTACCTATACTAGAAAATGCAGAAATAAAAAACCTGATGATACCCTTTAAAAATACTAACACATGACGCAGGCATGAAGCAGAGCGGCGATCGAGCTCAGGATAGCTCGCGGCCACCTTCGGGTGCAAAAAGAATTCTAACCGGCACCTCGGCCGAATCCCCATTGGTAGAATTTGTGAGGGCCACGGGCTGAACCGGCTGCTGCCTGGGCAGAACCGAAAGATTACGGCTGCCGTTAGGGCCGATCCTTTTTGTAACGGCCGATACCCGCTCGTCTTCCTGGATGCTCCCCGTAAGGTGTATAAGAGGTATCAGGGCCTCTTCCTGGCAGCCTGGACACCGGGCTGTGTTAAAGATCAGGTCGCACTGGTAGCACACATACATACCCCGGATAGGTCCAAATACGGGAGGGGGATCCGGTTTTTCTTTCCTCCCCGACCTCTTGACCCCGGATACGGAACGCGCCAAAGCAAAAGCAAGAACAGCGACTATAAAAATTGCCGAAGCATACTGGGAGAAAAATCGACTTAACATGACATTTCCCTCCTTTTTGGATTTATTTCACTACCCTGGTCAGGTCGAATCTATAACCACAAGAATAAAATTTTAACGGGTTGCCAGGGATAAGAGTTACGATTGATCCAGAGGCTAAATCCCTGGATATAATCCCATGGATAAATTAACAGCTCTTTTCTAGTGGATAAAGTAGGAGAAACTAGTATTCTACTTGGGGGTTGCAGGTAGAATTTGGGGGGTGCTTTTTCCCTGCCGCAGCCATGGGCAAAGGCCCCAAAGGCAAAACAATTACCCATAGGCAAATGTTAAAAATTACCCCCAATACCCCCTTGGCCTCCAGAAATCGGCATGCTCGAAAAAATGTTTAGAAAGAGTTCTAAACATTTTTACTGCCTTTTCCGAATTAATCATTTACACACCCTTGCGGGTTATATGGGATTTGCGCTTTCGTTAGAAACGAGTTAAAAGCCATGCTTACAAAAGAAAAAGTATCGAGTCGCGCTTTTCCTGCTATATTTTCAGACCTCAGCCACGAGGAACAAATCAGGTTGTTCAATGCAGGAACGGTTAGAAAGATTAGCGAAAAGGAGATCCTGCAAAATGGAGAAAACCTGGATGCAAACTTCTTTTGGGTCCTGCGTGGAACGCTAAGGGTGCTGTCGCGCAACCCCGACCGGGAGGCCACAAGGTATAAAACAGGCCAGTTTGTCGGACAAACCGGGAGTTTGGACCAAATCGGCACAAACGCAACATTTATTGCCGAAGAGCCAACGGATCTATTCTGCCTTACGCGCAAAGCCCTTGAGGCCTTATATCCGGAAACTCGCGCAGCAATTCTTGCCATTGTAAATGATGCGATCCGCACCCGCTTGGAGCTTTTGCACGAGCAAAACCAAACGAGTCTTTTTCGAGAAACCGCCCTTGTCGCCTATGCCCAAAAATTCCATAAGCATATTCAAAAATATGAGCAGTCCGAGGTAATAACAACAATTGTAGCCGGTATTCCCAGGCTTCCCCTGCATATCTCTCACCTTATAGAGCTTCTGGCCAGTGACAGGCCATCGGCAAAAGAGGTGGCGGCTTTGGCCAAACAAGACCCATCCCTGGTAGTAGACATCCTTCAGACGATAAACTCGCCTCTTTATAATCTTCCCAAGGAAATCACCGATATCTCTTATGCCATAACTTATCTGGGCTTCAACGAAGTCTATCACATTGCCATATCGCGCGGTCTTTTGAAGTTGATCCCCGATTCGGAAGACTTCAGGCTGGTCTACCTGCACTCGCTGTTTTTATCCTACGTGGGCACCGAACTTTGCAATCACTGCCGCAAGGATCAGGCGTCTTTTCTTGGCACCATAGGGCTTTTGCACGACATCGGCAAAACCGTGGCCTTTCTTCTTAGAAAACAATATCCCAAATGGTCTCTTTTTATCGAGATGCTTGATACCGCGAAGTTGGGCGCCGTGCTTCTAAAGAGTTGGAATATTCCAAACACAATCTGGCGCACCGTGGAATTCCAGGCCTACCCGTGCTTTTGCCCCCCCCAGACACTCCCAAAGGAGTCAAGGACCAGCATTGCCCTTCTCTATGTGGCCCATGTCCTATGCGACCAACTGAGCAAAGGAGCCTTGGAACCACTGGAGCATCCCTACCTAGACGATTATCTGCGGCTGCTCGACTTCGATCCGGACGGAATCGACTACCTCATGAGCAAATGCATCGTTCCGGGGCTGCTTTCAAAAAACAAGTTGCTCCCCGATTTTGTGCGAAAACTCCTGGTTCGAAAAAGCGGGCCTCTATGGAAAGGCCTTGCCCCCTCTCCTGACGGGATATAATCAATCCTTGCTGTCTGCCGATAAACTTTCCGAAAAATATTGCAAAATTAAATTCCTGAGTTATAGAGATTCTGTAAATCTCAAAACCCTTTACTGGAGGATAGCATGCAGTCAACCACAGTTTTTGACAGGGACCGCACGGACGTCCAGGTCCAAAACGACTTTATACGCCGCGTATTTAACTGGATGGCCCTGGGACTGGGCACGACGGCTCTTTCGGCCCTCGTTTCAGCCAACGCGGGCGTGGTCAACGCCCTTGCCGCACACCCGATACTCATGCTCTTGCTGATCGTTGGCGAATTCGGCATCGTAATCTCCCTTAGCGCGGCCATCGCCAAGATCGAGTCGACCACAGCGCTTCTCATGTTTTTTATCTATGCCGTTTTGACCGGTATAACTTTTTCTACTATTTTCCTTGTCTACACGAAAGGCTCGATCGCAAGCACGTTTTTCATAACGGGTGGAACTTTCGCGGCCATGAGTATTTACGGCTCTACTACCAGGCGCGATCTGACCTCCCTTGGAAGCTTTCTCACCATGGGCCTCATTGGTCTGATAATAGCCTCGGTCGTCAATTTCTTTTTCCGCAGCCCGGCCTTCTACTGGATAATTACCTACGCGGGCATTGCCATTTTCACCGGGCTTACCGCATATGACGCACAGATGGTAAAGGCAATGGCTTATGCGGGCTTTGCGGGCAGCGAAGAGGAACGAAAAGGGGCAATAATCGGTGCTTTGCGCCTCTACCTGGACTTTATAAACCTGTTTTTGCTATTACTGCGAATCTTTGGACGGCGCAGGTAAAATCCAAGTTATGCTGCGTCACACTTTTATCCACCTGCCCGGGGTCGGCCTGAAAACAGAACAGTCTCTGTGGCAAAAGGGCATACAATCCTGGGATGTTTTCCTGGATGAATACGGCAGAACCGCCTGCCCTTTTGGCCGCGGAAAATATGAGATGCTTAGCGCTCAGATCGCGGTGTGCCTTGAAAAACTCGATAAGCTCGATGCGGGCTATTTTGCCCAATCACTGCCCCCACGGCTTCTGTGGAGGATTTTTCCCGATTTCCGGCAGGACGCGGCCTATTTGGATATCGAAACCACGGGGCTCGGCGGCCCAAACGACCACATTACGACCGTCGCAGTCTTCGACGGCAAACAGGTTTTTCATTACATCCATGGTAAAAACCTGGATCGTCTTCCTGAGGACCTTGGCAAATATAAGCTTCTTATCACCTACAACGGGACCTGTTTTGATCTTCCCTTTATAAGCAACTATTTCGGCATTTCGTTAAAACAGGCCCATATCGACCTGAGATACCTGCTGGCAGGCCTTGGCTATCGGGGGGGTCTCAAGGGATGCGAGAAAAGCCTTGGGCTGGATAGAGGAGAGCTTGACGGAGTCGATGGCTACCTCGCGGTGCTGCTGTGGAATGAATACAGAAATAAAGGAAACCCAAAGGCGCTGGAGACTCTTTTGGCCTATAATATGGCCGATGCGATAAATCTTGAAAACCTCATGGTGCAGGCCTTCAACATGGCGGCGGCAAAGGAGGGCTTTGGCGACCTGAGGCTTCCTCTGCCCCCGACTCCGCACATCGCATTCCAGCCTGACCCGCACCTGATAGAGCAGCTTCGAGAGCGCTATTTTTTCTGCTAGACCGCGACCTCGTTTGAGTGCGTTTCCCGGAGCGCGCCTTTAGCCCGCCGCGGGTTTTCCCGCAGGCGTCACAAAAGCGCTCATCAGAGTAAAGAGCGCTACCGACCCAAGGATTATAATAACTGCCGTGAAGGGAAGCCCCATCGCTTTTCGCTCCATTATTATCCTCGACATCGTATAGACCCAGACCAGAGCCCCCAGTGCGAGGTAGGCCCGCAGCGCCCGAATAAACCACGGTTTTTTCAGGAAAATGAGCGGTATGAGGCCAAGATTGAGAACAACCAGGAAAAAATCCTGGCCGCGCAAAAAATGAGCCGCGAGCAACACCAGACTAAGAACGGCAGGAAGCCTGCGAAGGGATTCTTTCATAACCGGGCCTTTCAACTTCGATCGTTTTTAACCAAGACGAGTTTATCCTAGCAGCAAAGAGTGCTATAAATCCTTGACGCAGGTCAAAAGAGGCAAAAAAACGTAACGCAAAACTCCCGCAAGATCGCCTTTAACCGGCACTGCAATCCCGGGAAGTCTTCCAAATTTTCCCATTCCCTTTGCGTTTACGACTCAAACAGGCCTTTAAAAAATCGATCTCACCCGAAGTTAGAACTGCCCGCCTGCTGCTATCCATCATTTTTTGCTCAAACCAGCGAAAGGTTGTTGACATTAGGGCCGATAAGTCGCTATTAATAAAGATTACGCGCCTGTAGCTCAGCTGGATAGAGCAACGGACTTCTAATCCGTAGGTCGAGCGTTCGAATCGCCCCAGGCGTATCAGAAAAATCAAGGGGTTAGCCGATTAGCGGTTAACCCCCTTTTCTTTGTATAAGGTTCGCATCCCTTTTAATATCGTGCACGACTCGGTTTTTTCGCTCAATGATAATGTGATAGAGCCACTCCGCGCGGCAGGGGCCTTATCGCTTCAGGAAAGTCTCGAATGGGACATTTACCTGACGACCGTAAACGAATTCAAGACAGACATTTTTGCATCCGGGCGACTTCCTGCGGCTGTTCGGCATCCAACCCTTACAAATAATCTACCTTGTTTCTTATGGCGAGCCACCGCGAGCTGCCAGGGCGATTTAATCATCGACCTGATATTTGATGCAACGGATATTGAGCAGTCGTCCTTTCTAGTCTACGCCGTAGAATATGACTGCGGCTTCTTTTCGATCCTCAAGTCGTTATCGACTGAGCCGGGTCTTGTTTCCAAGGAGCGCGCGGAGTGGAAAATCTTGGAATGGTTTTCGACTATTTGCCCGATGTCACCTCAAGCGTATTATTCTTAAATCAAACTTCCTCGAACAGAGCCTTGACCTTCCCCCCGAGAGCGTTCGCCATTATTTCCTGGGGTCAGAAGCGTGCAACTCCCAAGCTGACCTGCAGCCTACCCGCTCCGGCGTTTAGTGTAGTTTTAAAAAGACGTCCCGCATGTCGGATTCGAATTTGCAGAACTTGACACACACAACTATTTGAACGGGGAAATAAAGCGAAGAAGCCGGGGGGAGAGAGGATTTTCCAAATGCGGAGAACTTGCCTCCGGCTTGAGGGGGCGAAGGAGTGATCTCCAGGGGGCTTTTGGGGCGCCCTGGAGATCGTTTTTTGGGAAATTATGGGTCGAGGGGCTATTTTTGCCCTTCGGCTTCTTCTTTGATCTGCTGGAATCTTTCGGAGTCGCTGTAGCGCAAGTCCTCGGCATTTTTAGCGTCTTCGTCGCTCAGATGGATCCTTCCGCAGGCAGGGCAGTGCAGCTCGCGGCTCTCGATATTAAATCTTTGCGCAAGCTGGTCCACGCTCATATGCGGAACTTTCCCACAGGCCGTGTCCACGGCCTCGACCGTTACGCCCCTTTTCCTTATGTCCCTGTTAGCGCTCATAAATCGGTCTCCCCGGCAGGCTGATCGCAGCCTGCCCTCAAGAGCAGTTAGCCATTACTTACCACATTGCCCTTTGCATCCCTTACAACCATCGAAATCGACATTCCGCCATCCAGGCGGTGCGTGGCGCAGGACATTCAGGGGTCGTAGGCGCGAACCGCCATCTCGATCTTATTGAGACAGGATTCGTCGACTTTACCTCCTTTAATGAGCATGCGGGCCGCCTGGTTTACACTCATGTTTATGGGGCCAAGGTTATGGGTGGTGCCAACGATCAGGTTGGCGCTCTTTATGAGTCCGTTTTCGTCGGTCGTGTAGTCGTGGATGAGAGTCCCGCGCGGGGCCTCGACACAGCCAACGCCACGCCCGGCTCTGGGCTCGACTTTAGCGCGCACATCCGGGTTGGTGATCTCGGGGTTTTCCAGAAGCTCGATTGCGTGCTCGCAGGAATAGACCTCCTCGATGAGCCTTGCCCAGTGATGGAGCAGCGTGTACTGGGCGGGTCTTCCGAACTTCTCGCGAAATTCCTCCAGTTCGGCCTGCGCCCTCGGGGTGGCCATCTTGTCGGCTACATTGATCCGCGCAAGCGTATTTGCCCTGTAGATGCCCTTGGGATTTTCCATATCGAGCGAAAAGCCCTCGTTCCACGCTCGTGCATAGGGCATTTTCCCAGCCGAATAGGGTTCGACGTGCTCGGCTATATGATCGCAATAGTCCTGGGAATCAAAATCGGTATAGGTCCCATCGGGTTTCATAAGCCGGAGCTTGCCGTCGTAGAAATTGACCGCTCCCGCCTCATCAACAGTACCTATAAAACCCGTCTTTATAACCCCCAGCTCGGTTACCTCGTTTAAATACTTCGGGAAAACCTGGGTTTTGGCAAACTCCATGGTAAAGAGGGCAAAATCGAGCACTTCCCTCATTTTCGAAAGTATCTCGACCCGTTCCTGCTCGGTCATCGGTTTGGAAAAACCGCCGGGGACTCCGGCAATCGGGTGGATCGCCTTGCCGGCGAATTTTTCGAGCACCATCTTTGCCGCGTAGCGCATCTTTACGACGCGCTCGGCAAGCTCGGGGGCAGCCTTTACTATCCCCATGACATTTCTAACCGAGTAATCGGCATCCGGACCCATAACAAAATCGGGGGCGGCCAGGAAAAAGAAATGGAGCACCTTGTCTTCGGCGTGAGCCACGGTCTGCATCAACTCACGAAGAAGCCTTCCGGCAGGAGGCGGGGTAACGCCAAAACACCTGTCAACCGCCTTATTCGAAGCCAGGTGATGCTGCCAGGGACATATGCCGCAAATGCGGGTAACTATTCGCGGCAACTCTTCGGCGGGCTTTCCCTCAACGAACTTTTCAAACCCGCGCAGGGCCATGACATGGACTTTGCTGTCCGAAACATTTCCCTGGTCGTCCAACTGAATGGATATCGAGGCGTGCCCCTCGATTCTTGTGATCGGCTGAATATTTATAACCTGTCCCATGTTCAGGCCTCCTTGCCTTTGCGAGAAGGCCGGAGCAGGCCGTGTGCTCCGGAAAATCGCAGAAGTGAAACTGACTCGGGAAGAGACGAAATGTCTACACCGTTTGAAGCCAGAGCATTGAGCATGTCAAAGCGCTGGTTTGTGCCTGGTTTGACCGGTCCGTAACAGCCCCGGCACGGAACCCTTGCCTCAATGCAACGGGGCGTAAGCCCTTCTCCGCCGCACCCGCCCCTTGTGACCGACCCCATGCACAGGATTCCCTGCTCCATGAGGCAGCGCATCTTGTCGATCCCTTCGCCCGGAGCGCCGTATTGGGGCGGCTGCAAGAACCTGCGAAGCTTCTTTACCCCGCCCTTTCCCTCTCTGTGGGTCGGGCAGAAATCACAGACGCTCTTTGCCGGAAGCTCCACCGGAGTGTTTCCAAGAAGCCCCGCAAGCACGGCAAAAATCTGGTCCGGATTGGGCGGACACCCCGGCAGGTAGATATCGACCTTTACCTTCTCATCGAGCGCCATGCAGGAACCGGTAAGGGGAGGCACTCCATCGGAGGGAACGCTATCGCATTTATCGGTAGTCTCCGTGGAGTAATATCTATCGAGGAGTTCCTCGTTCGTATAAGAATTTATAAGAGCCGGGATACCGCCGTGGGTAGCACAGGTGCCAAGAGCAATCAGCACCTTGCATTTTTTGCGCATTTCGGCAAGCACCTCCAGGTGCTCCTCGTTTCTAATGCCACCGCTTACCAACCCCACGACAGCCTCGGGAATTTCCATCCTGGGACCGTCTCCCAACTGCCCGAAGTACTTGTGGTCCATGAGGACCGGTCCATGGACGAATTCGATCTTGGTGAGCACCTCTAGGAGGCGCTCGCCCATATCCACTATGGATATTTCACAGCCGGAACAGGAATTGAGCCATTCCTGGGCAACTTTTACCGCCATTGCACCCTCCTCTATGAAGCAGCCGCAACCGCGCGGTTAAAGGGTGAAGGCCCAAGGGCGCGAACCTTTTCGGTAATGTCCGTCACTGCGGCCACAAACCTGTCGGCCTCGGCCGACGAGCACCAAATCAGCTCAAACCTCTCTTTTTCGAGTCCAAGGGCTTCCAACATCTGTTTTATAACATCCGCACGAGCCATAGCCTTGTAATTACCGTCCAGGTAATGACATTCCCCAAGGTGTCAACCCATCACCAGTACGGCATCGGCGCCCTTTTCAAAGGCGCGGGCAACCACTTTTGGGTGAACCATCCCCGAGCACATCACCCGCACCAAACGCACGTTTGGCGGGTACTGCATGCGCGAGACCCCGGCGAGATCGGCCGCTGCGTAACTGCACCAGTTACAGGTAAAACCGATTATTTTTGGTTCAAACGACATAGACTTCTCCTGGCTCCAATCTTTTAGAGTCTTCTCAACCGGCCAGAGCGGCATCGACCTGGGCCGAAATCTGCTCGAGCGAAAAACCGGCAACAAAGATACCGTCCTTGGGGCAGGTCGCCTGGCACACCCCGCATCCCTTGCACTGGGCAAGATTTACTTCCACGCGCGAATTTAGCTTGCCTGCCGTCCCCTGCACGGAAACCAGGGAGATCGCCTTGTAGGGGCAAACGTCAAGACACATCGCGCAGCCGTCGCAGTTGGCCTCTACAACCGTAGCCTTGGTCGCCTCCAGGTTTATGCTGGTGCTCGAAAGCACGCTTATCGCCCGCCCGGCGGCTGCCTTGGCCTGCGCTACGGCTTCGTCGACGGGCTTGGGGCAGTGGGCCAGCCCGGCCATGAAAATCCCATCGGCGGCAAAATCGACCGGCCGAAGCTTCGCGTGGGCCTCCTGCAAAAACCCGTCGGCATCGATTGGAAGCTTATAGATGTCGGCCAGCTCGGCGGTCGCCGGATTGGGAATGACCGCGGTTGCAAGGACCACGATATCGGTTAGGATTCTAAGGGGCTCGTGGAGTATATGGTCCCAGACCTCCACTTCCATGCGGCGCGGTTCAACGGCTCGAACCACGGGCTTTTGATGGGCTTCGTAATTTATGAAGACAACGCCCTTTTCCCTCGCCTTCCGGTAGAGCTCCTCGCGCCGGCCGTAAGTTCTCATGTCCCGGTAGAGTATGAAAACTTCGCCGTCGGGATTTTTTTCCTTCAGCTCCAGGGCCGCCTGCACCGAATGCGTACAGCAAACCCGCGAGCAGTACATCCGCTCCTGGCACCTCGACCCCACGCACTGAATGAAGACATAATTTTTTGCCTCCTTCATGCGCCGGTCGCCCATCATGTTAAGCTTGTCAAATTCTATGGCGGTAAACACCCGGCTGGAGGAGCCGAAAAGATATTCTCCTTCGGGCACATAGCCCTGGGCGCCCGTGGCGATAATGGCGGTCCCGTGTTCAACCACCCTGGAAGCCTTTGGTCCCACAATCGTGGATTTGAAGTTTCCAACGAACCCCTCGGCCGCGGCCACCGTTGAATCAAGGCAGAGCGTAATGAGGGGGTTGCTGCGCACCCTGGCATCCAGTTCGTGAAGAGCGGGCTCGACAGGCTCTCCTTTCCAGGTGCGATAGAGATGGCGCGCCTGACCGCCCAAAACGTTACTTTTTTCCACAAGAAAGACGTTGAAACCGTGATCGGCCAGCTCAAGGGCGGACACCATGCCCGCAATGCCGCCTCCGATCACAAGGCCCGTCTGGTTTACCGGAACCGCAATACCGGGCAGAGCCGACAGGAGGCCAACCTTGGCAACAGACATCCTAACGAGATCCATTGCCTTCAGGGTTGCCATCTCGGGTTGTCCGGCGTGAACCCACGAGTCCTGGTTCCGGATATTGGCCATGTCGAAGAGATATTCGTTAAGGCCCGCGGCTTTAAGGGTCTCCCTAAAGAGCGGCTCGTGGGTCCTTGGCGTGCATGCGGCCACAACGACACGGTTTAGACCCTTTTCCTTTATGATGTTTTTGATCGTATCCTGGGTGTCCTGCGAACAGGTGAAAAGATTTCGGCCGACATGAACGACATTTGGAAGCGTCCGGGCATATTCGGCAACCTTTTCCACATCGACGACCCCGGCGATGTTGGTGCCGCAGTGGCAGATGAACACGCCGATGCGCGGCTCGGCATCTATCGGGAGTTCGGGGGGAAATTCCCTGGTCCTGGTCAGGCTGTTTCGAGCCGAGCGGAGCAGGCGGGTTGCATCGGCCGCTGCCGCGGAGGCCTCCATTACAGTCTGGGGAATATCCTTTGGCCCCGAGAAGGCGCCGCAGGAAAAAACTCCGGGCCGCGAGGTCCCAACGGGATCAAAGGAGGAAAATTCGACAAACCGGTCCTCGTTAAGCTCCACTCCGGCGTGGTAGGCAAGCTCCATGGCCGAAGGCGGGGTGCAAAGCCCAACGGACAAAACCACCATGTCGTACTGAGTCTCTATCTGCTTACCCCTATCGTCTATATAGCGAAAATAGATATCCTCGGTTTCCTTAACGGGCTCCAGGGAATGAACGCGGCACCTCTTAAAGTCTATTCCAAGCCCTTTTGCCCGCTCGTAGTAGCGTTCGAACTCCTTGCCGTGCGTGCGCATATCCATAAAGAAAATCGAGGCTTCCAGATCCTTTACATGGTCCTTGGCCATCATCGCCTGCTTTATGGCGTAGGTGCAACAAACAGAGGAGCAATAACCGTTATGGGACTTGTTAAGATCGCGCGAGCCCACGCACTGGATAAATGCGATTCTTTTGACCTCTTTTTTGTCCGCTGGCCGGATGAGGTGGCCTTCGGTGGGTCCGGAAGCCGAAAGAAGCCGCTCCATCTCCATGGAGGTGATCACATTTTTAAATTCTCCGTAGCCCCAGGTGCGGATTCCGGTTGGATCGAAGGTTGTAAAACCAGGGCTTAAAACGATCGCGCCAACGTCTAGGCTAAGAGTCTCGGGCTTGTCCTCGAAATTGATCGCCCCGGCGGGGCAGAATTTTTCGCAGGCCCGGCATTTGCCGCTTTTAAGGTAGAGGCAGTTGTCGGAATCTATCGCATATTTTTGCGGAACCGCCTGCGGGTAGGGGATGTAGATCGCCTTGCGCTTGGAGAGCTCTTCATTGTACTCGTCATCGACCTTTTTGGGACATTTTTCCGCGCAAAGTCCGCAGGCGATACATTTTTCGGTGTCCACGTACCTTGGGTGCTTGCTCACTTCCACCTGGAAGTTACCCGGTTGGCCCTTTACGTCAGTTATTTCGGCAAGGGTGATAAGCTCTATGTTCAGGTGCCGGCCGACCTCGACCAGTTTTGGCGAGATAATTCACATCGCGCAGTCATTGGTCGGAAATGTCTTGTCAAGCTGGGCCATTTTGCCGCCAATAGCGGCCCGGCGCTCCACCAAATACACATAGAACCCGGAGTTGGCGGCATCCAGAGCCGCCTGCATACCGGCTATTCCTCCACCGGCAATCAAAACCGAGCCTTTGACCTGTTCGCTCATATTCCACTCCATCGGCTATTCTCCGGTTTCTTTGCCGGACTCTAAGATCAGTGCGTCGGCAACCAGTTCCCAGAGGTATTTGACCTCGATATCGAGTTTATATTCCTTGCGAAGGCTCTTCATGATCTGGTCGCGGCAGTTGTGGCAGGGGGTAACGACCAGTTCGGCCCCCGTAGCCCTTATCTGCCTTGCCTTGATGCGGCCGTAGAACACCCGCTCTTCCTGAAAAGGCATCGCCCAGGCGCCCCCACCTGCTCCGCAGCAATAGTTACCCTCCCTGTTCGGGTACATATCGACGAAATTATCGCAACAGGCGCGAACGATCTGGCGGGGTTCCTCGAAGTAGCCATGGCCGAAAGTCTTAAGGGACTTTCGGCCGTAGTTGCACGGATCGTGATAGGTAGTAAGCTGAGAGTGAAGGGATTTATCTATCTTGATGCGGCCGTCCCGGATGTATTCCATAAGAAGATCAAAGACGGTAACCACTTCAAATTTTCTAAGTTCGTCGGCGTACCATTTTTCCAACCCGAACCGGGTTGCATAGTAGGCGTGGCCTCATTCGGGCAAGACGAGCTTTTTGCAATCAAGCCTTAGCATGTTATCGACTATGCGCCCCACCATTATGCGCATCGCATCGTCGTCTCCGGTAAAAAGCCCCCAGTTTACCCCTTCCCAGTTTTCCGCGGGAACGGTCCAGGATTCTCCGGCCGCATAAAAGATCTTCCACCAAAACTTCATGTCGTCAGGCTCGCCGAAGGGCTCCTTGGAGTTGATGGTGAGCATGAGGTTTGCCCCTTCGACCTCGACGGGGGTGCGAAAACCCGGGCAGCTCTCCTCGGCCAACTCCTCTCCGACCTCTTCCAATAGCTCAACAAAATCGGCCTTGGGGATTCCCAGGTTGTTACCCCTCCTAAGGGCCATCAGAACCCCCTTGTGAAGAGGCCCGGGCACCTTGTCGCGCTCCCGAAGAGAGCGGATGCGCCTAAAGAGCTTTACGAGCTCCAGATTCATCGGGCAAGCCTCTTCGCATTTGCCGCACAGGGTGCACTTCCACGGCCAGTTTGATTCGACCACCTCTTGGGTACGCCCCAGCACAACCATGCGAACGATTTTCCTGGGGTCAAAGCCGTCTACCCCGGAAATGGGGCATGCGCTCGCACAACTCCCGCAGGTCAGGCACAAGTCGGCCCACCCCGGGTCGGCGCGCAAAACGCTATGGCGGTCGCCAACCGTTCTCACATCGCCAACAGCTTCAGACTGCGGCATGATATTTTCCTCCTTGCCTGCTAAGTAGACCTCTTTGGACAAAACCCGGTAAGCCACACTCTCGGGGATACTCTGGAGGGTGCAAAACCGTCGGAACTCCTCCTCGGAGACGGAATATTTTTTCCCAACCGTCTGTGAGGCTTTGAGGGCCCCGCTCTTTATCCAGTTTCTAACAGTGTTTCGGTGCACGCCGAGCAATTCGGCAAGCTCGCCCACTCTAATTTCAATCACCTTCAAGGCTCCAAAAGGGGGTTTGTGCAAACATTGCCACTTGTGCAATAAGTGCCATGTAGCGGGTAAGGCGCCCCTTTGTCAATGAGTTTTTGCACAGGAACAAAAATAATCACTGCAAACCTGCACAGCCCAGAGAGTGGAAGGTCTGGCGGGGAAAAATTTTTGGCCTCTTATTATAAACCGGAAAACAGATCGGGAGTGGGGGGCAATACTGTTTGTCCCACGCGAAGCCGCGAAAACCGAACCCGCAAAAACTGCGATTTCGGACCGGTCTGCGAGGGCTAATTAAAGCCTGGATCGCTCAGGTCACCGAACACCTTTCCTATTGTGTTTCTTTGATCTCTTTTTTCGCGCCTTCGCGCCTTCGCGTGAGCCTAAATCGACAACATTGGGAGTGGGGGGGGGGGACGCCAGGGGCAGAAACCGCCCCTGCGCCCACTACTGTTCGGCGAATTTTTGAGCGAGGTCGTTATCGATTACATAGAGGCAGACTTCCTTTGCGCTGTTTTGCGTGTAGCCATACCTCGCGCCAAGGTTTCCGACAAGCAGGGACACGTCTTCGCGGATCCTTTCGTCATAGGTTTTAAAGCCTTCGGTTCCGTAGTCCTTGACCGCGCTTCTAAAGTTGTCGTTTTTTAAAAACGGCGCCAGCACGTTTTCCTTGAGGTTATGGAGGTACCTGTCGTAGAGGGACTGGTAGAGCTGGGTATCGCGCAACGGTTTTCCCTCGATGAGGATCTCCTGAGCAAGCGTTTTGGAGGCATAGATGTTTTGCACCTCCAGTCGAAAGTTTTTTCGCCTGGCCTCATCGGAGCGATGCCCCAGGATTTTTCGCTCGATGGTCTCAAAGAGTTCTTCGGTAATCTTTAGCTCATCGTTAGTGTAGCGGCATTTCTGTATCTGGCCGATTTCGAAATTCACGGCAAAGAGGTAGTTTTGAATCTGTCGTGAAATGTTTTCTTCATTGTAATAATAGAGCGATTCCTTGACCTCCTGGAGGACCGTGTAGTCGTAGAGGGAGTTAAGGGCATCGAAGAAATCCTCCGGAACCGGTCCGCCCGCGCAGCAGTGTTTTTTGAAGTAGAGGCTCAACATGGCCATCGTAATGGGCTTATCCTTCTTCATGTAGGCCTGGTAGAATTCATTAAACATCCTGATGGAATCTCTTCCCGTAAAGCCCCGGTCTCCTTCGGCCTCGGATTCGGCAATGATTTTTCGCCGCTTCTTGGCCGTAAAATTTTTCCGGTCTTCCTCGGATAGCCAGGAAGGAATGATCCCGGCGTAAATATCCATTTTAAGAAGCAAAAGATTTCGATCGCAATAGACCCCGTATTGGCTGGAGTCGGGTATCCACTCGGCCATGGCCGTGGAGTGAGGGTTAAGCCGCGAGGAGATTATGATTTTTGCAAAATTTTCAAGTACCCTGGGCAGGAAATACTTTCGGATCTGATCGCCGAAGATGTTTCTATAAATCTTAATTTCAGTATTAAAATCAAGAACATAGGGTATTTTTACATAAGTGATCCGATCCGCAAACGACTGGGTGTCGGAGATATTTTCCCGGTCCTCGGGGTTGGTGAGGGCAAAGAAGAGGGAATTGACGTTTTCCTCTATGCAATCGACCTTATGGACCCCCTCGCTTATGATTCCGTGCAAATTGGCGAAGCGTTCCTTATTGTGGTCTTTTATATCCATAATGGCGTAGATGCCGTTATTTGTATTGGCATAGCGGGAATAGAGATATCTCACCTTGCTGCCGTCCATCAAAATGGAATTCAGCTGGCTTTGGATATGCTCATCGTTTACCGTGTGCATTCTCTCTATTCTATCGCCGGGATTAGAGACGCTAATTCCAATACCTAGCCTTCTATTGAAGAGATTTCTTCGCGCATAGACCATTTCGAAGACTTTAGCCGGTGAGTCCAAAATATCGAGAAGCGCGTGGTATAAAGACTGGCAGATGGTACAGGGGCTGTCTTTAAAAACCCACTCATACTGTTTATGGGAAAAGAGCTTGTGTTTGAAATCCCTATCGGGGATCAATTCGTTGAAAAAATCCCTTCGATTGGCCTTGGGAATGAGAAGAAGGGGGCTGTCATGGCTGGGACAAGCAATTTCAAGGTATTGTTTTTCGGCTGTGCCGGAACGAGCGGCTTCGAGGTTTAGCCCCTTTTGGGCAGAGGGGTCCACCATGTTTCTAAGTTGCTCGACCAGGTATTTGGCGGTAGAGTCGGTTCCGTTTCCAAGCAGTTTTCGATTCAGCCGCCAGACGGTCTCAAAGCTAGCGCCCTCATCGGTAGCCGAATATTTTTCAAATTTCATCAGCACGTTGTTTAGAAAGGTAGATTTGCCGCATCCGTGGGGGCCTTCAAAGATGTAGATCCGGTTTTGCCTGATACCGCGTCTGAAGGAGGAAATGTGTCCCATGAGCCTGTTTACGAAAAGCCGGTCGCCAAAGAAGGGCCGATCGGTTCCAAGCTCGAAGAGCCGGGAGCAATTATAGGGAACGTACTTAATGGATTCGGGGTCGTCGGGGTATTCGTCTTTTTCCACATCGGTGTAGCTGTACATCATATCGTAGAACATCTGGAAGATATTTCGAAAGATGCGTTCGGGAAACCTTGCGGCCAAAGCGATGTATTCGGGAAAACCAAAGGGAGTTCTACGTCCCCGCTCCTCGATTTTAGCGCAAAGCCGCTCAACTGCTCGCACGCCGATTTCATTTTCGGGTTCCATCAGATGAGTATCCTCGATAGCTGCCTGTTTTTCATGGTGTAGAGCACCCTTTGCTGGGCGGGTTCCATGTCGGCAGGGGGATGTGACTCCCAGGGGTGAAGTTCTCGCGCCCTTTGAACCGGCTCGGAAGTCTCGAGCTTTACCGGAGCGCCCCAGAGATATTCGATTCCCATCATGGTATTTGCAATAAACTCGGCTACAAGAGGTTTTCCCTCGTAGCGGTGGTTAAGGTAGAGGCAGTTTTCCCCGGTATGGGATTTATCGATTTCGATAAAAGGGGGGTGATAGAGCTGGTCTATCAGCATTTGCCTGTACTGTGCGGCGTCCCTGCTTTTGACGTAATATTCCCTGGTCCCCTTGTCGGGGTTTAGCCTGATACCGGTTACGAAGAGTTTGTGCTTGTCGACAAAATCCTGATCGACAAAGGAGTTAAGGAACATAAAGTCGTCGAAATCCTCCCTTACCCCGAATATATAATCGAGTCCCGCACCGGTTGACAAATCGTAGTCGCGCCGGGTCGAAACGTTTTGGACCCGCTGGTAGTCATAGGAGAGCCTGCCCTTATCGGCCATCTGCTCTATGTGGCTAAAAAGCCTCATGCCCAGAGCGTAAGGGTTAATGCCGATCCTTGGAAGGGAAGTGACCAGGGCGTTTACCCTGGCAAAACCGACTTCATTTCCACGGATGCGATCGTCTTTTAAGAAAAGCTTTTCATGCCAGTAGCTGGCCCAGCCTTCGTTAAGAATTTTTGTCCGTATCTGGGGCTGAAAATAGAGCGAAGTCTTGCGCACTATCTCGATTACCGACTGCATCCACCGGTTTTCTTCCAATTGCAGGAAGGGCGAATTGAGCAGTAAAAACTCGAGAAGATCCCGTGATTGCTTTCGGCCCTGTCTTTTGTGCCGCTCAAAGAGCGCGTCAAATTCCGGATAGGTTCTGGCCACCTGCGAGAAAAACAGGGTCTCGGCCATCTCTGCGTATTGGCGGACCGCATCGTTGTAGCGGTCGATCTCCTTTAGATAATCGATAATGTTAACTTTCCGAAGGGATTGCAAAAAGATGTCAAAGTAGTAGTCGAGCTTTGCCGAGGTCTTTATTTCCCGGGACTGGTTCAGTTCGCGC
This sequence comes from Deltaproteobacteria bacterium, assembly GCA_021780695.1. Lineage (GTDB taxonomy): Bacteria > Desulfobacterota > Syntrophobacteria > Syntrophobacterales > Syntrophobacteraceae > SbD1. Next base: position 199,586 of record JAJXYD010000025.1, read on the forward strand.
AGTTCGCAGTGGAACCCCACGAGGTTATCTATGCCGCGGCTAAACTCTATGATGTAATCGACCCATCGGCCCTTTTCGGAGCGAAGCATTGCGATGGCTCTTTTGTCCGAGAGCGCCCGGCCCGCGAAATCTTCATCCCAGGTATGCCTAAAGAACATATTGTTTTGGAAAAAATCGATGTGTCCCAGGACATGGTAAAAAATCATGACATTTAGCCAGTCCGGGTTGTTATCGTTATAGAAAGAAATTGCCGGACGGGTATTTATGACGGTTTCGTAAGGGTTATTGGGGTAGAGCTCGTATTTTCCCTTCTCCTTTAGGACTTCGATGTCGTTTACCCAGTAATCGTAGAGGGTGGGGATCATGTGTTTGGAGGAAAGCTCGAGCAGGTCCTTATTGGTGACAATGTATTCGAGCGTTTCGTCCTCGAAGCACAGCCCACAGTCCCGGGCCCTTTGCTTGCACCCTTCCATTATTTTCTTTGTGTGCTGATTGATAAGCTCCATTGTCGCAATGTCCTGTCTCGAAAAGTTTTTTTCACCAGGCCGCAAAGTTCGAGTTCCTAAAGCCCGGCGCAAAGGTAACCGAGTCTTGCCGCTTTAGCCTCCTTCTGGCTCAAAGGGGCCACCGGCGCCGCTCTCAGGAGAGCAGTTTTTTTATTCCCTCTATAAGACGGACTTCCGTTGCGTCCTGACCCACATTGTCCATGCGGATCGTCTGGGCAAAATTTTCAAGAAGCCCCGAGGCCGTAAGATATTGTTCCACGACCGACCCGCCCTCCAAACTTGCGCCCGCAATCGTAACGCCCACTCTATTGGCAAAGCCCATGGTCTTTCTGATTTCGGGAATCGTTTTTTGTCCGTCGGCATCCCAGTCGTCTCCGTCCGTGCCGTGGAAAACGTAGATATTATAGTCGCGGGCCAGATTGCCCGCTTCGATGATCTCGTTTACGAGCCGGTAGCCCGACTCGACCCTGGTGCCGCCTGCAACCGTCGAGTTGTAGTAGGTGTAGAAATCGGGTACTTCCTTTGCCGTCGTATCATGGAGGATGAACCTTGTTTCCACCTGTTTTTCATACTGGTAGAGGAGCCAGCTGTAGATGAGAACGTGCTGGGTGACCACCGCTTCGGTGGGCTGACCGGACATGGAGCCCGAGTAGTCGCGAAGAAAGAAGATCATGGCCTGGGATTCATAATCTTTTTCCTTGGAAAATATACGGTAGACCTGGTCCTGGGGGGAAACCAGAAAACCCAGGGGGTCGATTTCCTCGCCTCCGGAGATATTGCCGAGGCTGATATTGGTCTCGATGATCTTTCTAAGAGTCGCTTTTTTGTCCAGCAGCTGCCCGTTTTTGTCGTGGATGTCGGTAAGATCATACGTGTAACGGGTAAGCGAGCGCTTGGTGCCCTTGTTTTTTAAGTTGGGCAGTTCGAATTTTTCGCCCAGGACTTTGCCCAGATCATAGGCGCTCGATTCTATCTCATGAGCGTCGCCTTCCCCTCCGCCGGGCCCCGAGCCCGAGCCCTCGCCCTCCTGGGAGCCGTCGGCGGGTTCTTCTCCAATCACTTCGCCCTCTTCTCCCTCCCCCGTGCCTCCCGAGGTACTCTCTTCTCCGGGTTGCTCGCCTCTTAGGTCGTGGATGAATTTTTCCTCGACCGTCGTTGGCACCAGAATGATTTTATCCTTTCCCCCGCGACCGGGCTTGACCAGCCTTCCGACCCGGATCTTTCGGGGAAAACCGTCCTTTTCGCGCTGTTTGTCGCGTTCGAGCAGTTCGTCAATGGCGCTCAGGCTCTGAACGTAGGAGGGCGTCGAGGCCGAGGAGTCCTGGAGAAACACCATATCCCCAACCCAGGCCCCCCTGTCCACGGCTTGCGGGGCCGTTAGAGACCCCTTCTGTTTTTTTGCCTCGCTTTTCAAAACCTCTTCGCTCTTTATCTCAAGGGAGTCTTTAACCCGTTTTTCCATGGGGTAGCCTCGTGTTAGCCTTTGTGCCGGGCTCTATTTTGATCAATTCTCATCGCTTTTAGTACAAAAGTATTCGACGGTTTTCTGGGCGCAGGTCCGGCAGTATCCCAGTTTTTCAAGCATCGCGTTTATAATCCTGTCGTAGAGCTTCTGATTTTCCTCGTTAGTGCGGTTGGCCAGGGCCCCTATGAGGCTTCCGGCCCCCGCGATATCGGATTTTAGCCGCACATCGGTTACGGCCTTCACGAGCTCGAGATTGTCCATGAAGTCGTAGTCCCTGTCGCTTGACATCTTCTGGCCGTAAATCTTTCGTATCGAGGTCCTAAACGATTCTTTCTGTTCCCTGGTCTTTAGCCCCAGCCGGTCCTCAACGCTTTGGATATAGCGCTCGTCGATTTTAAGGGCCTTAAGCTCTCCGGTCTGCGGGTTTTTGTATTTCCACATCCTGTCGGGCCCAAGGTCTTCGGCGTCTATCCCGATAATCATATTGACGTAGTTCATAACGTCTTTACGGATGGCATGGGGCTCATCCATGTAAGCGTTAAACATCTCGGTCATTATCCGTTCGCGGTAGAGCCCTTTGGCGATCTTTAGATCGTCCAGAAACTTGGCCCGATCGCTTACCTCGGAGACGTAATCGAGAATAACCCGTTCGATGGATTTAAAGATATCGTAGGCAAACATGCACTGCCCTTCATTGGTCTCCGAGGTTTCCATGAGCAGCTGCACGGCCCGGCCCAGATTTCTCTGCCCCAGCCCCTTCTGGCCGAATCTTCGGGTGATATCGGGTTCATGATTTAAGGAATCGATTACCTCGGCAAGCGTCTTTATGCTCTTTTCCCCCGCGACTTCCCCCGCGGCAAGCTTCATGGTTTCTATGGGAGTGAGTTTTTCAGACCTTGGAAGCCTGCTGAGCACCACGGCCGCTGAGGCCGCGCTGTTTAAATTGGGGTCCTGGTGGAGCTTTTCCTTGGTAAGCGTCGTTTTAGCCTCACTGCCTATGGCATAGGAGGTCAACTGTTCCTGGAGCCGGTAGTCGGTATTATGGGCCACATAGCAAATCCTGCACCGGTCGACAATGGGGGCCTCTTCCTTTTCGGCAAGAAACCTGTTGAATTCCGAGTTGTTGCTGGTAGCGATAATGAGGGTATCGATGGGCCAGCGAAACCCGTCGATTTCAATGTTGCGGTTCTGGATTACGCCCAGGTAGACCTGGACGAGGTCCTTTTTGTTCTTAAAGATTTCATCGCTGAAATGGATTCCTCCCCCGGCTACCCGCGCAAGAGCGCCCCTTCGAAGATCGAACCTGTAGGGGTTATTGAGATCCGAGATATGCAGGAGCCTCTGGATGGACTCTTCTCCCAGCAAATCGACGGCCGAGGAGGTAATCTTATCCTTTGCGGAGTATTTGCCCGTCATCGATCCCATGGATTCGCTGAGGGCAATGGGAACGACTTCGAAAAACCCCAGAAGCTTTTCGAGATCCTGCCCGGCGTATTCTCTTATCTCGTTCATTATATAATCGCTGCACGCGCCAAGAGGCCTGTAATTGACATAGAGCCTTTCGACCTGGGCTTCGGTAAAACCGGCGGATTCGCAAAGAAACCGCCGGTTTTTGTCCTCGGACTCAAAAAGGTTCATGGCCAGGATCATCGGGTCTTCGAAGGTCTGGGACTGAATGGATTTTATCTTGCCGTAGGACCCAAACACCTCCAGGTTCTTGATGTTGAAGGTATAGCGTCGGTTTTCCTCCCGCGCGATAAAATTTCGATAGAGACCGCAAAGATAGTCGACAAAGAATGTTTTACCGTTGCCGGGTTCGCCCACCAAAACGAAGGCCATCTCCCGTGAGGAGCCCCCTTCGGCGGCATCCTTTACAAAGGAGACGAAACTGTTGATTTCGTCATACATTCCTATGACGTGCTTGGGAAGGGTTCTAAAGATCTGAAAATCATAGGTGCTCTTACCGTTGACCATCACTTTTTCTGTTGCTAACGGTTCGTTTAAGATCATTCTGGCAACGGCCTGGTAGGCGTTTTCAAAATATCTTTTCCCTTCCCTGACCTGGTCGATATGGTATTGAAGGCTTTTAGCGTTATTTGTGTCCATCTGTTGCTCCAAGCTGAAGAGTTTGGGGACCCTGTAGGAAACTCTCCCAAGTTTGCCCTCTATATGGTTCAATATTTATGCCACACCCCAATCGGTATTTTTTGCAATGGGGCTTTTTAGTGCTCCCCGCCCCGGAGAATGGCCCTGGACGTAAAGACGAGGCGCATGGAGTCCCAAATCCCACGAGTGAAAAGCTTCAAGATATGCCAACATTTTGGCGCTGCCTTCCGGACTCTTGCATCCCGGAATGGGTTGCGGTTTGCCCCCGTAAGACTTGAAAAACAAAAAGACGAGAAACCGCCCGAGAAAAAAGGGGTACAAAAGGTATTGTCACGCATCGTGATAGCTTACTTTAAACAAATATATTGCATACCTCCGGGAGGATCAATGATTATCTTTATAACCGTACATATATGGCCGGGCGGCAAGCGCAAAGACAAACCAACCGGCGGGAGGATGAAATGACTGACAAAAAAATTATTTTCCCGGTGGATCTTGCCGGTTCGTCGTACAGGATAGTTTCCAGGGTGCGTTCCCTGGTCGAGCAGTCAAACGCCGAACTACACCTCGCACATGTCGTGGAAACATTTAGTGGATACGATACCTTTTTTATCCCTCACAGGTCGCTTGACCTGATGGAATCGGAGAATGTCGCGCTCGCCGAACGGGATCTCGAAGAATTCGCCGAAAAATATTTTAGCGATTTCCCTCGAGTAAAGCGGATAGTTTTGAGCGGAAAACCCGCCGAGCAAATCCAAAAATACATAGTCTCGGAAGGAATCGACAGGATGATCCTGGCCGCCTATGACCGGCCTTTTTTTCAACGGGCGCTTCTCTTAGACCCGGCTGAGCGCATTGCAAAGGCTTCGCCCGTGCCGGTAACCATTATAAACCCATTTATGGTGGAGAACCTGCCCGTTGCCTCCGAGACGGCCGCGTCCGCAACGGCCCACCACGCCTCGCAGGCATGACAACAGGTCGTAGAGGTGCAAAACGCATTCGTGCTCTTTTTTGACTCTTAGGCCCAATGCCGGAAAAGGGAGCTGAGTTTAAGCCCCTCCGGCATTGCCGATCATCTTGGCGGGCGAAAGAAATCGCTCCGCTCCCGCCACCCGCAAATGCCTTGACGGAAAAATTCGGCTGCAATAATCTATTGGCTGCAATATGCGAACAATTGCCTCGAAAAAAAAGGAGGGAAATAATGGCCGAAGTGATGGATGCAATTAAAAATCGCCGCAGCGTTCGACACTATCAGGATACCTCGGTACCCGGGGAGGTACTCGAACGACTGCTCGAAGCGGTGCGCTGGTCGCCTTCCTGGGCCAATACCCAGTGCTGGGAAATGATCGTTGTTACAAACGGGGAGGTCAAGGCCAAACTCCAGCAGACCCTTAGCAAGGGAAATCCGGCGACCCGCGCCATGGTTGAAGCGCCTGTGGTGATCGCTGTATGCGGCAAGCTTCAATCTTCGGGCTTTTATAAAGGGCAGGTTACAACAAAATTTGGAGACTGGTTCCTCTACGATCTGGGACTTGCGACCCAGACTCTTTGTCTCGCGGCACAAAACGAAGGGCTGGGGACCGTGATCGCCGGCCTGCTCGATCACGAAAGGGCCAAGGAAGTCCTCCAGATCCCGGAGGGCTACGAACTGGCAACGCTTGTTCCTCTGGGTTATCCCGCCAAGGTCTCGGGCGCGCCCAAGCGCAAGGAACGCTCGGAATTCGTCCATTTTGAAAAATTTTAGTTTTTATTCCCGTATTTCCTGAGATATCCCGGATCGGACCTAAAAAGCGCAGACGACATGACCAAAAGGGTGGGCAAAGAACTTGGGCCCACCCTGTCCAATCATCGCTACTGCTTAAACAGCAGCAAGGGCGGATCGTAGATTTGAGGGGGCTCGACGCCCAGCAGTTGCATAATGGTGGGGGCAACATTTGTGAGGCCCGGCTTTGCGATTTTCGGATTAAACTCAACGGAGTTTTCTCCCGTCGGATCAAAGACTATAAACCAGACCGGATTTAGGGTGTGAGCGGTTTTGGCCCTGATTTCCCCGCTCGGATAGAGCTTTGGCTTATGGGTTTTTGAATCGATTTCAAACATTTCCTCCGCATTGCCGTGATCGGCGGTTACAAGGAGGATTCCCCCCGCCTTGCGGGTGGCGGCCATGAGTCTGCCCAAACACAGGTCCACGGTTTCCACCGCTATGCGGGCCGCGGAAAATACGCCGGTGTGGCCGACCATGTCACCGTTGGGATAGTTAAGCCTTATGAAATCGTAGCGTTTGGACAGGATCGCCTCCACGGTTTTATCGGTAATATCGGCAGCCTTCATCCACGGCCGCTGCTCGAAGGGTATGATGTCGGAGGCAATTTCAAAGTAGTCTTCGAGCTTTTCGTCTATTTTTCCCGACCTGTTGCCGTTCCAGAAATAGGTGACGTGGCCGTATTTTTGTGTTTCGCTGATAGCCATCTGGCGCATGTTGCCCGAACAAAGATATTCCCCCAGAGTGTGCTCGATATGGGGCGGCTCGACCAGGAAATTGCCTGGAATGTGGAGTTCAGTGTCATACTCCATCATTCCGGCGTAGAGAACCTTGGGATAGGGTGTTCTAGGAAAATGGGAAAAATCGGGTTCTTCGAAAGCCCGGCTTATCTCGATGGCCCTGTCGCCGCGAAAGTTATAAAAAACGACCGAGTCGCCGTCACGGATCGGTCCGAGGGCGTTTCCCGCTTCGTCTTCGATTACAAACGGAGGCAAATCCTGGTCGATTATCCCCGGTTCTTCCGCGCGGAAGGCATTAATTGCGGCCTCGGCTGAAGCAAAACGCCTGCCCTGGGCGCCCACATGGGTCTTCCATCCCAGTTCGACCATACCCCAATTGGCTTCATAGCGGTCCATGGTAATTTTCATTCGCCCGCCCCCGCCGGCTATCCGGTAGTCAACGCCGGCCTGGGCATTAAGGCTTTGAAGCCGGCTTTCGAGCCTGGAGACGTATTCCAGGGCCGAGGTCGCCCCGACGTCCCGGCCGTCGAGTAAAATGTGCACCCGCGCCCGCGGTAGCTTTTCCTTAAAAGCAAGTTGGTCAAGCATTGCTTCCAGATGCTTTATGTGGCTGTGAACGGCTCCGTCGGAAAGAAGTCCGATAAAATGCATCGTGGCGCCGTGTTGGAAGCAGTAGCCCACCAGCCGGCGCCAGGCGTTGCCCTCAAAAATAGCCCCCGTCTGGACGGCCTCGTTTACCAGTCTTGCCCCCTGGGGATAGAGGCGTCCGGCGCCAAGGGCGTTATGGCCGACTTCGGAGTTTCCCATATCGCTGTCCGAAGGAAGGCCGACGGCCGTACCGTGAGCGTTAAGCAGCCGGTAGGGACAACTTGCAAGCAGGGTATCCAGATTGGGAGTAAAAGCCGCCGCCACCGCATTTCCAAGCTCGTCTTCACGAAAGCCCACCCCGTCCATGATCACCAAGGTTACCGGACGCGGACTGCGCTGGGTCAGCAAATTTACCATGCCCTTCATTTCCTTTTTCTCCAATTGTCTACGACAGCCTTGCCCGCGGGCGCTTACGGCTGAGAGCCTTTCCTCTTGGGGGGCCTTTGACCCAGGGTTACGGCCAAAATCTCCGATTTCCCATCACCTCGGACAATTCCGAGCAGTACCGTTTCGCCCGGACGCCGCCTGTGGATTTCCCGTTCAGCGGCTTCAGCACCCGCCACCTTTACCCCATTGACACTCACTATCACATCTGCGCCCGATATTACAACGTCGTTTCCGACCTGATGCATTCGCAGTCCGCCCTTAAGACCCGCTTTTTGAGCCGGCCCTTCCGGATCAAGGGCCGTTACGATCGCTCCGGAACTTATCGGAAGTTGCATCTGCCTGGCCAGGATCGGCGCAAGATTCATCAAGGAGGCCCCCAGGTAGGAGTAACTGTAGTATCTCCCGTGAACGAATCGGCGCACCACTTCCTTGGCCAGATTTACCGGAATGGCGAACCCGATCCCGACGTTTGCCCCCGTTGGGCTAAAAATGGCCGTAGTGACTCCGATCATTTTTCCGGACGAATCGATAAGAGGCCCTCCCGAGTTACCCGGATTGATCGCGGCGTCGGTCTGGATGACCCCCTGGACCGCAAAGCCGTTTTTGGCCTTGATGGTGCGCCCAACGGAACTGATCACGCCAACGGTCAGACTGTTGTCCAGGCCGAAAGGATCTCCTATCGAGAGCGCTTTCTGCCCTACCCTCAAATTGGCCGAATTTCCCATGGGAATCGCGGTCAAATCTTCCTGAGGGGCATCAATCTTTACAACGGCAAGATCGGTCCTGCGATCCGAACCTATCAGCCTGGCCTTATACTTTCTGCCGTTGGACAGTTGGACCTCTATGTTGCTGCTGCCGATCACATGCCCGTTTGTAAGAATGTAGCCGCGAGGATCGATGATGGCCCCGGCTCCGGTCCCGGTGGCGGCAAAAGATCTTTTGAAAATATGTTCGATCACCGTACTCGTGATGCACACCACAGCGGGCGACAAGCGCTCATAGAGTTCTATATTGTTGCTTTCATCGTCTGTTGCGGCGCAAGCACAACAGACGGACGCCAGCAGCCACCAGGCCGCAAAAGTGAGGATAACGGGTTTCGCGCAGCGCATTTTTGCCTCCATTTGTTGCAAAAGGGCTCTTTTTAGCCGTTTAGCGCGACTCGACGCCTTCTGGCCAAAATCAAACCAAGGACCAGGGCGATCAGCAAAATCAAAACCACCGAGGCCGCAAACCTTTCGTAGGCCTCCCTTGTGACGATTTCTTCGGATGCGAAAGCCGGGGCGCAGAGGGGGACAATTGCCGGCAAGGCGAACAAGATAAAGACCAATACACCGCGACATTTTATAAGAAGACGCAGTTTTAGAAGCATGGAAGTCGGTTCCATGAAACAAATCGGCAGTAAGAGGCTTTAAGCGGACAAAGCGGTTTTATCGAGCCGGTCTGCCCGGCTATGTTTACGGCTATTTTCAAAATAAGGGCAATCCGGCGGAGCGCAACTTGCACTTTTCTAAAAGAAACGGGTGGCTGAAAAGATAAAAGAGCCAATCCCCCCATTACCGGCGTAAGCGAAAGGAAACTAATTTTTTTGCCCTCAAATCAGCCCAAAAGTATATAAACGGACAGCACATGAGAGTTAAAGCCACGTTTAAAAAGGGAGAGCTGTTGTGAGCGACTATCAATTTTACCGCGTTGAGAAAAAAAACCCCGTTGCCTGGGTCTATCTCAACCGCCCCGAGAAACAAAACGCGTTGAACCCGCCGGCCTGGAAGGAACCCAAGGCTATTTTCGAGGACCTAAGCAATGATGCGGATATCCGGGTTGTAATTTTGGCGGCCCGGGGCCCGAGTTTCTGTGCGGGCATAGACCTTATGAGCATGATCGGCGCAATCCCGCAAGTCATGGAAAAGGATCAGAGAGGAGCCACGAAGTGGGCGTTTCTTAAAAACATACGTCTGCTCCAGGAAGCCATTAGCAGTATCGAAGAATGCCCAAAGCCCGTCATTGCCGCCGTCCACGGCAATTGCATCGGTGCGGGACTGGATATGATAAGCGCTTGTGATATAAGGCTGTGCAGCAGCGACGCGATCTTTTCCCTGCGCGAGGCCGCCGTGGGATTTGTGGCCGACGTCGGCGTGCTTCAGCGTTTGCCCCTTATTGTCGGCCAGGGAATAACCCGGGAACTCGCCTACACGGCCGGAAATATTTGCGCCAAACGAGCCAGGGAGGTTTTGCTGATCAACGAACTCTACGACAGCAGGGAAATCCTCATGGAGGAAGCCGAAAAGATGGCTCTGCGTATAGCGGGCAATCCCCCTCTGGCCGTTCAGGCAACCAAGGACGTTTTAAATTACTGCATGGGCAAATCAGTTGCCGATGGTCTAAAATACGTGGCCTCGGTCAGCTGCAATATTGTTCCCTCCCAGGATCTGGGCGAAGCCATTACAGCCTTTATGGAAAAACGTAAACCCGAGTTTAGGGGAAAATAGGGATTTTCCATGATTTTGCGATGCGGGCCGGTTCTGGGGCCTGCATCGCAGAAATGTCTTCCCCTTCTTTTCATTTCGAAAAAGCGAGGCTATATAGGGCAAATGGCGCTCAAGGTTAACGAAATATTCCACAGCATCCAGGGAGAGTCCTCCTGGGCGGGACTGCCCTGCCTCTTTGTAAGGCTTACAGGGTGCAACCTGAGGTGTGCCTATTGCGATACGGGCTATGCCTACGAGCAGGGCTCGCTCATGGAAATCTTCGACATTATCGAACGGGTCCGCCGGACGGGCTGCCATCTTGTCGAAGTAACCGGAGGCGAACCGCTTCTTCAGGCCGAGACCCCGCAGCTTCTATCGGGGCTGATCGAGGCGGGACTAACAGTGCTCCTTGAAACCAACGGAAGCCTGGACATAGGGCCGGTAGACCCGAGATGCGCAAGGATAGTCGATGTAAAATGCCCTTCGAGCGGGATGTCGCACAAAAACGATCTTGGCAACCTCCAAAGACTTGGGAAACGGGATGAATTAAAATTCGTCATCGGGACCCGCAAAGACTACGAATTCGCCCGCGCCATCCTCGGGACCATTCCGGAGGGGAAATGCAAAATCAACTTTTCTCCGATATTTAACGCAATCGAAGCCCGACTTCTTGCCCGCTGGATTTTGGAAGACCGCCTTCCGGTCCGCCTGAACCTGCAATTGCACAAGTTCATTTGGGGACCGGAGGCGAAGGGAGTCTAAAAAACGGCGGCCCGGATCGGGGATTACAGAATATATCTGCTCAAATCCTCGTCTTTAATTATCTCGCTAAGACCTTTTCGCACGTACTCGGGATTTATATGCACGGTCTGGCCTTTAAGATCGGGAGCATTAAACGAAATATCGCTTAGAAGCTTTTCCATGACCGTGTGAAGTCTTCTTGCGCCGATATTTTCGGTTCTCGAATTTACCAGGTAGGCAATTTCGGCAAGTTCGTCTATGGCTTCGGCGTCAAAGACCAGTTCGACGCCCTCGGTTTCAAGCAAGGCCTTATATTGAGCTATAAGAGCGTTTTCGGGTTCCTTTAGAATCCGAACGAAATCATCCCGGGAAAGCGAGGTGAGCTCGACGCGGATGGGGAAACGCCCCTGCAACTCGGGGATAAGGTCGGAGGGCTTGGCGATGTGGAAGGCCCCCGAGGCTATAAAAAGGATGTGGTCGGTCTTTACCATCCCGTATTTGGTAGTAACCGTCGAGCCTTCGACAATGGGCAGAAGATCGCGCTGGACGCCTTCGCGTGAGACGTCGGGCCCCCTGCCCCCACCTTCTCTTCCGGCGATCTTATCGATTTCATCCAAAAATATGATACCGGAGTGTTCGACCCTGTCGATGGCCGACTTTATTACCTTGTCCATATCGACAAGGCGCTGGGATTCTTCGGCGATAAGCAACTCACGGGCCTCGGGGATCTTGACTTTCCTGCGCTTGGTGCGTTTGGGAAGCATGGAGCCAAGCATTTCACGCAGGTTAAAGTCCATTTCCTCCATGCCCGCGCCTGCGAAGATTTCTACCATCGGCGTATTGCGATCCGGAACGTCGAGGTCGACGTAGCGGTCGTCTAAAGCACCCTTTCTAAGCAGCTTTCGGAGTTTTTCCCTGGTGGAATCGGCCTGTTCGGACTCCTGCCTGGCTTCGATCAGGGCCGTGGCCTCATCATCGGGGAAAGGATGCTCGCGCACTTCGGGGCTGGACTGCTTGGGCGGCAACAGGATATCGAGAAGCTTTTCCTCGGCTACTTCCTCGGCCTTTACCTTTACAATCTCCATCTCCTCGTTTCGCACCAGGCTGACCGCCAGTTCGGTAAGATCGCGGATCATGGATTCGACATCCCGGCCCACATAGCCGACCTCGGTGAACTTGCTGGCCTCGATTTTTAGAAAAGGCGACTGGGCAAGACGGGCAAGACGGCGGGCTATCTCTGTTTTTCCCACACCCGTGGGTCCGATCATTATGATGTTTTTGGGCGCTATCTCGTCGCGCAGGTGTTCGGGCACCTGCTGCCTTCTCCACCTGTTTCGCAGCGCTATGGCCACCATGCGCTTGGCCTCTTTCTGCCCTATGATATATTTATCGAGCTCACTTACTATTTCAGCCGGTGTAAGGGGTGGTTGCATCAATTAAAGCTCCTCGATCACAAATTCCTTGTTGGTATAAATACAGATGGATGCGGCGATGCTCATGGCTTCCTCGGCGATCTGACGGGCCGAAAGGTCTGTGTGACGTTCGAGGGCTCGCGCGGCGGCAAGCGCGTAAGGGGCTCCGGAGCCCACGGCGGCAAATCCGTCGTCGGGTTCTATGACGTCGCCCGTTCCGCTCAGTATGAAAGAATCCTTGGCGTCCGCGGCCACGAGCAGCGCTTCAAGCTTTCTTAGCGCCCGGTCCATGCGCCAGTCTTTTGCCAGTTCCACCGCGGCGCGTTTGAGATTACCGTTATATTGTTCGAGCTTTGCTTCCAGTCTTTCAAACAGGGTAAAAGCATCGGCCGTGGAGCCGGCAAAACCGGTCAGGATCTTTTCGTGGTAGAGCCTGCGGATCTTTTTGGCCTGATGTTTGACGATGGTCTCCCCCATCGTGACCTGGCCGTCGCCGGCCATTACAACACCGCCCCCCCTGCGAACAACTATCACTGTAGTGCTGCGCACTTTCGAACCAGGCACGAGCATTATTTTCTCCCCATCATGGTCGTATGGCAGTATATGCCAAATTCGGTCAAATTATCACAATAATAGGAATATAATCACCAGATAGTCCTATTTTTTCCTGCTTCTGGGATGTGAGGCATCGTAGACCTTCATCAGCCGGTCGATGTTTACGTGGGTGTATCTCTGGGTCGTTGAAAGGCTCTCATGTCCGAGCATTTCCTGTATGGCCCGCAGATCGGCTCCGGCGTTGAGAAGATGCGTGGCGAAAGTATGCCTTAGCCCGTGAGCGCTCAAATGCTGCCAAAGCCCGCATGCGATCAACTCGGCCTTGAGGATCCTGTTTACCGACCGGGCGGTAAGCCTGCCTCCCCGCGCATTTAAAAAAAGGGCCCTCGGAGCCGAAACCCTCCTTTGGGCAAAGGCAAACTCAAGGGCGCAAAGATAGTGCTTGAGGGCCTCAAGACCTTTTGTCCCGATGGGAACAATGCGTTCTTTTCGCCCTTTTCCTCTGACGCGAACAACTTTTTCGTCAAAAATCACCTCTTCGCGGTCAAGATGGACAAGTTCGCTCACGCGAATGCCCGTCGAGTACAAAGATTCGAAAAGAGCCCAGTTTCTGGCCTTCCTCCACGTCCCCTCGCGTTTTAGCGCCCCGGCGCGAAGCGCATCGAGAAAGCCGAAGACATCGTCGACGGTCAGAAAGGAAACCACCTTTTGCTCAAGCTTTGGATGGGCCACAAGCTCGGCTGGATTTTCGACCAAAAAACCCGCCCCGCACAGATACCGGAAAAAAGAACGCAGCGCGGAGAGCTTTCGCGCCCGGCTCGCTTTTTCAAGGGACCTGTAAACCGAAACCATAAACCCACGCACGGTCTCGGGTGTAATCGCACCGGGTTCGAGAACCCCTGTCCCCACAAGGCCTCGGGCGTAAGATGCAAACTGGCTCAAATCGCTTGCGTAGGCCCTAACGGTTTCCTCGCTCAGGTTTCGCTCGTAGCGCAGGTATTGCAGAAAAAGCGTTTGGGCGCTATCCCAGTCCGGGCCGCTCATGGGAGTCTATTCCTTTCACCCGGGCATAATGGCACAACAACACGCAATAGGGAATAGCGAATAGTGCGGCCCGTTTTGTGCTATTAGGTTGACGCTCCCATGGTTCGGTATTAAGAGCGAGAAAGGCTTTTGCGACCAAAAGACAAGGTAGCGATCCCAACTTCAAATTCAGGAGACAGCCATGACAAACCGGGCCGAAGAACCGGCGAACGCAACCCGGGCCGAAAGCATCAGCGCTTACGGGCCTGCCCGCTCGACCGTGGGTGGAACTGTGCTGGACGCCGAGGAACTGCGCAAGCTCCATTCTTACTGGCAAGCCAGCCTCTATCTTTGCCTCGGCATGCTTTATCTACGGGATAACCCTCTTTTGAGAGAGGGGCTAAAACCCGAGCACATAAAACCGCGTCTTCTGGGCCACTGGGGCTCGGACCCCGGCCAGTGTTTTATCTATGTCCATTTCAACAGATTGATTAAAAAATACGATCTAAACTCCATCTATATCTCGGGACCCGGTCACGGAGCCCCTTCGGTGCTCTCCCAGGCCTATCTGGAAGGCGTCTACTCCGAAGTATACCCGGATAAGAGCGAAAACCTCGCGGGAATGCAGCGTTTTTTTAAACAGTTCTCCTTTCCCGGAGGCATAGGCAGCCACGCTACGCCTGAAACGCCGGGCAGTCTCCACGAAGGCGGCGAGTTAGGCTACAGTCTCTCCCATGCTTTCGGAACCGTCTTTGACAACCCCGATCTTATCACCCTTGCGGTGGTCGGAGACGGAGAATTCGAAACCGGCCCCCTGGCTACCAGCTGGCACAGCAACAAATTCCTAAACCCCATAGTCGACGGGGCCGTACTGCCCGTGCTGCACCTAAACGGTTACAAGATCAACAACCCCACCATCCCCGCGCGCATAAGCCACGAAGAACTCGAACACCTTTTCAAAGGCTACGGCTATACGGTCTATTTCGTTGAAGGAAGCGAACCCGAGAGCATGCACCAGGCCATGGCGGCTACTCTCGAGCACTGTGTGCTCGAAATCCGAAGGTTTCAGCAACAGGCGCGAACTTCGGGCGTACCGTTTCGACCCAGATGGCCAATGATCGTCCTTCGCACCCCCAAAGGCTGGACCGCGCCCCGAAAGGTCGAGGGGCATTACCTGGAAGGATTCTGGCGCGCCCACCAGATCCCTCTTACCGGGGTGGCAACAGACCCCGGCCGCCTCAAATTGCTCGAATCGTGGTTACTCAGCTACGGCCCCGACAAGCATTTCGACAAAGAGGGACGGCTTTTGGACGAACTTAGAGCCCTGGCCCCCGAGGGCAATCGGCGCATGAGCGCCAACCCCGTGGCCAACGGTGGGCTTCTTCGCCGCCCCCTAGAGATCCCCGATATGCGAAAGTTCGCTGTGACCGTAGAGCAGCGCGCGGTGACATCGGCGGGCAATGTGCCGGTTCTTGGCGAGCTTCTCCGGGAAATCGTGCGGTTAAATCCCCATAATTTCAGAGTTTTTGGACCAGACGAGACGCAATCGAACAGGCTCGAGGCAATCTATGAAGCCGCCGGCAAGGTCTGGGTCGGCCAATATTTTCCCGAAGACGCCGACGGAGGCGAACTGACCCCCACGGGCCGGGTCATGGAGATGCTTAGCGAACACACGGTGGAAGGGTGGCTGGAGGGCTATATTCTAAGCGGAAGGCACGGCTTTATAAACAGCTACGAACCCTTTGTCCACATTATAGATTCGATGGTAAATCAGCACGCAAAATGGCTCGAAAAGTGCCATGAAATACCGTGGCGAGCCAACGTGGCTTCTCTAAACCTTTTGATCACGGCCCTTGTCTGGCGCCAGGACCACAACGGCTTTACTCACCAGGACCCGGGCTTTCTCGACGTGGTGGCCAACAAGAGCCCTGAGGTCGTACGCATCTATCTGCCCCCCGATGCCAATTGCCTGCTCTCGGTTGCCGACCACTGTTTAAAAAGTATCAATTATATCAACGTGATCGTAGCCGACAAGCAAGAGCACCTCCAGTACCTGGACATGGACGGGGCGATCGCTCATTGCACGAAAGGCGCAGGCATATGGGAATGGGCGGGAAACGAACGGGGAGCAGAGCCCGATATCGTCATGGCCTCCTGCGGCGACGTACCGACCATGGAGTCCCTGGCCGCGGTTGCTCTTCTGCGGCAACACCTGCCCGACATGAAGGTGCGGTTCGTAAACGTTGTGGACCTCTTTAGACTGGTGCCCAAAAGCGAACACCCCCACGGCATGAGCGACCGGGAATTCGAGGTCCTTTTTACATCCACAAAACCGGTGGTGTTCAACTTCCATTCCTACCCCTGGCTGATTCATCGCCTCACCTACCGAAGGCCCGGCCAGCAAAACATCCATGTGCGAGGCTACAAGGAGATGGGAAACATCAATACGCCCCTCGAACTTGCCATCCGCAACCAGACCGATCGCTTCAGCCTTGCCATTGACGCAATCGACCGCGTCCCGCGTTTCCGGGATACGGGCTCATCTGTAAGAGAGGCGCTTCTCGACAGCCAGATCTCCTGCTTAAATTATGCTTTCGAGTTCGGAGTGGACCGCCGGGACATAACCGAGTGGAAATGGCCCTTCTGAGATTGGGTGACAATAAAACCGGGGTGTCGGCCTCAGGGCCTGCCCCCGGGCTAATCGCTTCAGGATCGGGAATTTCTCCCTTACCGGCTCATCGCCTTACTGCCTCCGGATTAAATGCATCGCTCTAAAAGAGCTGCACCCATTCCAGTCATTTCCTTCCAGGGTTAGGAAAAACCCAAACGGCTAACCGGTCATCCCCGCCAGAGCCTTTTCCAGCCTCTGGGCCTCTTCCAGGATCAGCTTCGCGTATTTGCCGGCTTCGGAGTCCGGGTCAAGCGTAGCGGCCAGTCTCCTGGCAAAACCGCCTACCGCCGTAAGTGGGTTTCTCACTTCGTGGGCCACGGCCTGGAGGGTCTGGGATACGGTTTTTTCCCCCTGGTTTATGGAATTAAAGGTGGGCAGGACGCCACGGCATTCGTTGCCGTGGTCAATTCTGCCTGAAATCTCAGCCAGGGCTGCGTTGGCTTTTTCCATGATGCTGAGCAGATCTTTTTCCTTGTCTATTTCTACCCTGAGGCTTTTGGCTCCCTCTTCGACCTCGGCAAAAGTGCTCAAAAGGATCTCCTGCACCTCATCGTGTTTGAGCCCAAGACATCTGCGGGCCTCGCGGAAAAAGGTCGTGAAGGCCACGTCCCTCTTTAACAGGGTTTGTGAAAAAAGCCTGGCCAGCCGGCAGATTTCGCGCAATGGGGGAAGTGCGCTTGCCCGGTCTTGCCCGCACGCTCTCTGGCAGTCAATGATATGGGTTGGGAACCTCCAATGAGCCAGGGCGGCAGCCCCAACCATCCGATGATCGATGCCAAAGCAATTCTTTTCCTTTTCAAGCACCTCTTCTAACGGCTCAAAATTGAGATCGAACTGGCCGGGCCGCCCTTTTACCAACAAATCAAACAGAACGGGCATACCGATTTCCATGGTAAGGCCCCCCAGGAAAGCCTCCTCGGGATTGGCGGCCCGGGAGCTCCGGGCCAGGGCTTTGGCCACAAGTCCGCGATAGAGCGAAAGGCGCCAGAACAGTTCGTAATCAAACTGTTCGACTTTGCCAAAAGGAAAGGCCCCTCTAAGGGAAATGGTCAAGGCCATCAGTCTGACCTTTTGGCTCCCCAGCTTGATCACGGCTCTGGAAAGGGTGGTTATGGGCAGGTCGCCGCTAAAAAAAGAGCTGTTTGCCAATGTCAGAAGCCGAATGCTAAGGGAGGGATCTTTTTCTATCAGCCACACAAGCTGATCGTTTGTAGCCCTTTCGTCTGAGGCCAGTTCAACGAGTTTCAGAGCGATCGCGGAAAGGGGGGGCAGCAAATAACCCGCTTGGATCTGTTCAAGTATTTTACCAGCCGATGCTTCCTGCATGCTCATGACTCATCCTGTCTAACAAGGGACCCCACACGCCGATGATTTCATTTGCGCGCCTCTTCCTGGAAAAGAATTCGGAATATAGGCGCCGAAACATGAGAGGAAGTAATCGAAAGCATCACAGAGCGGGAGGTCCCCCAAGCCGGTCCCGGGGCTTGCGCCCCGGCGTGTTTCCATTAGTATATCCACTGGTTTTAGCGCTCCCCTTTTCCCTCTAAATTCAATTTATCGCACCTTGCAAGCAGATTCGCTGTTTTTTTGTTAAAGTTTTTTCAATAAAGAACCGATTAGTCAAGAGTATGAAAGTCTAAAAAAGAATTGCACCGCGATGATTCCCGCGGAAACCCCGTATTTTTCAGGCGGGAATGGGAGGTTTAGGAAATGAGCATCGGAACACTCCAGGCTTCAACGTCCGCTTCGGTTATGGCGCTGAGTAAAGACCCACCCTGGGGCGCAAAAGATCTCGAGAAGTTAAAACTGCTCGTGGACCAGGGTTTTACGACAGTCCAAATAGCACGGGAACTGGGAGCAAACGTAAACGATGTCCAACAGATGGTGGGCGTTCTCAGGCAGTCGGCATCCAATTCGCCCGCTGTTTCCCCGGACTTACCCGCTGCCACCGCTCAGTCCATCGGCCAAAACATCAGCATTAAAGCCTAGGCATCCTTTCGGGGGGCTTTGCCGGCCCCCGGAAAGCGAGCCTGATTTATCTCCCGCAAATTCGCGCCGGAGCGAGATGCTCAACCTCGTGGTTTTTACGTCCCTGGCCGGCAGCCCTGCCCCCCCTGTCTCAAAAAATCTCTATAGTCAAGAGGCCCGACAGGTGGCATATAAATTGCTCACCCTATTTGGCGTCCTTAAATCGGGTATTGCGAAGTGACCCGCAAGGGTGTTTTGCAGGAAGTCCCGGCGTTAAAACCTGACAACTTGTCAAAAATTTGAATCCCACAGGGGATGCAAGGAGCGGTTTCCAGCATGTGCGGTATCGCGGGTGTATTTTTCCAGGGAGCAAAGGGAGCCCAGGCCGGAAAAGAGATGGCCGGCGTTCTTGGCAGGCTCGCCCGTCGCGGCCCCGACGGCGAGGGGATCAGTCGCGGCAACGGATGGGTCTTTGGGCACAGGCGTTTGGCGGTAATCGATTTGCTGGGCGGCTCTCAGCCCATCGAGGATTGCCTCGGTGCCCTGACCTATAACGGCGAACTGTATAACTACCGGGAGTTAAGAGATTTACTGCGCCGGGAGGGGCAGTCCTTTACGACAGCCTCGGACACCGAAGTGGTGCTTAAAGCCTGGAGGGCCTGGGGACCCGCCTGTCTCAAGCGGTTTAACGGCATGTTCGCCTTCGCGGTCTACGATGGCAACCGCGACAGCATTTTCCTGGCCCGAGATCCCCTGGGGATAAAACCGCTATTTTATTATGCCGGAAAAGGGGGATTTTATTTCGCCTCCACGATGGCCGCTCTGCTGGCCTTTGAAGAGGTGCCCGCCACAGCCGACCCCGCGGGTATCTCCCACTATCTCACCACAACCCATGTCGTGATGGGGTCTCGTACTTTGGTAAAAGGGGTATGCAGCCTCGAGCCGGGCTCCTGGCTGGAGGTGAGGCGCGATTTCGTGGGGAAACCGCCCCGGCAGGTGCGCTACCGCACGCTTCCCGCCCAGCGCCGCGAGGCGATTTCCTTCGAACAGGCCGCCGCGCAAACACGCGAACTCGTTCACGACTCGGTTCGCTCGCAACTTATAAGCGATGTGCCCCTGGGCGGATTTCTGAGCGGAGGCATCGATTCGACGATCATTGCCTCTCAGGCCTCAAAACTGTGTGCTTTCAACGCCTACAGCGTGGGCTATCAACACCTCTCATCCGCGGGAGAGTCCTTCCACGAATGGCCCTACATTCGCGAGGCCGCGGCCTCCTACGGTATTGGGTGCAAAGAAATCGTCCTCGAACCATCCGATTACCCCACAGACTGGAAATTCCTGATCGCCGAGAAGGGCCAACCCCTCAGCACCCCTAACGAGATAGGCATCTACAGGCTTGCAAGCGCACTGCGGCGGGAATACACCGTGGCCCTTAGCGGCGAAGGCGCCGACGAGATCTTCGGCGGATACACGGAGGCCTGTTTTTCGGTGGTCGATTTTATCCGCTCCCGCCAACTTGACCGGTTCGATCCGGGCCAAAGGGAAATACTCTCTTCGGCCTTAAAGCGCATGTATGGAACCGACCGGTTCAATTCCCTGCTCGATCACTTTTTGCGCCTGATCGCTCATATGAATTTCGGCGTCAAATTCAACCTGCTCCAACCCAAATGGCAGGAGGAGCTAAAAAACGACGAACTTCTCATTGGTCACTACGCAGACCGCTTCGCGGCCATGAAAAACTGCACCCCTTTTGACGCCTACATGCGGTTGATCCTGGAAAAAAACTTGCAAACCCTGCTTTTCCGCCTCGATTCGAGCACCATGGCAGCTTCTGTGGAAGGTCGCGTTCCCTTTACCGACCCTCGCCTCGTGGATTTGCTCTTCTCCCTGCCCGATCACTACAAGATGGACTGGTCCGAAGAGGCAAACGAAGCCGAAACCCTCACCCTAAATACTATCGAAGCGGCCGCTCGGGGCCTGATCAGAAGCAAGATGCTGCTGCGCGAAGCCTTTGCCGATGTGGTGCCTCAAAGCATCCTCACCCGGCGCAAAATGAGTTTTCCGACTCCCTTTCTCGAATGGTTTGCCGGGTCGATGCGCGCCATGGTGGAAGAAAGCCTGCGCCAAAGCCCCTTTGCCCGTGGGTGGCTGCGGCCCGAATCCGTTGAGCTCCTCTTGGCCAACCTGGAAAAACCCGCTTACGGGATGATGGCCTGGCCCCTTATGAACCTGTGCCTGTGGCAGGAAGAGATGGGCATATCCTGGGACTAGGTCGATTTAAGGCAAGTAACGGCTCTTTGCCCTTATTGTCTTATTTCCGGACCTAAAATGGTCCTGCCGGGGATTTTCGACAACGGCCCTCTTAGGGCTTCCAGTATTTTTAAGCTCCCTGGGCGACAAGGGTTCCCATGAGGTCTTCTGCCTGGAATCCATCGACTTTGACCAGGGCCGGCAGTTTTGGGTTAAAATCTTCCTTCGGATAAAAAAACACCTTCACATAGTTATCGGAAAGCCCTTCCCACAGGCCGGAGGAAACCTCGCTTTCAGCCAAAACCTCTAAGGACTGTCCAATGAGACTTTCCCGAAAAGCCCGCTTTTTTTGCCCCCCAAGCCTTTGAAGACACGCTGCGCGCCGTTTTAGCTCCTCTCCTTGCACCCGCCCTTTAAAGTCGGCTGCCGGGACCCCGGGGCGAGGCGAAAAGGGGAATACGTGCAGATAGCTCACAGGCAAATTTTGAATAAACTCAAGGCTGTTTTCAAACTGTTTTTCGCTTTCCCCGGGAAAGCCAACGATCACGTCGGCCCCGATCGCGGCCTGCGGGAAATGAGCGTGAAGACGGCTGACAAGTTCGCTGTAATAACCCGGGTCGTAAGTGCGGCGCATTTTAGAAAGGATCAGGGGGTCCGCGCTTTGCAAAGGAATATGAAAGTGACGGCAAATCCAGGGCGCCGATGAAACGACTCCGAGCAGGCGGCAATCCAATTCCTCGGGTTCGATCGAACTGAGCCGAAGACGCGGCGGGCGGGCGCTCTCAGAGCCAAGCCTTTCGAGCAAATCGGCCAGGCTTTGGGCGGGCAGGAGATCTTTGCCCCATTTCCCAAGATGAATGCCGGTTAGCACCACTTCCTGGTAGCCCGCCTGAGTAAGTTTTTGCAGTTGGGAAAAAACGAGTTCGGCCGGCAAACTGCGGCTTTTTCCCCGCACATGGGGGACAACGCAGTAGGAGCAAAAGGAGTCACAGCCGTCCTGGATTTTGAGCATAGCCCTGGTTCGCCCGGTGTGCATGCTCGAAACGGGTGTTATTTCAAACTCGGCGCAGGAGCGCGGACCGGGATCGAGCGCAAGGCAGGGTCTTTCGAAACTGCCCGGGCGGCCCAACCAAGCGATGAGATCGAATTTGGCGGGATTTCCGAGAATGTGTGTGGCAAGCCCATCGCGAGCTATCCGGTTCCCCTCCAGCTGAGCGTAACATCCGGCGGCGACCACCAGGGCGTCCGGGTTTGTCCGCCTTGCCCTTCGCAGCAACTGCCGGACCTGCGCCCCAGCCCTCGCGGTTACCGCGCAACTGTGCACGATATAAATATCGGCGCGCTCCGCAAAAGGGACAACCCTGTAGCCCGCTTTTTTCAAGACTTCGAAAAAATAGGAGGTTTCATACTGGTTGACCTTGCAGCCCAGGGTTTCGACTGCGACCGTGGGCTCATTTTTTTGCTCCCTCATCAGTTCCTGTCCGTTCCTTCGTAAAAAGCCATGCCGGCGAAGGTCACAAAAGACCCCTGTTGGTCGACCAGCGCATGGGATTGGTTGAGCGTAGTTCCGCGGGCGCGCCCCTCGAGGGCCTTTGCCATCGTATAAAGGGGAGCGACGCCGCATATTTTTCTGCTGTTTAAATCCCGGTAGATCATGGAGATGAAATCATCGGCTCCGCACCGTTCCAACGCTTTCAACAGTGAGGCGTCCCGGGACAGGCTCTGCTCGATCATCGCCTTATCGGGGATGAATCTATCCCCGTAGCGAGGGCCGATATGGGCGAAGTCAACGCTTGCGATTATTCCCACGGAGCGCTTGCTCTCAAACACGATCCTGGAGAGGAGGGCGGCGAACTCATCGATCATGTTTCGCCGCGCGACAAACTCCTCGTGCCCAAAGGAGCATAGAAGCGGAACTATGCGGGCCCCGGGTTGGAGAAAAGAAAGAAATACAGCCTGGAATTCTATCGTATGTTCAGATAAGTGATTATATTCACTCGCACGCAGGTTAAAAACGGTTTGCCCCAACAGCTGCTCACAAATTTGCCTGTCACAGGCTACCGGGCCGAGCGGGGTTTCAAAGTCCTTAACGGTAAGGGCAAAGAAATTTTCAACATACTCGTGGCCTGTTCCTAGCACTATCCAGGTATCGGGCACGATTGCCTCCGCTGCGGCCTTATAGGCATGGGCAAAACAGGGACCGCCGCTACTTAAATCGATATGGGGAGCAACAAGGCCTAAAATTTTTGGTCCCTGGCCCTCTAAAGGGCGAGGAAAGCCGGGACCGCCATTTTGGGGGTCAAAAAAAGATCTCAGCTTTTCTGTGAGCTCTTCGGGCCGGGCGGGGTAGCTCGATCCGGCATGACGCATTTTCCTGAGCGGGTTGTCGATAAATTCGGAGATTTTTTTTGCCGCCAGGCCTCGAAACCGATCATTGTCGAGAAAAAGATGCTTATCAAGGTTTTCCACCAGATCACGCAATTCCTGCATCTGGATCAGCTGTCCGGTTTGACGCATGAAATCGGCTTGCAGCTCCTCTAGGGAATTGCGGCCGTTCATGTTGGCCACAATGCGGATCGCAGAGGGTGTAAAGACGAGGTTTGTCTGAGCAAAACCGATTCGATCCTGGAGCAGAAACATTTTCTCACCGCAATATTCGATCTGGCACGCTTCGAGTCCCTCTCGGAGTTTGGGATTTTGATCTTGTGTCATAGGCGATGAATTCCTTGGCGAGACGTTCCCATCTTCGTAATTTCTACAGTCGGGAAGCTGGATTTCATTGACTGAAAAACCATAATCATGCTAATCCTGCAAAGCTTTACGCTTATTGCTTCTTTCGCTCTTTCCAACAGGAGGGCCCAGTCTTTTTAATGACTTCTACGCGCTTGTTCGTCTCTTTTTTGTGTGTTGTGCTTATTTCCGGTTGCAGCCAATCGATGCTCAATCCGGCCAAGCCCCCGTCCGGGCCTCAGACGCCCGTGGACCTGAGAGCCCAGGCTTACTATCACTATTTGGCCGCCCAGCAATATGTTAACGAAAGGCAATATAATAAGGCAATAGAAGCTTACAGGAAAGCACTTCAGATCGACCCCGGCTCCCCCAGGCTCGAATCCGAACTTGCCGCGCTCTACCTGCACCAAAAGCAGCTCGATCCGGCGTTAAAGCTGCTCGAAGAGTCGATAGCCACAGCTCCCGGGCGGTTGAAGCCCTATCTTTTGCTGGGTCAGGTCTATGTGAGGCAGGGCCGTCTGGATGAGGCGCTAAAAGCCTACAAGCAAGCCATTGTGATAGATCCTTCGGCTACCGAGGCCTATCTCATGCTTGGCGCATTGTATGCCCAGCAGAGCCATTTCAACAAGGCTATCGAGATTTTCGATCAGCTCGAACAAAAAGTTCCAGACAATCCCGTGCCGCTTTATTACAAGGCGCGGATTTATCTGGACATGAAATATTACGATCAGGCCGAGCAGATTCTTAAGCAGTTGCTTGCCAAACATCCGGGTTTTGAAGACGCAATGCTCGACCTTTGCTACATCTACGAGGTGACGGATCGATCGCGGGAAGCCGAAAAGACTTATAAGGAGATCCTCGAAAACAATCCGGCAAACGTCCAGGCGCTTTCAAGGCTTGGGAATCTCTATATGAGAGAGGACAGAGGCCAGGAGGCAATCCAGCAGTTTGACCGTTTGTTGAAGATTGCCCCGCAGCAGGAGGAAACCCGGTTAAAAATCGGGATCATACACCTGCAGCAGAAGGACTACAAGGCAGGCGCGGCCGATTTTAGCGCCCTTTTAAAGATGCATCCCCAATACGATCAGGCCCTCTATTATTTGGCGCTTGCCCGCGAGGGGATGGGGCAGTATCGGGGGGCGTTACGCAGTCTTGGCCAAATACCGGCAAAAAGCCAGATGTGGGATGCGGCGCAGCCACGCATGGCAATGATTTATCTGAAGTTAAAAGATTTTAACAAGGCCGCGGCGGTTTTGAACCGGGCTATAGCCAAATGCCCCGAAGCGGGGGATCTCTATCTTTACCTCTCAAAGGTCTATCAGGACACCAACAGGAATGAACAGGCCTTACAGACCCTGGATCGCGGCTTGAAAATTTTGCCCGGCAACCCCGAACTGCTCTTCCGCAAGGGGTTGGTGCTCTCCAAGATGGGAAAAGACAAGGACGCCATTGGAACGATGCGACAAATCCTTGTTCTGGATCCTAAAAACGCCAATGCGTTAAATTTTATCGGCTACAGCTACGCCCAAAAGGGAATACACCTGCTTGAGGCAAAGGAATTGATCCTGCGCGCGCTCAGTGCTTCCCCCGATGACGGCTATATCCTGGACAGCCTGGGCTGGGTCTATTTTAAAATGGGCAGGAACAAAAAGGCGCTCGATACGCTGCTTGGCGCGGCCAAACGAGTACCCGACGATCCGGTCATCCAGGAGCATCTGGGAGATGTCTACCTAAAACTTGGCCAAAAGCAAAAGGCCTCCGCGGCTTACCGCAAAGCGATCCAGTTCGATCCGTCGGAGGCTAAGGAAATCCGGACAAAACTCGACGCCATCCGATAGCCCCGGAACAAAATCCGTGGGATGTCCCATGGCCGGCCGTAGATTTGTGAGCTGGTGTAACGTTACATGGGAACGATACACCCCCTTTTTTCCACCTCCCATTGACCGGCTCACCCTTACCCCCGCATGGAGCCTTTCGAAGATGCATTCATCCATTTCGCGCCTGTCAGCGATTTTTCTTTTCCTTGTCTTGGTTCTGGCTCTATCAACGGGCTGCGTCGAGGCCCCTTTGCCCGAGACTAAAGCCCCGGGAGCCGTTTCACAACCAATCAGCCCAGCCGATCAAATCGCGCAAATGAAGCAAAGGTCGGATTTCTGGAAAAATTTCCAATGCAAAGTGCGAGTCGACGTTAACGGAAAGACCGCCAAGTTCAGCTCTCCCGCGCTGATTCTGGTTAAATCCCCAGACTTCGTACGATTTGAAACATTTACCCCTATCGGCATGACAGCCACTCTTTTCGTCTTAAATCCAACCGGCCCCTCTCTTTTGATTCCCTCTCAAAATAAGCTCTACACGGCAAAGAGCCCCCAAATTCTCGTGCGCCGGTTTCTGGGCGGGGTAAACCTGCCCGTTGAGGTCTTTAGCCGCCTCTTAAGCGCAACCATGTCCCCTGAGCAGTTAAAAAATATCCAAAGCGTCGATAAGGGAGGCCTGCTGCGTTTAATATCCAAGAGCCCCACCCAATATATCGAGTGGCAGCTCCACTCCGGCGCGCTCGAGCGGATCTTTATAGGAACCCCGCAATTCGAGGGGCAGGTTTCCTACGATCCGCCGGTCCAGCTGGCCAAAGAATCCACTCCGCAAACAATCGACATATCCTCAAAGGATTGGCAAATGCAGATCCGGGTCCAACAGATGCAGCCCGCGCCCACTTTTCAGCCCGGAGTATTCCACTTGCCGGCTCTGCCCGGAGTGCAAAAAATCGAACTGGAGTAGACCGGATGTGCGGTGCAAGTGCGCCGGCAAAACGATTCGCCCTCGATAGCATGCTGGGCAAGCTTGCTAAATGGCTGCGGGTCCTTGGGATGGACGCCCGCTCGGTTTTAATGGCCGATCGCACCGTTATCGAGTCGTTGCTTTCCACGGGATTTATCCCGGTAACCAGAAGGGAAAAATTCCGGGACAGGGAGGGCGTTATATTCCTTTGCTCCGATCGTCATCTCGAGCAGTTGGCGGAACTGATATCCCTTTGCGGCATACAAAGAGACCAGGTGCGGTTGTTTTCAAGGTGCACGCTTTGCAATACCGGCCTCGAGCCGACTAGCCCCGAGGGGGCCTTTGGCGCCGTACCCGACTATATCTTCCAAACGGCAAGGGATTTTCGCAAATGTCCTCAGTGCGGAAGGATTTACTGGCCCGGAAGCCACAGGCAAAACATGGCGGCACAACTTGAGGCCTTGACCGGCTGGAACCTCCAGGACGAACAAAGATAAAAAGCCCTTCCCTCGCCCGCAAGGGCCAAAATTATTTGGCCGCACAATCCGAGGGGTCTCCCTGTATTTTATCGAGCGCGTGAGACAGGGCCGGAAGTACGGCCTCGAGGTTTTCCAGTGCGCCCCGGGGACTTCCGGGAAGATTTAGGATGAGGGTTTTTCCGCGGATGCCGGCAACGGCCCTCGAGAGCATTGCATGGGCGGTCTTTGGCATGCTTGCCGCCCGCATGGCCTCGGCCATTCCCGGAACGGTCTTTTCGATGACGCAAAGAGTGGCTTCGGGAGTTACGTCTCGTGGAGAAACTCCCGTACCGCCCGTAGTAACGATAAGGGCTGCTCCTTTGCGGTCGGCTAATTCGACGAGCATCTCCTGTATGCGCTGGCAATCATCTGGGATAATGGTGCGAAAGAAGACCTCGTAGCCTTCGGCGCCAAGTTTTTCGGCCAGAACCTGGCCGGAGACGTCATCTCTTTTGCCTTGCGAGCCAAGATCGCTCATCGTGACAATCGCGGTTTTTCGTGAATACATCCTCTTTTCCCGATGGATCAAAAAAATCGACCGCAAAGCTCAAAGAGGGTGCGGAGGAAAAGCGATTTTTGAGGGCTTTGTTTTCCTCTGCGTTCTCTTTGGGCTTCGCGGCAAATTTAACTGGTTCTATTTTTCTTCCTTTTCCCTATCCTTTTTGGCCAGCTCGATTATTTTTTCCTGAAGCGGCCCGGGAACTTCCTCATAATGAGAAAACTTCATTGTGAACATCCCCCGGCCCGCAGTCATCGAGCGAAGGTCCGGAGCATACTTTAGCACTTCGGAAAGGGGCGTGTTTGCTTTTACTATCTGCTTGTTGCCCTTGGTTTCCATCCCCAGCACCCTGCCCCGCCGGGAGTTGAGATCTCCTATGATATCTCCCATGGCATCGTCTGGAACCGTGATCTCCATTTCCATGACGGGTTCGAGCAAAGTGGGTTTGGCTTCCATAACCCCTTTCTTAAAGGCCATGGAACCGGCGATCTTAAAGGCCATTTCGGAGGAATCAACCGTATGGAACGATCCGTCCACGAGGTCGACTTTAAAGTCCACGACCGGATGGCCGGCAAGAGGGCCTTCATTCAGGGCCTCCACGATTCCCTTTTCCACCGCGGGTATGTACTGCCGGGGAATGACTCCGCCGACAATCTTGTCATAGAACTGGAAGCCCTCGCCTCTGGGAAGGGCTTCGATTTCGATCCAGCAGTCGCCGTACTGACCGCGCCCGCCCGACTGCTTTTTGTATTTACCCTGTACGCGGGCTTTGCCCTTGATCGTCTCTTTATAGGACACTTTGGGCAGCTTGAGGTTGACCTCGACGCCAAATTTTCGTCTGAGCTTTTCCACGACAGCCTCTATATGAATTTCTCCCATACCGGAGAGAATCATTTCACGGGTCTCGTCGTTTCTTTGCAGTTTTAAGGTAAGATCCTCTTCCATCAGGCGAGAGAGGGAAGAAAAGATCTTTTCCTCATCTCCCTTGCTCTTAGGTTCGACCGCCAGGGAATAGATAGCCGGAGGAATTTCAATTGCGGGAAAGACTATGGGCTCTTTTTCCGAACAGAGCGTATCCTGCGTTACGGTTTCCTTTAGCTTCGCCACCGCCACGATATCTCCGGGTCCGGCGGACTCAATGGGTTCCTGGTTTTTCCCCTTGATCCTTAGAAGCTGTCCGAAGCGCTCCTTAACGGCCTTATTGGCATTAAAAACCGTGGAATCGGGGGTAAGAGTTCCTGAAAAAATCCGCAGAACGGAGAGTCTTCCCGCATAGGGGTCGCTAACGGTCTTAATTACTATGGAACTGAAAGGGGCATCCGGATCGGGCTCTCTAAGAGCTTGGGAATCGCCTTTGAGCGTGCGCCCTTCAACCCCCCCCCGATCCAACGGAGAGGGCATGCATTCGGCGATAAGGTCGAGCAAAGGCTGGATGCCCCTATTGACCATTCCCGAACCGCAAGCGATGGGGATCAATTTAGCGCTCATCACCGCATCCCGCAGCGCTGCCTTTATTTCTTCAGGGGACAGTTCGCCGGTTTCGAGGTATTTTTCCAGCAGCTCGTCATTTGTTTCGGCCACATGTTCGACAATCGCCTCTTTGTACTGATCGGCCAGGCTCGAGAGATCTTCGGGCATATCCTTTATTTCGAATTTCCCGGAGTCGTCCCCACCGTAGACATAGGCCTTGCCGGCAAGAATATCCACAACCCCTTTAAAGCTTTCGGCAGCGCCTAGGGGTATCTGTAGCGGCACGCAGTTATTGCCGAACACATTTTGGACAGCCTGCACGGTTTTGGCAAAATCGGCCCGTTCCCGGTCCATTTTATTTATGAATACAATTTTTGGCTGTTTGAATTCGTTGGCAAACTCCCAGACCTTCTCGGTCTGCACCCTAACCCCGTCAACGGCGTCGGCGAGCACGACCACGGAGTCGCCGCCCTGCATCGAGGTCTTGGTTTCCGCAATAAAGTTAAAATCACCGGGAGTATCGATCAGGGTGAAGGGCTGTTTTTTCCAGGTAAAAGAATAAACCGAACTGCTTATGGTCGCCTTGCGCTTGATCTCTTCAGGCTCAAAATCCAGGACTGAGCTGCTTTCGTCGACTTTGCCCAACCTGGTCGTAGCCCCTGCGCCGAAAATCATCGCCTCGGCCACAGAGGTCTTACCCGCACCGCCGTGTGAGATTATTGCGAAAGTACGAACCCTTGCGACGTCCTCTTTCATGTTTAGTCCTTTCTCCTCAGATTCGACCGGGGGAGGGCTTGCTTTCCCCGGACTCAAGCGCAATAGCCTGCCGCTTGCGGAGGATCATTTGCAAATGATCGCGCGGCAGGAACCCTTCCTGGATGGAGACAACCCCTCACACTCCCCGAGCGTCCCTGTGGAAGACGACGGGCGGACCGAGGGAGGCAAAGGCAGGGTCTTGTGGAATCGAGCCGTAAGGCAGGGCGCTCGATTAAGCGGGCACAATGGCGGACTGGAGCCCCCATTTGCTTTAAGCAACAACTTTTTACGCCCCCGGGAAAACGCCGCTGCTCTAAAGCCTTCCCATCCTATGAGTTTGCAAGGCAGCAGATCCGATACAAGGCCCAAATAATTTTAATTATTTCAATTAGCCCGCAAAGTCAATACACCGTTATCCAAAAGGCGGAGCAATCACACGCAAAGTGGACGAAACACCGGAGCCCTCGAAATTACGGAAAACAGCCCTTTGCTCAATCACGCTTTAAAGCCGTAGGGATCTACCGCGATCAACCAGGGTTGAAGAACCGGGATACAACACTTGGGGGAATCGTTTAATGAAAGGTTCAAGGCTTCGGAGTGGAAGTCTTTGGCGGGTCAATCACGCCCCAAAGCAGGGCTTGGAAGACCGGGAAAATGGGACCGCACCCGCCGATTGCCCTTAAGATTTCCAGTTGGCGGCAGGCGCGTCCCCGCGGTTTGCAACCGATTAAGGGGCAGTGGACAAGACCCGCCTTGGCGACCGGAGTCGCTTTTTCCCATTGCCAAAGCACTTCGGCAGGTCCTGTCCGTATAATCGGCGCCATGAGGCCGCCCCCGTGCACGCGGAGCGGTTTTTTCGCCCGGGCCATCCTTTTAAGAAGGTCTGTGCGCCCCCTTAGACCTCCTTTAGATACATGCGTATGGATTCAAAAGAACCCTCGGGGGCCGCGATGAGATGTTCCTCGATGCGCTGGCCGCTAAGATAATCGCTCAAATGGAAGTGGCTGCCGTCAAGCCGGTGAATCTTTCCGCCCGCGGCCTCCAAAATGATCTGCGCGGCGGCAAGGTCGCGATAGGAAACGTTGGCCAAAAGCGCGCCTTCCGCCCGTCCCGTGGCCACATAAAGGACATGGGCCGCTGTCGACCCCAGGTTTCTGATCTTGCCTGGGAAAGTGGAATGGTAGTGGTTATGGAAGCGCGAATAGGTCAGCAGCACGCTTTCGTTGCTGATTTCACCGGTGTCTGGAATTCTGATTTCCCGCTCGCCCCAAAAGGCCTGGTGCCCCACGGAAGCATAAAAAAGCTCTCCCGTTACGGGCATGAAAGTAACCCCGAAGACCGGCCAAAAGTTTTCAAGCAGAGCCAGGGAAATTCCCCAGATCGGAATTCCGGCCTGGAAGTTGGCCACTCCATCTAAAGGATCATATATCCAGAGATGTCTTTTCTCTCCGTGAACGTAGTCTTCTTCGGGAAGCCGGTCGCCAAAGATCGCGTGCCCCGGGAAAACCGAACTGAGCCTTTCTTTAAAAAAATCGGTCAATTCGAGCTCGGCCGAAGTAACGAGCCTTTCATCGAATTTAACTGCCGCATCGCCTTTGCCATACATGCCAAGGGCTTTGTCGCCGGCGCCCGAAACCACATCCCTGGCAAAAGCAAGCAACTGCTCGACAGCCGGGTCCTTATCTTGTATCCTCATCTGCGCCTCCTGGAATTCATTGAGCCACGCCTTCGCGGTGGATAAAAAACAAGTCTTGACTCGTTAGCCTGATCCTTATCAGAATAGCAGAAGTTTTGCTATTTCTTTAGTATACATTTTCGCAGGAGGAAAAATCCTTTGGATTCCCCGGTGATCACCCTTTTAAGCGATTTCGGGCTCCAGGACGAATATGTGGGCGCAATGAAAGGCGTAATCCTCCAGATTTGCCCTGCGGCGCGGTTGGTAGATATCTCCCACCTCATCGCCCCCCAGCAGGTGCGATCGGCTGCTTTCCTTCTCTACGCCGCCCACGGATATTTCCCTGCCGGAACAATCCACCTTGCGGTCGTCGACCCCGGAGTGGGAACCGATCGAAGGGCGGTGGTCGTAAAGGCCGGGGGGTGTTTTTTCGTAGGACCCGATAACGGCCTTTTTTCGCTTATTTTAAAGGGCAAAACCCACTGGGAGGCAAGAAGTCTGGAAAATGAGCACTTGCGGCCAAACCCGGTGAGCAGCACCTTCCATGGGCGGGATATCTTCGCGCCCGCAGCCGCCCACCTGGCCGCCGGGGTTGCCTTTGAGAAGTTTGGGGCCCTTTGCGGCCTTACTCCCACCCCCTGGGGCGAACCCGCCTTTGCAAAGGAGAGCGTGGAAGGCGAGGTCATTCACATCGACCGCTTTGGGAACGCGATTACCAATGTAGAGATCGCTCTTTTGGAAAAATGGGCTCCCGCACACTGCTGGACGGCCCGCACCCGGGGGGTATCGGTTGTGCTCGCAAAAACCTACGCTAGGGTCACCCCCGGAGAACCTCTCGCCCTGGCCGGAAGCAGCGGTTTTATCGAAATAGCCGTAAACCGGGGAAACGCAGCCGCAAAACTCGGACTTCGTCCAGGTTTGCCGGTCAAATTCCGCCTTTTAAACCCGTCAGGATGACATTACAGAGCATATCTTTACTTTTCTTCAATTAGTCTTATATTTCGAAACAATTTTCCGTTCAGTGCTAAAACCTTAAAGGAAGAAAGAATTTATTTGATCTAGTTGGACACTTCAGTGCATGATAGGGTTTCCAGTCCGCAATGCGAGTATATTTCCCCTGGAATACTGTTAAGTTATATTTAGATAGGCTTATTATCGGGTTTTGTTATTGACAGTTACACTGGACAATCAAAGGAGTAATAACATGACCACTCGAATAGCCCTCAACGGATTCGGACGAATCGGACGAACGATTTTTAAAATCATCAAAGATAGAAAACTTCCCCTGGAAGTTATTGCCTTAAATGACCTGGCAAGCCCGTCCGAACTGGCTTACCTTTTAAAATACGACTCGGTCCACGGCGTCTGGCCCACCGAGGTCGAGGGAACCGACGATGAATTGATCGTGGAGGGTAAACCCATCAAATGCCTAAAGATTGGCGACCCGGCCCAAATGCCGTGGCGAGAGCTAAAGATTGACGTTGTTTTGGAAGGAACGGGCCGATTCACCAACCGGGACGACGCTAAAAAGCACCTCGACGCGGGGGCTAAAAAAGTCATCATAACGGCCCCCGGAAAAGGCATGGACGCAACATTCGTCATCGGAGTAAACGAGGAGTCCTACGACCCGCGAACCCACAACATCGTCTCCAATGCCTCCTGCACCACCAACTGCCTTGCCCCGGTCGCTTCCCTTCTCCACGACAAGTTCATAATCGAGCACGGTCTTATGACCACCATCCATGCCTACACCATGGACCAAAGGCTACACGATTCGATGCACAAGGACCGCAGAAGGTCCAGGGCGGCCGCGCTGTCCATGATACCAACGACCACCGGGGCGGCGCGAGCGGTAGCCGAGGTCATCCCGGATCTCAAGGGCAAGCTGGACGGTCTGGCCATCCGCGTTCCAACGCCCAACGTCTCGCTTGTCGACCTTGTTTGCCGGCTGAGTCGCGACGTCACCAGGGAGGAAGTAAACCAGGTAATGGAGGAAGCGGCCAACGGACCTCTTAAAGGGATCCTCCGGTATGTGAACGAGGAACTGGTATCTGTGGATTTCAACCACACCTACTATTCGTCCAACTTCGATTCCAAGCTCACGACAGTTATGGCGGGCCGCATGGTAAAAGTATTCAGCTGGTATGATAACGAGTATGGATATTCGAGCAGGGCGGCCGACCTGGCGGTAATGATGGGCCAGTCGCTGGAATAAATCCTTGATAAGGAGTTGAGTGGTGAAAAGCCTTGATAACCTCGCTCTCAAGGGCAAGCGCGTGTTCATGAGAGTCGATTTCAATGTGCCTTTGGATAAGGAGCAACACGTAAAGGACGATTTACGCATTCGCGCGGTGCTGCCCAGCATACGCAAAGTTGTGGACTCGGGCGCCAGGCTCATTCTCGCTTCGCACCTCGGAAGGCCCAAGGGCAAGGTTTTACCCGAGTACTCGCTTGCTCCCGCGGCCCAGCGCCTGTCCCAACTTCTGGGCAAACCGGTGGTTCTTGCCCCCGATTGCGTTGGCCCGGAGGTTGAAAAGATGGTTGCCCAACTCAAGGAAGCAGAAGTGCTCCTGCTCGAGAACTTGCGTTTCCATCCCGAGGAAGAAAAAAACGACCCCGAGTTTTCAAGACTGCTGGCCGGATTGGCCGATATCTACGTCAACGAGGCTTTCGCGGCTTCTCACCGCGCCCACGCTTCCGTTGAAGGAATATGCCGATTTGCCCCCGTCTGCGCGGCGGGCTATCAACTCGAAAAGGAAATCTCTTATTTCCAGAAGGCGATGGAAAACCCCAGGAGGCCGCTGGCCATAATTGTTGGCGGAGCAAAGGTTTCAACCAAGCTGGGGCTGCTTGAAAACCTCATCGCCAAAACCGATTACCTGCTGATCGGGGGAGCGATGGCCAACACGTTTTTCAAGGCCCGGGGCCTTGAGACGGGCAAATCCCTTATTGAAGAGGATTTCGTCGAAAAGGCCTCTGCCTTGCTTAAAGCCGCAAACAAAAGAGGGGTAAAGATTTTTCTGCCGGTCGATGTTGTGGTGGCAACCGAGGAGGCGGACGGCGGACAGGCCAGAGAGGTTCCGGTCGAAGGCGTGGCTAAGGACATGAAGATTTTTGACATTGGCCAAAAGTCGGTGGAGCTTTTCGAAGCGGCCTTAAAGAGTTGCGGCACCATCATCTGGAACGGCCCCATGGGTGTTTTCGAATCTCCCCCTTTTAACAAGGGCACCTTTGCCATTGCCCAATTTATGGGAACCCTTGGTGCCCTTACGATAGTGGGCGGGGGCGACTCGGCGGCAGCGCTAAGACAGGCCAGGGCCGAAGACAAGGTAAGCTACATTTCGACGGGGGGAGGCGCCTTTTTGGAGATGCTCGAGGGGAAAAAGCTCCCCGGGGTTGCAGCCCTGGAAAGATGCTAAGCCAGGCCAGGAAATTTTTGGAAGGAGAAAAAATGAACCCCGATAGGAAACCCCTCATCGCGGCCAACTGGAAAATGCACAAGACCCCCGTGGAAGCCATTGCCTTCATGGAAAGGCTCCAGAAGGAAACGGGGCCGTTAGACGACCGCGAAGTGCTCGTTGCGCCGCCTTTCACGGCAATACAGGCGCTGGGGAACATTTTAAGGCAAAAGGGCTACAGCCTGGGAGCTCAGAATTGCCACTGGGAGGAAAAGGGCGCCTATACCGGCGAGATTTCAACTCCGATGCTAAAGGACCTCGGGTGCTCCTACGTAATTGTGGGTCATTCGGAGCGCCGTCAACTCTTCGGGGAAACCGACCAAACCGTGAGGCTCAAAACGGCCGCGGTAATAAAGGCCGGGATGACTCCCGTCGTGTGCCTGGGAGAGGTGCTCGAGGAGCGCGAACAGGGTAGGACTTTTGAGGTTATCGACAAACAGCTGAAGGGAGCGCTCCAAGGCTTTAGCGCAGAGCAGATGTCCGGGGTGGTGATAGCCTATGAGCCTGTTTGGGCTATCGGAACGGGCAGAACCGCGACTCCCGAACAGGCCCAGGAAGTGCACGCACACATTCGGGGCACAATTTCATCGTTTTTTAGCACGGCCATTGAAAAAACCGTAAGGATATTATATGGTGGATCGGTTAAGCCGTCTAATGTGGACGCACTAATGGCACAACCGGATATCGACGGAGCTCTTGTTGGAGGCGCAAGCCTGGAGGTCGGTTCCTTTGCAAGCCTCATTCACTTCAACGTCTAGGCGAAAGAGAATTTTAAATTGTTTACTACACTCGTAATAGTGGTTCACGTATTGGTCTGTATTTCGCTTGTCGTAATCGTTTTGCTCCAATCGGGCAAAGGCGCCGAAATGGGGGCGGCGTTCGGCGGGGCGTCACAAACGCTTTTCGGCGGCTCAGGGGGCAGTTCCTTTATGAGTAAACTGACCACCGGAGCGGCGGTCGTGTTCATGATAACCTGCATTCTACTCTCCATTGCCACCAGGCATGGTGCGCGGGAGGGCAGTTCGCTGATGAACAACGTCAAGGCCCCTGTGACACAGCAGCAGACAAAGGCTCCGGCCCAGCCACAGGTTCCCGCGGCCCACCCGGTAAGCCCTGCCCCGGCCAAATAAGAAAGTCCAAACGACATTTGCGTAAGGCCGGGCAGGCGCGAGCATGCCTTACCGGCCTTAAGATGGTTTTTAGACCTCCGTCCCGGTCAAACAACAGCGGTAGAGAACCCTTGAAAACCGTTCCATCGGTTTCGTCCTGAAGGGGGAAAAAATGACAAATCGTCTTCTGGATATTATGTGTGCGACCCTTGAGATAAAGGGAAAAATGAAATCTTTCTATTCCGATGCGGCCGGCAAATGCGGCGACCGGGTTGGAACGGAAACTTTCCAGATGCTAAGGGATATGGAGCAAAAGCATCTCGAAAGACTCGAGCAGGCCTACAGCGATCTCTCCAGGGGAGAAAGCGGCGTGGACGCATGCCGTTTCTACGATATTGACGTCCCGGAAAGGGCCGAGGTACTGCGCAAACTAAAGCAAAAGCGCGAGGCGATCCCCGAGGCGTGCCTTAGCGACATCGCGGCCATCGAAGGGGGCATGGAGCTTGAGAATAAGGGCATAGACATGTTTGTGGAAAGGCTCAAGGGAGCGGTCGAACCTGCCGAGCGAGAATTTCTAAACCACATGCTAGCCGAGGAAAGGTCCCACTACATTCTTCTAGCCGATTTGAAGTTCTATTATTTGGATACCGAACACTGGCTCATGGAAAAATCCAGAGCCGGCCTGGACGGCGCCTGATTGATAGTTCTGCGGC
Source organism: Deltaproteobacteria bacterium (assembly GCA_021780695.1). Lineage (GTDB taxonomy): Bacteria > Desulfobacterota > Syntrophobacteria > Syntrophobacterales > Syntrophobacteraceae > SbD1. Next base: position 235,988 of record JAJXYD010000025.1, read on the forward strand.
AAAACACCTTTTTTTCATGGCCAAAGCGTAATCCCCTCTGCCGGGCCGACCGGCCCGGCTTTTTATATCTCTGGGTCCCAGTTATAATAGAAAATTAACCCAAAGACTTCCCCTGCGATGAAAACGGATCCTGGCGATGAAACCTTTTCTGTTAAAAAGCCAGTTCGAGCCGATGGGCGACCAGCCCCAGGCTATTGAAAAACTGGCCTCCGGCATAACCCGGGGGGTCAAGGAACAGACCCTTCTAGGGGTCACCGGTTCGGGCAAGACCTTCACGATGGCCCAGGTAATAGCCAGGGTCCAGAGACCAAGCCTGGTGATAGCGCCAAACAAAACCCTGGCCGCCCAACTCTACGGAGAGTTCAAATCGTTTTTTCCGGAAAACTCCGTCGAGTATTTCGTATCCTATTACGATTATTATCAGCCGGAAGCCTATATACCTCAAACCGACACCTATATAGCCAAAGACTCCTCGATAAACGAAACCATCGACAAGATGCGTCATTCCGCAACCCGTTCGCTGCTCGAGCGCCGGGACGTCATAATAGTGGCGAGCGTGTCGTGCATATACGGTCTGGGTTCGCCCCAGGCCTACAGGGACATGCTGCTGCAGCTAAAAATCGGCCAGGACATTCCGCGCGAAGACGTGCTTCGAAAACTTGTCGACATTCAGTACGAAAGAAACGACTATGATTTTCATCGCGGCGTTTTTCGCGTAAGGGGTGACGTTATCGAAGTTTTCCCGGCCTACGAGGAAGACCGGGCTATTCGCATAGAGTTTTTCGGCGACGAGGTGGATTCGATAAAAGAAATCGATCCCCTGACGGGCAGGACCTTCCGGCAGATGGAGCGAACCGATATTTATCCCGGAACCCATTACGTGACTTCCCAAAAGACCCTGGAGCGGGCGGTAAAATCCATAAAGACAGAGCTTAGCCAAAGGCTCGAACAGTTCTACCGGGAAGGAAAACTGATCGAGGCTCAGAGGGTGGAGGAGCGCACCCGTTTCGACCTCGAAATGCTTATGGAGCTGGGCTTTTGCCACGGAATCGAAAATTATTCGAGACATCTGGACGGCCGCCCCGAAGGCTCGCCCCCCTACACGCTGCTCGACTATTTCCCGCCCGACTGGCTCCTGTTTATAGACGAAAGCCACATCACGGTACCCCAGATTCGAGGCATGTACAACGGCGACCGGGCGAGAAAGCAAACCCTGGTGAGCTACGGATTCCGCCTGCCCTCGGCCCTTGATAACAGGCCGCTTAACTTCGAAGAGTTCGAAAAACGCCGCAAGCAGGCAGTCTACGTTTCCGCCACCCCCGGGCCTTACGAACTGGCCCACAGCAAAGGCCACGTGGTCGAGCAGATCATCCGGCCAACTGGTCTTGTAGACCCGCCTATCGAAGTCCGCGGAGCAGACTTTCAGGTCGATAACCTCATCGGAGAAATACGAAAGCGCGTAAAGGAGGGCCACCGGGTCCTCGTTACGACCCTTACCAAGAGAATGGCCGAGGATCTTAGCGAATATCTCGCCGAACTCGACATCCGGGTCCGCTACATGCACTCGGACATCGACACGATAAACCGCATCGAAACGGTGAGGGATCTGCGGTTGGGGCACTTCGATGTGCTCATCGGGATAAACCTGCTGCGCGAAGGTCTCGATATTCCGGAAGTCTCGCTCGTAGCGGTTTTAGACGCCGATAATGAAGGGTTTTTGAGATCTGAGCGCTCCCTTATTCAAACCGCGGGCCGGGCGGCCCGAAACGTCATGGGAACGGTAATCCTTTATGCCAATAAAATTACCGACTCGATGCACCGAGCCATTCAGGAAACCGACAGACGGCGCGAAAAGCAGCTTGAATACAATAGTGCCAACAATATCGTGCCGAAATCGGTCGAAAAGGATATCTCGGATATCCTTGCCGAATACCGGATGAAACCGCGCGATTCCGAATTTATCTTCGAAGCCCGGGCCGAGTTTGATTCAGACTCCCTCGTCTCACCCGACCAACAGATCGAGGCACTGGAAAAGGAAATGAAGGAAGCCGCCGGCGGCCTCGAGTTCGAAAAAGCCGCCGCCCTGCGCGATACGATCAAACGACTGCGTGAAAAACAGTTGATGCTCCAGTAGCGTTTGAAATAACCTCCAGGGGAGGCATAGTGTAAACCGTAACGCCGCAAAAATATCCACGAAATCATGCAAGGCTCATTGGCTCTAACTTTACGCAAGGGGGAGAGTAAGATGGGTTTTGAGATGATCAGCGAAGACGAAGGTTTTGCCCACCGGACTTTCTGTCCGCACCCTTATAAAACCTCGCGGGTTTAACCCGGGTTTTTAACGTCTTCGCCCATTATCTTTGCGCTGCGTTGGACGCGGAACCCTTTTCGCTCCCCAGATCTTCTTCGGCATATCTTAGGGCGGCCTCCAGCAGTTCGGCCCGGGGATAGTCGTTTTTGTCTATCAATGCGGCCAGGATGGGATATTTGTTTCCGTTAAAAGGCATTGCCACCGCATAATGGTCCGCATTGGGATAGCCAAGAAGGACCGAACCCGGGATTATCGCGTCGGAGCATATCACCATGCCGTCGTTCAAAGGATCGGTTCGGGCAAGGATATCGTAGAAGGGCCGCAGAATCCGCGAGGTATTCTCGCGGGTAGTGAAGGCCGCAAGGGAATAATAGCGGATAGCCTCGGGCAAGGGGTGTTTGGAGAGCCAGGAAATCCTCACGCTCCGACGAAGGCTGCCCACGGCCTCGGCCTGCGTACCCGGTCCGCAGGAACAAAGCGGGAATTGGTCGAGAAGTTTTTGGAAAAAATCGGGGAAAGCATCGGCCAGGGGAGAGCCGTCTATAGCGCCTGAAAAGCTTATCACGGCGGCCGTGCGCCGCGCCAGCTCGGGGTATTTCGCCAGGGCTTCAAGGGTGTCCACCGAGCCTTTTGAATGGGTTACAAAAATTATCTTCTTTCCCCCGGCCATTTTCATAGCTTCATTTCGAATGAGGGTAGCGTTATGGCCGCTGCTTCGCCTGCCCTTGGTCTGGAGATAGTCGACGGTGTAGCCGATGTTGTCCAATCTTTTTCTCGCATCGCCAAATACCGTGGAAATCTGCGAGACACATTCGGCAAGAAGGCCTGGAACAATAACTATGCGATAATCCGCATTGGGCCTGGCAAGGGAAACGGGTTTTCCCGTACCGGACGACTCGCCTGAGAGTCTCCAAAGCGTTGCGGCATCATCGAAGGGTTTTCCCGTGCCGGATTTGGGTGAGCGAGCGGCGAGAACGGCCCTAAAAATTTCACGGAACCTTGCGCGCCCGTCAACGATTCCCGCCCGATTTACCGGGGCCAAAATGGAGGGCGCCGCATCTTTGGCCGAGAAAGCGCCGCCTCGGGGCGAGCAGGAAACTGCCAGAAGGGCAATAGCCAAAGGTGCAATTATGGGAATAGGATTAAATCGAATCCAAGAGGCCGCGGTTCTCATTTTGTATATATGCATCTTCATCCTTAAAGGCCGTTATTGTGGCAAATAGCGGCTTGTCAAAGGTACAAGCCGAAATGGTTGCATCAGGCAAGGTCCTGTCCTGTTCACCGCGACCGAAAACGAACAGATTATGGCATCGCTAAAGTGGCTTTGCAATACGATAGGCAGATAGGGAAAATTTTCGCTAATTCTTTGGAAAGGCTTCAGAAATTTCTAGCATATTTTTTGCTTATTTAGCAGGTTCCTGGGGGAAAAATTAAAATTGTTTGACGCAAACCCACTTTGAGCATTGTGTTCTAAACAATTTGGCCCATGTGAGCTGACAAAACATGTCAAAATTCCACCTCTAATTCGCGGATGGAGATCGGGGGCAAAAGGGATCTCGATGTTGTTGATTTAGGCTAACGCGAAGGCTCGAAAAAAGAGATCAAAGAAACACAATAAAAAACGTGTCCGGATTGACCTGAGCGATCCAGGTTTGAATCAAACATCGAAGACCAGTGCGAAATCGCACTTTTCCCGGGTTCAATTTTCGCGGCTTCGCGTAGGACAAACAGAGCTCTAAATCAACAGTATTGAGGAGGGATCTCCCCCCTGGTACGATCGGTTTTAAAGTTTACGAGGAAATGACCATGGGACTGTGGAAGAAGATCTGTGAAACAGCGCTTGCAGCCGCCGGAATTGTTTTGTGCCTCCTCTCGGTCTGCTATGCCCCCTCGGAAACCGGCTACAAAAAACCTGAAAAGATTACAGTCGTATCCGACGATAATTACCCTCCCTATGTTTACCGTAATTCCGAGGGCAATCTGCAGGGAATTATAGTGGATCGGTGGAAGGTATGGGAAAAGAAAACCGGCATAAAGGTAAACCTGGTCGGGATGGATTGGGGGAAAACCTTGGAATTTCTGGCGGCGGGTAAAGCGGACGCAATAGATTCGATATTTTTCACAAAGGAACGCGCCAGGCTTCTGGATTTTTCAAAACCCTATGCGACCGTGCCTGTTTCCATCTTTTTCCGTAGAGGCATCAGCGGCATCAGCGGCGCAGAGTCTCTGCGCGGTTTTACCGTAGGAGTAAAGGAAGGCGATGCCTGCATCCGTTACTTGAAAGATCACGCAATCAATACGCTAAAGGAGTATCCGAGCTATGAAGAAATGATCAAAGCCGCGGCGGCAAAAGAGAACCGGATATTTTGCATGGATGAACCTTGCGCCCTCTACTATCTAAACAAGATGAACATTGAAAACGAATACCGGGAATCCCGGCCTCTTTACACCGGGCATTTACACTGGGCTGTGGAAAAGGGAAAACCCGAACTGTTCGCCGTTATCGAGAAGGGCTTTTCCAAAATTCCGCTCAATGAATATCAATCGATTTATAAAAAATGGATGGGCAGCGGAATTAGAAAAATAGGTCCCTCTTACACGCTATATCTTCTGTATTCCTCTATTGGCGCCACTCTTCTAATATTGACATTGGTCCTATGGAACTACGCCCTCCGCAAAAAAGTAAATGCAAAGACTTCACAACTCCAGCTTGCATTGGACGCGCTGCGAGGAAGCGAAAAACAATACCGGGAGCTGGTTGAAAACGCCAACAGCATTATCGTCAGAATGGACGATCTTGGAAACATCACATTTTTCAACGAATTCGCCCGTAGTTTTTTCGACTACACCCAAAAGGAGATACTGGGCAAGAGCATAGTCGGCACCATCGTTCCGGCCATGGAGAGCACGGGCCGTGACCTTGCGTCCATGATACAGGAGATCGCGCGAGATCCTTCCAGGTTCAACAGCAACATCAACGAAAATATGCGCAGAAACGGCGAAAGGGTCTGGATCGCATGGACCAATATACCCATCCGCTACAAAAACGATCGGGTTGCCGAAGTTCTTTGCGTGGGCAATGACATCACGGAAAGAAAACGCGCCGAAGAGCAACTGCGGATGAGCGAAAGAAGGCTTCGAAGGGCTGAGATAGCGGCCCGCTCGGGTAATTGGGACTATATTGTAGCAACCGATAAAGTGATCGCCTCCGAAGGCGCGAGAATCATCTACGGCGTGGAGGAATGGGAAATGCCCATGCCGGAAGTGCAAAAATTTACCATCCCCGAGCATCGGGCAATTATCGATAATGCGTTAAAAGCGCTGCTCGAAAACGGCGAACCCTATAATATCGAGTTTAAAATTCAAAGACGAAGCGACGGACAAATCGTCGATATCCATTCCATAGCGGAATACGTCCCGGAAGAAGGCAGGATATTCGGGGTCATACAGGACATCACCGATCGTAAACAGGCCCAGGAGGCCCTGCAACAAAGCGAGCGCAATTACAGGGAAATCTTTAATGCCGTGGACGACTCCATCTTCATTCTCGATGCCGACACAGGAACCGTCCTGGATGTTAACGATTCCGTACCCAAACTCTTCGGCTATGGACGTGAAGAAATATTAGGGAGCGCGACGGGTAGTCTCGGTTCAGGTATAAGCCCCTTTTCGGCTATGGAGTCGCGATATTGGATAGCCAGGACCTTGGCCGAAGGACCTCAGGTTTTTCAATGGCAATCCAACAGAAAAAACGGCGAACTTTTCTGGGTGGAAGTGTCTTTAAAAAGCGCACGCATCAGCCGGGAGCACCGCATACTGGCGGTCGTGCGCGATATAACGAAACGAAAGCGGGTCGAAGAAGGACTAAGGGAAGCCGAAAAGCGGTACCGAACGTTGTTTGAGGGGGCAAATGACGGCACGATCATTCTGAGTCCCGAAGGAATTATAGCAGAGTCCAACCAGACCGCCCTGAGGCTTTTCGGACTCGAAGAGGCCAACGAGTTGCGTGGAACCGCCGTTTGGGATTACAGCCCGCTTATTCAACCGGACGGTAGGGATTCAATAGAAAAGGGCCTGGAGTTGCTAAGTGCCGCAGTGGAGGGAAACCCCCAACGCTTCTACTGGCAGCATATCAAAAAAGACGGGACGCCCTTTGATGCCGAAGATTCCTTAAGCTGCATCCAGCTTGAAAATATCAGGCTCATTCAGGCCATGGTAAGGGATGTCACTCAGATCAGGGAGGCTGAAAAAGAGCGCAAAAGTCTTGAGGAGCGCTTGCAGCGAGCAGAAAAGATGGAGGCCCTGGGGACCCTGGCCGGTGGGGTGGCCCACGATCTCAACAATGCCCTTGGCGTCGTGGTGGGGTATGCGGAATTGCTTACCTACGAGCTTGACGGGACAAACCCGGCAAGAGCGAAGGCCCTGCAGGTTTTAAAGGGAGGACAGAAAGCGGCCGCCATCGTTCAGGACCTTTTGACCCTGGCAAGAAGAGGGGTATCCAACAGGATGGTGCTAAACCTCAACAAGATCATAGCCGATTGTCAGGGTTCAGCCGAATTCGCCGCTATCTGCGCCAACCATCTCGAAGTATCGATCGAAACGGACCTTGAACCCGACTTGCTAAACCTTTCGGGCTCCTACGTGCATCTGGAAAAATCTCTAATGAACCTGATCTACAATGCCGTTGAAGCCATGCCCAAGGGTGGTGTGATAAAGATGAGCACCAGGAACCAGTACCTGGACAAGCCCGTTTCAGGCTACGACGAGGTAAAGGCGGGAGATTATGTGGTTTTCACCATCTCCGACACGGGTGAAGGAATATCGGCAGAGGATCTAAAACGGATCTTCGAGCCGTTTTATACCAAAAAGGCGATGGGAAGGAGCGGAACGGGCCTTGGCCTGGCGGTAGTGTGGGGGACAGTCAAAGATCATTACGGATACATAAATGTCGAGAGCCTGGAGGGCAAAGGAACCACACTTACCCTCTATTTTCCCGTTACGCGTGAGCAGCAGCCTTTGGACAAGGCATCGGCATTGACCGCCGAGTACATGGGAAAGGGCGAATCCATACTGGTCGTAGACGATGTCAAGGAACAACTCGAACTTGCCTGCCTCATGCTCAAAAAGCTCAATTACTCCATAGACGGAGTCGGAAGCGGTGAGGAAGCACTCGAGCGCCTCAGGCACAAAAAGGTGGACCTCGTAGTCCTTGATATGATCATGGACCCGGGCATGGACGGTTTGACCACCTATACCAAAATTCTCGAAATCCACCCCGATCAGAAAGCCATAATCGTAAGCGGTTTTTCGGAAACCGAGCGCGTGGCCCGGGCACAGGCGCTCGGGGCGGGAGCCTACGTCAAAAAACCCTATATATTGGAAAAGCTCGGGTCCGCCGTCAAAAAAGAACTCAAACGGCCATGATTGCCGGCTCAGATAAGAGCGCTCAACAAGATGACGACAAACATGGTGAGAGGGTAATAGGTAGCCCGGTTAAACAGCGCGCAAGCCTGGCTCGAGGACTTTGCCCGATAGAGGTCCAAGGCGGGAAAAAGCAGAAGAAACAGGGCAGCCGGGATCGAACCGGCAAAATAGAAGCGGCTGAGACGAGCAGGCGTTAACCAGAACAAAACCATGCTCATAAAGACCGCAACGCAAAGGGAGCCCAAAACGATCCGGGCCGACCCTTGAGGACCGAACCTTACCGGGACGGTCGCGGCCCCCGTGCGCATGTCTTCTTCCATGTCGCTCCAGTCGTTTGGAACGTTCTGGCCACCGATTTCCCAGAAGAAAAACCAAAGAAAAAAACCGATAACGAAAGAGGGCGAAGTTTTGGGGCAAACCGCGTAAATAGCGGCTACGCCTCCGGCGCTCTTTACCGCGCCGCTTACCAGGGTTCTTGTCCAGCTGACTTTTAGCATCAGGCAATAAATCGTTTCGGCAATACAGCCAAGGATAAAAATGAGCGCGCAGAGCGGGTTTAGAAGCCAGGCGCCGGCGAGTGCGAGAACGCCCCAGGCCGCGGTCCACACTATGGACTGCCCGAGACTGAGCATGCCAAGCGCAAGGGGATGGCGCACATAGACAGCGTCGAGATCTCCCGCCGAGCATTTGAGAGCGCCGCACTCGCGGATTTTTTTTTGATCCGAGCGGTAGTCGACCAGATCATTTAAGGCATACACAGCCGTATAGCCGGCAAAAGCCGTAATCAGGCCGATAAATACCACGTGGAGCGATGGGATCGCACCGAGCCAGAAAAGAGCGGCCAGCGCCGGGGTGGTCATGTCGAGAAGGCCGTGGGGCGTTCTCGACAAGGCCATGAAAAGTTTTATGCGCGAGGGAGCGGGAACCGTCGGAGCGGTTGTTTCCATACGGGGGATCACCTTCCTACAATGACCGTTTTGACATTTACGAACTCTTTGAGCCCATAATGGGAAAGCTCTCTGCCAAATCCCGACTTTTTGACTCCACCGAAGGGAAGGCGCGGATCCGACTTGACGATGCAGTTTATCGCCACAAACCCCGAGTCGATGTCCCGGGCAAACCTTTGGCCCTTTTCGATATCCCGGGTCCAGACCGCGGCCCCAAGACCCAGTTCGGTGGCATTGGCGACCCGCAGCATTTCCTCTTCGCTGTCTGCCGAAACCAAAACGGCTATGGGTCCGAAGACCTCCTCCCTCATCACCAACATGTCGGAAGTAACGTTCGTTAAAACAGCCGGACGGAAAAAATACCCCCTCTCAGGCGGCTTTGGCCCCCAGGAGACCGTAGCCCCTTTTTTTAAGGCGTCCTCGAGTTGTATTTCAAGGCCCTGGAGAAATTCTTTTTTGGCTACGGGCCCGATATCGGTTGCGGCATCGAGAGGATCTCCCAGTTTCATGGCCCCAAGAGCCTCGAGGAATTTATCTCTAAAGGCGTCAAAGACCGGTTGGGCAACGATAAGCCTTTTAGCCGCTATGCAGCTTTGACCGGCATTGCCCATCCGGGATCTGACGGCCGCGCGGGCCGCCTTCTCGAGATCGGCATCCGCAAAGACCAAAAAGGGGTCAGAGCCGCCAAGCTCGAGGACGGATTTTTTCAGGTTTTTTCCGGCAAGCGAACCAATGGCCGCTCCCGCGGCAAAACTTCCGGTAAGGGAGACCCCATCGACCTGGTCTTGTTCTATCAAAAGCTCGGCGCTTCGAGGACCGATCAGAAGGGTTTTAAAGACATGCTCGGGGAAACCGGCCTCGTAGAACATTTTCTCCATTTCAAGGGCCGTCAGGGGAACATTGGAGGCATGCTTGAGCAAACAGACATTGCCGGCCGCAAGCGCCGGCACGGCCCAGCGGGCCACCTGCCAGAAAGGATAATTCCAGGGCATAACGCCAAGGATAACGCCAAGAGGATCGAAGACCACATAGGATTTGGCCGCATCGGTCTCGATCCTCTCAGCAAGAAGAACCTTCTCAGAGTTTTGATGATAATAGTCGCACAGCAGAGCACACTTTTCTATTTCAGACTCGGCCTGCCGGATGGGCTTGCCCATTTCGACGGCGGCAATGCGCGCATATTCCGCCTTTTTGGCCCTAAAAATCGAAGCCAGCCTTGCAATGGGTTCGACTCGGGCGCCAACCGAGAGTTTTTTCCATTTCTGGAATGCCCCGCGCGCCTGTTTGGCAGCCTCACGGCACGCATCATCGCTCATGGCATCGAACTGTGCCGTCAATTCCGCTGTGAATGGATTTATCGATTGAAGCTTCATGGTATTCCTCCGCTAGATATTTATGATCGGCAGAGGAGAAATTTACAAGGTAAATAGACCAATATGCAACCCACTTATTCACTCGCCCGAGTGGGAAAGCTTATTTTTTATTTCCCGCTTCATGAAATTGATCGACTTCGTAATGGGAATATCCTTGGGACACACCCGGGTGCAATCGAAATGATTGGTGCAGGGCCACACCCCGTTGGGCTCATTTAGCTTTTCGAGCCTGTCGGTAAAAGCGCTGTCCCGCGAATCGTAGAGAAATCTATAGGCCCACACCAGGGCTGCGGGTCCGACGTAATCGGGATTTTGCGCCATGACCGGACAGGCGCTCGTACAACAGCCGCACAAAATGCAGCGAATAGCTTGCTCGACCTTCGCATGCTCTTCGGGACTTTGAAGACTTTCCTTTTCCGGAGGGGCTTGATCCCGAACCAGGTAGGGGCGCATGGAGCGAACCCGGTCAAGGAAATCGTCCATATCGACCAGCAGATCCTTTTTGACCTGAAAAAAAGGCAGGGGCTCCAGGGTGATTTCCTCCGCCCCCGCGTAGTCCTTGACAAGCTTTTGACATGCAAGCGCGCACACCCCGTTTATCCGCATGCCGTCGGAGCCGCATACCCCGTGAGCGCAAGACATCCTGTAGGCAAGAGTGCCGTCCTGCTCCCACTTGATCTTGTTCAAACAATCGAGAATACGCTCCCCCGGCCCGGCATCAACCTCATAGGTCTTGTACCACGGCTCTTTATCCGACTCGGGGTCAAACCGTAATATCCTGAATTTGAGCATTGCCCTTTTCCTTCTCTTAATATGTTCTCGGTTTGGGTTCAAACCTGGTGATCGTTACCGGTTTTTCGCCAATGGACACGCCCTGTCCGGTCCTTCGGATAAGGGTGTGCTTTAGCCAATGCTCGTCATCTCTTTGCGGATAGTCTTCGCGGGAATGCGCCCCGCGGCTTTCGGTCCTGTTTAAAGCCGAAGCCGCTATCGCCTCGGCAAGAGGCAGCATATTGAGCAGCTCCAAACCGTCTATCAAATCGGTGTTGTAGCGATTGGACTTATTGTCTATGGAAATGGCGTTTGCTCTCTTTTCCAGTTCGCCTAAAGCCTCAACGACTTTTTTAAGACCCTTTTCCTCTCTAAAAACCGAGCAGCCGTCCATCATGACCTTCTGGAGTTGGCGCCGGATAACCACCTGTCTTTCCCCTTTTTTATTTTCCCGCAGTTGCCTTATCCGCTCGAGCGAATCACGCTCCGGAAAAGCCGGCGGAGCCGTCCAGGCAAGACGATCGAGATTTTCCAGGATATTTTTGCCGGCCCTTCTGCCAAAGACCACCAGATCGAGCAGGGAATTGCAGCCCAGCCGGTTGGCCCCGTGGAGCGAGATGCAGGAGCATTCGCCCGCGGCGTAGAGACCCGGAACGATCCCGTTTTTTTCATCGGTTACATTGCCCTCGGTGTTTACGGGAATCCCGCCCATCATGTAGTGGCAGGTCGGGTGCACCGGAATGAGATCCTTTGCCGGATCCAGGCCAAGGTAAATCTTTACGAAGGAGGAAATATCGGAGAGCCTTTCGGCCAGCTTTTTTTCCCCCAGGTGGGTAAGATCGAGATGAACGTAGTCGGAGCCCTTTATTCCCCGGCCCGCCGCAATCTCGGTATAGATAGCCCGAGACACCATGTCCCTGGGGGCCAGGTCCTTAATGGTCGGGGCATATCTTTCCATGAAGCGCTCGCCGTCGGTGTTTCTAAGAACCCCTCCCTCGCCTCTTGCCGCCTCGGTGATAAGAACCCCCAGTCCATAAATCCCGGTTGGGTGGAACTGCACAAACTCCATGTCTTCCAGGGGAAGCCCCTGCCTGTAGACCAAAGCGGGGCCGTCGCCGGTGTTGGCAAAGGCATTGGAGGTAACCTTGTAGACTTTGCCATATCCTCCGGTAGCCAGCAGCACCACCCTGCCGTGGAAGAAATGAACCTCCCCCGTGGCCAGCTCATAGGCCACAAGACCCGCAACCTGCCCGTCCCGGAAGACCAGATCGAGCACGTGAAATTCCGGGTATATCTTTATCCCCTTCTTTACCGCCTCGAAATAGAGGGTGTCCATGATAACGCGGCCGGAACGATCCGCGGCGTAGCATATGCGTTTAACCGGCGCCTGGCCGAAATTGCTCGTGTGGCCCCCAAAGCAGCGCTGAGCGATTTTTCCTTCCGGGGTGCGGTTAAAGGGAACACCCATATGTTCGAGTTCATAAACGGCGCGGATCGCGTCTTTGGCCAGGATCTCCGCCGCGTTCTGGTCCGTAAGATAATCTCCCCCTTTAACCGTGTCGTAGGTATGCCATTCCTCGGAATCGGGCTCCTCGTTTCCAAGTGCGGCCGCAATACCGCCCTGGGCCGCCCCCGAATGGGACCTGGTGGGATAGACCTTGCTTATAAGGGCCACATCGGCTTTTCCCGCCACCTCGGTGGCCGCTCTTAGCCCGGCAAGCCCGGCCCCTACGATCAAAACGTCATGCTTAAAAACCATCTAAGTCTCCTGGACTGTCTGGGGCGCTACCGCCCGCCGTTACAGTCTTGCCCTCGACGACGGGCTTTCCATCGCTTCGACATGCTTAAAGAGGATAGGGACACGTTTTTTAACGCGAAGCCGCCACAGAAAGGGGCGGACCCCCGCCTAGCCCCTGGCCGTCAGGGGTTCGTATACACACCCGATCACCCCGCAGTAATTGCCGATGTATTCGGCCTCGGGTCTGTAGAGAGCGGGCTTATCCTGGGCCTCGGCGAATTTTTCCTCGATAATGTGGGCGCACCACCCCGAGATCCTCGATATGGCGAAAACCGGAGTCATTATGTCGGTAGGTATTCCCATGGAGGCATACACCGAGCCGGAGTAGAAATCGACGTTTGTGCTGATCCCGGTTTTGCCGCGCGCGGCAAACTCCTTGATGCCTTCCTCTTCGATCCTTACCAGATAGTCGTACCATTTGATGTGACCGGCCATATCCGTAAGCCGGCGAGACATTTCCTTCAGTATCTTCGCCCGTGGGTCTACGGTTTTGTAAACCGCATGCCCCATGCCCATTATCTTTTTGCCCGACTCGATCGTATTCCTCACCCAGGGACCCACCTCTTCCACCGAGGGAAGTTCGGCTTCAAGCTTTAGAATCATTTTCATGACACGCTCGTTTGCCCCCCCGTGAAGACTGCCCGAAAGCGCCCCCACGCCCGCGGCAACTCCCGCGTAAATATGGGCGTTTGTCGAAACGACCTCGCGGCAGGCAAAAGTCGATGCATTGAAGGTATGGTCCGCATGAAGCACAAGGCACAGGTCGAGGTCTCGCGCCATTGCTGCATCGGGTTTTTGCCCGGTAAGCTGCCAGAGGAAATTGGCCGCATGGGACAAGGAATTGTCCGGAGCAAGGGGTTTGCGGCCGTTTCTGATACGGTTCCAGGCCGCGATGCTCGCCGGAATGCGGGCTATAAGCCTTACGGCTTTTCTGACATTTGCTTCCCGTGAATCGTCATTTAGGTCGGGATCGGCCATGGCCAACATGGGAATACACGCCTGAAGCACATCCATTGGAACTGTGCTTTTGGGAAATTTTTCCATGCTCTCCAGGATAAATCCCGGAAGCTCCCTGGCCTCCAGAACCTCTTTTCCGAAACCCTCGAGTTCGCTTTGTTTTGGAAGATGACCGTTTAAAAGCAGAAAGGCCGTTTCCAAAAAAGTCGACCTTTGGGCCAGTTCCTCTATCCTGTAGCCTCGGTAGATAAGAACCCCGTGTTCGCCGTCAATGTAGCTGATTTTGGTATCGGCAACCGCAATTCCCCGAAGCCCTATATTTTTCGCACGGACTGTTTCGACAGCCATTTTGCCCTCCCGGTATTGTAAAAATCAGGCGACTATTTTTTCCCAACCATATTGAGCGCCCCGCCTTCGATCAACATCCGGCGCATTCTGGGCGAAATGTTCAAAAGCGCTTTTATTTGTTTTCCATCAACTTCGACCGGCAGCTCCGCGGCTCCTTGAGTGAGAAGGCTTCGAAGATCCCGAAAAACGATTTTCGCACCCGCCTTTATTAAACCATAGTCATCGGGGTTTGCGAAAACCAGCGGGAGGATCCCGTAATTGCAAAGGTTTGCCAGATGTATGCGCGCAAAACTTTTGGCCAGAACAGCACGCACGCCAAGATATCGGGGTGCCAGAGCCGCGTGCTCTCGGCTGGACCCCTGCCCGTAGTTTTCACCCCCAATTAGGGTAACGGCTCCGGCTTCTTCGCACTTCCGGGGAAAATCCTCGTCTATAATGGAGAAAACAAAGCGGCTTATGGCAGGGATATTCGACCTTAGAGGAAGTACCTTACTGCCGGCGGGCATGATCGTATCGGTGGAAATATTGTCGCCTACAACCAGCACGACTTTGGTCTCCAGGGACTGGGGCAAGGCTTCGAAAGCAGGCAGAGGAGCGATGTTTGGGCCGCGCACGACTTCGGTATCCTTAAGCTTTTCACTTGGCCTCACAATCGAAAATTCGTCCACGATATACTCTTTGGGATCTTCTATGTGGGGATAGGACATCTTCTCCCCCAAATCCCTGGGATCGGTTATTACGCCTGTAAGGGCCGCCGCGGCCACCGTTTCCGGCGAACACAGGTAGACCTGATCGTCCTTTGTACCCGAACGCCCCGGAAAATTGCGCGGCATGGTCCTAAGGCTCACCTGTCCCGTGCCCGGCGCCTGTCCCATGCCGATGCAGCCAAGGCATCCGGATTCGTGTATGCGCGCTCCGGCCCTTAAAAGAGAAAGAACCCCGCCGGCCTGGGCAACGTTTTCGATTACCTGGCGGCTTCCGGGATTGACGTTAAGAGAGGTCCAGGTGCAGGCATGCCTCCCCTCGAGGATACGCGCCACCACCATAAGATCGCGGAAGGAAGAGTTTACGCTGCTGCCCACTATTACCTGATCGACTCGCAACCCCGCTACCTCACGGACGGGCACCACGTTTCCCGGTGAACTCGGTTTGGCTATAAGGGGTTCGACCTTGGAGAGATCTATTTCGTCGTATTCGTCATATTCGGCCCCCGGATCGGCGCTCAAGGCCACCCATTGCGCCTCGCGCCCCTGGGCCTTGAGGTAGGCCCTGGTGTTTTCATCGGAGGGAAAAATCGAACTGGTGGCCCCCAGTTCGGTTCCCATGTTCCCGATCGTTTCACGATCGGTTGCAGAAAGGCTTGCCACTCCCGGACCGTAATATTCGACGATTTTTCCAACGCATCCCTTGACATCGTAGCGCCGCAGCATCTCAAGGATGAGATCCTTTGCGCTCACCCATTCGGGCAGTTTTCCAACCAGCTTTACCCCGAGCACTTTGGGACATGGCAAATGATATGGGTGGCCGCCCATGGCCAGAGCAACATCGAGGCCGCCCGCGCCCATCCCGAGAACCGAGACCCCCGCTGCGCCCGGAGTATGGCTGTCCGAGCCTATAAGAGTTTTTCCGGGCACTCCGAATCTTTCCATATGCACCTGGTGAGAAACCCCGTTGCCCGCGGGGCTGAAATGGAGCCCGTAGCGTGCCGAAGCGCTCTGCAGATAGATATGGTCGTCGGCATTCTTGTTATCTGTTTGTATGATATTGTGATCCACATATTGAACCGCGAGTTCGGCCGCTATCCTGTCGAGTCCCAGCGCCTCGAATTCCAGCATGGCCATGGTTCCAGTGGCGTCCTGGAGCAGAACCTGGTCGATCCGAATGGCGATTTCCTCACCCGGGATCAAAGTTCCTTCGACCAGGTGGCCTTCGAGTATTTTGTGGGTCAAATTCTTGGACACGGCTTCCTCCTGTATTTGGGCGGCGTTTTTTATAGACGCCGCATAGCGCCCTTCTTGCTTCCCGGATCGGTTCGCTTTAAACTTCCAAACGGGACAGTCCCGCTACGAATGGGTGTAGAGTTTCTCTAACGCCGGTTCCCCCGCGAATCCTTTTCGCATGAGTCTACAGCCCGAAGAAAACTAAGATTACGGCCTGATAATGTCAATTACCGAATAGAGTTATAAGAAGATCAGAGGGCTATGATAACAGCGAAAGGGACCGCAGTCGAGCAAACATAACTGACAGTCCCTTTCGTATATCTTATCGAAAGAGTGGATGTGGATTTCTACTTGACTTTTTCACTGAGGGTTTTACCGGCTTTGAACTTGACAACCTTTGAAGCAGGGATCTTTATCTTCTCGCCGGTCCGGGGATTGCGGCCTTCACGCTCAGATCTCTCACCAACACTGAAAGTACCGAAGCCAACCAAGGTAATCTTGTCGCCATCCGCCAGAGCGGTCGAAACAGCGGAAACAAAACCATCAACTGCCTTTTCGGCCTGCAACTTGGTAATCCCGCTTTCGTTTGCAATCTTTCCGACCAGTTCTGCCTTTGTCATTTCTTTCCTCCTCGACATAAATAGGTAATAAAAACGCCTCCTCCTCAACACCCTTTAGAAGCTACTCTTTCAGCACACCTCCTTAAATCAGAACGATAAAACCGATAAATGAGTTGCCGCGAACTATCCGATTTATCCCAATCCAGGCAAAAGGCCGTGCGACCCGCGCCCACTCACGTTTTAGCCAATTTAGGTTCTTATATCCGGAATAATCGTTTTGTCCATAAAAATCGCATGAGGACATGAAAAAATAACCTCCAACCCTGGATTTGAAGGATATGGCCGCCCCACTGAAAGTGCAAGAGAAATATTGGGAATATGGTAACCATTTCCATATAATAATTGTGTTTCAACAAAGATTACGCACAGGAAAAGAAATGGAAGCAGAGGCAAATAGAAGCAAAAAGATAAATATATACAATCAGTTACAATTTCAGCCAATCATTCCATGGCTCTTTGCACCTTATAGACGCCTCTTTCATTTTTAAGCGCCGTCATTACCCGCTGAAGATGCTTTGAGTCCTTAACCTCGATTCTGAGGTTGCAAACCGAGGAGGTATCGAGTCTACGATCGACGCTAAGGGTCATGACGTTAACGTCCATGTGGCCCAGCACAGCGTTTAGGGCTGCAAGCACATCCCTTTCGCCCGAGTAGAGCACGCGGATATCGACCGGAAAGAGCATCTCTTTTCCCGAATTCCACTGCACGTCGATCTTTCTGCCGTCGGAGCTTCCCCTCTGGAGATTTTTGCATGTAACCCGGTGAACCGTAATCCCGCGTCCCCTCGTAATGTAGCCGATGACGGGTTCGCCCGGCACGGGGTTACAGCACTGCGCCATTCGGATAAGGATATTTTCGACTCCGTCGACCTTGATGCCGTCTTTTGAAGCAACCGGTTTCTTTTTTTCGACAACCTCTTCCCTGGGATGTTCCTCTTCGGGCGGAAGGGCTGTGAGTTTGCCGATTACCTGGTTTGGACTGATCTTGTGATAGCCTATGCCTGCCAGAAGATCATCGACGCCCTTTAGAGAAAAGGCTTTGGCCACCTCGGCCAGTTCCGTAGAATTCAGATAATTATTGAAATTTAGGCCCTTTTTCCTGAATTCCCTCTCACACAGTTCCCTGGCCAGGGTAATCGAGCGTTCTCTTTCCTCTGTTTTAAACCAGTGCCTGATGCGGTTTATAGCCTTGGTTGACTTGACCTGTTTTAGCCAGTCCTTGCTGGGCTTGTGGCCGGCCGAGGTCAGCACTTCAACCGTGTCGCCGTTTTGCAGTTCGTATCTAAGAGGAACGAGTTTACCGTTAACCCTTGCGCCCACGCACCTGTGGCCGACCTCGGTATGGACCTCATAGGCAAAGTCAACCGGAGTTGCGCCCTTTGGAAACGCCTTTACATCCCCGGCGGGTGTAAATACATAGACATCATCGGGATAGAAGTCGACTTTAAGCGTTTCTATTACCGATTTATAGTCGCCTTTTCCCCCGGCCAGATCGCGGCTGAGCTCCATGAGCTGTCGAAACCATGAAAAACGCTGGGTCTCGGCCTGATCGATGCGGCTGGCGGGTTTACCTTCCTTGTACATCCAGTGGGCGGCAATGCCCTCATTGGCGACCTTATCCATCTCGTCGGTGCGGATCTGGACCTCCATCCTCTCCTCGTACGGACCGATAACCGTCGTGTGAAGGGACTGGTACATGTTGTTTTTGGGTCTTGCGATATAATCCTTATATCTGCCCTCCACCGGTTCCCAGAGCGCGTGAATGAGGGCAAGAACCTCATAGCAGGATTTTACCGAATCCACGATGGCCCGAAAGGCTATGAGGTCGCAGATGCGTGTGAGATCGAGTTTTTGCCGCTCCATCTTGAGATAGATCGAATAAATATGCTTGGGCCGGCCGTAAATGCGCCCGCTTATCCCGAACTCGTCCATGCGATCCTTCAGGATCTGCTGGACTTCCTTTATGTAGCGGAGCCTGTCTTCTTCGGTTTTGGCAAGCCCGGCTGCAATTTCCCCATAGGCTTGCGGATAGAGGCATTTAAAGGAAAAGTTTTCAAGCTCCTGTTTCATCCATTCGATACCAAGCCTGCCTGCAAGGGGGGCATAGATATCGAGTGTTTCACGGGCCAGTCCCGAGGCGGAGCGATCCCCTCCCCGAAGAGTTCCGCCTATGCCGTCAAGGCGGTCGGCAAGCTTTACCAAAACCACGCGCACATCGCTTGAAATCGCCATTATCATCTTGCGGATGTATTCGGCCTGACGCTCCTGACGGTTGCCGTAGGCAATCTGGGTCAGCTTGGCAACACCCTCTACGATCCGGCACACATCGGGGCCAAACATCCGGGTAAGGTCTTCGGGGGAGGCGTATTCTCTTTCAAGCGAATCATGGAGCAGGCCCGCGGCTATGCTTTCTTCATCCAGGCGCATCCGGGCAAGGATCTCCCCGATGGCCAAAGGATGGTAGAGATATGGCCCGCTGCCGCCAATTTTTTTATCCCTGTAGGCTTTGGAGACAAACACGTAGGCCTTTTCGAGAAGCTGCGTGTTTGCCTGCGGCATATAAGCCAAAACGGCGTCTATCAATTCATAGAAACGCACTGGCCCCTCTTAAATAAAAAATCTTATAAGTCCAAGGCCCAAAAACCGCCCCTGCAAATACGCTGTGAACCTGCCGGAGTGGACGCCCCCCGGACTTTACCCCTTCTATCCATCTCTTCGGACCTTTTCTCCAGTCATCCGTTCGACTTCGCTAAGCAGCCTGTCAAGCAACTCGCTTTCGGGCACCTTCTCCACCCTTTCGCCTTTTTTAAACAGGATGCCGAACCCCCTGCCTCCGGCAACGCCCACATCGGCCTCCTTGGCTTCGCCCGGCCCGTTTACGACACATCCCATGACGGCAACCTTAAGAGGGGTCCTCACGTTTTTCAATAACGCCTCAGCCTCCTGCACCAAAGGGATAAGATCTATTTCGGTTCTTCCGCAGGTGGGACAGCTTACCAGCTCCACGCCCCTGTTGCGAACCTTGAGGGCCCGTAGAATCGACCAGGCCACATACATCTCCTCTTCCGGAGCGGCGGTGAGCGAAACCCTCAGGGTATCGCCTATGCCTTCGAGCAGCAAAAATCCGATCCCCAATGCCGATTTTACCGCCCCGCCCACCAGGGTCCCGGCCTCGGTCACCCCCAGGTGAAACGGATAGTCGGTCTTTTTTGCCAGGAGCCGATAGGAGCTGATAGTGTCTAGGACATCGCTTGATTTTATGGAAATCTTTATCAGGGAAAAGTCGTTATCTTCAAAGAAGCGAATGTGTCGAAGAGCGCTTTCAACCATTGCCTCGGGGGTGGGATGGCCGTATTTTGCCAAAAGGTCCTTTTCCACCGATCCGCTGTTTACACCGATGCGCACGGGAACCTCGCGCTCCCTGGCCGCCTCTATGACTTTTTTTAACTTCTCCGGGCCCCCGATATTGCCGGGGTTGATGCGAATGGCGTCGGCGCCCGCGCGCACGGCTTCCACGGCCAGGCGATAATCAAAGTGAATGTCGGCGATTACAGGAAGGCGCACCGACTTCTTTATGATCGCCAAAGCCTGCACGGCCTGCTCATCGGGGACTGCAACCCGTACTATTTCACACCCGGCGTTTTCGAGCCTTTCGATCTGGGCCACCGTGGAGCGATGGTCGCGCGTATCCGTATTGGTCATCGACTGGACGCAAACCGGAGCATCTCCGCCGATGGAAACGTTGCCGATGCGGATCTGCCTGCTCACCCGACGCTTGTTTTCCAAAATCAACCCCCTGCTTTATAATGAAGTTCGGTTTTTTTTAATTTTAAAGAATTTTCCAAACATTTCCACTCTCCGCGCAAAGGCGCGAAACCACCGTGGAGCGGAAAAAACAAAAACGCCTGCAATGGGCCCCCGGTATATGCATGTTTAATATGGACCGGAAATGATGTAAATGGAATAAACAATCGGGGCGGTTTACCAAATGGGCGGCCGCAATATTTTCAAACGGCTGCATGCCCGCGTTAAAAAGGATCTGATTCGATGCAAATTCTTTTTTGCTCTTCTGAAGCAAGCCCTTTTGCAAAAACGGGCGGTCTGGCCGATGTGGCCGGTTCCCTGCCCGAAGCTCTCCACGAACTGGGCTGCGATGTAAGGATTTTCATGCCCCTCTACCGCGGTGTGCGTGAAAAGATGCCTGTCCTAAGGCCCCTTGGCAACTCCCCAAGAATCACCGTGGGCCCCCACGACTACCAGGTTTTCTTCTGGCAGGGCAGCACTCTGTCGGGCATTCCGGTCTATTTCCTCGAAAAGGATGAATTCTACGACAGGTCCTATCTCTACGGAGATCCCGTTCGCGGCGACTATGAAGACAACCCCGAAAGATTCATCACCTTCAGCCGGGCGGTACGGCATGTCTGCGAGGCCGCCGGGTGGCATCCCTCCATTTTCCATCTGCACGACTGGCAAACAGGGCCCGCAGCCGCCTACCTGCGCTTCAACCGCCCCCGTGACCCCCGATTAGCGGGCTCGGCAACGGTTTTTACCATTCACAACATTGCCTACCAGGGGGTTTTCCCGGCCGCCTTTTTCCCCATGCTGGACCTTCCGCCGCACACATGGTCCCCCCGGGGGATCGAATATTGGGGACAGTGCAATCTGCTGAAGGCCGGGATCGTCTACAGCGACTTTGTCACTACCGTAAGTCCGCGCTATGCCGATGAAATTACGACGGCCGATTTCGGTTTCGGCCTCGATGGGGTCCTGCGGGAGCGGGAAAAGGATCTGAAGGGCATATTGAACGGAATCGACACAAAAATATGGAACCCCCGTACGGACGCCTTTCTCTCCAAGACCTACGACGAAAACGACCTTTCGGGCAAAAAAAGCTGCAAACTCGCTCTTTTAAAGCGCCTGGAATTTGCCCAAGACACCTTCGAGTTCCCCCTTTTGGGCATGATTGGCCGCCTGGCCGCCCAGAAAGGCTTCGATCTGCTCGCGCAAATCCTGCCCGAACTTATGAAACTGCCTGTAAACCTGGTCATTCTTGGAACCGGAGACGCCTCCATAGAGCAAACCATCCGGGAAAAGGAAAAGCTTTTTCCAAACAGACTAAAATTTATAAACAGCTATGACGAGCAAATGGCGCACATGATCGAGGCCGGATCGGATATCTTCCTCATGCCTTCCCGGTATGAGCCCTGCGGACTCAATCAGATGTACAGCCTGCGCTACGCAACGATTCCTATCGTTCATGCCACGGGGGGACTGGATAATTCGGTAACCGACATTTTGCTCTGCCCCGAATCGGGGACCGGTTTTAAGTTCTACAAATACGAGGCGCAAAGTTTTCTGGAAAAAATAAAATCGGCGCTGGAACTCTTTTCCCATTCCCGGAAATGGGAAAAGATGCAAAAGAGGGCGATGGCCCAGGATTTTTCCTGGACCAGGTCCGCAAAACGCTACCTCGCGATCTACGACCAACTGTTAAAACAGGAGCGCACGCAACAGTAATTTTTTATGAAAAACGCTACCTCGCCCCACAGTCTTAGGAAACGGAGAACACAACCCAACGGTTGCGCTCTCCGCTTTTCTAAATTTCCACCATGCTTTCCTGCAGCAGCTCTATGTCGGCTATTTCCTCTTCGAGATAGGCCTTGAGCTTTTTTTTGAGCCTGCTTTCGATCTGGCGCACACGTTCGCGGCTGATTCCGAACTTGTCGCCGATTTCCTGAAGGGTCATGGGTTCTTCGGTAAGAAGCCTTCTGTCAAATATTACGGCCTCCTTGCCTTTTAGCTGCTCTCTAAAAAGCATGAGCTTGTCGTGAAGAATCGTTTTGGCTTCCCGGTCGGCTATCTGATCGTCAACGGGCAGATCGTCGGAAGGGAGAAAGGACTTGTGGGTATCCTCGGAATCCTCCTTTAAGGGGCTGTCAAGCGAGATCTCCCAGCTATTGAGCCTCTGGTCCATTTCGATTATCTCGGATTCCTTGACATCGAGCCGGCGGCTAAGAAGCTTGGGGGATGCCTCGATCCCCTGGGCCTCCAGTCTTTCCTTTTCCTTTCGCAGATTGAAAAAAAGTTTCCTCTGCGCCTGAGTGGTCCCGATTTTAACCAGCTTCCAGTTATCCATGATAAACTTTATTATGTAGGCCTTGATCCAGAAAGAGGCGTAGTAGGAAAATTTGTAGCCCCTGTAGGGGTCAAATTTTTTAACCGCCTGCATAAGCCCCACATTGCCTTCCTGGATCAAATCCATGAGGTTTTGCATCCAGTAGCGTTGAAAGTCCATCGCGATTTTAACGACGAGCCTCAGGTTTGCGGTTATCAGCTTATAGCCCGAATCGATATCGCCCTTTTCGCGATAGCGAATAGAGAGCTCCAATTCATCTTCTCTGCTAAGGAGCGGGTAACGTTTGATCTCGTCGAGGTAGAGCCGGAAAGGGTCGAAGGAAACAGGCTGGTGCCTGTCCTGGGCGCTCGCGGAAGAAGCCTCCTGACCTTTGCGGGTTTCCTCGGGATCTTTGGGTTCGGCCGCTGAAGATTTTTTGGCTTTACTGTTTTTAAGCATAACTCAATCATCCCTTTTGAAAGCGGGAAAACATCGGGGGGCTCTGGTTGAGCCAGTCAGCCAGTACCTGGCAAATGTTATAGCATCACCTGCGAAGATGCAATTTTTTCCTCCAGAATGCTTGATTTTTCGATACCTTTTCATTATAAAACGGCAGCAAAAAAAATAGAAGGGACCATCGACCCGCAATCACATGAAACCCTCCGTAGCAGAACATATAGCAAGCATTGTCCCCTATCCTCCAGGCAAGCCGATCGAAGAACTCGAACGCGAATACGGCATAAGCGGTTCGATAAAACTTGCCAGCAATGAAAACCCTCTGGGGCCCTCGCCAAAGGCTGTTGAGGCCATAAGCGCGGCAACCGCCAAACTCAACCGTTACCCGGACGGAAGCGGATTTTATCTCAGAAAGAAGCTGGCCGAAAAACACGGCCTGCCCTTCGAGTCCATTCTCCTGGGAAACGGTTCCAATGAAATCATAGAGTTGATCGTAAGGGCCTTTATGAGCCCGGGCGACGAGGTGATGATTCCCTCGCCCTCCTTTCTTCTCTACAGCCTGGTAGTGCGGTGGATGGGCGGAAAACCCGTGCCCGTGCCCTTAAAGCCCGATCTTGGGATCGACCTGGAGAAGATGGCCGAAGCGGTTACTTCCAAAACCAAGGTCATTTTCCTCACCAACCCCAACAACCCTACGGGCAAAGTTTTAGGCAAAAGGGATTTCGAGGCGTTTTTATCCCGCATTCCCCAACACATTGTAGTCGTTATAGACGAAGCCTACATAGAATTTAACACCAATCCCGATACGATCCGGGGCTTCGATTACATAGGCGAAAAGTGGCCGGCCATAATAGTTTTACGCACCTTTTCCAAGGCTTACGGATTGGCCGGGCTTCGCATAGGCTTTGGCGCCATGGAGCCCGAGATTGCCGGGTTTTTAAACCGTGTCCGCCAGCCTTTCAATACAGGGTCTTTAGCACAGGCGGCCGCTCTTGGAGCCCTCGACGACGATGAGTTCATGAACAGGTCCCGCGAGCTCACCTGGAGCGGACTTCAATTTCTCTATAAAGAAATCGAAAAGATGGGCCTTTCCTACGTCCCGTCGGAGGCCAACTTCTTTCTTATCGACGTGGCCTGTGAAGCCAAAAAGGTCTACGAAGCGATGCTTCGCCGCGGAGTGATCATCCGGTCGATGGCCTCCTACGGCATGGAGCGCCATATTCGGGTAAGCATAGGACTTGCGGAAGAAAACCTGCGCTTTATAACCGCCCTGAAGGATGTTTTGGCCGCAATGGGCGAAAACGATTCGGCTCAAAACTCCAAGAGGCTCTCCGGCGGAGTCCAAAACAGGTGATCATAGCCATCGACGGCCCGGCCGGCGCGGGCAAAAGCACCGTGTGCAAAATGCTGGCAAAGCGTTTGGGCTTCGCCTATCTTGACACCGGGGCAATGTATAGGGCCGTTGCTTGGGCACTTGAGACCGCTCCCTCCCACAGGAGCCTTTCACAAACCGATCTGGAAGATCAAAAGGCAGGCGAACTGCTGGAGCGGTTGCCCCTTCGCTTTGTTATAGAAAGGGGCAGGCTCGAGATTTTTTGGGCTCAAAAGAGCCTGTCCGAGGAACTGCGAGGCCCGCAGGTTACCGAAGCCGCCTCCAGGCTCTCCCGCCTTCCCGCCATAAGGCAATTTCTGGTAGCCAGGCAAAGAGAGCTTGCCTCTCAGGGGCCGGACTTCGTCGCCGAAGGCCGCGACACGACAACCGTGGTTTTTCCCGAGGCCGAGTTAAAAGTCTTTCTTACCGCCGATCTCAAGACCAGGGCGAAAAGGCGCTGTGAAGAATACAGAGCCAAGGGCGTTGAACTACCCTTGGAGAAGGTCGAAGAGATGCTGGCCCAACGCGACCATGCCGATTCGATGCGCGACCATTCTCCCATGCGCCGGGCCGAAAACGCTTTCCTGCTCGACACCTCCGGGCTTTGTGTCGAAGAGGTGGTCGAGCGGCTGGCCCAAAAGGCCCGCAACCTTTCCCCGGCCCTTTCGGACGGCCCTTGAAGAGTTGGGCGCCGGGCTTTTGCCGCCTTCTATTGGGAGCCCTTGCGCAAAGCCGGTTTAGAACTTTACGATTGCTTATTGGAACTCTGTTTGATAGAGTTTATCTTTTAGGCGAAACGCCAAAAATCAGGTAAGGGGGCAAGATACGATCGATGACCGTAAAAGATGAAATCGAAAAACAAAACCTTGAACCGGATTCCTATTTTTCGTCCGACGATCAGGACACCGACGAAGAAATGGATTCCATGCACGACCTTTATGAGGATAGCTTCCGTAATTTCCAGGAGGGCGAGGTAGTTCGCGGAACCATCGTTCAGGTAAGCGATGACTTCGTCATGGTGGATATAGGGTATAAATCGGAAGGCCAGATCCCCATTCACGAATTTAGAGACGAAACCGGCAAGCCCAGGGCCGTCATAGGGGATGAAATAGACGTTTTGCTCGAATTCCATGACGATGATGACGGCACTATTCACCTGTCCAAGGAAAAGGCCGCCAAGATAAAGGTATGGGATGACATAAGCCGCATCTACAGCGACGACGGCATTATCGATGGAAAGGTCACGGCAAAAGTAAAGGGTGGTCTGGCCGTCGATATCGGAGTTCAGGCTTTCCTGCCCGGTTCCCAGGTGGACCTGCGGCCGGTTAGAAATCTTGAGTCGCTTATAGGGCATACCTTTGCCTTTAAGGTGCTCAAATACAACAAAAAGAGAAGAAACGTAGTGCTTTCGCGCCGCGCGCTGCTTGAAAAAGAGCGTGAGGAGATGAAATCGACCACACTGTCGACTCTGGAAGACAACAAGGTGGTTGAAGGCATCGTAAAGAACATAACCGACTACGGCGTGTTCGTGGATCTGGGCGGAATCGACGGCCTGCTGCATATAACGGATATGAGCTGGGGCAGGGTCGGTCACCCTTCGGAGATGTTTCAGATCGGCGACAAGATAAACGTCAAGGTGCTTAGCTTCGATAAGGAAAGCGAAAGAGTTTCCCTGGGGCTAAAGCAGCTGATAAACGATCCCTGGACGAAGGCCGAAGGCAAGTATCCGGTTGGAGAAAAGGTTCAGGGCAGGGTCGTAAGCCTTACCGACTACGGCGCGTTCATCGAAATCGAAGAAGGCGTCGAGGGTCTCATACACGTCTCGGAGATGTCCTGGACCAAGAAAGTTCGCCATCCTTCCAAGTTCATCTCGGTAGGCGACGAGGTTGAGGCGGTCGTACTCAGCATCAATCCCGAGAGCAAGCGCATCTCGCTTGGCATGAAGCAGCTCGAATCAAACCCCTGGGATGTCATTGCCCAAAAGTACCCGGTTGGGACTACGATTGCCGGCAAAATCAAGAATATAACCGATTTTGGTATTTTTATCGGAATCGACGAGGGCATCGACGGTCTGGTGCATATCTCCGATATTTCCTGGACAAAACGGGTAAAACACCCTTCGGAGGTTTTCCGCAAAAACCAGGAAGTCCAGGCGATCGTGCTCAATATAGATAAGGAAAACGAGAGATTTTCCCTGGGCATTAAGCAGCTTGAATCCGATCCCTGGGAAAGCATTCCCTATCGCTACCCGATCGGCAGCATCGTCTCGGGACCGATCACCAATGTCACCGATTTCGGCCTCTTCGTTGAACTTGAGGAAGGAATCGAGGGTCTGGTTCACGTCTCCGAGATCAGCAAGGAAAAGATCAAGTCTCCGGTTGGACAGTTTAAGCCCGGCGACTCCATTACGGCCAGGGTTATCAATATCTCTTCCAAGGACAGAAAGATCGGCCTTTCGATAAAGAAAATGGAAGAGCAAGATGACCGCTCCAACTACGACGAGTACATGAACACCAGCAGGGCGGCCACCTCGAACCTGGGCGAATTGCTCAAAGAAGAACTCGAAGCAAAGGCTCAGAGCACGGCCAACAACGTTTCAAACAATGATAAGAACTGATCTCCGCAAAGGAGAGCGGTGAAGAGTTTCAAACGATGAAAGTACGCGGCTGCCTCATTGGACTTGCAATCGGCATTGTTTTGACGCTGCTGGCTGTCGGCCTCGTCTCGGGCGGTGCAGAGATGTTCAGCGGCAGCCGCATTGGGGAAATCGACATAACGGGAACCATTCTTGGTTCCCGTTCCACTCTCAATGAGCTCAAAAAATTCAGGAAAAATTCGTCGATCAAGGCGATTTTGCTTCGCATGGACTCCCCCGGAGGGGCTGTGGCCCCGTCGCAGGAGATATACACAGAGGTCCTGCGCACGGTCAAGGTCAAGCCGGTGGTGGTGTCGATGGGTAGCGTAGCGGCCTCGGGCGCTTACTATATCGCCTCGGCGGCAACGCGCATCCTGGCCGACCCCGGTACGCTCACGGGAAGCATCGGTGTAATCATTCACCTGCCCAACATGCAGGGGCTCTTCGATAAGGTCGGCTACAAGACGGTAACCATCAAAAGCGGGCAATTCAAAGACATTGGAGATCCCGACCGTGAGATTACCCCGGCCGAACAAGCCCTGCTCCAATCAACGATAGACACTACCTACAATCAGTTCGTGCGCGATGTTTCACGGGCCCGGAATTTGCCCGAGGCGCAGGTCCGAAAGATTGCCGACGGCAGGGTTATCCTTGGCGAAGACGCACTCAAATTCAAACTCATCGACCAAATCGGCAATTACGAAGATGCGCTCCGGGTAGCCGGTCGGCTTGGCGGCATAAAGGGCGAGCCGGAAGTTCAAAAGGCCAAAAAGGACCACTCTTCGCTTCTTGGCGCCTTGATCGGCGGAAAGGCAAGCGAGCGATTGAGCCAAATCCTGGCCTCCCCTTCATCAGGTCTTATGTATGAGCTTCCCGGTTTTGGAACTCGTTAAAAAAGGGCGCGCTCCCTTATAGCTATTGAAAGGGGGTAACGTCTCCCGCGCCTTCCCGCAGGATTTCGGGCGTATCGTCTACGAGTGAAATGACGCTTGAAGCCACACCGCGAACGATACCCCCGTCAACGATAAGATCTATGGCATAGCCGATTTTTTCCTGTATTTCGTGCGGTGTGGACAAAACCTCTCTGGTTTCGGGGTGGGTGGCGCTCGTGCTGATTATCGGACGTCCGAGCGCCATAGTAATTGCCAGGCATATAGGGTGGTCGGGAACACGGATACCAACGGTCTGCCTTTTGGTCAGCATAATGCGGGGCACCATACGCGAGCCCTCCAAAACGAAGGTGTAAGGTCCGGGTAAAAGCCGCTTCATGTTTTTATAGGCATAATTGGTAACCTGGGCGTATTCGCTCAAGTTCTTGAGGTCGCTGCATATAAAGCTGAAGGGCTGCTGTTTGGAGCGGCGCTTGAGAAGATAGAGCTTTTCGATGGAAGCTTTGTTTAGCAGGTCGCAGCCTATGCCGTAGTAGGTGTCGGTGGGATAGGCTATTATTCCCCCGGATTCCAGTATATCGACGATTTTTTTGATCTTGCGCGGCTCGGGGTGGTTTGGATTTATTTCCAGGATCATCGGCAATGGCTCCTAATGTAAAGTAGTTCGAAAATAATGGCATCCGAAAGCTTATGTCAAGTAAGGAAAGGTGTCGTGGCAAAAACAGAGGACCAAAACCTGTTCGCAGCCCTTGATATAGGCTCCCACACGACCCGGCTTCTGATTGCCCGAAAGTCGGGCGCCCAACTTGTCCCGATACGTTCGGAGAGAAGGGTAACACGGCTTGCCCACGGTTTTGAGCCATCGGGGAAAATCAGTGAAGAGGCCGAGCTTAGAAACATCGAGGCCCTGCGGGAATACGCCTCTATTCTTGGCGAACTCGGCGCAAACAAACTCTGCTGCGGAGCTACGGGCGTAGTCAGGCGGGCAAAAAACTGCGAGCACGTAATCGAGCGTATTTTTGATGCTTCCTCCATCCAATGCACGGTTTTATCCGAGCAAAGGGAAGCGTGGCTTTCCGCAAAAGGCATACTGAGCGCACTAAAACACAGCGGCAAACCGATGCTGATGTTCGATGTAGGCGGGGGCAGCACCGAATTCGTCCTGCCCGCCCGGGGCAATCGGGTCGTGTGCGCAAGCCGGCCTATCGGCGCTGCCACTCTCAGCCAGGCCTTTCTTTGCGAAGACCCCCCCGGACTGCAAGCCCTCGGGCGGGCGGCCGCACAGGCTCGAAACCAAATCGAGTCGGCACGAGATGAACTGTATGAAAATTTATTGAAAACCGATAGAATTACCGGACCGGACCGGTTTGAGCTCGCGGGAACCGCCGGCACGGTAACAACCCTTGCGGCGATAAAACTTGGGATGAAGCGCTATGTCCCCTACCGGATAAACGGAACGCGGATCTCGCGGGACTGGCTGGCGAATACAGTCGACTCCCTTGCGCTCATGCCGATTGCCAAGCGGCGGATGATCGCCGGCCTGGAGGCCGGACGCGAAGACATAATCCTTGGAGGAGCCGTAATAGTTTCACAAATCCTTTCCGGTTTCGCCGGCGAGAACCTTCTGGTTTCCGACGCCGGTCTTCTGGAAGGTCTTGTCATCGAACTGGCCGAAAAAGAATGCCGCTCGGCGCGACTGCCCGCAGGCAGTCCCGAAACGGACTTGACATGGCGGCTTCCCAGGAGCTAAAGCCACACACTTCACTGTAGTTTAAATCTAAGACACCGAGACCCGGAGAAATTCGATGGAACCTAAAACTGCCTTTGAGATACCCGAAGCGCTTACATTCGACGACATTTCCCTTGTTCCCAGCTATTCCGAGGTGCTACCCGTAGAAACCAATGTTGAGACCATGCTTACCAGGCAAATCAAGATGAACATTCCTCTGGTGAGCGCGGCCATGGACACGGTAACCGAATCGGATACGGCTATCAGCATGGCCCGAGAAGGCGGAATAGGCATAATTCACCGCAATATGCGCATCGAGGTGCAGGCTCAGGAGGTCAACAAGGTCAAAAAGTCCGAAAGCGGAATGGTGGTCGACCCGGTAACGGTGGACCCCGACCAGCAGATCGGCGATGTTTTGGACATGATGTCCAAATATAGAATCTCCGGCGTACCGGTGGTGCGTGGAGATCAACTGGTGGGAATCATCACCAACAGGGACCTCAGGTTTGAAACCGATAAGAGCATAAAAGTCTCGGACATAATGACAAGGGAAAACCTGGTTACCGCCCCGATGGGCATATCGCTCGAAGAGTCCAAGAGGCTGCTGCAAAAGAGCCGCATAGAAAAGCTCTTGGTAGTCGATGAAGCGGGGCGGCTAAAGGGCCTCATTACCATAAAAGACATAATGAAGATAAAGCAGTATCCAAACGCATGCAAAGACCATCTGGGCAGGCTTCGGGTCGGAGCGGCCGTTGGAATCGGCAAGGATATGATGCCAAGGGCCTTGGCGCTGCGCAATGCCGGGGCCGACCTGATCGCAATAGACAGCGCTCACGGCCATTCGAGAAACGTGATCGAGGCCGTAAAGGCGATCAAGGCCGAATTCCCGGACCTCGAGGTGATAGCGGGAAACGTGGCTACCGCCGATGGGACCGAAGCCCTCATTAAGGCAGGCGTTGACGGGGTAAAGATCGGGGTTGGCCCGGGCTCGATTTGCACGACCAGAATAGTTGCCGGTGTGGGCGTTCCGCAGGTTAGCGCCATAATGGAGTGCGCGCGGGTAGCAAGATCCTACGGGATACCCATCGTTGCCGACGGCGGCATAAAGTACAGCGGAGACATCGTAAAGGCCCTGGCCTCGGGCGGGGATTCGGTAATGATCGGAGGTCTTTTTGCGGGCACCGACGAAAGCCCGGGAGAAACCATTCTCTACCAGGGACGCAGCTACAAAGTCTATCGCGGGATGGGCTCTCTTGGAGCAATGCGCGAAGGAAGCAGGGACCGCTATTTCCAGGATGACGTCTTCGAGCCCAAAAAATTGGTGCCCGAAGGCATCGAGGGCAAGGTGCCCTACCGTGGACCCGTCAGCGATATCCTTCATCAACTGATCGGAGGACTTCGGGCCGGAATGGGCTATCTTGGGTGCGCCACGCTGGACGAGCTCCGAGTCAAATCCAGAATGGTTCGAATCACCAGCGCCGGTCTTCGTGAAAGCCACGTCCATGATGTAATCATCACAAAGGAAGCTCCCAATTACCAGGTGGATATAAAATAGGCCCCCACAGGAAACGGATAAAACATGGTTGACAGTTTGCACCACCAACGGGTGCTGATTCTCGATTTCGGCTCTCAGACAACACAGTTGATCGCCCGAAGGGTAAGGGAAAGCCACGTCTACTGCGAGATCCACCCCTTCAACATGACGCCCGAAAAGATCAAGGACTTCCAACCCAAGGGGCTTATCCTTTCGGGAAGCCCCTCCAGCGTCCATGATGCTGCCGCTCCCCTGGTCGATCCCGAGATCTATACTCTAGGGGTCCCGGTGCTTGGAATCTGCTACGGCATGCAGCTTATGGCCCACCAATTGGGGGGGACGGTCGAGAAGGCAACACGACGCGAATACGGTCCGGCTCAGATAGATATAGATCATCCGGGAGATATTTTTACCGACATAGACCCGCAGGGTTCCCGGGTCTGGATGAGCCACGGTGACCGAATTCTAAAGCTTCCGCCCGGCTTTGAGACCATGGCCCACAGCGACAACTCCCCGGAGGCCGCCATGGGCAATGCCAAGAGAAATTTCTACGGCGTCCAGTTCCACCCGGAAGTGGCTCACACACCCTGCGGAAAAGACATACTGGAAAATTTTCTCTTTCGTATCTGCGGGTGCCGGCCGGTCTGGACGATGCAATCCTTTGTGGAATCCCAGATCGAAGCGGTGCGAAACAAGGTCGGAGACGACCGTGTGATCTGCGCCCTTAGCGGCGGCGTGGACTCATCGGTTGTAGCCGTGCTTCTCCATAAGGCCATTGGCCAAAAGCTTCACTGTATCTTCGTAAATAACGGGCTTCTTCGAAAAGGCGAAGCGGAAACCGTTCAAAGGGTATTCCGCGACCACTTCGAGATAAATCTTACCTACGTCGATGCCTCCGCTGAGTTTCTCGACCGGCTCCACTCGGTTATCGACCCGGAGCAAAAGCGCAAGATCATCGGCAACCTATTCATCGAGGTTTTCGAAAGAGAAGCGGCCAAGATCGGCGGCGCGCGCTACCTTGCCCAGGGCACGCTCTACCCCGATGTGATCGAATCGGTATCCTTTAAGGGGCCCTCGGCGGTTATAAAGACCCATCACAATGTGGGGGGATTGCCCGCCCGGATGAAGATGGAACTGATCGAGCCTCTGCGTGAGCTCTTTAAGGACGAAGTGCGCCTGGTGGGACGCGAGCTTGGCCTTCCCGAGCGCATCATCATGCGGCATCCTTTCCCGGGCCCCGGGCTTGCCATTCGGCTCCTCGGAGCGCTAACCGGTCCGGATCTCGAAATACTTCGCGAAGCCGACTCCATCATTCAGGAGGAAATCGAAGCCTGCGGCTGGTACGAGCACGTGTGGCAGGCTTTTGCGGTTTTACTGCCCATACGATCGGTTGGAGTCATGGGAGACGAGCGCACCTACGACCAGGTGATAGCCCTTCGGGCCGTTGAATCCGTTGACGCAATGACCGCCGACTGGGCAAGACTTCCCTACGATGTGCTGGCGCGGATTTCAAACCGGATAATAAATGAGGTGAAAGGCGTTAACCGCGTGGTCTACGATATTTCTTCAAAGCCTCCGAGCACGATTGAATGGGAGTAGCACCCTATAGCGATACCGACCGGTTTTACCGGCTAACGCATAAAAGGCCCAAAGGCTGGAGGAGCTTCCGGGTAAACTACAGGGAAACGGACCTCTGGGTTCGCGCGAAGGCGGACCTGGAACGTGAAGCCATGGAAGCGGTCTTGAGCTGCCGGCTTCAACTCGAACGATATATCGGTTCCCATGAATTTTTTTTACGAACCCTTAGCCCGCTTCCAGACGACCCCATGGCCCCGCCGATCGTACGCCGCATGCTCGAAGCCGCTTTAACCGCCGGGGTCGGCCCCATGGCCGCCGTGGCCGGAGCCGTGGCGGAGGCCGTGGGAGTGTTTCTTGAAAAATTCTCCGATTCGGTAATAGTTGAAAACGGCGGGGACTGCTACATCAACATGCACGAGGAGACCACGGTGGATATTTTCGCCGGCCCCAAGTCTCCCTTTCGAGGCAAGATCGCGATCAGGTTCGGCCCCGAGCGCTTCCCCCTCGGGGTTTGCACCTCCTCGGCAACCGTTGGCCCCTCTCTTAGCCTTGGCAACGCCGATGCGGTGACCGTCATCTCACCAAACGCCGCACTTGCCGATGCGGCCGCCACCCGGCTGGGTAATATCGTTAAAACCAGGTCCGATATAGATAAGGCTCTGGCCCTTGCCCCCTCCATTGCCGGAGTCCAGGGGGTTTTGATAATGATCAGGGATAAAATCGGGATATGGGGAAACGTGGAACTTGCACCGGTTTAAGACAACAGAATGTCCCGCACCGTCTTTAGCCCTCGTGCAGGACTACTCTTTTTGCCCCTGCCCGAGCGCTCTTCGGCAGGCTTCGATCCGGTTTAGCGCCTCCGGGGATTCCTTAAATTTCATGAGGACCCTCAAAGCGTCGCTAAACCTTCCAAGGTTCATGTAGCCAACCCCAAGACACATATGAAGCGGCTCGTTTTCGGGAAAATGGCCGATGCCTTCACAGAGCAGCTCGACGGCTTTTGCGTGCTCCCGGTTTTTCTGCTCGATCATTGCCAGTCCCAGATAAGCCCTGGGGTGAGGGCCGTATTGCAAACTCCTTTTAAAAAGCCTTATGGCAACGGCCTCCCTGCCGGCAATGGCTTCAACGGCGCTGTAATCCCCATGGCTGAAAGTCATGGCAAGCCTTGAGAGAAAATCGGCGTGAAAAGGATATAAATCCTTGCTGTCTTCGAGTTCCATGGAATCGACAAAAGAGGGCAGGCCTTCGTAGAAAGTCTTTCTCAAACGGTTCCTGTATTCTATAACCTCTTCGCCCACAAGCGCCGGGTCCGTTTCGAGGTAAAGTATATCCTCCATGGGATTTAGCCACACATCATCTGTTAGCTTTAATCTCTCTTTTACCTCTTCGTAGAGAGAGGTGCCGGGAAAAACCCGCAGGACATAGAAAATAATGCTGTGAGGCTTTATTTCGCCTATAAGCGACTCGGTCTCTCGTATCGTCTCGGAGCTCTCACCCGGGCATGCATAAATGATGTAGGCGCGAGCCATTATCCCAAAGCGCCTCGTAAGGGCAAAAGCCCTCTTTATCTGCTCGTTTTCAATCCTTTTGTTAAGACCGTTTCGAATCTTCTCGGAGCCGCTTTCCACCCCGTAGCTGATCTGGATACATCCCGCCTTGCGCATCCAGTACAGTATCTCTTCATCTATGCTGCCCACGTGGGAAATGGCGTACCAGGATAGACGCAGGCCTCTTCGCAAAATTTCCTTGCAGGCCGCTATCGCCACATCCTTTTTCATCGTGAAGATGTCGTCGGAGACATAGAAAAAGGTAACCCCTTTGCGGTAAAGAAGCTCCAGCTGGTCGACGAAATAGGAAACGGAATGGAACCTCACCTTGTGGCCCCAGAAGCGGGGTGAGCCGCAGTAACTGCAATTTCCCGGACACCCCCTGGTAAGCGAGAGGTGTTTATAAGTAAAGTAGCGGGCAGGGTTTGGCAGTTTATCCAAATCTTTTATCGGCTCGGCGGGCTCTGTTTTAAGGACCCTCGAGCCGTTTCTAAAGGCGATTCCCTTTATGGAGAAAAGATCTCCCGGGGGGTCCTTTTCAAGCTTTCTTACCAGTTCCAGGAAACTATATTCCCCCTCCCCCAATACCACATAGTCTATCTCGGCAAAGTTACGCAGGAAATGCTCCCAGAGAAACGTAGCGCCGACGCCGCCGAAAACGACCTTCGATTGCGGGTTTACCTCCTTTGCCAACCGCGCTATCGCAACGCCTCCCAAACGATTGGCGTTAAAGACCGAAATCCCCACAATATCGGCTTTTTTCCGCTCAAGTACTTCTTTTATCTTCAGGGGGTTTTCCGCATCGCGGTAAAAATTTAGTATTTCGGCATCGTAGCCCTGTTCGAGCAAAAGCGCGCAAATATAGTAGAGGCCGATCGGTACGGCGCTGATCTCTTCTTCTTCGCTTCTGTGCTCGATAAAGTAGGGATGGATCAGAACTATCTTCATGGCGCCGCAGTTTCTCCTGCCCCAATCATAAACCGTAATGACAAAGAAGATCGATATATTTTCTTACGGCGGCAATTGTAGGCCCAAAGAAGTGTGACTCGAGTTCTCTACAGAGAGAAGCGGTTGGAAACCGCAACCGATACAAAGTGATCGTTTCCTCCTCCGTGTCGTAGAGGACCGAATTGGCCATGGGGATCGAGTCGCGGTTCATGGCAAGGCTTCCGGCTTTCACCCAGTATCTGGCGCCGGGATCGAGCTTTATCGTAAGCCCGTGGTCGGGACCGGGTTTGTGGATCTTTAAGTCCGAGAGGGCCGCGGGGTCGCTAAGCCCCCCCGGCAGTTCGTAGACCGTGGGCACATGATCGTGGCCGCTAAAAATTAACTGTTTTGGAAAATAACTCCATTCGATCAGACAGGCCTCGAGTGCGGCTTCGCTAAGATAGTCGAAGCACTCGATCGTGGGTGCTTCCCCGGCAAAGGGAAGATGGAACGGGCTGTGATGGGTAACGAAGAAATTTTCTCTTTCTATTGAAAGCGGAAGGTTTCGAAGAAACTCGACGGCGCCGGGAATTGTGGACAAAAGACCCGCGTTGTAGGCGGTCGCCTCGATTCGATCCAATTTCCCGGGGTTGTCCTTGAATACGCCGGCCGCCATGAGGTCATGATTTCCGGCTACCGTTGGAAATCCCAGGGACATCATTTTCGAAATCGTACGATCCCCGAACGGAAGCCAGCCGACGAGATCTCCCAGGCAGTAGATCTCATCGGGCTTTATTTGCGCGATATGTTCGAGGCATGCTTCCAATCCATATTGGTTTCCGTGAATATCACCGAAAAAATAGATTTTCATGGCCTATTACCTCGATAAGTGGGATTTTCTTTTGACTGCCAAAAAAAACGGTACGGCTGCGAACTGACATGCCATGGAAAGCGCGACCAGATACGGTATGGAGATATCATAGAGCACGCCCATCAAAAAACTGCCCAGAAACCAAAAGATCCCGTATCCGGTATTAAAGATCCCGTAAGCGGTCGCCCGCCTGTCGCGGGGCGCCATGGCCGCCACCGCGGCCCTCATAACGGAGACGTGCGCACCCATCCCCATCCCCCAGAGAGCCATTCCGACAAGGCTAAGGGCGAATCCTCCCATAAAAACCAGGGGCGCGAAAATCGAAGAGAGCAAAACCGCAATAATGATAACCTGGATGCCGATCCTGTCAAACAGCCGACCGAGGGCGAGAGCCGTGATCGCCTCCACCCCCATTGCCACGGAATAGAAAATCGGCACCCAGTTTCTCGATACTACCATGGTCTTCTCAAAGTGGTACCCAATCAGGGGAAAATCGGCATAACCGGCCGCGGCAAGCGCCATTCCGGCCAGATAGATCCAGTAGACCTCGGGAAATCCCCGGGTTTGCAGCGCGGGGACATTTACCTCCAGCTCGTCTGGCCGGGGGTAGAGCAGCATGCTCGCAACCAGTACGCCTATGACCATAATCGCAGGGATCCCGAGAAAGGCGAAGCCGGTTTTATAGCCCTCCTTGAAGTAGAGGATGGCGGCTACGATAAGGGGCCCGATCATCGCTCCCGTCGAATCCATCGCCTGGTGAAGCCCAAATCCCCAGCCCGTTCCCACTTCCGAGGCCGCATGGGAGAGCATCGCATCGCGCACCGGGGTCCTGATGCCTTTGCCGATCCGTTCGACTATCATCAAAGCGGCCGCGATTTCCCATCTTCCCGCCAGGGCAAGCAAAGGTACCGCGGCCAGGTTGATAACGTAACCGGTGATCGTCATGGTCCAGTACTTCCGGGTTCGGTCGGTAATCAACCCGGATGCAAAGCGGATCGCATATCCGGCCAACTCCCCGAAACCCGCTACAAACCCAACGACCGCGGCGCTTGCCCCAAGGGTTCCTAAAAACTGCCCGGTAATGCTGCGCGCCCCTTCATAGGTAATATCCGATAAAAGGCTCACCACCCCGAGTAAGACGATAAAAAGCATCGCAGGCCCCATGCCGGCCATCGTTTTCCTTGTTTCGTATTTGTTCATTGCCCGGCCTTCTATCAGATTTTTCCCCGCATCAAAGATCGTTAAGGTCACCGCACTACGACCTTCACCGTGAAAGGTTTTAAAATATGGTCTATACGCTTTGCCCTGCTTCGTCAACCGATGCGTCGATGTTTCGCCCGCGCAAACTGGTTTATAACGGCTTAATCCCAAACCAAGGGCTCACTGCCTTTAAACGATTGCGGATAGGTCCTGCTCTGTGGGTATTAGGAAGGAGAAATCGTGGGTTTTGCCGCTCGCGGTCTCAAGTAATCCGGGGAAGACTATGTGTGGCCTCCTCCCCGGACTTCCGAGAGCGGAGAGCAGCATACAGGCCGTTTGCGACTGGATTTTCCGTCTCTGTCAGGTGATATCCCAATTTGCCTCAAAGGTGTTGTCCAAAACCGTGTAGCAGTAGCCCAGCATCTTGCCGACGCCCGGGACCTTACCGTCCTGAATTTTCCAAAATCTCAGGTAAATTGCCGGAATCAGCCTCGCGTTGCCCGTCGAAGGATCGTCTGCGGAATGCTCCCACATCTCTCGCTTTTCCATGACCCTCCACAATGTCCCGTACTTTTTGCTCCGGACAGTATCTCCCACCCGGGGCAGCCTTTTTCTCTGTTCGATTTCCTGGTGACTGTCCATTCTATAACCTCCTTTCCTTGTGGGTTGCCTGTTTGACATGATAGAGCACAATCGCGCAATCGCAAGGTGAGAGGAAAAATCCCGAACCGATTCGCGGCTGTTTAACGGTCTGAACCCGTTGACGCCAAGGTCTCTAAAATTTATTTTTTATTATTGACAGAGGGTTTCAATGGGGGTATTGGATACCCAAAAGTAAGATCCTCGGTAGGCGAGGCTCCCGCATTGCACAAAGGCCACTGCCCCGATCCGTCCAAAGACGCGCTCAGGGGTAGAGCAGGCATTCCCGGATTAAGGGTCTGCCTAAGGTGGCTACGAGTGATTGGTCGTTACGGCATGCGGTGCTGAAGCTTGGACGAGCGGGGAATCGCAAAGCGGTGCGCTGTTGTGCGCCGGCCGTTTGCCCCTTCCCTGCTCAGCGGCGGAGAAAAGGGGTTTTTTTATGCCCTTTTGCCGGATTGTTAACCCTTGGAGAAAGAAACAAAATGAAACAGGAAGACGGCCAGCCTCCCAGTAGCGGCGGTTGCCCATTTTCTCTGGTGGTGGAAGTTGCCCCGGTGATCCGATAATTTGTGCCCAACCCTATCGTCTCGCCGTCCGCTTCTTCCATTAGGTATCAATGGTAAAAGCGGAAGGTAAGAGGCGTCTGAGAACCCCGTTTTGCATAAATTCACCAGCTCGGTAAAAATTCCAAAGCTTCGCGGTGGATTTTCGTCTTGCCTAAGACCTCCCGTTTTCTAACTTTTTCGGCTTGAACAAAAAGATCGGTGAGGTTTGCCTTCGGCCTGGTTTGAGGCCGGCAAAAAATTGGTTCGCGCCCGGACAAAAGGCGCACCCGCGCAAAAGAAGGTTTGGACTCCGTGAGGCAATAGCCTCCGGCAGGGAATGTTCCCTCCGGCAGTTATCCCCTTTTTAGGACTCCAAATAACATTGCGCTCGAAATTTAGCGCCGCGCCGGAACGGAAATCTTTCTTTATCCAGCTTTGGGGAAATGCCATGTACGTGATCAGCAAAAGCATTCATATGACGAACCGCTTCTGGAAGCAGCTCGTAATTTTTCTCTCGGTCCTTGGTCCCGGTATTATCGTCATGGTGGCCGATAACGATGCCGGAGGCATCTCGACTTACGCGGTGACAGGGTCAAAATTTGGATTTTCCCTGCTTTGGATGTTTGTGATCCTTTTTCCAATGGCCTACTACGTCCAGGAGATGACGGTCAGACTGGGCGCGGTAACAAAGCGCGGCCACGCGGAGGCGATCTTCGAGGGATTTGGCCCTTTCTGGGGCTGGTTTTCACTGGCCGACCTGGCTCTGGTCAACTGGCTAACGCTTATAACCGAATACATCGGCATGATCGAAGCAATGAAGATGTTCGGCATTCCGGGTTGGGTGACATTTTTCGGGGTCACACTCATCCTGTGCGGGGTTATCCTCAGCGGAAGCTACTGGAATTTCGAAAAGCTGACTCTATTCTTTTGCGCCTTCAATCTGGTCTACATTCCGGCCGCCTTCTGGGGAATGAAGCTCTCATACGCACCCGGATGGTCGGAGGTGCTCAAAGGTTTCTATCACCCCCATTTTGCCAACGGGATTACCGGGGATCTCATTTTTATACTCATGGCCAATATAGGCACCACGATCGCCCCCTGGATGATATTTTTTCAGCAAAGCGCTGTGGTCGATAAAGGTCTTGATATTCACGATATCAAGTTCGGCCAGACGGAGACCCTGATCGGTTCGGCCGCGACGTGCATTGTGGCCGTTTTCATCATCATCACCACGGGGGCCGTTTTTTTCTACCATCATCCGCCGGTGACCATAGAGGACGCCAAGCAGACGGCCGAAGCCCTGGTGCCTCTTCTGCCCGCGGACGAGGGGGGACTCGCAAAAAAGCTCTTCGCTATCGGCCTGTTCGACGCTGGGTTTCTGGGCGCTCTTTGCATCTCTTTATCCTCGTCGTGGGCCGTTGGCGAAGTCTTCGGCTGGGCCCACTCGCTCAACGTCAAGGTAAAAGACGCCAAGTGGTTTCACGCGGTTTACTTCTTTATGCTCCTTAGCTCCGGGGCGGTCGTTTTGATTCCCGGGGCACCTCTTGTGACCATAACCATGTTCGTCCAGGTTGTGGCCGTGACTCTTTTGCCGGCAGCCCTGGTTTTTCTGCTGCTGATCCTTAACGATCCAAACTTCATGGGCGAACACGTAAATACCAGAACCCAAAACATCGTCAACTGGTCAATAGTGGGCATTGTTTCGATAATGTCCACACTGCTGGGTGTCCAGACGCTCTTTCCAAGTCTTTTTCAATAGATAAGGAGGCCGTCATGCCTGCTTTAAATAATCGTGTAATTACCTCCGGCGAATCGGCTGAAGGCGCGGCAAGCTACCGGGTGTTGCATTTTTCCGAACTGCTTAGAAGAAGGGTTTGCGCCGGAAAGATAAAAGACAGGATAGGCAGGCTCACCGACTTGGTGTTTCAGTTGCAGGAGCCCTACCCCAGGTCGGTTGGCATTTATATCGAACACGGCTGGGGCAAACCCACCGAATTCGTCCCATGGGAAAATGTGCTGAGAATTGAAGAGGATGCGATTTTCGTGGAGACCCCCGAAACAGGAGCCTATCCGCCCTTCGTCGACCAGGCCGGCTGGCTTCTGGTCGATCAGCACCTCATGGGGCGCACCATCCTCGATTTGGACGGCAGAAGGTGCGAGGTGGTAAACGATGTGCTTTTGGTCAACAGAATGGGCAAGCTCTTCATTGCCGACGTCGATATCTCCTTTAACGGTTTTTTGCGCCGGGCGGGTCTTCAAAAGCTCAGGTGGTCCAAGGACCGGCTGATCTCCTGGA
The DNA here is from genome assembly GCA_021780695.1 of Deltaproteobacteria bacterium. Classification (GTDB taxonomy): domain Bacteria; phylum Desulfobacterota; class Syntrophobacteria; order Syntrophobacterales; family Syntrophobacteraceae; genus SbD1. The sequence goes on from JAJXYD010000025.1 coordinate 276,814, forward strand.
AATATGTGCAACCCCTTTCGGTCGAAGACGTCGTTGCAACCGATAAGGTCTCGCTTTCGATTACCCGAAACCAGGTGATGGAGTTGCCAAGCGAGGACCTGGCCGACGTGCTCGAAGAGTTGCAGGGCGAGGAGCAGGAGGCGCTGTTCGGAGTGCTTGATTCCGAGAAGGCAGCCGAAACGCTTGCCGAAGCCGAGCCAAGGGCCAAGCGCCAGCTCATCGAGGACCTCTCCCACGAAAGGGCCAGAGAAATTTTCTCCGAAATGACGGTTGCTCAACTGGCCGATCTTTTTGCCGTTCTTCCCTTCGATGACGCCAGCGCCCTTTTAACCTTGCTCGAAGCCCGGGTGGCTGAAAAAGTCCGAAGCATACTCGCCGAAAGGGAGGCTGAAGCCGATGACCTTATGTCGCAGGACTACGTATCGATTCGAAAGGATGCAAGGGTAGCCGAGGTGCTGGCCGACATCAGAAACGCAGGCCACGAAAGGAGCGCGATTTCCTATCTCTATGTGGTAAACGACCAGGACCCAACCCTTATCGGCGTCGTCGATCTGCGCGAACTGGTGCTGGCCTCCGATGCGACCGTGATCGGCGATATTATGGTCTCCCCCGTGGTTGCGGCCGAAAAAGACGCCGGTCGCGAAGACCTGATCGCAATGTTTGCCAAGTATCACTACCGGATGCTTCCCGTTGTCGACAGCGACGACCAGATCCTGGGAGTTATCAATTATAACGATGTCATGAAGGGTATAGCGCTCCGCCCGAAGCTCTGATAGAGGTGATCAATATGCCGAGAGTCAAGATTACAAAAACGGTTAAAGTATCTCTATACTTTTTGAGGTTCTACCTTATCTTACTGGTAATACTGGTATTGGTGCGATTTATTAAGGGGATGCCTTGATCAGGGTAAAGCGCGTCTATGACCCATGCGAACCGGAAGATGGAAAACGCTTTTTGGTCGAGCGGCTTTGGCCGAGAGGCATAAAGAAGGAGTCGCTCCGCATGGAGGCGTGGCTAAAAGAGGCAGCCCCAAGCGATGGGCTCCGCCGCTGGTTCGCGCACGACCCGCAAAAATGGGATGAATTCAACAAGCTCTATTTTAAAGAGTTGGATGCAGCCAACCCAGCCCTCGCACCCCTTTTGGAAGCCGAGGCCAAAGGAGACGTAACGCTTCTCTACAGCGCGCGAAACACGCAAAACAACAATGCGGTCGCTCTAAAAAAATATATCGATGAGCGGATTCGGAAGAGATAATTTTTCACAGCGGGGAAAATTCCATCGTCAAATCTATGGCCCGCGCCGAATGGGTGATGGCGCCGCAGCTGACGAAATCGACTCCGGTTTGGGCTATCGCGCCAACGCTCTTAAGAGTCACCCCTCCGGAGGCCTCTAGAAGCACTCTTCCGGAAGAAAGCGCCACCGCTTCCCGCAGCATATCCGGGGAAAAGTTATCGAGAAGCACAATGTCGGGCCCGGCATCGAGCGCCTCGCGCAACTGGGCGATGTTTTCCACTTCGACTTCAACGCGCAGGGTATGCGGCCCGTTTTCGCGCGCCAGCCGCACCGACTGCGCCACGCCGCCCGCGGCCGCGATATGGTTGTCCTTTAGGAGTATGCCGTCGCAGAGGCCGAAACGGTGGTTTTTGCCTCCCCCATGCACCACTGCCTGCTTCTCCAGGCTTCGCCACAAAGGAGTGGTCTTGCGGGTATCCAGAAGCCTGCAACCGCAGTCGCCGATGGCCTCGACCATTTCGCGCGTCATCGTGGCGATTCCGCTAAGCCTTTGGACCAGATTAAGAGCCGTGCGCTCGCCCGTCAAAAGCGTTCTCACCCTGCCTTGGAGCCTAAAGACGCAAACATCGGGTCCGATTTTCGCCCCCTCGGCAAATAAGCATTCCACGCTTATCTCAGGGTCGAGAAGCTCGAAAACTCTTCGAAAAACCATTGCTCCCGAAAGAACGAAGGGCTCACGGCCAAAAACGACCGCACTGCCCTTGAGATCGGCGGGAATGGTTGCAAGGGTCGTAACGTCACCGCTGCCGATATCCTCGCGAAGAGCCATCTCAAGAAGTTTGTCGGTTTCAAGCATAAAAGCCGCCACAAAAGTCCCTTGAACACATTTCTAAGTGGTCTTGTTTTCCCGCAGCCCCTTCATAATCTCGAGGCGACGGTTTAATTTTTCGATCTTCTCGCCAAGCCGTCCGTTTTTCTCCCGCTCCTTTTCGATAACATCGGGGGGAGCCTTCTGGAGAAAATCATCGTTTGAAAGCTTGCGGCTGGTCATTGCGAACTCTTTTTCAAGCTTTACTATCTCTTTTTGAAGCCGGGCGGACTCGCTTTCAAAATCCAGAATATCCTTAAGGATAACAAATACTTCGATATTTCCAACAACGGTTCCGGCCGCCTGGTTGGGCTTTGGAGTTTCGCCTGCTTTGCCAAGCGTCAGCCCGGAGCACTTGGCAAGATCGCAGACCATGCGCCGCTCGCGCTCGAGCAGCTCAAGGTGGGAATCCTTATCGCACAAACAAACGACCTCGACTTTGAGGGACGGAGCCACGTTCATCTCGCCCCGGATATTTCGAATGGCAAGAATGACCGACATTACCGTTTCCATCTGTTCTTCGGCTTGCGGGTCCAGCAGCTCGGGCCGGGATTTGGGAAACGATGCCCCCATGATGCTCGCGCCGCTATCCGGAGACCAGGGTTTCATTCTCTGCCAAATCTCCTCGGTTATAAAGGGCATAACGGGATGGAGCAAGACCAGCACATCTTGCAAAACGGCGGCTGCAACCGATCTGGCCACCCTTCCCGCTTCCATGTCCTCTCCGTAGAGATCGGGCTTTACGATTTCGAGATACCAGTCGCAGTATTCGTGCCACAGGAACTGGTAGAGCAGTTGGGCGTACTGGTTAAAAAGATAATTATCGAGGGCGTGGCACGTCTCGGCCGTAACCTTTTGAAACCGGCTAAGGATCCAGCGATGGGCAAGACCTGTAATTTTCTCCGGGACATCTATCGGCCCCTGGAAGCCTTCGAGATTCATCAGCAGCAGCCTTGCCGCGTTCCAAATCTTATTGACAAAATGCTTGTAGCCCTCGATGCGCTCCTCGGAGAGTTTTATGTCCCGGCCCTGGACCGCGAAAGCCGTGAGGGCGAACCGCAGAGCGTCGGTGCCGTATTTGTCCATCATGAGCAGCGGATCGATGACGTTACCCTTGGACTTGCTCATCTTGTGGCCTTCGGCATCGCGCACCAGGGCATGAACATAGACTTCGCGGAAAGGGACTTCCTCCATGAAGCGCAGTCCCATCATCATCATGCGGGCGACCCAGAAAAAAAGGATATCGAAGGCGGTCACCAATGTCGAGGTGGGATAGAATTTTTGCAGCTCCAGGGTCTTATCGGGCCAACCCAGGGTGGAAAAGGGCCACAGGCTGGAGCTAAACCAGGTATCGAGAACATCGGATTCCTGCTCCAAGCTTGAACCCGAACATTTGGGACACTTTCCGGGGGCTTCGGCCGAGACGACAACTTCCCCGCAATCCTTGCAAAACCAGGCCGGGATGCGATGGCCCCACCATATCTGGCGGCTTATGCACCAGTCCTCAAGATTTTCCATCCAGTTGAAGTAATCGTTTTCCCATTTTACGGGAACGATTTTGGTCTTGCCCTCCCTTACCGCTTCCATCGCTTTTTGCGCAAGGGGCTTTACCGAAACGAACCACTGCAGCGAAAGCATCGGCTCAACGACGCTGTGACAGCGGTAACAGTGGCCCACCCGGTGCGTATAGGGTTCGGTCTTTACCAGAAAGCCGCCCTTTTCGAGATCCTTTAGAATCTGCTTTCGGCATGCGAACCGGTCCATTCCCGCATAGGGGCCGGCCAACTCGCTCATTTGGCCGCGCTCCTCGATTACCTGCAAAATATCGAGATTGTGCCGGGTGCGAAGATCGAAATCGTTGAAATCGTGGGCGGGCGTAACCTTGAGCGCCCCGGTGCCGAACTCGCGCTCGACATAAGAGTCGGCGATAACGGGGATGTGGCGCTCCGATAGCGGCAGCGCCACCATCTGGCCCTCCAACCCCCTGTAGCGGTTGTCCTGGGGATTTACCGCGACGGCGGTGTCGCCAAGCATCGTCTCGGGCCTTGTCGTGGCAACGATCAAAGCGCCTTTTCCGCTTACCAGCGGATATCTGATATGATAGAGCGCCCCCGAGAGTTCCTCGCCCTCCACCTCGATATTGGCAAGGGCGGTCATGCAGCGCGGGCACCAGTTGATCATGCGTTTGCCGCGATAGATCAACCCCTGGTTATAAAGCGTTACGAAGACCTGGCGCACGGCCCTGGAGAGGCCCTCGTCCATGGTAAACCGCTCGCGGGACCAGTCGCAGGAGGCCCCAAGGCGCTTTAACTGGTTGATTATAATGGAGCCGTACTTTGCCCGCCATTCCCACACGCGCTCCTGAAAGGCCTCTCGGCCAATCCCGTGCCGGGTAAGACCCTCGGCGGCCAACCGGCGCTCGACGACATTTTGAGTGGCGATACCCGCATGGTCCGTGCCGGGCACCCACAAAACCTCGAAGCCCTTAAGCCTTTTATACCGGCACAGAATATCCTGGAGGGTATCGTTTAAGGCGTGGCCTATGTGCAGTTGGCCCGTTACGTTGGGGGGCGGTATTACAACCGAAAAAGGCGGTTTCGAACTGGTCTGGTCGGCGCGGAAAAAACCATTTTCCTCCCAAAAGCTATACCAACGCGATTCGACCTCGGCAAACTCATATCCCTTAGCCAGAGCGCCTTCGCTCATATAAATCGTTTCCTTTTGCTTACTCAAGCTCTTCTTTAAGCTTTGTTATTTCTTCGTCGATTATCGACCTGACAAGACCGGGCAGCATCGATTCGACAACCGTCCGGATATGTTCCTTTAAACGAGCCTCCAGGCCACCGATGAGTTCTTCGGCCAAGGAGGAGATCTCGGAATCCGAGGGGCCGGGAACCAGTTGCGCCGCCGCAGCCTGGGGAGCAGCTTTGGCCGGAGCTGCCATTTGCGCCTCTTCGGGCCACACGTCCGCAGAAGGCTCCATTTCGGCCCGGGCCGGCGTTTTAAAATCCGGCTTGGCCTCCCTTGGAGGCTCGGAGCCAACCGGCTCATCGAGAAGACCGTTCAGGATAGACTCCACGTCCTCCTGGTCTTCGGCGAACTCGGGGGCGGCTTTGGCCTGTGCGGACCTTCCCCTCGATTCGGATACGGATGGCTCGAATAGCCCATCGTCGGCATGGGACTCGGACACAATCGAATCCAACAGGTCCACATCCTCAATTCCCTCTGTCCCTCTTTTCGACAAGGACCCAACCGGCTTTCGTGAAGACCTTCCAGAGGAGGATTGAAGCGCATCGTCCACATCAAAAATATCGGCCCCCAGGTCCAGGTCTTCCTCTTCGTTTATCGGCCTGTCGGGCATCTCGATTATATCTTCGAGTTCGATGATGTCCTGATCGTCTTCATCGAGGTCCATACCTAGCTCTCGCATGGGATCGGCCTTGTCCTCGTAGGGGTTTCTGTGATTGTCTTTTTTCATCGGCGCCTCTCAACCTGGGGCATTGGGTCCCGTTGGAATAATAGAAATATATTCGGTCCGACAGCAAGGGAACCGATACCACGCATGAAATTATCCTGTCAAGGCTTAGCTTGGGACTTTGGCTGCCAGGAAACGGCCAATCCCCTTTTAAAGTGTCCTATTTTTTGGCGCTTTAGGAAAGAGAAATTCCACAAAAAGCGGACAAGCCTGTAAAGAGATCAAAAGGGTATTTGCAAATTGTCCGCTTTATGCTTTTATTTAAAGTTTTCGCGGGAGACAAGGTGCGGGAAAAATCCGCGACAGAATTTCCCCTTTAAGTGGAGTCGGCCATGGTTTTAGCCTCACTTAGCCGCATGCGCAGATCGGTCTCGTTTCGCATAGCCGTGTGGTATTCGGTTATTTTCCCCTTGAGTTCCTTTCTGGTCATAGGCATCTTTTACTTTCTACTCTCCTCCTATGTAAACCTCAAAGACCGCCAGATCCTGCACGCCAAGCTCGATGAGTATACAAGCCGCTACGACCAGGGCGGTATACCGGCTCTTGCCCGCGCGATCCGCGAAGACAGAAAAAGAGATAAAAGGGTCTCTTTTTTCGTTCGCCTCTCAGGCCATGACAACGCCACTGTTTTTCTAAGCGTGCCAAAATCCGAGACCGTGGGCGATTACAAATATCTCGAACGCCGCGCAAAACCGCGCCTGATAGATCTCATAACGGGAATCGCCCACAAGACCGAGGAAATATCGACCCCACTCCCGGACGGATTGGTCTTACAGGTGGGCAGAAGTATAAAAAACAGGGCGATTCTTCTCGACAGATTTTGGGAGATCTTCGCGGGCATCATGATCCCGGTCATTCTCCTGGGGTTTGCGGGCGGCGCTTTTTTGTCCCATCGCGCACTTCGCCCCCTTCGCGGCCTTATCGACATGGTCCGCTTCATTATCGATACGGGAAAGGTACACAACCGGGTCCCGGAAAACCTCACGGGAGATGAGACCGAGGAGTTGATCGTACTCTTTAACGCAATGCTCGAAAGGATCGAGACCCTAATCGACGGCATGCGCGGCTCTTTGGACAATGCGGCCCATGACTTGCGAACACCCATCGCGAGGCTGAGAAGCGTTATAGAAGTCGCGCTGCAAACCGAACCGGGCATCGAGGGCTTGAGAGAAGCCCTCATGGACTGTGCCGAGGAATCCGAGAGAATCCTCACCATGGTAAACACCCTCATGGACATCTCCGAGGCCGAAACCGGCGTAATGAGGCTTAAACTTGAGGAGATAAACCTCTCGGAGCTTTTCCAGGACCTGATCCAGCTCTACGAATACGTGGCAGAAGACAAGTACATAGAAGTCACTACCCAGTGCGCGCCGGGTCTAAAGCTTCGGGCCGATTCCAACCGCATACGCCAGGTGCTGGCCAACCTTGTCGATAACGCCCTTAAGTACACCCCGCGCGGGGGCAGGGTCCACCTTAGCGCCGAACTAACCGGCCAAGAGATCGCGATCGCGGTCGAAGACTCGGGCGAAGGCATCCCTGCCGATGAAATCCCAAGGATTTGGGACCGCCTCTACCGGGTCGATAAAAGCCGCACGCGACGCGGGGTGGGGCTGGGCTTGAGCCTTGTAAAGGCGATCGTACAGGCCCACGGGGGAACAATCGAGGTGGTGAGCGCTCCCGAGGTGGGTTCGCGTTTTACGGTCTATCTGCCCGCCCGGGGCAACTCCTCGGCCGATAGTCTTATCGGCAATATTTCAACCAGGTAACATTTGGGCAATAGAGCGGTAATGTTGCCGATTTAAAATAGTAGCCGTGTTACTATCCCTTGGAGATAGCCGGCCGACTTCAAAGAGAAAATTTTATGCCCGTAATCACCATATCAAGAGGCGCTTATAGTTCCGGAAGGCAGGTGGCGGAGAAGCTTGCCCTCAAACTCCAATATGAATGTATCTCCCGCGAGATCGTTCTTAGCGCTTCCAAACTCTTTAATATTCCCGAGATGACCCTTATTCGCGCCGTTCACGATGCGCCCTCCGTCTTTGACCGTTTCAGCTACGAAAAGCAAAAATACGTCTCTTACGTGCGTTTGGCGATGATCGAAACGGCCCGCAAAGACAACGTGGTCTACCACGGGCTGGCGGGCCACTATTTTCTGCGCGGCATTCCAAACGTCATCAAGATAAGGATCCTGGCCGACATGGAAGCAAGAATACTCGAAGAGATGAGGCGCGAGTATGTTTCGGCCGAGGAAGCCAGGCGCTTGATTATTAAAGACGATGAGGCCCGCGACCGCTGGAGCCACTACATCTTCGGCATCAAGGCCTCCGACCCCAGCCTCTACGACATGATCGTCAATATCGGTTCGCTCTCCCAGGAGGACGCGGTCGAAATTATTGCCGGAGCTACGAGCCTGCCCTGTTTTCAGCCAACCGTCGAGTCCAGAAAGGAGATGCGCAGGCTCCACATAGCCGCCCGGCTGCAGGTGGCGCTCATGGAGGACATCCCTTCGGTAAAGGTGGAAGCCGAAAAAGGCAAGATAGTTGTCACAGCCAGGGGCCATTGGGCGCAGGGGAAAAAACTGCTCTCGAAAATCGATGAATTGATAGATGTGGAAAAAGAACAGGTAAGGATAGAACTGAGGATACAGTAAATGCACGCAGTGGATAACGATACTTACCGCTATCCACTGCACTATCGACTTTGCCTATTCAAATCACTGTCCTAGGGGAAAAGCCGCCCGTCGGTCAGCTTGACTTTCTGCAAGACTTTTATATCGAAGTCGCTCACCCCGGCAATGGATTTTAAAATTTTTCCAACCTCCGCGACCCTCTCCTCCTGCTCCTCGATGGGAACTCTTATTTCCACCTTCACAAAACCGTTATCGGCTATCACTTCCGCGTCGGGATCTATCTCTATTAGCCCCGCCTTTACCTCGGCTGCAAGCGCCATATTCTCCACGGTCCTCTGCGATTCGGCGGTCGTGCGGAAGCGCTCCAGTCCCACGACCTGGCAAATCATATCCACCGCGTCTTCGACTTTGATCTTCCTTATGTGAATTACAAGGTCGTAGAGGCTGGGGTCGGTGGTATCAATCCCGTAGAGATTGAGGCTCCATTTCCTGCGTTCTTCGTCATCGCTTTTCAAGATACGCAGGGCTTCCTCACGGGGCAGTTTCATCCGTTCCATCTCTGTTCTGACCCGGTCTTCCATGTCGGCGATAATTCGAACCTTTAGGGCATGAGTGATGCCCTTTACAAAAAAATGACCGGCCAGGCCGTGATAGACCACGTTATCCTGGGTGAACTGCTTTAACATGGCGGCTCGAAACGAGGTTATGTATTTTTCCTTCCCGTGGGTGAACCTGTCCAGAATCGAAGGGGCGTCATGGATGGCCCTGACAAGCCTGATTTCGGGCATATTGAATTCGCGGGAAGCATCCAGAAGGACCTCGCGCGCAACACATCGGTAACCCAGTCTGTCGGCGACCAGTTTCGCGACATCCTTGCCCTTGCTGTAAGAACCTCTCGAGATGGTGATTATTGCCATTGACGGCTCCTCCTGATTGTTTTCTTTGTGAAAATATCCTCTTGGTTTTTTTATCTGAACTCTGCCCGCTTTGCCAGAGCAAATAAGAGGGACAGGAAAAATTTTTATTTCAAAAAACGCCTTAGGGGCAAGGCTTTTGCCAACAAGACTCCCTAGGAATTTTCCCTGCCTCCATCTTTGCCCCTAAATTACTCATCGCCCTGAGTGTGGCGCCCTTTCCATTCCGGCCTTAACCGGTCGGTGCCAACGACCGGGTGCAACGGGGGGCTGCCTCCGCTAGAGCGAGGCAACCGCGCGGCTTTTCGCCTGCAAAACCGCCCTTACGATCCCGAAACGATCGATTCCGGCGGCCTGGTAGAGTTCAGCCGGTGTTGCGGAAAAACCGTATTTTTTCACCCCAAGCCTGATCAGCTTACACTGCAAACCGTTTTCAGCCAGAGTCCCGGCCACGATGGAACCCAGTCCCGTTCCCGCATGGTGGTCTTCAACGGTTACGATGAGGCCCGTTTCGGCAGCCCTGGCAATTGCTTCACTATCGGTTGGGACAACGGAGGCAAAATTTAGCGCGGCCGTTTTTACCCCGTGAGTCTCGGCCAGTTCGTCGGCGGCCTTGACGGCTTCGCCGGCGACCGCGCCGCAGGCGATCACGGCCGCATCGCAGCCCTGTCTCAACCAGTCGGCTCTGCCGGGACAAAAGCGGTAGTCGCCGCCAAAGGCGGGCTTTCCCGTTTCATCCAGGATCGGCGCAAGCTTTGAGCGCCCCATGCCCACAAAGAAGTTTCCAGGTTGCTTGGCCGCGTATCTGACGATCCTGTCGGTCTGGTTGGGGTCTGCGGGCATGAATATGGAAAAACCGAACAGGTTTCTTATAAGCCCGATGTAGTCGATGCACTGATGGGTCGGCCCGTCTTCGCCCACATCGAGGCCCAGGTGGGTGCAAACCAGCTTGAGGTTGGTTTCGTTTATGTCGTTTAGCCTTATCTGGTTTAACACTTCCGTTACCCCGAAGACTCCAAAAGTGCTGAAAAAGGAGGCAAAACCCTCTTTACTGACCGCCCCCGAAACGGTTGCCGAGTGGTGTTCCTGGATCCCGCATTCAAAAAAACCCTTCTCCGAGACCTTGTGGAAGCCGTCCATCTTTACCGAGCCTTCCAGATCGCAGGTAAAGGCGAGAATCTTAGGAACTTTTCCGCCGTTGTTGATGCGGGCCAGATCTTCTAGGGCCGCGCCGTAAGCCGATCGGTTGTCGGTTTTGACCTCGGCGCCGTAGGTTCTGGCCTCCCCCGTATCCAGGTCCGGATAAAGCGAGGGTTTCGAAAAATGCTTTATCGTTTTAAGGCTTGCGCTTCGTTTGACCTTAAGCGCCTCCAGGGGATTATCGACTCCTAGTTCGGCAAGAGCCTTTGCCGCGTCGGCTTCATTTAGAACGGACCCGTGGTATTTGGCCTTGTTTTCCATGAAGGAAACGCCCTTGCCCATTATGGTGTTGGCGATAACGGCCGAGGGAAAGCGCGGATCTCCCGCTTCATTGCGGTAGACTTTTCGAAAAGCCTGGAAAACCTGTTCGAAATCGTTGCCGTTTTCGATAGTAACCACGTTCCAGTGCGCCGCGCCGAAGTCTGCCCGGATATCCTGAGGCATGATCGCGCTCGTGCTGCCGCCGATCTGTAGATGGTTGCGATCGATGAGGCAGGCCATGTTGTTTAAGCCGTATTTGGCCGAAAACCGGCGGGCTTCCGAAATCTGGCCCTTTTGCTGCTCTCCGTCGCCCATAAGGACGAAGACCCTGTTTTTCTTCTCTTGGAGCTTAAAGGCCAGAGCCATGCCCGCTCCGGCCGAAAGACCCTGGCCGAGCACTCCCGTGTTCCATTCGACACCCGGAACGCAGGATTCTACGTGACCGGCGAAAATAGAGCCGCCGCGCCGAAATCCCTCGAGGAAATCTTCTTCTTCTATGTAGCCGAATTCGCTAAGCACGCTGTAGACGCCCGGGCTGACATGGCCCATGCTGACTACGAGCCGGTCGCGTCCCTCCCAGCAAGGATTGTCGGCCTTGTGCGACATAGTGGCATAGAGCATTAAAAGTAGGTGAAGCGAAGACATCGAACCGCCCGGATGTCCGCTGCCGGCAAGAGTCGTACTGACGATTATGCGGCGCACGCAGCGCAGCCACATCTGGTGGAGCCTCTTTGTCTGCTCCTCGCTAAGACAAGCCTGGTCAAGTGAAATTCTAAACATTAAATTCTCCGCAATCACTCAATTGTTTGTTATGCAGCGCCCGCGCCGCTGTTTCGGCTTCCGCCGAGGGTATCCAGCACCGAATCGACCAGCTTGTTTACCGCCTTTACAAAAGGGGTATCGACCTGGCTGTTAAGAACCGGTTTTCCACTGTCTCCTCCTTCGACTACACCGGGATCGAAGGGTAATTCGCCCAGGAAATCCACGTTCATTGCCTGGGAAGTCCTGAGGCCGCCACCGGTTTTAAAAATCGGAATAAACTCGCTGCAGTGTGGACAAAACAACCCCGACATGTTTTCAACGAGCCCCAAAATATTCAGATTGACCTTGCGGCAAAAATTTATCGATTTTCTTACGTCGGCAAGGGCCACTTCCTGGGGCGTGGTAACGATTAGCGCTTTGGCCTCCGGAATGAGCCTGGATATGCTCAAGGGTTCATCTCCGGTTCCCGGCGGGCAATCGATTACCAGAAAATCGAGATCTCCCCAGCTGCAATCGGAGAGGAATTGCTCGATTACGCCATGCTTGACCGGACCTCGCCAGATGAGCGCCGAATCGGCATCCTCGAGCATGCAGCCGATTGAGACGATCTTAAGGTTTAAACCGTACTCGTAAGGAAGGATCTCCCTTTCGGCGGTGGTTTGGAGCTTGCCCTGGATTCCAAACATCCTGGGAATGGAGGGACCGTGCAGGTCGATATCGAGCAGCCCCACCTTTAGGCCGCCCCTTCGGGCCAACCCCAGCGCCAGGTAGCTTGCCACACTGCTCTTGCCCACTCCACCCTTGCCGCTCATTACCAGAACCTTGTTTTTGATGCGCCCCATTTTACAGGCAACAAGGTCCTTTCTGGATTTTTTCTCTCCAGAACTTTTGCAGGACGCACACGACTTTTGACCGCAATCCATATAAATCCCGCTCCCTTCCCGGCGCCCGAGAGCCCAACCCCCGAGGGTGAATCTTTTACCGGGCAAATGGTTCCAAAATTTAAAATTTTGAGCTTAGAAGTTATTTTAGACCAAGTCAACTGCTGGATCTAATAGAACCGATTAATTTTTTAAACTTTCCATGCCCCTGTTAACAGGCACAATTGCCTCACGGATCAATCCAAAACAAATAAACCACTTTGCCTTCCGGAAATCTTTCCCATGGCCTCCATGGTCCGATCCGGGGCGCGGAGAAAAACCTACTTTTTACCGGTATCGTTTACTTTTGGTTAAGATGTTGGTAACATAGGCCATTATCTTAGACCGGGGGCATTATCACGCCATCTGTTCCTGACTCTCCTTATCGTAAGGACGCTCTTCATGGAAGATCAGCTTTGCCTGCTGGATGCGTTTGAACTCGAATTTAACCTCGACGAAGAGCAAAAACGCCGCCTGCGGCATTCTTTTTTTATCGAACGCCTTGCCTTGGCCGATGCCTTCGAGGAAATCGCCATTACCGACGAAGGCCGCATCCTGCGGGTAATGGCCAGGCAACTGGGTCTTCCGATGCTGGTGCGCGAGGACTATCCGGAAAAACCGGTGCTTTTGGAGGGCGTTTCGATGTTTTTCCTTCGAAAGCATGCGATACTTCCCATCCAGGTCGAAAGCAACAGGGTCCGCGTCGTGGTAAACGACCCCCTGAATCTTCCGGTCTTGAATACGGTTTCCAACTATTTCGGCGCCATGGAGCTCGATCTTTACCTGGGACAAAGAGAAGAGATTCGCACGGCTATCGACCGCCTCTACGGCACGGCTGCCCGCGAAGCCGAGGAACAGTCCGTAATGGCTCTGGATAACGGAGGCTTTGAAGACGATCTCGAGCACCTGAGAGGGCTCGCCCAGGAAGCCCCCATCGTTCGCCTGGTAAACGTGATTATCTCGCGAGCCCTGGATATGCGGGCCTCCGATATTCACTTCGAGCCCTTCGAGCGCGCCTTCCATGTGCGGTGCAGGGTCGACGGGGTGCTCTTCGATCTCGACCAGCCCCAGAAGACCATGCAGTCGGCCATCGTCAGCAGGCTCAAACTTATGGCCAATTTGAACATAGCCGAGCGCAGGCTCCCCCAGGACGGCAAAATCAAGATAAGGTTTGGCAGCAGGGAGGTAGACATCCGGGTATCCACCGTTCCCACTATTTACGGGGAGAGCGTGGTCCTAAGGCTCCTTGCCCAGGAAAGCGTCGAATATGATCTTGCAAACCTCGGCATGGACAAAAAGGACCTCGACTATATTGGCCAGCTCATCGAACGGCCTTACGGAATGGTGCTTGTAACCGGCCCTACCGGTTCGGGCAAGACCACGACTCTCTACGGGGTACTAAAAAAACTCAACACCGTCACCCGAAAGATCATAACGGTTGAAGACCCGGTCGAATACCAGATAAACGGAATAAACCAGATCCAGATAAAGCCCCAGATCGGGTTAAATTTCGGAACCACCTTGCGCTCCCTGGTCCGCCAGGATCCCGACGTTTTGCTGATAGGCGAAATCCGCGACAAGGAAACCGCGGATATTGCCATCGAATCTGCCCTTACCGGTCACCTCGTGCTCTCTACGCTTCACACTAACGATGCTCCGGGCGCCATAACGCGCCTTCGCGACATCGGGATCGAATCGTTTCTGATGGCCGATTCCCTTCTTACCGTCATGGCCCAGCGCTTGATCCGCATGTTGTGCCCTCATTGCAGGGAACCCTATGAAGCCCGCAAAGAGGACAGGGTGAAGATGGAAGATTTTTTGCCCGATCTGCCCCCGAAAGTGGAGCTCTATCGTAACAAAGGGTGCGAAAGGTGCGGTTATACGGGTTATAAAGGCAGACAGGGAATCTTCGAGGTCCTGCCGGTAAACGAGGTGGTAAGATCGGCCATTGTCGCGGGCAAGGACGCCGGCGCCATAGCCCGCATAGCCGCCGATTTTGACTACCGTCCCCTTGCCCACCACGGATTTCGCAAGGTGGTCGAAGGCAAAACGAGTCTATCCGAAGTGCTGAGAGTAACAAGCCTTTCTATTTAGCGGCCAAAGCCGATCCCGGGGAGCTTCCATGACTTCTTTTCAATACCGGGCCCGCGATGCGGGCGGGGCGACTCACCGAGGTGTGATTGAAGCCCTTTCCGAAAGCGACGCGGCCAGAAAGCTCAAATCGAGCAAACTGTTTCCCGTTAGCATAAAAGCCGCCACAGGCAAAAGAAAGCGGCGAATCCCCGAAGAGCACATCATCAGCTTCTTTTTCGATCTCTCCGATCTTTTGGTCGCGGGCCTGCCGCTCGACCGCGCTCTTAGCCTTATAAGCGCCAATCAGACCCACAAACGCTTCCAGCGGGTAGTGCAGGAGTTGTTTGAAAGCGTCCAGGGCGGCAACGATCTCTCGGGTGCGCTCAGCCATTACCGGGACGTTTTCGGCGCTCTTACCGACCACATGATAAGGGCCGGAGAGGCCAGCGGAACCCTTGGCCCCATTTTGAAACGACTGGCCCAGTATCTGGAGCAGCGGCGCCTGTTTCGCCAGGCCATGCTCTCCGCCATGATTTATCCGATTATCATTGTAAGTGTTGCGGCAATCTCGGTTGTAACCTTGCTGGTCTACGTCATCCCAAGGTTTGCCCAGATCTTCCAGGAGCTTAACCAGCCAGTGCCTTTCCTTCTAAATATCATGATCGGTTTGGGGTTGTGGCTTAGAAAATACGGCTTGCTATTACCCATTTTGGCCGCCGGGGCCTTGCTTGCCGGAAAATACCTGCTCCAAAAACCCGAGGCCCGCAGGACCCTGGATAGATTTCTATTCCGTTTGCCTTTTTCCCGCTATTTAATCATGTATAGTGAAATGACACGTTTTTGCCGAACCCTTGGAACCATGATCGAAGCCGGAGTGCCTCTTCTAAGGGCGCTCACCCTGGGCCAGGGGCTCATACTTAACGTGGGGTTGAAAGGGTCGATGAACCCTTTGCACCAGGAAATAAAGGCCGGGAGGTCGATTAGCAACTTTTTCCGCTCCCAGCCGTCGTTTCCCGCCAGAATGGGCACCATTCTTCGCATCTCCGAAGAACAGGGTAACCTCGGCGCGGGGTTCCTCTCCCTTTCAGACCACTTTGAAAAGGAACTCCAAAGGACCCTTCAAAGAATCATGACCCTGGCCGAACCCCTGGTGATCCTCTTAACGGGAGGCTTCATAGGCGTTATAGTCCTTAGTATGTTTTCGGCCATATTTGGAATCAACAACGTAAAGTTCTAAAACCTCGCCGGGGGGCGAAGCGGGAGAATAGACCCCATTATCATGAAAAAAACCGGGCAGGCAAAAACGCGCGGGATAAAGACCCCGGAAGGCGGCTCAGGCTACAGGCGCGCTCCGCGCCTCTTAAGGCCCCGGAGCGCGCGCGGCTTTACCCTCCTGGAACTGCTGGTTGTCATGATCATCATCTCCGTGGTCTTGGCGATCACTATCCCGATGTTCGGCTCCAATTGGAAACGGATGCAGGATGGCGTTTTTTTGGAGCAGTTTACCCAGGCGCTGCAAAGAAGCAGGATATACGCCATGAACAGCGGCCTGCCGGTAACCTTCAGGCTGAGTGGCACAAGCCGGGTATACGGTTCCACGTCTCCTCCGCAAAACCCCATACCTCTTAATGTGGAAATACGCGCGAACGACCTCGAACAGGACCCCGATACGGGCGACTTCCTTATAACTTTTTATCCCGACGGGAGCCTGGTTGGAGACGATGTGGAATTGATCTTCGACAATGCGCGCATCTACGAAGTTCACATCAATCCCCTTTTTGGAACTGTGAAGGTCGATGGTCCGGTTAATCGGTAAGGGGGCTGCGGGATCGGTTAACGGGGGACGTCCGCGGCTAAGACAAGTGAAAGGGTCCAGAGTTCAAATGGGAAAAGCAGCGTCAAGAAGAAAAAACTCAAAAATTCGGCCCCCCGGATTTACCCTGCTCGAAGTGCTCGTTAGCCTTGCCATTGCCGCCCTGCTCATAGGCTCTGTTATGGGGCTTATTTCCGAAGCGCTTCGGTACAGGGCCGCTTTGAAGCATAAAATCAATGTCCAGCCGATATTGGAATCGGCCGCGGAAATCATTCTGGCAAACCCGCAGAAGGCCACCCAGGGGGCGGTGCGCCTGACCGAACTGGAGGGAGCCCCCGTCGTGGATGTCAGTCTGACTCAGGTGCCCCTTCCAAGCTCCATCGGCAAAACTCAGGCTGGAACCTTATACCGGGTAATGCTAAGCTATAAGTCCTCCGAGCTTGAATTCAGCGTGATAGTACCCCCTCCCTCAAACGGTTCCTGACCGACGGGCAGGGGGGGAGAGTGCAAAATTGCGGAAAATTTCAGCTGCTATGAACAGAAACAACATCGAAGACAAGTTCGCCTTTTGGGAAGCCACGGGCTTTACCCTTATCGAGCTGATGGTTGCAACGGCCATAGCCGCCGTTGTTATCGGCATCGTTTCGGTGTGCTTTTCCTTTACGCTTCGCATATGGCATAAGACCGCCACCAGCAAGCCCGACCTCACCTTTCGCATGGTCGAGTTGCTCCAGCGCCAACTGGCCGAATGCGATCCAACGCCTTTAAGTTTTCCAAACGGCGCAAGGCCGCTCTTTGCCGGCAACTCGAACTCTATTTATTTTATTACGGCTCATTCGGTAAAAGCAATCTCCAAGGGAGTTCCGGCCGTCGTTCGCTACAGCTACGATGCCGGAGCGG
The DNA here is from genome assembly GCA_021780695.1 of Deltaproteobacteria bacterium. Taxonomy (GTDB): domain Bacteria; phylum Desulfobacterota; class Syntrophobacteria; order Syntrophobacterales; family Syntrophobacteraceae; genus SbD1. The sequence continues at coordinate 293,862 of JAJXYD010000025.1, forward strand.
GGGTGCTTTCCTACTCCGAGATGGTCATGAACCCCTATCGGCTCCAGGGTATTCAAAAATTTGCAACCGAGTCGGTTTCCTCGGGCGAACCGGCCGCAACACCGGTATATAAAATTGATTTTCCCAAGTTTACTATACGTTACGCGGGAAAAGGCTCCTCGGAGTTTACCCCGACATGGGACTCCACACAGGATCTGCCCATTGAAATCCTTCTTAGCTGGGAAGGCATGGACCACACCGCCCACTCTGAGGCCTGCATGGTCAATTCGCCCTTTGCGATTCAGGCAAACCTGCTCAATTCGTCCTCGCCCTCAGGTCTAACCCCTTTTAATTTTCCCGGACAGGGCGGACTAAACCCATGAAAAGCTTATCTAAAATATCCCCCTCCGGGGGCAGGCACAAGGGCGAACGGACTAAATCCCTGCTCTGTTGCCTGCGGGCGGCCACAGGCCGAAAAGGGGTTGTGCTCATAGCGGTCCTGTGGTTTTGCGCCGTGGTCATGTGGGCGGGTTTGCAGATAAGCCTCCAAACCCGCATGCTGGGTGAGGACCAGTTGCACTCGATAATTGAAACCCAGGCCCTCTATCTTGCCATTGGAGGCTGCTACGAGGCTCTGGCACGAATGCAACAGGCTCAGCCTCTTCAATCCAACCAGCCCTCGGATCAAAACTGGCAACCGGATGGAAAACCGCGCGTGGTGATCTATAATACCGGCCTTGCCGTTGTGATAATGGAGTCCGACGACCAGAAGATAAATGTAAACACTGCCGGCGCGGCCCAACTGACCCAGGTGCTCGCAAAAGCGGGCGCAAACCAGCAGATCGCGCAGACGCTGGCCAACAGGATAGCCGCTTTTGTCCAATCCCAAAATGGTGCCCAGAATGGTGCTCAGTTGCAGGGCCTGGGAAATCCCGTGGCGGGACCAAGTCTAAACAACAACAATAACACCGGCTTTGGCGGCCCTCTAACCAGCATTGACCAGTTGATGCTGGTCCCCGGAGTCAGCCAGCAGCTCTTTTACGGCTACAGGCGGGGTATGCGGGAGTTAGAGGCTGAGTGCAAGCTCTCTCAGATACCCGTTCCCGCAAACGATTCTCTTTTTAGCCAGTTGACCGTACAGGGACAGGGCTCAGGCGCCAACATGCAGCAGGGTGTGCAGAATCTTCAGGGCATCGGGGGCCAGCAGACGATGACACCCGTTACACAGGCTTCCTGGACCGCCGGGGGCACCTACCGCATACTTTCTTTTGGGAAGAGCGCCCTGGGCGCTCCGAGCGCGGGAATCCGGCTCACCGTGCGCCTTCAGGGGGCCGGGACCACCCCTTATCAGATACTTAGCCGCAAAGTTTTGTAGCACACTACTCTACGAGGTGAATTTATGCTGGAAAGCATAATCAAGTACCGTCCGAGCGAACTGTATACGGTCTACATCGAACCGCGCAGAATCGAGGTTTGCAGGGCAACCAGAGTCTGGAGAACATGGGAGAGGAAAAAGGTCGAACACTTCCGCGTCCCGCTGGACCAATCGGTTTTCGACCATTTGCAGCATTTGAACCTCAAACCCGACTCAAGGAAGGGAAGCGCCCTTCTTGCCATCGTCTCGGGCGTCTTCTACACGGTCCACAGTGAACACTACCCTCTTGCAATAAAGGATCAGCTGGAGAGCGCCCTCACTTTCGACTGGCAGGAAAACCTGTTTCAGGAAAATGACAAAACACTTCATTTTTTCGGCCCCCCCGTTGTTCTGGAACACCACCTGTCGGCGCCCATTTTTACCATCCAAAGCGAGGTCCATGACAAGTTCAACCAGGTGCTAAACGGCTCCCTTTTCCAAACCTTCGCCATTACCCCCAGCGCCCTTTTGTTTTCCTCCATGCTGGCCCAAGACGAGGTCACCGAGGGGCAGGTACTTGCCCGAAGACTCGATGAGGATATTTTGGAAGCGCACCGCTTCTACCAAAACACATTTCTGGATTCCTCCCCGGTTGGTAAATTTTCAAACAGCCTTGGCTTGTTTGTGGAAAACTTGAGGGGACTTGGCAACGGCCAGGACCAACCCAGCATTCAACTCGTCTGCCTTCCGGGCGAGCGCACCGAAATGGAGCGCTACGCTCATCAAATCGGCGCTAAGGGGGTCAGGGGGGTCGTTCGGGAAGTAGAGGGCTCCTTTGTCTCCAACTGGCTCGATATCCTGCTAAAGCAGGATGCGATTCCCACCTTCGAGTCCAAAATACTGCTCAAACCCTGGCAGATGCCCCGCATTGTGTGGCCCCTTGCCGCGCTCCTTTTGGTTTTCGCTCTCTACGGCCTCTACCAGTCCTATTCGGTGCGAAGCCTCGCCCGCACCAGCTCCAGGCTAAAGCTTCGAATAGATCACCTCCAAGCTCAATGGAAACCGATTAATCAACTTCAGATGCGCATCACCAACTTTAAGCAGGATAAGAAAACATTATCGGAATTCAACCGTGGAGACTACAGGCTCCGGGAGCTTTTGGACCTGCTTAGCGACCGCACCCCCCTCGACACCTGGCTCGATTACCTCTCTCTTAGCAAGGGACAGCTGATTTTAAGAGGCGAAGCCAAATCCGCCCTCAAATATCTCACGGACCTCTCCAAGGTCGAAGGACTGACGCAAGTTAAGTTTGCGTCCCCTGTAACCCGCGACCCGGGCAACGACATGGAGAGGTTCAATATCGAACTGCAGTTGGATATGAAGGAGCTTGCCAAAAATTTCAAACCGGTGCCGGCCCAAGCCGTGACCAATGTTCCCGGGTGCCCGCCCCTTCCCCGTGAGCCTTCGCAAAAGGGTGCGCCCTTACCGGCCGGCGGTAAAGTTTACCACAGAGTCGCCGGGAAGGTAAAAGTCCACAATCAGCCCACTGCGGAGAGCCGGAGATGAAATCTGTAAATTTTGACATAACAATGGAAGATTTGAAAAAAAACCAATGGTCTATTACGGCCACAATCATTGTGATTCTCATTACCGCAATGGCCTGGTTGACACTTATAGAACCGATATATCATCGAAAAAAAATGCTAATTGCAAAAATAAACCATCAGGAAAAGCTTATTTCCGAGTATGGACGAAAGCTTTCGCAAAGCAAGGTAATTAAGGAAAACCTTGCAAGACATGAGGGAGCGCTAAAACAGATGCAAAAAAAACTGTTTCAAGGCACTGATCCCTATCAATTGGCTGCTTCACTTGGGGATCTACTCTCACAAAAAAGCGATCCTGATGCGCCTAAGATGGATATAAAAACATATCAGGTCCTTACAAGTAAGGAGCATGGACTCTACGAGGAAGTGCATATGAGATTCAATCTCATGACTGATATTAGGGGACTGCATTATTTTCTTACCAGAATCAAAAATTCCGAGTTCGCAATACAGGTTAAGGAAATAAACATACAAAAAATTCAAAGAATAAAAGGGCCTGATCTGATTGTGAACGTAATACTTGCCGCATTGATGGAGAAGGGAAAAAAGTCTTGATTAAAAGACGTATCTCGTTTACCTTCGGGATCATTTTTTGAAATGGCTTCGGCCCTGTATTTACCATTGTGTCTTTTATACCCGTATGTGATATATTCGCGGCCAATTTTCGAGCATTCGCCTGCAGTTCTCGTTCAAGGAGGGGGTCCGTATGAGAACGCGTCAGTCTATCCTAGCGATATTACTGGCACTTACTTGTATTTCATGTCAGCCCGTAACGCCAAGTCCCGTGGGGACCTGCGCACCGGCCCCGCCTCCGGAAATCGCCCCGGCGCCAAGGACCGTCCCCGGGCAAGGACCTGAATGGGGCACTGCGAATGGGTCTGAGCAAACCACTGCCGGTCGGCCGGCCAACGAAAACGAGTCCCCCCCGGTTCGTTCCTCGGCGACCTCGGTTGTGGCGCCCGTTCACACCGGGCTTTTGACTCCCTTTGGGCAAAAGGGTCTTAGCGGGGTTCCCGCGCCTTCCAAGACTGGAAGACAGCACATAGTCCTCAATTTCGACAATGCCGATATCGCGGAGGTGACCAGTCAAATATTTAGCGACCAGTTGAAATTGAGCTACGTGCTCGACCAGACTCTTAAAGGCCGCATCAGTATGTATATAGAGGGAGATTTCAACAATGAAGAACTCCTTCACATGATCATGAGAGCATACGCCCAAAACGGAATCAGCATAATACCCAAAAGAGGCTTTTACTTCATACAGCTTTCCCGGGATGCGGGAAAGGGCGGCATTGAACTGGCCAACCAAAAACTGCTGTCGCAAAAAGACGGCGGACCGATGATTGTTATCTACCGGCTTCGCTACGTGGACGCCAAGCAGGCAAGCGAGGTTGTAAGCCCTTTTCTTGAGCCCGGCAAGAAGGTGACGGTAGATCCTGCCACCAACAGCCTGATATTTGTCGACCGGGCCGATAGCGCCCGTACGCTTGTAAGTCTTCTAAAAACCATCGATATAAACGTGCTAAAGGAAGTGAGCATGGCGGTCATGCCGCTTCATTCGATCTCCCCCAAGGAAGCCGTAGCCGGGATGAAAACCCTGATGGGACAGCTTGGCAAGTTTAAACAGAGCGCGGTTGCCAACAGCCTGGCGCTTCTGCCTCTTGAAAACTTCGGGGGGGTGCTGATCATGGCTAGAAGCCCGGAGCTGCTAAAGACCGCCCAGGAATGGGTAAAGGCCATGGATGCGCAGGGAGTGGGCAACCAGGCGCAAATCCATGTCTATTTCGTTCAAAACGGCATGGCGAGCACCATCGCCCAGGTACTTAGCGAAGTGCTGGGCATCAAGACTTCCCAGGCGGTCAAGTCCCAAAAGGTGGTCCCCTCGGGTCTTGGAATGCCAAATTCGATGGGCAGCAGCGGGTTTGGCTCCAGTTCCATGGGAGGCTCCTCGGCCAGCAGCCCCTTTGGCGGAGGAACCACAGGAGGGATGGGCGGCTCAATGGGTGGGGGAATGGGAGGCACTGGGACAACCACGGGTAGCACTCAAGGGAGCTCATCAAACTCCGGCCCCCAGATAAGCGGTGCGATGCAGGGAAAACCCCCCGGTTTTACCGGACAGATTTCAATAATCGCCGATGATGTAAACAACGCGATAGTGATCAGGGCCAACCCTGTCGATTATACTAAACTGATGAAAACCATCGACCAGTTGGATATTATTCCCCGCGTTGTGATGGTCGAGGTGATGCTGGCCGAAGTGCAGTTAAACAAGAATTTCCAATTCGGCCTCCAGTATTACTTTCAGACCCACCAGGCAACCAATACAGGGTTAGGGACCTCCTTTGGCGGCCTGTCCAACCAGGGAACCAACAGCTCGAGCACCACTACCACCACCACGACTACCTCAGGCGTATTCCCCATAAATCTTGGGGCCGTGGCCGGCTCCGGGCTGGCCCTCGACTGGGTCGCCGATGCACAGAACCTCGCGGTGCTTTTAACCGCCTTGTCCTCTCAAACCAAGGTCTCCGTTCTTGCCACTCCCACCTTGCTTGCCACCAACAACCAGGAGGCCACGCTCACCGTGGGCGGTCAGCAGCCGGTCCCCACGGGCTCGGTTACCGGTTACGCTACCGGCTCCTCGGTCATAAGCACCCTCGACTACGCTGAAACCGGAGTGATACTGGATTTAACCCCGCATATAAACGCAGGAGGTCTCATAAGGGTCGATTTGGCCGCTACCGTTAGAAACGTAAATCAACAAAATGTGCAGGTGGGAAGCGCCGGCAACTATGCTCCAAGTTTTACGGAAAATGATATAAAAACCTCTATTATGGCTCGAGACAGCCACACGGTGGTAATCGGCGGTATTATTAATTCACAGGGAACGGCCAGCAAAAACGGAATCCCCTGGCTCGAAAACATCCCTTTGCTATCGCCCCTTTTTGCCGCGACCTCCACCAGTCTGGTGCGCACCGAACTGCTTATCGCCATCACGCCGCACATGGTCCGGCAATCGGGCGCCCAGGCGCCCACCGAGCTGCTCGAAAAGTTGAAGGGGTTGCGCCGCGAGGTCGGATATTAAAAGCACCTTTTTTAGAAAGAGAGCTCGTTTTGGGTATTCGCCCCACTCCGGCTCACCGGCTTTTCACTAGCTCGAAAAGGGTCCTTACACCAAAACCGGTCGCCCCCTTGCGGCAAAAACCCGTGTCTTTGTCTGTCCAGGCGGTGCCCGCGATGTCCAGGTGAGCCCAGGGGATCTGGTCGGGGACGAACTGTTTTAGAAACATCGCTGCGCAAACGGCGCCCGCGCCCCGGTCCGAAACGTTTTTCATATCGGCGACTTCGCTCTTTAGCCCATCGAAAAAAAGGTCCCAAAGAGGCAGAGGCCAGAATCTTTCCCCCAGCGCGGCGCCTAGTTTTCGGATGGACCCGGTCAGCTCCTCGCTGTTGCCCATGATCGCGGCGACCTCCCTGCCCAAAGCGATAATACTGGCTCCCGTAAGCGTTGCGATGTCGACCATGAGGCAGGGTTTAAACCGCTTGGCCCCGTAGGCCAGGGCATCGCAGAGCACCAGCCTTCCTTCGGCGTCTGTGCTTATGATTTCGATTGTCTGCCCCGAATAGGAGCGCAAAACATCGCCCGGTTTATAGGCCTTGCCCCCGGGCATATTTTCGGTGCAGGGCAGGATGCCGACCACCCTTTTGGAGAGCCCGCTGTGACCGATGGCTTCAAAGACGCCAAGAACGGCCGCCGCTCCAGCCATGTCCTGCTTCATCTCTTCGAGCTTCTCCCGTGGCTTTAGGGAAATTCCTCCGCTGTCGAAGGTGATTCCTTTGCCGATGAGAAGAAGGGGGGGATCGTTTTCACTGCCCGCTGGAGCGTGTTCGAGAACGATGAAATAGGCCGGCTCTTCGCTTGCGGCGGCAACCGCGGCAAAGGCGCCCAACCCCATGGACCGGGCGGTCGCAAGGTCTATTGTATCGATTCTAAACCCGAATTTTGCAGCCATTTCAGAGGCGGTTTGCGCTAAAAACGCCGGGGTCACCCGGTTGGCCGGAGATATCGTCAGATCCCTGGTAAGATTTATTCCCGCGGCTTCGCTTCCTGCAAACTCAACGCTTTGACGCCAGGAGGGTTCTACGGGCTCAGTGCAAAGAATCCCAAGAGATTCCGGGAGGGGCGGCGCGGCCAGGTCCCTGGTCTTTAGCAGCTTGAACTGATGAAGACCGGCCAAGGCGCCCGTTACAGTCTCACGCAAAAGGCTATCCAACGCCCAGGTCCCTTCCTGGGAACCCGCCTCCGGGCAGGGAAATCCTTCCAGGGCACAAAGGGGGAAGGCCGGCCGCGCAACGCCCAGTTCGTGGCATTTTCTTAGCGCAAATGCCGAAGCGTTTCTTAGCCTCTCGGGTTCGAAGCGCTCACGGGGGCCAAGACCGGCCAGTATTATCCGGGGCGCCGGGTGGCCGTCGGGAGAATAGAGCAAGGCCACCTCCGAGGGCTTGCCGTTAAAATCGGCGAGGGCCGCTGAATCCGCAAGCCATTTCCCCGAGCTGTCCAAAAATTGTTTCAACCCCGGCGGGTAGTCTCCCGGCTTTTGGAAAACAAAGAAAATGAGGGCATCGGCCTGCCATTGGGAACTTGGTGCGACTTTCCATTCTATCTGCATACGGGGTCCTCGGATTAGCTCATTTTTTTAACTTCAATTAACATAAGACTGGAGAAACCAATTGACAAAACAAAAGCATGGGTGAATAGGTAGTGTCAAGCCGGAAACCCCGGAACGTGGATAAACACAAAAAATAAATGATTTTGTTCTACAGGAGATTTGTAAATGGGACAAAGAGTTATCAATTTCAATCCGGGGCCCTCTGCCCTTCCTCTTGCGGTACTTGAGCAGGCAAAAAGTGAAATGCTCGATTTCCAAGGCTCCGGCATGTCGGTACTCGAAACAAGCCACCGCTCCAAAAACTTCGAAGCGGTCCTAGATAGCGCTATCACCAGGACCAGACGACTGCTGGGGCTCGATGAGAGCTACCACGTGCTCTTCCTCCAGGGAGGAGCGAGCATGCAATTCGCCATGGTCCCGATGAATCTTGCCGGCGACAAGCCCGTCGATTATGTGGACACCGGCACATGGTCCACCAAGGCGATAAAGGAAGCGCGCATCTGCGGCAAGCAAACGCGCGTTGTTGCAAGCTCCGAAGACGAAAAATTTACCTACATTCCCGAAAAGATCGCTCTGAACCCCGATGCGGCCTACCTTCACATTACCTCCAACAACACGATCCGGGGCACCCAGTGGAGAAGCTTTCCCGATGCGGGCAATGTTCCTCTCGTAAGCGACATGTCCTCGGACATTTTCAGCCGCCGGTTTGATGCGCGCCGCTTTGGCCTGATTTATGCCGGAGCGCAGAAAAACGCGGGCCCGGCCGGCGTGACCCTGGTAATCATTCGGGATGACTTGTTGCAAAGAGTGCCCAAAGAGCTCCCAACAATGTTTAGATACTCGACTTACGCCGATAACAGATCGCTCTACAACACGCCGCCATGCTTTTCGATCTACGTATGCGAACTGGTCCTCAAGTGGATCGAGGAAACTGTCGGGGGTCTGGACCGCATGGAAAAAATTAATGAGGAAAAGGCCGCCATTCTCTACGATTATCTGGACGGCCAGGATTTCTACAGGGGAACTGCCAGACCGGACTCAAGGTCCCGCATGAACGTAACCTTCCTGCTGCCCGAGGCCGAAATGGAGAAGGAGTTTCTCGCCCGCGCCGCCGATGCCGGCCTCTGCGGGTTAAAAGGACACCGCTCGGTCGGAGGGCTAAGAGCCTCCATTTACAATGCAACCACCATTGAGGCGGTTAGGACCCTTGTCGATTTTATGAAACATTTCGCGAAACGCTGATTTTGTCACGTTACGCTTTTCCCGGGGCGGCAGGCTAAAGAGGCGGCCCAGGCCGCTTTAACCTGCTGCCTGCCCCCCCCAATTGCCCCGCGTTGCAGCCTGCCCCCGGCAGCGTGGGAGGCACATCTAAAGAGGTCTGTATTTATTGGGGCACCAACGCCGTGGCGACAAAGTCCGCGTCCATTTCAAAGCGATCTTGCGAAAAACCCTGCTCAAGTTCCGATACCGCCAGGTCAAAGTCCCGGGCAGTAATAATCGCCCTATCCAGTAATTCCTTGCGCTCCTCCAGCACCCGTTCCACCTTGAATGCCTCAAGCTCGCGACTTCGCCCATTTTGGAGTCCCATTCGCACAAAGGGAATAACGATCACCTGAATGGCCATAAGTCCCGCCTCGCGCATCAACCGGTAGAGGTGACGTCCGATGCGTCTGTTGCCCCCCCGTTCAGACTGCAAAACTCCCAGGGCTTTGCGTAAATTGCCCATATGTTGTTCGGCCGGGTCACAGAGAGCAACGTCATCATCGACATCGATGATCACTATGCGTCCGCCTGGCCGAGTAACGCGACGCATTTGCGAAAGCACCGCCGAAGGCTCTGTTAGATGCTGGAAAAGATAGCGCGCTACGGTCACATCCTGGCCGGCGTCTTTTAGGGGTAGTGCGTAGGCGTTGCCAACCAATGCCGAAATCCTGACTCCGAGACGCTCAGATATCCCTTGAGCGATCTTTAAGGCTTCCCTGTCATTATCCAGAGCGGTCACAAAAGCCTTGCCGCCCGCCCGCCAGGCCAAGTCGAGGGCAAGTGCCCCCGTTCCAGCCCCGACATCGAGAATCGATGCGGATAAATTTTCAAAGCAGGCCATGGACAAAATGGGGACAAGGCGTCGGAAATGAGTATGGATACTTTGCTTGACCAGGCGGCAATGAGGCTTGCCCCGCTCTAAAAACAATTGGCTCGCCCCGGTGACGCTTTGCACCCAATTTTGGACTTCAGCCTGGCTCATGACCACCTTATATTTGCGATGTAAACCCGGCGCAAATCAACCCCCTTTCTATAAGCCCATTTGAGTCCCGCGGCTCCACTGGGTTTAAAAGAAAACAGGCTTTTGATTAAGCAGCCAGGTCTCCGGATGCTGATAGCCCGGAAAGCTCTCGCCAAACTGAGGAAGTCCGAAAAAGGAGACCTGATTGCCAAGGCTCCCGATCCCGCTTAGATCAAGTGTAAAAAGAAATCTATTGTCGATGCCCACCTGTTCGTAGCCCACGCCGAATCCCCAGCAGCCTTTGACATACCTGATCCCGTAGCCTTGAGTAAACCACAGGTTGCCCTGGAAAGAGTAATCGTGGTAGGTGCTTAGATAAATGTTCCGGTAGATTTTAAAGTAGGTTATGAGCGTGATTTCATTTACGTCGAGATCGGGAATTTCCTCGTAGTCTACCATTAAAAGATTTCCGGGACTTCCTGTGTAAGAACCCGTGAAGTCCTGGGCCTCTACATGTTCGCCCGATCTGAAGTTCCAATCCAGATCGTAGGAAAAAGTCCACGACTGTATGGGCATAAGATCAAGCCTTACGCCGAGGGGCGAAAAACCCTCGGGCATTTCCGTGTCGGTATCAAAGAGGGAATCGATTTGATCGGGCTGTTCGATGTTAAAGAACTGGAAAACGCGTAACCGGGCGATTTCGGTGTAGGTTACCGTGGGACTGTCACTGTCTGAATCGCCTGGAGAGAGCTGCTTTCCGGTAAGAAAAGTCGTAAACCCGTAGCGAATACCGTTTCTGGCCTGATTGAGGTCGGTATAGTCAAGCTGGGGAATTGCGCTTGTCAGGGTCTGAGTCGCATATTCGTAGGAGATTTCAGGCTCTATGGCGTTTTGAACCGCGGTATAGCCCAAGACATTGACCGGATAGACCCTGTTCAGGCGCGAACTCATATCGATATTAACGTCGGGTTCTTCTCTTCCTACAAGATTATTATTACCCGAATCGGACTGGTCCCACTGGATCGAATAGGCATCGCCCCGCATTCCCACGGAGGGTTCTATGTTCAGATAGTTTTGCCATTGAAACGGAGCGAAAATCTGTGGACGCACATCGAGGCGTTCCTGGTCGTCGCCACCCTGGCTCCAGTAGTTTACCTCCGAACTGTCCAGAGAATAATAGAAAGGGGTGTTGTCAATCGGACTGGGAATAATCGAATAGTAGAGGGACGGCAGCTTTTCGGTTGTCTGGCCCAACGTCGTCGTCTGCATGTTTTCCCAGTATCTTGTATCGAGGCTCAGCAGATCCGACTCCCCGGCTTTTTCCAGATAGATGTCTGATTCGCGCACCAGCGCGTTTTGATCGTACAAAATGCCGCGGTTGAAAGCAGACTGGAATTCCTGCGTGGAGCTAAAATAGGAACTCGACCCGATTGCGAATTCCTGCAAAAAATTCGGATCGCTCACGTAGTCCAGGTCTATCTTGGCGTCAATGCCCCCGGGCAATGTGATATCTTGCATACCCCGCAGCCAATACCTGTCGGAGGTCTGATAGGGATAGCCCTCCGAGGCCAGGAAAGATCGGCTCGCCTGGTCCTGAAGGTAGTTGAACTGCCAGATGCCCTGGCCGAATGTGGTGTTGTTTATCCGGTATTCGAGGCCTCCCATGACCCCGCGAGTTTGCATGTAATCAGTGTAGAAGGTAGCATCCATGTCGTCTCGGATTGCCCAGTAGTAAGGGACTTCCAGATGGATTCCGTTGAGGGTGGAATCCCCCGCGAAGGGGAGCAAAAATCCCGACTGGCGCTGGGTATTGACGGGCAGGTTCATAAAGGGCCAATAGAAAAGCTGGTAATCCTTGGCCCAAAAGGAGGTATCCGTTACCTCACCCTGGCCCCCAACCTTTACGGTCATCTTGTTAAATTGAATTTTCCACTGGGGATCCGATGGATTGCAACTCGTGATAAACCCCTGGGCAAGTTCGAACTCGGAGGGGCCCGTTTTAGAGATCGAAGAACCTTGAACGAAAAAATTGTTTTCGGCAAAAAAGATGACGCCCCGGTCCATCGTGCCCGTTTCCGTGTCGAGGTTCCAGACTATATGTTGGCCTTTTAGCCAGTTTCTGCCGTACTGGACCGTGACGTTGCCGTGCAGATCGGCTACGCGCGTATGGTTGTTAATGGTGGCATAGTCAGCCTCTATCGACCTGTCGGTGGAGGTAAGCCTTACGTGGCCCCGCGCTTTATAGGCGTGCTCGGCTTGGTCGAATTCGAGTTTGTCGGCATGGATCGTCCACGGGACTTTCGATTGCACTATTGCGCCCCCGGAGCCGAAGGGCAAGGCCGACTCCGATGCCAGCGCATGGCCGCACACGGAGCTCCAAAGGACCAGGGCGCAACAGATAAGGGCAGGTTTAAAAAAAGTGCGCTTCCCCAAGACTTTCCTCACAAGGTAGGCTCCCCGAAAAGCTGTTTGACTTCACCGGCAAAATAAAGCGAACCTGTAATGCATATGAGATCATCCGGGCCGGCCAGGTTCCTTGCCTCCTGAATGGCGGCCGAGGGCTCGGCGATAACGTAGCATTTCTTTATATAAGGCCTGGCCATCTTTCTTATATCCTCGGGACTGGCCGCCCTGGCGTACCGGGGTTTTGTAAAAATGGCGGTTTCGGCCAGAGGCAAAAGGCGTCTGAGGATTCCTACAATATCTTTATCCGCCATGACACCGATGACGAGATGGATTTTTTTTTGCGCAAAATCCTCCTTTAGCGCTTCTCGAAGAGACTCTGCGCCCGGGGGGTTGTGGGCGCCGTCAAGAAGAATAGTCGGATTTGTCTGCAGCACTTCCAGCCGCGCAGGCCATCGAACGTCTTGCATCGCATCGCAAATAACGTCCTGGCGCAGCGCGACCCCTTGCTTTCGCTCGAGCGCCTCGAGGGTTGCCAGCGCAACAGCCGCGTTGCCAAGCTGGTGCTGTCCCCTCAAGTTGAGCGTCAAAGACGGCAGGTTCATCCCCATTCCCCTGTATTGGAAACCACCCTTCGAATTTCGCCTTACCCGAAAATCGGATTTAAAACGGTACAGGGGCGCATCTTTATTCATGCAGGCAGTCTTCATAATACCCTGCGCCACGGGCTGCAACGCACCCGTAACCAGAGGCACGCCCTTCTTTATGATTCCCGCCTTCTCCCTGGCAACCGATGACAGGGTCGCCCCCAGGTACTCCTGGTGGTCCAGGCCGATATTTGTAATGACACTGACTTCAGGGGCTATGACGTTTGTGGCGTCAAGACGACCGCCCATTCCGGTCTCAACGATTGCAAGGTCAACCTCTTCTTCGGCGAAGTAAAGAAAAGCCATCGCCGTCACCATTTCGAAAAAAGTCGGAGGCTCGCTCTCATCGAGGGTCGATCGAATTTTTTCGAAAGCCTGCAATATCCTCTCCGGGCAAACTTCTTCGTCGTTAATCCTGAAACGCTCGGTAAAGCGCACCAGGTGCGGCGAGGTATACAACCCGACTTTGAGACCGTGCTTTAAAAGGATTCGCGATAAAATGGCCGCCGTGGAGCCCTTGCCATTTGTCCCCGCGATATGGATGCAGCGCAGCTTTCTCTCCGGATTGCCAACGCGCGCCAGAAGGCTTTCCGTACAATTTAAACCAAACTTTATCCCAAACTTCTGAAGTCCGTAAAGGTAGTCTAGAGACTTAGCAAAATCCGACACTCGCCCCTTACCTCCCCAATTTGGCGGTCGGCTCAAAAAACCGCCTCCTTGCCCTGTTGAGCGATTCAAATATAGCACGAACCCTTTTAAACTCTCCTCATACCATACTTCGCGATCATTAAAAATGATTGATTCCAATAACGAAAGATTCTCCCCGCGGGGACCGCGATGGTTTGCAAGCCTTGTCGGCGGGGTGTTCGCTCAGTGAAATTCTTGACTTTATTCGGGAAGCAATTTAGAGTCCAGGCTCAGGAGCTTCAGTTTCCGGTATTTGAGCCGCAGGGGCCTCAAAGCGCCCTTGGCTAACTGTAACCCCGAAGGCCCGCGGGTTTTGCGGAAAAGGACTGCTATGAGTTGGGAAATGCCGCCCGAAAAAAGGGCGCCGCAAAGGGGAGGTCCGCCCCTGGAGCTCGAAAATGTCTTGAGATGGCTTGCGGATCGTTTCAAAAAGTCTCCAGGCTCCTCTCTACGTCGGCTTTTGCCCATAGTAGCGGTCCTGCTCCTTTTAGCTCTGTTTTCTACGTCCTACTACACGGTTCAACCCCAGGAAACGGCCGTTATCCAAAGATTTGGCAGGTTCGTAGGAACTGCGGGCTCCGGCCTCCATTTCAAGATTCCCTTCGGGGTCGATACGGTCACAAAAGTCGTAACGGGCCAGGTGCTCCAGCGCGAGTACGGCTATCGCACCAAGAAGGCGGGCATACGCTCCGAGTTCAAACAGGCCGGCTACGAAAGTGAATCGCTTATGCTAAGCGGTGATCTGGACGTGGTGGATGTGCATTGGACAGTGCAATACATGATCAGAAACCCGGCAAAATATCTTTTTGACGTCCAGGGGGTCGAGGCTACCCTCGATGATATATCCCAGGCCGTTATGCGCCAGATTGTCGGCAACCACTATGCCGACGACGTGTTGACTACCGGTAGGGCGGCCATAGAAAACGAGTGCCGCAAGCAGATTCAGCACATCATGGACACTTACGGAACAGGACTTCAGATAGTCGCGGTTAAACTCCAGGATGTAAATCCCCCCGGACCTGTCCAGCCCGCCTTTAACGAAGTCAATGAAGCCAAGCAGGACAGGGCTCGCACCATTAACGAGGCCGAACAGACCTACAACGAAAAAGTCCCCGCAGCCAGGGGAGAGGCCGATCAGACCATTTCCCGCGCCCAGGCCTATGCCACCGAACAGGTAAACCGGGCCGATGGCAAGGCGCAACGCTTCCTCGATATTCTCGATCAATATCAGAAGGCCCCCGACATTACCCGCGACAGGATGTATCTTGATTCCTTCCAGGCCGTAATGGCACGGGCGGGCCACATTTACGTAGTCGACAGCGCGGAGAAAAATATTTTGCCCCTGCTCGATCTTGGAAAGCTTGCGCCAGGCAAGGAAAAACCGCAAAATGGGAAATAATCCGGCACTTGGCAAACCGGATTTAAGGATGCGTAATGGGAAATGATATGGTGGTTCCTCGTTGGGTAAAGTTTGCGGCCTCGATCCTGGTCGTTTTGGCTGTCCTTGCCTGGTTTTCCGTCTACGTGGTGGATCAAACCCAACAGGTGGTCCTAACCGAGTTCGGGCGCCCCATGGGAAAACCCGTTACCCAAGCAGGCCTCCACTTCATGTGGCCCTGGTATACGGCAAATTATTTCGATAAGCGCATAATGGCTTGGGACGGTCGCCCCGATCAGATCGCGACCCGGGACAAAAAATATATATGGGTGGATACCACCGCGCGCTGGAAAATATCCAACCCCCTTCTTTTCATGAAGCGGGTTGGAACCCTTACGACCGCCCAAAGCCGCTTGGACGGCATAATCGATTCGGTTGTCCGCGACAATGTCTCCGATAACGACCTGGTCGAAATTGTCAGAAGCACGGGCTGGGAAAAGGCAAAAACTCAGTTTGAAGAGTCGGGCCTTCCCGGAGAGGGCTTTGGACGCCCCGCGGATAATTATAAGCTTACCAAGGGACGCGAGAAAATTACCCGCGAAATGGTCGCCGACGCTTCCAAGCTCATTTCCGAATTCGGTATGAAACTGGTCGATATTCGCATAACACGCATCAACTACGTCGAGTCTGTTCGCAATTCGGTTTTCCAGCGCATGATTTCCGAGCGCAAGCGAATCGCCGCCCAATACCGCTCCGAAGGCATGGGAAGGAAAGCCGAGATCCTTGGCAAGATGGACCTCGAGTTGGCCTCGATAAACTCGAAGGCCTACAAGCAATCCCAGCAAATACGGGGTAAAGCCGACGCCAAAGTCACAAAGATCTTCGCTTCGGCCTACGGAAAGGATCCCGAGTTTTTCTCCCTCTATAAGACTTTGAACTTGTATGGAGATTTTAGTAAAAACAGTTCCTTCTTGCTCAGCACGGATTCAGACGTTTTCAAGTATCTTAAGGGCGCGGGCAAAATGGTTTCCGCAATCAAGCCGAGCGCGAGGTAATCTATGGGTTTTTATCTGGAAAATCCCGGACAAATTGCCGATGCCGATATCGTTATAGGCATACCCACGGCAAACGAGGCGGCTAACATCCAAGGAACCGTCGCCAGGATAGACAAGGGCCTTGCCGACTATTTTCCCGGTATGCGAAGCGCGATTATAAATTGCGACAATCACTCCGCCGACGGCACGCGGGAAGCTTTCTTCGCCACCCCGGGCAAGGCCGCCAAGCTCTATATCGCAACCGAACCCGGGGAGGGGGGAAAAGGCGCAAACATTCAAAACTTCTTTGAAATGGCCGCCCGCCTAAATCCCAAGGCATTGGTCGTCCTGGAAGCCGACATTAAAAATATTTCGCCCCTCTGGGTTCGAAACCTCGTAACCCCGATACTTAAGGGAGCCGGGTTTGTGTGCCCCCTCTATGAACGGCACAAGTATGAAACCTTTCTTTCCAATTCCATTATTTACCCTCTGTTTCGATGCCTCTACGGCAGGCGGGTGCGCCAGTGCAATATCGGAGACTACGGCTTTGGCCCCCAAATGCTTCAGATATACTTGAACACCCCTTTTCGAAACCGGCTGGTCGCTAACTCCGGCATCGACATCTGGATGGCCAATACGGCCCTGGTATCCCGGCTGCCGATCGTTCAGGCCATCATGGGAGCTCCCAAACTGCACCGGATAAGGGGCCGTTTTTCAGATCTCCCCGACCTGTTTGCCGAAGCGGTTGCAACCGTTTTCGACCTCATGGGGGCCTATGAGAACTATTGGCTTCGCGTCAAGTGGAGTAAGCCCACGGCCCTTTCGGGCACAGATCTCCAGGAAGTGGAAACTCCCTTTCCCCCTGCCGATGTCAATCCGGAACTTTTGCACGAAAAATTCCTTGAAGATTTCGACAAATACTATCAATTATGGGAGCGGGTCTACGGTCCCATCACGGCCCGAAAGCTCCAGGAAATAAGGTCCATAGGCTTCCAGCACTTTTCGTTTCCCACGCAAACCTGGATGAGCATCCTCTTCGACTCCGCGGTAGCCTACCGGGGGATGCCGGATGCCGATAGAACCGACCTGGTGAAGGGGCTGCTTCCCCTCTATATCGGTAAGGTTCTCTCCTATGTGAAGAAAACCTGGAGAATGTCGCTTCAGCAGGCCGAAGAGTTTATCGAAAACGAATGCATGATGTTTGAGGAAAATAAACCTTATATTGTGAAAATGTGGACAAAGGATGAGAGGAGCTGAGAAATGTCGAAGATCCTTGTTGTCGATGATGAGGAACATATTAGGCTCCTGTATTCGGAGGAACTCAAGGAGGCTGGCTATGAAGTCATTACGGCGGAAAGCGGCTATAAGCTCCTTGAGAAAATTGAGCAGGAAAAGCCCGACCTTGTCGTATTGGATATAAAAATGGTTGACTACAACGGTCTGGATATCCTTCAGGACATCAGGAACCGCTTCTACGATCTGCCGGTCATTCTATCGACTGCCTATGACACTTTCAAAGAAGACATGAAGTCGATTGCCGCCGACTTTTACGTCGTTAAAAGTTTTGATTTGACGGAGTTGAAGAAAAAAATCGCAATGGCTCTGGAAACCAGGCTCCCCGATTAAACGGGTGCGGCCCCGCCGGATTTGCCGCCCGGGATCTTGTTTTTTCTCCCTGGCTAATCGCATGGGCTGTTTTTGATTAAAATATGAAAAGCCGTGGGCTCAGCCCGCGCTGCACCGGAAGGACCCCTTTTAACCATGGCAATCGTTCGAAACCGTCTAAAGTCCATGATCGCCCGGGCCGCACACTCTCTTGACGGGTATCAGGATTTGGAGGCGGAACTGACCATAGAACTGGACATACCTAAAAACTCCGGCCACGGCGATTATGCCACTAATTTCGCCTTCGCTCTGGCCAAACGGTTGAAGAAAAACCCACGGCAAATCGCCTCCGAACTTATCGCCAACCTCGCCGACCCCGACGGTTTGCTCGAAAAGGTCGAAATAGCCGGGCCGGGTTTTGTAAACTTCTTTATAAACTCTTCGGCCTGGCATGAAATAATCCGCGAGGTCCTAAACGATCCGCAAAACTACGGCAGGCTTGAAGCACAAGGTGATTTCCCGGTGCAAGTCGAGTTTGTTAGCGCCAACCCCACCGGACCCCTCCATATCGGCCACGGCAGGGGCGCGGCCATAGGGGACGTGCTTGCCAATCTGCTCGAGGCCCGCGGCGCAAACGTTCAGCGCGAATACTACATCAACGACGCCGGAAACCAGATGGATACCCTGGGCCGAAGCCTCTACTATCGCTACCGGCAGGAGCTTGGCGCGGGTATCGAATTTCCCGACAACCACTATCGGGGTGGCTACATGCGGGAGCTTGCAAGGGAGTTCATCGGCCAAAGGGGCGAGACTTTCCGCGATACCTCCCTTGAAGAGGCCCTGCCCGTTTTTACCGAATACGCCTCAAGGCGCATCTTCGAGGGTATAAAAGAGGACCTCGATGTATTCGGCGTTCGCTTCGACAACTGGTTTAGCGAAAGGCAACTCCACGAAAGGGATCTGGTTCGAAAGACGATCGACTACCTTCGAGAGCGCGGATTTATCTACGAAAACGAGGGGGCGCTCTGGTTTAAAAGCACGGCCTTCGGAGATGAAAAAGACCGGGTCGTGGTGCGGGCAAACGGAGTAAGCACCTATTTTGCCGCCGACCTGGCCTACCACCGCGATAAATTCGAACGGGGTCTTAAAACCGTAATAGATATCTGGGGCGCCGATCATCATGGCTATGTCGACAGGATCCTTGCGGGCATCCAGGCGATGGGCAAAAACCGCGAGTCGGTAAGAGTCGTGCTCGTTCAGTTGGTTAACCTTCTGCGGGGCGGCCAGCCCGTTGCCATGAGCACGCGCGGAGGCGAGTTCGTGACTTTGCGCGAGGTCGTCGACGAGGTGGGAAAAGACGCCACGCGCTTTATTTTTCTTACCCGCCGCACCGACAGCCCCCTCGATTTTGACCTCGAAGTGGCAAAAGCCCGCAGTAACGATAACCCGGTCTATTATGTGCAGTATGCGCACGCCAGGCTTTGCAGGATCTTTGAAGTCGCCCGCGAGCGCGGATTTTCATTCGACTGGCGAAGCGCTTCCGCTCAAAGCCTGCATCTATTGCAGGTGCGGGAGGAATTGCAGCTTATGAAGCTTCTCGGAGAATATCCCGAGGTGCTCGGAGAGTGCGCAAGATCGCTCGAACCACACTATATTCCCTATTATTTGCACCAGCTCGTATCGCTTTTCCACGGCTACTACCACGACAATCGCATCCTGGGAGACGACGACCGGCTCACCGAAGCCAGACTTTGTCTGGCCCTGGCCGTAAAGGAAGTCATAGCAAACGCGCTGGCGCTGCTGGGGGTATCCGCCCCCGAGAAGATGTAGCGGGGGGCCTGTGGCGCAAAGAGAACCATAGAGACAACGTTTTGCCAGTTTTTTCCTGCTGTCGGATCATTTTGATCTCGGCCCGACGGCCGGACGCCCGCCGCAATGAGGAGTTTACTTACCGGGAATGTGTAAGGTCAACGCCAACGCAACCGGGATGCCGGGAGCTCTCGGTCTTTTGGGCCCAAGGTTCCACTGCCCCGGATAGAGGGGACGGGACAAATGATTCGTCCAAAGCTTGTCGTGGTAAATAATGATCGCGACGAACATGCCCGATCGTTTCAAAACGGCAAAGCGTTTAGCTTTGAGCTTAGCAAAAGCAGGCTGGTGGCCTATGCCGCGGCTCTTTTCCTCTCGCTTTGTTTCATGTTTACCTTGGGCGTTTTGGTGGGCAGAGGATATTCGGCGCTAAAGCAGGACGATTTTTCGATAAAGGCAAGATTTCTGCGCTTTTTGGGCCTGGAGAGCCCCTCCGAAGCCAAGTTCCCCAAGGCCTCGAAAACCTGGGAAGACCCCGCGAAAATGATCCAGTCCCTGGATTACTACCAGGATTTGACCAACGCCAACCGCTCTCCTCTCCCGGCGGCTCCAAAGCCGGACGGCGGCTCTGTCTCCCTCCCCTCCCCTAAGCCCCTGAAAGAGGCAGAGACCAACGCCGTTCCAAAACAGCCAAGACCCTTAGCTCCCGCGTCGCAACCGGCACCCCCCTTGCCTGCCGCGCCCCCCGCCGGCCGCTACACGCTTCTCGTTGCCTCGCTTAAAGAAAGTGAGGCCAGGCCCCTGGTTGCCAGGCTCCAAAAGGATGGATATTCCCCTTTTGTCGAATCCCTCGATCTGGGCTCTACCAAATGGAGCCGCATTCTCCTTGGCTCTTTTGCAACCCGAAAGGCCGCCATAGATTTCGCCGACCGGTTTAACCGCAGGGAAAAAACCGAAGCCATGGTTATAAGCGGCTCCAAGTAATTTTTTCGCCCCCCTTGACTTAAGCTCTGTTTGTCCCACGCCAAGCCGCTAAAACCGGACCCGGGAAAAGTGCGATTTCGGACCGGTCTTCTATGGCTAATTCAAGCCCGGATCGCTCAGGTCAATCCGGACACGTTTCCTATTGTGTTTCTTTGATCTCTTTTTTCGCGCCTTCGCGTCTTCGCGTGAGCCTGAATCAACGACATTGCCCCCGATTATTGCAATTGGGTCCTTATCTGCTTGAACCCAACCACGGTTTCACTGTATAAGGCATGAAGTCTTTTTTTAATCCGCGAATCTTACAGAGAAAAATCTAATGTCATTTCGCTTCGGGTATGGATCGCGCCGGTCCAAAAGTGCTGGATGTAGAATCGCTGTGGCGGCCGTGATGGTCGTTTTCTTTGGGCTCGCCTCCGGGATGCCCTCGGCTTTCGCCTATCCGTCAAACAACGTGCCCCTCGACAACTGGGCCTACGAGGGCCTGGACAAGCTTGCGGGCTTTGGCCTCATCCGTTCCGACGTCTACGGAATGCGGCCCTATACGAGGCTTGAGGTGGCACGGCTGGTCGGAGAAGCACTCGATACCCAAAAGAAGGAAAAACTCAAACTCCCCTCGCTCATTCAATATTACCTGGATAAATTCACGGCCGAATATAAACAGGAACTGGCCTACTATGGGCACGGCAAGGGCGAGCCGCCCGCCGAATTGAGCGTAAAGCCCCTCGATTCGGCCGCGGAAACTTACGTCAATTCCCAGGGAACCCCCCAGACTTTTCTAAACACCAATGGAGTGCACCAGTATCCCTACGGCAACGGCAGTTTAGTCGGCTATGAAGGCACGCCCCTTCTTCCAAACAACCAGGGAATCGTTTACGGAAAAGGAAGCAATTTAGCCTTTCAGTTCGCCTCCAGCTTCGAGGCCCTGGGGCTTTTTTCCGGCTACGTCGAACCGATTTTCCTCCTGCGCCAGAACAGCTCCGACGGGTTTGTTACCGGCGGTACCCCTTCGGTGGTCGGCTCTTACGGCACCTCCTACGTCGATCTTCTAGCGGGCTATTTGAAGTTTTCCCCCACCAACTCCTTCGAACTCGAAATCGGCCGCGATTCCCTCTGGTGGGGCCAGGGATATACCGGCAGCCTTGTCCTTACAGATAACGCCCCGCCCCTTGACATGATTAAGATCGCAAACCCGGTCCCAATGATTCTACCCTGGTATTTCAGCTACTTGGGTCCCTTTCAATACTCCTTGTTCTGTGCCCGCATGGATGCGGACCGCGATTTCCCCAACTCCCTCCTGGCCGGTGAGCGGGTCGATTTTAAACCCACTCCCAACTTGGAACTGGGAGCGTCCCAGACCGTTTTGTTTGGAGGTCAGGGCAGCCCTTCGCCAGAAACGGCTTTAAACTACTTCGAACTCATGTCCTTTTACAAATTGGGAGGCGCGGGATACCCGGAAAGCCACGAGGCCGCCTTCGATTTCCGCTACACCATGCCCGAACTGTGGGACTCCCAGCTCTACGGCGAATGGGGCGGCGCGGACACGGGATTTAAACCCAGCATCCGCGAGTTCCTTTTCCAGGACATAGGCTACATCCTCGGCCTCTATATGCCCAGGATAACCCCCGACGGCAAGTCCGACCTGAGACTCGAGTATACCGATGACGTCAACGAAGGGTTTCCCGGCACCAACGACCGCCTGTGGTATACCAACAGCATCTATGTCACCGGGTATACCTACAATGGTTTGCTTATGGGCGACCCGATCGGGCCCGATGCCAGGCAGGGCTTTATTCGGACCACGCGTTATATCTATAACGACCTGAAGATAGGCGCGGATTTAACCTATACGCAAAGAGGGGCGAACATGGGCCGGTGTATATCGGGGGAACTGGCGATGGGCGCCGACGTTACCTATGACGTGACTTCGTCGGTAAGCACCATGATGCGCTACGCGTGGGGAGAGATCCGTAACTTTGACCAGGAGTCCGGAGTTAACCAGCTGGACAACCTGTTCATGCTCCAGGTTAAGTACGATTATTAGATTGAGGAATGCGGGGCTTGGGAGTGTAGAACCGGTTCGACAAGCATGGAGGAGACCGGGCGAAGATCTTGTTCGAAGTATTTTTTATTTTTTCGAGCTGATGACTGTGGAGGGCTGCCGCCGGGGTTTAGGAAGCCTTACGGCCGCCTTTTGCACCCCCCCTTCGATCCATTTTTAAAATCCGCGCTCCGCAAAACCTGCAGGTCGCGGCGCTCCTGATTTTAATTTTTTTTGCCGCTTCTGGTTGCCGCTTCTGTTTGCCTTGCCGTTTTCCCATTCCGGTCGCCGTTTGATTGACTAAAACTTTTTCCCTATACCTGGGAGCCTGCTAATCGCTGCGACAATAAAAGATCTGCTCGCGGCATTTGCTTGGCGGAAAACTTTGATGGATGGCGGGGCATTGGATTACAATGGATTCGCGGGAGTTTGCGGTGATCCCAATTTAACCATGGTAGGGACTCACGAGGAAACCAAATTTGGTCCTTTCTGGAACGTTACCATAACGCCTTTATAAGAAAATATGACGGCGTATTATTCTATGGGAACGCCACGCCTAACAGGTGGTTAGCCTATACCAGGGGAGCTTCCTCTTTGAATTTATGTACTGAAGGATTGAGTCCAGGGATTGCAACATCGACGCGATTCCAGACCTTATCGGACGCGACGACAATTTAGTGCCCAGGTTCAGAACAAAGCTGCTCGGGCTCGGTAACGCTTTCCTCGGGTGCGCCCACGGTTGGCCCTAACGGTTGCCTTACGGGTACGCAGACCGTCGTTTACACGGACCAGACAGCGGCTAACCCGGTCAAATGCACGCCCGGAAACGTTAACAGCTCATGTACCAATATGGGTGCGCCTTACGGTTGCTGTACGGGAAGCGGAACGGGCCAGTGCGGAACGATCAGCGTTTCCGGTACGGGCTCCGACGTTATCAGTTGGGCACAGCAGTAAAAGAGGGACCGGCACGGTCGGGCCATAAAATCATGGGGCCTTGCGGCCCCACGGTGGAAACTGTCTTTCTACACGCTCCACTTCCTGCACGGACGCAGTGACGGCCCCGGCACCAACACAGGCGCCGCATCTCCCCCTCGATGGGGAGATAGCCGAACCTGCCGGTTTCCGAGACGGCGTTTGATTTTTCAGTTTTCATTTAGGCTGTGCCACTCTTGGCTTTTATCCCTGATCAGGCATAGTGGGGCTAATCGCTGATGAGCCAAACCGCCGCAGCCTTTGGTCCTGCCTTTTTAATACGCTCCCTTACCGGTAAAAATACACTTGGTGGTTTTAAGGATTATCTTTAAATCACCCCAGAAGGAACAGTTGAGAATGTACTCCTCGTCCATCCTGACACGCTCGTCGTAATCTTCAGTATCGCTTCTGCTGCTTGTCTGCCAGGGGCCGGTTATCCCGGGCTTTACGGAGCAATAGAGACCGGATGTCTCTTTGTAATAGTTGCATAGCTCCTTGTAGACGATCGGGCGGGCGCCGACAACGCTCATGTCCCCCTTGAGGACGTTTATGAACTGAGGCAGTTCGTCCAGGCTGGTTTTTCTTAGAAACGACCCGATTTTTGTTACGCGGGGATCGTTTTTAAGCTTGAACGTCCTTTCCCACTCATCCCTTGCCTGCGGATCCCGTGCAAGAAGGGCGGCAAGTTTGCGGTCGGCATCGACGCACATCGTTCTAAATTTCAGGCATTTGAAGCGTCTGCCGGCCGATGTAATGCGAGGGTGCCCGTAAAAGACCGGCCCGCCGTCGTGGAGCTTTACGAGAAGCGCTATGACTAGGGTGCAGGGCAGCGTTATCGCCAGTGCTCCAAGAGAAAAAAGGATATCGAAATACCGCTTGCCCCTCACCCTTGGATTAAAACTCAAAACAATATTATCGCCAAGCCTTTGCATCTCGGTGTTGAAGATTTTAAAGGTGTGCAGGTTGGGAACCAGGTGGATTTCGCAACCGAGCGTCCTGCATGTCTGAAGAATCTGGACCGCCTTGCTCTGCTCATCCAGTGACAGAGCAATGTAGACGAAATCAACGCTGTTTGCCGCAAGGTAGCCCGGAAGATCGGAAATTTTACCCAATATCGGGCGATTTTCCCTCTTGCCGTTTGATTTACGGCACTGGTCGTCGAAAAATCCCAAAATGCGTATTCCCAGCCATGGCGTGTTTTTTATAGTCTCGGCTATGTGTTTTCCATGGTCTCCGTGGCCGACGATGACACCGCTCTTTAGCTTCACGAACCCCGGGGCCATCGACCTGAAAACGCTCCGCGCAAGAATATGTCCGAGAATGAGCAGCAAAGGCGCCGACAGAAACCAGGAATAGAGGGTCACTCTCGAAAAATCCCGGGATATCCCGAAGGAAAAAAGTGCGAAAACGACTACTGAAACTATTACCGCCCATGCTCTCATTATCAGGACGGCCTCTTTCAGTAAATCGTCGTTTCTCATGGACCGGTAGACTTCGTAGGAGTCGAATACAAAAACCGACACGCAAAATGAAGACGCCACGAGGATGGTATAGAATCGAGACCAGGCGACCCCGTATAACTCTATCGCCAAAATAAGCGCCGCGCTGGTAAGACCGGCGTCGAAAAAATACAGCAGCCTTTTAAGTGACGAGCTTCTTTCACGCATCCAGATTGGAGCATTCATAACCTTGCATCCCTTCTTCCTGCACCGTAAAAAGCCAATCCCGCTCAAATAGTTTCATTCGAAAACCGCAACCCCTAATTTAGGCGCGTAAGGCTCTCATAACCTCGATTTTAAAACACTGACAAGATAAAAAACACTCAATCCCAACATTATAAGCGAAAAAACGCAACATTGCAATTCGTTATTACTTAATAAAAGCTCACTACATTGTTTTTTTAAATTTTTGTAGCTATTCTAGATGGATAATGAAAATAACTCCTACTTTTGCCTTCATTAGGAATCGTTATTCGCCATTAAGCCCAGGTCCAAAATTCTATCGTCTGTTCATTTCATCCAATATTCCGTGTTTCTCGTCAAGATACGCTTAACTTGTATTGGAAGCTTCCTATGATAAGTTCCCAGTTTGTAGGCGAAATACTTGATAAACGTGCGATAAAGGCACGATAGTACGTAAACTTTTTTAATAGCGAGCAGAAACTTAACTTCGGATAGAACGAATTGTTTTCCCTCGCCGGAGGGACCACCGTACTGATTAAGTATCCATGATTCGTCCGCGTGTAAAACGCCCACGTCGAAGTAGCGCCTGAATTCTTCGCGATATGAATAATAATGGGAGTGATATACCTGCGCGGAAGCGCAATATACGATATCCCATCCCTTGGAGATCATTTTCCCTGCCACATAGGTATCTTCTCCAAAAATAATCCTTCCTGGAAACCCGCCTGCCGATAACAGGGCGTCCACACGGTATGCGGCGAATGAATTGGATATAAAAATAGTTTTAATACCCAATTTGCTTATATCTTTTTTACTTTTTCTTTCGCATTCATCCGGGTAGTTGAAGAGCCTTGCGTGTGCCTCGATCGGGTGCGCCCCGGGCCTTGGCAACTGTCTTCCATATACTGCCCCCACTTTTTCGTCCTGGAAGCAACCGATTAGATTTTCAACGGCGTGTTCGTTTGCAGGAAGTGCGTCCTGGGTGAGATAAATGATCACATCGGCCTCCGGCATCATTTCCACCGCCAGTTGCCTTGTCCCGCCGTGGTCGAACTCATGCCTTTCTATCTTGTGGATAACGGCATTAAGCCTTTTGAATTGATCGACATAGTCGTCGTCCGAATCGGAATCGATTACCAATATATTATCTACCTGTACGGTTTGTTTACCCAGGGCGTCGATAAAATCACAGACTTCCTTCCCGGGATTTAAAACTGGAACACATAAACCGATTTTCATCGCTATAGCTTTTCCCCTATAAAATTCGGACAATGGCCCTGCCGTATCCATAGTCTGATCCAATTTATTTAGCGCCGGATTCCAACAGTGTTTCTTCGAGCACAAGGCGAATTGTCTCAGCGACACTGTCCCAGTTGTAAATAGCCGCCCGTTCCAAACCTTTTTGTCTCAGCTCGTCCCTTAAATTGCTATCCTCCGTGATCCTTTCGATGCCCTCGGCAATTTTCTCGATCGAATACGGATCTACCGTCACCGCGGCATCCGCCGCAACCTCCTCAGTCCCCGTACACGCCGATGTCAACACCGGAGTCCCGCAGGCCATTGACTCCACTATCGGCAGTCCAAATCCTTCGTAGAGCGAAGGAAACAAAAGGGCCAGAGCGCCCCTGTAAAGAGGGGGCAACTCTTCAGCCTTGACACGGCCAAGGAAACGAATCCTCCCTTCCACGCCACACCGCCTTGCTACCTCCTCCAGTTCTTTTGTAGGATCACCGGTAAACAACAACTTCACCGAGGTATCTATCCCGGCGCGGGAGAAGGCGCTTACAATCCGAACATCATTCTTATGAGGCTTACGGCTGCTTCCCACCACGAGCAGGTACGGATGCCCGGCTTCATAACTGGGACCATTGGGCTGATAGACAGGATCGACTCCGTAACCCATTTTTACAATTTTATCGGCCGCGACGCCCGACCAACTCATTATCCTTCTACGTGAGAACTCGGAACCGGTCAAAACGCGATTGGCAGTAAGGCATGCCCTTTTGATCACAAATCGGTAGTAGAGCCTCTTTAGGACCGAGCCGTTGGCTGGAACATCTATGTGGTTTAAATCGTGCAAAGTGAATACGAAAGGGCGTATCATCGACAGAGGCGCATTGTATCCGGGGCTAAATACGACCGAAGCTTTCGGTAATCGGGCCATACTGGCCATCAGCCTTAACGGGTCCCAGGGAGAACTGGGCCTGCCGGAGATATCAAGCTCTTTTAAGCACAAACGATTCTGAACGGCGGCACAATAAACGCCAAGCCCGTGAGGACCTACCCATCGATTGTCAATGTAGACGCTTTTCCTTATATCGAGCACATTCATTCCTTTAAATACGAGAAGGAGTAATAGTTGGAATTATGAGCTGATTTTTTTGCACCCCTGGATGCAGCAGACTGTTAAAAATCGTTCATAAATTAGTGTTGAGAGACAATGGATGGCTGTTGGAACAATTACCTTAAACGCCGTTTAATCTACAAAAACTCGAATTTTGGAAATCAACGCCGGACCAATCGAAGAGAGGGGCGAAACATTTGCGTCTTTTCTTTGGGTTGCCCGTCTTGCGAAGTTTTCTTTCGCATTCCGTCTGTCACTTTTCCATTAACTTGAGAGCTTAGAGGATTTGTTCCGGTTTTGGGTTTAGATTTTAACAAACGAGGCTCGCGATATCTAAATCGCGCTCCACAGCTTTACGAAGAAAAAAGGAAAGGCGGCAAGCATTCCCCTCGGCTTCACGGAGATCCTTGATACCACAGTCTTCTCAAAATGCAGTTCGGCTCATCCACCGGCATTCCTCACCCCCTCGCGACTTCCCGGCACAAGGCCAGGTGGGTGGACACCCACGCGTCATGGTCCAAAAAGCGTTCGACCGAGGCGCGCGCAGCACGTCCCATGGCATCGCGAAGCTCCGCGTCTTCCGTTAACTTCACAAGCGCGGAAGAAAGTTCCCCGGCATTGTCGGGCTCGAAAAGCAGACCGTTATCGCCATGACGGATAATTTCCGGAATGCCTCCTCGACGAGAACCGATCACCGGCTTACCGAAAGCGAGCGCCTCTGTTACCACTGTAGGATAGGTATCGGGCCATAGGGAAGGAACCGCCACGATATCCACATCGGGATAAAAATCGCGCGGCCTGACGCGGCCAAGAAATCGAATGCGCTCCGATTGAAAACGGAAACGCAGCCTCTTCACATATTCGGTCTCGCCGCCGCCGGCGATTGACAGCTCCACGTTTGGAATTTCCAACCGGACGAAACTTTCAAGCAATAGCTCAATTCCCTTGACTGCCTCGACTCTGCCGATAAAACCGATCCGAACATTTTTATCCTTGCCGGTCCGGGCTGATGAGAGTGATGCGCCAATGCCCAATTGGCCCGGATCGCAAACATTATGTATCGCCCGCCGTATCGGTACATCCGTAAAGTAACCCAACCCAAGATGCCTGTCGAGCACAAAGCGGCTGACACCCACGACTGCGGAAACATGGCTGGAAAGACGCCGGTGCGTCAGCCTCAAAAAACGGCAGGAGGTGCATTGGCCCTTACAATTGGCCCCGTTTTTATGCATCGTGGTTTTCGGGCAAATAACATAGTTGTCGTGAAGCACCTGAACCGAAGGGATTTTCATACCGGCAATAGTGCCCCAGGCGGCTGCCGACCAACAGGACAAATTGTGGATCTCAACGACATCGGGTTTTTCGGCCTGTAAAACTTGGCGCAGAATCGGCTGCATGAAAGGATTGTAGCTGTCCAAAAGATGAAAGAGCATTCTTTTGGCGCTTCTTTGCCGGACCTTTATGTTCGGCCAATAGACGTTTCGAATCCCAGCGCGAATGATCCGCACGCCATTACGCGCAATCCGCTGGAAACCCGCCCCCGCCCATGTGGACAGCACGACCGCTTCCAGCCCTCTTCGTGCAAAGCTCTCGGCGAGACGGCACATAATCACTTCGGCGCCTCCGCCGTCCCGCGGATCGTCATAGGGATTCAAAAAAAGGACCTTTTTCATAGCGGAAACTCCGGGTTTACCCCGAGTCTTCCAGCCAACCCGTCCTTAGCCGCCCGCATCACCAACCGGCAACGGTCATTTCTTCCGGCGAGGATGGCGCGCATACTGATCGCGGCCAGATAGACATAAAGATTGATAAGGAACACAAAACGGTCGCATTGCTTGCAACAGGCGCCAAAGTAGACTGCATTGCGGATTCCGTAATAGATTCGCAGGGCGGCGTCGCTTCTTGCAAAAACGCCAAAGCTGGTTTCACCTCCGCGCCTGGCGGGTTGCGAAATCCCCATATCCTCCACCCGCGCGGCCGTCACCAAAGCGATGCGCCCTCCGCCCCGGGTGATGCGACTCGTGTATTCCCTGTCGTCCTCATAGAGCAGAAAATCTTCACGAGGCAACCCAATGGCCTCAGAAACCGCACGGTGGGAAAACAAGCCCCCGTAGCTGCCCGTATCGAGGTAGACCACCTCGGGCAGCGTCTCATTCACACGCGCCCCGCCCCACGGCAGGCGACGCCGCAATTTGTAGGGAATATCGTAAATATGAAAGCCCATGAATGCGCCGCGGCGCGGATAAAAACGGTTCCAGGAAATTACCCCGCCACCGTCGGAAAATGCGGCGGGACGAAACGCCAGCACGGCCAGGCAATCCGCAGACAGGTCCAGGCGAAGCCGCCGGTATGTGGAAAGGAGTGCGTCAAGACAGCCGGACTTTGGACGATTATCGTCATCGAGCAGCCATATATACTCGGCCCCCACCTCCATCGCGCGCGAAATCCCTGCCTTGAAGCCGCGAGCGGAGCCGGTATTTGCGCACATTTCCACAACCTCTGCGAAATTACCGTATCGCGCCAACAGTTCCTCTTTTACCGGCCAGGAGGCGCCGTTATCGACAACGATCGCACGCCCCACGCCCTGGCCGCGCACCGCGTCGAGCACGCTAAGGAGCAGTTCGCTTCGCCGGCCGTAGGTGACGGTAACGCAGCAGACCATCTCAGGGGACAATTCAAGTTGCTCCGCACCGCATGTCTGATTGCTCATCAACTGCACCTCTTTAATCTGTTACTACAAATCACATTATTGAAGAAATAAAACACTAGAAATAGTTTCGACAATAAATGTCCCCTGGATACTTTTCCAACGCACTCTAGATTCTATTTGGATAGAAGGTAGTTTAATCGATAAAAAAAATGAGCTATTTTTCTGAGTGGAGGATATAGTGGTGAAAAAACTTTAGTTCTCATAATAAAATCTTTCAAACCCAATCTTGCAACGAATACAATGTTTATTCGAAAATGAACGCGTTCGACTTTTGAGTCATAGATGCTGTTCGTGGCAAGCAAATCCGTGAAACGCGGAAGGAATTCTTTATCAGGCAATTTTAAACAACGCAAATGATCTGGTATTCGATATCTTGTATTGGTTGCGCCGTGTGTTTCATAACCGATGTTTAGAACAAGACATTTTGATGGAACCAACGCTAATCTTCTCTTGGCCATGAAAGCATAGGTCAACTGCTCGTCCCAACCTTTATCTGGTTCTCTGTATCTATTATTGAAGTTGTATCTCCAGAAGGCCCTGACTAAAAAATCGTTAAATAGACTTCTAAGATTCTTATCGGAGTTAAATTCTGGCCAATCACGCATTTTAATGTCAAAGTCGGACCATCTATCTCTCCATGACGCCCATCCCCAGCTGAGATTGTATTTGGAAAAAAAATAGTAGTCGTCCGTATCATAATCGGGAAACGGGTTGAATCCCTGGATCATTGAAACGCGGCTATCGTTTCTATACCTTTCAAGCATGGTTTCACAGAAAGGGAAAAACTGATCGGAGGCAAAACAGTCGTCTTCAAGAACTATTCCTTCTTCTTCCTGCCTGAAAAACCAATCGATTGCCGTTGCAGGTCCATATCCAACCCCCATGTTCTTTTCATTGAATAATGTATGAACCTGACACTCCCAGTCGATGGAGCTTGTTATAAAACTGCGAACCTCCGTGGTGTTTATTCTTTCTTTCTCTGTCCTCGGACCATCGTTAAAAACGTATAATTTCTCCGGTTTAGCCTTCCTTATTTGCTTGAATACACGCTTTGTCTCTTCGATTCTGCAAAACGCGATAAGTAAAATTGGCGTCTTCACTTGAACTCCTTATAGGTTTCTCAAAAAAAGGCATCGCCCGAAGGAACCCTTTTTCTTAGAGTTTTTCAAGGATTGTTCTTCGATAACAAAAACTACTCAAAATCAGTCGATTTTCACGTTTTAAACATCTCCATGCTCAGTTTCTCGTAAAAATGACAACTGATCGCCTCCGGCAAACCTTATCGCTCATTTCGAGCGCGGCCACACCTTCGTCTGTTGTCGTGGCAAGGCTCACGCTCACCTCAACTGGCAAACCGTTACGGTTTTCCCTGAGAATGTGTCCAGCGTAAAAGAGCTTGAGTTCCGGCCTTTACCTCTCTTCGCAAGCTAAGCTTACACCTCTGTAACCGGAAAGTGGGGAGATTACGATGTCTCGGCACCGCCTAATCGAGATGAGTTCGATAAGAATCCGAATTTCTGAAGAGGTGCCTTAGACCGGGCAAGGCAGGTCGAACTTCGGATCGGGTAAGGCAACTTCACGTCCCCCACACCGTATCTAAATATACAACCGATGATAAATCCAGGCAAAAAAGACGACACCATGTCCTGTGAGATGCCTATAAGCAAAATCGCAAATCCCAAAAGCCATAAAAACGTGCCCTGCCAATTCCTCTCTTTACTTAAGGTTAGCATCGCCTTAACAATAAACCAAAGCAATAGAAACATGCCGACCCCAAAACAGCAGTACAGGTATAAGTACATATTGTCAACCGGAATATAGCGTTCAGGATCAAAATGAGATAGGCCCCCGGTTACCCCACCAGCCCCTAAACCGAAAAACCAACCGCTATATCTAAACAAGCGATCTAAATTTAAAGGCCATGATTTGATTATTCTATCATTAAATCCAAGAAACATAAATTGATACAAGTACGAATCGAGATTCAATGTTATAAATTTTGATATTATTGGAAATATAATACCAAAAGCTATTACAATAGCTACCATACCATTAATAACTTTATGGAACCACCTGTTATTAATAAATAGCAAAACAATACAAACGATAAAATAAGCTAAAATAGTTGCTTTTGCCAATGTCATTGCAATTGCTATAAAACTAGATAGCCATACACCAATGCTATATTTCTTATTTTTTATTGTTACTAAAAGATATATCGTAAAAAAAATAATCAAATACGACGTATTGAAACTGTCAATACCTAAACCAGAGTAGCGAGAGAATCCAAGGTACGAACCTATCTTTGAACCTTGCATTTTCATTCCCAGTAAAGAATAATTAAAATCAATCCAAGGAAAAGTAACAAAATATTGAAGCAACACGCTAAATACGGAGAATGCCCATAGCACAAAAATAAGCATTCGTCCATTTTGTTTGATTTTTATTAATGCCGGAAACACCTCACACCCATAGAGTAACGGAATCATCGTCCAAAAACTGAAAGCTGCTTGCATTATATTTCTTGTATAAACCCAACAGACAACGCAATTAACCAAGAGCAGCAGCAAAAGTAACCATAAACCTTTCGAAACGCGATTCCTAACCAAATCATCAGCGATTGCAAGGGAAAAAGAAACGATCATCATGATCTTGGGAATATAGATAAGTAACTCTAGACCACTTAATGCCAGATAGTATCTTAAAACTCCTTCGAAACTACATATAGGCAACATTATTACCAAAGGTAATAACAGGAACTTGTCTTTGAAGTTAAGATTAGCACTCCGGTGGCTAGGCCTCTTCATCATTCCTAATTTCCAATCGATACTCTTCATACAATTTCCTGGATCCCTGAACACGTATTAAACAGAGTCGCACGCGTAACTTTCATATCTCCAATAAATACGTCCATGCGACGTGCTTGCATGTGCAAAGCATCCAAACACTCCGTTAAAAGCTCTTTACGATTAAAGGTAACAGCCATCGCGGCAACTCTATTCGTCATGATCTAATCCTCTCGATATCGGGCGCCGGCAAAAGATAAATTTGACTTTTTTCTCCAGCCTCAACTAAAAAATTTTCCCCGGCGCACTTTGAACCAAAATAAAGCTTGGACCAGATCTTTCTTGGTGTAAAAGAAACTACCCCGGCATGCGGCCAGCTGGCCCTGATCTCGATTGGATTTCACCAGGCAAGAAACTCTGACCTCGCGATCCGAAAAAACGAATACAAAAATTACCCCACACAGCCCCACCCTAGCGCAATGGCGCTGCCTTAAGGTCTGTTTGTCTCACGCGAAACCGCGAAAATTGAACCCGTAAAAAGCTTCATTTCGAACTGGTCTTCGACCAGGCTAATTCCACCCTGGAGAGCTCAGGTGGATTAGGACCCATTTCCTGTTATGTTTCTTTCATCTCTTTTTTCGCGCCTTCGCGTCTTTGGTGAGCCAAAATCAACAACATTGGCGCCCCGGCTCGGAGTTTTCCAGCAGATCGGCTTCCACCATCTCCCGTACCAGGTCGCAAAAAGTTATGCTCGGCCGCCAATGCAGTAACCTTCGCGCTTTTGACGCATCTCCCACTAAAGGGGTTATCTCGGAAGGCCGAACCAACTTCTGATCGATTTCGATGTGTTTTTGGTAATCGAGTCCAACGGAGCGAAAGGCGAGTTCGACAAATTCTCTCACGCTATGGCACTTTCCCGTGGCCACGACGTAGTCTTGCGGCTCCTCTTGTTGGAGCATCCTCCACATGGCCTCGACATACTCTCCGGCATGCCCCCAGTCGCGCTTGGCATCGAGATTTCCCAGCCGGATTTTCTCCATTAGTCCCAGCTTTATTCTTGCCGCGTGGCTGGTTATTTTGCGCGTGACAAATTGGGGCCCCCGGCGTGGAGACTCGTGGTTAAAGAGAATCCCCGAGACCGCGAAGAGCCCGTGCGCCTCCCTGTAGTTTCTGGTGAGGTGATACCCGGCTACTTTTGAGATTCCGTAGACCGAACGCGGTTGAAAAGGTGTGTCTTCATTTTGGGGACTTTGAACCGCGTTTCCAAACATTTCGCTCGATCCGGCGAAAAAAAAACGGCATTCCGGCGCCCGCGTTTTGATGGCCGACAATACGCGAAGCGTTCCGTCGATATTGGTTCGTAGCGTCGCGTGTTCTTCCTTAAAGGAATGGAACACAAAACTTTGCGCCGCCAGGTGGTAACATTCGTCCGGTTTTACTTTTTCCACTACGCTCTCTAAGCTTCGGTAGTTGTCGAGCGATGCTTCATGCAGCTTCAGCCGGTCGATAAAGCGGCTAATCCGCCATGTGCGCCGCCCCCTGTCTTCCGGAGCTGTTTTGCGGACAATGCCGTGGACCTCGTAGCCTTTGTCCAGCAGCAGTTCGGCGAGGTAGCTGCCGTCTTGACCCGTGATCCCGGTTATAAGCGCTTTTTTGTCGCTTTCCTTCCTCAATGAAATGCTCCAAGACAGGAATTGATAAACAACCGCTAAGATCTCATCCGTCGCCAAGAGAGCCGGTCCACAAACGCCGGCCTGTTTTTCTACATCCTCGCCTCGCAACTGAGCGGCACTGTGAAACCGTTGCTGTGGCAAAGCTGATCGCGCTTTGCAAGCTCGAGATCGTGGACTATCATCTCCTCTACCATTTCATCGAAGGAAATCTCCGACCGCCAGCCCAGCTCCTTTTGCGCCTTGGCGGGATTTCCCAGAAGCGTTTCGACCTCCGTTGGGCGAAAGTAGGCCGGATCGACGCTGATAACCACCGAGCCGACTTTCAATGCGGAGGACATATCAAAAGAAAAATCGCCAAGGGCCGCCGTTGGAGACCTTAGACCGGCCACCACTCCTCGCTCGTTAACGCCTTGGCCCACCCATTCGAGACTAATGCCAAGGGTCTCGAAAGCCTTCTCGCAGAAGCTCCTTACCGAGTGCTGCTCGCCTGTGGCGATTACGAAGTCGTCGGGGCGCTCCTGCTGCAAAATCATCCACATGGCCCTGACGTAATCGCGGGCGTGACCCCAATCCCGTAGAGAGCCCAGGTTGCCCAGATAAAGTCTGTCCTGAAGTCCCAACGCAATCCGGGTCGCACCCCTGGTGATTTTGCGTGTAACGAATGTCTCACCCCTTAGCGGAGATTCGTGGTTGAAAAGAATCCCGTTGCAGGCAAACATCGAGTAAGCCTGCCTGTAATTGACCGTTATCCAATAGGCGTAGGCCTTGGCGGCGGCGTAGGGAGAGCGCGGGTAAAAGGGAGTCTTCTCCGATTGCGGTACTTCCAGGACCTTTCCATAGAGCTCCGACGTTGACGCCTGGTAGAAACGGGTCTTATCCGAAAGACCTAAAAGCCGGATCGCTTCGAGGATCCGGAGAGTACCCAGCCCGTCCGAGTCGGCGGTGTATTCGGGCATCTGGAAGGAAACCCCCACATGGCTCTGCGCTCCAAGGTTGTAAACTTCGTCCGGCTGCACCTCTTGAATGATCCTCGTGAGGTTGGCCCCATCGGTGAGGTCGCCGTAATGGAGCACGAACCGGCAATTCCGCTCATGGGGATCCCTGTAGAGGTGATCGACCCTCTGGGTGTTGAAAAGCGATGCCCGGCGTTTAACTCCATGGACGATATAGCCTTTACCGATCAGCAATTCCGCTATATAGGCTCCATCCTGCCCCGTAATGCCTGTTACAAGCGCGACTTTTGACATAGTGACTCCAATTCCGACGGCAAAAAATTAGAGATGGTGCAATACCACCATTAATAGCTCGAAAAATCCATCGCCCCTTAAATCTTGTCCTAAAGGGAAAGCCGTTCCGCTTAAATCCCTCCGGGCGTGAAGGATAGAGACGTCCTGAAGCGGGCGGCCGATAAAGCGCGCCGTATTATATGCAACGCGCACGATGTTTAAGCGACAAAGCCCCAGGCAGGATACGGCACATATTGTAACGGATACTATCAAACCCTCTGCTGACCGGCTTATATGGCAGGAGCTATCTATAGTGCAGGCGACGGTCCCCCCTGGTAAGGAACTGCTCATCAATAACCGGCGGCTTGAGCGCCGCGCCCGCGAAGCACGATTTTGACCTTCGGCAGCAGCAGGATCATGCAGACAAACAATGCGGTGAAAAATATCGCAATTTTCAGAAAGACATTTTGAACCCACATTAATGTGACAAATAAACTTGCCTCCGCAAAAAGTGCGGCGAGAATGCCAAGTGACACGCGTTGCAGAGACGCGACGATTTTCCCGGTCAGCGCATAAAGAAAGAAGGTGTCCAGGGCTATCCGCGCCAGCCAGGCAACAGCCGCGCCGACGATCCCGAAATTTTTGAGAAGGTACCATAGAAGGAGATAATATATCGGCAACTCGACCAGGTGGAGTTTCGCGGTCCAGTCCGGTCGCCCCGCGCCTTGCAGCAGGGCATAGGGAAAGAAGGCAAGGGAGTTAAGGAATAATCCGATGGCAAGAACTCTCATAACAGAACTGCTGCGCAGGGCGAATTCGTTTCCCAGCCAAAATCTTAGGAACTCGGGCGAAAACAAAACGACTGCCAACACGGCGATACTCATTATGGGACAAACAATTGAAATCGCATCGCGAAACAGGACGCCCCCTTTTTCCTGGTCGTTGTTGACGAGGTGCGAGAAGGCCGGGAAGAGAACGGTGATAATGGACCCCGGAACGATGCTGATGCGGCGTACCAAATCGAAAGGCGTGGTATAATAGGCCACCGCGGACATTGTCAATATCGTGCCCATGAAGAAACGATCGAAATTATCCATAAGGGGGCTGATAATATTGCTCACTGTTATCCAGCCGCCGAAGCTGAAGAGTTCTCTAAGATGAGTGGAGGTAATCTTGGGACTGCCGTTCCATAATTCGCTGATAGGCCTTGCATACATTGCATAGGCGACGAGCGCGAGATAGCGTCCGGCAGCCAGGGCGAGAGTGGTCGCAAACAATGTCTTGCTCCAATATATCGCTGCGAGCGGACCCAAAAAATTTATGCATCCGATTCCCGTTCGCACCAGCGAAAGGAATTTGAAACGCTGCATAGCCCCGAAAACCCCCGTCAGGGCCACCGATACGATCACGGCAGGAAGGGTGCAACCCATCACTACGAATGCCTTTAAGGCATCTGGGCGGATCTTTTCCGGAATGTTTAGTACATGATTTACGCAATAGGAAGCCGAGCAGAGAACGCAAATGGTGCCCAAAATGCCGAGCGCGACCGTGACGACAATCGAGGTGAAGAATAAATCCGGAATTTCATCCGCTCTTTTCGTACCAAGACGTTCCGCGACAAGTTTTGTAACGGCGCGCCCCAGCCCGAAATCGAAAAGACCAAGGTAGCCTATCACCATCCATATTATCGTTAGAACGCCGAAACGGGACACCCCCAGTCTGGCTATCAAAGCCGGGATCGCGAAAAAAGCGATTAAAAAAGGCGCTACGTTTCCGCCCAGGTTCCAGCCGATATTTGCCAGAAGGACCTTACTGCCCGTCAGATTTTTGCCTCCGACCACTGTCATTAAACCCAACCCCTGGCCTATTGATTATCCAACCCTGAGATAAAGCCCCTGGAGACCGCTCTAAAAGAGAGCTAAGCCGCCCGGCTCAGCATCAGCTGCCGATTCGATTAAAGCGCAGATGGCGTGCAAAATAAAAATATGCGCCTCCTGGATATGGGCGGTAATCTTTGAGGGAACAGTCAAAAAAAGATCCACGGCGGCTTGGATTGCCCCGCCGTCTTTTCCCAGAAGCCCAATGGTTTTAATCCCTCTTGACCGGGCGCATTCCACGGCGCGAAGCACGTTTTGCGACCCGCCGGAAGTGGAAATCCCTATTAGGATATCTCCCGGAAGACCCAGCGCCTCCACTTGCCTTGAAAAAATCGCCTCGAAGCCGTAATCGTTTCCAATGGCCGTTAAAATCGAGGTATCGGTCGTTAAGGCTAGGGCCGGCAAAGCGCCGCGCTCTTTTTGAAATCTTCCAACCAGTTCGGCCGCGAAATGCTGGGCGTCCGCGGCGCTGCCCCCGTTTCCGCACACAAGGACCTTGCCGCCGTTACGAATCGCCATAGCTATCCACTCCGCAGCCTGTACCACCTCACGGCTAAGCTCGTCCATCCGGGCAAAAACGGCCCGGTGCTCTTCCAACCACCCTAAATAAGCATCTTTTAGCATGGGATTTTCTTATCGGATTAAAGCGGTCGGACCGGCGCCATGGGAAGAAAACCCGAAACCCTCGACTCCCCAAACGTTTTTGCCTTTATTGATCGCCGATTCCATTGCCGCCCCTATAGCCGTTTCTCGTCGCCGCTTGGCAGCCCCCCAAACCTTCGTGGTATAACTGCGCGGGGTCGAATCCGCTCCAAAACCACAAACGGCTTTTAGCCTGGCGCGCTCCTAAAATCGCCTCTTAATCGCCGCCGATCTTTGAAAAAAAAATATCCGATCGCTCCGCTCTTCCACTTAGAACACCTAAATCGAAACTCGCTGTTTTTTCTCTGTTAGCCGCTGTTACCCGGCTGTTATTTTCGCCCTAAAAATCGGTAAAACAGCATTAAATCAATAGGATACCGATTAGGCCGCAAAAAAAACCCTGTATTAACAGCGAAAACAGCGGGCGCGTCCTCTAAAACGACATAACGCTCATGCCGTCAACGGCGTCAAATACATCCCGGCTAATCGATGTCTTTACCGAGCAGTCGAGAGGAAATCTTCTTCCACCCCTTGACTTTGCCTGCGCTATGAGCCTCGCAATAGTCCTCATAAGATGTAAAATGGCCGCGGCCGGCGCCGTTTCCCATGTACTCAGGCTTTACCATGGTAAGGACGCTTCCCAGTATGCGGATATTGTTATGTAAAAGCATTTGCACGGTGAGTTTTACGGCCTCGCGCCTGGTGCCGTTGTGCTTTAGAACGAGCACCACGCCGTCGGCAACGCTTCCAAGCTGTCTCGCCTCGGCAAAGCCGATCATCGGGGGCGAATCGATCACGATTTGCCCGTAGTCTCCGCGCAGTTCCTCGATCATTTCTCTAAAAGCCTCCAGGGAAAGAAGGCCGCTTGGATCGGAATGGGGCGGCCCGGAGGGTATCAAATAAAGATCGGGGATTTCCGTTGGCTTTATAATCTGCTCAAGCGAAGCCTCGCCGGCAAGATAGCTGGTCAACCCCGGTTCCCTCGAAATCTTAAATCCCGTGTGCAACCTGGGACTTCTGAGATTGCAATCGATAAGCAAACATCTGCGTTTGACACGGCTGAAAGCCACGGCAATATTGGTTGCGCTCGTAGTGCTCCCGTCGCCGGGATTACAACCGGCCACGAGGATCACTTGCGGCGGACGCGAAGAGGAGGGCAGCATTATGGCGGACCGGATGTGGGATACGGCCTCGCCGATCACGGAACAGGGATCAAACCGGTGGAAAGTCCCGGACTCCATTCGCGGAAGCTCACCGTTTTCCACCACGGGAATCATCCCCAGGCTCGTAACATGGAAGATTCTTTCAAGCGATCCTTCATCCTTTATCGTATCGTCGAAAAAATCCACGACAAAAGCCGCGACCACCCCGAAAATCGTCCCTAGAAACAACGCTATGGCAGTGTAGAGCAGGGGCCTGGGCATGTAAGGTTTGTGGGGAACCTCCGAAGGGTTTATCACAGCGATGTTGCTTGGCACCATGGTGGCGGCGACTGCCGCGTCCTTCATGCGAACCAGCAACGCTTCATAGAGAGCCTGGTTGCTTATGAGATCGCGTTCGAGCATGTGAAAATTAACCATGCCGTTTTCCATGCTGCCGACCTTGGCCTTGGCGGAATCGAATTCCTGTCCGATCAGCTTTTCCGCCTTTAAAGCGGCCTGGTAATCCGATTTTATGCTCAAAACCTGCCTGCTTATTTCCGCATTGAGCTTCCTTTGAATTTCATTGGCCGTGGCAAGAGTTACCTTCTGCTGGGGAAAGTTGGGGCCGAATACCTGGCTGGAACCGCTCGCCTGGCCTTGAACGGCAATAAGCTGGGCACGCAGTTTCTGGACCAGCGGATTATTTACGATCACGGGAGCGTCAACGCCCTTTTGCTCTATCTGGTCGTACAATGCCTCTTTGACAGCCAGCGTTGACTGAGCCTCAGTCAGGAGTTGACCCAATTGAACGTATTTTTGAAGAACCACGTTCATCTTGGCCATATTTCCATTGGATATATCAACGCCCATGAAGTCGCCCTTCTGGCCGGCCGCTATGGCTTTTTTCTCCGATTCCTGGAGCCTGTCGCCAAGTTTGGCCAACTGTTTGTCAAGCCAACCCTTCAAAAAAACGAAGGACTGCTGGCGCGTCTTCATACACAGGTTCATGTATACCCTTTGAACTGCTTTGGGCACCTCCAGCGCCAACTTTTTATCGGTTGAGCGAAAG
Source organism: Deltaproteobacteria bacterium (assembly GCA_021780695.1). Taxonomy (GTDB): domain Bacteria; phylum Desulfobacterota; class Syntrophobacteria; order Syntrophobacterales; family Syntrophobacteraceae; genus SbD1. The sequence goes on from JAJXYD010000025.1 coordinate 334,398, forward strand.
GAAACGTCAACCAGGTAGGTTCCGGTAACCGGATAGATAATTAGCTTTTTTAGAAGAATCTTGGCGTACATCTGCCGGATGGTTTCAGGCGAATATTTCGGGTACTTCTTGACAAGTTTTTTATAGGATCTGTGGTTCTGAAGACCCAAAGCGTCCATGAGTCCGTACGCCATGGCGGGCGATTTAAGAATGGCGTACTGGGTCTTGTAAAACTTGCTCGACATGCTCAAACCCATCATGGACGCGAGCCCACCCGCGCTGTGATGACTCGTGCCGCCTAAAAGCCCCTCGCTTTCGTCCTGTGTGATTTGAAGAGTCGCCGTGCCTTGCCAGACCGGCTTCATAATGACAACGATCAAAATGGTTAAAACGAGCGCGCCGCCGATAATTCCATACACCCACTTTTTTCGCCGCCTTAGAACCGACCAGTAGTCGGAAAAGGATTCGCCCTCTTCGTATTCTTCCTGGTAAAAGCCGGATAGATCAGCGGATAAAGGCGTGGGCGCAAGGACGTCTGCGCCGTTAGTATTGCCGTTGTTGTTATTTGGCATTTTTAAAGTCCCGTCTCAAAAGGCAATCGTGAATTTTCTCGCACAAAATCGGCAGACCCGATAATTTTAAGGATAAAAGGGGTGAATGAACCACTGTGCAGGAAAGGCCACCCCCCCCCCGTTCACACCCTGTAATAGTCCCGGTACCAATCGACGAATTTTTTGACTCCCCGGGTTACCGTCGTCGAGGGTTTATATCCCACGGCGGCCCGCAGTTCGCCGATATCCGCGAAGGTGGCCCGCATATCCCCCGGCTGCATGGGCAAAAATTCTTTTTTTGCAGGTTGTCCCAGCGCCTCTTCCAGTGCCGCTATGTAGGCCGTCAACTCCACCGGTTCGTTGTTGCCGACATTAAAAATCCGGTACGGGGCCCAAGACCGGGACGGATCGGCCTTACTGCCGTCAAAAGATGGCTCGGCGCACGGCGGGGCGTCCACTACCCGGACAACCGCCGGCACGATGTCGTCGATATAGGTAAAGTCCCGAATCATGTGGCCGTTGTTAAACACTTTGATCGGCTCTCCGGCAAGCATCGCCCTTGTAAACTCAAAAAGCGCCATGTCCGGACGGCCCCAGGGGCCGTAAACGGTAAAAAACCTAAGCCCGGTAGTGGGAAGGCCGTACAAGTGACTGTAGGCGTGGGCCATCAGTTCATTGGCCTTCTTGGTGGCCGCGTAAATATTTATCGGGTGGTCGACGTTGTCGTGTTCGGAAAACGGGTTCTTGACGTTGCCCCCATAGACGCTCGAGGAGGAAGCATAGACGAGGTGGCCGCACTGTAGGCTCCGGCAGCATTCCAGGATGTTCATGAAACCGACGACGTTGTTTTCCACATAGGAGTGGGGAGCCTCAAGAGAGTAGCGCACCCCGGCCTGCGCGGCCAGATGAACGACCCGCTCGGGCCTTACCTCTGAAAATAACTTCTCCACGCCGGCTCTGTCGGCAACGTCGAGCCGGTAAAATGAAAAGTTGGGAAAGCGCAAAAGGCGTGCAAGACGATCTCTTTTTAGCCCGACATCGTAATAATCGTTGAGATTATCGATGCCTGCGACCTCATCTCCCCTCGCAAGCAACTTCTCCGCGCAGTGCATCCCTATGAATCCGGCGGCTCCGGTCAGTATGATCTTCATACCTTGGCGTTGCTCCGTCCGGGATGCCGCCGATCAGGCCCGGGTAACCCTCCCCAAAACCAGGGTTCCGGGCCGCCGGCGCACCGGCTTAGATTGCGGGATAAAAGCCGACGTTGCCCGGCATCATGTTCTTGAAATCGTAGAAGAAGCGCCGAAGCCCGCTTTCGTGCACGTCGATAATATCGTTTGGCTTTAACAGTATATCGGGCTCCTGCCCCTTTAAAACCTTGGCTAGATCGACCGGAATAACCACCCTCTGGCCGTTGGCGCCAACCCGCAGGAGCGTCACGGTGTTCGAGGCCAAATCCTTGTCTTTTCCCTGGCACATCGAGATCGCCCTGGTAAGCGTCATATTGTCCTGAAGGGGCACATTACCCGGCTTTTTAACCGCCCCGATACAATAGGCGCTCTGAGCGAAGGGCACAAAGACCACGTCCCCGTTCTGAATGGGAATATCCAGGTTGGTGTCTCCCTTGAGGATCAGGCTATTCAAATCTACCACAAAAGTTTTAGCATCGAGACCCTGGGTGCCGGAACCCTTCTGTTGGCCCTTAAGCGGGCGGATTACGTTTACGGTGTCTCCGGCCTTGGCTACGAGCCCTCCGGCCATGCCCAAGACCACCAGAAGAGGACGCGGGCCGATCAGCGGATAATACCCCGGCTTTTTAACCGCCCCGGAAACTGCCACCTGGCTGTGTCTGTATTCGGCAACCGAAACCGTGATCTCGGGATTTACAAGGTAGCCCTCGCTTTTGTAGAGCTCGGTCAACTTTTCCGCGATCTCAACCGTCGTAAGGCCTGCGACCTTGACGTTTCCAACCAGCATGAGCCTGATTTCACCCTGCCCGTTTACCCGGAAAAGACCGCTCAATTGCCCGGGGACATTGTTCATTGGAGCGGGACTTGGAGCACCATTCTCTGCGCCCTGGACATTTCCCATCATGGCGGCGGCCCCGCCGGCCCCATCGCCTGCGCCCAAAAATGTGACTTGAAGAGCGTCTTCGGGCCCGACCTGGTAATCCGTATAATGTTGCATGGGCAACATCGCCGACTGTTGAAGGAGCTTGTCTTGAAGTTCGACGACTCTGGCCTGGGGGTCGGGAACCGCTCCGACCTCAACGGCCTGCGAAGGCGTGCGAGAGCCGACTCTTATTTCCGGCACCGGTCCGTTACTGCCTTCCACCAGGTGTTCGTCCCATTGATTTCCGGCACAACCCGACACGATTAGCAGTAATCCGGCAAGCAGAAATGCATTTGTTCTCAGCCTCATGGCCGCTCCTTATAGAATTCCGCCAGGGGGGGCGAAAGCGACGCCCGAAAAAATTCCCTGCGAAAACAGCAAAGATATATATCCCCGCAAGCGCGGTATTGCACCTTTGACTCAGGGATTTATATTACTTAAACCAACTATTTTGCAAGTCGGTTCTTACATACAGCTCCGCCAACTCGATTACATCGAGACAGCTTGGAATCTATGCGCACGGACGCGCGAAACACTCCCCCGCTCCCCGGGCAGTCTTGCCGGTCGGCCTCGGCCTTCGGACATAACTGTATCGAATCGGCAAAAAACGCTTGCGCCGGCAATTTCACGCGTCAAACTTCCAAGAACGAAAACCGCCTTTTCTTGAGCAAAACGGCGTCGTTCCCCCAAAAAACCGTCTCAAAGCCATAACCTGAAGATATAGACCCTCGCCCCGAAATGATCGAACCACTCCCATGGCCCACTACACAAGATTTCACCATGGAGTTGCACCCGCGGTCCCCAAATAGTCTCGGTTATATCGCAAAGAGCTTCTCTCGTTTAACAGTTGGAAATCCTACATTTTTTATGATATACGTCTGAATTTACGCCGCACCTTGGATACCGTCAAAGCTATGGCTTTCCGTAAAAAGAGCCGATGGACTTTACCTCGGAAACCCCCGTTTGGCAAAGAAACGATTAGATCGCTATGAATCGGTTCTTCTTACACTGCCATATATTTAAAGTCAAAAGAAATCGTTATTGCACAACGGGGGTTCAAATGCTTTCTTTGGCCGCCGCCAAGCCTTTACGGACTATTGCAAAGGCCCTTTACCCTGGAATGCCGGTTATTGCCGAATCGGTTTAGATATCGGCAAATGGGCTGGAATCTGTTATAATAAAGTGTTTATGGGTAGGAAATGTTTTGCTGATGGAGAAGACGACACCAGGGACTTAAGCGGAAGGCTGGACGATGGCGGATATCCTCGATAGATTTGGCGGCGGCCAGGTCCTGGTAATTGGCGACGTGATGCTCGACTGCTATGTGTGGGGCAATGTGGAAAGGATCTCTCCCGAAGCCCCCGTTCAGGTGGTGCGCGCTCTCGAGCGCTCCGATGTCTTGGGCGGAGCCGCCAATGTGGCCGCCAACCTCGCGGGTCTAGGATGTCCCGTGTTTCTCCTTGGAGTATGCGGTGCGGACTCGGCCGGCGATAGATTGAAATCGCTGCTGGCTAAGTCGGCAATCCCTTCCGAGCTGATTATCGACAAGGCAAGACGCACTATTCTTAAGACCCGGATCATGGCCCACGGACAGCAATTGCTGCGAATCGACGAAGAGGACGCCGAAGCGCTTTCGCCCGAGTCCATTGATACGGCGCTGCGGATTTTAAAACAAAAGATCCCGGCAAGCCGCGCCCTTGTCTTTTCCGATTACCGGAAAGGAATGCTGACCTCGGCCGATTTTACCCGCAAAGCTATCGAAATGGCCTCAGAAAATGGAATTCCTGTCCTGGTGGACCCTAAAGGTTCCAATTGGGACAGGTACAGGGGGGCGACCTGTATAACCCCTAACGCCGCAGAATTCGACTCGGTTGCGGATTTATTCGGCGAACCGGAGCCAAACGGTTTTGAAAAAAGAGCCCAAGGTATCCGCGAAAAATATGGCTTGCAGCATCTGCTGGTGACTCAAGGTGCGGCCGGTATGACCCTTTTTAGCCATGACGGCCCTCCTTTCCATATCGTTGCCAGGGCTCGCGAGGTCTACGACGTCTCGGGGGCCGGAGACACGGTCATCGCCACGCTGGCCGCCGGGGTTGCAAGCGGGTTGTCTTTTTGCGATTCCGCAAGACTTGCCAATACAGCCGCGGGGGTTGTTGTCGGAAAGGTTGGAACCCAGCCGATACAGCGAAATGAGCTGGAAAACGCGGTTAAAACCGGCGGGGCGGAGGCCGGGATACTGAGTTTCTCAAAGGTCTGCAGCCTTCAGGCAGCCCTTGCCATGGTCAAGTCATGGAGATCCTCTGGAGCCGGGATAGTTTTTACCAATGGATGCTACGACCTCCTTCATCCCGGACATGTGCATCTTTTGCAGCATGCAAAAGAGTTGGGGGAGCGTCTGGTCGTCGGACTAAATTCCGATGATTCCGTGAGGCGTCTCAAGGGACCCGGCAGACCCATTCTTAATGAAGGCGACCGTGCGGCGCTGCTTTCCTCTCTTTCCTGTGTTGACCTTGTCGTTATATTTAGAGACGATACGCCCCTTGCCCTGATCGAGGCGTTACAACCCGACATTCTGGTAAAAGGCGGGGATTATCGCCCCGAACAGGTGGTTGGAAAAGACATGGTGGAGGCCCTTGGAGGCCGGGTGGTGATTTTGCCGCTCGCACAAGGCTACAGCACTACGGGTATCGTGGAGAAGGTTCTAAATAAAACTTCCTTACCCCCTCGCTCCGTAAAAATACGGGAGTAGAGTTTCTAACGGCAACCGGGGCGGGGAAGACCCAAAAGAAACCGGCGACTCTCATTTGGCGATTCTTTTTGCCGGCAGCAGCGCCCTGAAAAGATGCTTTACCTGTGAAAACCCCATTTTCCGGCGTAGCATGCCCAACTGGTCCTGAAGTGGAATGTTTTTGGGACAGGTATCCTCGCAACCAAGAAGGCCGAGGCAGCCGAATATTCCGTCCTCGTTTCCAACCACTTCGAAATATTCATCGTTTTTTCTCTCATCGCGCGGGTCGATCATGAACCGCACGATCCGGTTAAAGGCTGTTGCGCCCATGAAATTTTCAGGAACCATATTTGCCTTTCCACAGGCCGCGACACAACAACCGCATTCGATACAACGTTCGAGTTCATAAATTTGTTCGGCCAGCGCATTGTCCATGCGCTCTTCTTCCTCTTGCGGATCAAACGTCTTGCTTGTATGCACCCAGGACCCGACCCTTTCGTTCATCGCTCGAAACCAGGTACCGGTGTCCACGCAAAGGTCTCCGATGAGCTTAAAAATCGGCAACGGCAGCAGAGTAATGTCGCCGGGCAAATCCTTGGTCTTGGTATGGCAGGCAAGATCCGGGCGCCCGTTTATCAGCATGGCGCATGAGCCGCAAATGCCCGCCCGGCACATAAAATCGAACATCAGGGTCGGATCCTGGTTCTCCCGGATCAGGTTTAAGGCGATAAAAAGGGTCATTGCCTCGGTTTCCTCAAGATAGAAAGGGTCCATGCGCGCAACCGAGGCCGGGTCCTCCGGATTAAATCTAAAGATATTAAATTTTAAAGTTCTACCCATCGGCATCCCCCCCCATCGTCTAATTGGTTTCGGGCTTAAGTCCGCATATCTCGGGGTCCAGCGTGCAGATAATCTTCGTTGCGCCGTAGCCTCTCTCGCCAGGGGGCATTTCCCAAACCTTTGAAGGCTTTTCGTATTCCAAAACAGGCAAAACATCGTCCTCGTTTTTCCAAAAGGCAAGAGTGCGTTTTAGCCAGTCTCTGTCGTTTCGCTCAGGATAATCCTCCCGGGCGTGGGCTCCCCTGCTTTCCGTACGCGTCAGCGCACCCTGGGCTATGCACAACGCAAGACGTACCATCCCGGGCAACCGCAGGGCCGCACTCAATTCAGGATTTGCTCCGTGGACGCAACTCGACCTCAAACCCATCTTCCGGCAACGATCGTAGATAACCTGGAGCTTTTCCACTGCATCCCGCAGATCGGCATGGTTACGAAAAATGCCAACCTGATCCATAAGCACGTCCCCCATCGCCGCCCGAAGCTCATAGACATTTTCATTTCCGCCGCTGCCGATCAGAGCCTCTATTCTTTTCTGCTCCCTGCTCACGGCCTGCCGCACGACCGAAGTCTTAAAATCGGACTCGTGTCCTTTAAGAAACTCGACTATCTTTTCCCCTACGATTCTACCGGCCACGACGGTCTCCGCCAAAGAATTTCCCCCCAACCGGTTAAAGCCGTGAAGATCCCAACACGCGGCCTCCCCGGCAGCATAGAGCCCCCGCAGGCCATAAGCCGCACCGTCCTTATCCGTGCGCACTCCCCCCATGCTGTAATGCTGGGCGGGACGAACCGGAATCAACTGGGTTATGGGGTCCCGGTCCAAAAACTCCCGGCAGATTTCATCGACTTCCCTTAGTTTCGTCTTGATGTGCTGAGCCCCCAGATGGCGGATATCCAGCCACAGATGCGGACCATACGCACTTGGAACTCCCTTGCCCATGCGCATATGGTGGGTCATCCAGCGCGATACCACGTCCCGGGACGCCAATTCCTGTTTGGCCGGTTCGTAGATGTTCATGAACCTCTCTTCGTCAACGTCCTTAAGAGTGCCTCCATCTCCCCGGCAACCCTCCGTAACCAGGATATTGGTGGGGACTATGCCGGTAGGATGAAACTGAACGGCCTCCGGGTTTCCGATGGGGATTAGACCGGTGTTTAGAGCGATTGCAGCTCCATCGCCCCAGTTGATCACCGCATTTGTGCTCTCGCGGTAGAGTTTGCCGTAGCCGCCGGTAGCGATAAGAGTTGCCTTGCCAAGATAGACCCGGAGTTTACCCGTCTTAAGGCAGCGGGCGACAACGCCCATGCAGCTCCCACCGTCATGGATAAGCGAAACGGCCTCGACTCTGTCATGAACTTTTACCCCAAGCCTTACGACTTCATTATCCATCGTGTAAAGAAGCGTGTGTCCGGTTCCATCGGATGTGTAACAGGTTCTCCATTTCGCAGTGCCTCCGAAATCCCGGGCCGTGATCGCACCCGCCCTCTCGGCGCTTTCTATTTTTTCAAAAGCCTTTCCGGCCTTATAGTAAACACCCTTTCCCGCTACGACCCTGTTCCAGGGAATTCCCCAAAACGCCATCTCTCTTACGGCAACGGGTGCGGTTTGAGCAAAAAGCCGCGCCACTTCCTGATCGCACCCCCAATCGGAACCTTTAACCGTATCGGCGAAATGAAGATCCGGACAGTCCCCCTGCCCCATGCAACAGTTTCCAAGAGAAGCCTGCATACCGCCCTGCGCGGCCGAAGAGTGAGAACGTCTCGGAGGAACGACGCTAAGACAGATGCTTTCAAACCCAGCTACCGCCGCGGCAATCGCAACCCGCTCACCGGCAAGCCCCGCGCCAACACATACTAGGTCGGTATAAAAGGTGTCCACTCTATACTCCTTAGGCTTTGACCAGCGCCAGGAATGTCAAAAGCGTTACCAGACCGATCCCGATCATTATAAAGGTCAGCCTGTTGTCAAATCCGTGAAGCTGGGCGCGGTTGGCCCTTGTAATGTATCCCCACTTGACTCCGATTCTGTAGATTCCAATTCCAACGTGAAGCTCGATGACCGGAAGAAGCAGCAGGTAGAATCCAAACCACCACCCACCCTGAATTCTTCCCGCGCTCTTTGCCGCCGTTATTGGCAGGGACGTTAGCACGGTCCACATGTGGATCGAACCCATTATCAGGATAATGAAAGCGGTTGCGGCCTGGATAATCCACAACCAGGTATCGGTGTGGCTGAAATTAACGCTGTGCCTCCAAATCGCCTTCTGTTCGCGGGCGCGAAAGGGCATCTTGCGCGCGGCGACCACAAAGTGAACCAGCATAATGAAGCCAATTAGAGGACCACCGATTTGAGCCATGTAGGTAGCTTCGAAGAATCGGGCGATAGCATTCATCACCCGGCCGCCTCCCAGATCGAGATTGATGCTGGCTACTAAGACCATATGCGCCCACATAAAGGCGACCAGCACTATCCCCGTCAGCATCTGGAAAAGATCCAGATAGGCCTCGGTGCGAACCGGCCTTCCACATGCCCTCGTATCCCCAGCTGTCATGGCTTTTTAAACTCCTTGTCAGCCCATGCGGCAAACCGATTAAACCGCACCGGGACTAGTTTACCTTAACCTCTTTTACCCCCGACACCGCTCCGGCGATTTTTTTTATTTCCGCAACCCTTCCGGGTTCCTTCATTAATTGAGCCCCGATACCAAGAGAAACCACACCATCCTTGGCGGTCACTTGAATATCGGGTTTAACGGAAAGCAGTGCGGTCTTCACTTCCGCGGCCACAGCCAGATCTTCCATCGCCTGGAGAGCTTGCGGGCTCGTCCTAAAAGTCTCAAGCCTTGCCGTATGGCAAATAATATCTACAACGTTCTCTACATTAAGGGAATGCACCGTAACCACCATATCGTATAAAACCGGATCCGCCGTATCGATCCCGTAGAGATGCTGACTCCACTTGCTCCTGGCGCTGTCGTCCTTTTTGATGCGTGTCTGTGCGCTCTGATAGGATATATTTTCTCGCTCCATGAGCAGCTTGACCCGGTCCTCCATGTCCGAAATAATGCGCACTTTAAGAACGTTTGGGACATCCTTTACATAAAAGTGGCCGGCAAGTCCGTGATATACCACGTTATCAGCGCGAAGCCGCTTAAGCAGGGCCGTCTGGAAGTAGGAAATAAATTTCTCCTTGCCATAGGAAAATCTTTCCAAAATCGAAGGCGCATCGTGAACCGCCTTGATAATCTTTAATTCCGAAATATCGAACTCTTTTGAGGCCTCAAGAATAATCTCGCGAGCTATACACTGGTAGCCTAGCTTTTCGGCTACCTTTTCAGCCACTTCCTTGCCACGACTATAGGAACCTCTAGAAATCGTAATGATCGCCATCGCATCTTCCTCCTTTTTGACAACTGGTTCACTGGTAATCATGAAACCGATCCGGAAAGAGGATCTATCTCAAATAATACGGAGATCGTAACGGGAAGTCCAGTCTTTGATACACGAGCGGCCGGACGACCAAATAAATTGGAAGATCCGGCCGCAAAGAGATAGAGCAGAAGAACTACATAAGGCTAAAAATAGAATTGCCGGCAAGCGAGAAGAAATAAGAGGGGAAAATGCCCATTACCAAAACAGCCGTAGCGGCGGTAGCCAGCGCAATAACAATCCCTGGGGATACAGAACCAAGAACGATGGAGTTCTCAGAAGCTTGAGGGCTAAAGTACATGACAACGACTACTCTCAGGTAATAATAAATGGAAATTACACTATTTACTCCGGCAGCCACAACCAGCCACACATAACCCGATCGAAGCGCCTGGGTAAATAAATAGAACTTACCCATGAAACCGCCGGTGGGAGGAATGCCCGCCAGGGAAAATAGGAAAACGGACATAACCAGGCCAAGCAACGGGTATTTGAACCCAAGCCCCGCAAAGTCGGAAATACTGGTGTATTCCTCTCCTTTTTTACACAGAAGCGCAACCACGCCGAAAGCCCCGATATTCATGAAGGCGTAGACCATCAAATAATAGAGCATACCGGCCTGGGCAAGACCGGTGCCGGCAAGAAAACCGAGCAAAATATAGCCGGCATGGGCGATACTCGAATAGGCAAGCATACGCTTAATGTTATCCTGGACCAGTGCGATAATATTTCCAACGGTCATGGTTAGAAAAGCTGCAATCCACATGATCGTAACCCAGCTATGCTGCATGGGCGCAAGTGGAACGAGAATCACCCGGATAAGGGCCGCAAAAGCCGCCGCTTTAACTCCGGTCGCCATGAAGCCGGTAACCGATGTGGGAGCACCCTCATAGGTGTCCGGAGTCCACATATGAAAGGGCACCATTGAAATCTTAAAGCCTATACCGGCAATCGTCAAAACAAAGGCTGCAACCAGAAATTTCATATTTAACATTTGCGGGTGAGTCTTGATAAAACCGGCAATTTTTATAATGTCCAGGCTGCCGGTAGCTCCGTAGATGAAAGCAAACCCGTAAAGCAAAAATGCAGAACCAAAGGCTCCCAGCAGAAAATATTTGAGAGCTGCCTCGCTTGATTTTAACTGCTTCTTATGAAAACCGGTAAGAGCGTAGATGGAAATCGACATGGTTTCAAGAGCAACAAAAAGCAGAATCAGATTTCCAGCGGTTGCCATAAAAATCATGCCCACACCGGCCATAAGCAGGAGCGAATAATATTCGCCGGTTCTCATACAGTTGAAAAAATTGCCATAATTTAGCGATACCAGGATTGTGAGCGCTATGATGATGCAAATAACGAGGGAGAGGAAAAAAGAAAACCCGTCTACTAAAACCATGCCGCCGAAGGTGGAACTGGGGGCGCCGTGGTGACCGACAAACAACACGCATCCTAGCGCCAGTAGGGACCCCGCAAGGGCAGTGAAGCCAGGCGCGGATGCATTTACAAGCTTTTTAAAAACGCCCATCATCAGCACAAGCAATGCGGTCGAAACGAGAACAATCTGCGGCAGGACAGCCATGTAGTCATTTGCCGGCAGAATAACTTTGAACGTCACCATTTGGTTCCTCCAGGATTAAAACAAAACCGTCGCCGCAGTTTCGCAAATCAACTATCCGGATCATCGGCCGAGCGAATACGCACCGTTTTTTAAAGTCGCCTGGGAGCTAATCGCGATTTTTGCTCCCTTTGAACAGTGGGCGACAGGACTGGCGCTCTTTTCGGCCTGATACATTGCATATTTGTGCTGATATTGATAAATGAAATTATTTACCGAAGCGTCCATCTTATGCAGAAACATTCCAGGGAAGAACCCCATAACGAATACAAGCACCGCAATCGGAAGCATCGTCGCAATTTCTCTTTTATTCAAATCAGGGAGCTTGCTGTTGGCCTCGTTGGTTACAGGCCCAAACATCACCTTTTGATACATCCACAGCATGTAGACCACACCAAAGACCATTCCGGACACGGCGAACACCCCAACAACCGGATAGGTCCTAAAGGCGCCCACCAGAATCAGGATCTCCCCAACAAAGCTGTTCGTACCGGGAACAGCGACCGAACCAAGAGTTGCGATCATGAGGAAGATGGCAAATATGGGCATAACCTTGGCCAACCCGCCAAAATCATCCATCAGCCTGGTATGACGACGCTCATAAATCATTCCGACAAGAAGGAAGAGCGCCCCGGTATTTACCCCGTGATTAAGCATCTGGTAGATACCACCCTCAATGCCCTGGATATTTAGCGCGAAAAGTCCAATCATTACATATCCCAGGTGACTTACGCTCGAATAGGCAACCAGCTTTTTCATATCCGGCTGTGACCAGGCGACAAGAGCCCCGTAGATAATCCCAGCGATTGCAAGAAAGGCGATAATGGGCATGAGCTCATGACTGGCATAGGGAAAAAGAGGCATCGAAAACCGCAAGAAGCCGTATGTGCCCATTTTAAGCAGTATGGCGGCAAGGATAACGCTGCCGGCCGTGGGCGCCTCGACGTGGGCATCGGGAAGCCAGGTGTGAAGAGGAAAAATCGGCACTTTGATGGCGAAAGCAACAGTAAATGCGGCGCAAAGCCACAGCTGTGTCGAAATTGGAATATTGAGTTTATAGAGCTCAAGCAGGTTAAAGGTACCCACTCCGGTTGTCTTATAGCTGAAATAGTAGAGATAAATAATGGCGACCAGCATGAAGATGCTGCCTGCAGCCGTATACAGAAAGAACTTTACGGCCGAATAGATGCGCCTCTCCCCGCCCCAGACGCCAATTAAAAGAAACATGGGGATCAGCATGACTTCCCAAAATAAGTAAAACAGAATTAAGTCCAGGGAAACCAGAGCGCCAATCATCGCGCATTCGAGGAAAAGCATCGCAATGAGAAAGTATTTTACCTTTTGTTTAATATAGGTCCACGAACACAGAATGCACAAGGGGACAAAAAAGGTGGTGAGCATCACAAGCCAGAGGCTAATTCCGTCCAGGCCGACGAAATAGTTTAACGAGAGGCTTTTAACCCAGGGGATATATTCAACAAACTGCATCCCGGGGATAGAGTCGCTAAAATACTTAAGCAGCGGGAGAGAAATCAAAAATTCGATGATCGAGGCCGCAAGCGCGATTCTACGCAGAAATTCATCGTTTTTCCCCTCCTCACTCCTAAAGAACATAAGGAGGATCGCGCATAACAGCGGAAAGAAAATGAGAGTGCTAAGGATCGGAAAACTGAAATGATTCATCTATTTGCTCCCGCTATATAGCAACAGTCTTAACGCACATACATAAAATACGCGATCAGGCCAAACACCCCCACCATAAAAGACACGGCGTAGCGTTGCACATAACCGCTCTGGGTCGATTTACACACGTTTCCGCACTTAACAAAAAACGCAGCGGTCGAATTGACAAGCCCGTCTATTACCACAACGTCAATGCCCTTCCAGAGGAAAATACTGAAGGCGCGAAGCGGATTAATAAAGACAGTTTCATAAATCTCATCGATATACCACTTATTTAGAAGCAACTGATAGAAAGAAGGATTGCCTTCCGCAATCCTGCCCGGTACATCTCTCTTTTTTACATACAAAACATAGGCTGCAAAAATTGCAGCGAAAACAAGGAGGGTGGTAAGCAGCATGAGTTCGTATTCGAGCGCAAACGAGTGAGGCTCAGCCGCGGTTTGCGCCACCGCTTTGTGAATTACGGAAGGGCCCCCCGCGGCCTGCAAAATCTTACCGGCGCCTAGGCCAAATACCGGATGGAGAAAATGCTCGACACGGTTCATACCTCCAAGAGAGGCGGGAACACCGAGAAGACCGCCAAAAATCGAGAGCACCGAGAGGACCATCAGCGGTACGGTCATCGTTTTCGGAGCTTCATGTATATGATGCTGGACCTCTTCGGAGGCCCGACATTCATTGAAGAAGGTCATAAAAATCAAGCGGAACATGTAGAATGCGGTCATTACCGCGGCAAGCAGCCCGATAAGCCACAGGATATGGCTGCCCTGAGGACTGCTGTAGGCCTGCCACAAAATTTCGTCCTTGCTGAAAAAGCCCGAAAATCCGGGCAGCCCGGCGATGGCCAGGGTACCAATCAGCATGGAGGCAAAAGTGATCGGCATTTTTTTTCGCAAGCCCCCCATGTTCCTCATGTCCTGCTCGCCGCCCATGGCGTGAATTACGCAACCCGAACAAAGAAAGAGCAACGCTTTAAAGAAAGAGTGAGTCAATACATGAAAAAGACCGGCGGCAAAGGCTCCAACCCCCAGTCCCAAAAACATGTAGCCGAGCTGGCTGACAGTGGAATAAGCAAGCACCTTTTTGATATCGTTTTGGGTAACGGCAATCGTTGCCGCAAAAAAAGCCGTAAGAGCGCCAACAACGGCCACAACGTGCATGGCGAAAGGAGACATGGAATAGAGCACGTTGCAGCGCGCCACGAAATACACACCGGCCGTAACCATGGTCGCTGCATGGATAAGAGCGCTAACAGGAGTTGGACCGGCCATTGCATCAGGCAGCCATATATAGAGAGGTATCTGGGCCGACTTGGCAGTGCACCCCAGAAAGAACAGCAGGCAAATAATGGTTACGAGATGGGGCGGAAGCAGGTATGCATGAGAGAATACATCGTTAAACTTAAGAGACCAGACCCCATGGGCACCAAGGTGTGTAAGAAGAACAAGCATACCGACGGCGAAAAAGAAATCGCCGACCCTGTTTGTTACAAAAGCCTTCTTTCCGGCCACCGCATTGGCCAGATCGGAAAACCAAAAAGAAATCAGAAGGTAGGAACAAAGTCCCACTCCTTCCCACCCTAGAAACATGAGCAGGAAGTTATCAGCCAGGATCAGGTTGATCATTGAAAACATAAAAAGATTAAGATAGGTAAAGAACCGAAAATAGCTTTCGTCATGGCTCATGTACCCAATCGAATAGACATGGATCAAAAACCCAACCCCGGTTACGAACATGCACATAAACATCGACAGGGGATCGATCTGGTAGCCGATATTTACATGGAAAACCCCTGAGGAGATCCAGGTAAACCATGTGAAATCGTAGAGCCGTTTATCCGCTGGCAACCCCAGGAGCTTAACAAACAAGCCCAGCGTCACAAGAAAGGAAAGCCCGACCGCACCACAGGCGATCCAATGCACAAGGCTTTTGTTTTTTTCAACGATCCTTCGCCCCAGCAGGCCGTTAATCAGAACGCCCACAAGCGGAAATATCGGGATAAGCCTTACCAGATCAAACTTCATCGCACGCCTCGATCTACCATTTCAACAGGTTGAATTTGTCAATATTGATAGAGCCTGTCTTCCTGTACAACAGCACGAAAATCGAAAGCCCTATAGCAGCCTCAGCACCCGCCACAGCCATAATGCACATGACCATAAAAAGCCCTTCGGCCGACTGATTGGCGCGAGAAAAGGTCACGAAGGCCAAATTGACCGCGCCCAGCATGATCTCCACGCACAAAAAGACGACGATGGCATCCTTTCGGCAAATGACCCCAAAGGCGCCGAGAGCAAAAAGGATGGCGGACAGTGCAAGATAGACGCTCTGGTAATCGTTCATTGAGCTATTCCCTCATACTCGGATGTAAGCAAACCCCGCGCAAGGCAAAACCAATACCGCATCCTCGGCCATTTACCTGCGGCCGATTAAGCCTTTCCTCGCCATTCCCTGCAATTAATCTCTGCGGGCAAGGAAGACAGCCCCGACCACCGCGGCGGTAAGCAGCACGCTCACCAACTCGAAGGCGGCAAGGCCTTGAACGAAAATATAGTTTGCAAGCAAATTTATCTCGCCGTATTGAACCCGGGCATGTGGCCCCATAGTACCCTTGAGAGCCATAGGGCTAAGACCAATGCCAAGTCCCAGCAAACAGACCATAAAGAGAAATGAAACGACAAAGCGGCCGGAAAGAAGGCTTTTTCGAAAGGAGTCTTCATCTGAGACTCTTTGATTTAGCATCATGATGGCATAAATGATAAACATCATGATGGCCCCCGCGTAGACGATAACCTGCAAAGCGGCGATAAACTGGCTGTCCAGCAGCAGGAAAAGAACGCCTAAGGCAAGGCAGTTTCCCACCATCCAAAGCGCGCTGTGCACGGTGTTTCTCGAAAGAATCACAAAAAGCGCGCACGCCAACGCCGCACCGCCGCAGGTGATTATCCCTAAGAGTTCCATTTCTCTCCAGTCGTCTTCAATATCGAGATGTCGAAAACAAAATCCTCACGGTTGTAGTTGACGTACTCATATATCTTAGTGAGGCTAATGGCGGACTTGGGACAGGCGTCCTGACAAAACCCGCAGAAAATGCAGCGAAGCTCGTTAACTTCGAATTTTTCGGGATGCCTGGTCCCCCCTTCATCTTCACGGGCAAGGATCGTTATGGCCTGCGAGGGACAGACCGCAGCGCATAGACCGCAGGCGACACATTTCAATTCGCCCTTCTCGTCAACATTAAGCTTGTGAAGACCACGCCACCTTTGGCTTCTAACAGTTTTCTGATCGGGATATTGAATGGTGACGGGTTTTTTGAAGAAATTGCCCATTGTAAATTGTAAGCCCTTCAAAATGGGCTTAACGTAATTACCCTTTTCACCCCTGTTTTTGCTTACATTTATAATATCGGACTTTTCCATTGGAGCTCCTGACATCTTAACCCAACAGGGCCACAACCACGCCCGTGGCGATAACATTGGCCAAGGCAACCGGCAGCAGGAATTTCCATTCGAGCTTCATCACCTTGTCGTAGCGAAGGCGGGGAATAGTTGCCCTGATCCAGATACATACAAAAATAACAGCGAAAGTCTTTACAAAAAACCAGACAAGTCCGGGCAGAACCGGGCCGTGCCACCCACCGAGAAAAAGGGTTGTGACCAGGGAGGCGAAAACAAAGAGATGGGTGTATTCAGCAAGAAAGAAAAGCGAAAACTTCATACTGCTGTATTCAATATTGTAGCCGCAACAAAGCTCGGATTCGGCCTCAGGCATATCGAAGGGAGTACGGTTTAGCTCCGCTATACCGCTTATCATAAACACGAGAAAGGCCACAGGTTCCCTGAAGATGTTCCAATCCCAAAAATGTTGCTGGGCCGCCACCATATCCACGAGACTAAAGGAGCCTGTCACCATAATTATGCTCAGGACGGCAAAGGCCAGCGAAAGCTCGTAGCTGATGATCATGGCCGAAGCCCTTAGCCCACCCATATAGCCGTACTTGTTACCCGAAGACCAGCCGCCAAGAATCGTTCCATAAGAACCGATGGTGGCAAGGCCCAGGATAAAAAGAATGCCTATGGAAGGATTGGCCAGGTAGAGGTCTATTCTTTTGCCAAAAATCGTCATCGCAGGGCCAAAAGGGATAACGGCAAGCAACATAACCGCAAAGGAAATGCTTATGACCGGCGCCATGAGAAAAACCGCCCTGTCGGCGTTATCCGGGACCACTTCTTCTTTAAAAAAATTTTTAACAGCATCGGCCAGAGGCTGAAGCAGCCCATGATAGCCAACCCTCATGGGGCCGTATCTAAGCTGGAAATGGCCGAGAGCCTTCCTTTCGATCCAGGTGGTATAAGCGACAAAAAACAGGCATACCCCAAAGATCACAAGCATTTTGATAATGGGAATGATGAGCAGATCAGTCATCGGTCGCACTCCGTTACGCAGCTCTGTCCAATTAGACGGCGCTTGTTCTTTACCGGTCTATTTCGCCAAGCACAACATCGAGGCTACCGATAATAGCTATGGCGTCCGCAACCATGTGCCCCACCAGCAGGCGAGGAAGCGCGCTTGCAAGGTAAAAGCAGGAGGAGCGGATTTTTAGCCTGTAAGGCTGCTCGCTGCCGTCGCCAACCAGGTAGAACCCCAGTTCCCCTTTAGCTCCCTCAACTGCCGAATATAGCTCCCCGCTTGGTACTGGAGTGCCTTTGGCATTTACCATAAACCGGCGAATGAGCGCGCTGATATCCGTTTGCACTTCAGGCTGGCTGGGGCTGGCCACCAATGGATTATCCGTCATGACCGGCCCGGAGGGAAGGTTTTCAATCGCCTGAGCTATAATGGCGATCGACTGTTTGAATTCCTCCATTCTCACCAGGTAGCGGTCGTAGACATCTCCGTTTTCGCCGATGGGGATCTTGAAGTCAAAATCGCCATAACTGGAATAGGGGAAGGCCTTGCGTACATCGTAGGCAACACCCGAGCCCCTGAGACTTGGCCCGGTAAGTCCATGATTTATCGCTTCCTCAGCCGAGATCTTACCGATGTTCATGGTCCGGGTGGTCCAGATCTTATTATCCGTCAAAAGCTGGTGGTAGCCTTCCAGGGCCTTGGGAAACCAGGCCACGAATTTTCTCACCTTCGCGATGAAATCGTCGGTAGCTTCGTAGGCCACGCCACCGATGCGTATAAAAGAAGGAGTCAGCCGGTAGCCGGCAATCTCTTCGTTCATCGCCATGATCATCTCTCTATCCCGAAACGCATAGAAGATGACCGTCATGGCCCCGATATCGAGGGCATGAGTTCCCAGCCATAGATGGTGGCCCATGATCCGGGCAAACTCGGCCATAATGACCCTCAAATACTGCGCTCTTTTCGGCACCTCGATACCCAGCAACTTTTCGACGGCAACGCAATACCCCAAATTGTTCGCCGATGCGGCTGAGTAGTCGAGTCTGTCGGTAAGCGGAAGTATCTGCTGGTAGGTCCTGCTTTCGCAGATTTTTTCGATCCCTCTGTGAAGATAGCCGATAACGGGGGTCGCATTTACAATAGTTTCGCCGTCAAGCTCCAGGACTACCCTCAAAACGCCGTGAGTAGCCGGATGATGGGGCCCCATATTCAGGGTTACGGTTTTACTCTCGCTCATGATTTTCCATGCCTGACTATTTTGCTGCGTGGTCCCGGTTAGAAGTAATCTTTTATGGTCTCGGTGTCGAAAGGCTTATCGAAGTCCTTACCCTCAAGAGGGAAGTCCTTTCTTAGCGGATGACCCTCGAAATTTTCCCACATAAGAATTCGCCGCAAATCGGGATGACCCGAAAAACCAATCCCCAAAAGGTCAAAGACTTCCCTTTCACCCCAGTTGGCCGAATTCCATATACCGCTAACGCTTGGAACTTCCCGGTCTTGAGCGACCTCAACCTTAACAGCCAAGCGGGAAAAATCCTCCATGGCCATCAGGAGGTAGATCACATCGAAGCGCACCGGTCTGGGCATGCGGTCGATACCCACAACATCGCTCAGCATATCGAAGCCCAGCGCTCTCAGGGTTTTCATGACTTGGGGAAAAGACTCAAGCGAAACGGTTATTTCGGGCATTCCATGACGGTCGGCCCTCTTTAGCCCTAAATCAGGACATTCCGTAGACAGGGCGATTAATGCTTTTTCAATTTCCATCTCTTAGTTTCCTGTCGGAATTTCGAGCATGCCGGGTTTGAAATCGCGGCGTTGATCCAATCTTTCGGTCCTAATCTTTTCCTGGATCTTCATAAGACCGGCCAGAACCGCTTCGGGGCGAGGCGGACATCCAGGGATGTAGACATCGACCGGAATTATCTGATCGGCGCCCTGGACCACCGCATAGCTTTTGAACACCCCGCCGCATGAGGCGCAAGCCCCCATTGCGATCACCCACTTGGGGTCGGCCATTTGATCGTAAATGCGCTTAACCATAACCGACATTTTCTTTGTAAGAGTGCCGGCAATGATTATGAGATCGGATTGCCTCGGGGAGGGACGAAAGACTTCGGAGCCAAAACGGGAAATATCGAAATCGGCCAGGGTGCTGGCAATCATTTCGAGTGCGCAACAGGCAAGACCGAAGGTGCAAGGCCACACCGAATTACTTCTGCCCCAGTTAACCAGCTTATTGAGGCTTGTAACCAGCACATTATCGCCAACGAGTTGATTTTCTAATCCCATTCCAAAGCTCCCTTTTTCCAGACATACACGTAGCTGACTACAAGAATCAGCAGAAAGATCAGCATCTCGGCAAGCCCGAAGGCACCCAGCCTTCGGTAGTAGACCGCCCAGGGATAAAGAAAGACGCATTCAAGATCGAAGACGAGAAAAAGAAGGGCAGTAACGTAGAATTTGACCGGCGTCTGCGCATAGTGAGCGCCTTCGCTTGGAATACCACACTCATAGGATTGCGTTTTGACCTTAAAGGGCCTGGCAGGTCCCAGCAGGTGGGACAGGAAAACCGTTCCGGCACCAAAAAGCAGGGCAAGAATTATCATATAGAGAATGGGTAAATAAACAGCCAGCATAGAGGCCCTCCACAGTGAACCGCAGTTTACGCCGGCAGCGGCTGGCAATCAGGCCTTGTCGATCCGGATAGCACTTCCCCTGCTCTGAACGGGCCACGCCCCTAAACCAGGGGGAAAACTATCTTTTCCCTGATTCGGACGCTCCGCAGGGGGGCCGGCCAAGCACAACCACGCCGCCGAACTCGATTGGATACGCAATCTCTTGTATTTTATCCGTGGGGATTAACCCGGTACAAACCATCCACCAAGAGTATGGGGATTAATAAGCCATTGTGAGGGATATGACAACCCTTTTTTCTGTCTCCAAATAAATTTTGACACTTGGTTTACCTGAAACGAGAGGCTTTGAGCCCCCCCCCGTGGATACCTTCTTGTTGCACAAAAAGCGGCTTTTTTCCTATTGGAGAGTATTTGCCTCTTCGGCACTGGGCAAACGTACTATACCAAAATGGTGGTGGTGAAGATCTTGTATTTCCGCCACCATCTCATCGAGCCTGCGGGGTTTTATGACAAAAGAATCAGCCCCTAGGCGTAACCAGCGGTCTTCGTGGTTCCCTATTTTTGTTGAAACCAAAAGCATCAAGGGGATTTTTCGCAGTCCTTTATGCCCCTTTATCTCCTTTAGCGTTTCCAGACCGTCTTTTACCGGCATCACCAGATCAAGCAAAATAAGGAACGGGACTGGTGAAGACTCGGGCGGCTCATACCTGCCCTTATGCAGCAGGTAGTCCATGGCATCCTGACCGTTTGCCGCCCACCGCAGATCGACTTTGGCCCGAGCATCCTCGAAAGCCTTCTCCACCAGAGCATAATCGTTTTCATCGTCATCGGCCACCATTACCACCAGCGGACCCTCTCCCCACATCGGTGTCCGATTATCATTGCAACGCATAGACGACGGCCACATTTTTTGAAGACTCATGATTAGCCCCCATTTAAAAAATTCTGGGTTAAATCGGCCATCCCAAGCCCTATGGCACTGTCCCCGTCTCAACCGTCATCTCCGCGCCGGGCAAACCCAAACCGGTGGGGGACGCAACATTTATCCCGCCGGCAAGGCAAGGATGGACGCTACTGCAACTGGTCCTATTATAGACGAGCGGCAAGGCAGCGTAAGGTAGTAAAAAAGCGCAGTTCCTTGAGATTTTCATTGTATTTAAACTACAAATAACCATTACGCGTCCTTAGGCAGGCTACCTTCTTGACAAGGTTTTTTCAGTGATTATTAATGTGGAAGTTTATCTCGCAATTGGTTTCAGCCGGTTAGGCGAGCTATTTTAGCAGCTTTAAACCTTTACATTCCATTAGTACTATCCCAAGACCGGCGATCCACCCCCCGCAATTCCTTTATTTTAGCTTATCGCTACGCTTCGATTCTTTTTTTCAGCTCGAGTTCTAATCATGTCCCTATTGTATTAACCGCAGAGCATTCCTGCCTCAAAAGCGGTCCTGGGCAATGGGCATCCGGAAAAGGAGACAGTCATGGGACGCGGATTGTCCTATTTCATGCTTTTTTTAATTTTTTCGCTGGCAGCTGGCGCAAACCGGATTCCGGCAATCGAATACGGTTATAGAGCGGGGTCCGTTGTTAAAAAGCAGACCCTAAAAGACAACCTTAAGGATCATCTTTCCCGCAGTTTCTCCCAAAACCTATCCATGGGAAAAGGCTGCACGAGCATATCGGTTCCATCCGATTGTCTTTTCAGGCCTCATTCACAAAGGGTCAATCCCGCCAAGTGGAAGGTCTCAATAGCCTCGGTGGCCCGTATATGTAAAAGATACCCTCATGCCGATCTGATAGTTTCGGTGTACACGGACTGCCTGCATTCCGAGGAACAAAATCTGGCGCTATCCGAACTGCAGGCATGGACGATAAAACAGGCCCTGGTGAATAGGGGCATAGGAGCCGAAAAGATCAAAGCCCAGGGTTGGGGAGAATCAAGACCGGTTGCTTCCAATGCTACCCGAGAGGGCAGGAAAGCCAACAACCGCATAATGATAAGTTTCGGTCCAGCCTGCGAGAAATTTGTCGAGGATCAAGCCAGGGCTGATTTGTTCTAAGCGACAAAGGCACGCCACGGGAAAAACGCAGTAGAGAGGGAACCAAAAGATGTTACGGCCAAATGCGTTTAAAGCGTGCGGTTCCTTTGGGCGTTGGGGCAAAACTCATGCAGGCCGTGCGGCTTATCCCCCTTCCCTCTCGTCGGACCGCGCGTGCGGATTTGCCGCCCCAGCGCGGAATACTCCCACATGCCAATCCGGTGAAATCGTTGACGACCTACTTTTTGAGTTCCACCTGAAGCTGAATTGGCTTGTACATATAGACCAACCGTGCCTGATTTGGTCCTGCGGGCATAAGCACCACGGAGACATAGTCGCTATCCCATAAGAGTCTGTTGGGATCTTTATCAACTTCGGCGGGCTTACCGAACTTGCCGGTCAAAACGGCCTCCATTTTCATAAAACTGTCGGAAGGAAAGTACACCATGCCCATATAGAATTGGTCTTTATAGAAGGCATAGATAACGCGGGTAAGTTTTATGTCTTTCATCTCAAGCCGATCGCCCGATCTTTCATAAAGAGTCAGATCGCCTTTTACGGCGACCTGGCTAAGACCGGCAACCGAAGATGTCTTGGCTCCCCATTTGATTCCTCGAAAGGACGTAGGCGGATGTGTAGCCGAGGTGCAGCCAAAGATCGCGCACACAAATAAAGCAACGGCCAGACCACAAATTCTCAAAAAAGCAGTGGAGGTTCGTCTCATGTAATCCTATCCATTTGAAGGCGGCTAAATCCCGGCCCGGTCTAATCAAAGTTTTACAAAGTTTAGCGCTATCACCTCAAATTTCTCACCCCGTTTCCTCGGGTGCCTCGGTTTCCTTTGCGACAAGCTTGACCTTTGCGCGAGAAGCTTCAGGCTCAGCATCGAGCAAGACTTTCAGACCCTTTTTATACCATTTTATGCCCGAACGGGTAGCTATTGTCCGCTCCTCCAAATCTTTTGGAAGACGGTCCTCGGAACATCTTGCCAAAATATGAAGTTTACTCTCGGAATCAAGCGAGGAAAGACCGGTGACAAATTGGATGAAGGCGGCCCATTCGGCCGGGGCCGGTCCGCCCCATTTGCGCATCGTGTGAAACATCCTATAGCAGATAAGGACCGCGTCGCGGTCTTCCTCCTGATGGAAGCGCTTTCCGCTATAGAGCCTTATGGCTTCTTTTCCGATCTCGCTGGTGAAGGTAAGGTAAAACCATCGAAGAATGATGAAATAACCCTCGCGGGTAAGTTCCCGGCCAGCCCAATAAAGCGGGTTGGCGGCATTTTTTACGCTGAAGGCAAACCTTGCGGCCTTGTAGATGTGCGGTTTTTTTTTGAAGAGCTTGAGGACGGGGTTTTCGTTGATTTTGACGTAGGCCTGGTAGTAGCGTTGGAAATCACTAAGTTTCCGGTTTCCCACATACTTTATGGGAACGGTCGATGAAAGCCTTGCCAGCCTCGCTCCGACCCGTGCGACAAGTTCCAGGGTGTCGGTAAGCGAGGCTTCATATTCGGGCTGAGCGGCTTCGGGGTGGTAGATTGCACCGATCGAACGTACGATTTTGAGAGCATGCTGGTTTAAGGCATCCAACCCGAGTTGGAGTTCGCCTTCGGGAAGCGACCAAATTTCTCCCCTCATACTGGCGATAAACTCCAGGGATCGGCGCTCGAAGGCCCCAGGAGCGGGTAGAAGGTCGAGTTCATGGTCTTCTTCAAAACCGTTTTCGAGCATCTGCCTTATGCGGCGCCTTACATACCAGCGAAGGGCAAGCGCCATGCACACGGTTGTAAGGGAGACGAACAGCAGAAACGCACTCAACCAGTGCTCTCTTATTAAATAACGGAGGGTGCCTAAACCTATAGGATTCATCTGCGCCTAAGCTATGCAACGGCAGTTGTTTTTTTTACAACCTCGGGCGCCGAGCCCCCCTCGTCTATCCATTTTTGAAGTTCGACCAGGATGTCGGATTGCCAACCGGGGGTAAGCCTTTCGGAAAGAAACCGCGTATAGAGCGCATCCAGGGCCGCGCAAACTTCCTCGATAAAGAACATCTTTTCCAAAAATCGGCCGTCGGGGTCTTCGCTTCCATAGTCCGGAAGCTGTTTGGGAGCCTTCAGTCCCTTTAGCGCCCAAAGAGAGCTGTCCAGAGTCAAGACGTACTCGTTTTCACCGACAATCACCAGGAGCTGAACCTCATCGACCACTTTGCCCTGGCGAAGCGCCGTTCTTGCCTCGTGAAGAAAATTCGCCTGGCTGGTGCATACCACCTTTTCCTTCCCATCGGCGGGGAGCAAAAGCGTCATGCGTTCTCCCAGGTGCACCTCGGCCACCTTGTCGCCAACCTGGATAGAGCCCCCCAAACATTCGATGTAGTACCACAACCAGGTAAGGAATTCGGAACCCAAAAACTTTCCGTCGACAATGGCGCTTGGAGATTTTAGCGAAACGATCGAGCCAAGCGTATCCTTCTGCGCGGGCGTAAGGGCAAGCATGTTGGCCGCCCACTGGGCATGATAGAGGGGCACAGGGTAGGCTTGAAACTGGCGTTCGAAAAACTCGAGGAAGGCGTCCATCATCTTGGTGCTCGTAGTCCCGAGAATGAGCAGATGGTTTGCCGGTGCCCACACCACCTCGCAGGAGCAAGGTTGCGGGAAAGCACGGCTCAGCAGATACTCCTGCATGTTCTCCTGTATCTCCTGCTTTTCGGCCCGGCTTGGCCATTTGCCCTCGTGTTCATCGCGGTATTTTTGCACCGACTGACGCACGAACTGCTTTAACACCACCGCGGGGACCTTCTTTTGATCGAGGCGGAAATTAAAGGCTACGTATTCGGCTTTCCGGTAGGAGCCATAGGAAAAAGAGGCATCGAAAAAATCTTCCCAGGAGGCAAAACCGGCAGCCTCGATCTGCGAATCGTCGGGCTCGCTAAAAGCTCCGGCGCGCAGCTTTTCATCAACAAGACTCCAGAAATCGTCCACTTCGAGTTCCGGAACGAAAAAGCGGGTAAAGGTGGCGGAGGAAGAAGAAATAGCCATAAAAAGTCCCTCGTAGAGTGAAAAAACATCCTGCCGCAGCAGGGCGGCTCAAAGCCGGAGCGGCGCCGTAAAAGAACTTCCGAGTCTGTATCCAAAACACGGCTGCAAGTCAAACAATAGTTAGTGTCCACCGACAAACTTTGCGAGGAACGCAGGCAACGACATGTCCGGAACAGCAGCGCCACGGGGCTTCCGGACGGACACCGATCCATTGAGCCGAGGAATCAAAATTTTACCGTCTTTACGATCATTTCGAATTCCTGGACTTCCTCGGCTGTAAGCTCGACGCGCAGGAGCTTTCTGCTAACCAGGATGGGGCACTTTTCGTGGAGGGCCAAAGCCACCGCATCGCTTGGTCGCGCGTCGAAGACGGAGCTCTCTTCCTTAATGCGGGCATAAATTTTGGCATAAAAGGTATTATCCCGCATTTCGAATATCTCGATCTTTTCAAACACCACACCGCTGTGATCGAGAATAGTAAGATAGATATCGTGAGTGAGAGGCCGTTTTGGCTCTACAAGGCCCTTTTCCTTGGCTATCGCGGTGATTTCCGCATCTCCAACGAACATCAAAAAATATTGGGTATCTTCTTCCGAACGCTTCAGGATGACCATATTGCCCTGGCTCCTGTCGGTTTTTACAAAGACTGCGCCGATCTCGACGAATTCGCCAGACTCCATAGACTCCATCGAAAGCCTCCATTGGCTACTAGAGAGTAGATTGAGAAGCATTTGCCTTCAGGCCGGCCTGGTTAGTGTCCGTCCTCAAGCTGCCTTTTGCCGCACTCAATCCAAATATTATAACTGCAAAAATGCCTCTTAGTGATCAGGAAATGAAAAAAGTGAACGGTTGTCCCTTGCCCGGTCAATCTACATAGCTCCCGATCCTGTCCGCAGTTTCCTTATCCAGGGTTTGAATCAGTTTTACCAGAAGCTTAACGGTATTAAGATAGTCCGAAATATCCACCATGGTGTTGTGGGTATGGATGTAGCGCGACGGAACGGCGATAACCACCGTTGGTACACCGCAAGCGTGAAGGTGAATGGGCGCCGCGTCCGTTCCGCCCATTCTCCTAACGCAGAGCTGATAAGGGATGGAATTATTTTCCGCCGTTTGAATGACAAACTCGATGAACTCCCGGTTGAGAATTGCCGAGGAATCCATGAATCGGATCTGCGGGCCGCCACCAAGGGCCGCCTGGCGCTCGCGGCTGGGAACACCCGGCAAATCGTCTGCCGGAGCCCCCTCGACAACAATTGCCAGATCGGGTGAGGCTGAGAATGCAGCGGCGCGCGCCCCTCGCGTTCCCACCTCCTCCTGGACAGTTCCGCAGAAGACCACTGTGTTGGGATGGGAGGCTTTAGCTGTCTGCAAAGCGGCATGGATCACCGCGGACAACCCCACCCTATCGTCAAAAGCCTTGGAGACAAGCAGATCGGGGTTGTGCATCCGGGCAAAACCACTGTCGGGGACAATACCATCTCCAAGTCTTATTCCAAAGGAGCGCGCCTCGGCCGCGTCTTTTGCACCGACATCGATAAACATCTCTTCCAGGTTCATTACCTTTTGGCGTTCGCTCTCAGAGAGAAAATGCGGGGGTTTTGCACCGATTACCCCCGGTATCTCCAAGCCTCCGGCCGTTCGTATCCGCACGCGTTTGGCAAGAAGCGTATGAGCCCACCACCCCCCAAGGGTAACAAACTTCAGGAGGCCATCTTCAGTTATTGCCTGCACCGCCATCCCGACTTCGTCCATATGCGCGGGAACAAAAATCCTGGGCCGCTCCGAAGAGCCCTTTTTTTCAAAAAAAATATTGCCCGCCCTGTCGGTGCGAACCTCTTCCCCCAATTGCTTTCGAAAAATCCGTCGCACCTCGTTTTCCTGCCCTGGCGCGCCGTGCGCCTGGCTCAGACTTTCAAGCAGTTCGATACCTTTTTCTTTTATCGAATCTTTCATTTCTCAGTCTCCAACTGATTATATTGTCGCCTTGTTGGGCGGACCGCAGTCGACTCTAAAGGTAATTGCACTGGAAGGCGAATAAATATACGATATTCTATATTAGAGGCTGATCTAATCATGAGCGATGTCGATATGGTAAGCAAGCAAAAAGCGCACAAGAAGGACACGGCGGATTCTGCCCTGGAGATCCTTGGAAAAGGCCCAGGCAAGGGAGGGCTGAGAAATCTTATTCCCTTCATGGGGCCGGCATTCATCGCCAGTGTGGCTTATATCGACCCGGGGAATTTCGCCACAAACATTCAGGGAGGCGCTCAGTTTGGCTATACCCTGCTCTGGGTTATCGCGGCGAGCAACCTAATGGCGATGCTTATCCAGATACTTTCGGCAAAGCTTGGCATAGCTACCGGTCTAAATCTTGCCGAGCTCTGCCGCGACCATTTTCCCCATTCTGTCGTTCTTATAATGTGGGCCGTGATGGAAGTCGTGGCGATTGCAACCGACCTTGCCGAGTTCCTGGGGGCCGCGGTCGGCTTCAACCTTCTTCTGGCCATTCCCCTCTGGGCCGCGGGAATCCTTACAGCGGTGGCCACTTTCCTTATCCTGGGACTCGAACGCTACGGCTTTCGCCCACTGGAAGCCGTTATAACCGCACTGGTGGGCGTCGTATCGGTTAGCTACCTGGTCGAGACTGTGCTGGATAAGCCCTCCTGGTCGCTTTTACTCTACCATACCGTGAGGCCCGAATTTTGCGGCACCCAAAGCGTATTACTGGCAACCGGAATTGTCGGGGCAACGATCATGCCTCACGCGATATACCTGCATTCAGCCCTTACCCAGGGACGCATCGTGGTAAAGGAGCCCGGCCAGCAAAAGCGTCTTTTCCACTTTGAGATGATCGATGTGATCGTAGCCATGGGGATTGCGAGCATCGTCAATATGGCTATGCTGATCATGGCAGCCTCGACTTTCTTTAAGCATGGGCTGACCGGAGTAGCAACCCTCGAGACCGCCTATCACACCCTCCAGCCGCTTCTAGGAAGGAGTTCGGGCCTTATCTTCGCTATCTCGCTCCTTGCATCCGGGCTGTCTTCGTCCGCGGTTGGGACGATGGCCGGCCAGATCATGATGCAGGGTTTTTTGCGGCGGAAAATAAAAGTATGGATAAGACGCATGGTTACCATCTTGCCATCCATGGCCGTAATTCTAATGGGGCTGGACCCTACCAAAACCCTTGTACTCAGCCAGGTTATTCTCAGCTTCGGGCTCCCGTTTGCCATAATTCCCCTTATAGTGTTCACGAGCCGTAAAATCGTGATGGGAGAACTTGTAAACAGCCCGACGGTAACAGCCATGGCCGGCATGGTTGGGGTCCTGATTTTAGCCTTAAACATCTACCTGGTATTTCAAGTCTTTACTGGAGGCTAAAAGATATGTTTAAACACATTCTGGTTCCTCTGGATGGCTCCAAGCTTGCCGAAGCTCCGCTTTACGCGGCTCTTTATTTTGCCCAAATCATGGGGGCAAGAGTTACCCTGATCCACACCATCGAAAAGGACGCTCCACATGAAATTCATGGCGAAAGGCACCTTACCGGAGAACAGGAAGCGCGCAAATATCTCCAAGAGGTCACCACGCGAGTTTTCCCACCCCAAATTCAGGTGGAAGTGCATGTTCACGGCAAGGAGATAGAGGATGTAGCCCGAAGCATTGCCGAACATACCGAAGAATTGGGGGCAGACCTGATCGTAATGTGCACCCACGGGCGAGGGGGCCTTCGCGGGTTCATGTACGGCAGAATCGCCCAACAGGTTAGCGGTCTTTCCATTGCACCGATTCTTTTAATTCATCCGGGGACTTCAACAGGTTTTACCTGCAAAAGGCTTCTTACCCCCCTGGACGGCAACCCCGATCACGAAGAAGGTCTAAGAATCGCTACAGACCTTGCCGGCCTCTGCGGGGCAAAAATCCATCTCATCATGGCAGTTCACACCTTCACCACTCTTTCGGGGGAAAGCGCCGCTACGGCTAAAATGCTTCCCGGCACCACGCGCGCCATTCTAGACCTTGTGGAAAAGGATGCCGAAAAGTACCTATTAAAAAGCATTGAGTCGTTGCAAACCCGGGGGATTTCGGTTAGCGCGAGCGTAGAGCGAGGCGAACCCGTATCGGTGATCGTCGAGTGTCTCAAAAAGACAGGCGCCGATATGATCGTTATGGCAACCCATGGCAAGACCGGCATGGACGCCTTTTGGTCGGGCAGCACCACGCCGAACCTAAGCTCACGGGTCACCGTTCCGCTTCTTCTTGTTCCGGTCCGGGTTAAGAAAGAGTAAGGGGGGAGGGGGCAGTGCAATGATACATCTAGATTCCCAGTCGTTTTATGGCAAAAGCCTTGCGATCCTAAACGGAAATAAACCCCACCGTTATTGCCCACCCACCTCCATAAACTCCTGAGAAAAACTGGACAGCTCTTTTGTCAAAAAGAGCTATTTTATTTCCGCGCCGCCGCAAAACCAAGTTCGAAAGCCTTGAGATTTATTTCCACAAATGCGGGCTTTACTTTGGTGCGAATGGCCTCTTTTAGGTTTTCAGCAGAAACCGGGATCTTCCCGGTCTGCATAGTGGCCCCAAGCAGGACCATGTTTACGGCCAGAGTGCTTCCCGCCTGTCTGGAAAGCTCCAGAGCATCGACTGCGATGAGTTTGCCGGTTTTTGCCCGAATCAACTCTTGGAGCCTGCCCAGCTCCGGATAGACGCCCTTGCCTATCGCGACGGTAAAGGGAGGCATGGGCGCAAGATTTGTTACGACCACAGTATCCTTGTTGCACTTCTTTAATGCCCGAAGCGTTTCGGAAGGCTCGAAGCCCACCAGAATATCGGCCTCACCATCGGAAATGACCGTACTCGCACCCTCGCCAAACAACATAGCCGATTCGACCACCCCTCCCCTTTGCGCCATACCGTGAATCTCGCTCATGCGCACGGGGACATTCGAAAGAAGCGCGGCTTCTCCCAGTATGCCGGAGGCCAGGAGGTTTCCCTGCCCGCCGACCGCGACAATTATCAATCGTGTAGTGTTCATTTTAATCCAGACTCCAGCAT
The DNA here is from genome assembly GCA_021780695.1 of Deltaproteobacteria bacterium. Lineage (GTDB taxonomy): Bacteria > Desulfobacterota > Syntrophobacteria > Syntrophobacterales > Syntrophobacteraceae > SbD1. The sequence goes on from JAJXYD010000025.1 coordinate 364,519, forward strand.
CAATGGTCTTTACTCTTTTAATGGGACGATTGCGTTTTCAGGACAAATTTGCGCGCACACAGCACACCCCGTGCATAATCCGGGATCTATCCCGATTTTTCCATCCTTGGTAAAAAAGGCTGGACAGCCCAAATCGTCAATGCAGTTTCTATGGCCCCTGCACTTGTCGCCGATTTTAAAAACCCGTTTGGTGTCAAGCTTCAACGATTTGGCGTAAAGCGTACAAAGTTCCGTGGATATAATGACTGAAACGCCCTTGTATTCAAGCGCCTGCCTTACCGCTTCGATGCTCTTTTTGACCTTTAAGGGCTCAATGGTGGTAACTACGGGAACGCCTATTGCCCGCACGACCTGTTCAATGGAAACGCGGCCGTATCCATTGAGGTTGAGCATGGCCATATCCACGCCGGGATTGGGCTGATGACCCGTCATGGCGGTCGTGCCGTTATCGAGGATAACCAGGGTCATGTTGTGATTGTTGAAAATAGCGTTTACAAGGCCGGCAATTCCGCTGTGAAAAAATGTGGAATCGCCTATAAAAGAGATCACCTTCTTATCGGTGGCCTTTGAAAATCCGCACCCGGTCCCCAGAGAAGACCCCATGCAGAGCAGATAATCGGCCATTGCAAGCGGAGGCAAAATACCAAGGGTATAGCAGCCGATATCGGTTGGGTAAATGGTCTGCATCCCCTTGGCCGCCCTTTTTACTATGTAGTAGGTTGCCCGGTGAGAGCAACCGGCGCAAAGATTTGGCGGACGCTGGGGTATCTCGGGTATGTCGGATAAATCCGGGGAAACCGCAGGGGTATAGGAGAGTTCGAAATAGTTTGCCATGGTTTTGCGGACAAGTGCAGGCTCGAATTCATAGAGCCGTGAGAAAAGTTCCCGGGCTTTACCTTTTATGGACAGCGTCAGCTTCTCCTCCTGAGCAAAGGCTTTTACAGCCTCCTCCATGTAAGGTTCGCCTTCTTCGGCCACCAGGACCTTTTCACAACCGGCAAGAAACTTCTTTATCATTTTTTCCGGCAGCGGGTGTGAAAAGCCTATTCTAAGAATCTTCACTCTGTTTTCTATTCCAAGGTCCTTTATCCCGTCCCGCACATAGTTATAGCTTACACCGTTACAGATGATCCCCCAACGGCCTTCGCCCTCGATAAAATTATACGGCGAACTCTCCGAAAGATGCTCAGCTTCCTCCAGGTTTTTTAAGAGCTTGACATGCAGATTTCTTGCAACCGCAGGAATGGGCACCCAATTGAAGGGGTCCTTTACAAAATCTCCCCTGGTCTTTACCGGCGCCACATCCGCAAAAGTTACCACTCCGGTCGAGTGGTTTATCCTGGTGGTAGTGCGAAACAAAACGGGTTCGCGCACCTTCTCGGAAAGCTCAAAAGCGTAGCGAACCATCTCGTGGGCCTCCTCAACCGAGGAAGGTTCAAGGACCGGAAGCCCCGCCAGCTTTCCATAATAACGATTATCCTGTTCGTTTTGACTTGAAAACATCAGGGGATCGTCAGCGGTTACAACGACCATCCCCCCCTTTACCCCAACGTAGGCCAGAGTAAGGAGCGGATCGGCTGCCACATTCAATCCGACATGTTTCATAATGGCCATACTTCTCAAACCCGAACAGGCCGCAGCGGCCGCAACTTCGAGCGCCACCTTCTCATTTACGCTGTATTCGAAATAGAGATCGCTTTCACGAGACATCTCAAACAAGCTATTGCTTATCTCCGAGGACGGGGTGCCGGGATAGGTGGCGCCAAGCGCCAAACCCGCCTCAACAGCCCCACGGGCTATAGCCTCGTTACCCAGCAGGAACATCCTCCTGCCTTTATGGCCGGCAAGTAATTTGTGCATTTTCATTCCCTTGTCATTTCATTTTGTTTGTTCCAACAGTCGAACCACAAGCAATGATCGTAAAGACCATCTTGTTTTTAACTTCGAGGCGGCAGGAAATCAAAAGAAAAGAGCCAAAAGGAAGGAAGTAAGAGCAACCGGGGAGTCTATTAAGCGTTTTTCGGGCAACTATTCGATTGCCCAAAAACTTTTCATGCGCAGGAACACAAAATTTAGCTAATTCGGATCCATAGTTTTACCGATATATACGTTGGGAATTAACAGCGCATTTGGAAAGCCCGGCGCTGTGGACTTGGCCAGTTCTAAAAGAGGTGGGTTTGCGGGTGCGCATAAACCTTGGAGGTCGGTCATGGACATAATCATAGGAGAGAGCCCCCGGATCGGAGCATCGGACCAGTACAAACGGGAAGCGGACCTGACCTGTTCAATCGAGGCAAAGTATTTGGGAATAAGAGAAAATAAGGAGCAAGACGACTACGATGATGAACGGCCCCGGGGCCGAGTACTCTCCCTTCTCATTCCCGAGGGCCAAAACGTTCCGCACGGCATTGAAACCGGCGAATACCGCATCTATCTGCGTTTTGTGCGTCGCAACCGGTAAAGATATCAACCGGAATGTTTCGCGGCGCCGATTCCGAGCAACCGATGCATCAGGCTTCGCCGCAGTCCGACGGCGCCCTCCGGACAGAGTTCGTGACAGCAGTAACAGCGTAAGCAACGTTTGTCGTCTATGAAGGCGATCCTGCGCTTTGCCTTGATGATCTCAATTGCACCCACGGGGCATGAGTCTCGACAGATACCACACCCGACACACTTTTTCTCCGCCACTTGGGGCATCTGAGAAAGCCAGTCTTTGACATAGGGTCCAAGCGGCTTTTGCCACCATGTGAGATGTTTCTGCAAACCCAACTCTTCCAGGGTTGCAGGAAGCCTGTAGCCGGGGACACGGATTTTCGACAGTTCGGCCCCTATTACCTCTACCTCTTCTATGCGCGAAGGGGTAAGTCCTCGTTTTTCCGCGGCGAGCAACAGCGGGTTTTGTTCCCGCCGAAGACCGACGATCTCAGAGGCGACAATATCAAGAGCCAAGGGGTTTTCGGACCCAATCAGCAAACCGACGTGCCGGGCAACACCGGCCACTCCCGGGCCGTCTCCTTCCATGCCGACAACCGCATCCATTATCGAGAGGCGCGGCGAAACATAGTCAGCAAGATCGAGCAGCATATCGGCAAACTGCGCTTTATCGTTTAGCTTGGCGTGATAGCCCGGTTTGGACAGCCCCGGGACGACACCGAAGTTATTTTTTACCGCGCCTGTAATGCTCATAAGCGTATGGGTCTTTAATTTGCACACCCCAAGGACTCCGTCTGCGGTTGCTACAGGAGTTATCACGTCGAAGTGCTTGATCAACTTTCCCTGTGGGAAAGATACCGCCGTGGAGGTTGTGTCGAAATTTAGCTCAGCCCCGGAAGCCGTTGCCGCATCGCTCATCCCCGACTTTCGGTAGAGGGTGTTGAGCGTCCGGGAACTGTACTGATATCCGGCGCCGGGACTGTCTGCTATAATGGGCAAAGCTCCCGATCCCTTTACCATTCGGGCAAGGGAAGCAACAACCATGGGGTGGGTCGTAACCGCCTGCTCCGGAGCGGCGGGCTGAAGCAGGTTGGCTTTAAGAACGATTTTTTCCCCCGGTTTTACAAATCGGCTCATGCCGCCCATCATCGAAATCAGGATCTCCATCTTTTCATACGCATGGTCGTAATCGGGACACTTCACAATGTAGACGGGGAAGTCCATTATTATTCTCCATTAATTCCTTGAATTTTCCCGGGCAGCATGTATTTTGCCACTACGGGGCCAGGCGTAGTGGCGATTGCAAGTCCCCGCAGCTTCTCCATTCCTTAGTTTGCAAGCGAGGCCTTTATGGGTGATAGACGAACAGGCAAAGTGGAAAGAACCACCATGGAAACCCGGGTCTTGGTGGAGATTTGTCTCGACGGTACCGGGGCCGTCGATGTCAACACCGGAGTTCCGTTTCTGGACCACATGCTCACGCTTTTTGCAGTTCACGGACTTTTCGACCTTAAGGTCACAGCGAAGGGCGATCTCGAAGTCGACGCCCACCACACGGTTGAGGATATCGGGATATCTATTGGTCAGGCGCTTTCCAAAGCGCTTGGAGACAGGAAAGGCATCACCCGCTACGGACACTTCACCGTCCCGATGGATGAAGCGCTTGCTTGCGTAACCCTCGATCTATCCAACCGCCCTTTTCTGATTTACGACGCGCCACCCATGGCGGAGCGCACCGGGGAGTTTGAAACCCAGCTCGCCCCGGAATTTTTCAGAGCCTTTTGCCAGCACGGCGGCATCACGATGCACATTCGAATCCTCTACGGAACAAACACACATCATATGCTCGAAGCGGCTTTCAAGGCATTGGGGCGCGCGCTCGCCGCATCCGTTTCTCCGGATCCCCGCCGAAGCACGATTCCATCGTCTAAGGGGACGCTGTAAAACGAACACTTGCTCCTGCCGCTTCATGGAGATAAGACTTACGCTATCTCCCATGAAGCGGCATAAGGGGACTGTAACCGTGCTCGAACGCAGCCTTACTTGTGTCCCGGCCCGGCCGCCACTGGACCGGTTGGAACTACCTTCGTTTTTTTCAGACCGTCGGCAGACATTTGTTCCCGCAACGTGTAGGCATTACTTTTAGTAGAAGGCGTTGTCACCACCAGAAACCCCGAGCAGGCTACGCGGTGAATCGAAGCCCTGTAGCCTTTGGCTGTAAGTTTTTTTTGTAGTAATTGAGCCTGACCGACGCTTCTATAAACGGACCCCACCTGCACCGCATAATCCGTACCGACTTTGGTGCGGGCTACGGGCTTGGGGGGGGATGAAGCTTTGTTATGGCTAGAGTTTTCAGAAAGCGTCGTCCGGTAAATCTTTACGCCATTTTTCCCCGAACCCTTTTCGTACCCTCTTTTAGACTGGGCGGTGGCAGTGGGCTTGCAATGGTTCGTTTTTTGGGAAAAAAGGACCTTGTGGGCCTCCTTTGGTTTTTTGACCTGGAGGACAGGAGGTTTCGCTTTTACGGGAGGGCCAGCATAGGGCTCGGTTACCGCTTGCGGAGCAGATGCCGGCTGCGGCGCAGCAACCTGTTCTTGAGAACTCTGCGGCAGCGTCTGCGTAGAAGTTGGCTGCTGCTGAGGCGCCACACCTGTTGCAGGCTGCGGTTGTGGAGCTGGAGATTCCGCAGAAACCGACTCTCCATTTTCCGCAGGTTGGGACGTTGACTGCTCTTGAGCAGGAGCCGTTGGCGGCTGAGCCTTCAAACCTTCATCGGGTCCAGGGACCGGCTGTGCCTGTTGAGGCTTAACGGCTTCGGAGGGCGTTGACACAGGCGAGGTTGTCGCAGTCGTCGATGCTTGGGAAGTCACGGCACTCGTTTTCTGCTGTACCGGCATTGGCATCTCTTTTGTGATGGCCCCATGCTCCACAGCCGCTCTATTTTGGCCCTCTGTGCGGCTTTTTTTCCTTAAAAGGTATGGCGTTATTATGACGATGATAGCAAGAACAACTAACACAATCCCCAGGTATTTCCTTGTAGTGGCGCCACTTCCTCGAACATTTCCGAGATTCCTTTGCACAATGAGCTTCTTAGCCATCTTTGCCCCCTTCCTTTATCTTACGCTACCATTCATACAACGCTTTATCGCTCTTTCGAATCCGGGCAGCGCCCCTTCAATCGTGGCGTCGCTAACACAGTATGCTATACGGATATGACCCGGTCCGGCAAAGCCGCTTCCGGGCACGCAAAGGATGTTTTCTTCCTGTAGAAGCCCGATGAACTTCACGTCATCGGAAATCGGGCTTTTGGGAAAAAGATAAAAGGCCCCGCGCGGGACGGTAAGCTCATAACCAAACCCCAGCAGGGCCTCTACAAGCCGATCTCTTTTTGCCCTGTAGACGCTTATGTCCACGCATACCCCCTGAAGCTCTTCGACCAGCCGCTGCATAATGGAGGGAGCGTTAACAAACCCGAGGATCCTGTTTGCAAGTGTCAGGGCATCGATGATGCTTTTACCGTCATCGGCCGATGGACTTAACGCCACAAAACCTATCCGTTCACCAGGCAAGGAAAGATCTTTGGAATAGGAGCTGGTGATCAGCGAATTCTGGTAATGGGTAAATACACACGGCACAACGCAGTCGTCATATACAATCTTGCGGTATGGTTCATCGGAAACCAGATAGATGACGCGGCCGTATTGGCGGCTCTTTTCTCTTAAAATTTCTCCCAGTCTCGCCAGGGTCTCTTCAGGGTATATCTGCCCGGTGGGATTGTTAGGAGAATTTATGAGCACAATTTTGGTCTTAGGCCCGATCTCCTGCGCCATAAGTTCGAGATCTAGATCGAAATCGGGCTCTTTTGCCCGCACAGGCTTTAACACCCCCGCGTGATTGTCGGCATAAAAGCCGTATTCCACAAAATAGGGCGCGGGGCAAACCACTTCGTCGCCCGGATCGAGCAAAGCCTTAAAAATGATGTTTAGCCCCCCCGCGGCCCCGCACGTTACCACTATCTGGTCCTGAGCCATGGAAACGCAAAATTCCTTACAAAAATAAGCAGACATGGCCGTTCGCGTTGAAAGATAACCCGCATTAGGCATGTATGCATGCAGCCCCGGATCTTTTTTTTGGAGCAATTCCACCAGTTTTTCACCGACTATGTCCGGAGGCGGAAGGTTGGGGTTTCCAAGGCTGAAATCAAAAACTTTGTCCTCGCCGTGGATCTTTTTAAGTCGAGCGCCTTCTTCGAACATCCTGCGAATCCACGAAGATTTTTCGAGAAAAACGCTCATCTTCCGTGCAACTGCCATAATGCGCTCAAGCCTCCTTAAAGGCGGGACGAACCAGGGTATTCCGGCTCGTCGTCTTAGAAAATATGATTTTGTGTACTATAAGAGAGTTTTGCACCCATATGCAAGCATTGTTTACCCCCTATTGAGAAGCATTGGCGAAGGGCAACGTTTCCGTCAGGATAAGCCCCGGTGCCCCGTCACCGGCGTTGGTCACCACTGCGCGCAGGATCGGCGCGCTGTTTTGCACCAAGTCGAAGCTACTCCACGGGCTGCCATTGTCTGCTCGCCTACTGATTTCCCGACAGCAAACTGAGCATCGCTGCGATTCCCGATCCCATAGTCAAGAGTAAAAACAGCCCAGCGGAGATAACTGCTTTTTCTACATTGGATTTTTCACGGAGAGCTCCGTAAAGAAAAAGTCGGTCGTCAACGCGTGTTTTGAGAAAATTGGATAAATCATAAAGATTCCAAAGCGCCAGGAACAAATCTATAGATGGACATTCTTAAAGGATCATTACAAATAGCGAAAAATTTTAAATTATGCAAATAAGCAAAGTTGGTATACTTTTTTACCAGTCCATATATGATAACACATCAAAATCAATCAGGTTATTGATTTATAATCATGTCCTTTTCGTCAGTCGTTACCAGATCTACAATCGGTTATAATAGTAGAAAAGAAAGTTTGCGATAGCGATTGCAATTTTATAGTCACCACTATGGGTTTGATAAGAATCTATTTTTGCGCTTAATTCATAGAGAACTGCATAAGTATAGAATACCATTTGAGGTTTGCTCGGAAACTATTGCTATTTTCTTTATTCGTACCAATTCGCTCCGGCCCGGAGGCTATCCTAAAAGATTTCCATGCTTGACATACCCAGTACTCATAACTACTCATTATTAATGGTAAGCGAGGATTTTCCATCCACCAACATCGCCACGGGCGAACAAGACTTTTTCAGTTTAAAGGATTCGGGGGAAGTGCTGGAAATCGAATTCGGCGGTTCTTACAATCACTATGGCGATAAAAAAGTCCGATCCTCATCCGCATTTAATCTGCATCAAGTGCAATAGGATCGTTAGCCCTGAATTGGGAAGCCTCGCCGCGATTTTTCAAAAACCGACTTCGGGGGCCGGGTACAAACTCAGCGGTCATCGAGTGGACTTTTATGGTCTCTGTCCCGGTTATCTGAAAGAGGAGTAAGGAAATCAGAATGTGGCGAGTGCCTGCAAGTCAGGGCGCACCCGATAATTTTGACTCGGATAAAAGCCATAACAGCAACAAGAGGAGTTAATTAGATGAGTGAAGAAATGAGCAAAAAAAACTCGACGAAAAACTCTACCGGTCCTAAGTCTAACCGAGACTGGTGGCCTAACCAGCTAAACCTCGATATGTTGCACCAGCGCTGTTTGAAATCCAATCCGATGGGGCCAGATTTCAACTACGCCAAGGAGTTTCTAAGCCTCGATTTGAAAGCGGTAAAAAAGGATCTGCATGACTTGATGACCAAGTCCCAGGAGTGGTGGCCGGCGGACTTTGGCCACTATGGACCTCTTTTCATCCGCATGGCATGGCACAGCGCAGGCACATATCGTACCGGGGACGGGCGCGGCGGAGCCGGCAACGGGTCGCAGCGCTTTGCGCCCTTGAACAGTTGGCCGGACAATGTGAACCTGGACAAGGCACGCAGACTGCTCTGGCCGATCAAGCAAAAATACGGCTCCAAGATTTCCTGGGCAGACCTGATGATTCTTGCCGGTAATGTCGCACTTGAATCCATGGGTTTTAAGACCTTTGGTTTTTCGGGCGGCCGAGAAGATATATGGGAACCGGAAAAGGACGTCTACTGGGGCTCGGAGAGCGAGTGGCTGGAAGATAAGCGCTACACCGGTGACCGAGAACTGGAAAATCCCCTGGCCGCCGTTCAGATGGGGCTCATTTATGTTAACCCGGAAGGTCCCAACGGCAATCCGGACCCGATCGCAGCCGGGCGCGACATCCGCGAGGTTTTCGCCCGCATGGCGATGAACGACGAGGAGACGGTTGCTCTTATCGCTGGAGGCCATGCGTTTGGCAAGACCCACGGGGCCGGCGACCCCAAACATGTTGGTCCCGAACCCGAGGCCGCTCCGATCGAAGAACAGGGTCTTGGCTGGAAGAGCAGCTATGGTACGGGCAAAGGCGCAGACACCATAGGCGGGGGCCCGGAAGTGACCTGGACAAACACCCCGACAAAGTGGAGCAACAACTTCTTTCGGATTCTTTTCGGTTTCGAATGGGAACTGACCAAAAGCCCTGCGGGAGCCTACCAGTGGAAGCCGAAGGAGGATGGCGGCGTGGGTACCATACCACATGCGCACGACTCCTCCAAGCGAATAGCGCCTGCCATGCTCACTACCGACCTGGCACTGCGGTTTGATCCGATCTACGAAAAGATTTCAAGACGCTTCTACGAACATCCCGACCAGTTGGCGGATGCTTTTGCCCGGGCGTGGTTCAAACTGACACACCGCGACATGGGGCCGCGCTCTCGCCATCTTGGCCCCGAAGTCCCGGCAGCAGAACTTATCTGGCAGGACCCGATTCCCGCTCTAGACCATGCACTGATCGATGATAACGACATCGCGCAGCTGAAGTCCACAGTCCTTGCCTCGGGACTTTCGATTTCCGAACTCGTTTCGACCGCTTGGGCCTCAGCATCCACCTTCCGTGGCTCCGATAAGCGCGGGGGGGCAAACGGCGCCCGGCTCCGGCTTGAGCCCCAAAGAAATTGGCAGGTAAATCAGCCACAAAGGCTGGGAAAAGTGCTTAAGACCCTGGAAGCGATTCAGTCGACGTTCAACAGTGGCCAATCGGGGGGCAAAAGGGTCTCTCTCGCCGACCTGATCGTTCTAGCAGGTTGTGCAGGCGTTGAGCAGGCCGCAAAGAACGCTGGATTCCATGTAAACGTTGCCTTCTTGCCCGGACGCACTGATGCGTCGCAGGAGCAAACCGATGTGCACTCCTTTGCCGTGCTCGAACCTCTGGCGGACGGCTTCCGAAACTATCAGAGAGCTAAATTTTCGATAACTCCAGAGGAACTTCTGGTCGATCGAGCACAACTCCTCACGCTTACCGCACCCGAGATGAGCGTATTGGTGGGGGGGCTGCGAGTCCTTGGCGCCAACTTCGGCAGCGTCCCGCACGGTGTTTTTACCCACCGTTTGGAGGCGCTCACCAATGATTTTTTTGTAAATCTGCTCGATATGAGAACGGTTTGGAAGCCGAGCGATGCGGACCAGTCCCTGTTTGAGGGCCGTGATCGCGCAACCGGGGAGCTCAAATGGAGCGCCACCCGCGTCGATCTTGTCTTTGGTTCCAACTCGCAACTGAGGGCATTGGCCGAGGTCTACGGATGCGAGGACTCCAAGGAAAAGTTCGTTCACGACTTTATCCTCGTTTGGAACAAGGTCATGAACCTTGATCGTTTCGATCTGTTGCGGATTTAGATGGTACGTTTCAAGGAGAACGGAATAATCAGAAATCTTGCATGACCCCAGGAGCTAACGGCGTTGGCGACTTCATCGGCACATTCGGCTGGTACTGAGTTTTTGTAAACGTCATGGCCGACATAGGCGATACACTTTTCCATGCTCCGTCTCATTGGTTGTGGCTCTGATCCAAAGGACGCCGTTCAAAGCCGATTGACATTAAATTTTTCCATTTACTTTTGCGCGGCTGCCCTTCAAACGATGCAACTTCTGCCTGGTCTGTCCTCCTTTGGAAGCCCTTTTAAAGACCTGACATTTTCAGATTACACAAAGTGTCAAACGAAATATTCGAAATTTCAGCAAGCCAAATTTTCCGTCTTTTTGTGAAAACGATTAAATTCAAGGTTTAAAGGGGTTAGAGGGCGAATGGAACAAGACTTGCTCAAAATCTCGAAGGCTCTAAGATCCAGTCGGCGGATAGTCGAAAGATCACTCTCAAGTGGCTGTCAAATCATCAAGCTGAAAAGAAAGGGAGTAACTCATGGAACACGCCTCTTCAAATCTCTTCACCTCAACGTTGCCGTTCTTTTTGCTCATCGTTTTTCCTTTTCTTGCTGCCCTGTGTGTCTACCAGGTCCGCTCTCTTCCTATGCAATCGTTTATCGTAACCGCTTCAGGGACGCTGCTGGCAGCCGGAGCATTGCTGCTGGTGCGACGAGTGCCCCTCAGCCTCACTTTGCCGCTGGTTTTAGGAGTCGACCCGAATGGTATCTTGAGTTGCGCGGACCTCCTCTTATTGTGTGCCATTCTCTATCTTGGATTCAGACTTCACGATCCGGTGATAAAAGTTCTTGCAGTAATGCAGATATCTCTTTTGGCAATTTTACAGTTTTTCATCAAAAACGGAAAAAATCCCGCGGAAATCTTCTACGTGGACGACCTCGCACTCATGCTTATTTTGGTGGCATCCACCGCCATTACTCTATCGACCATGCGCTTATCTTTCATTCCCTGCCTGAGAGCCCTGGAAGAAGAGCCCTCACTAAAACAATCGAGCCGCCATCGTTTTTTTGCTTTGCTGCTGGTTTGCCTGGGCGCCTTGGACGGAATGGTGCTTTCAAACGACATGAGCTTTTTCTATTTCTTTTTCGAACTGATAACGCTTGGCTCCTTTCTGCTAATAGCGCAAAAAGGAACGCCTGGGGCTGCAAAAAAGGCCGTGCAAACATTGTCGTTAACAAGTCTTGCCGGTTTTATTTTCCTGCTGGCGATGGCTTAGGGGCTAAAGGGATCAGGGAAGAAAGCACCATCCTGGTGTGGTCTTCACAAAGGACTTTCTGAAAAATGGTGAACTTTCCCGATCCTGAAAAGATTTTCGGCATGATAGGAGCTGCGGACAAAGGGACCGCTTGCGACTTGAGAAAACCCCATATCCAGTGCAACCTGTTTCCAATCTTCGAACTCTTCGGGGGGCACATAACGCTCCACTTTGAGGTGAAGGGCGGAAGGCTGGAGGTATTGGCCAAGGGTAAGCATCTCGCAGCCTGCATGGAGAAGGTCCTCAAGAGTACGGCGGATTTCCGGGGCGGATTCCCCAAGTCCCAGCATAAGGCCCGACTTTACTGCAATTGCAGGAGCCTCTTTTTTTGCCCGCTCCAAAAGAGCAAGCGAGCGTTGATAGGAAGCCTGGGGCCGTATAAGAGCGTGGAGACTGGCGACGGTTTCGATATTGTGGTTTAAAACATCCGGACGGGCGGCAAGAACGGCACGAAGCGCTTGGATATTCCCTTTGAAATCAGGGATCAAAACTTCTATGAGGGTATCGGGGAGTTTTGCCCTGAGCGCTTCTATTGTGGCCGCAAAGTATGAAGCCCCACCATCAGGTAGGTCGTCTCGGGAAACCGAGGTTACAACCGCGTAATGCAGCCCGAGGGATTTGGCGGCTTCGGCCACCCGTGCCGACTCTTCAGGATCGGGAGGTTCGGGAGTAAAGTGTTCGACAGCACAAAAGCCGCAGTTGCGGGTGCAGTGAGGGCCGAGTATGAGGAAAGCAGCCGTGCGGGAAGAAAAACACTCCCACTGATTTGGGCAATGAGCTTGCTGGCACACTGTGTGAGAGCCGATCTTTGCCAGGAGAGATTTAACCTGTTCATAACCCGGGCCACTCGGAAGTTTGCGCCTTAGCCAGGAAGGCTTGGGAGTCGCTGTTTTTTTTTCTTCAAGCTCAGCCATTGCGATTTTCCGGTAAAGTAGTAAACGATAGGGGGGCGGAAGCGCTAAATCGAGCGGGCGCGAGCTTTGCGTCAAACACGGTTTCGAATTCCTGTTTAACGGAGTTTCGCACCGCCTCCACAGGCACGGCGCACGCGAGTTCACGCTCAAGGGAAGTCATCGAGATTCCCTTCAGACCGCAAGGGTTTATCCAACTGAAGGGTTCAAGCGAGACATTTACGTTCAAGGCAAAACCGTGAAAAGTTATCCCTGAACGGACCGCAACCCCGATGCTGCCCAATTTGCAATTGCCAACCCACGCACCGCGGTTTAGGGGATTGCGCGAAGCGCGAACTCCGCAGTGGGCAGCCGTACGGATCATTACTTCTTCGATTTTTTCCACATAATCAACCACGCCCAATCCGGCGGCGCGCAGGTCGATGATTGGATACCCCACGAGCTGGCCCGGACCGTGAAAGGTAATGTCGCCTCCCCGCTCCACATGCAGGACCGAAATGCCGGATTTTTCAAGAAAACTTTCAGTGACTAGAAGGTTCTGCCTGCCGCCCCGGCGACCCAGAGTAAAGACCGGCGGATGTTCCAAAAGCAGCAAGATGTCTTTGGAAAGGACCCCCGATTTTCTGGCCGCAACCAGTTCGATCTGTAACTGCCTGGCATCCTGACAGGACATGCGTGCAAATTCGACACAAAGGCAGGTTCTTGGTGTACGCTCTGGTTGCTCGGGCACAGCAATTTCTTTCCTGTCGGACGTATTACCGATCAATAGATACATCCTAATAGTAATATGGAACTCGCAATTTACAAGAATAACTCACAGCATTACAGTATCAGCTTAAAATTTTTTTCCCTTATTTTTTCCCATACCCGATCGGGATTGAGTTGGAGTATGTCACATATCCAGAGAAAACTACCGACGTCTTGGTTTTTCGATTTGAACCATCCCTCGGCCCGGCGCCGGTCGCGGCGCATTTCCCGGTCGTAGTACCAACCCCGCAGTTTGAAGCCATTGACTGCGACCTCATAGCCAGTGCCCTTTCGATGATAATCCTCAATTGCCTGTAGCAAAACCGCACTCCAGAGTCCCAATTCGCCCTGGGTTTCGTTGGCTGCCGAAATAGGCTCGAAATAATCGCAAGGCTGCCCGGCCGCACAACGCATACTCATTTGGGAACCAGCTGAGGCCCCCCGGGGGGGCGGGTAGTCAAAAGAAGATCCTGGGGCTCTCTTTTTAGCTCTTGCCTTGACTCCAAGCGCTGCAGCTTCCATGTCCTATCCTCCATGCTGGTGTGACTTTCCACAAAAAAAGGGGGCGGGTTCGGAGTTAAGGCTATATCGGCAAAACTTGCCAGATGCAAACGGCAACCAAATGGGGCAATACAAACGGAATTAGAAGAGGTATTTGAAGCGGTAAAATTAAGAGACGGGCGGAAAAAGTAACCACTATTACTTTGATTGCCGCCGCTTTAGTTTCTTGGGACTCCATTTGGTTTTAGCGCTGATGGTCCACGATTTTCATGGTCACTGGAGTCAAATTGGGTTTAAAATATAGATGGGGTTGCAAACTGCAGGACCGCCGGTCCTTTATCGTTACACCCGCACCGCGATTTTTCGCGCATAAAGAGGGAGACCGTATTGGCTCGGACTCTCAAGTTCGGGAAACATGCGGTCCATTTCTTACACGTCTTCGCGGCTTCGCGTGTGAAAAGAGGCAATAAATAATGAGTGGAGTGGAAAAAGCCAGCCCCAAGGGCAGTTGGCGTCGGCCTGAAAAATATGTGTGCCACGTATGTTCCAGGGAGCTAAGTTTTTGCTGGAGCTGTCCCTGCGGTTTCATGATTTGTTGGGAATGCATGGAGGAAAATTATTGGGGCATGACCTGCAACGGGATCCTTTGGACATGCCCCGACTGCGGGGCAATCCGCAGTTTCGGAAACGACTGAGACGGGCGCTCTGATGCACCCGCAAAATTGCCTGCATGCTGGATGGACGCAGGCTTTGAATGTAGGAAGAAGGAACTCTTATGGATGGGAAAAAAGTAGTAATAATCGGAGGAGTTGCGCTTGGTCCTAAAGCGGCGTGCAGATTAAAGCGGCTCGAGCCAGGGGCCGAGGTGGTGATGATCGATCAGGACGAATATATTTCGTATGGAGGCTGCGGCATACCCTATTTTATCTCCGGAGACGTAAACAGCGTCCAGGACCTAATGAGCACGAGCTTTCACATGCTTAGAAATCCTCAGTTTTTTGAGGATGTAAAGGACGTGAAGGTAAGGGCGCGAACCAGGGCGATCGCCATAGACCGGCAGAAAAGGACCGTGCGGGTTCTGGATCTGGGGACTAACGCAGAGGAAGACCTGCCCTACGATCATCTGGTGATTGCAACCGGCAGCACTGCCTTCAGGCCTCCGATACCGGGTGTGGAGCTGCCGGGGGTAACCTCGGTTACGAACCTCCATTCGGCCATGGAGGTAAAGGACAGGATTTCAAAGGGCAAGGTGGATCGGGCCGTTATCGTGGGCGCCGGGGCAATCGGTTGCGAAATGGCCGAGGCGCTGGGAGATCTTTGGGGAATCGAAACGCATCTGGTGGAGATCGCCGATCAGGTGCTGCCGGGAATACTGGCCCCTTCGCTTGCCGCTATCGTTAAAAATCATCTGGAAGAAAAAGGTGTCAGGGTTCTGTTGGGGCGGAGGGTAGCCGAAATCAGGCGTGGTGACGAAGACGGCCAACTGGAAGTGTCGCTAAAACCCGATGAGACGATCCGTGCGCAACTCGTAATTACCGCAGTGGGCGTGCGGCCAAACTGTGAGCTTGCTCGCAGCGCCGGGCTTGCCACAGGCGCAACCGGGGCCATAATCGTAAACCAGATGCTTCAGACCTCGGATCCCCGGATCTTTGCGGGTGGGGACTGCATTGAAATTCCTCACCTTATTACGGGCCAATCGGTCTTTTTCCCCCAGGGTTCCCTTGCCAACCGGCAGGGGCGGGTTATCGGGACAAATATTGCGGGAGGTGCCGCAAAATTCGAGGGAACGGTCGGCAGTTTTTCGATGAAGGTCTTCGACCTGGGAATCGCTTCCACCGGCATAACACCTCAGACGGCGATCAAAAACGGTTTCGACGCCCAATCGGTGCTGGTGGTTCAGGCGGACAGAGCGCACTTCTATCCTACCCAGGACCTTATGTACTTTCAATTGACGGTGGATCGCAAAACCCGGCGCATCCTGGGAGCACAGGCCATAGGCTCAAACGGCGACGCCGTGTCGGGCAGAATTAACGCCATTGCGGCCATTCTGCCCTTTAAACCCACGGTCGAAGACATCTCAAACCTCGAGATAGCCTACTCGCCCCCCTTTGCATCGGCGCTAGACGTTCTAAACGCCGCCGGAAACACGGCCGAAAATATCCTTGATGGGCTAAACAGGCCCATGGAGCCCGGCGAGTTCGAAAAATGCTTTATCATGGAGGAAAATCCGGACATCCTGTGCCTGGACGTAAGAAGCCCCGCCAATGCCGCTCCTTTTGTGGAGCGCTACGGCGACCGTTGGCTAAACATTCCCCAGGAGACCCTTGGCAAAAGATTTGATGAGGTGCCAAAAGATAAGCGGCTTCTTCTCGTATGCAACTCGGGTGTGCGCTCCTACGAAGCGATGCGTCAGCTCGAAAATGCGGGAATCACAAATACGGTCAATGTTCAGGGCGGCGCCGCGGCGTTAAAAAAAGCCGGGGTTTTTCCCAAAGCCGATGAAGGCGACAAAAACCACGATTAAAGTATCGCTCAGGGCGTGTTGGCGCGGCTCGTTTTTCGGCCGCGCCTCAAAGCCTCAGTCCTTGCTCTCTGTTTACTATTTACGAGGAATCGTGGATGGCTCCCCCCAAACCGGCATACCCATCACTACCCGGCAATCACTATTTGCCGGGTAGTGATCAGGACGCTACCCCCGTTGGGCTCCTTTGGACCCATTCTCTGGTCTGGGGGCTTCTTTGCATGGACGCTTTGTCTTTTTTGGGGATACCCTACCGGTTGATCAGCGCAACCGATATTTGCCAGGGCCGCCTTGAGGCTGAAAGATTGCGCACTTTGATCGTTCCCGGCGGTTGGGCGGACCACAAAGTTCGCGCCCTGGGAGAAAGAGGCCGATCGGAGATAGCCGGGTTTATCGACGCAGGCGGGTCCTATATAGGATTTTGCGGCGGGGCCGGTCTTGCGTTGTCGAGCCCTCCGGCTCTTAATCTCGTCCCGATTCGCAGAATGGACATCTCCCGCCGCCTGCCAAGCGCAAGCGGCAGGGTTTATGTGCACGGCATGCAGGCCCATGCCGTGTGGAAAGATATCCCGCAACAGGTCCCGGTATCCATCTGGTGGCCCTCGCAATTTCTCATGCCTTCGGGCTGTGAAGCGCGCTGTCTTGCCTCCTACACGGACAGAACCGGAGATGATTTTCAGGTAGCCGATATAAAAGTATCGGGCATCGAAGGGAGCACAAACTGGGGGGAACTGGAGAAGCTTTACGGAATAAATCTGGACCCGGCCAAGCTCCAGGGACAGCCGGCGATAATCGAAGCTCGAAGGGGTAAGGGCAGGCTTATTCTTTCCTATGCTCATCTGGAAACCCCGGAAGACATATGGGGAAACCGGCTCTTTTTTAACATTTTGCAATACCTGGATGACTCATGCGCCGACCCCGGCCGTCTAACTGCCGCATCCAGAGGCCCTGCGGCCGTGTTGCTTAGCGGCGCAGGACAAAGAGCAAACGTGAGGCTCCCTTTATCCCGGGTTGTGAAGGCAAGGCAGGCCGCCGGGGAACTAATCGCTTTCGGCGAGGCCAACCGGCTCTGGAACTGGAGAAAACCCTGGCTGCTCTACTGGCGGCGGGGCGTGCGCGGTTTCGAATGCGGCTCTTTATTCGTCACACTTTGCTGCCTTGCGGAACTGGAGGCGAAATCGGGATCGGTGGCGGGGAGCGCCGAACTTGAGCACATGACCCTAGAATTCTGCGGACTGGCCAGGCAATTGCTTTTTGAAGAAAAAATCGCCGCCGAAAAAGGTGCGCTAAGCAAGATCGGAAAAGTAAACGATAAGATCGATTCCCTGCGCGCTCTGCTCTTTGGCGCTAAAATGAATCACGGCGGCTTGTGCTCACAGCTTTTCGAGCATATCGACCGCATGCTTCTAGATAGTTTCAACAGCATGGAAGATGCGCGGGGTGAGATCGCCGGTGCGATTTGAGACAAAAGGAGGGGGAAACCTCGATAACGGGCTTGCGATGTAATTGTGGCGGAGGGAGTAGGATTCGAACCCACGGTTCCGCTACTAACGGAACAACGGTTTTCAAGACCGCCGCCTTAAACCACTCGGCCATCCCTCCAGAAACGGGAAAAAAACTGCGCTAAGAGTGGCTTACTTTAGCGTTGCGCCCCTCATCTGTCAAGATGGAGATAGGTATTTGAAATACCCGTTGCTGGGGGAGGCATGGAATTTTATAATCGTCATGTTAAATGTTTAGATTAAGCTTTGGAAGAAAAAGTACCGGCGAGCCGGGACAAGGGGGGATTTGGACCTAGGAGACATTTCATGTCTGCAAATCCAGCCTGGCCGGCTCCAAGGATTGAAGGGAAATGGAAAAATGGCCGACAAGCCTTCTCACGTAACCGGAAGTCTGATCACAATAGGCGATGAGATCCTTTTAGGGGACATAATAAACGGAAACGCCAGGCATATTGCCGCGGAACTGCGCGGCTGCGGCTTTCTGCTCGACCGGATCATAACCGTAGGGGACATAGAAGATGATATCGTGGAATATCTTGGCAAATGCCTCGAAGGGTCCAATTTCGTCATTGTGACCGGAGGTCTTGGCCCAACCGACGATGACAGAACCTGTGCGGCTGTTTCAAAGGCAATGCAAAGGCCCCTCATCTGCAACCGCGACTATGCCCAATGGCTGAGGGAGCATCTTGGGCAAGCGGGCCTCGGGTGGACCAAAGAGGTGGAGAGAATGGCGGAGCTTCCCGAGGGGGCGGTTAAGCTCGGGATGGATTCGGCCGGATTTTCCCTAATCCACAAAGACATCCCCTGTTACTTTCTTCCCGGGGTACCCGAGGAAGTGAAGCTGCTGCTGGGAAAAATGGTTATACCCGATCTGGAGGCGAGGTTTCCCAATCGGTGCGCCTACCTTAAGCATATAATCCGCATCCAGGGAATGCCCGAGGCGCAGATAAACCAAAAGCTGAGGTCCCTTGAGCCTGACCAGGACGTTGAGATCGGCTATTATCCCCAGCAGGGTGAAAACTGGGTATCGATCTTTGCGACGGGCAAAGACGGGCAAGAATGCCGGGACATAATGATGAGGGCAAAGGACAAGGTTGTAGCCCTTATCGGCGAGCGCCACATAAGCGGCCACAATGACGACTGCCTCGAAAAGGTTATCGGCCGTCTTTTGCGCGAGCGCTGCTGGAGGCTCGTCCTTGCCGAATCCTGCACAGGGGGGCTTTTATCGAGAAAAATAACGGCGGTCTCCGGGGCTTCGGACTATCTGGACCGGGGTTTTGTCACCTACAGCAATCGAGCAAAGCAGGAACTGCTGGGTGTTCCCGAGAAACTGCTCAGCGGTTGCGGCGCGGTGAGCAGCGAGGTTGCCCGTGCGATGGCGCAAGGGGCGGCGCGAAACGCGGGAGCAGAAGTAGCCATAGCCATAACCGGGGTTGCCGGCCCAACCGGAGGCAGTAAAGAAAAGCCCGTGGGAACTGTTTTTATAGCCTGCGTTACCCCGGAGGGCCAAAGGGTAAAAAAGTACTCCTTTGGGGCCCAGCCTCGGGAACAAATCCAAGAGAGCTCGGCACAGGCAGCACTGGCGATGCTTTGGGAACTCCTGGCCGGGGGGAAGAAGCCCCCGGTTTGTGATCGGCTTTAAAGCAGGCCGATGCGAATAAGCCGTGCCGGGTCTTTAGGAATTGCGACAATTCTTTTCGCCGGGGGAAAACTTGCATGGAACAATCCATCCGCAGCTTTGTTGCAATAGCTCTGCCCGGTTCTACTCGCGGGCAGATCGAGGAGCTAATAGCAGAGCTTAGAAAAAGCGATGCACAGGTGGGATGGGTAAGGAGCGAAGGGGTCCACCTGACGCTAAAATTTCTTGGAAACGTGTCGGCGCAGGTTATCGAGGGTATAAAGGCCGCGCTTTGCCTTGCGGCCGGGCAAACCGGTCCGATTCGCATCGAGCCGGCAGGTTGCGGGGCTTTCCCCGGGATAAAATCTCCCCGGGTGATCTGGGTGGGGCTTCGCGGCCAGATCGATCCCCTTGCTGCTCTGGCACGCCGGGTGGAAGAGGGGCTCATTTCCCTGGGATTTAAACCCGAGGACAGACCCTTTAAGCCTCACCTGACGATTGGTCGCGTTAAGGGCGGAACAAGGCTCGCGCGGCTTCAGGAGATGCTCATTTCCCATGCCGACTTTGCCGCCGAACCCTTTGACGCTTCCGCGATTGTATTGTATAAGAGCGAGTTGAGGCCGGATGGCGCCCGGTATATCCCGTTATTCAAAGCGCCATTTTCAGGGAACCCCGCCACAGCGGACGAATAGACCCTATCCTTTGTGAATTTTAAAAAAACGAGATAAAGGAGACCCAGTTGATGGGACTTGACGACGACCGGCAAAAAGCAATCGATGCGGCGGTTTCCCAGATAGAGCGCATGTGCGGCAAAGGGGCCATTATGCGGCTTGGGGAAGGCGCAAACGTAGAGGTTTCGGTTATATCGACCGGTTCGTTGTCGCTCGATATAGCCTTGGGGATAGGAGGCGTGGCGCGGGGCCGCATCATAGAGATATTTGGTCCCGAGTCTTCCGGGAAAACGACTCTGGCGCTGCATATTATCGCCGAGACGCAAAAGCTTGGAGGCCTTGCGGCCTTTATAGACGCAGAGCACGCACTTGACACCCTGTATGCGCGCAAACTCGGGGTCGTTGTCGAAGACCTTCTGGTCAGTCAGCCCGATTACGGCGAACAGGCTCTGGAGATAGCCGAAGTCCTTGTTAGAAGCAACGCCATCGACGTAATAGTCATCGATTCGGTAGCGGCCCTTGTGCCCAAAGCCGAAATCGAGGGAGATATGGGCGACCCTCACGTTGGGCTCCAGGCGCGTCTTATGAGCCAGGCGCTGCGAAAACTTGTTTCCACGATAAGCAAATCCAAGACCTGCGTGATTTTTACCAACCAGATTCGAATGAAGATAGGGGTAATGTACGGTTCGCCGGAAACCACAACGGGAGGAAACGCCCTGAAGTTCTACGCGACCATGAGACTCGACATTCGCCGGGTGGGTGCGATCAAGGAAGGCCAGGACATTATCGGCAACCGCACCAAGGTGAAGGTGGTAAAAAACAAGATAGCCCCGCCCTTTCGCGAGACCGAATTCGATATAATCTACGGACGCGGCATATCCAAGGAGGGGGAGATTCTCGACCTTGGAGTAGAGGCAAACATCATCGAGAAATCGGGTACATGGTATTCGTATAGTGGTGAAAGACTTGGGCAGGGAAGAGAAAACGCGAAGAATTTTCTAAGGGAACACCCTGACTTGAGCACGGAGATAGAGGGCAAAATTCGTTCGACCTGCAACCTCAGACCCGTTGCCGGAGCCGTAGCGGCGGCGGCCGAATGAGAAGAGAGCCTGTGCCGGCGGGCAGCGGGTGGGTGTCCAAAGGCCAAGGGTTTCGCTATAATTTAATAATACCCTGTTAGATCGGGAGATTGTACCAATGAAAGCCAGTCAAATCCGGCAGGCGTATCTGGAGTTCTTCAAAAATCACGGTCATACGATCGTAAAGAGCTCCTCTGTCATTCCGCACGACGACCCAACGCTGCTATTTACAAACGCCGGGATGGTGCAGTTTAAAAGGACGTTTCTAGGCGAAGAGAAACGGGGTTATTCCCGCGCCACGACGAGCCAGAAATGCATGCGAGCGGGCGGCAAGCACAATGACTTGGAGAATGTGGGGCGTACGGCGCGCCACCACACTTTTTTTGAAATGCTCGGAAATTTTTCCTTTGGCGATTATTTCAAGGAAGATGCCATCGCGTTTGCCTGGGAGTTTTTGACCGGTGTTCTTGGGCTTCCCAAAGACAAGCTCTATGCAACGATCCATCAGGGCGACCGGGAAATGGATTTGGGATCTGACGAACAGGCGCGCTCTTTCTGGGCCAGATACCTTCCGGAGGAGCGGATTTTACAGTTTCCCACAAAGGATAATTTCTGGTCCATGGGAGATACGGGCCCTTGCGGCCCCTGTTCGGAGATCCTGATCGACCAGGGGCCGGAGATGGGATGCAAAAGGCCCGAGTGTAAGCCCGGGTGTGACTGCGACCGTTACCTGGAGCTGTGGAACCTGGTTTTCATGCAGTTTAACAGGTCCGGTGAAGGAACTCTTACGCCTTTACCAAAACCCAGCATCGATACGGGCATGGGGCTTGAGAGAATCGCGGCAGTGCTTCAAAAGGTTGCCTCAAATTACGATACCGATATTTTTGCCCCGATGATGTCAAAGATCGAACATCTTACCGGGCATAAATACGGTGGTTCGGCCGAAGGGGACGTTTCTTTCAAGGTTATCGCCGACCACAGCCGCGCAGCGGCCTTTTTGATCGGAGACGGCGCCTTGCCGGGCAATGAAGGACGCGGTTACGTGCTAAGGCGCGTCATCAGGCGCGCTCTAAGACACGGCAGATTTCTCGGCCTGGAGAAGCCCTTTTTGTCCGAGGTGGCTCTCTCGGTCATGGAATCGATGCAGGATGCCTACCCGGAGCTTTTGGAAAACCGCAGTTTCATAACGCGGGTCATACAAAACGAAGAGGAGCGCTTTAACGAAACCCTCGATAACGGGCTAAAGCTGCTGCAAACCGAGATGAAGCGGCTAAGCGAGGAAAAGGCGAAGATAATTCCGGGCTCTCTTATCTTCAAGCTCTACGACACCTATGGTTTTCCAATCGATATCATTACGGATATGTCGAGGGATTGGGGTTTTGAGGTCGACGAGGCCGGATTTCACGCATTCATGGAAAAGCAGCGCGATCAATCGAGAGCGGCCTGGAAAGGCAGTGGGGAAAGAGAAATTCCCGAGGCCATTCGCCAGCTTACCTCCCGAGGGATAAGCACCGATTTTCTCGGCTATGAGACCACCCGGGCCGATTCGAAGATAATCGCCATGATCAGCGGAGGCGAAGAAATCGGTTCGGCCGTTGAGGCAATGGACGTTGAGCTGATAACCGAAGCCACGCCGTTTTACGGCGGGTCCGGGGGGCAGGTGGGCGATAGGGGAGAGATCGTTGGAGCTTCCGGAAAATTTAGCGTTTCCGATACCTTAAAGCTTCCAGGAAACCTTTTCGTGCATGCGGGCAAGATCGAAGAGGGCTCGCTTCATGTGGGAGACTCCGTGCAGATGCGCGTGGACGCGCAGCTTCGCAAGGACACCGAAATTCATCATACCGCAACTCACATCCTGCACGCGGTTTTACGCAAGGTGCTGGGAGACCACGTAAAACAGGCTGGCTCCATGGTTGCCCCGGATCGTCTGCGCTTTGACTTTAGCCATTTTAGCGCCATGAGCCCCGAGGAACTTGCCGAGGCCGAGCGGATGGCAAACGAAGAGATCCGCAAAAACATGCAGTTAACTACCCAGGTGATGAACATCGAGGATGCGCTAAAGACCGGCGCGATGGCGCTTTTCGAGGAAAAGTACGGCGATCGGGTGCGGTTGGTTGAAATCCCGGGCTTTAGCCGCGAACTGTGCGGGGGCACCCACACGAGAGGGACGGGAGAACTGGGGCTTTTCGTGATTTTGCAGGAAACGGGCATAGCCGCCGGGGTTCGAAGGATCGAAGCCCTTGCGGGCCGGCATGCGCTGGACTACCTAAACCGGCAGAGGCAGACTCTTAACCGGGCCGCGGCGGCGCTCAAAGTTGCGCCGCTCGAAGTTGGCGAACGGGTGGAAAGAATTCTTCTCCAGCAGCGGCAGATGGAAAAGGAAATAGAGGCTCTCAAGGCATCGGCGGCGGGCAGGCGCTCGGCGGATCTATTCGATTCTGCCCCTGAGATAGGCGGAGCGAGGGTTCTCATTGCAAGGATCGAAGCCGACGACCCCAAGGCGCTACGGGAAATAAACGATAAGTTCAAGGAAAGATTTTCCAGGGGCGTGGCGGTTTTAGGCGCGGTTTCGGGCCCCAAGGTTTTTTTACTTGCAACCGTTACCGGGGAGCTTACGGCAAAGATCCACGCGGGAAATCTTATAAAAGAGATAGTTAAGGAAGTGGGCGGTTCCGGGGGCGGAAGGCCGGATATGGCTCAAGCGGGTGGAAACAGGCCCGAAAAAATCGAGAACGCCCTCGAGCTTGCCGAAAAGCTCATCCGAGAAAAACTTGGATAAAGGCTTAAGGTAAGGTTTATTTCAAAGCTGGTCCATGCGGCAAAAGGAAAGCTCCTTTTCGATATCGTCGGTTAGTTCCTCGCGGTAATCGAAAATGGTGTATGTCGCGCCGCATCCCCGGCAGCGCAGGTAGGCCTTACGTCAGCCTTTAACTATTTCGATTTCTTCCTTGCATTTTTTGCAAATCAATATCGGCACTCCTTGCTCCAACCAAGTAAGATGTCTTAATTTATATCGCAATCATACATTAATTCAAGATGTAATCGGGGTTCTTGAAAATAGAGCGGAGGATGTTTATTTTCGTGACCGTTTCGCTTTTCGTTATGAGAAGAACCATTGCCGGATATTGACTAAAGACCTAAAATTTCTTAAATTTATTTATTATTGCAGTCATCTTTCAAGTAGTGTAAGCTTTTTTTAGGGAAAGGATGGCTGGTATTTTGCATGAAAGTTGGGAGGGGGAGCGGCAGTCAGCCGGCAATATTTCCCGGCTGCCGCAAAGGAGAAAAATATGAAATCATACGGCTCTGAAAAGTGCCTTCCGCTCGATTATTTTTTAAAAAAACCCGATTCGGAGGATGACTTTGAAAGCCTTCTGCAAGGGCGATCAATCGAGGGCCGTTTTGAAAGGTCTGAGTTGGGGTTGGAGTCCATAGAGAGGGAAAATTCCGAGGAAGACTCTTCGATTACCTCTTTGGCCGAAATGGAGGTTAGCGAGGAGGACGATTCCAACGAGGCGGAAGCCGCAGCACCCCCTGAGGAAGACTTCGATGAAGACCATATAACCTGTTATCTCAAGGAAGTGTCGAGCTATCCGCTTCTTACCCAGGAGCGTGAGACCGAGCTTGCCCAGATAATCCGATACGGCCAGGACGAGCTGGTGCAGATAGTGAGCGAGCAAATCAACCATGACAGGATCATGGCGGAGCTAAACGAGAAGGTAAATAAGCTGCTCGAGCATGAGAAGACCTTCCCTGGAGTAAGAGACAAGGTTTTGAAGGTAATAGTGCGCACGCTTGAGCGGGCGGTTTCCGACAAGCCCAAAAATCCGCTTTATCCCAACATGCTAAACCGTGTGAGATCGATAATGAGGAGTGTGGACACGGCAAAGCAGGAGATGGTGCGGGCCAACCTGCGGCTGGTCCTTAGCATAGCCAAACGCTACCGGGGCCGCGGCATGACTTTCGACGACCTGATTCAGGAGGGCAACCTGGGGCTTCTTAAAGCCGTGGGCCGTTTTGACCACACCAAGGGCAACAGGTTCAGCACCTACGCCACCTGGTGGGTTCGTCAGAGCATCATTCGCGGCATCTACGACAAGACCCGGACGATACGGCTGCCTGTGCATTTCATCGAGCTAAAGAACCTTTTTTTCAAGGTCTACTATGAACTGCTAAAGGAACTGGGGCGGGAGCCGACGGCAGCCGAAATAGCCGAGCATTCCAAGCTGCCGGTGGAAAAGGTGCAGATGGTGCTCACTTTGGCCGCACAGCCCATCTCTCTTGAAACCCCGATAGGAGAAGACGAACAGAGGCTGGGCGATTTTATCGAAGACGAGAAGGCGCTTTCCCCGGCCGAGGAATGTTCGGACAGGGAGCTGGCGGAAGTAACCAGGGCGCTTCTTTCCACTCTTCAGCCAAGAGAGGAAAAAATCCTTCGGCTGCGGTTCGGCCTCGATGGTCAACCGGCCGAAACCCTTGAAAAAATAGGTAAACTCTTTAACGTTTCGAAAGAAAGGATTCGCCAGATCGAAAAGAAGGCACTTCGAAAGCTAAAAAACCCCAACAGGCAGGCATGCCTGAAGAATTTTATCGACTAGCGCCGTAAAGAGCATTCGGAAGATCATTGGCGAACACCTACCCCGGATTGAGCGCGGGCAATGCAAAAAGCATTGCCCGCTTTTTTTCCAGCCGTCTTGGACGGTTTGGCTGTTAATGGCTGTTAAAACAGCGATTTTTTTCTTCTCGTTTTTTCAACCATTTGATTTCACAATCCTTTCTTGATTTTAAGGGTAAAAATAACAGCGACCTAACAGCCAGGGAACAGCGGGGCAAACCCGCCGACGCCCCCTCTCACCTTGAAAGCCTCATACACTTTCGCCTATGCATTTTTAAAAGAACATGAGAGCGCGTCCGCAGCGACTCCTAGGCCGCCATCCACGGAGCTTGGGCTCTTCCCCCTGGCATCGTTTGTACCAGAAATCATAACGGGCGCACAAAGCGGCAAACAGAAACGGAAACCCGAGGCGGCAAGGGAAACGGCAAGAAAGGGCGGTAAAATTTATTTCGGAACGACACTGGGCGCATTCTCGCTTTGCGCCAAGCCGATTCTCGATGATGGACACCACCCGATCAAAACCGTTCTCTCCTTCAAGCGCCTTCTTTACAAGAGCTTGCTGTTGCCGGGCAAGGTGGTCCATGAGAGCAATAAGGCTGTCAAAATCATCTCTTTCCATAGTGCCTTCCGATGTTAGGAGCAGTATATCGAAGGCGTCAGTTATGATAAACAATTTAAGTTAACAAAGCCTTAAAATGAGTTTTTCAGTCGTTGCGTCCTCCATTTTAACTGTGTTGAGATATCATAATCCACATTGTTTATTTTTTATTAAAAAGTGTATAGATAATCTTTGGTCCTTCTTTAGATGCCTTTACAAGCTCCATATGCCTTAATGTAGCAAAGGCAGTTCGAAAGTCATCTTCTGTAATTGATAGTTTTGAGCAAATCGTATCTATATCTGAGTAATCTTGATGAGCTATAAAATCGTAGATCTTTTGCTGAAGCGGAGTAAGCACAATATCTTTGTTTTGGGTGCGTTTTGCAGTATAGACAGCCCATGGGTCACAAGTTTTGGTCGGTGATATGCGATCTATGTAGCAATCTTCGCACAAAGTTTGACCGGCATACTCGCAAACATCATCTTGAGAAAGTTCAGCTCCACATTTTTCACACTTCATAGCGACGCTCCTTGTTATTGGTATCGGATCGCGGAAAGGTGTCTCCTGTTGACTTAAGGTCTATTGTGTCTCACGCGAAGCCGCGAAAAGTGCAGCAATTCCCGCAGTGGGCACAAAACCGCACTCGATCTAATTCGACATATTGAGCTTTCGTAATCGAAAATTAATTTTGAATGGCGTCCTCAGCCAACAGAATTTCGCGATATTGCCAGCATTTTG
>JAJXYD010000022.1 GCA_021780695.1 Deltaproteobacteria bacterium
CGCGAAGGAACCCGAAATAACGCTCGATCTCGACGCTGCCCAAAATGATACGGATAGTGACCTCGATAGCCGCATTGACAGCGAACTGGACAAGCTTTTTGCCCCTTCCGGGCCTTCAACGACCTCAGCCTCTTCCGAGAGCAAGCAATCCTACCCGCAGGCGGATAAATCGGGGAACCAACCCGAACGCACTGATAGTCTTGACGCTGTTCACACCTTGATCGACAGTGAAATAGATAAACTTTTCGTCCCCTCGCGATCGCGTGTGGAATCTCCCTCCATGTTATCGACTGCGGCCAATACCTTTTCAGGCGCTCCTGCGGGTCATGATTCCTCTCCCCAAAAGGGCAAATCGTTCGATGCCATTGAGATCGAAATTGACAATGCCGTGGGACAAACTTCCGCCTCCTTACCCCAGGCGGATTCCTCCGCGGATTTACCCTCCGCTCCGCCACACAGCCCTATAAATGCCCGGGTGCCCGAACTTATAGAACAATTTAATGCCGCATATCTTAGCCTCGACTGGGATTTTACCAAGACCAACATCGAACAGTTCATCTATGCACTCCAACAGATCGGACCCATGGCATCCAAATCCCGGGATTCGAAGTTAGTGTACAACATTTTGGAGGTCATTCTCAAAAGGCTTCAAAAAAGGCCCAATGCCATAAACACCAAACTCGTTCAACTCATTCGCGATTCTCAGGGGCTTCTAGCCCACATGCTTCTTATGGAGCGCGAATCAGGACCCGAGGAGAAACAAAGGCTAAAAGACCTGGTGGGACTTTTTGAAGACCTGCGCCAAAAGGCTATTGCAGTAAAGGCGGGAAATATAAAGTCTGCTCCTTCCGAGGCCACATCCGCTCCAGTTTCGCCGCCTGCGACTCCTGTTGCGATTCAACCCGATAAGGTTTCGCCTCCGGCCAAAAAGGAGAGCGCGCCCCCCCTAATCTCTATTCCAGAACCAAGCGAAGAAATAGCGGCTCCCGTACAGAGAAACATTAGCCATGCGGATGCCTGTCTTCTTCTGGCAAACGGGAAATGGTTTGCCCTGCCCGACTCTTCCATAATTAGAATCGCGCGCTCAAACAAAAGGAAAACCCGAAAAATTTTAAACCGGGGCTACGCAACTCTAAACGATTTTAGACCCCTTTTTGGGCGCATCAGCAGCGGAGTCTTTGACCAATGGGCAAAACTACCTCCTCAGGAACTTAAAGCCTACAGGTTCACACCCGCTGATTTATACCTCGCCAAACCTGCTGGAGAGATTGGACCCATAGCAGTTCTGGCAAGCGAAGGAAAAAGAGCCAGGATTTTTTTCTGTGACGCGCTCACTTTCATTTCGGATGTGGAAGTCGCCGATGTGTCTTCGGCCGATCAGACTTCTTTCGAAAAGGTCCCGTTACGACTTGTGATCCCGTTTTTTGATTTGCGCGGTTTTGATAATCCACCATCGGACTGCGCCGCCATTGAAGATGAAAAATGAACGAAACCGCAAAGCCATCTATCAAGGTGGATATGCCACCTGAACGACGCGTCAAGGACTTCATCGAGCGATTGACTGAAGCGCGTCTCTATGTTGAGCAGGGGCTTACGGACGGAACCACGCAGATCGTTAATTCAATACTTGAGGAAATTGAAACCGAAGAGATCCCGGTAATAGATAAAGAAAAGATCCGTATGTACGCCGAATCACTCCTCAAGACCGGGGATGATCAGCCGATGGAAAGCAGTGCTGCCCATAACGAATGCACGCAGGCCGACCCTCTTCAACACTACCGCTATGGCCTGACGCTTTTTGAGGGGCACTTCTTTGAAGAAGCCATAAGAGAGTTGAGCCTGGCGATCAGTCTCGGAGTTGAACCGCTCAAATGTTTTGAGTTGTGCGGCGACTGCGCGGTAAGACTTCAAAGGTGGCAGGAAGCCATCGGTTTTTATCAGCGGGTCATTTCGGATCAAAACCTTGGACCGGACCAAAAGAATATCGTACTACTAAAATTAGACCAATGCCTCGACTCCCAAAAGGCTCTATCACCAGAAGCATCCGGTTCGGAGAATGTTTCAGAGCTCTCCTCGCCCTCCTTTTCCACATGCTCTTGCCAGAACGAATCGCAAAAGGTTTTGGACTCCCCGCAACCCTCCGAAACCAATGATGACTCTGAGCAATCAGCTCCTGTGCAGCTCTATAACTACGGCTTGGCGCTGCTCGACGGGCAGTTCTGGGAGGAAGCCATTACGAAATTGAGCATGGCTGCCGACCTGGGCGTTGAACGGCTTACGTGCCTGGAGCTCTGCGGTGATTGCGCCGTAAAACTCCAAAGATGGCAGGAAGCCTTCGGGTTCTACCAGCGGGTTTATTCCGATGAAACTCTCCGGGATGATCGGAAGAAAAGTATACTGGGGAAAATTGCCGTATGCTCACACGAGCAAAAAAAAGAAACCGCGTCCATGTCGGCTTCCGCCCAACCTGATGTGTCCACGCTGGCCAAATCCGAATTGGACAACCCATCGGTGGTTTGTCTGAATTCCTATATGACCGCTTCCCCCATCGGCCGGACAGTAACATCGTGGACCGACCAGGGGGGAAAATCTTTTGCGGGTGCCATCCATTCCTACAAAGTAACAGACCTTCTGCATATAGGGTCGAGTTCCCTTGTCGTTGAGCTCGAAGATGAGGTTAACGGCAGAAGGTTCGCAGGCCATGCCCTCACCGAAAGGCTAAAGGACACCCTCCCTGCTGAAAGGCTGCTGGTGTGGACCAAAGAGCAGATGTCCATCAATTCCCGTTACCTGGTCCGCATATACGATCTGGCTACGCTGGACGGCCAATTTTTCATAGTGCGTGAACACCTGCCGCTCTCACTTTGCGACCTGATTTCCAAGGGGACGGCCATGCCGCTTGCCCTTGCGGCAAAGCTTGCCTACCAGGTGCTCGAGGCTTTGGGGGATCTCCATCTTCACATGGCCTCCGACGGGCAGATACGAAATATTTTCCATCTCGATCTTCGTCCTTCCCGCATCCTTCTGGCAACCAATAAGCCGCGAATCAAAGTATATAACGGCGGTCTGTGGAAAGAGATTGAAAAGGCCAATCCGACCAGGGCCTCCCTGAGGCAATTGCCCCTTGCACACCTTTGCTACCGCGCCCCGGAACAGTTCCGAGTATATCTTGCCCGGAAAAGACCTCCCATTTTTACCGATATCTATCTTTTCGGCGTCCTGCTCTACGAAATGCTCACCGGCGTTCCCGCATTCAAAGCATCCTCTTTTGAAGAATATGAAATTCAGCACTGCGAACAATATCCGACGCCTCCCAGGGTATGGAGATCGGAGATCCCCGAAGAGATCAACGAACTGATAATGAACTGCCTCGCCTCCGACCCCTTCAGGCGTTACCGCAGCACTACCCGCATATCCCTCGATTTGCAAAAGTCTTATCCGTTAGCGGCAAGCCGGACTGGAGACGAGATATACCACACCTATCTTAGGTCCCTGGGCCTTTAAGATTGCTCGTCTTCATCGATGTGACGATTCAAGCGCGCTCCTGTGGCACCGTTAAAATATCCCGGGAATAAATCGTTTTGTCCTTCCGGCATATTCGCCATATTCGTAGAAGGCCTCCCGCAAGAGCACCTCTTCCTGCAGCGCCCGATAGATCTCACAGCCGATCAGCAAAAGGAAAACCAGGGTCTTTTCAATCGAGAAGCCCCAAACGACAAGCCCCAACGCCCCTAGAATTTCCCCCACATACACCGGATGACGTACAAACCTGTAGGGTCCGGTTGTAACCAGTTTCCTCGCCTGAGGAATCAGGCTAAAGCTTCTCCCCAGCGCGCCCAAGGCCAAAAGGGTGAAAACCATGGCAAAAAAAAGTATGAGACTTGAAATTAAAAGGATCGGAATTCCGGATGGCACGGCACCGTTGAGCATTGGCAAGGTAAAGGGCATGAAAGTCGCCGCGAAGGCAATCAGTTTCGTTGGCAAGGATTTTGTAGTCAAAATCGCAGTGCCCCTGCTCAGATAAATACAAACAAGCAGGGCAAAATACCCTGTCACTAACAGCCCATTCAAGAAGACAATGATGTTCAGAAAGCCGGCCAGCCTCATATTCAGAGCAAACCTCAGCAGGGCGCGAAGATCTTTAACCATGAAAAAACCAAAAATCGCCACAGCCGGCAGTTCACCACGCTTTGATTTCAAAACTCCGTAGAACCGGGAAAAAAGTTTGCTGAAACTTATCCTTTTCAGGTTTAACCAGAGGGGTTTGGTTGCAGTTTCCATCTCAAAAACGACTCCTTGTAGGCGATTAAACCGTTTTGGAAATATTTTAAACCTAGTTACCTGGAAATGCCTGTCAAGAGACGGCCCATTTCTCCCCTCTGCTAAGAAGCCGACCCATAATTTTTGCGCGCTCCAATCCACTTGATTTTAAATGGCTGCCTAAAACCATTCATGTACCTGATATTATGGCATATTTTATATAAAATCTAACCAGACGGACCCAGCTTTACGACCACGATGCGGTTGACACGTCAAATCGGCGACTTTAAGTTGAGACTAACAGAAAAGAGTTGAACGCTTTCCATGAGGCAGTGGAAACCGCTACGCAACTCTGATCAATGTAGGAGGTACATATAATTATGATGATGAAAATGAACAAAAAACTGGTTGTCGGGTTGGCCCTGGCCCTGGTGCTCGTTAGCGGCGCTTTCGTAAACGCAAACGCCCAGTGCGCTTCCTGCCTGCCCAATCTGGGATTTTCTTCCTGTATGAATTGCAATGCTGTTGCACGTCCGCCATTGAATGCATCCTGCCAGGGCGCATTTAATTATGGACCTACGGCTCCGGTTCCCATGGGTTCTGTCGGAGGGGCTTCCGGCGGTTGATGAGGCTTACAAAAAAAGGACGCAGATAAGACCTGCCGCATGAGTCTGTAAACTGAAAAACTATATGTCGGCCTCCGGGGATATTCTCCGGGGGCCGCATTTGTTTTGGGCTCGCATTGCAATGGCATTGGGTCGAGACTCGTCATGCCCCACGGCGTTCGACAGATAAATTAATTGCCCGGCCGGGGAGGGATAAAACGAGAGATTGACAGCGGCTGGAGCGGTCAGGACCGGGAGAGGAAATCTTTTCTTTCAGAGGACAAAAACGATGCGCCGCTGTCACAGGACAGCGACGCATCGGAGCACTTTCCGGCTGGGACTCCGCAGAGGGGGAGCACAACCGCTAACTCTTACGATCAAAAACCGCTATTTGTACCATTCGCAAGGATCGCCGAGCGGAACAACAAGGCGCATCATGGCAAAGTCTCCGCCAACGTCGTTCTTCGTAACAAGAGCGAAGTTGTAGGTTAAGAGCAGACTGCAGGGGCCGAAGTTGTAGCCAACGATCGGGCCCGCGGTCCAGTTGACGGCACAGCTATTCTGAATATTGCCGTAAACCGGCGCACCAAGCGCGTCGGAATAGTAGATGCCCTTGTCGTCATTGGTCTGCTGCTGACCTTCCGCGCCAAGACCGAAGGTCCACTTGTCCATGGTGTAGGTAAGGGTGTAATCCATGGCCAGTTCGTTGCCATTCTGGATATCGCAGTCGTTATCCTTGGTCCAGAAGGTATACTGAAATTCGGCACTGATATTCCAACCGGCATACAGCCAGCTTATACCAAGAACAGGAGTGAAGGTATAAGCATCCGAACTCGACCAGGCATAGACATTGTTAAAGTTTCTGCTAAACAGCTTATTATCGTAATATTTTGCCGACGGCCCATAAACACCCTGCTCAAGATTATTCTGAGAGGCAGCGCTGTTACCGGGTGAAGTCGTGCCGTCATTCATGCCGATGTCAAAAGCCGCCGACACATGAAAATTGCACGGGATTTCCCAGGACAGAATGAACGGAACCAGGATGGTATTGTAAGCGCCCCACTGGGAACCGGTAGCGGAAAGAGGTCCCGAGACATCGGCCCTCAGGGTTGCATAATCGAAGGGCTGGGCGATAGCACAAGCATAGGTCGCTCCGAGGATGGGACACATACCCGGATTCCATAACAGGATCGGAACATCGACAAAGCTGTCTAGCTTAGCAAGGCCGTTTGTGTTGCCGGCATTGTCATAAGACTTCCAGTTACCGGTCCAGAAAAAATCGTTAATAAAATACAAGCCCGCAGGCGGCAGAGCGCCGGCAGCCAAACCTTCATCAGCGCCGCGCAGATGCCAGTCCCAGAGTTCTTCAGCAGATGCGGCACTGACAGCCATCAGTACCGCAAGACAAACACAAACGGCCACAAAAAACTTCTTCATCTCTTCCTCCTCGAAGTAAATAGATACACTGAAAAGCTCCCAAAGCAGGGTAAACAAATTGCACCCATTCTAAATACCTTTTACTTGGCGCCCTAAACCGGGCGACTTCCAACAACACCTCCTTTCAGCCCTGACTTAGAAGGCGCATTGGCTCGTAACGGCGAATTGCCCCATCCACCATCTTCCAACAGCGCCGACCATCGAGTAAACTACAGCAACCCGCACCGATAAAAATTCCCCTCCATGCACAAGCCGCTGAATCTTTTAGTGGGTATAATAATTTTTTGTTACAGTCAAACCAAATAATATAAAACATGATGCCCGTATTCGCATTATTCTTAGTTCTATTTTTTTAAACGATGTCACGACCCGTAGCTTTGATGCTATTGTAGCGTTAATCAGGAGGCACAAAGAATCATGCCTGCCACATTTTAGGACCGAATTGGAAGGACCTTACCGGAGAGGGGTCTAACCCCAACCGCGGCGTTGCGGCCATCAATGGATTGTCTAAGTCAGGGTGGGTAAGGCCGAGCGTTGAACAACGGGAATCGAAGCCGGGAAAAACATATTTTCCAAGACAAAAAAAGATGCGCCGCTGCCTTGGCAACGACGCATCTCGGAACTTTCCGGATGGGTTCCTCTTAGGGGAACACAACCGCTAAATCTTACGATCGGAGATCGCTATTTGGTGTACCATTCGCAAGGATCGCCGAGCGGAACTACAAGGCGCACCATGGCCCAGTCGCCGCCAACGTCGTTCTTCGTCATGATCGCGAAGTTGTAGGTGAAGAGCAGACTGCAGGGACCGAAATTGTAGCCAACGATCGGACCCGCGGTCCAGTTGACAGCCATGGAATTGGCGATATTGCCGTAGTAGTACCCGCCAAAATTTGCCTGTATGCCCTTGTCGGGATTAGTCTGCTGCTCGCCTTCCGCGCCAAGACCGAAGGTCCACTTGTCCATGGTGTAGGTAAGGGTGTAGTCCATGGCCAGTTCGTTGCCATTCTGGATATCGCAGTCGTTATCCTTGGTCCAGAAGGTATACTGGAATTCGGCGCTGACATTCCAACCGCCATAGAGCCAGCTAATACCAAGAACCGGAGTAAAGGTATAGGCATCATTGCTGGACCAGGCATAGAAATT
This sequence comes from Deltaproteobacteria bacterium, assembly GCA_021780695.1. GTDB lineage: Bacteria > Desulfobacterota > Syntrophobacteria > Syntrophobacterales > Syntrophobacteraceae > SbD1. The sequence continues at coordinate 7,446 of JAJXYD010000022.1, forward strand.
GTTACCGCTTTTGCTGGTCAGCCTGTTCCCATACAGATTAGGATAGAGCGAAGCAGCGCTGTTACCGGGAGACGTCGTGCCGTCATTCATGCCAACATCGAAAGCCGCCGACACGTGGAAGTTGCACGGAATTTCCCAGGACAGAATGAATGGAACCAGGATGGTATTGTAGGCGCCCCACTGGGAACCGGTATAGGAAAGAGGACCCGTTGCAGAGGGAACGTTAAGCCTCGAAGTCACTGCATCGAAGGGCTCTGCGATAGCACATGCGTAGGTTGCTCCCAGGATGGGGCACATACCCGGATTCCACAACAGGATGGGAACATCGACAAAGATGTTCATCTTGACGTTGGCGCCGGGGCCGTTTACACCATAGGTCTTATCGTTTGGACCGTACAAACTCCAGTTACCGGTCCAGTAGAAATCGTTGATGAAATACAAGCCCGCGGGCGGCAGAGCACCGGCGGCCAGACCTTCATCAGCACCACGCAGATGCCAGTCCCAGAGTTCTTCAGCAGATGCGGCACTGACAGCCATCAATACCGCGAGGCAAACACAAATAGCCACAAAAAACTTCTTCATCTCTTCCTCCTCGAAGTAGATAAACTAACAATCTTTCTAAGCAGGGCGAGCGAACTGCCCCCTTCCAAGTGATTTCTGCATTGCATTCTTACTCGGGCGGCGTCGACCAACACCTCCTTTCAGCCCAGGTTCGGCAAGCGCATCGGCAGATAACGGCGAATTGCCCCATAAGCCATCATCTACAGCGCCAACCATTGGGGGTAAACCTTGGCAACCCCGCATCTATAGAACTACCCCATGAAGCACAGGTCGCCACATCTCCTTGCCTATAACAATTTTGCGTTACAGTCAAATTAAATTTTGTAAAAATCTTTTATCAACGCGTTGAGTATACAATGCGCAATCGACAATGGATTGATTATAGAGATATTTCCCATGCTATACATTATCGGCACCGAGTGACTTCCCCGTCCCCCAGGCCGCGCCGGCCGCCCTGCCTGAAGACATCCCTTACGATAAAAATCGGACGGGCGCGCACCTGTTCGTGCATACGTCCGAGGTATTGACCTATAATCCCGAGCACGAAAAGTTGGATACTGCCCATGATCGTTACGACCATCATCAGGCTTGCCCAGCCCTGAGGGGTTTTTCCGACAAAAAACCACGACCACAGAATATAGACTAGAAGCGCGAGACTGCAAGAGGCAAAAACAAGTCCCGCCCAGCTCGCAAGAGCAAGGGGACGAACGGAGGAAGCCACGATTCCGTCGAGTGCAAGTTTCATCAGCCGCCAGAAAGGATACTTGGTCGTACCGGCAAAACGACCGTCGCGGTCGTAGAGGATAGGAGTCTGCCGAAAGCCTACCCAGCTAACCATGCCGCGGATAAAGCGGTGGCGCTCGGGCATCTGTAAAATTATTTCGACAACGCGGCGGGAAATAAGACGAAAATCGCCCGTATCCACCGGGATGGGCACCTCGGTGAGTTTTCCAAGGAAACGATAGAAAAGCGAGCAGGCAATACGTTTGGGGATGCTGTCGCCCGGCCGGCTTCGGCGCTGAGCGTAGACGACATCGGCCCCTTCGTCCATCAAAGCGAGCATGCCGGGCAGCAGTTCGGGAGGATCCTGAAGGTCCGCGTCCATTATCAGCACGCGCTCTCCGTCGCAATAATGCAGTCCGGCGGAAAGGGCGAGTTGATGGCCGTGATTTCGCGAAAGATCAACTACCGTCAGGGAAGGATCCCTCCGGCTCAGTTCGAGCAGGCAACCGAGGGTCGCGTCGGTAGAGCCGTCATTTACGAAAACGATTTCATAAGTCTTGCCCAGCGAATCGGCAACGGCTTTAACCCGGCGATAGGTTTCCGAAAGCACCTGGGATTCGTTGTAGCAAGGCAATAAAAAGCTCACGTAGGGACGTGTCGTGTACATAAAAGGCCTTTCGAACCTGTTTTAAGTGTCTAAAAGGGACGCGGCCAGACAACGGCCGCGCACTAAGCGGCGTGTGACACGCAACACCCGGCTCCCAAAGTCTTCCCGCTCCATTCCTCGCCTTCCCCCAGTATAAGCCAGGCGAGGATGCTTATAAATATAGCCGCCATCAGGGGGCACCAAAACAGGGCGAAATAGTTCCCGAAGACCGGATGGAGCAAAGCGGGAAAAAGACTCATGGAGAGGCAAATCGCAACTGTGAGCCACCCGAACCAGCGCCTCCGGGCTGCAGAAAACGCAGCCGGGGCCCAAAGGCCAAAAGCCGGAGCCAAAATCACATAGCTGTTGGCCTCGTTCATAGGGTTAAACAGCATCAGGTAGGTCGAGGCCAGGGTGAGAAGCCACGTGGCGCGAAAAGGCTCCCCCAAACGTTTGGCCCCCGCCAGCCACAGCCACAAAAATATCCCCCCTGCTCCAATGCGCACAGAAACCGATATCGGCCTCGGCATCTCGATGCCGAAAGTACGCATTATCCCTCCAATATCGGCGAAACGATTCTGGTGGACAGCGGCGCATTTTCCAATATTTGTAAAAAACGCATAAAACTGCGCACTCACATAACCTGCAGGGGCGAAAAGAAACGGGAAAACAGCAAGAAGCCCGATCGCGGTTAGAATACGAAGACGCAGGGGCGCATAAAAGGCGGCGGCCAGAAGCAACATCACGATACCAAGAGGTTTAATCCCAATGGCCAGAACGATCGAAGCCGCTGCCCACCACCACTTGCGACGCGCAAGCAACGCCGTGGAACAAAGCCCAAGACCGGCGAGCAACCCGTTGGCCTGACCGTTTCGCAACGCCGCAAGGCAGAGCGGCATTGTAATGAGCGAAGCATAAAAAAAGATACGGGAAGAAGTAAGCGGGGAGCAGGGAGCATCTAAAGGTTCAGCTTGCCGCATTCCGCTATTCGCTACATCTTTACACAGGCTCCAGAGTCCGGCGGAGAGCACAACCGCCTGGCACCAACGCCACAAGATGTCCCCAAAGGGGACGGGCAAGAAGTAAAACGGTGAAAACAGGACCGCGAACTGGGGCAGATAGTTCATGCCTGCGGGACCGTCGTAGAGATTTTTCCCGGCCCACCAGGCGCCGGCCGCGGAGCGATAGAGCGGGATCAAAGTGCGGTGCTCCGGGTTTAGCGCAACGAGGACGCTAATTACAAGCATCGGCGCAAACCATGTTAAAATACCCAGCCTTGCCTCAAGCCCTGCAATCCTTTTTCCGCCATTTCCGGCCGGCTCGCCGACAGATTTTTGCGACATCATATTTCCTTATGAAAAACGTTTATAGATTATAAAGTCGCCAATTTCTCGAACCGGCTCGTAATGCATGAAAATCTCCTGCGACAGAAGCTCGGATGCTTTCGGATGCGCAATAAGGTACCACACGGAGGCCGCCTTAACTATAAATTGGGGTTTTGTGGCCAAAATGGCGGTCAATACGGAGCAGGTGGTGGCCGAAGGGCCGTCGAGCGCTTTTAAAATGTATTCCCGTCCGATATTGCTCGGGGTGGTAACTTCTTTGGAAATGGGCTTTAAGCCAAGAAGCCATTCGGTCATCTGCCCGCCCATGAAATACACGGGTTTATTCTTTGGATTAGCCTTTTTCAGATATGCCGCGATTTCATAATAAGGCCCGTAGACAAGCGTTTGACCGGCTCTGGCCCGGGATAGGACAACCCTGTAGGCGGAAGCGATTTGTCCAAGAGGCAAGAGCAGATAGAGGGCAGAAAGCACCAAAATGAGCCGCTTCCACCGTGTTTGGAGAATACCTTCGAGGAAAAATGCCGAAAAAATTGCCGCAAAGGGTAAAAGCTGGATCAGATAGTGTTGAAAGGCCGCTCCACTCCTCAGTATGGAAACAGCGGTCGCAACGGCGAAAACTGCAAGCATGGCCAGGAATGTTTTGGTGGAATCGGAAAATTCTTTACTATCGGAAAAGAATTTCGGGGCACCGAAGATAAGACAGGCAAAAACAGGAAAACCGACCAGCAGGCGCGCAGGCTCGAAGGTCGTGCCAATATACTTCCGCATGGCCTGTAGGAAGGTCATCTGAGAATTGGAATAATTTAGCGGGGCATAAATCAGGGAAGTATAAAAGAGGTGCTCTTTTCCCTTTAAAACATAGGGGACAAAGACAAGTAGAACCGGAATTATCCCGCCCGCGATATAAGGCAGGAGCCTTTGCCAAAAGCGGGCATTGGTGCGGACAAGCTTACCGCTTAGCAACAGCAAACCACCCGCCACGGCGACATAGGCAAGATTGAGGCGGACCAGGCACGCCAGGCAGATAAAAAGACCGGCAAGAAAAAAGTCCCTGGAGCGAAGCTGGTCTTTTAACATTACCAGCATGGCCGCCATTAGAGGAACCACCGCAATTATTTCGGAGACGACGCCTGCCCCCGACTCGCTCAGAGTGGAGGTAATTAAGAAAAGCAAGGCTGCTATGAAACCCGTTTGAGTCCCCCGCAATCTTTGGGCGCAAAGGAAAATGAGCCAGGCCCCGGCAAAGGCGCAAATCGAGCCGGCAAACCTCACCGCCGGGATCGATTTGCCAAAAACGGCTATGGCGGCTGCGAAAAAATAGAACAAAAGAGGAGGCTTAAGGTCCCAGAGCCTTTCGTAGGGCAGGTTTCCGTCGACGATATCCTGCCCCATGAGCACAAAGGAGCCCTCATCGGGGTCTATAACGTCTCGAAATAAATAGGGCAGCCTCACCAAAAAGGTGATGGCCGCCAGAATAAGCAGGATCTTTATTCTTGTGGACCTTTGCATTCCTTGCTTCTTCTCCCCCCCCCACCGTCTCGCAGTGCGCGACTCTTTTATCTTTTCCTACCGTCCCAGGCAGGCGCACAGGGTAAAAAGGACAACTTCGGTTACTTCGCCCGCCGAACCTAACACATCCCCCGTAACGCCGCCAAGGCTGCGGTGCGCCAGCCACCGGACAAAAAAACCGCAGGAGGCAGCGGAGGCGAACAAAACGGGCGCTTGCCTAAAACCCGACAACAGGGAAAAAACCAGGGCAAAGAGAGCCGCGGCAATAACGGAGCCGTAGGTTATATATTCGATGCCGGCCTTGGCGAGCCCGGAGGACCGCGCACAGGAGCTTTTGAAAGCGCATACGATTATAGCAAAGCGGGCAAGAGCGGGAACGGCTGCAAGGACAATCCAGTTGCCTTTAACGATCAGAGTGTAGATGGAGCAGGTCTTTACAAGGAGCGCCAAAATAAGGGCGAGGGCGCCAAAGGCGCCCGTTGCGCTGTCTTTCATGATCTCCAACCGTCTTTCGACCGTATAGCCCCCACCGAGACCGTCGGCAAGATCGGCCAAACCATCCAAATGAAAACCCCGGGTAAGAAGGGTCAGGACGACGCACACCCAGGCGGCAAGAAGAAGCGCGGGCATAAACGAGTGCAGCAACAAGACGGCGCTATAAGCCCCAAGACCTACGATAAAACCAACGAGCGGAAAGAAGGCATAACTGCCCCCGGAATCGGAGGGGGTAATCTCCCCGGAAACCGGCAGCCACAAAACGGTCAAAAAGGAAAGAGAGAGGGCAAATCTACGCCACATAAAACCTCGAAGCCCTTAAACAGATTTGGGAACGGCCGCGGTATCCGAAGTCGATACCCCGGCCTGCTCGAAAGTAAGAACTTCATTAAAGACACGCACCGCGCCCTCGATAACGCCCATCGCCAGGGCGGCGCCCGTGCCTTCCCCGAGACGCAGGCCAAGATCGAGAATCGGTTCCAGCCCGAGATATTCAAGCATTTTTCGGTGCCCCGACTCCTCGGAACAATGCCCCGCGAAGGCAAAGCCGACGGATGCCGGACACAGCGAACGGGCCACAAGGGCTCCGGCGGTCGAGATGAACCCATCGATAACGACCGGGCGTTTGTGGTATGCCGCGGCCAGAACGATACCCGCTATTCCGCCGATTTCAAAACCGCCGACCTTTGCAAGAACATCGAGTCCATCGGAAGGATTGGGGCGATTAACCTCTATTGCCCTCTTAACAGTTTGGCACTTGCAGACCATGGCGGCGTCGTTTATACCCGTCCCCCGGCCCACCATCAGCTCCACTGGTTTTCCGGCAAGAACGGCGCCAATGGCCGCAGACGGGGTCGTATTGCCAATGCCCATATCACCCGTGCCTATCATGCCGACACCCGTTAAAAAAAGCTCGGAGGCCAAATTGAACCCATGCAGAATCGACTCCTCCGCCTGGACGCGACTCATGGCGGGTCCTCGGGCTATATTTGCCGTGCCTCGTCCCACTTTGCGAATATGAAACCGGTTGCGGTATTCGGAAGCCCCCGGGTCTACGTCCGGAATGATCCCCATATCCACCACCAGCACTTCGGCCCCCGCATTTCGAGCAAGCACGTTTATACCCGCACCGCCCTTAAGAAAGTTTTTCACCATTTCGCCGGTTACTTCCTGCGGAAAGGCGCTAACGCCCTCGGCGGCCACACCGTGATCGGCGGCCATCACCATGAAGGCCCTTTTTGAAACGTCGGGCCGGAGGGTTTTTTGAATCCCGCAAATACGCTCGGATATTTCGTGCAGCCGCCCCAGTGCCCGTGGGGGAATCGCAAGCCTCAAGGTGTGCTCGCGCGCCTTCTGCACCCATTCTTCGTCTACGGGCGTAATTTTTTTTATGATTTCTTCCAGGTTCATGCTCTTTTCTCCTTTTGCGGCTTTGCGCCTTCGGCAGGCAAAACCCTTGGACAAAGATCAAGCATTCTGTCGCATGAGGCCGCCAGATCGTCAAGTGAGAAAACTTCCAGAGAAAGACTACCACGGTAGCCCGCAAGGAAGTTGCCAATAGTTATCCATTGGGCATCCGGAATGTGATTTATTCCCTTGTGGTCTTTTCCCTTATCGATACCGTGCAAGTGGGCCAGGGTGATACGATCGCAAAACAGGGCCGCCTGGCCGCCGATATCGTGGCCGTTTCGAAGCAGGTGGCCGAAATCGAGGCAAACGGAAAGATCGAAGTTTTTAATAAAAGGCGCCAGGCGCTCAAGAGGATAGTCGAGGTTTTCAACAGCCGCGCGTCGAAGGTCCAGACCATTGGATTTCAAAAAACGGAGGCAGTCGCACACACGATCGGCCCATGCGTCGGCATCGGGTTCAACCGTTCCATGGGATGTGCGGGCATCCAGGTGCAAAACATAGCCCGAAGGGATGAGTGGAAGGGTTCTTTCGTAAAAAGAGAGCGCGGTTTCACAATATTTTTGTCTCAGGGACCGGTCGGGATCTGCGAAAAACAGATCCGAGGGAAGGTGAACATTATAGGAGAAACCCAGGTCGCAAGCCACCCGCGCCATCTCCCGCACCTCGTGCGCCGTTGGGAGATTGTCTTCTCTTCGGCTTTCGAAGAGCACAAGTTCGATTTCGTCGAAGCATTTGCCAAGAAACACAACGTTTGGCAAAATGGCGTCCGGGATTATGTAGGATGTCGTAGCAAGACGGAAAGGAAAAGAGCCTTTGAGATTGGGAAGATCAGCTTGTTTTTGTTTAAAACATCTTTCCGCGGGAAGACCCGGTGAGGCGGAGACGGACTTGGCCGGTTCAGATGTTTTCGCAACCACCTCGAAGGCCGACTTCAGCTCACCCAGAATTTGGCAAAGCAGTTCTTCGGTTGTCTTTTCATCCGGAGCAGCGCCCAACTGCACGGCAACATCGAGCAGGGTTTTGAAACTATCAACCAGCAGATCGTTTACCGCCCTGTAGGGTTGAGTGTCGGCACAGTCGCCGGACCAGTGAATGGAGGAAAATGGTTTGTCCATTTCCATCAGAACGAAATGACAGATTTTCTTGGCAACTCCGGCAAGCCAACCTGTCCCCGGATCGCTAAAAAGCAACCTTCCCTCAAAGCCAAAAAGACCTTGCGGAGCGAGCAGATTTTTATCAAGCGCCTCACGGTAACCCGACGTTCCCTTTAGAGCTATAAAATCATGGCAGAGCAGGTTGGCGGTCCTTCCAAGGCGATCTAGAAGCCGGTTTCGTTCCAGAAAGGCAAGGTTCATTCGAATGTCTTCGATAGAGCTTTGAGCATCGAACATAATGAAGCCGATTTCGGGCTCTATGCCGGCCTCGCGCACGGCAGCCACGGCCGATTCGTTTGCACCTGCGCTCGAGTGCTTGCCAAGGCGCTTCAAAACCTGGGGTGTTGCGCTCTCAAGGCCCAGCAGCAGTCGGTTTAGCCCACCGCTTGCCAGTTCCTTCATAAGTGTCGGCGTGACGTCGTTTACCCTGGTTTCCATTCCAAAGGTGATATCGAGCCCCGCGAGCTCGCGGGCGAGCTTTACGGCTCTTTGCACCCCCGCTTTGCCCGGACCGACGAAATTGGGATCCACGAAGTAGAAATCCCTTTTCCCGAGGCCGATCAGTTGGGAAATTTCGGCCGCTATATTTTCCGTGGAGCGTCCCCGCCAGGTTGACCGGCCAAAATCAAGGGCGGAAATGAGGCAAAAGGAGCAATTGTTGTAACACCCACGGCTGGCCAAAAGGCTTACCGTAGCTTCCATGTCAAGCGAGGGTCTCAAAGGAAAAGGCAGGGCGTCGGGACATTGGAGCGGCGAGCGGGCGCCTGTAAAGACAGCTTTTCCGTTTACTCTAAAAGCGATGCCTTTAATGCCTGGCGCACTGCCAAAAAGATTACCCGATTTTTCCTTCTCGATGTGTTTTGCCAGTTCCACAATCGTCTGTTCGGGTTCTCCCACGATAAGGAAGTCGACCGCCTCACAGTAATCCAGGATCTCTTTCCAGACGAACCCCGGAAAGAAGCCGTAGAGGCAGATCGGCGAATCGAACCCAAGCCCTCGAAGTTTGGAAAGCATCCGGAAAAGCGCTTCGGTATTTTCCCAGGAGTAGACCGCGTGAACGGCCAAAAAATCGGGCGGTGGACTTTGGCTCAAACGCTCGAGAGTCTGTTGGAAGCCAAAGCGCGCCGCATCGACGATCTCAGCCTCAAAGCCCGCAAAAACCAAAGCAGCAGCCGCATAACCCGTCATGAGGCACGACCAGAGCGGGGTATTGGCTATATCGTTAAAATGGGCTTCGGAAAATTTCCTGGGATGTTCAAGGAGCAGAATGCGCATGCCGGATCCCTTAAACCATCAAACCGTGATGTCTGATTGCTGATTGTTTTCAACATAGCTTTGGGCGCCGCTATTCATGCAAAACGCCGTCAGTTCGTGTCGCAGATTATCCCAGGGGGGCGGATTGAAATAGGTTGGGTAAAGCAGATCCAGGCCCGGGTCGATCAAACGGTCACGAAGGATTTTTTCGGTAAGGACCGTACCGGGGTAGAGCCTGAGGTTACTTATAACTACGGCCCCAAGATTTGCCCGCCCGGCATGAAGGGCAAAGAGCCTGTCCAAAAGCCGGCGCGTCTGTGCAACGGTTTGATTATTTTCCCCGGGAAGATTTACCAGAAAATGATAGACGGTAAGCACTCCGGAGCCGGCGGCAAGGCTGGCCGCCTTTTCGATCTGTTGGACGCTAAGGTTTTTATCCAGGATTTTGAGACCATGATCGGATGCGCCGTCGGCTGAAAAATAAAGAGTCGTGAGGCCGGAGTCACGGTAGAGCTCGAGGCTTTTTTCCGAAAGCGTATCTTCCCTAAAAAAACCTGTCCATCCAATGTTAAGGTCTCGTCTAAGGATTTCCCTGCAGACGGCATCGAGGTGATCTTGGGGCTCGTTTACCACGGCGTCTGTGAAATGGACGTTTTGGATGGAGAAATCTCGCCCCAGGATTTCGAGTTCATCGACTATCGCTTTGGGCTTTCTAAAGCGCACGCTGCAGCCCTGCAGCACCGGGTAGAGGCAATAGCTGCAATTGTTCCAGCACCCGCGTTTGGTCTCCACGCCCATAAAAGCTACGTAGCGGTTCCTGTTTCCATAGAGGCGCGGTTCAAAGAGAGCCCAATCGGGCAAGGCAAGGGAATCGAGGTTCATGCAATGGGAAATCGAAGCGCCGCTTGATTCCAATCTGCCCTCTTTTCTCCACAAAACACCGGCTACCGCGCCGGGAGTGGCCAGGTTTTCAAGAAGCTTTGGGAACAGGTGTTCGGCTTCTCCCGGCACGCCGATATCGACCTGGGGGACCTCCTCCATCAAACGGCGGGCAAACAGCGTGAAGGCAGACCCGCCCAGCACTATGACGGCCCTTGGAGCATACCTTCTTAGAAGCGCCCCCAGGGTTTTAAGATGAGGGACAAAAGAAATGAGATTTCCCGCAAGAGGGTCGAGATTTCTAAACGACACTGCGGCGACATCAGGCTTAAACGTTTGCAACAGGCTCACCAGGGCCGGCCAGGGAAAGGGGGCAAGGTTTAAATCCATGCCTCTCACTTCGTGGTCACTTCCGATTACGGCCGCAAGCCTTGCAAGTCCCAGCGGGAAAACCATCTCGCCGCAGTCATGCGTCGAGACTGCCTGGACGAGTAGAATCCGCATGGCGCTCTTTCCTGTCGAATAGCACAAGCCCGACGTACTTAACGTAGCCTTGCCTGTGCGTAACGGGGTTCAAGGATAGACCTGCCCGGCGGGCGGTCTCATAGACGTCTACGCCGCAAGCCTCAAGGGATGGACGCGCTTTTTGGGGAAACCGGCATCGGCGGTCCTGCGGACAGGAGGGGCAAACCGGACATGGACCGGCCCCGAAGGCCAGAGCGTCATAATAGCCCTGTAAAAAAATAGACCGTTCCAGAGCCAGAAGCCTCTCGTGAAATTGCCCCGAGGGCGGTGAGCCCTGGACCAGCAGAGCGTAGCGGTACCCGGAGACCAGGTCGCGCATTTTGTCTTCGTCCAAAGACGCAGGCGGACAGCAAAGAGATTCTCCGTAAAGGGCGCAGCCAAACCGGCATTTCAGGCGAACCCAGGGCTCGATGGAAATATCCGAGGCCTCCATTACCCGGGCAAAAGAAAACCCCTCCCCGACTGCAAGAGAGGCGAGCATCTCCGGGGAACCGACCTCGCGGTATTGGCCGGTCGGCCCCGCTTTTGCCACAAAGATCGATGTATCGGTTTTAAGGTGAAAGAACCTTATGTTTTCAAGCCCTGCACCGTTTAGCAGACCGAACATTTCTTCCAGCTTGTAGACTCGCCCGTTATAGGTGTTTATAAGCATATGAAGGTCGTAGAGCGCACCCTTTACCGGGTCTTGATCGTGGATATCCGAAAGGTAGTCATGGACTATGAGCGTTCCGCCCGGAGCAAGGCAGGCGGAAAGATTTGCGAGGATCCGGGCGGCCTCCCGGCGGCCATAGGCGTGCACCACATTGGAGATAACGATCAGATCAAAGGACCTTGGAGCAATACACGGCTCGAAAAGAGAACCGCCAACCGAAAGGGTCCTAGCCCACTTTTCAGGACCGGGATAAAGCTTTCGGGCCGCTCGCAAGGTTTCGGGCAGATCGAAGAGCACGGCGCGCGAGGCCGGCCACTCTTTTAGAAACGAGCGCCCCCAGGCTCCGGCCCCGCAGCCCGCATCGAGAATGAGGCGCGGCGTAGAGCCGATAAATGCCTTTATCCGCTCGAGCGCCTCGGCCGCCTTAAGACCCGCCTGAAGGTCGAGCGCCCGAACATAGGAAAAGGTCCTCTGTTGGTACTGCTCCGCGGATTCGTCCTCGCACCGCTCGTTGGCCCGCGCACCCTCTCGCACTCTACCGGCAAGCCTTTGCCAGTGGGGGGCAAAGTAGCGCCGGTAGAGAAGAAAATCTCCCAGATACCCGGGGCTTTGAGGTACAAGCCGGTTTGAAGCAAGGGGACCGTTGGAAAACTCACCCTCATATTCCACGACCAGGCCCAGAGCGGCAAGGACCTCCAGGAGCCGCGACAACCCATCGGAATCGTAGCCGGTCTTGCCCGCCAGCATATCCACGGTTGACGGACACTGCGCCAGCAGTCCGAAAATGTTTAAATCAAGAGAGGCAAACAGCACTTCGGAATACCAGTAGGCCGTAGCCAGATCTTCCAACCTCTGGTAGGTCTCCAAGGCTATGTCGGCATTCTGGTGAACCAGTTTCATAGTGCGTCCATACCTTCTGCCACCTCTTAGCCGCTTTTAACCAAAAAGAAAATCCACCCGGAAACGCGGAAAAGCCGGGATCGAGCCAAAATCTGCACCAGCCATATCCCTTTTTGTCCTCCGCGCCTCCGGGGTTAATTTGCCTATCTATTTTTTTGCCCCTGAGAGCAGATGGCCGAAAAGGTTGGAAGAGCCCTTGTTGGCACAAAAATCTCCACACATTGTGCACACTTTCTTGTCCTGGGGCGAGCGGCTGTCACGGATCTCCCTGGCTTTATCCGGGAAAAGGGCGTTTTTAAACTGACCTTCCCAGTCCATGTCCCTGCGCGCCTTGCTCATTTCCATATCTCGCGCCCTGGTGCGCTCGGGGTATTTAGCCGTATCGCCTATGTAGGCCCCGAGGCGCGCAACCCTTACGCCTTCGGTTACGTCTTCCTCGTTTGGAAGGGCAAGATGTTCGGCAGGAGTAATGTAGCAGATGAGATCGGCCCCGTAGCGAGCGCTGTATGCCGCGCCAATGGCTGCAACCACATGGTCGTAGCCCGCTCCGACATCGGTTGGAATCGGGCCCAGCATATAATAAGGGGCGCCGTTGCTCATCTTTTTTTCCAGTATGATGTTTGCCTCGATTTCATCGACCGGAACGTGACCGGGTCCTTCAACCATCATCTGGCAACCCATTTTCCTTCCGATTTCGGCGAGTTCGCAATTTATAAGAAGCTCCTGGACCATCGCGCGGTCGAAGGAATCCCCTATGGCCCCCGACCTCAGCCCGTTGCCCAAGGATAAAACGACGTCATATTTCTTTAATATTTCGACGACCCGGTCGAACCTGGCATAAAGAGGGTTTTCCTTTTTATTTTTTTGCATCCAGGCGACCATCGAAGTCCCGCCCTTGCTCACCAGCCCCCCGTAGCGGTAGCCCTGCCGCTCGAGCCTCTCGATCGTGTAGAGATTAATTCCGCAGTGAACCGCCATGAAGGATATACCGTCGGCGCACTGTCTTTCGATAAGATCGAAAAGCAGTTCTTCATCGAGCTTATTTGGGTCTCCGTAGCGGCGAGCGGCCTCGCAAAAGGCCTGGTAGAGAGGCACATTTCCAACGGGAAGATTTACCGCGGCAAGGACTTCCCTGCGGACCTTATCGAGATCTCCGCCAACCGAGAGCTCCATCAGGGTATCGGCCCCGGCGGCTTCGGCGGCCCGGGCTTTCCGCACTTCCGCATCAATATCCACGATATCGGTGGACGTACCGATGCTTGCGTTAACCTTGGAGCGAAGTCCCATTCCGATGCCGACTATGTTGCAGGGCCGGTTGGTATTTAGGGGAGCAACAATCTGCCCATCGGCTATTCTCTGGCGAATCAAGGCGGGATCGAGCCCCTCCCGCACCGCTATCTCTTTCATCGCATCGGTTATCACACCCTTTACTGCCTGTTCAACTTGCGAAGCCATTATTTTTCTCCTTACCTCGAGGAATTTTTTCAAACACCGGGGCAAAAAAAAATCCCCCGGCGCACAATAAAAGCGTCAGAGGATTTGCCGTCTCCCCGGGCAATACAACCGAATGTTAGGTCTTCTGACTCTCGGATCGACCTACAGGCCGCGCCTTCCCGCCCGTAAAACTATTGAGGCAGTGGCTTGATGCGGCTTTCGTCCCCGATCACAGCGGCGGGTCCGTACCGGAATTTCACCGGCTTCCCTTTTATGGCGCAACGGCCAGCATTCGGATAACTTCCAATTTCACCACCATTTTGTAGAAGAATCAAAGCATCTTGTCAAGCAAACAAACGAGCCTCAGCCTCCCGCATGAACGAGCAGAATCGACAGGTAGTCGGCTTGCACCCTCTCCCGACGCAACCTTGACAGATCGGTCCAGACCTCCTGGCCTTCAAGACCTGCCCGTGCCACATAGACCGCACGCTCAAAAAGTCCGGCCTCCCCGATAAGATCAAGGAGCGCAGCAAGCCTCCTGCCCACTTTCATAAGTATCACCGTTCCGCCTGCGGCCAGGGCATCCCTTACAGCATCGAGATCGTCTGAGGCGGGCACTATCACCACCCGCTCCCTGCCCTCGCCCACCGGGAATTCGGCCATGGAGGCCGCGGCGCTAAATGCCGTTATGCCCGGAACCGTAACTAGCCCCACGCCGGGCAGCCGCTCGCGAAGCGACCTGACCAGGTATATGTAAGTCGAGTACAAAAAGGGGTCGCCAAGGGTTAGAAAGCAACCGTCTTCACCCGTGCTAAGAACCTGAGCCACGCTTCCGGCAGCCTCGGTCCAATGGGATGACAATTCCCCCCGATCACCGCTCATCGGAAACACCAACTCGTGAACCTCGCAGCCCGGCCTCAGGTACCCGCCGGCTATGGCAAGGGCGATACTGCCGTTATCGCTTCGAGCCTTTGGAACGAAAACGTGGTTGCATCTCTCCAGCACCTTCGCCCCTTTTACCGTCATCAGTTCGGGGTCGCCAGGGCCAACCCCGATTCCGTAAAGGGTGCCGCATCTAACGGATTGCTCTTCGTTGGGCATAATAGTCTTATCTCTATTGGAAAAGTGAAAGCTTACCCGCAATATCCTAGGCGCGGTATTTGGCAGCCTCATCGGGGGACATCGGTACAAATTCGCACTGACCTTCGGGCACCGGATATTTTTCCTTCGGCGGCAAGACCAGTTGCCGTACGTCGCTCAAGGTTTTGGTCTCCTCGATTCTTTCGCGCAAAAGATCGACAAGGTGTTCGTCAAAGCCGAAGCTGCGACCCATTTGCACGCTCACACCTGGAAACTTTTGAGCCTCTTCCTTCAACATTTCCGGGATATCGAGCAGCAGGTGAATGCCGGAGTGTAAAAAATAGGGAACCACCAGCACCCTGGTTGCCCCAAGTTTTACAACCTTTTCAAAAATTTCGGGGAAATGGGGTCCAAGCCTCGACATGTTGCACACCTCGACCAACGGATAGCCGTATTTTTCGCGAAGCCGCTGGGCCACCCTCGCCATATCCTTTCCCGCATCCGGCACCCGGCTCCCGTGACCCAGGATTATTACAGCCTCAAAACTTTTCTCATCCACACCCATATTATCCTCCGAAAGGCAGTAGAGCCTTCCACTATGCAGGCGCGGGGTTTTCTCCCTGCCGCCAAGCCCACGGTTTTACAAAAAAGCCGACCCCGCCCTCTTGCGGTCCAGGGGCCTTCCTAAGTCTCGTGATCTTGGCCCAAAACGTTTCGTGAAGTCAAGGATATATGCCGGTACTTAAAACCATCGGCACTAAATCGTTGGCAACTTTTGTTCTATTTGGGCAAGTTCGACTCGGAGCGAGGATTTTTCCAGAGGGCCTCGCGTTCTCCGTACACCCGGTTGATATAACGGGCAAGCACGAAAAGGTATGAGGAAAGACGGTTAAGGAACCTTACAAGGTCGATTAACCGAACCTGCGCCTCTTCTTTGGAAAACTCTTCCTCCAGGATAACGACGTGCCTTTCGGCCCTTCGGCACACGGTGCGCGCCATATGGGCCAGGCCGGCACAAAAATGGCCTCCGGGAAGGATAAATTCCTTAAGAGGCGGCAGTTGGGCGTCCATCCTCTCGATAAATCGTTCAAGTAGCTCTGTATCGGCCTTTTCCACACTGCCAACCCTTGCAAATCCGGCTGAATCCGCAGTAGTTGACAGCCAGGCGCCCGCCACAAAGAGAACCGATTGTACATGCTCGCACTCAACCTTCAAATCGCTCTTATCGGCTGGCAAAAGGGAAATGAGCGCTCCCATTACCGAATTGAGTTCATCGATATCACCACATGCCTCAACCCGGGGGTGATTTTTGGCGACCCGCTCTCCGCTATAAAGGCTTGTTTTTCCCTGATCCCCTTTACCGGTATAGGCCTTCACACTTGCCCCCTGTGATCAAAAGAAGACCGCCCTGCGCAATGCTTCCCGCAGATGCCCCTTTTGGGTTGCACCGCGTACAAAAACCTTGCATCACAAAATATTCCAAATGCGGCCGCAACCCTACCAGCCCCCCCCTTCGTAGTCAATGGGGTTGCCGTAGAACAATTTCCTCCCGGTTGCGTTGTTGTATACATTCCGCGGCCAGGGATCAATTGCGCTCAAGACCGCTTCAACGGTTTGGAATTCACATAGCCCAGTTGTCAGCTCTGCGTGATGTGCCTTCCTCACGAACCGGCAAGAGATTCGATGGGCAAGGCTGAGAAATATTTTTATACTTGTATTATAAGAGCTTACGTGTTATCTAAGAATCCATATTGCCATGGCGGAAGTCATGGCCGCAATACGCGGGGAACATCTAAAAACCAGCAAAGTCTGTAATGCCTCATTTGGTTGCTTCCCGGCCAATTTGGACCCGGAGAAAAAGATGAAGTTTGCGAAAATCCTTGGCCTGCCACTGTCCGTAATAGGATTGATACTCTATTGTACACCTCTACAACGGGTTCTTACCCACCTCTTAGGAGGGGCGGCTCGAACAGGCGCGGCGATCCTATTTGCCTCCGGCTGGGCTCTGCTTTTGGGCCATATCCTCTACCACCTGGGCATGAAAACCGAGGAAAGCCGATCTGGAGAAATATCGAAGTAGAGCAACCTCGGGCTTGCGCAAAACGATTTCCCTCCCTGCCCTAACCGATTGAATCTTTTATGACATTTGGCGAAATTTTAAAAGGGCTCACCAGGAGGCAAAAATTGATTTGAGTTTTCGAAGTCTTACAGCTCCTAAGACAGACTCCAAGCACGGATTGTTCGTCACGCCACACTAAAAAAACCGGAATTCCCGCTCCCCTGCCGGACCTTTTCCTTCTTTATCTGGTGTGACGGCCCTTAAGTTCCGTCATATTCCGCCAGACAGGCTGGGCCTGCCGGGAAAATAAAAATATCTAATACAAACCAAAGCTCTGGAATGTTTATTATAATGAATTAAATATACATTTTCTGCGGTTTTAATTGCAATAGCGTGATTAGACAGGCAGATTTCGGTTAACCTGAAGGAATTTAGATACAGCGCTGTAGGCTCAAGGCCACAATCTCCCGAGTATGGAGAGTAATGCATTAAAAAGTTTGTGAGGCAACCCAGGATTTTTTCGACCAATCCCCTAACTGTGCGACAAGCTCGCATAGGAGACCGGCCCAGTCTCCGGGGGTTTTCTGCCGAAATATTCTAGCGGTTGGATACCAGGGGGAATCCTGGCGACCGAGCAGCCATCGCCACTCCCCCGAATAGCGCAGCAGAATCCAGACGGGCTTGCCCAATGCTCCGGCGAGGTGGGCGAGCGCGGTATCGACACTTATGACCAGGTCCAAATTTTCAATCAATGCGGCAGTGTCGGCAAAATCGGAGAGTTCTTCGCCAAGAGGAGCAATTCGGGCCATGGATGCAAGGGCCGGCCTGTCCTCGTCCCCCACTTCCTTTTGAAGACTTATGATATCGGCATCGAGGTTCATGAGGGGCGCAAACATTTCAAGACGCATATCCCGGGTGTGGTTTACCGGTTCACGCCGATTACCTGCCCAGACGAGACCAATCCTTGGCCTTGTAGCCACACCCAGCCTGCCTTTCCACTTCTCCACCTGCGCCCGCTCTGCGCTCAGGTAGGGAATGTCGGCGGGGATGGACTCGAGCCTGGTGGCAAATGCCAGAGGCAGGCTCATCAGAGGACAATTGAAGTCATGGGCAGGCAGAGCATCGACTGAAGATATAACGGATACTCTGCAGTCAAGGGATTTGGCAAGGGTCTGCAAACAGGGGGCAACACGCAAAACGGTCTTCCCGGCAATGCGCGCCACCAAAGGGACGTAGCGCAAAAACTGAATGGTATCCCCATAGCCCTGTTCGGCCCACAGGACAATGGTTTTCCCCTCAAGGTTTTCTTTTCCCAGCCAAAGGGGGCGCGGTAAACTAGACTTGGCATATTTTAGCCGGGTAATTTCCCACCTTGACTCATATTCGGCAAAACCTCGCTCGAAGTCACCCATGGCAAGCCTGCAATGGCTTCTTTCCATTTTGGCCTCCGCAAGGTCTGGCTTGAGTTCGAGAGCCCGGTCGTAGCCCCTGATGGCTTCCTCCATGCGGGAGAGCTTATGCAATACATTGGCGCGGTTATACTCAAGGGAGGCGTTGAAGGGCAAAAATTCGAGGGCACGATCGTAGCCCGCAAGAGCATCCTCGGGCCGGTCAAGATCGAGCAAAACATTGGCGCGCTTGTTAAGGATTGCTGCGAACTCGTTTGCCCTGATTGCCATGGCGGCGCTATAATCGCGAACAGCATCTTCGTAGCGGCGCAACCTCCCCAGGATATCGGCGCGCTTAAGAAGAGGCTCCACGCTATCCCGGTCTTGGGCAACCATGAGATCACAGTTGGCGAGTGCGTGTTTGAGGCACATCTCCCGTAATTGCCGCACCTGCGGGTTCCCGCTCCACTTAAGGAATTGGTCGAAACATTCGATCGCTTCCTCGCACCTGCCCAATTCGAAGAGGACAATGCCTTTTTCAACCAGCAGGGGGAGGAAGGCGGGATCAGCGCTCGAAGCTTCCTCCAATCTTTCGAGAGCCTCCTGATAGCGTTTTTCCCCGCGTAGGGAAACGCTTTCGGCTATGATGTCAAGAGGCTTCCCGGTCCGAGAACGCTCAGGAACTCCCAGTTCTAGTTTTGTCACAGCCCTTCCCCTGCCGGCCTTGCGGAAAATACCGGCAAATAGCGATTACCCTTTCACCTGAGCAGGTTAGAGGGTTGCCAGCTGAGCGGTCAGATAGCTCTGCATGAGATCGAGATTGGCAACGGTGGTGTTCATGTTCTCGTATTCCTGAGTAAGCGACTGCTCCTGCTGATTGATGTTGTTCTGCATGTTGGTTATCTGTTGTTGAAGTCCGGTAATGGTATTATTGATACCGCTATCCTGGTATGTGATGATGCCGCTTACCGAATTGGTGTATGAATTGACCAAATTGTTCAAAAGAGAGCCGATTCCGCGGCTTACGGTCACCGTTGCGCTGGCGGGGTAAGAGCTGCCGGTATAATTCACTTCAAGCCCGTTGGCCCCGCTGGTCGAACCGCTCAGGGTCCAAAGACTCCCGTTGGCTGTTGCGGTCTGGCCGTCGATAGTGCCCGAGGTAGCCGAAGTCAGATTGATGTTGTATGTACCCGAAAGTGTGGAACTGCCATTGCCCATGTATTGAAACGTACTGTTGCTGGTTGTTCCCGAGTCCTGAAAAATATTGGAAACGGCCTGAAAATCATTGGCCAGGGCACTTTCGAAGGTCGATGTGTTCATGCTGAGGAGACCGTTGGAGCCCACCGTTATCCCAATGCTTGCCAGACTGGTGTAGGAACCCGAGCCCACCTGACTCAAAGCGGTGCTTTCAAGCTGTGCTTTTAACCCCTCGAGGACCGGATCGCCAAAAAGCGGGCCTCCCGTGGTGTTTGTCGATGAATCGTAGGCATTTTGGGAGTTAACATCCGATACTACACCATTAAAAGCGGAAATCATGCTGTTTACCTGCGATTCGATGGCACTTGTATCGTAGCCCACGTTTACCGAAAGAGTCGTGCTGGGGCTTGCCCCAAGCAGGTTTAACGTCACTCCCGAGATGGCGGTTGTAACCGTATTGGACGAACTGGTAACGTTCATGCCGTCAACGCTCAAGGATGCGTTCGTGCCTTGCTGCAGCACATACTGGCGCACCGTACCCACCGTTCCAAAAGATCCGAAGCCAAGGGTGGAATTTCCATCTTGTATGCTTGGCGTAAGGCTCATCGAGAGTTGGCTGGTCCCGGTTGCGTTGTCTACTACCTGAATTTGCCCACTGGAGGTCACCGATGCCGTAACATTGCCAAAAGTGGTGTCAATCTGGTTGAGAAGGTCCTGAACGGTGGTGGTCTGGGTTATAGCCAGATTGGACGATACGGTCGAGCCGCTGTGATTGGTTCCCGAAATGGTGATCGAATCTCCGGATGTCCAGGTGTTGTAGCCGTAAATCCCGGTAAGCAGCGTTGAGGCCGTGATAGGGGTGCTGCCGTTGGTGGTGTTGGCCGCGCTTCCCGTGATGCCGACCTCGCTGGCCCTGTCGCCCTGGATAAAACCGAGGGTTTGCAGCACGTTGTTGCTGTCCGTAAAGGAATTGATGCCCCCGGCGATCTGGAGGCTGTACGTGGTGGTGGAACCACTTGTCGAAGAAACTATGGAGGTCGAAAGGCCTGCCGAATTCATCGCCGTCGAAAGCTGTTGCAGGGTATCGCCGGTGCTGATGGTGACGCTTTTACCGTTTATGGTTACGGTCCCCGACTGGGCCGAAGTTCCAAGCAAGGAATTTAGCGCGGTGGTCGTACTCGTAAAAGGGTCGCTTTGAGCGCCTCCGGTTACCTGGTTTTTGACCGTAGCTGGACCGCTTCCATTGAACCCAAGGGCTTCGAGGGCGTTATTGGTATCTCCGTCCAGAAGGCTTATGCCGGCAGCTCCGGTGGAGTCGCTGGCAAGCACCAGCCTATAGGTCGACGAGCTATCCTGTACGATGGAGGCCGTCACCCCGGTAGGATTGCTTCCCGAGTTCAAGGCGTTGATTTTACTCTCCAGGCTCTGCAGGGTATCGCTTGAGGAAATCGAAACGTCCTGATCGTTTACCAGGATATTTCCTGAGATATTGAGCGCGGTTGTCTCGGAGGAAAAATCCGCCGACCCCAATTGTTCGGCCTGGGCTATGGAGTTTACAACCACGTTATAAACGCCGGGGTTTGCCGAGGAAGAAGCGGTTGCGCTTAGCAGCGTCGATGCGCTCGTGCTCGAATTCGATGAAACGTTTGCCGTGTACTGGTCAAGAGCCCCCGCGCTCGAAAGACTGTTGGAAGCTTTCTGAAGGGTGCCAAGGTCGCTTGAGATCGTACCCCATGCGGAAATCTGCGTATTATAGACACTGATTTCATTGTTGTAAGGCGTCTCTTCCTGCTGGGACGCCGTAGTCAATTCACTGACTATCGACTGCCAGTTTATACCCGTGCCGACCCCGGTAAAGCTGATGCCGGCAGTAACCGAAGAACTAGCGGTCGCACTCGAAGACGAAGTCGATGAAGACACTGTAGACATCGTGCCCTCCTTTTTTTAGTTTGGCCCTTCAAAGCAGGGAGCCCACGATCGGTTGCCGCACAAACGAGCTGCAAAAAGCTCGGACCCCACATCAGGTAGTTACAAAAACCTTCCTTTAGTGCAATCGGCCAATTTTGGCAAAAACTAAAGAGAAAATTTTGCAGTTTGGATTTTTTTCCGACAGGGGGTTGCCGGCAGGGAGGCTAGGAAGATTTATAGGACATTTTGGTCAATTTTTCATATGCCAAAATGATCTGTTTACTCTTTTCCTCGGCCAGTTTTTGGAATTCAGGACTATAGCCGGTGAAATTATCGGGATGATACTGCTTTATGGCGGCGAGATAAGCGCTGTGGATCTGATCGAGTCCGGCATCTGAGGGAAGGTTAAATATCTGTAGATTATCTCCCGGCGGGAGTTGGGACGCACCGTTTTGGGAGGTGGCAATTTGCGAGTTGCTCTCTGCCGAACCGCTGTCCTGCGGGGGAGAAGCTTCCCTGCGCAATTGAGACCAGAACTCTTGGGATTTCTGCAGCCCCTCGCTGGAAATCTGCACCGAATCCCCCGTCTGCCCGACAGAACTCTGCGCCGTGTAGCTGGCGCGACTTCTCAACGAATAGGCCTGTAAAACACTGGTTATGCGGTCTAGCCCCGTCATCAGCAGATCCTGGATTGGCCGATTCTTCGGTAAAAAGATTCCGCCTTTTCCCTTTCCACATTCCAGGCAACCCGGCCGTCTCCTTGGAGACCCGTTGGCTTTCCGTCCCCGGCTCGCGCCAAGTTTGGCTTTGACAGGAAATGTTACATTCTAAAAAATTCCCATCCATCCGTCAATACCTACTTTATTTCGTTTTTCTTAAAATTCCCATTACTTGTCTTCCTTTGAGAATAACTGCCCAAAAGTTCCTCGCCGTGCGGTCGCTAAAAATTTTCGAGCAGGTCAGGGGAAGTCTTTACAAAACTTTACCTGCCTTTAAACAATATTAACTCGATCTTGAGGGAGGCTTCTTATATTACTCTCGTAAACGTTCGAAAACACCAAACAACGAGGAGAAAACAAAATGAAAAAGACATTGACAGGATTGGCCATTGTAGTAGTGGCGGCGCTGTGGATGACCGGGTCATGGGTGTTTTTCAATTCTATTGCAATCGGCGCGGAGACCACGCCGGCTACTCCGCCGGCCACGGCTGAAAACCCGGCCCAGACCAGCGCACCCCAAAATCACATGAGACCTTGTCCCTATCATCACCGGCATGAAAATTTTTGGAAAAAACTCAATCTTACCCCAACACAAAAAAAGCAGATCAAAGCCATACGATCGCAAGAGCGTCCTAAAATGCAACCTCTTATCAAGCAACTCAAGGCCGGTCGCGATCAGCTTATGGCGCTGCGCAAGACCAGCAAGTTTGACGAGGCGAAAGTGCGCGCAATTGCCGAAGAGCAATCCAAGACGCTGGTAAATGTTATCGTCGAACGAGAACGGGTCATGTACCAGATAAGAGCGATTCTTACCCCGGAGCAAAGAGCAAAACTCGACCAGATGCATAAGATGTGGAAGGCCAAACACTTTAAAAAAGGCCCCAACGACTAACCCCGGCATCGGTTCTCACACGTTGCCGGCTTGCACACTTGATTTGAGTTTCAGGATACATTCCACATTCCGGGACCTTCGCCAGACCGATGGGGCGCAGGTTCCGGTCCTAAGCAAATTCACGCAGGTCAGACATGTTCGGCAGCCCTTTCCCACCTCAGCGTATGAGCCCCGGATTTAAGTATGAGGCACCCCTTGTCAAACTTAAAGCGGCGCACCTGTTCAGAACCGGTCCAACTGGGAATCAACGCCGCCTTCACATGGTGGATTACACTATCATCCTCGACCCTATACGTGCCGCAATAGGACAAATAGGTAGTGTAGGCCCGCGCCCGATCGGGATCGGAGAGGGTCTGGGCGGCGGCGGACTGGAGAGGAAAGGTTGAATCGCTCTGCCGGCGATCGGGGTCCATGATTTGAGCCGACATATGTCCGTCGGCCGTATAGATAAGATAGCCGACAACATCTTTTCCATAGGGAAAGACAACTGTTCCATCGGAGAGCACTATTTCCCAGCAAATAAGTCTCCATGCTCCAACAAAGGCATCCGATTTTGTCATCTGGCATACTCCGGGTATTTAGCGCATTCCTGTCATGATTAAAGGGCGGCAGATATTTGATCCTCCACCTATCTCCATACCACCCCTCAACGGCTATTTGTCACACTGATCCATTGGCAACAGAGGGGAAAACCATCGTAACGACAAATCCTCCCTCTGGAGCGTTATTTGCCCATACCCTGCCGCCGCAAAGTTTGACAGCTCGATCGGTTATGGCCAGTCCCAGTCCCGTTCCGCCCTGTTGTCTATCACGGGCGTCCCCTACCCTGTAGAAGGGAGAAAAAAGATGGGCAAGGCAAGCTTCAGGAACGCCGGCTCCCTTGTCCATCACTTCGATCACGGCCTGTGAACCGTTTGCCTCATTGGGCAAGGCTCTCAGACAAATCGTTACCGCGCTGCCTTCGGCGGTGTGGCGCACGGCATTTCGCAAAACATTTTCAACAGCGCTTCGCACTATTTCCCTGTTTCCGACAACAAAACAGTTTTCGGCCAAAATCATTTTGACCCGGCAATTTCGACCTCTGGCTTCGAAGTCGGCATCCGCGGCAAGTTCTGCGATCAGATCGGCCATGGAGACCACTTCTTTTTCCATATCTTTAACGCCGCTTTCCAGGCGGGCAAGCATGAGCAGTTTACCAATGAGCGTATTAAGCCTTTCGGCTTCCAGCCCTATTCGGTCCAGGGCTTTGCCGGCCTCATCGCCTTCGGCCCTTCTGGCTATCTCCAGCGCTACTGTCAACCTCGCGAGGGGCGAACGGAACTCGTGGGAGATATCCCGCAAAAGACGCTTCTGCGAACCGATCAAAGCTTCAAGTCTTTCGGCCATAAGATCGAAATCCCTGCCAAGTTCTGCAATCTCATCGCGTCTGCGGCCCAAAACCGCGGCAACGCGAACCTTGAGATCTCCGTCGGCAAGGTTTCTTGCCGCGGCCCCAAGCTTGCTGATAGGTCCGGCAATATAGCGCGCAAGCCAGTAACACACGCCGCCGGCCGTAATGAAGATGATGAGAAGGTTCAAAGTCCTGAAGCGGGGATTGCCTATAAGAAAATGGCTAACCGGTATCATGTTGATAAGGGTATAATTTTTACCGCCTGCCCCTTGAATTTCCTGGGCCAGATAGATTGCGTTTTGGGTCCTTTTAAAATTCAGCCCCACTTTGCTGTGATTGAGGGCCAAATCCTTTACGACTTCCGACACCGGGCCTGAGGAGAGCTCCTCACCTCGCTCGTTGTAGACAAAATAGCCGATATGGGCAGCCTTTTGGAGTTGGCCAATATAATGCAAAAAGGCGGCCCTGCCTTCAAGCGAATAGATCCGGACAGCGGTCTGCCCCGAAAGCCTGAGGGAACTTCCCGCAACACTAAACCAGTCATGGTAGGTACCCGACTTTATCCTCACATGTCCTTGGGTCGGCGGGCGGATAATAAGCCTTGCAAGCCACGGTATGGCAAAGAAGGGAGGCGACTCCGTGGCGATAGCTGAAAGAAAGGAGGCAAAACTGATAAGGGCCATCGCCACCCAGAACCAGAGAAAAATTTTAATAAAAAGGCTCCTCATCGCGATTTTTCCTCTTACGGCTTGCCGGCTCATTGCAACTCAGAGCCCTTCTGGGGCCGCGAGGGATTAACATAGACATAACCGGCGCCCCTGACCGTTTTGATGCGCTCCAACTCCCCGAACCTGTGACCGAGCTTTTTTCTAAGACTGCTAAGATGCACATCCACACTGCGATCGAAAGCAGTAAGGCTGCGTCCCAGAACGGACTCGGCAAGCTGCTCGCGACTCACCACATGGCCGGCCGCTCTCAGGAGCAACTCCAGGAAGCCGAACTCAACGGAGGTAAGCTCGATCTTTTGGCCCTCGCGGCGCACTATCCGGCTCCCCGTGTCCATTTCTATATCGCCGACGCTTATGACCTCGGGCACGGAAAAGATCCTGTCATGGCGGTCCCCGGTACGACGAAGTATCGCCCTGGCGCGCGCAATCAACTCACGGGGATTAAAAGGTTTTGGCAGGTAGTCGTCTGCGCCCATCTCAAGGCCGACAATTCTGTCTACCTCTTCATCCCTGGCGGTCAACATAAGGACGGGGGTATCGACCTGGGAGCGTAACTTCTGAAGGACTTCGAAACCATTCATCCCCGGGAGCATGATATCGAGCACGATCAGGTCGTAGAGACCCTTTTGGGTCAAGGCCTTGTCCAACCCCTGTTCGCCATCGTGGACAGAGGTAATTTCAAACCCTTCGGGCTTCACATATTCAGCCAGCAACTCGCACAACTCGAAATCATCATCTATAATCAGTATGCGGCTCATCGGCTCCCTTCCGCTCGTTTTCGAACAACTGTTTAAAAATCGCATCTTATCAAAACTGCTCCAATCTTAGGAGGTAATTATTTTAAGGGCAGACCCTTAGCCTTCCCTTTGGAGCAGCTGCACGGAAAAAATCCCGAAACTTTTGTTGCGCAAACAAAAAAGCGTGTGAAGAAATTAGAATCTTTTGCCGATGATATTGCAGACCGGATAATTTCTAAAACTTGACTTTCACTGGGGCAATCATGGCTTACCAAACAGGCATTTTATTAAAGACCGGTACCAACGAAATGGAAATAGTCGAATTCTACCTCGATGAGTCGGTTGCCGTACCAGGCCACTGCGAGGGAAAAGTCTGCCGCGTATCCTACGGGATCAATGTGGCAAAAGTTCTTGAAATCATACAACTACCGGTGGTCAATAAGGTGCCTATGGCTCACCCCTCGGTACTCGGCACCTTTATCCTGCGAAAAAAGGTCATTCCGCTTATCGACTTGGCCTTGCAACTGGGCAAGGTAAAACCCGATGATCAAGAGTGCGCCCTTGCCATAATTACCGAATTTAACCGCACAACCATGGCCTTCGAGGTCTCGGGGGTAAACCGCATCCACCGCCTTGCGTGGTCGGAAATAGAGCCGGCCGAGCCCGTTCTGGGCCAGTTTTCCTCATCGGTAACAGGGATCGTAAAGTTTGAGGATAGAAACGTCTTGATCCTGGATATGGAAAAAATACTCGCGGAGCTAAACGCCCAATATTCACTGACAGGACCCGAGGCTGCACATCTTTACACACTGCCTCAAGGCGAACGCAATCCACGGGAAAAACCCGAAGCGGCCACCCCACCCAAAGCGCTAATAGCCGATGATTCCTCCTCCATCAGGACCATTTTGAAGCGCAAGCTCGAAGAAGACGGCTTCAGGATAACGACAGCAAGCGACGGAGAGAGTGCTCTTTCCATTCTCATGGGATTCAAGGAGCGCAGCCAAAAGGAAAACCGCCCGATTAACGACTACATCGAGGTATTGATCTCCGATATCGAAATGCCCAAGATAGACGGCTACAGCCTTTGCCAGGCAGTAAAAAAAGACCCGGTTCTCTCGGCCTTGCCGGTCATCCTGTTTTCTTCCCTTATAAACGATCGACTGCTACATAAAGGCAAATCGGTTGGCGCGGACGAACAAATTACCAAACCCGAGACCGCCAACCTCACGGAAAGCGCTCGCCGCCTGATTGCGGAAAGCAAGAGCAAAGCGGCCTCAAAGCGGGTGAGTTAGACTTCTTTAGAATCGTTTAGGAGATCAAACAGGCAATTTTTGGCTGGCCAAAGCCGGCCATTTTTCATTAACCGGCTTTACTTAACAAGCGGGGCCGAGAGCTTCTCCCCCTCCTGGGACAGGCTTTTACGCTCGTCTATTATGTGCAAATCACGCTGCGGGAAAGGCATTTCGATCCCCTGTTTCTGAAAAGTCTCGAAAATGGCCGTATTGATTTCATGAGTGGTTGGAACACGGTCCTTTGCCGTAGAAACGAAAACCCGGAGGCTGAAATTAATTGAGCTGTCGCCGTAGGCCTCGAAAAATATCTGGGGCGCGGGGTCCTTTAAAACCCGAGGGTTGGCCAGACAGATTTGCTGCAAAAGACGGGTCACCATTCTTACATCCGAACTGTAGGATACCCCCACGCTGAGGGTCAGACGATTGGGACCGGCGCCGAAATGGTTCCAGTTGATAATCTTTGCCGACAGCAGGTCCGAGTTGGGAATGATCAGCACGGAACGATCCATATTCTGGAATACCGTGCTTCTCATGTTGATTGATTTCACCTCGCCCCACTGACCATCGATAACAAGCATGTCGCCCACCTTTATAGGGCGTTCAAAGAGCAACACGAGGCCGCTCACGAAATTTGAAATAACTCCCTGCAGACCAAGGCCTGCGCCGATGCCCAAAGCGCCTGCAAGAAGGGTCAGACTGGCCAGGGGAAAACCCAAAATGTTCATAGCCAGCAGCACACCGCCGATAATGATCGCATACTGCAGGATGGTGGAAATCGAATACTGGATCCCCAAATCCCAACCGGTGCGTGGAAAGACTCGGCTGCGCAGAAAGGTTCTAAACAGTTTGGAACCACGAAACACTGCATAGAGAACGAATGATGAGGCCAAAATAGTAACCGGGCTAAGGTGCAAGCTCCCAAGGACAACCCCTCTGCTCAGGTGGCCAACAAATACCAGCAAAGAGGAGAAGCCTATACCCCAAGCCACAAGAATGCCGCTTACAAACCCGGCAATAAGCAAAGCCGAAAGAAACATGCGGGCGGGAAGATATAACTGGCGCAGATGCAGCCCCACATCTCCAAAGAGGTGCAAAAGGACACGCTCACGTTCAAAGATTTCTCTCAAAACACCCTTGCCCGTCACAGCCACAAACAGTACGCCGACGATCAAGGACTCGGTCAAAGCCACCGCATTTATGGCATAGATCGAAAACGACTGAAATCCAAGCAACTCCAGGAAACACACGCTAACCAGCAGCAACAGCAACGCCGTCCAGAAGTAACCCAGCCACTTAGACCATGTAGGCGATATCGGGCGATCAATGACTGTTTTAAGGTAGCCAGGGCGCATCAGAAAGCAAGTCCACAGAAGCACGCCCGCATTGTATATCTGGGTCACGAGCAGTTTCATCGAAAGGGGAAACCTGTCCAGACCAAGTATCGCTATAAAAACGAACCCCACAGTCACATAGGCGCTAAGGAGCCGCAGATGGAAGCAAAACGATCGGGCAGTCTTCGGGTTGATAAAAGGAATGCAGCACGTTTTGGATTCTGTCCCGTAGAAGAGGTCTTTTATTACGCGGCTTAAAATCCCAAAAACCGTAAACCCTGAGAGCACGTATAGCAAAATGAGAGCCGCATCGGCGGAAAACAACCCCAGAACAGAATAGGCGGAGACAAGCCAGACGATAAAGGCAATGGGATAGACCAGGGCAAGCAGGGCGCAGGCAATGCTTACAAGAATGCGCACGCCGACTTCGCTCGAATGGGAAAGAACAAATACCAATAGGGGTTCGAGACGGCCTTTTAATTGCCGGGCAGCCCAGCCCAGAAAGCAGATAAAAAGCAGAAGACCTAAAAGGCGCACCCAATTCTTGACCAGGAAAGCCCGAATTTGCAGGCAATGGGACAAACCGCGACACCCGGCCCATGCCTGACGCGGCAGACCGCTTATGCTGCGCAGAAGAGTCGGAATTTGCTCCAGGATCGGCTTGGCCCGGCTCTGATGGAGCAGATCGGACACAAAGCCTTCCTGCAACTTTTTCAACCCCGGCAGCACTCCGTCAACCAGCAGTTTTTCCTGCCCTACCAGAGCCGCATTTTGATTCAAAGCATCCACGAGCCCGCTTGAGGCAACGTTAAAGGCTGCGCATGCGCCTGCGTAACTGTTAAAAGAGGCCTGAATTTGCGTAGTCCATGCTCCGGGCTGAGGCGATTTTTTGAGGATTTCAATCTGCCGCTCGATCACGGACCTGGAAGCATCGTGAGCAGCCTTGCGGTGTTGCACATCTTTTATTTCATCATTTAAATCGTCGAGCCTTGAGGAAAGCTCCTTAGCCTTTGCGGAAAACTTGGCAAAGATTGCGCCAATGAGGGCTGAGGTTATCCCATTAACTTCCATGCCGGTTTTTAACATGGCCACCCTCATTTGCATGCTCTGCAATTCATCGCTTGCTTTCGCAAGATTTGCCCGAAGCGCAGCCGCATCAGAACTATCTTTCTTCGCTTCCTCGTTTAAGGAGGCCGCAGTCGTTTTAAAAACTCCAGCAAGCCATTTGGCAGGAGTAAAGGTGGCAGTGGGTTTGCTCTCAGACTGTGCCCCAGCCCTGGAAACAGCCGGAGTCAGCATTACCAAAAGCAAAATAATACAGGTCAAGCCTTTTTTGTAAAACGCCAACAATAGAGAACCTCCCTGGAAGAAACCATTGCGATTCGGACGGTCATCAGGCCCCACCGGTGGAACCGGCATTCCACCCGCCACGATCCGGCGGCCGCCAATACAAAAGGGGCTCCTAAATCGAAATCTGTAATTTGGGCCACGAATCATTCACGAATCATTGAGGATTTAAAGTCATTGGTTTGACAATCAAAATGGTACCCCACGCCCCGGATAAGGCGCCTGCAAAAATAGCGATAGAGGCCAGCGGCCCACAATCGCCATGCATCCGGGCATCTGCTCCTTCTCAGCCTACAAAATTAGCGTACCAGAATCAACGAGAAATAACCACACGTCCAGGGCAAGCGTACAGGCTGAAAATACGACCACCTGTTAACCCTGCTAAGGCTCGCGTAATTTCAAGCGATCGCCCTGATTACAGGCTTTAGCCACGCTTGCAAGCCTCTTAATTACCAGATAGTAATCCAATCTTTTTTTAAAATCCTGAGACATCCCGGAAATCATGGATTTAGAAACCCGCGGACTGCCCGGGGATCATCGCAGGGATAAGGGCACGAATTTGCGAAGAGCTGTTTAAAAGGCCGCAGGCCATAAAAGGCAAAAATCAGCTGATCTTTTAAAAAGTTTTATCCGATTAAACACACCATGAGTATGAAGATTGCATAAAAATAGTTTTGCAGCAGGCTGGGGACTTTTCCTTTAGCACCGCACTATTTCCATGTTTTTCCTAGAAAGGAGGCGATCTTTTATGGGATTTGATTCGAGGATATCCGCTACCGATAGATTTTTTGACGGGCCGTTTTTTGACCCTGTCCTTAAATTGCTCCCTGGTACGCAGCTAAAGATTGAACATGGCGAAGACGAGGGAAGGGTAAATTTTAACGGGATCCTCGCCGGAATGACTCCAGGCGAGTGTCTGATAGTCCGTGTTTTTCCCAGCCTCGAGATACTATCCAGGATGAACGAGGGGGAATCCCTGTTTGTGAGATACGTCAGTCAAGACGACGCCTATGCTTTTAACTCAACTATCAGATCCTCCATTGTTAAGCCTGTGATGATGGTTTTTCTTGAATACCCAACTGAGGTCAAAACCTGGAATTTACGTAAATCCCCTCGTTTTCCATGCGTATTTTCGGCCACTATTAAAGAAGGAAAAGCCGAGTACAGGGCCGTCGTAGTCAACATCAGCGAGGGAGGGTGCAAGGTGTGCATGGATAATTACGGCGCCCCGCCGCTGCCCTTCGAGGTAGGCCACAAGATCCGACTGTGCTTCTATGAAACGGAGTCGGCCGTTCCCATGGAGATCAACAGCACAATAAAATATCTTAGAAAAGATGCGCACTTTTTGGAATTGGGAGTTGAATTCGGCAGGTTAAACGATGATCTGCCAACAGAGGTAAGCAAGTTTATATCCGGAGTGATAAACAACGTTACCACCATGCCTTCCTGAGCTTAGAAACAGGTCAGGCGTCAAAAATATGGCCTGCTATTTCGGAGGCAATTTTCAAGCTCCTCTCGGTTTTGAGGTGTTCGAGAAAGGCACAGCATAGGGGAGAGAGTTCCCGGTTTTTTCTTTGCGCGAGGAAAAAGGGTCTGCGAATGCGCAGGTGTTGGAGGGCAGGAGCGTGCAGGCTGCCTCTTTCAATGTCTTCGCACACCGCGTGCCGGGAAATTATCGATACTCCAATACGAGCCTTGATGGCCTCCCGTACAGCTTCGGTGGAACCCATTTCGGCGACAACGTTTAAAAGAGAAGGTGAAAATCCAACCGACTCAAGCGCCCGAGCAGTGACCATGCGGGTACCCGAGGAACCTTCCCTGAGAACGAAGGGCTCCCCCTGAAGCTCACTGACGGCTACGCAATCGCGGCCTTGCCAGGGATGGCCCTTGTAGACCGCCAGTACAAGCTCATCGGAGTAAATTTGTTCGAAGAGTATTTTTTTCTCATCCCATTTCGCGCCAATTATTCCGAATTCGACTTCCCCATCGAGGATTTTTTTGACGATTTCTCCGCTGCCGCCCATCCTTACGGCGATTTGGATGGAAGGACAGCAGGCCTTAAAAGTTCCAACGAGCCTTGGCAGGATGTAGGTCCCAGGAATTGTGCTCGCTCCAAGATGAAGAGAGCCCGAGAGGTCGCCTTTGAATTTTCCGATCGCCTGCACTGCCTTGTCGCGCAACTGGATGATCTCAAGGGCGTATTTATACAGAACTTTCCCGGCGGGAGTGGGCAGGATCTGGCGTCCAGGCCGGTCGACCAGTTTTTCACCAACCAACTCCTCAAGAGCCCTTAAGTGCTCGCTTACCGTCGGCTGAGTAAGCCCCAGAACCTCGGCGGCTTTGGTAAAGCTTTGGAGTTCGATGACTTTACAAAAAATCAGCAACCTGTGAATATCCAATGCTTATCCTTTGTTTTAAGCGGGGACGCCCTGCGCGCAAATATCTCGCCGTTGCCTTTCCTTTCGAAAATCTTCTTCTATCTGCTCGAGTTCGAGCATTTTGCTTTCCCATTGACCTGTAAGTTCGTCAATCCTGGACTGGGTTTGCCTGTATTGAGACTGCACCTCCACGGCCAGCTTTCCCTGCCTGTAAGTCTCCATGTCGGCAAGCCGCTCTCTTAAGGATTCCAGTTCAGCATGACACAAATCCAGATCTTGCTCGATGCGGTCGATCAAATCCTGGATGGGCTTTTTGGCCCGAAAAAGTTCGTTTCTCCATTGGGCCTGGGCTCTTTTTTGACCAGGCTGGGACTTTGCCCCGTTGCCTTCCTGTTTTGGCGTTTGGCCCTGGACTGGATTTTCAAGACGGCTTTTCCAAGTTTGCTCGTAATCATCATAGTTGCCGGAAAAAGTATGGACAGCGCCCGATTTTACCACCAGTATCCTGTTGGCTACCGCATTTATGAACTGCCGGTCGTGACTGATAAAGCAGATCGTTCCGTCAAATTGGGCAAGCGCCTTTTCAAGCATTACCCTGGAAGCAATATCGAGATGGTTTGTCGGTTCGTCGAGCAGCAAGAAATTGGGACGTTGGAGCAGCAGCTTGCACAATACCAGTCGGGCCTTTTCGCCTCCGCTTAAAACAGAGATTTTCTTGAAAACATCGTCTCCGTAAAACAAAAAAGAGCCTAGCAGAGAGCGCAATCGGCTCTGGACCATATCGCCCGAAACCGACAGAGCTTCTTCGTAGACGGTAGCCTCCGGATTTAGCTGCTCCCATTGGTGCTGCGCGTAATAGCCCATGGAAGTATGCACTCCAGTCAAAATGTCACCTGAATCGGGCTCTACGGCCCCGGCGAGGATTTTTAGAAGGGTGCTCTTGCCCGCACCGTTTGGCCCCATCAAGGCGATCTTGTCTCCCCTGGTCACGAGCAAGTCAATACCCGAATACACTGTGACACCCTCGTAAGACTTTCCGACATTGACTAGCTCGATCACCTTTTTGCCCGAACGCACACACGGGGGAAAACCGAAATGGATTTCCGAGGACGAGACAACCGCTTCGACCTTTTCAATTTTTTCGAGCGCCTTTATACGGCTTTGGGCTTGAGAGGCCGTTTTTTTGTTACATCTGTTCTTATCGATAAACCTTTCGAGTTGGCGTATACGCTCCTGCTGGTTCTTATAAGTGGCCATGCGGATTTCCATCCGCCGCGCCTTCTCTTCGAGGTAAAAATCATAGTTTCCCGCATACTCCTGGAGCATACCCGCTTCAATCTCGACTATGCGTGAAACGGTTCTGTTTAGAAACGCACGGTCGTGCGAGATCAGGACAAGCGCCGATGAGCACCCGAGCAGGTAATCCTCAAGCCACAGGAGACTTTCAAGATCGAGGTGGTTGGTTGGCTCATCCAGGAGCAAAAGGTCGGGTTCGGCAAGAAGGAGCCTTGCCAGTTCGAGCCTCATCGCCATACCGCCGCTAAGAGCGGCCGCAGCCATGGTAAACTGATGGGGCGCAAACCCCAGACCGGCGAGAACCTTTTGCGCCCTGGCCTCCAGGTTGTAGCCAACCAGATGCTCGAGCTTTTCGAAAAGCACGGCGTGTTGTGCCGCAAGATCGGTCAGGAGCCGGGGATCCTTTTCACGATGGATATCGTTTTGCACCTGTTCGAGTTGGGCACGAAGCGGGCCGGCTTCCTCGCACACGTCGACCGCACGCTCGATAACGGATTTTCCCCGCGCGGGGATCATTTCCTGGGAAAGCCACCCCACTCTAACCGTTCCGGCCCTGGCCACACTGCCTGAATCCGGCTCGATTGCACCCAGGATTATTCCAAAAAGGGTCGATTTTCCGGCTCCGTTGGGTCCTATGAGACCGATTCTATTGCCCGAATGCACATGCAGGGACACCTCGCGAAAAAGGTCCTTTTTCCCGATCAATTTTGAAACATCTTTTAAACTGAGCAACTTTGAGACTCCTAAAATAGGCAGGCGAGCAGGCGACACTCCAATCAAACTTCCAGCATGCTCAGACCCTTTGTCCTTAGGGGCAAAAACACGGCCCGCCAACCGGCCCCAAAGATCGAGCGCCCCGACGCCTCCCAAGGGAAGAAAAGCAAAAAAGGCTTTCCCCCACCTGGCACCCGCTGCGGTTATTTTATTTTAACTATAAAGAGCGGGTAGCGGGAAAGAATTTTGCGATGGTTATTGACAAAGGCAGGCAAATATAGAAAAGTCGGCTTAAACGTCTGTTTGGAACAGTAGTTTTAAAGAACTATTTTCAATCCTTGACCATTTCCCCTGGGATTTAGGGATGGCGCAGAATACAAAAAAAGTGGAAGACACAAAGGCCAGGCTCATAAAGGCAGCCGGGGAGGTTTTCGCCCAGCATGGCTTCCGTGCATCCACTGTGAGGCAGATTTGCCAGCGGGCCCGCACCAACGTAGGTTCTGTCAACTATCATTTCCGGGACAAACAGGGGTTGTACAAGGCAATCTTCGGCCAGTCGCTTCAACTGGCGCTCACGAGGTATCCTCCCGACCTGGGGCTTACCGACCAGGCGAGCCCCGAGGAAAAACTTCGCGCCTACGTTCACTCGCTTCTTTTGCGTCTTATGGGGGAAGGGCTTCCCGCATGGCACGGCAAGCTTCTGGCCAGGGAGATCGCCGAACCGAGCGGGGTTCTGGGCGAGGTGGTCGAACATTCGGTCCGGCCTCTCTACACGTACCTGGGGTGCATAGTGCGAGAACTGAGAAATGAAGAAAATACGTCGGACGAGGGCGATTCAATCTTTCTAACTTCGTTGAGCATTGTCGGGCAATGTTTTCACCACCATATTGCCTCCCACATGATCGAGTCGCTTTGTCCCCATGGGGTAGACCCTTTTAGTATAGAGCAAATGACCGATCATATAACTCGATTCTCGCTTGGCGGCATCCGTGCGCTGGGAGCCGCGGCATCCAGACAGGACTGACCGGGCGAGATTTAAATTGCGGTTTGTAAAATTTCGTGATTTTTTGTAATTCGGAAAAACGGCAAGCATGAGTTTGAAAACCATTTTGGATGGAGACTTTTTTGACTGGCGATAACAGTCGAGCCCGGCTTCTTCAGGGCGTGATATTTGACTGCGACGGCGTATTGGTCGATACCGAACCGCTTCATTACGAGGCCTTTCAGGAGGTGCTCGTTCCGCTCGGTCTCGGGCACGATTATGGGCGATACCTGGAACATTTCGTAGGCTTTGACGACAGGGACGCCTTTGTGCACGCATTTTCCGAGGCGGGAAGGCAACTTGGCGCCGATTCACTCGCCGGACTGATCCGGGCCAAGTCCGCCGCCCTTGCCCGACTGATCGGGCAGGGAACGCCGAGTTTTCCGGGCGTTGTCGAGTTGGTAAAAGAGCTCAAGGATAGGGGCATACCGTTGGCTGTGGCCTCCGGGGCGCTTGGGCACGAAGTTGGAGCTTTCTTATCGTCTCTAGGGCTCAAAGGGATTTTTCGAGTCATTGTAGGTGCGGACGATGTCGAAAAAAGCAAGCCCGACCCGCAGACATATCTACTTGCCCTGGAGCGTTTGAGGGGGGTTTACGGCCCCATCGAGGCACACAACTGCATCGCTATAGAAGATACCCCTGCCGGAATTAAATCGGCTAAAACGGCGGGGATGAGGGTCATTGGGATTACAAATTCTTTTCCGGCAGGGGAGCTTGCCGGGGCGGACAAGGTTATAGGGTCTCTTTCGGACCTAAATTTCCATGCCATGGTCAGGATGCTGGAAATGCGGCGCCAGGAGCAACGATGAAACGACTTAACGTTATTTTTCTGCTTTTTTGTCTCTCGGCGCCCTTGCCCGCCCAGGCTGTAACCGCGCCGTCCACGCCAATGCAACCACTTACCCAGGAAGCCGCCGTGGAGTTCGCGCTGGCGCACAACCCGGCCTACATGGCCGCCTTCACCGACGTCTCGGCCTCCCGGGAGAAGGTAAACCAGGCCAAGGCGGGCTTTCTTCCCAAGGTGAACGGCTCTTACATGTATGAGCGCTGGTCCCAACAGCCTTATGTATCGATTGTGGGCATTCCTGAATTTCAGAATGTGCCTTTTGCGTTGCAAAACGAAAATCTTTGGGATGTCGAAGTCGTTCAGCCCCTTTTTACCGGCTTTGAACTGGTTTCAAACTACAATGCAAGCAAGGCGGGCTTGAAGGTTTCAAAATACAACCTTCAAAAGGCCCGCTTGGATCTTACAAGAGACGTGAGGGTAGCCTACCTCCAGACCCTTCTGGCGCAAAAGCTTGTGCGGGTGGCCAGCGACAATGTAAGAAGCCTTCAGGTGCAGAAAAAAAATGCGGAAGCAAATTATCAGCAAGGGGTTGCGGCCAGAAACGACGTTTTAAAAGCCGATGTAGCCTTGGCCGAGGCTGTGCAGACGCAAAGAAAGACTAAAAAGCAGTTGATCGTTCTGCGCGCTACGCTCAACCAGTATCTTGGCATAGAGCTGGACAAAAAAATCGCTCTTTCGGGAATCAAGGAAAAGAACGCAACAGTTCCTGCCATTGACAGGCTCTACGAGATAGCCCAAGCCCAGAGGCCGGAGTTTCTCTCTCTAAAAGAGTCCATAAAACAGGCTGAATATTACAGGAAAGCTGCCGAAGGCGAGTACTATCCGCATGTTTCGGCCTTCGCCGACTATTTCCGCGAGGGGCAGGATTTCGCAGGCTCCAACAATCCTTATGGAAACAGCAACAACACGGCGGTCGGGCTAAAAGTTAACTGGAACTTTTTCGAGGGCGGAAATACCAGGGCCTCGGTACTCGAATGGGACTACCGCTTAAAAGGGCTCCATGAGAGGCAAACAGATCTTTTAGAAAAGATCGATCTTCAGGTCAAAGATGCTCTCAAGCAGCTGGAGGTTGCCAGGGCCGACATCGCAACGAGCCGGACAGCCCTCAAGCAGGCCGAGGAAAACGAGCGCATTACGACCCTCCAGTACAAGGAGCAGGTTGCCATATTTTTGGACGTTCTAAACTCGGAGGTCTTTCTGGTGGAGAGCCGCGCCCGCTATTACCAGTCGGTCTACGGCTATGAAATTGCCAAAGCTCAGCTCGAAAGGGCCATTGGGGCGGCCATTGAACAGTGATTCGTTGATGCTGGACAGCAAATAGTGCTTAGCGACCGGCCGGAGGTTGAGACCGACTGGTCAATGGGTGGACGATTATCAAGGAATAAGGCATGGCTAACGAACAGCAGGCAGAACCAAAAAACGCGGCAACGGAGGCACGGACCCAGCGGATAAAGATGGGCGCATTCGTTTTGCTCGCTATTGTAATTGCGGTATTCATCTACTGGTGGTTTTTCATCAGAAATTACGCGAGCACCGACGACGCATACGCAACGGCCGACACTGCCATGATCAGCGCGAGAGTGCCGGGGACGGTGATAAAAGTCCTTGTTGACAACAACTATGCGGTACGCACCGGACAACCTCTGGTGGAACTGGACCCGGCCGTTTATCAAGCCTCGTTGGAAAAGGCCAAGGCCGCGTTGGAGGAAGCCAGGGCCGAACTAAAAGCCGCCCAGATAATGGTGCCCCCGGTCAATATCGCTACCTCTTCCAATGTTACAGCCGCACAAGCCGCGCTGGGGGCTTCGATGGACGCGGTAAATCAAGCCAGGCAGGGCATAGATGAACTCAAGCAGAGCCGCGCCGCGGCCGAGGCCCAGTTATCCTTGGCCGCCCACGACCGTGCCCGCTTCACAGCTCT
Organism: Deltaproteobacteria bacterium; assembly: GCA_021780695.1. Lineage (GTDB taxonomy): Bacteria > Desulfobacterota > Syntrophobacteria > Syntrophobacterales > Syntrophobacteraceae > SbD1. The sequence continues at coordinate 45,200 of JAJXYD010000022.1, forward strand.
TTCGGCCAGTGGCGCAGGGACCCAGCGCAGGCAGGAAGAGGCTCAGACGGCCTATGAAGCGGCAAAAGCGCGAGTAAGCGGTCTCAATGCACAGATAGAGGCCCAAAGGGCTGCCCTTTCGGCCGCCTCCCAGCAAGTCGCACGTGTGAAGGCGCAGTTGCAGGGTGTAAAGAGCAAGAGGTCCGATGTGGCCGTTCAGATTCACAAGGTAGCCGCCATCTCAGCCAAATGTGACAGGTATAGGGCACAACTCCGGCTGGCCAGGCTTGAGTTATCCTACTGCACGGTCAAAGCGCCCCTCGACGGCTACGTGGCCGAGAAAAATGTTCAGCTGGGCGACAGGATTCAACCGGGACAGGCCCTCATGGCGGTTGTCCCATTGGCGCAGATATATGTAGAGGCAAATTACAAGGAAACCCAGCTCACCAACGTTCGGGTTGGGCAGCCCGCCACGCTGGATGCCGATATTTATCCCGATCACACGTACAAGGGGAAAGTGGTTGGAATTATGGCGGGCACAGGGGCGGCTTTTTCTCTTATCCCTCCCGAAAATGCCACGGGCAACTGGATAAAGGTAGTCCAACGGATTCCGGTAAAAATCGAACTCGACACTCCTCCTCCGCCTCAGTATCCCCTGAGGGTGGGGGCCTCTCTTGAGGTTTCGATAAATACAAAGGATAGAAAGGGTCCTCTGCTGCTCGCCCCGACCTGGACGGCAGCGTCATCCAAATCGCCAGAAAAGCGATGAACTCCAAAACACAGCAACATCGGGCCGTCAACAAGTGGGTCGTAGCCCTGGTTGTTATGCTGCCGACCTTTATCGAGGTCATGGACACAAGTGTCGTCAATGTCTCGCTTCCCCACATCCAGGGAAGCATGAGTGCGGGAGTCGACGAGGTAACCTGGGTTCTTACCTCTTATCTGGTCTCAAACGCCATAATAATTCCGATTACCGGTTGGCTGGCGGGTCTTTTCGGCAGGAAACGCTACCTGATCTTTTCCATCCTGATTTTCACTATTGCTTCGGTACTTTGCGGCGCCGCCCCGTCTCTTGACGTGCTGATCCTGGCGCGGGTCCTCCAGGGGCTTGGAGGCGGAGGACTCCAGCCGCTTTCCCAGGCCATATTGTTTGAGACTTTCCCTCGGCGCGAACACGGCATGGCAATGGCAGTGTTCGGAATGGGTGTGGTCATGGCCCCAATAGTGGGACCTGTTCTGGGCGGCTGGATAACCGATCACTGGTCCTGGCGATGGGTCTTCTACATTAACGTACCGGCGGGAATTCTGGCCCTTTTTCTAACCTTGCTCTTTATTTTCGACCCCTCCTATATAAAACGACAAATTTTGCGCATCGACAAGTGGGGGCTCTTTTTTCTCGCCCTCGGCCTTGGCGCGCTTCAAGTGGTTCTCGATAAGGGGGAACGAAAGGACTGGCTGCAGTCACATTTCATTATAATCCTTTCGGTCATCGCAGTGTTGTCTTTGATCGCTTTTGTGATTACAGAACTCTACGTCGAACATCCCGTGGTCGATCTGCGGGTTTTCAAGGACTCGGCATTCAGCGCCGGGACTACCATCATGTTTTTGGGCTTCTTTTGTCTATTTGGCAGCTTCGTTTTGCTGCCCCTCTACGCCCAGGAGCTTATGGGCTATACGGCCTTCTGGGCCGGTCTGATTCTCGGACCAGGAGGGGTGTCGAGCTTTATCGTAATGCCGATTGCGGGCTTTCTTATGAAAAAAGGCGTAAAACCCTGGCTCATTTTGCTTCCGGGGCTTTCTATAACATCGTATGCCCTCTTTATGATGTCGGGCTTTAATCTTCAGGCCGGCTTTTTCTCGATAGCGCTGCCCCGCCTCATCCAGGGCGTAGGCCTGGGCGGGTTTTTCGTCCCCCTGGCGGCCGCAACTTATGTCAATATCCCTATTGAGCAGATGGGAAACGCATCCGGGGTTTTTAACCTGCTTAGAAACCTTGGGGGCAGTTTCGGAGTTGCGCTCAGTTCCACTATTCTTTCCCAACGCGCCCAGTTTCACCAGACCATGCTATCCCAAAACATCACCTCCTATAGTCCAGCGTTTCAAAGCGCATACCAGCATGCTTTAACTTTTACGCAACGAAATCACATGGCCGCCTCCTCGAAGGGAGCGCTTGCATTCGTGTACGGCGAGGTCTTGCGCCAGGCCAGTATGCTATCTTTCAACGACACTTTCTATGTTCTCGCCATTGCGACCGCCGCTATGACTCCGCTTACCCTGTTTTTACGAAAGGGCTCCTCGGGGTCTGCGGCGGCTGGAATGCACTAGAGCGGCTGCGGAGGCAAAACTTGGAAAAAGTACCGGCAAGCGAGATTGCAAACAGGATCATCATGCTGCAGGGACTCCTGCGGGAAAACGGGGTCGACGTTGCGCTAATACGGCAAAACGCCGATCTTTTCTATTTCACCGGAACGGTGCAGGATTCTCACCTCATTGTGCCCTCATCGTCTGAACCGCTTCTGATCGTTCGCCGAAGCGTCGAACGCGCGCGGGATTTATCACCCATTCGACCGGTAGCGGCGATGAAGAGCATGGGGGAACTCGCCGGAGCCGTCAGTAGTGCGTGCGGAGGAGAACCTCAAACCATCGGCCTCGAACTTGACGTAATTCCAGTTAACACATTTTCACTCTACAGCAGGAAAATTTTCCCCCAAAAAAATCTAGTCGATATAAGCGGCCTGATTCGGCGGGTGCGAATGATAAAATCGGCCTGGGAGATTCAAATGATGAGAAGGGCTGCCTCCATTTCCAAGCTTTTGGCCGATTGGGTTCCCAGGTTATTAAAGCCCGGGATAAGCGAACTTGAGTTATGCGCAGAACTTGAAAGCCTCTCATTAAAGGCGGGCAACTACGGGATGTACCGTTGCAGGGCTTTTAACATGGAGATGGTTTTCGGCCATATTCTTTCGGGCCCCAATGCTGCGGTCCCCTCTTACACCGACGCTCCCACCGGAGGACCGGGTATTTCACCGGCATTCGCCCAGGGGGCCGGCCACAAAAAAATTTCGCCCGGTGAGGTCGTAAGCGTCGACACTATGGTATTCTTCAATGGGTATGCAAACGACCAAACCAGAAATTTTTGCATCGGCCCTCCCCCGCGTCGACTCGTGGAAGCTTATGAATTCGTACGTTCCGTTCACGACCGGTTAAAGACTGTTGCCCGCCCCGGCGCCGTAACCGGGCAACTTTATGAGACTGTATGGCAATGGGCTAAAGAGGCCGGATGGGCCAAATGGTTCATGGGATGCCAGGACCCCAGGATTACCTTTGTCGGACACGGTATGGGAGTTGAGGTCGATGAATTTCCCTTCCTTGCCGAACGACAGAATTTGGAGCTCGCGCAAGGAATGGTCTTCGCTTTTGAACCGAAGATAATAATCCCAGGTGTTGGAATCGCCGGACTTGAAAATACCTATCTTGTTACGAGTGAAGGGATCGAATCTTTCAATGAAGCCACAGAAGAGCTGGTGATAAGCTAAGCGGAGGAAAGAATGGAGCAGGATGCGGACAATAGCCTGGATTTATGGAAAAGTGAACTCGAAAGAGCGTGGCTTAAAATTCCAAAACCGTTTCGAAATGATCGGACCGTGCACAGAACACTCCAGTGTAAACTCTACGGGTTAGTATGCAAATCGGGGATGAAGAGCGTTGCCGACTATATGCCTCCGCGCATCGCCGACCGGCCCGTGGACATAATCGCTCTAAACGAGGGAAATGAAATTATTTACGCCCTATGCCTGGACACCCTGATAACCCTGGCGGCCGTAAAGAGTCTTGGCAGTTTCGCGGCGCAAAATAAGATTATTTTTACAACGGGAATGCTTGAAAAGAAGGTCAAGGAAAGCACGTTTTTCCTAAACGAGGAAATCAAACACGTACACCTCAAACCGTTTGAACAATAAGAGGGGTAGAGGACCGCGAACGGACAAAAATATTTACACACTCCATGTGTCTCCGTTCGCGGTCCCATTTTGCTCTATTGGGTGCGAAGAATGTTTCTAACCGAATAGATCTTTTTGTTCTGCGATTCGAAGTAGATTCGCATCAGCATCTCGCTCATAAGACCTATAGCAAGGAACTCTACTCCAACGACCACCAGGACGGAGGCAAACATGGCGAGAAGTCCATGGACTTCGAGGATGGACACACCGTCGATAAATTTTCGATAGCTCAAAAAGAGCCCCACCAGGAAAGATATGCCCCAACAGCCCAAGAAAGCCTTACCGAAAAAGTGAAGGGGCCGAGTGAGGTAGCGCATCAAGAAGCCCACGGTCAAAAGATCGAAGGCCACCCTGAAGGTCCGACTCAATCCATAGTGGGACTTACCGTTGTTTCTGCCCATATCCTTTATGGGAATCTCGATTATTCTGGCGCCGTTTAGCGCAATCAGGGCCGGGACAAAACGGTGAAGGTCTCCGTAAAGGTGCAGATCGGAAAGTACTTCACGACGGTAAGCCTTAAAAGTAGTCCCGAAGTCATGGACGTGGACGCCGGAGACCTTGCCTATAAGCCAGTTTGCAATGCGTGAGGGGAAGGTGCGGGTCCAGAAGGCGTCCGTTCTAGCCGTTCTCCACCCCGAAACCATTTCGTAGCCTTCCTCGATTTTTTTGACAAACTCTGGGATTTCTTCAGGAGCGTGCTGGAGGTCTCCATCAAGGGAGACGATAATTTCGCCCCTGGCATGATCGAAGCCGGCCATCAACGCAGCAGTCTGGCCGTAGTTTTTACGCAGGTGCACCACACTCAGGCGATGATCCTTTTCAAAAAGCGAGTCGAGTATGCGAGGAGTTGCGTCTGTGCTTCCATCGTTTACAAGGACGAGTTCCCACGGACGGTCCAGGGTGTCGGCCGCATCACGCACCCGTTCGTAGAGTTCCTCCAAAGTCGCAGCTTCATTATGGAGGGGAATTACAACCGACAACAGCGGCTCCTGTTGAATGCTAACCGGAATTCTCAACCTTTCCAATTTACGATCGCTCACTATCCACCTCTCCAAAATGGCGTAAAACAATGTGGTTTTTCTCAAAAAGCTCTTTAATTCCAGCCGAAACCAGAAGTTCTTTTTCCTTAACGCGCGAGTCGAGCAAACGGCCCTTAAACTTAAGCAGTTCAGCATCCACAATGCCCGGATGGGTCATGAGCTCGTTTAAACCAGGTTTTAGCATCCCGCAAAGACGCTTCACAACAGCTTCATTGGTAAACCCCGTGAAGGAAATGCCGTATACTCCACCGGGGGTTCGAATTTGAGCCCTGCGGGCAAGGGATCTAAAAACCGGCCGCCAAACAGCACTAACCCGCGACATAGCAAACTGTTTTAAAAACTTAGCCTTGTGGACCCTTTGCAGATCGGGCAAAAAGCCCAAAGAACCATCCGGTTCGAAAGGCTCGCGGATCCATTTCACTGAAAAACGGTGGGCTATTTCGATCAAGACCTCAAAGACAGCCGGAATAATATGGACATGCTTATGACTGTCGAAATGCGTGGGAGTGATCCCAGAATCAAAGACTTTTTCAGCCTGGGCGAAAAGCTCCCTTCGGATAGCGTGGGTTACCGGTTTAGAGGTCCCGATTTTTTTTAAAAGCCCGATCGGTCCCGAAGGCAGCAAACCATTGGGACCAACAAGGCCCTGGAGACTTTCAGGGGGCGCGACCGGTTTTAAACCGGTAAGAACAAAATGGATCCCGGTTCCAAACCCATCACGCCCCCTGAATATCTTTACGGCCTCCTCGAAGGCGTCGCCCGAGGCCATAAGGGTCGCGCTGCGCAAAACGCCGGCATCCGCGCACTGCAAAATCGCCAGATTGATTCCCCGGGTGAGGCCGAGGTCGTCGGCATTGATAATCAGACTTGGGCACATTATTCATTTCAGCTTCGGACAGCGTGGCTATAAAAATTACACTAAGATCAATCAGCTATCAGATATGGAATCGAAAGTCAATTTATTCGCGTAGTGCCTACAGCAAAGACCTAACCGAGAGGAGATATCAAAAGAGCCCGATCAACTCCTATTTTGCGACCTCTACCATCGGCGCGGTGGGATTTTTCCTCTTGGTAAGCAGACCACCGCAGCGTGCCTGGCCCCAAAAGACAATATAGTAAAAACTAAATACTAGGAATAGGAGGGAAATTGCAGTATAAGAGGCTGTTTTCTATTTTTATTTTTTACCATGAATACAGCTGTGGAAAAGGTTGTTTATGAATTTCAAGGATGCTGCCAAGGGATCACTGTCATCGCTGATTCTCTGCTTTTTTATCGCGCTATTGTCCCCTGCGATTTCCAACGCTGCGGAAAAACCCAGGGTCCTCACTCTGGACGACCTTATCCAGATGGCTCTTGAGACCAGCCCTAAGCTCAGAATGGCCGAGCAGGACATCCTGGCCGCGAAAAGTGAATACAAAGAGGCCAAGGGCGGCGAGCTGCCCCAGATTGACATTTTAGGATCGACCGGGCCAACGCAGGATGCGCGCTTTCCAACCGTCAACCTTAAAACCGGCCAAATTATGTCCAATGACGGCTCTACCTGGGATATCGGCATATTCGGCGATCTGGACGCCTTCCTCACCCAGCCGATTTACACCTTCGGAAAGATATCCAACCGCAAAGACGCGGCGCGCTACGGAGTCGAGGCCAGCAAAGCCGCTAGAACAGCGCAACGAAACAAGGTCGTCTTGGAAGTAAAGCGGCTCTACTTTGCCTATCTTATAGCAGAACAGGGCCGTCATGCGGCCGGAGACGCAAGCGGTTACATAAACGATGCGGCAAACCGTATACAAAGGCTGCTCGATCTGAAATCGCCAAACGTTAATTCAAGCGACCTCTACCGGGTGCAGGCCTACCAGGGGGAAGTAAAAGCCTTTGCAGCCAAGGCGGAATCAGGAGCCCGCGTAGCCTACGCGGCACTAAAGGCCGAGGTTGGCCTGCCTCAAGAGGCCCAGTTCCAGTTAAAGGCGAAGGAACTGCCCGAAGGCACGACCAAACTGGCCCCCGTGGAACTGTATATACAGAGGGCCCTTTCCAACCGACCGGAGCTCAAAGAGGTAAAAAACGGCGTTGCAGCCAAGGAAAAACTGGCCAAGGCCGCTCAAGCCGATCTGTACCCCACAATTTTTGCCGTAGTTGCGGCCTCGGTTGCCGGGGCGCCCGGTCGCCAGGAATTTGACAACACCTACATATATGATCAGTTCAATCATTCTTATGCCGATTTTTTCGCCGGGGTCAATTGGCATGTCGACTTTGGCATCGGAACGGGAAAACGCGACAAGGCCAGGGCCGAATACCAGAAGATGTTGAACGAACGAGATTACGCCCGTAGAAATATACCCGTAGAGGTTGAAAAATATTACGAGGATGCGGTTGAAGCGGGCAAGGCTTCAAAAGACTACCAGGAGGCCGCAGTCGGGGCCCGCAGGTGGATTGTCGCGGCCTTTTCAAATTTCGATCTTGGAATCGGCACGGCCAGAGACATGTTCGACGCCATAGACCGTTATGGGAAAAATCAGGGCAATTATTTGGAATCCCTATATAAATATAATTTAGCCCTGGCCAACCTCGATTGTGCGATAGGCGAGATGACAACCAAGCCATAACCAACCTTGTGAGCCGCCCTGAAACCTGAGGGAGACAGGGTGGGACTCCTCCAATCATCAGGATAATAATGAAGCTGTTCGCTTGGCTTACAAATAAACTCGTGGCTTGGGTCCTTCCCAGGCCACGCCTGGTTCTTATAATAGCGTTGCTAAGCGCCGCCGGATCTCTTTGGCTGGCCACAACCAGACTTGGAGTACAAACCGAGCAGCTAGAACTGGTCTCCCCAAGGCTTCCTCTCATAGCGGAATCTCGTAGGCTTGACCAATTCGAGTTTCACGGCATGACCACGTTTACGCTGGTAGTAAAGGCCCCTTCGCAAAACAGGGCCATCGAGTTCATGAAGGCGATAGTTTCAAAGATTCATAGCGATCCCAAGCATTTCCGGGAGGTTTTTTACAGGGTCAATCCTGATGAGTTCAAAAAATGGCTTCTGTTCTACCTAAATAAAAAGGACCTTCTTAACGTCAGGGCCACCATACGGGACAACTCCAATCTGGTTCAAAATTTGGCCGGGGATCCCGATCTTCTTAATTTTTTCAATCTGGTAAACCAGGAGATGGCCTCAAAGATGGTAGGCCAGCTTTTCACGGGTTTTCTAGACGATGCCAAGCCATCGACGAAAAAGGCCGACAAGCCGATGGACCTGGAGTTCATAATAAAGGTTCTCCAGGGGTTTTCCCGATACCTTTCGGGCAATCTCGAATATGTCTCCCCCTGGTCTTCATTTTTCAAAAGCGGCTCATGGGATCTTCAGAAGGAAGGCTATCTTTGGCAGGGCAAAAAGAAATTGCTCGTGGCCGAAGTCATGCCCAGCAAAGTTTCGGGGCAAGTCAGCAAAACCCTTGGTTCCCTCGAGCAACTTCGCACGGACATACGAGAGCTTCGGGCTTCGGGCTTTAAAGACGTACAAGCGGGCGTAACCGGCCAGGAAGCGCTAAACAACGACCAAATGGTGAGCGCGATGTCGGACATGACTGCGGCGACATGGTTATCACTTCTTGGCGTCCTATTCATCATGGTGATTTTTCTACGCAGTTTCCGCCACCCGCTCATAATAGCCATATCCCTTCTGGTGGGACTATGCTGGACATTCGGCTGGACCACTATTTTTATAGGGCATCTCAATATACTTTCTATAATTTTTGCTCCCATGCTCTGCGGCCTCGGCGTTGACTACGCCATTCACTGGTTTGCCCGTTTCGAGGAAGAAAGAAACAGCTCTAACGGATCTCGTGTGACGATTATAAAAAATGTCATGGACAAGTCTGGACCGGGAATCATGCTTGCGGGGGTGAGCACCGCGATCTCCTTTCTTCCTTTTGTCCTCACGGGGTTTCGCGGACTCATGGAACTTGGCATGATCACAGGGATGGGCATTCTTTTCATCATTCTTGCCGATTTTACGGTTTTGCCGGCCCTAAGCTGCTATATGACCGCAGCAAGCCCTTCCTTAAAAAGGTCTCCACCGGATAAGGGGAAACGCTATCTTCTCCGTCTAGGTCCCAAGGGCATACGCTCTATTCTCACCGTGGCAATCATTTTAAGCCTCGCCGGGGGTATGGGCGCCTCCCACGTTCGTTTCGATCTCAATCCAATAAGACTGCAGGCGAAAAACTCGCAATCCGTTCACTGGGAAAAGATAATGGTCGAGGATGCGGACCGCTCGATTATTTCAGCTGCCCTCATTACGAACTCGGCCCAAAAGGCCAGGCAGGAGAGTCTTAAATTTAAGGCCTTGCCTACCGTTTCCGATGTTGACAACATCTTTTCGCTTCTTCCGCACAACCAGGAGGCGAAGGTGCCTATTTTGAGGTCAATCGCCCGGATTGTCCCGGGGCTAAAGTCCACCCTGGCCAGTACCGGCAGCCCCAATACCGACCCGCCCAAAACAGACGACAGCACCTACAGAGCATCGCTAATTGACGTTTTGGAGCGCATTAATTTCAAGATGCAACCGGAGCAGGCCTCCAAATGGGGAGCATCAAAGCCTGAAGTTCAACAGATGAACCTTGTAAGATCGCTTATTGGCGCAATTCTCAAGTCCCTGCACGATACTTCGCCGGAACAATCCGAAAGGTTAATGAAATTCCGCGAGCGCTTCAGCAAGGACATCATCAGCCAGTGGAGCATCATCAGCAGCGGGACATCTGCCTCGCCGATGACTATCGCGGACATTCCGGCCCAATTAAGAGACCAGTTCTACCAGCATGGAAAATACCTTGTAAGGATTTACCCGAAGGGGTCTGTCTGGCGTCAGGGGACGCTTACACGATTCATTAAGAGTATAAAGTCGGTAAACCCCGACGTTTTGGGAGATCCGATCAACCTCTACGTATTTTCCTCGACCTTTAAAAGGGCCTCTATCGACGCCTCGGTCTACGCCCTGATCGCCATCTCGATTCTTCTTCTCTTTACATTTAAAAGCTTGCGCCTTGCGCTGATCTCCCTTATACCCCTCATCGTCGGCTCGATCTGGACGATCGGAATAATGGGAGCCGCGGGCTTTGATTTCAACCTTGCAAACAGCATATTCATGCCGCTCGTAGTTGGAGCAGGCGTGGAATATGGCGTCATCATTCTCTACAGGTGGCAAGAGGGCCGGGAGGGCCATGGGCGCCTCCCCTTCAGCACCGGCAAGGGAGTCATCCTTGCGGCTCTTACCACGACGATTGGTTTTGGCGCCTTGATGATTTCGAACAACCCGGGGATTTTCAGCCTGGGATTTGTGGCATGGTCGGGAAGCATTTGCGTTCTTTTGGCTGCGCTGCTTATCCTGCCTTCAATTTTGTCTTTTATGGAGAGTCCTGCGATGGACAACCCGACCCCGGTTTTAGAACAGGAGGTAAAAAATGTTAGCAGTTAGGCAATGGAAATTTGTACTTTTCTCTTCTTTTTTACTGGTCCTCTGGGCTGCCGGTCCGTTAAGGGCCCAATCGGGGGCCACGGCCAAGGTTAAATCCGTACTGCAAAAGGCCATGAGTATTCAGACCAACCCCAGTCTCCAGGGGACCGCGCACCGCAAGGAACGCGCAGCGATGATCCGCAAGCTGATCGCTCAAAACTTCCTGTCATCGGAAATGGCCAAAGAATCTCTCCAGGATTATTGGGCAAGACTTAACGCGAGCCAGCACGCCCGATATCAGTCGCTTCTGACCGCCATTTTCATCGATTCCTACACCAGGCAGGTGGTAGACTTTCTAAAGAAAGAGACGATCCAATACCCCGGGGAAACCCCCGATGGAAACTACGTTAAGGTTAAAACCCTCATAATGAGAACCGACGAGCACATCCCGGTCGACTACATTATGCAACAAAGCAACGGCAAATGGATGATAAGAGACGTATTGATCGACGGGGTGGGCATTATAGAAACCTACAAGAACTCTTTTTCCACTTTTCTTAGTTCGCATCCCTTTAACGACTTGATCTCCCGGATGAGCATTCAGGAAAAGGCCAATGCGGGGCTTTGATTTGCTTTAGTCATCGAGGCTTTGGAACAGCCGATTCCACCGGTCCTGCCATTGCGGCTTCCTTCCTGGGAAGACCATAACGGGACCACAATTTAAGTCGAGTCAAATAAACCAAGACCCCGGGCCGTACTTTTCTTACCGGCTCGGGGTAAGCGTCTTATGACTTGCAAAAACCGGTTTTCTCCGCGATGTTTTCCACCTGTCATGCATCCACAAATACTGCTCGGGAAATCGTCTGATAACTTCTTCCATCCGTGCGTTGATCTCGCGCGTGATCCGCATGATTTCGGCGGTCTCGTCGATTTGGTCCGGGTCGGGCCATATAGGATCTGAGACAAAGCCTTCAAAATAGTAGGGGTCATCGGTTCGGCAGGCGGCCACGACCAAAACGGGGCGCTTGCGAGTTACGGCCAGCAGGGCCGGAATCGGAGTGACCGTTGCGATTTTGCCGAAAAATTCGACTTTGAGACCCTTGTTGTGACTCTGATCAGGAAGCATGGCCACCGATTTACCCTTCCTCAATACCCGATCGAGGTAAAACATGGCGTTAGCCTTGGGAATCATCAGGTGGCCGCTGCCAATCCGGCTGGAAAGGATGGCCTTTTCAAGGTAAGGATTATCGAGCGGACGAATGACCACGGCAAGAGGAATGCCGATTTGGGCGCTGACATGGGGTAAAAGCTCCCAGTTGCCAAGGTGAGGAGTGACGAAAATGCACCCTCCGGCCTGATCGTGAATGGCCTTGGCCTTCTGAAAAAGATGTTCCAGATGGTCGATTTTATAGCGACTGTTGCGAACAACCTTCCCGTCTTTTACTTTAAAGGGCGACTTGATCATTTCTGCGGCAGTCAGCAGAAAAGCCTTGCAGCTCTGCCTGGCGAGCCGTTTTATCTCTTTTTCGCTCATTTGGTCGCCAAAGGCGGTTCGGATGTTTTCCAGGGCGATTTTGCGCCTCCTGGAGGCTGCAAGATACAAAATCTGGCCCAGAAACCCGCAGAAAGCTCTTAAAACCCTTACCGGGAGAAGTCCCGCCACCGTGACGGCAAAATAAAAGGCGCCGCATTCAATAAGTTGTAAAGCCCTGCTTTTCCCCTTCTTTTTACCCTTTTTTTTCCCCATTTCAGTTCGTCCGACCCTCAACCACGATACTCGAGCACTGCCCGATGATCCCATAGCTTACGGAGAGGAAACTTCTCCCCCTTGCCTTCGCACTCGTGGGTGAAATCTCCACCGATTCGAAATCGGATTCGGCCGAGGAAAAGTTGAGGGTTCCGGGAACGAGCCCTTCATTTATGGCCTCTATGCCCAAAATTACTTCGCAGATGTCGCTTGCCGCTCCCATGTGGCCGGTATAGGCCTTGAGGGCGCAAACGGGAACGCCGCCACCGGCCGATTCGAAGAGGCTCTGGATAGAGTTAAGCTCGGCTCTGTCCCCCTTTCGGGTGCCGCTCGCGTGAGGGCATAGGAAAGCGAGGTCGCGCACATCCACCCCGGCTTCATCCAGGGCGGCACGCATGGAGTTTTTAGAGATCTGCGCCGGCACGCTCAAGCCTTTTCCGTCCGGAGGCTCGATGGAGTTTCCATTGCCCTTTATTTCGGCCAAAATGACTGCCCCGCGGCCTATGGCCCGGTCACGGTCCTCGACCATAATGGCTGCCGCCCCCTCACCGGGGATGAATCCATCTCTTGATTTATCAAGGGGTCTGAAAGAAGAAACACCCTGTTTACACTTGGAAAGAATTCCAAGCCCTTCCATTTCATACATTGGAATTTCGGTGATCCAGCATCCGCACCCAACAGCCATGGCAATATCGGACTGGCCTTCCCCGACCCTCCGGCAGGCCAGTTCGAACGCCTGGGCGCCGCAGGGCGAAAGACTTGCAAGACTGGTGTTAGGCCCCATGAAATCGAGGGCTGCCGACAAAAAGCTAAACAGGTTGTTGCTGATCGACTCCAGTAAAAAAAAAGGGTTTACCTTATTCATAAGGGACTTGTTCAAAACGACCCGGTCTACTTCTTTGGGGTTGTTTTTGGTTGCATCCTTTAGCGCCGGATGCATAAATTCGCACCCGGTCCTGGTAAGATCTCCCGAGGCCAGGAAAAGCGATCGGCGCTCTACCGGAACAGACGAAAGATCGATGTTTGCATTCCTTACGGCCTCCATCGCCGCTTCAAATCCCAGCACAGCGCCACGGTTTAAAAATCTCACCTGCCCGGCCAGTTTAGAGGGAATCCCCTCCGGGCGCTCGCACCCCCGGACTTTTCCAAAGTAGTTAAGGTATTCGGGACATCCCGGACGCTCATAGCGCTCAATACCCGTTTTTCCGGCAAGAACGGACTTCCAATTGGCCTCGACGCCTTTTGCCAAAGACGTGACCAAACCCATTCCAGTAACGACAACCCGTCTAACTGTTGACATTTGCGACCCTAAACCCCGCGCTTTAGTATTTCGAAAAATCTTTTCTGTTCTTCGACTTCCTCGATGGTTTCAAGGTCCACCAGGTTTCCCTGGTACTCGGCCTTAAGCCTTCGTTTTCCATTGACTTTGGCAATTCCTGTGTAGACCGAGAGGTCCTTTGAAGGAGCCCGAGCGCATCCTACGCTAAGTTCCACCCGATCGCCCGGAATGACAAAACCGTAGAAGCTGCACTTTAAAACCCTTGAGACCAAAAACCATTTTTTAAAATCCGAGGAAACCGCTTCCAGCCAGCCCGTTAGCTGCACGAGGGCTTCAAGAAGCATTATGCCGGGCATGATAGGATTTTTCGGAAAATGAAATTCCAAAAAATCTTCGCTCATCGCGACGTTTTTAACCCCTTCTATCGCGCGCCCGGATTCGACGGCCGTTACCCGGTCAACCAGAAGATATCTCACTTTTGTTTATCCTTATAAATTCTGGAACCAAAATCCACAGCACAAGACCCAGAGCACGGCGAAAAAAGCCGTCCTCTCACCCTTATCAGCCCCATTTGTAATCACTCACAGTTTTCCCCGGCGACGAGCACAACCGAGGCCACGGCGAAATCACCGGAATGAGAAATCGACACGGTGTACTGGCAAACTTTCCTGCGCCCGCCTGCTTTTTCAACCCTACCTTTGACAAGCAAATCGGGCTTACCGGAAATCCCCGCAACAACTTCGATATCTTGAAGCGCACTGTCAATGCCCTCGCCCGAAAGCCCAAGCCCCAGAGCCTTCAGACAAGCTTCCTTGGCCGCAAACCTGCCGGCCAGATGGACATAAGGCCTGGCCATCGCAAAACAATACTCGCGTTCTTTTTCAGTAAAGATTTCCGATGCAAGGCCGGGGCTTGCCAGCAGCATTTTCTCCAATTTCGAAACCTGCACCATATCGATACCCTGCAGGATGTGCATCAGCTGTACTTTCTGACAACGATCGTCGCGTTCTGGCCGCCGAAACCAAAGGAGTTGGAAAGAGCGGCTCTAACGAGCTTTTCACGCGCGACATTGGGGACGTAATCGAGGTCGCATTTGGGGTCGGGACTCTCCAGGTTGATCGTCGGATGAATGCGGTTTTGAGCAACCGAAAGCACCGTAAAGGCAAATTCGGGTCCGCCCGCCCCTGCCAGCAGGTGGCCTATTAGCGATTTACTCGAGCTTATAGCCGGAAAAGAGCCACATGGGCCAAAGACCTTCTTTACGGCAATAGTCTCGGCCAAATCGTTTAACTTTGTCGAGGTGCCGTGACCGTTTATATAATCAATTCCTTCGGGCGAAATCCCCGAGTCGCCAAGCGCCAGGGACATACATTTGGCCGCTCCCTCCCCCTCGGGATGCGGAGCGGTAAGACGCCATGCATCCATAGTCGAGGCAAATCCGGCGACTTCTCCATATATTCGCGCTCCGCGAGAAAGCGCGTGGGACTCCTCTTCGAGCACGGCCATACCCGCGCCCTCCCCCATAACAAGCCCCGAACGCTTGCGGTCGAAAGGCCGGCTGAGCCGCTCAGGTTCAATTTTGGACACCGCCGCCGAGCCGAGCAACACGAAAAAGACCAACCCCACGGGGTTTATCATTGAATCACCGCCCCCGGCAACCACGACGTCGGCCTCACCTCTTTTGACCGCCCTGTAGGCCGCGCCCAAAGCAAGAGTTGCCGAAGCGCAGGCAGAGGTGATGGTGGTATTGAAGCCCTTGAGACCAAATTTTTGTGCAATCAGCGCCGCAGCCGCACTGGAGTTGTTTCTCATTATGGAATCGGGCTCTACAAGGCCAAGTTCAGCGGCAAAGCGCACGGTATCAAATTTTTTCCCGGTAAGCCACCTCGCGATATCTTCAAGGCGGTTTGTCCCAAGACCCGCGCCCATTGCCACGCCAAAGCGCAAGGGATCTTCGCCGATCTTTTCCAATCCGGCGTCATTTAATGCTTTCCTGGCAGCCCACAGACCAAACAGGGTTCGTCTGTCCCCTTCGACTTCAGCCTCACGGGCAAATTCGCAGCTTAGGGAGCGAAAATCGTTTTCCGAGATCTGCGCCGCGGCCTGCACCTGGGATTTTCCCGCGCATTCAAGGCTAATTTCGGATACACCCGAGATCCCGGCAAGCGCCTTTGTCCAGTTTTGCTCCACTTCGAGCCCCAGGGCCGTGGCCAGTCCAAGACCCGTTACTACCACTTTTCGCTTAGCCATATTCTTTTCAATTCACGGCTTGCCCCCTGAGGCCGCTCTCTGGACATCCGTATAAAAAACTTGCTCATTCCATCCAGTCGGCGCCGCCGTAATAGCCAAACAAAGCCCTTAGACCAGCCGGGTCGCCGGCACGTGAATGGACGTAGATGATTCTGCCGATTGAAGCAATTTCAACGCCGTCAACACTCATCTTCGCCGAACCCAGGGAATCGCTTTTGGATGTGGAAATAAGACGACCAGAGATCTCAGCGGAAAAACCAGGTCTAAGATCCGGGGGCATCTTCACATCCTCGATAAGAGACATAACGGCCGAGAGCCTGAAATCATGGGAACGGATAACAAGCCAGCCAAGCAACTGAGCCATGGCCTCGATAAAGATCACACCCGGCACAAGGGGTCGCCTGCTAAAATGTTTGCGGAAATATTCTTCGGAAAGACAAAAGGTTTTTGTCCCCCGAATCGACTCGCCCACAACAAGGTCGCTTATCCGGTCGTAGAACAAAAGTCTCATCCGGCATTTGCCCCTTCTATTATCATTGAACCACACCCGCCTTCACAACTGATTCCATTTATGAGAACGCGGCCGATGGTAAAGGCTTTCGAGTCGCCCCCCCGGGAGCACAGCAGCAAATTTGACGCAAGCTTCTCATCCCCTGAGATCGAAAGCACAATGGCAGCGTTTAAAACCGGCCCGGCAGCAAGAGTGTCTCCCACAACGTAAGGGGCGGCCACAATAACTGGCCGATCGGCCTGGAGAGCGAAGACTTCCCTGACCGCTTCCAGTTCGCTTTCATTAAAACTCGAGAGCATTACGAGGTCGATGCCTGCGGGAGCAAGGCCCGCATCCGCAAGCGCCGCACCGATGGCCGAGGAAATCGCCTGTTTGGAAGCAAATCGGCCGTCTTGGCTCCTCTCAAAGGAAAAACCAAAACCTAGGATCCGCCCAAGTATGGAAGCTCCCCTTCCAACAGCGTTTGCAAAAGGCTCAAGAACCATCATGGCCCCGGCTTCCCCAAGAAATGCCGCGGGCGCGTGGGGACCGATCACTCCCTTCAGGTTTGCGCGAGCAAGAGATAGTGGCGATATTTCTTCACTCACACCGCCTGCCAGGGCTATTTTCGCCTTGCCCTCCCCTAGCGCGCAGGCGGCTTCATAGACCGCCCTGACCCCGGAATCGCCGTGGGGGCAAAAAACAGAGTTTTCCCCGCGCAATCCGAAGTGTATGGAGGCCTGGCAGAAAGCGACATTATTTAGCATCCCCAGGGGCCACAAAGGATATATTTCCCGGTAGCCTTGAAGAAAGAACCTGTCGTAGTCGATTTCACCATCCCCCTTAAGGGACCGTAATACCGCGGAGAGCAGATCCTCGACGTGATAGTCGACCATACCCATCCCGGCAAAAAATCCCATATCCCCGGGGTCGAACATCGCCTGGTCAAGGGAGGCCGCGCCAAGGGCCTCTCCCACCGAGGCCATGAGCAGCGAAAGATGCTTTCCCATTGTACGGGCAAGTTGAGGGGACACATCGGTTGTAATGGCAGAAAGATTTTGGACCCTTGCCGCGAAACAGCCAAACTCGGGAATTTCAACCGAGGCCGATTTCCCACGCAAAAAAGCCTCGACAATCTCGCGAACTGAATTCCCAAGCGAGCAGACCGCTCCCAGGCCGGTTATCGCCACGCACTCAGAGGAAGGACGGGAAGGGTTTTGAACGCCTTCATTCATTTATGAAATTTACCCAGGCAAAGACATGCGTTCTGGCCGCCAAAACCGAAAGAGTTGGAAAGCGCAATAGCGTGTTCTAACGGGCGCGCTTCATTGGGTACATAATCCAGGTCGCATTTGGGATCCGGAAACTCGTAGTTGATCGTGGGAAGAACGATGGAGCCGTTCATGCCCATGATGGTCAGACCCGCTTCTATCGCCCCTCCACCCGCAATTGTATGGCCGGTCATCGACTTATTGGAACTTACCGGAACGAGTTTAGCCCTCTCCCCCAAAACTCTCTTTATTGCCAGGGTCTCTATCTGGTCGTTTTGCAGGGTCGAGGTTCCATGGGCGTTTATGTAGTCGATATCAGCCGCGCAAAGGCCGGCATCGGCAAGGGCCCGCTCCATGGCAAAAACGGCTCCGTCTCCCTTAGGATGTATGTCGGTTATCCTAAAGGCATCAGCGGAGGAACCATACCCCAGTACCTCACCATAAATGGGGGCGTTTCGTGCCTCTGCATGTTCGAGAGATTCAAGGACAAGCGCCCCTGCCCCCTCGGACATGACAAAACCGTTTCTTTTTCGGTCAAAAGGCCTCGAAGCCTTGTCGGGCGAAGAGTATTTTTCGGCAAGTGCCCGAATTAGAACAAAACCCACAAAGCCCATGAAGTTAAGGTTGGATTCGCACCCACCGGCAATCATAACCTCGGCTTTTCCCGCCCTGATCGTACCCAGAGCCTCCCCTATAGCCTGGGACCCTGCCGCACAGGCGGAAACCACGGTAAACCCGGCTCCCCTGCAATCAAAAAGAATCGACAGGATAGATGCGGCGACATCGGGCTTTCTGCGAAAAAAATTAAAGAAAGAGTAGGCGCCTTCCTTCGTTAGGCCTAAAATGTCCCAGCCATCCCCACCCGCGTGACGATATAGGCGCACAAGGTCTTCAACCGTTGGGTTTTCTCCGTGATAGCCAAGGCTTACGCCTATCATGGCACGGTCTTCAATGGAGTCAAGACGCGCCATTGCCGCAGCTTCGGATGTAGCGGCTATCATGAACTTTAGACCGCGCGAGCTGCACTTTTCGATACCCTGAAGCCTTTTGCCTTCAAAGCCGCTCAGCCAGGAATCGCTCACCTGCCCGCCAATCCGGCAGGGAAGCCCCTTGGTCTCGAAGGAACTTATGATATCAATGCCGGAGACGCCGTTTCGAGCATTTTCGAAAGTCTCACCGGAGTCTTTTCCAATCGGCGTGATCATTCCGTAACCGGTAACGACCACCCTCCTTCTTTTATTTGCACATGCGCTCAAATACAAAATTCCCTATTGGCGCCGGGACCGCCTGCCAAGGTTTGCTTCCCCCATCCAAACGGTCTCTTCGCTATCGCCCGATCAAAAAATTTTCTTGTCTTCCTGGACCTGCTTTAGCCACTCTTCTATGAGTTCATCTCCGCTGGTAAAGGAAGCCGGCTCGCTACACGCACCACACACAATCCTGGTTTCATCCTCGAGCTTCCACTCCTGCGCCCCGCAGGAGCACTTTTCGGGCAGAGTATCCAAAAGACTCTCCACCCCTTCGGCCAGGGAGGATACCGTCACCAGTACGGGCAGTTCGTCCATGTCCATACCCGCGTGAATCTTGTCACCGTAGCCGTCATATCTCATTGCCAGCACATCGACGGCCTTGCCGGTCAGTTTTCCATCCGAATCTATAGCGCTCTCTTCGCCGAACAATTCCTCGATATGATCTATAACCGTTCGTCTGGCCATCTTTATGCCAAAAGTCTGTTCCAGACGATAGTTTATATCCAGAAAATCGAGCGATTCAGCCCCCAGATCCTTCATGAGGGAACTTTCAGGTTTAATTCTACCCGGATCGATGTCGATACCTTCAGCAATGGCTTTTTTGACTTCTTCCATTACCCTTTGTTCGGCAATGAGATTTTGTTTCATTATGCGTTAACCCCTGTCTATAATTTTGGCTTCTTTGCCCAAGCAGGGCGATATAAACTATTGCTCAAGCCGTTGTCAACCACTATGGTCTGTCCACAAATCCCGCGAGCCAAGGGGCTGCAAAGAAAGACCACCACGTCGGCCAGGGCTTCCGGGCTAACGCACAGCTCATCCGGGATATTTTCCAGATCATCCATGTACTGTCGCAGGGTCTTGAAGGAATCGGTCCTTACAATGCCGCCGCAAACCGCATTGACCTGAACGCCCCTTTGGGCAAAACTTTGCGCGCAGTCGCGCACAAGGGTTTCCATGGCGGCCTTCATGCTTCCAAGCGGATAGGATGGATTATAGAACCGGCTGCCAAGGCTCGATATAAAAACGATCTTCCCCCCCGAGGCTTCGAGCAGGGGAAGAGCCTTCTGAATGCAGAAAATGTTGCCCATATAGTTGGTTTCGACAAGCTGCTTCATTTCTCTTTCAAGAAGCTTCTCTATGGGCTTGAAAGGAGCCCTGGCGGCGCTTAGCACCAAAAAATCGAGCCGCCCGCGCCAACCGTATACCGCCTCCATCATCTCACCAACCGAGGCTTTTGAACCTATATCTGCCGCAACCGCAACGGATTTTCGACCAAGCTCCTCGATTTGCCGACAGACGCCTTCGGCTTTTGTCTTCGAAGTTCCTTCGGGCTTTGAATGGTTTACCAGCACATCGGCGCCGGCTTTTGCAAAAGCCAGGGCCACAGCCTTGCCTATCCCCCTTGAACTTCCCGTTACGAGAGCAACTTTATCCGTAAACAAACTGTTTTCCACAATCAATAGATTTTCCTAAAATGATTTACTACCGGCATCCCCATGAGGAGTTCACGCCGGCGACCGGGAAGCATTCTAGCATAATCGCGCAATATTACAACTGAATGAAGAGCAGTCGCCAAAGGATGGGAGCTCCACGCCTTTGATCGGCAAAAGGGAAATGGCGGTATTTCCGTAAGGCAATCGGCCCCAGCGACTGTAAGTTACTGGAGCGAGGGTCAGGACTGCCCCCATCGAAAATTAGCTTCCAGGATAAATTATTGGAGGCTTCCCGAATAAAAATCGCGTTTCCCCGCAAGCAAGCTTTCCTATGGGATTCACTATCTGATAATTCCCCCTTTGAGGGCCTGTACAACCAAGTCTCACTTTTTTACCCCATGGTCCCGAAAAAGGCTTAAATTGCAACGCGGCAGTTTTTTTATGGAGCTAATCACATTTCCCAAAGGGAGAAAAACATGGAGCTCATCTCTGTTAAAATCGAAAAACCCGAGGATATCAATTTCATTTTGGGTCATACCCATTTTATAAAGACCGTCGAAGATATCCACGAGAGCCTGGTATGCGCCGTACCGGGAATTAAATTCGGTATTGCCTTTTGCGAGGCCTCCGGAAAATGCTTAATCCGATGGTCGGGAACTGACCCGGAAATGATCGAGCTTGCCCGTAAAAATGCGGGCGCCGTTTCGGCCGGTCACAGCTTCATAATTTTTCTGGGGCCTGGTTTTTTCCCCATAAATGTACTCAACACCATCAAGATGGTCCCGGAAGTTTGCAGGATTTTCTGCGCAACGGCAAACCCTACTGAGGTTATCATCGCAGAAACCGGGCAAGGCAGAGCGATCCTCGGGGTCGCCGACGGATTTACGCCCAGGGGGATCGAAGACCAGGCAGAAATCGGGTGGCGAAAAGATCTGCTGCGAAAAATCGGCTACAAGCTTTAGAGGTTCCTCTCGGAGGGAAAAAGGAAGCAATCCTGACAGAGCCGGCAAACCGCAAAACCAAACCAGACATCGAGCAGATTCCTGTTTGACCGGTGCACGGACGGCAACCGATCAAACAGGGTAAGGGATGCCGACTAGTGTCCGACGGCCCTTTGGGCTATGGCAAGAACCGTTTGTACGTAGGGCCTGCTGTGGTTGTAGTTAAAGATAACGGCCTCTTTTTGCGAGCGCGTTTTCGCCTCACACCACCCGTAGGCCCTCAGATAGTTGGCGGTACTAAAGATAGCGTCCGCAGCGTTGTTTAGATCGATTCGCCCGTCGCCGTTTCCATCCACGCCGTATTTTACCAGGCTGGAGGGCAAAAACTGCGGCCAGCCGATCGCGCCCATATAGGAGCCTCGCAAACCCTCGACCTTCATGCCGCACTTTTCTTCCAGTTCAAACAGCGCCCGCAATTCCTTGTATGCCCAGGCGGAGCGATCGAGCAGCTTTTGGTCGAAGGCCGCCCGCCCCCAGGCCAAGCGGTCCTGGGGTGAAATAGAGGCCCATACCTTGTCGCGATAGGCCTTGCGATACATCAGGGCGAAGGTCGAAAAGACGGCCAAAGTGGGGGTCTTCCCGGTAAATGAGCCAAAATGGGTTTCAACAAGAAACAGGGCCGCAATAATTTCGGGCTCGACACCGTACTCGGCTTTTTCCTCAAGAAAACAATTCCTGTGGTTTGCAATGAAGCAGCGCGTGGCCACTATTTCCGAGGGCGCAAGAAAATGGCTGTAGTCAGGCGGGACACCTCCCGTTCTCATCGTCGAGCAGACAAGATGAAACATGGGCGCGGGAGCCGACCGGAAAGCCCGGGCGACCATGCGGCGTGAAAACCCCTCCCTTACCAGCCTGCCCTGCAAATCCCTGTAGGGCTCGGGCTTGACCTTCGCACGGCACGGAAGGGCAAAAACAAACGCCATGATCAATACCAGCGGCAAAACGACAAAATTTTGCCTGCCGATCGCAACACTTCGCCTGAGCATGTGCAAGCACCTCATCCGGATGTGGAAATTAAACGGTATCAAGTCTGTCCGAGATCTATTTGCCTTGAGGTTAATAAAGGTTTTATTATAGTTTATCATGCGTTCTGATGCAAATTCGACTTCACGAACCTTTCCCCCGGTTCGTCGAAGGCTTTTCGACTCCTGCCCAGCCACAAAGCGAGGCGGTGTCTGACCGGAGATAATATGTGCGCGGCTACCCAACCGATCGCCTCAGAGCAGGTGCAAATCGGGGATTTCAAAAATCTTAGAGACCGTTCCATCCAAATCATCGAAAGGATGTTGGACCTGGGGCTCTCAGACCGGCAATCATGCCTGGAATGGCGAGATAAACTCGAGACCAACACCTTCAATCTCGTTGTCGTAGGCCAGTTCAAACGGGGGAAAACCTGTTTGATAAACGCCATGCTCGGCGCAAGCATTCTGCCTGTTTCCGTTATTCCCCTCACCTCGATCGTGACTGCGCTCGTCTACGGGGAAAAACCGTGCGCCAGGGTGTTTTTTAACGACGGCAAAACTGCCGAGACACCGGTTGAATCCATTTGCGAATACGTCACCGAGACGGGCAATCCCAACAATCAAAAGGGGGTTTCGGAAGTAACGGTATTTTATCCTTCCCCTTACCTCAAGGACGGAGTACGGCTCATAGACACCCCGGGCGTCGGTTCTGTCTACGCGCACAATACGGATGTGGCCTACAAGTTTTTGCCCAAATCCGATGCGGCCCTTTTCCTGCTTTCGGTGGACCAGCCGGCCAGTAGCGCGGAAATTGAGTTCTTAAAGGATGTTCGTGAATACGCCGCGAGGATATTTTTCCTTTTGAACAAAACCGATTATCTTTCGAGCGAAGAGGTTGGCAAGGCGATGGCCTTTGCAAAACAGACCATCGAAGGAATAATGGGCTCGGACAACCTCAAGATATTTCCGATTTCCGCCAAGCAGGGTCTTAAGGCAAAACAAAACGGATCGGCCGAAGATCTGTTAAAAAGCGGCCTTCCCCGCTTTTCCGAGGCACTGGACCGTTTTTTAGCCCACGACAAAGGCTGGGTGCTTATCGAATCGGTTACCGACAACCTTCTAAAGGTTCTTTCACGCGAAAGGCTCGAAACCGATCTGAAGCTAAAGTCCCTTGGAACCCCGGTTGAACAGATTAGAGAAAAAATAGAGGCCTTCGAGAGCAAAAAGCATCAACTGGTCGAACAAAGGGAGTCTTTTAACGCCCTTTTTACCTCGGAGCTTCAGCGTTTTGTAATAGACGAACTGGACCGGGCAATCTCGGAGATGAAGAGCAATCTCGCGCCCAAGATGATCGAACAGTTCGAGGCCTTTCAGGAATCCCAAAAGGAACTCTCGCTTAAAGAGCTAAACGATGCGCTCGAACAGTTCGTTACCGAAAAAATCCAGGAGCGCTTTACGGCATGGCGGGAACTGGAAGACGAACACCTTACCGGTTCCTTTGACGCGGTTTGCGCAAGGTTTGCCGCAAAAGTAAACGCCATGACCGACTCGCTGCTCGATTTTTCATCCCAGCTTTTTTGCGTTCCCTTTGAAACGGTCCAGGCGCAATCCCTTAGGACCTCCGAGTCTTCCTTCAACTTCAAGCTCCACGGCGATACGGTCGGACTGGACATGCTGACCGATTCCCTCACGCAGATCGTACCGGCATACATAAGCGGGAAGTGGAAGTTTCAGCGTTTGCGGGATTGGGCCATACGCACCGCGAACAAGGCCATTCTCAACAAAAGAAAGCGGCATATGCTCGAGATGGTTGAGATGCAGGCGGGCAGGCTCAGGTCGGACTTTCTTGCCAGGCTAAACAGGAGCGCCACCGGCTTCCGGCGCACTATCATCGGCAACATGGACACGGTGGCCGAGGCGATCGCAAAGGCCATAGAGAGCGGGATCGAACTTCGCCTCAAGGGAGAAGAGGAAGCGGCCCGCATAAAGAGTGAGCTTGGCGATCGCATCGCCTGTATGGAACGGATAAGAAACGATCTGCTCGAAATCAGGAAAGACATGGCAAACAGTAAGTCCGCTTGATTTTCCAGAACATAAATTGCATCTTGCTTTTTCGCATCTTTGTGCGCCAAACCTTTTCGAGACTGGAAAACGAATGAACGCAAATATCTCCGAATCCCTTAAAAAGCAGCGGGCTCTCATAATCGAGGAAGGTTTGGGCCTGTCATTGGACCGGCATACCAGCCTGCTCGAAATAGCCGTGATTTCCTTATACAACCGGCTTGCAAACCGCCTTTCCTCAAGCCCCGAATCGTTTCGCGAAGGAGGAGCGATCGCTGCCGCAGGCCTTTTCGGACGCGGCCTCTCGGGCCCCGGCCAACCGGTATCGATAGTGTGCCTTCAAGGCGAGGACTCTTCCGCCAAAGACGGTTGGGCAGATGAGATCACCGGACCTCTCATGGAAGCCGGCTGGCAGATAGATGTCTCTATGGGATCGGTCGATGCAATTATGGAGCGTGCGCGCGCGGATTGGGATTTTTTTCTAAAGCTCTTAGACCTCAGATACATTTCCGGGAATCGCGCACTCGCAGACCGGCTCGAAGAGCAAATCGACAACCACATCGCGCGAAATCGAGCCGTTTTCTTTGCTTCACTGCGTAAATCCATCGCCGCCAGAAAAGAACTTCTCGATACCCCTGGCTATTGGCTCGAACCTGACATCAAGCAAAACCCGGGCGGACTTTCCGAAATAACCGGTATCCGGGCCGGATGCCGTATCGAGTCCAGGGCACGAAATCTCGATGACGCTATTTTCCTTGGCTACCTCACAAGACAGGAGGTCGACTTCCTTCAAACCGCGGAGAAAACTTATTGCCGTTATATGAACCTACTGGAGGGCCAATTGGAGGGCAAAACCGCCGTAATGACCTTTGAGGCCCAAGAAATGATCGCACAAAAACTCGGATATGCCGAAAAATCGGGTTTTCTTCCCGTTGAGATATTCATGCAGGATGTTAACCGTCTTTTCAAAGGCGTAGCGACGGTTTCCATGGAATTTTGGGAAAGGCTCGGGGAGGGACTCGAGAGCGGAAGCGAGGAGAGCGCAGTCTTAATAGAGGAAGGGCTTTTTTCCAGTTCCGGAAAGATTCACATTCAAACCGAGTCCTATCCGGCGACTCCGGCACGGTTGGTTCATCTATTCGTTTTGTGCGCCAGGCAAGGTCTTGGCCTTGCAAACGTCACCAGGCAATGGATTTCTCACAACAAAAATGTTTTCGACGCCTCCTCTGGAGACCCCGAGGTTAAGGAAGAGTTTTTCGAACTTTTGCGGGCAGACTCAACCCAGGTCCCGGTTTTACGCCGTTTTTACGACTGTGGGCTCATGACCGGGCTTATCCCCGAATTGGCCTCGGTGCACGCACTGGTCCAACATGACAAGTTTCACCTCTATCCTGTCGAGGAGCACCACCTGCGAACTGTATCGGAATTAAAAAAGATCCTTGCCGGAGCCTACTCCGATGAGGAACCCGAAATTACCGTTACCGCAAAGAATTTGGGGGACCCGGCCCCCATACTTCTGGCGGGACTTCTCCATGACGTCGGTAAAAGTGTTGGAAGCGGACATGCCGCGGCGGGCGGAGAAATGATCCCGGCCATTGCAAGAAGAATCGGCCTGTCTTCAGTCGAGGCCGAAGCGGTTCATTTTCTGGTATCCCAACACGTGCTCCTGCTGGACAACGCCTCCCTTAGAGACCTGGCCGATCAAGAAATGCTTTCCAGCTGCACGGCCGCGGTTGGAAGAAAAGAGTACCTCGATCAACTCCTTCTTCTGACCTTTGCCGATATGAGGGCCACAGGCCCCCTTGCATGGGACAAATGGCGCAATACGCCCGTAACTAGACTCTATTGCAATCTGAAAGGCATACTGGAAAAAGGCGAGCCAAGCTCCAGAGTCATCGCCGAGAGAACCGCAAAGATCAAAAAACAGATCGAAAGCCGCGTTTCCGATCTTCTTAGCCCAGGCGAACTGGAAGCATGGTTTTCTCAACTCGCCCCAAGGTATCTGCTCTCGATTTCGCCCGAGGAGATAGTAAAGCACATAGAGCTTAGCCGAAAGCTGAAGGAGCCCGAAAGAGATTTTATCCTGGAAGTCTCAGCCGGGGGGGAAACAGCGGAAATAACCCTTATGAGCTACGATATGCCGGGTCTTTTAGCAAAAGCGGCCGGAATTCTAACGCTTCGCCGGCTAAACATCACCGGAGCTCAAGCCTTCACGATGAATGAAGAAATTTCGATTCTCATCTTCCAATGCCGGTTATCCGACTCGGCAAAGCCCGTTGACTGGAATGGGATGCGAAAGGACATGGACAGCCTGCTCAAGGGCAAATTCGCTCTCGACTACCGCATTGCCGCGCACGCGGCCGAAGCTTTGCAACCCAAACCGCTGCGCACCAGTCCAAGCGAGATCATAGTCGATAATGACTCTTCGGCTGTCTACACGATTCTGGAAGTCTACACAACCGATAGAATAGGCATTCTCTACACCATCACAAGAACTTTGCACGAGTTGCAGATTCCCATATACGTGGCCAAAATCACGACAAAAAGCGACCAGGCCGCCGATGCCTTCTACATTCGGACCCGAAAAGGAAAGAAGGTTACCGATCCCGAGCAGATAGACGAGATCAAAAGGGCTCTTCGCTTCTACCTGGACGGTGAATCGCAATGGGAACAGGGATAAGGGCCGGCAGGCAACGCAATTGGCAAATGGCACGGCCGCCTTTGCCGCAAGTAAAATAAAAACGAAGAAGTGGAGTTTATAGAGTGGAACCGGTACTGATCGAGAAAGATCCCCCTGTGGCCCGGCTTACTTTAAACAGGCCGGAAGTTAGAAACGCGCTTTCCCTGGAAATGATAACAGCTCTAAGCACAGCCCTAGATGACATAAGCGCAGACAAAAACATATCCATCGTCATCCTTGGCGCCAACGGCCCGACGTTTAGCAGCGGTCACAACATTAAGGAAATGACCGGCAGGAATGGAAATATCGTCGAGGTGAGGGAGATCTTTACGGCCTGCAACAAAATGATGCTAAAAATCCACGAACTGCCCCAGCCCGTAATAGCCCAGGTGCAGGGAGTGGCGACGGCGGCCGGCTGCCAGCTCGTTGCGGCATGCGACCTTGCCATAGCCGAAAACGGGGCGCGGTTTGCCACCCCCGGCGTAAAGATCGGCCTTTTTTGCACTACGCCAATGATCCCGCTGGTGCGGGTGATCGGAAGGCGCCGGGCGATGGAAATGCTTCTAAGCGCCAGGTTCGTCTCCGCCCAGGAGGCTTTGCAGTTCGGCCTTGTAAACAGGGTGGTTGAACCGGAAAAGCTCGCGGAGGAAACCCACGCCTGGGCGCTGGAACTGGCGCAGGCCAGCCCCTTCGTCCTGGCTCTTGGCAAAAAAGCCTTCTATTCCCAGGTGGATCTGGATGAAAAATCCGCCTACGAGTATGCAAAAGAGATCATGACTATGAATTGCATGACCGAAGACGCAACGGAAGGAATGAACGCGTTTCTTGAAAAAAGAAAGCCTCAGTGGAAAAAACCGACTAAGTCTTAATTAAAATCTCGGAGGATGAGAGCTTTTACCAATTCGGAGAAATCAACTCTTAGGAGAGACGAAATCGATAATGCCGAAGGCCGGACTCGAACCGGCACGGGTCTCCCCACCACCCCCTCAAGATGGCGTGTCTACCAAGTTCCACCACTTCGGCAATATTTGGGCATTATAGAGAAGCTTCCTGATTTTTGCAACCCTCTTTTGAATGGGCTGTTTTTTACCCCCCAAAAAGGCGCCTTCAGGAGAGAAAAGCGCGTGGAGGAGAAAAGGCTTCCAACCCGACAGGTTAAAGACGCAACGTGGTATTTCGCCCGTTTCGTGAACTGCCCCTTGCAGCGAGGCTTTTTAACGGGTACCGCCCGAGTTGAAATAAAAGGTTGCCGTCACCATCGGGATAATTGTGCGGGGATAATTGGATTGCGCAACGGGAATGGCGACTCCCGCGCCCCAGGTGATAGTAAAATCCCCCCGGTTCGGCCAGGTTACTTCCACTTCGGGGGCCACCCAAAAAGCCGACCATGACGGCGCATTGGCCGCTCCATAAACGAGATTGTCGTGGTTTTGGGTTTCGCCGTAGATCTCGAGCAGGTAGCCGAACCCGATTTTCGGATCGACTACGTACTCGAGAGCGGCCGCATAGTAGAACAGATTGCCGTCCACCATGTCGAGCGAAGTGCCCGGCAGAAGCTGGGAGCCGTTATTGAAGGCATAGGGGGCCCTGACATCGGCCGGGAATATGAGGTAATCGGCAAGTTCGAGGTAGAATTCAAAAGGGTCCGCCAGCTTGTGAACTTCAATGCCCACATCTAAGTCATAGGTGCCGTTGCCGCTCTGGTCGATCCCGTCCAAACCTGGAGAAAGGTTTTGGTAGTTGCCCGTGGGCACGGTCGCCCCCGCGATCACCGCTACAGACGGGGTCGAAAGAAAGTTATAGTCATCGCACTCCTTGCTGATCTGAGTCTTCAATTGAACGGCTATATCGCCAAGCCCAAAATAGTCGACCGGCACATTTTGCGAATTTTGCCCCTCATTGTAAATTACCGGCACAGATAGATCGAACTCCATATCGTGCGACAAACCAACGGCAAATTTTTGCAGGGTGTTTATCTGATAGGAAGAGTTATTGATCGAATCGAAGACGAAGGGTTCATAGTACCATGAGCCGAACGGCTCGGCATCCGCAGTGCCCGTAAAGAAAGGCCCGCTCGTATTGCCGACCCAGGACTGGTCCTGGCAGGCCGCTACGTGTGTCCATAAAAGCGTTATGGTTGCCGCAACCGTCAACGCGGCGGCAAAGCTTCGCGGCATAGAAGCAAAAAATTTCATAGAGAAGGTTTTATTTTTTTGTTCGCAGCAAGACCGATTGCCACAGACATCCGGGCTTATCAAGCTTGCCGCCCGCAATAAATAACGATAGACGAATTCCATTACTCTTCCTCACTGAACCCTAATGGTTGGCTCCATTAAAGGCAAGACGTCTTTTAAGGTCGGGTAGCCGGAGGCCGTTGCCGGCCGCAAGCTCCCCCAAAACCCTGGCGTACGATTTTCCCCGTACCGGACGCAAGCCTTTTAAAAATTGTTCCGTTTTGGGCAAACCCAGCAGCGCCACCTCGCGCGGAAGCGCGCTGTAAGTGTGTGCCCGCAAATCCACAAGTATTTGAGAAGGCATGCATTTGACATGACGTTCAATACAAGACCCCGCAACGCCTCCGATCCGAATTCGGAGCGACCCGGGCGATTTTGCGCTTTTCATAAACAAATCAGACCTTCAGTTTTACACGCTTCGATAGAAAACCGACCCCTCGGATTGTTGCCACAATGAGAGCAATGGCTCCCGTGCCTATGGCGGCATAGCCCACCACAAATCCGAAGTCGGTAGTTCCTTTGCCCTGCCCGAGAATATCGACACCGGCAAAGATCAGCCCGGTGCCCGTGGCCCAGATAAGCGAGGCGTGCATTATATCGCCCGCCGGAAAACCTTGCCTGTCGAGTATCACCCACACTGCAAACAAGCCCCAACCCCAGAGCCACCACGATATGACCCTGATCGGCGAAAGTTCCATGGCATAACGCGCCGTTTCGGCAAATGGAGAGAAAACAGCACGTACGGTCGAGGGGTAGCCCATGCGTCCGGCCACCACAGGGATGAAGTCGGCGGTATCATGTCCGCGCAGTGTGCGCAGCACAATATCGATTCTTTGCGAACGGGAAGGCGCTGTTTTTCCGGGTGCTCTGATGACGTTCCATGTTCTCGCCAACCCGCACCAGCCGTGATAGTCCGAACTGGCCACAAAAATAAGGCCCCGGGCGCGACCGACGGAAAGGATCTGTCGCCTGAGGCGCTGGGGCAGATCGGGGTGACCTTCATTGGCAATCTCGAACCCGTCGACGCCGTCATCCGCCAGCCGAGCAATATCACCGTTTTTAAGGTTTTTTAAGGTGCAAACCCAAAGCGCCCCACCTTCCTGGTGGATCTTTTCGGCAAACCAGGCCGCTTGACGGGGCGATGTTCCAAGCCGAAAATCGGGGTTGGGACAAAGAGCCACACAAATCGCCCTTTTCCCCGCATGGTTCTCCACCCCGGACATCAAAGCCGGCAGACGATCGAGGGTCGAAGGCGAAAGGCCATGAATTAGATGATCGACCAAATATTCGTTTTCAGTAATGGCTTCCATGTTGTATCCGCAGGACTTGTGCCAGTAGATATTTGTCCGCTGCGACACCAGGGCATCGTGCGATATCACGGTGTGGCAGTGCAGATCGGCCACGATCAGGTTGGGGTCTTTTACAACCAACTTCCAGCCCGGAATGCGGGCCAGAGCAAAAAAGCAAATGAGAAGCATCACTGTCAGCGTTGCGACAACAGCGCTTCCAATTCCTCTTTGCACCACGCAAACAAACGCTTGCCCCTTTCGAAATTCGAGGAACATGCGCCATGCCGATGCGCCGAAAAAAAACCACACGAGCGAGACAACCGCGGCTATTTTAAAATCCGGCGCTCCCGCAATAATTTTCAACGGGGCGAAAAAGGGTTCGATGAAGGCTGTCCACCGGTGCTGGCGCAGGCTCATTCCAGGCAGGCGGGTATAATTGACCGGGTTGAACGGACCCTGCGGAGCGTAGGGAAGGCAGGCAAGAACGGTAAGGATGACAAGTCCAGAGAGTAGTATGAAGGCGTATCTACGGTGATTTTCCCCCTGAGATCGGCCTCCCGCTGCAGGAGAGTTCGGGATATAGGCAGAATTGAAACCGGTTCCGGCACATACCCAGAGCAGAACACCCAGGAAACAGAGAACGATTCCAATGACAGTTCCCTTCGATTGGTCAGAAGAAGCGAGGGCCACTGCCAGACCCAGGAGGAAAATCGTAAAGGCGGCAAAAGAAGCTGTCTTTGCATATTTATTTGTTCGTTCATTCATATAAGGAACTCTTTACTCGCTTTTCAACCGGCCTCGCAACACCGGCTTCCCCGCGGATCTGTTTTGCAATCTGTAGGAAACATTTCGCACGACCGCGCGATGAAGCCGTTTTCGATAGATCGCACGTTGTCTTGCGGATTTTCCAGCCGTGGAACGTCCAAGCGAACAGGAAGCCCTGCCGAAGAAAGGCCTGACGGGCATATTCACCTCAGCCAATTTCACCAGTCTGCCGCGCCTTAGACAGACATCGGGGCCAAGCCGATTCAGTTTGCACAGCGCGGAAAGCGAAAGCCCCGTTTTTTGTGCGACTTCCCTGAGCGTCCCGCCTTGGGCCACTCTGTAATAGGCAGAGGTCATGGATTTTTTCCCGGAATCAGAGGCAAAACAAATCGAAGCGCTCTCATCGGCTGCAGGGTGGGATTGAGGAAGTTTTATCTTCCACCCGGCTTTAAGAGCACTATTCCTGCTCAGTCGGTTCAGGCGGCATAGTTCATCGAGCGGAATACCAGTCTTTTCGGAGACGGAGCGAAGAGTCCCCCCGTGTTGGACGATATAGGAGTTATCATACCCAGGGCCGCTTTTGGGGACATCTTTTCTCCACGCCCGATTGCGTCTAAGGGTTAAAACTGCCGGGCGTGCAGCTTCGGGAGCCACCCGTGGGACAGTTTGCCTCCCGTCTGCGCTCTTTCCGGTATCGGACATGGTCGAGGAGGCGGATTGAGGTTCTAGAGAGGCCACCATCACAGCAGGAGACGCCAGTTGGGCGATGTAGCCGGGTTGCAGGGAGCAGGCGAGTTGGACCGATTCACTTTCAAAACTTCTCCTATAGTAAACGAGGCAGCTGCCGGGAACCAGCATGTCGAAGCGGCTTAAGCGGTTCCAGGCGCAAAGTTCGCTCTCCCTTACCCCGAAGCTTTCGGCCAGTTGCTTTAGGCCCCTCTCGCGGCCGGTCACATAGTACAAAATCTTTTTAGGCATGTAGGATTCCTGAGCCATGGCGATGATCGAGCCCATCCGCGACTTGTCGGGTCCTATTCGCGCGGCGAGAGTGGACCACGGGGTGAAGAACCGCACGCACATATGGTTGACGTGATTGGGCCAGGCTTCGACAAGGGCGCCGGGAACTTCCCCGAAAAGGCGGTTGAGGTACGCCCGGCTGTATCCGTGGGACAGCCCGTAATCGTAGAGGATCTTCTGAACGCTCCTGCCAAGGAAAATGTATTGCACCCTCTGGGAAGCCACCAGTCTTTGAATGAGGAAAAGACTTTTGGCGGCGTCGAGGTTGTCCCTGTTCATCGGCATGAGGTTATCCAGGGGGCGGTTATCCTTTGCGTAAAAGCCGATATCGACATCCCTGCCATTCTGGTGGGACGCGTGAGGAGGAAAAGGCCCGCCGCCCTCTTTTGAAAATTCCCCAATAACAAGATCGCAAGTGCCGGGGAATTTTGCCCGAACGGCCTGAACAGCGTCGAGGACAGCTCCGGCCAGTTCCGGGGTTGTGCAGGTCTTGTTTTTAAATAGGAGACGATAGCCGGGAAACATATCCGGAAAACGAACACCGTTTACCAGAGCTCCATGCCAGGGTTGCCCATAAGAGGCTGTAACCGCTTGACATATTGGAGTAAAAAGCAAAGCGAAGACCGCAGACACGCCGGATAGGAAAAGCGTGTAGTATACTATTCTTCGAGATATGACTCGTTCCATATAATCCCCGCCGCCGATCAAAAAGCGTTTCCGACGATTAAACGAGGCTGTACAGGGGAAGCATAGGCAAGCGTGGGCGCAAAACTGTGTGGAAATACGGAATATCCCCCTACAGTCGACTCGCCCTCGGGTGCTCTGAAGTAGCCAACTTCCCGAAAAACCTCAATTCAGGCAATTTTGACAAAAGATGATATTGGAAGGATCAGACGGGAGGCGCCCTGGTAGATGGGCAATAAAGGCTAAAAGCGGCATAGCATGAAGTTGGCTCAGATGCATCAAGCACCGAAACCGCGAGGCGCACTATGTGAAGGTAAAAGGCAAATCCGATGGAGGCGCAGGCAATAGCAGCGACCGCCGCGCAAATCGGACAACCATCGTGCCGACAACCGTCACTGTGATGATGAAACGCCATTACAAGGAATGACAAGGAAAAGAAGAACAGGCAAATGAAGGCTAACTTTCTTGTTTTATACATGTCGGCCTACTTTTGCTGGACGCTTGGCAACATTCAACAATTCCAGTACAACCCCAGGCTCGACTCCGGATAAGCACGAACCTGATTATCAGAACGGAAATTGCTGGAAAACATTCAAGGTGAAAACTCAGGATTTCCAAAAAGCCAGCCTAAACGACATCCACGGACTTTGCAAGGGAAAACGAGACAGGGAAAGCGGTATCGAGGACCCAGTGCAGTTGCTTCTCACCGGTCCAATGATCGCGGATGGCTCCAGCAAGGTATTTTAGCACGTTTTCGAACCTTGCGATACGGTAACCGTTCTCGATGGTTGTCTTTTCCCCTATGTGACCTTCGAACTGGACCATGCAGAGAAGAAGGCAGCTTACCGCAGTTCGAGACCAATGTTGAGCGCTATTACGTGCGATTGCCCTGGCGGCACTGTTCTGACTTGTTGATATTCTTTTTTTTTAGTTCTATATTTTAGAATAATTATCTTGAGATTAGCGAGACGGAATCGAGAGCTTAATGCCAAATTTAGACTACTACCAGATACTATGCATATCGCCAGAGGCAACGCAGGAAGAGATAAAGAAAGCATACCGCAAACTTGCCCTGGAGACGCACCCCGACAGAAATCCCGGTGACAGAGGGGCTGAGGAACGTTTCAAGCAAATCAACGAAGCCTATGTCGTACTTTCCGACAGCGGGAAGCGGTCTCAGTACGACCAATACCGTCGTGCGGGCACTCAACCCGGAACCGGTCCCGGGAGGGGATTTGGATATTCGCAGGAGGACTTATTCAGGGAGTTTTTCGCAAGTGGCCAGGCTCGCGATATTTTCCGGGAAATGGAAAGGGAGTTTTCACGAGCAGGGATAAGATTTGACCCAGCCTTTATGAATAGCCTGTTTATGGGCGGCAGCTTCCTCTTAAGACCCGGAAGAGTTGTCATCCGATACGGCAAAGCGCCTGGGTGGCAGCAAAACAATTCCCGTTCCGACGCCCCCTCCGAGCAGCAATCCTCAAAACCGGGGAGCTTTCTTTTTCCCGGCCTTTCTTTGCTTGGAAAGATGGGCAAAGCTGCCGGGGGCTATTTACTCAACAAAGTCTTGGGCGTTAAACCGGCAGGGCCGCAGATACTTGGGGGAAACGGGAAAACATCGGCAAAGGCTTCGACCTATACTCTTAGCATCACGACCTTGCAGGCGCAGATGGGTTCCACCGTAAAAATCAGTTTACCCCAATACGGAGGCGGGAAGCAGTTTTCCGTGCGGATTCCAGCCGGAGTTAAAGACGGGACCAAGCTCAGGCTAAAAGATATAGGAAACATGTTTCCGGACCAGCCCCCACAGGGGAGCGACCTCTACATAATTTTAAAGGTAGCGTGAACCACTTATTTTTCGGGGTTTGCTTTGAAAAAAACGGAGATAGAGATGACGTATCTTAAAATCAAGGGAATGTCTTGTCAACACTGCGTTATGAATGTCAAAAAGGCCCTGGAGGCAATAGACGGGATAGCCAACGTGATGGTGGATCTCGACAAAGGGGAGGCGAGCTTCGAGCAGACCCATCCGATAGATGGCGAGCTTATAAGGGAGAAGATCAAGAAAGCCGGCTATGAGCTTGGCTAAGCTAATCGTTCGTGTGGAGGGGATGAGTTGCGCCGCCTGTGTAAGAAGAGTCGAAGAGGGCCTTAAGTCGCTTCCGGGAGTCGCCTCGGCTTCGGTAAATTTTGCGACTTCCAAGGCTTTTGTCGAATTTGACGAGCAGGCTTTGGACGGGGAAGCGATTCGAAGCAGAATCGAAGAGCTTGGATACGGGGCGCAACTGGAAAGCGCAACGCCGGAAGGCCGCAGAAAAACCGCCGTGGTCATAGGGGGCATGAGTTGCGCCGCCTGTGTAAGGCGAGTCGAGAATGCGCTGAAAGCCGTTACCGGCGTAGAGGAGGCCTCGGTAAATCTGACCACCTCCAGGGCAACAGTTGAATACACTCCAAGACTTGCGGACTGGACTGCCATAAGGACTGCCGTCGAAGAGGCCGGGTATGAATATCTCGGCGTCTACCGGGAGGATTCGCGGGACCCCGCGGAGGCCTCACGCATAAAAGACCTTGCCGAAATGAAACGCAAGGTTGCGGCCGGAGCCGTTTTGAGTCTCCTTGTAATGGCCGGGGCCATGCAACATCTTTTCCCCTTTTTAAATGATATTCCTCGACATCTCATGCTGTATGTGCTCCTGCTCCTCACGACCCCGGTCGTGTTTTGGGTAGGCGGCCGCTTTATGACTGGAGCGTTTAAAGCCGCACGCCAAAAAACAGCCGATATGAATACTCTGGTTGCCGTAGGAGCTCTTTCGGCCTATCTATACTCGGCTCTGGCGACCTTTTTTCCCCACTTTTTCGCCGCTCCCGGAGGTCAACCGCCGGTATATTTCGACGGGGCCGCCATGATCGTTACTCTCGTTCTTTTCGGAAGACTCCTGGAGCTCAAGGCCAGGGGGCGAACTTCCGAGGCGATAAAAAAATTGATCAAGCTCACACCCGGCACGGCCAGGGTTATCCGCGAAGGCTCAGAGATGGACATCCCCGTAGAGGAGGTGCTTCCGGGGGATTCGGTGGTTATTCGTCCAGGCGAGCGGATACCTACCGACGGGATCGTGGTTTCCGGAGAATCGTCGGTAAACGAATCCATGCTGACGGGTGAGAGTATGCCCGTAGCCAAGAAATTGGAAAGCGATGTTTTTGCCGGGACCATCAATCAGGGGGGCAGTTTTGTTTTCAGGGCAACAAGAGTTGGCTCAGAGACCGCTCTTGCGCACATAATTAAACTTGTAGAGGAGGCTCAGGGCTCCAAGGCTCCCATCCAGCGACTGGCCGACAAAGTCGCCTCCATTTTTGCCCCTGCCGTTATTGGGATCGCGGTAGTTACCTTTATTGTCTGGTATTTCGCCGTTCCCGGCCATGTTTTGAGCCGCGCGCTCCTCAATTTTGTCTCCGTGCTCATAATATCTTGTCCCTGTGCCATGGGCTTGGCCACTCCGACCGCTGTCATGGTTGGAACGGGTCTTGGGGCCGAAAACGGCATACTTATAAAAGGCGGCGAAAGTCTTGAGCGAGCTCATCACCTGGATACGGTGGTCTTTGATAAGACCGGCACCCTGACCATGGGCGAGCCCGAAGTAACCGATGTCCTGGCGCTTGGCGGCTTTTCGCGAAACGATGTTCTTTCCATGGCCGCCCAGGTGGAGGCCCGGTCGCAGCATCCGCTGGCAAAGGCAATTGTGAAGGCTGCCCTGGAGGTGCAAAAGGATGGCAACGCCCCCCGGAGCGATGCGGCCATTGATTTTGAATCCGTCTCCGGCCTCGGCTTTCGCGCGAGGGTGGGCCGGAGCCGGATTGTTATCGGCAGCAAAAAGTTTATCGAATCGGAAGCAATAGACACCGATGCTTTTGTAAAAAGCGCCGGGTTAGTGGAAAAATCCGGAAAAACCTGCGTATTTGTAGCAAAGGATGGAGAGCCGACAGGGATTATAGCCTTGGCCGATTCCATAAGGCCTGGGGCCGCCCAGGCGGTGAAGTCGCTAAAAAAGATGGGCCTGGATGTAATAATGCTTACGGGCGACAATTTTTCGGCGGCCAATGCAATCGCTTCTCAGGCAGGAATCGAAAAGGTGCTCTCCGAGGTTTTGCCCGGAGATAAGGCCGATGAAATCCGGAAATTGCAGTCGGAGGGACGAATCACCGCCATGGTGGGTGACGGCATAAATGACGCTCCGGCCCTTGCGGCCGCGGACATCGGAATTGCCGTCGGAGCGGGCGCAGATATCGCCGTGGAAGCGAGCGACATAACGCTTATGAGAGACGAGCTTTTGCTCGTTGCCTCGGCCGTAAAGCTTTCCTCGCTTACCATGCGGGTAATCAAGCAAAACCTTTTCTGGGCGTTTTTTTATAATTCCGTGGGCATACCGATAGCTGCCGGAGTGCTTTATCCTTTGGGGGGAATTTTACTTAACCCGATGTTTGCCGCTGCCGCAATGGCAATGAGTTCAGTTTCGGTCGTATCCAACGCACTGCGGCTTAGACGAATCTGGAGAAAGACTTCCCTGTCCAACGGGTGAGAGTCCTTCGGTTCATCAAATAGCTTGCCCTTTTTATTGCATTTTGCCGGGCGGCTTTTATATTATGACCCTGCATCGCTATCACAACGAAAAATTCAGGCAGCCCGGCGCAAGCGGGCGTGTAACACAAGAAACAAAACAAAAGGAGAAGAGATGGATCGCTATGTATGTTCGGTCTGCGGCTATGTCTACGACCCGGCTGTGGGAGACCCTGACAATGGAGTATCTGCCGGAACAAAGTTTGAAGACCTGCCAAGCGACTGGGTTTGCCCTGTTTGCGGCGCGGCCAAGGAAGATTTTGAAAAAGAGAAATGATCTGAATTTTACCTGAAACATCCAGAGAGCGTGGGGTAGAGGATAGGTTCTCCGCGCTCTCTGCTGTCTTTGCCGCAGTCGGAGCCTTGAGCCTGCCCCCCCAACAACCATCACCGCAAAGATTTCCTGATCGGCACACTCTCCGCAGCATCCGGAAGCACACTCCCCTGCGGACCCCAACGCCTTTACAATTGACCCTGGCGACGCGGCGTGCTAACCTGCGCTTGGCCTTATATTTCAATGTGATATCCTGAAATGAAGCAATGCTTCTTGCGCGCTTTCTTTAGCGGTTTGTCCCAATATCCATTTTTTCATAGGTGGTAAAGCATGGATTCAAAGGTTTTCCGGGAATATGACATTCGTGGGATCGCTGGTTCTGAAATTACCGACTCAGATGTAACTGCTCTGGGCAGGGCATTCGCAACATATATGTCGCGGGAAGGCAAAAGGCGGATCGTTGTGGGAAGGGACTGCCGTCTTACTTCGGACCGCTACCGGGATTTGCTGGTCGAAGGATTGCTCGGTTCGGGAATGGATATTGTCGATATAGGGGTCTGTCCGACGCCGTTATTGTATTTCGCCATTCGTCATCTCGGTCGTGAAGGCGGAATGATGATTACGGCAAGCCATAATCCGCCCGAGTACAACGGTTTTAAAGTTTGCAACGGCTTTGACACCATTGCCGGAGCGGAAATCCAGAAACTGGCTCAAATCATGAGATCGGCAGATTTTGTCAGGGGCGAGGGTAATCTCGAGCAGGCGGATATTATTTCTCCCTATATCGACTTCGTTACCTCAAATATAAGGCTGGATCGCAAGCTAAGAGTCGGCGTTGATGCCGGAAACGGCACCGGGGGGCCGGTGGCGACCACTGTGCTGGAGAAGCTTGGGTGTGAAGTCCACCCGATTTACTGCGACATGGACGGCACTTTTCCCAATCATGAACCTGACCCCACGGTGCTGGAAAATCTGGATGATCTGCGAAAACTGGTCATCCGGGAAAAACTCGATGTCGGCATTGCCTACGATGGGGACAGCGACAGGCTTGGGGTGCTCGATCATAGAGGTGAAGTCGTCTTTGGAGACAAACTCATGGTCATTTTCGCCAGAGAGATTTTGTCAAGGCGCCCCGGATCGGTCTTCATCTCCGAAGTCAAATGTTCCAAAACCCTCTACGACGATATCGAAGAGCGTGGCGGAAAGGCAATAATGTGGAAAACCGGGCATTCCCTGATAAAGGGGAAAATGAAGGAAGTCAATGCCCAGTTGGCCGGAGAGATGAGCGGCCACATTTTTTTCAAGGATGGCTATTTCGGATTCGACGATGGCATATATGCCTCATGCAGGCTGCTCGACGTGCTTTCTAAAACTGGAAAACGCATACCTGAACTTCTACTCGGGGTCCCGTCCACCTTTTCGACTCCCGAGATAAGAATCGAGTGTCCCGATGAAATCAAGTTTGAGGTCGTAGAGAGAGCAAAGAGGGAATTTAAAGAAAAAAATCTTGAGGTGATCGATATAGACGGGGCAAGAGTAAATTTTCCGGACGGCTGGGGCCTTGTGCGGGCCTCAAACACTCAACCCGTTCTCGTCTTGCGCTTTGAAGCCCAAACCTCCGAGCGGGTAAAGGAAATCGGCGATCTGATCGAATTGACGATCGAAAGAATAAAAGGACAATACTCGAATTAGAGCGCCGCGCTCAGTGCGTTCTTTTGATATGCAGCCTGCTCCAATCTATGAGCTCGGCATAGGTTGTCCCTTTAGGGAAAAATTCCACTACTCCCATTTCCTTTATCCGTTGGATATCTTCAGGCTCAAGGAAACCTCCTGCCGTGACTTTGATTTGTGAGAGTTTTTCTTTTGCGAGCAACTCAAAAATTTTTGCAAAATCTTGAATGTCCGCTCCCGGAAGGGTGGTGATGCCAATGTGATCGGCCGATTCCTGGAGAGCGGCACTTACAATTGCCAGGGGGTCCTGTATAGAGGTGTAGATGA
Source organism: Deltaproteobacteria bacterium (assembly GCA_021780695.1). Classification (GTDB taxonomy): domain Bacteria; phylum Desulfobacterota; class Syntrophobacteria; order Syntrophobacterales; family Syntrophobacteraceae; genus SbD1. The sequence goes on from JAJXYD010000022.1 coordinate 84,967, forward strand.
CCTCAAAACCGGCTTCGCTGAATGCTCCGCCCAACTTAAACATGGCCGGTTCATAACCCTCGCCCAATTTGGCCATCAAAATCCTAACCTTTCCATGATTCATTATCCCTATCTCCCTTCCGCGGCAACCGATTTGACCGTGAACGCTAAATTAAGATTACCATTGCCAAACAGTTTCTTCCACTCCATCCTGAACGTTGATTATGCGCGAAAAAGGAAAAATTTATGATAAAATTTTTACAAACGGCAGTGGGTGGTCATTATTCCCGCTGCGCCTCCACCGAGGCAGATTTAAAATCCGCGTGAATGCAGAAAAGAAAGAAAAGGCTTAAGATCAGTGATTTACGACAGATTTGAAAACTGCAAAAAGTATTTTCATTCAGACAGTCCTTTGCTGCGCGCAGTTTCCTTTGCAGCTCAATTCGATCCCTCCAAACCAGACGGCAGATACGATATTGATACCGACAATATATATGCATTGGTTTCATCGTATAAAACATCTTCAGATTCGCCGGGCAGTTTTGAGATACACCGCATTCATGCCGATGTTCACATTGTTGTTGAGGGGGAAGAGAAAATCGAGATTTCCTTGTCATCTGATTTGGAACAGATCGGTGATTACGAAAAAGCTGCAGATAGAGCAATACTTACCGCTGCCAAAGACTCCGGTGCCCTGGCACTGAGGCCGGGCTATTTTGCCGTAATCTACCCCAATGAAGCTCATCGTCCGGGTTGCGATTTGAATGGAAAGATTTCTGTGCGAAAAATAGTAGTGAAAGTTAAGACCCTTTAACTGATTGCAGACTGTGCAGTACCCCGCGGGCACCCGGTAATGGTGTGATTGACTGCGGCTCACACCGGCGCTGCCAAGTGGTCCAGCTTTCTTTGTCTTCCCCCCCCCCGATAATAGCCTTCGCTCCGGCCTTCTCAGGGCAACCCCCAGCTCGATTACAGGGCCTAATTGCGAAAAGATGTTTTGATATGCTATAAATATAGGAGATATGCCTCCAGCAAAAATAGTTGAACTATTGGGCTCTATACGGTGACATTCCGTTCAGGAAATTGTCAACCACGCACGGCGACTTACCCCCGGCGGGGGGGGGGGCTGTGATAAACCGGGCACCAGGGGCCAAGGATACTTAACAAAGTGATGGCGCAAACAAAGGAAAAACTGGCCGGCAGGTTGCTGGAAGCTTACGGGAGCTTGCAACCGGCAGAACAAACCGTGTTGCAGATTTGTTCGGTAATATGCGAACCTGTGGTTGACTCGGTTCTTTACAAGATATTTTGCAAGGCAGATTTACATCTTCCCGGGGAAAAGATCGGCTCGCAAAAAGCTCTCGAGTTGCATCTAAAAAGACTAAGGGCACATAAACTGCTCGATGAACGCAACCAGGTCCCCAGGGAAATCATCGAGCACCTCACGCGGCGGGCAGTAACTGCCGGATTGATTTTCAATGCAGGCGATCTCCTGGAAGGGATCGAATCAGAGCAGTCCTGGACGAGCAAACTGCCGAGCAGCAAACATTGCATTTCCTGCGCCAAGCCTATTCAAGGGGAAGCGTTCAAGGCAGTGCCGGGACATCTTTGCGCACCGTGTGCCGAAGCGGAGCTCAAGATACTTTCCGAGAACGTAAACCTTGAAAATTGGCCCGCCAAGCAAATTATGCATGCAGTCTCGGCCCAGGGCGACCTGAAGAGCAGGTTGGCTGTACTCTGGAAGGTCGATGAGGCTCTTCAGAAATTTCACCCAAGCAACAAAGATTTGAGCATTTTCCAGAACTTTCTCGTACAAAATCTCGGATACTTTCCCTCTCATCCCCTGGCTTATGTGGTCAGGCAAGCCGCTCTTTTGGCATGCACACGAATCGGACGCCCGATCTTGGCGTTGCTGCTAAAGATACTTCGAAAAGAGCCATGGCAATTTTATGCCAACGTTCTCGCGGCCGCGGGCTCCATTGCCCCCGAAAACTCCGAGGTTAAAAACCTGTTGATCGAAGCATCAGGAGATCCCAATCCGGAAATACGCCGTCGCGTAATGACCATTTTGCGTGAAGGAAACGTTGCATGGGCACTGGCAACCGTTGTGAAGCTGAGCAATGACGGGGACAAGATCGTGAGCGAAATGGCGAGGAGCACCCTTGCCGGATGGGAAAAAAGCAAAGTGAGGGGTTTTCCATCCCGCAGGGTAACTTCGGCGAGCCCCCACACACCTCTTAGAACGACGATCCGATTCGGCCCTTTGGTCAGAGCTATTCAAGAGGAGTTGCCCTCAGTCCATCCTCAGTTTCGTTCCTACAGCACCCCTTTGTGTTCTCGGATACTGCGGGACGTGCGCATCGGAATGTATTCACGGGACCGGTACTTTTACCACAAGCAGCTAAATGAGTTTATTTCAATATGCGGCAGGAATTCCGATTATTTCAATTATTTCATTGGAATATTCAACGAGCCCTTTGATCCCGAATGGTTTGCCACCCTTCCCCTCGAAGACAGGATGTATGCGCTATCCTTAATTTTCAATCAAACGATACGCGATCTGACGCCGGATGCCGAAGCTTTATCCTATGCCATGGATATAAGCCTTTTTAGTCAGGGGCCTCGATTCGATGCGGATCAGATGTTCTACTACCTGGTGTCAAGACTCATAATGGGTGGCAGGCCCAGTGAGGCGCGCAAGATCTTAGCGCAAATCGAAGAACCCGATTATAAGCTGGGTCTAATGGGATGGCTCCTGTTTATCGAGGGGAGGAACTCCGAGGCTGTCGAATCTTTCGAAAACGATATCAGGCAATTACGCCGAAGAGTCGGCAAAAGGAATGTAATCTTTCGCGGCATATCCGGTTTTTTCTACATACTTGCCCTTATAAGGTCTCAAGATGAGGAACTGCTAAAAAAAGGCGAGCAACTGGTGAGTTCGATCCTGTCTTCAAAGGGCGAACAGAATGGCGGACTATCCATATTCCGGTCGTTAAAAGGGCTCCTCCGCGCTCAGCAAACCGAGTTCGATGAGGCGCACAGCCTCATAGACGCTGAATCCGAGGGAGCCGGCATCCTTCCCACTCTCTTTAACGCCATTGCCTCCTATTGGGTAGACGGCAAACTTTCCGAAGAAGTAACGGCTCGGATCCACAAGATATTCCATGCTGCAAAAGAAGTTAAAATGGACTGGGTGGCAATGGAAAGCGCCGCATTGCTCACCGGCTCCGGCAGGCAGGACCCCGTGTATGCCCGATTCCTCGCTGAGGTCAATAGCCGGGGCACAATGAAGTCTTTGGTCTCCTCGATCGTTGTCGAAGAACCTTGGCAGAAGGGATTGCGCGCTCTTATCCAGATTGGGCAAGAACCCGAGGGGTCCGCAGGCGGCGGGCCGGAAGCAGGGATGAGGCTGATATGGCTTTTCGACTATGACAGACAAACGCTATCCCTGAAGCCTGTCGAGCAGAAGCTTTCGGCCAAAGGGACATGGAGCAAAGGGCGCCCGGTGTCCATGAACCGTCTTTTTAACGGCAATAAGCTCGACTACATCAGCCGGCAGGACCATGCCCTCTGTTCCGCGCTCAGGCAGGATCGCTACTATTATCACGAGTATCATTTCGACAGGGATAAGCTTCTGCCCGCCCTGGTGGGCCACCCCCAGGTTTTCCTGGAAGAATCTCCTTCCACCCAGGTAGAATTTGTAAAGGGTGAACCGGAAATTCGGGTGGTCAAATCCGGATCGAAGCTCAAGATAAAGTTTGGGGCCGAACTCGATGAAAGTCGTTTCGTGCTCATGCAGGAAACGCCCACACGGTTTAGAGTGATCGAACTCACCGAAAAACACAGGCGTATCGCGCGGGTCCTGGGCAACAAAGGCCTCACGGTTCCGGCCTCAGCCGCGCAGGATGTTCTTGGCGCTATCTCCATGCTCTCCTCTCACGTGCTCGTTCATTCCGATATAGGAGGCAAATCCAAAGACGTGGCGGACATCCCATCCGACCCCACGCCTCACGTGCAACTTATTCCATCGGGTCCGGGTATTCGGGTGGAAGTTTTCGTCAAGCCCTTCAGGGAAGAAGGAGGCCCCTACCTCAGGCCCGGCGTGGGGGCAAGCAACGTCATAGCCGAAGTGGGCGGCAAGAAGATCCGGGCACAAAGAGACCTCACGACCGAAAGGACAATGGCCGATGCCGTGGAGGCAGCGTCTTCGCCTCTGGCCGGTTTTTCGGATTCGACCCGGCAGTGGCTGCTCGAGGATCCCGAGGATTGTCTGCAGATGCTGCTCGACCTCAAAGCCATGCAGGAAAAAGGCCAGGTTATCGTTGAGTGGCCCGAGGGGGAAAAACTGAAGGTCACCCCCGAGGTCGGTTTCGATCAGTTCCACATGCAGATACGCGGTAAGACCGACTGGTTCGAAGTGAGCGGAGGGCTCAGGGTTGACGACAACCTTGTGCTCGATATGAAACGTCTTTTCGAACTTATAAATACAACAACCAAGCGCTTCATTCCATTGGAGGACGGCCGCTTCCTGGCCCTCACAAAGGAATTCCGCAAAAGGCTCGAAGAGCTGGATGCCTATGCTGAAAAGAAGGGAAAGGATCTCCGGCTTCATTCCCTGGCAGCCATGACCGTATCCGATCTTATAGAGTCTATCCCAAACGTTGAATTGGATGAAGCCTGGAAATCCAAGATCGACCGCATCAGGGCCGGACAGCAGATAACACCACGAGTGCCCTCAACACTTCGGGCAGAGTTGCGCGATTACCAGGTGGAAGGCTACACGTGGTTGTCTCGCCTGGCGCAAATGGGAATAGGCGCATGCCTTGCCGATGACATGGGCCTTGGGAAAACAGTTCAGGCTATTGCCGTGGCCCTCGAGCGCGCCGCTGTGGGACCAAGCCTGGTTGTTGCTCCCACTTCTGTTTGCTGGAACTGGATGAGCGAAGTGAATCGGTTCGCCCCCACGCTCAACGCTGTCCAGTTTAACGGCAACAACAGGCAGGAACTGGCAAAAAGTCTCAAGCCTCACGATGTGCTCGTTACCAGCTATGGACTGTTGATCCAGGAAACCGAGCTTTTGTCCTCCATCGATTGGAACACCATCGTTTTAGATGAAGCCCAGGCAATCAAGAACGTCTTTACCAAGAGATCCCGTGCGGCAATGGGACTCAAAGGGAGCTTCAGGATAGCCACCACCGGCACGCCAATCGAGAACCATCTCAGTGAACTGTGGACTCTTTTTAATTTCATCAATCCCGGTCTTCTGGGTTCCATGCAAAGGTTCAATGCCAGGTTTGCCGTCCCGATAGAGAAATACAACAACCGGGATGCGAGCAAGCGCTTAAAAAAACTGATCCAGCCTTTTATGTTGCGGCGGCTCAAGTCCCAGGTCCTCGAAGAACTGCCTCCTCGAACGGAGGTTGTCCTAAAGGTGGAGATGAGCGCTGAAGAATGCGCATTTTATGAAGCCTTAAGGCGACAGGCCCTGGAAAAGATCGAAACCGACAGCGCCCCCGTTGCCCAGCAGCAATTCCAAATCCTGGCCGAAATAACGAAGTTAAGACAAGCGGCCTGCAATCCAAGACTGGTGATCCCCGATACTTCGCTATCGAGTTCAAAACTTGAAGTTTTTGGAGAAATTGTCTCGGAGCTGCTGGAAAATCGGCATAAAGCCCTCATTTTCAGCCAATTCGTCGGACATCTCAATCTAATCCGTGAATACCTGGATGATCGAAAAATCAGCTACCGTTATATCGATGGAAGCACACCGGCTAAAGAGCGCAAAGAAGAAGTCGACCGTTTTCAGGCGGGCGATGGAGAGCTTTTCCTCATTAGCCTCAAAGCCGGTGGACTGGGGCTGAATCTTACCGCCGCCGACTACGTCATCCACATGGATCCCTGGTGGAATCCGGCAGTTGAAGACCAGGCATCCGACCGCGCCCATCGCATCGGCCAACAACGCCCGGTGACAATCTACCGGCTGGTGACCAAGGGCACTATCGAGGAAAAGATCGTAAAGCTTCACCAGGAAAAAAGGGACCTTGCCGGAAGTCTGCTGGACGGAGGCGATATCAGCGGAAAAATTAGTGCCGAGGAACTGCTCAGGCTAATCCAACAGAAATAGTTTGTCTGATAGTTTCTTTGTTCAACGGCTTTTCCGGTTTTAGGATTTTCGATGATGCCGCCCGGATTCCCCCTGCGGTTCCAAAGCCCTATTTTCATAAAGGATCCCGAAAGGATACAACTCAGGGCTGTTATTCCTCAATCCTTCATGGTATTCCATTCGGCCTTAGAGAGGCTTTGACAACCGGCTAACTGGGCGGTTGTCCCCTTCGGTTTAAATCCCTGCACAGGTTTGCCTATAAAGTGAAACATCTCAGTGTAGCCGATTCAATCGCCAAAACGTGGTCCCTGGATTTTTCTCTCCAACTGGACCGGGAAGACGCCGCTTTTCTTGCGGGCATCCATACGTGGCTCGCCATAAATCCGGATCCCACAATGGATGAGGACCAGCTCCGAAACATCTACCGCATCGTCGGGGAAGTGGCCCACAGCGATCCATCCTCGATAGCCCTGCGGGCTACGAGCGCAATTGCCAGGCTTCGCGAGCAGCGCCTCATGGTTAGAACCGACACGGCCGGGGTAATAAGGGGCGGTGAATACTCCCTCTCGCTCATGGGCAATGCCATCGCCGAATGGTTTGGAGAGCAGGAGGGCCTTACCCGTAAAAGCCTTGAAATCATAATGACCCAAATCCGCGCGGGCCTTGGCCAGATCCACCTCGCAGCTGAAGCTGGAGGCGATGACGACCACTGGGAGTCCCAGGTGAGCGGGCCGCTCAAGCTCACCGTGGCCCAGTTGATCGAGGGCATCGAACGACGCCAGCAGGGCATGGATGTCCAGCAGGAACAAATCCGGGAGCGCATCGAGGCAACGCTTGAAGAAGATTGGTTTGAAGCGGTTGTCTCCTGTGAAAATCTGCTGGTGACTACCAGCGAGGCGCTCCAGGAACTCCACAAGGTCCTGATGCATGAAATCGAGGGGATGTCCTCGCTTCTTAGCGAAATAGAGGACCTGTGCGAGAAGGCTTTTAGACCCGAAGCCGTTGAGGCTATCGAACATGTGCGAAGACAAATCGAAAGGATCGGCGCGTGGGGGGAAAATCGTTTCGCCACATGGTCGGAATACTATCAGAACGTCCACGAGTTCATACGGTCGGTGATAAGCGTCGATCCGGAGCGCGCCGTCCGCACAAGGCTTCGGGATGCCATAAAAGGTTACGGGCGACCTGTCTTCTGGTTTTTAAAGGTCGCCGACCAGGGACCATATATTCACTTGAGAACCGATTCGGATATCCGCCCCGCGCAAACAGTCGAGCGGGAACTAAAGCCGGTGGAACAAGAACTCGTTGACGCCGGAATTATGAGTCTGCCCCTCGACCGGATTGTCCAGGAGATCTCGAACAAGCTCCAAAGCAGCGGACAGGTCGAACTTCTGGATATCCTGGGCGAACTTCTTCCCCGCCACACCTTCCATGAAATCTACATTCTTGCCGGAGAACTCGCCGAATGGCTCATTCGCCAGGGCGTTCCCATTCCGCTCCATGATCAGTCCTGGTATCGGGTGGGCAAGGGCATCGAGATACAGAAATTAACCGTGCGTCAGAGGAAATCGTAAATGCATAGCGAAAGAGACAGAACCTACAACTCCCTGGACCAGGTGATCCTTGATCCCCTGTTCCCGGGCATAGACCACCGGCTGCGAACCGGCGGTCATATAGACATGGACGATATCCGGTCCTATGAGTTCCTTCTGCAGTCCGAACCCTTTTTGCAGGTTTTCTACGAAGGCTACGACTGCCGGCTGGTAAACGGCCAGGAGGGCTATTTCTACCTTCTCTCGGAAGGAGATCTTCTGGGCCACAGACGCCTGAGCGGCGCGGAGATGCTCGTTGGCCAGGTCGTAGCACTGCTCCGCATGGACCCGGCCTACTTAAAAAAGGCGGGTCAGATCCCGATCGAGCAAATTCTCTCCCATCTCGAAATGCTTCTGGGCAGGCAAAGGCTTGCCGAAGTGCTTGCGCCAAGGACCCGCGGACGGGATGCGGAAATGGACAACCGAAAGATAAGAGAGGCCGTGGATAAGGCCATAAACGGACTCGCCCGCCTGGGATTTATCGCCCTCGATCGCGCAAACGAATCCGTCATTGCGGCCCGCTCCATTGCGCGCTTTACCGAACCGGTTCGGGATGCGCAAGAGATGTCTTTGGCCCTCGAAGAACTGATCAAGCTCGGAGAAGTGGAACTCGATGATGAAGAGCAACAGAACGAGAATTGAGAGTTTGGTGCTTATCAACTGGAACGGCTTTTTCTTCCAGCGTTTCCAGATGGATGCCGGCGTTACGGCCCTGGAGGGAGAAAACGGGGCGGGAAAGACTACCGTTATGATTGCGGCCTTCGTGGCGCTTCTTCCCGACCAGAGGCTGCTCCAGTTTCGAAACGTCTCCGATGCGGGAGGTATCGAAGGCGACCGAGGTCTTTTCGGCCGCCTTGGCCAAAGAGGCACCGCCTATACGCTCCTTGAACTTGGCGCCCAGGAGGGCAAACGGGTGCTTGCGGGCGTAATGCTCAGAAAAAAAGCCTCTCCCAGCCTCGAACTCACCCCTTTCATAGTCGAGGGGCTGCCGGCCGATTTATCCCTGCAGCAGATCCTGCTCATCCGGGAGGGGGATACCGAACGGGTCCCGGAACTCTCGGAGCTTTCCCGCAGGCTCGTGCAAACCGGGGCCTCCTTTAGCGTCTGCGAATCGGTTGGCCAGTATACCTCGGGTCTTTTCGACCTGGGGATTACCCCCATGCGGATGGAAGCCTACGTGGAGCGCGAAAAGTTTAACCGCATGCTCCAGACAAGCATGTACGGCGGCTTATCGGGCTCGATCCAAAAGGGGCTAAGAAACTATCTTCTGGCCGAAGACCAGTCGCTGAGAAACCATGTGGCCCGAATGCGCGATAACCTCGACGCCTGCAGGCTCACGCGCCGGGAAATCTCTTCGGCCGAAAGCAAGTACCAGGTAATCGAGGGAATTTTCAAATCCGGCTACGGCATGCTCGAATCCGCCTTCCACGGCGCAAGGCTTCGGCTGCTTAATCTCAAACAGATTGCCGATGCGGCCAGAAGTGAACATCTGAGCCGAAAAGCCGAGGTTTCAAAACTGAGGACGCGGTTAGGCGAACTCGAGGGCAAACACGCGCGGCTAACTTGCGAACTCGACGAAAAACAACGCGACCAGTCAAGGGCCGAAGACCTGGTACGCGATCGCAAACAAGCGTTAAAAACCGCCCTCGAAATCGAAAAGATTTCCAGGACTTTCGATGTGGCCAAAGAGGATTTGGAGCAAAGCGGACAAAAAGTCAGAAGCCTTGAGAAAAAATATCGGGATTTGCAGGCAAGGGTCGAAGACCTTACCGCCCAAAAGGACCAGACGGCCGAAGGGCTCTCGGATGCCTCCAAGGCCTGGGAGCAGATCTCGCGCAATGTGGCCCTCTTTAAACTGGCGCACCAAAACCTGCAAGATTGCCGAAAGGCTCTTCCCGGCCATGAAGTGAATGCCGCAAACGCCCCGGCTCTTTTGCAACAGTGCCGTCAGGAGTGGGCAAAGGCGCTTGAGACCAAAACGGCCATTGAGCGGGAACTCGAATCCCTTGGCTCACGTTTAAAAGCCTACGAGGAAACCCTCCAGGCCCTCTCCAGCGCTTCGGGGAAAAAAGTCTTGCGGGAAAACGGCCTCCAAACGGCCAGGGAACTCGAAGAAGATTTCCGAAAGATGGAGCTTTTGGTAAGGCAGGCCCCAAGCATAACCGAAGAGTTCAAAAGATCGGCCGCAAGGGCTGAGCGGCAGCAAGCCGTGCGCAAAAAATCCTCATTTCTGGAAAATATGGGAGAAAAGGTCGCGAGCGCTAACGACTTGCGCTCGCTCTTTGGAGCCGTTCAAAATGAATTGAGCGGCTTTGCCGAGGAACGCTCCGCTCTTCAGGATCTCCTCGCCTCGCTAAGGGAAGAAAAAGTGCGCCTCGATCAGCAAATCGGGCGCCTGGGCCCCGAGGCTTCCGAATGGAAGCAGGCGATGTCGATCGCGGCAAAGCTCGAAGCCCTTCTATCGGCAAAGATTACCGACGGGCCATCTCTTGAAAGCTTCGAGGAGCGGGTCCGGGCCGACCTGGAATCTGTTGGCGGCCGCCTTAGGCTTCTTCATAAAGATAGGGAACTTGCCGTCTCGAAAGTCTCCGAACTCGAATTTGGAGGCGGCCGCCTCGATGAGGCCATCCTCAGACTTCGGGACCTGGTCGATGGAGCCCTTGCCGCCGAACTCTACGACGATACACCGGAAAAGGACGCCCCGGCCCTGGAAGCACGGCTTGGACCCCTGTTCGGGGCCATCTTGGTAGAAGACATCCCCCAGGCCGCCGAGATAATCTCCAGGGAACCCGACCGTCCCGAGCACATCTGGCTTGTCGAGGCAGGGACCCTCAAGGGAGTGCCGGACGGAAAACCCTATCCGGCAGCCGAACTTGTAAAAATGGGCGATGCCTACCGGCTGTCCCGTCACCCGGAAAGACCGGCCGTTGGCCGCGCGGCCCGCGAGCGTGAAATTCAGAGGCTTAAGGCTTACCTCGAAAGCCTTACGAGCGAAATTGAAACGGCTCGAAACGAAGAGGCCCGTTTGCTCGAAGTAATCGAAAAAGTCGGGTTGCTAAAGAGGCACTATAGATTCCTGGGCGCGGTTGACCCCGGGCAAACCATTGCGGGCATCCAGGAGCGGCTGGCCGAAATTGAAGCCCAAACCCTTCCGGCTAAAAAGCGCGTCGAGGAGATTGCTTCGCTTATCAGAGCCCGCCGCGAGCTTTCAAACGAGATCGGGAAAATCCTGCCTGACGCGGATCTTCTCGATGAAGAAGACTGGCTTGCAAAATCAATCGAGTTAAAGAGGCAGCTAAAACACGCGGAAGAGGCCCGAACTCGAATCGAATCGATCCGGCGGGCCGTGGAACGTGTAAGGGCAGGCATCTATGACCTGGAAAATCCCCCCCCGCCCCCCCGGGCTCTGGCGCAGCGAAAAGAGGAGCTCTCAAAAGCCGAGGCCGTACTCCAATACTGGTCCAGGGGCCGCGATCTGCTGATCACCCTGATCGATCGCATCCCGCACCTCGCGTTTCAGGACCAGGAAAAAGTCCTGGGCGAACATCATAGTGCCTTCGAAGAGTTAAAAAATCAAAAAAGAGTCCTCGACAGGGAGCTTGAGGTCTCAAGGCGCGCACTCGCGGAGGCCGACCGGGAATACAGCCTGGCTCGCGAAGAGTTTAACTCCTTCGATGCAAAGTCCAAGGGACTGTTTGAAAAGCTTGAAAATCTGAAAAATGATCTTTTGAGCAGCGGAGAGGACGGGAGCAAACAAAGCCTGGAGGATGCCGAAAACTTAAGGTTAAAAATGGGCGCGGAGTTTAAGTCCGTCCAAAAGGCCGAAAGGGAAGTCGGAAACGAGCTCATTCGAGCCGAAAAGGACATGGAAATCGGCATGGCAAGGGTCGCCGAAGCCAGAGCCAAAAGGACAAAATGTTTAAAAGAGCTCTTGCCTAACTGGCGGGCCTGGATGAGCCTTAGACACACCGTAATGCGCCAGGGCCTCTTTGAGCGCTTGATGGAGCCTGCGGTTATAGCCTCCTACGAGCAGAAGACCTCCACTCTGGCCTTCGAGGATGCCTCGAGGCGCCAGGGAGAGCTCAAAAATATCCTAAAGACTATCTCCGAGGCCGAGGAACTTCGCCAGGAGTTGGAAAAGCCTTTTGAGACCAGGGATAGCCTCATGGGGCGAGCCTTCCTCAATCTGGAAGCATGGTTTATGATTCGCCGGTTCCTTGAAAGAAGCACCCCGCGCGACATCACCCAGGCCGATGACCCCGAAATCGCCGTAAAACAGATAGGCGGCTACCTTATAAGGCTGCGCGAAAGACTAGACGATCAGCAGCGGCAATTGCGTCAGCGCTCCGATGCGGTGGCAAACAGCATCCGCAATCGCATCCGCATAGAAGAGCGCCAGGTCCAGCAGCTAAACAGAAGGCTCGAAGCCGTAAGCTTTGGGACCATCGCGGGCATACGCATCTATCTTGACCGGGTCGAAAGCATGCAAAGACTCCTTACCGGTTTGCAGGTCCAAAAAGAGCTTTTCAACTCCCACATCTCCCTTGAGGAGGCCATGTCCGAACTCTACAGGCAGGTTGGAGGCGGTCAGATCCGGGGCGATCAGCTTCTTGACTATCGCGAATACGTCCGTATGAGCGTAGAGGTTCGCAGGTTTGGAACCGACAAGTGGATAAAGGCCTCATCCAATACACTGTCTACCGGGGAGTCTATCGGCGTAGGCGCAGCCGTTCTCATGGTGATTCTGGATGCCTGGGAGCATCAGGCCGTCCTCTTTAGAGGAAAACGCGATGTGGGAAGCGTTCGCTTCCTTTTTCTGGACGAGGCCGCGCGGCTTAGCCCCAAATCCTTCGACACCCTGGGGGAGTTTTGCGAAAGCATGGACCTCCAGCTTCTCGTTGCCGCCCCTTCGGCCGACAGGGCGCGCCGGGGTACAGCCTACCGGCTGGTGCGACGCATAGATGAAAGGGGCGCCGAAGAAGTCGTTGTGCGCGGGCGGCGCTTCACCGGGCAATTCGAATAGGCCCGGCAGGCCTCATGCCTCAAGCCTTGCAAACCGCTCCCGGTATTCCCTTGGAGATAAGCCCGTCAGTTTTCTAAAAAGGCGCCGGAAGGAGTTGCTGTCTTCGTATCCCACCTGGCATGTAATCGCATCGACTGTTTCCTGGGTGGTTTCAAGCTTTTGCTTGGCCGCCTCTATCCTGAGCCGTTGCAGATAGGCCAGAGGGGAATCTCCCGTGGCTCTTTTAAAACGCCTTTTGAAATGGCGGGGGCTGATGCCAAGGTCTGTGGCCAGCTCGTCCAGGGAAAAGGTCTCCGTGAGGTTGCATTCCATATGCGTCTGGGCTTGCAGGATTTTTTGGTCTGTGTGATTTTTCTGAAAATCGAAGATAAAGTAGGGCGATTGGCTTCGCATCCCCGAATCAACCAGCAGGGATTTGGCGCAGCAAAAGGCCAGTTCCTCCGAGCCAAATTTTTTTATCAGGTATCGGCACAGATCCAGAAAGGAAGTCGTAGCCCCCGAGGTAATCAACCCGCCGTCTACGCAAAGAATCTTTTCCCGCTCCAGCTTCACCTCGGGGTAGAGTTTTTTAAAATGACGGGCGTATACCCAGTTGGTGGTAGCCGTTTTCCCGTTTAAAAGCCCCGTTTCGGCCAGAAGAAAAGTCCCCGTGCAGGTCGCCCCTATCAGGGTGTGTTTGGCGTACCGGCAGTGAAGCCAGGCCAAAAGCTCCTCAGAGACGTTTCCAATAAATTCGAAGGGCGGCAAAAAGGCCGGAAGCAGTATGAAATCGGTTTCCTCCACTTCCGCAAGTGAGCGATGGGGCTTAATCCAGACCCCACCGTAGCCAATGACCGCATTGCCGTCGATACTGACAAGATCCCAGGAAAACAGACCCGCCGAATCTTTTTTGTCCTTTTCCAGGTTTTGGCGCCACAGGTTGGCCATGGCAAGAGCGTCCATGGGGCCGAAAATGCTCGACATCGAACAATTCGGGTAGATAAGCAGGGTTATATGGGCCATCGGAATTTTCCTTCGCATGCGAAGATGTCATTTATGGCATGGTATTTGTCGGATATGCCACTTTATCTTTTCACTGTCAAACTCTAAAGTGTTTTGAATTCAAAACCGAAACCATGTGGGTAATATCCGGTTTCCAGATAAAAAATGCTCTCTTGGGTACATCAAATAAATATAAAGGAAATAGGACATGAAAGACCCGTTGTTTGAACCGATCACTATAGGCGCTTTGACCATTAAAAACCGAATCTATCTTCCGGCCATGCACCTTGCAATGGCTAAAAACTTCCAGGTCACCGACCGGTTGGTGGATTTTTACGCCGAACGGGCTCGGGGCGGAGCGGGTTTGATCGTTGTGGGAAATACGACAGTGGACGAGGTGGCAGGATTTGCTCTCTACATCGGCGCCCATAGCGATGATTTCGTGCCCGGACTCACCCGCCTGGCAAGCGCCATCAAGGAAAACGGCGCCAGGGCCGCGGTTCAGCTAAACCATGCAGGCAGATATTCCCATTCGGCCCTTATGGGCGGCAAAAAGCCCGTAGCCCCCTCGGCCATTGCCTCGGCCCTTACAAAGGAAACGCCTGAGGAACTCGATAGGGACGGAATCAAAAAAATCGTTCAGGCCTTCGCAGATGCAGCCCTGAGGGTTAAAAAATGCGGCTACGACGCCGTGGAAGTATTAAACGGCACGGGATATCTGATAAGCGAGTTTTTATCCCCGGTTACAAACAAAAGGCAGGACGAATACGGCGGAAGCCTTGAAAACCGCATGCGCTTTGGCCTTGAAGTGATGAAGGCCGTTCGCGGGGCCGTCGGTCCCGATTTTCCTCTGCTGGCGCGCATGGACAACAATGATTTTATGGAAGGCGGCATGAGAAGCCCCGAACTGAGTCAATACGCCAAGCTCCTTGTCAGCGAGTGCGGAGTAAACGCCCTTTGCATCAAGGGAAGCTGGCATGAGGCGAGGGTGCCTCAGTTGACGGCGAATGTGCCTGCCGGGACCTATGCCTATCTGGCCGCAAATATTAAAAATCAGGTAGACGTGCCCGTGGTGGCCTGCCACAGAATAAATGATCCCTTTGTTGCCCGGGAGCTTTTGCGGGACGGCTATTGCGACATGGTCTCCATTGGCAGAAGTCTTATCGCCGACCCCTATTTTCCGGAAAAGGCACGTACCGGCCGAGAGAAGGAAATCGTGCACTGCATCGGATGCGGGCAGGGCTGCTTCGATAATCTGTTTAAGTTTCAGCCTGTTGAGTGTATGTGCAATCCCATGGCCGGGCACGAAAAAGACCGCGCCGTTGAAAAGACAGGCAAGCCCCAAAACATCATGGTGATCGGAGGCGGTCCGGCCGGAATGAGCGCAGCCCTGGCTGCCCATGCCAAAGGCCATAAGGTTAGCCTCTACGACAAGGCCGAGCGTCTGGGAGGTCAGCTTTTCGTCGCCGCCCTGCCTCCAGGCCGGCAGGACTTTGCAAATCTAGCAAGGGATCTCGCAACGCAAATTTCACTGCGTGATATCGATGTTCATCTAAATACAACGGTGGATGAAGCGCTTCTCGGTGCCCAAAAACCCGATGCGGTGATTTTGGCTACCGGGGCAAAACCGCTTAATCCGCCCATTGCCGGCATTGCGTTACCCCATGTCGTCCAGGCCTGGGATGTGTTGGCCGACCGGGTGCAAACCGGAGAAAACGTGGTGGTGATCGGCGGGGGTGCGGTAGGAGTGGAAACGGCGCTGTTTCTAGCCGAAAAGGGCACATTGCCGGCCGAGGCCCTGAAGTTTCTTTTGGTAAACCGGGCGGAAAGCTGCGAGACCCTCTATGAGCTTGCAACCCACGGATCAAAGAAGGTAACCATGCTGGAAATGATGAAACAGATCGGCCAGGGCATAGGGATAAGCACCAAGTGGGTGATGATGCAGGATCTGAAACGTTTTAGGGTAGACATAAAGGTCAACACCAGAGCCCTTGAAATCACCCAAGCGAGCGTAAAGGTTCAAACCGGAGACCAGATCGAAGAGATCAAGGCCGATTCGGTGGTCATTGCCGCCGGAGCAGTGCCGGTAAACGAGCTGGCGCAGGTATTGGAACAAAAAAAGATTCCCTTTAAAATAGCCGGTGATGCCCGAAAAATTGCCCTGGCCTTTGACGCGGTCCACCAGGGCCATGAGGCTGGGCGTACGATTTAAGACACTGTGCGGCCAAACCCTTTGGGATAATAAGGGATTTTGGGGCAAGAAGGAGAGCTCAGGGCGGGAAAATAGCGAAAAGATTACTATCATTGCGTCTTAAACGAGACAAAGGGCAATAAAACCGTAAATCCAAAAATAGGAGATGAGCAATGAAGCTTTCAGTAGAATCGAAAATTGGGGAACTCTTTGATGATGCACGCAGCAAGGAAATCGTGGAAAAACACCTTCCGGGCTTATCCGATCACCCAATGATTGGAATGGCGATGGGGATGACTCTTAACCAGATCATTCCGTTTTCAGGAGGACAAATTACTCCCGAAGCCATAGAGGCGATTGAGGCTGATCTGGCGAAGCTTTCATAGTCTTGCCGCCGGTCCGAAGCGACACATCTCCCCCCTGCCCTTGCTGCCTGCTACCATATCCCGTTCCTTGCTTTGGGGGAGCACAAGCCCATCAAAGTGCGGGCCGTCTTCTTTTGAGGGATGGCCCGCACTCGCTCTTTCAGCCTCTTATGGAGGCTTACCCCCGCGCGGAGCAATCGGTAAATAGCGGGATAAGGCTATTCACCGATTGCCTCCTTAACCGATTGCAGGGGAGTGGTTACTTATTGCCCAAAAGTATAGCCCACCTCATCATGCTGGCTTAGATCAAGGCCTATCGATTCCTCTTCTTCGTCTACTCTAAGGCCCATGACAAGGTCTAACACCTTGAGGATGATGAAGGTCACCACAAAAGAATAAATCCAGGCGCACACAACCGAGAGAGCCTGAATGCCTACCTGGCCGGGATGTCCGAAAAACAACCCGTTGGCGCCCGCCGGGTTTATCAAAGTGGTGGCAAAAAACCCGGTAAAAAGTGCGCCGAAAGTCCCGCCAACACCGTGCACGCCGATTACGTCCAGCGCATCATCATAGGCAAACCTGGGTTTGAGGCTGACTGCAGTGTAGCAGATTATGCCAACAAGCACCCCCAGGAGAAGGGCAGGCATAGGGCCTATAAATCCGGAAGCCGGCGTAATGCCTACCAGGCCCGCTACCGCGCCGGAGACAAAGCCAAGGGCTGTGGGCCTGCCCCTGTGGAGCCACTCGGTAAGCATCCAGGAAAGAGCCGCCGCGGCAGCCGCAATGTGGGTGACTACAAAAGCCGAAGTGGCAAGCGCTCCCGAAGCGACCGCGCTGCCGGCGTTAAACCCAAACCAGCCAAACCAGAGAAGCGCGGCCCCAAGCAGCGTCATAGTGAGATTGTGGGGAGCCATGATCTCGACTTTGTAGCCCTTTCTTTTTCCGAGAACCAGGATGCAGGCCAGCGCGGAGACCCCCGAACTCACATGGACCACAAGGCCTCCGGCAAAGTCGAGCGCCCCAAGGTTTCTAAGCCAGCCTCCGGCGCCCCATACCCAGTGGGCAAGCGGATCGTAGACCAAAAACGCCCAGACGGTCATAAACACGAGAAAAGTGCTAAATTTCATCCTCTCGGCAATCGCCCCCGAGATCAGAGCCGGGGTGATGATCGCAAACATCATCTGGAAGACCATATAGGCCTGGTGAGGTACTGTTGCGCCGTAATCGGCGTCGGGGCTCAGCCCCACATGGTTTAGTCCCAGCCAATGAAGATTGCCGATAAAATGGCCCACATCGGGGCCAAACGAGAGGCTGTAGCCGATAAGCACCCATTGAACCGAGATGATGCCCATGGCGACAAAACTGTGCATCATGGTTCCAAGAACGTTTTTGCGCCGCACCATCCCCCCGTAGAAAAGGGCAAGGCCCGGGGTCATCAAGAGGACCAGGGCCGCGGAAGTCAGCAGCCAGGCCGTATCACCTGTGTCAATTTTTGCCGGCGAGGCGGCAAGCGCCAAAGCCGAGGGCGCAAAAGTTCCCAAAAAAACAAGAGAAAAAATTGCCGACAATTTCTTCATTATATTACCTCTCCCACTGAACCTTTCTGATAAAAATACATTTCCTTATAAGGATACTACTTAAGAGATCACAAGGCTTCCGCACCGGTTTCCCTTGTCCGAATCCGCATAACCTCGCTTACCGGGGAGACAAATATCTTCCCATCGCCGATTTTGCCCGTGGAAGCCGCCTTCTGTATGGCGTCTACCACCTGTTCCACCATTTCGTCGCCAACCACGGTCAAAACCATCAATTTTGGAACAAAATTGACCTGGTATTCAGCACCCCTGTAAAGTTCAACGTGCCCTTTTTGCCTGCCAAACCCCTTTACCTCCGTAACCGTAAGCCCCTGAACACCAAGTTGGGTCAAAGCTTCCTGGACCTCGTTGAGCCTGAAGGGTTTTATGATTGCTTCAATCTTGGTCATTTTAAACCTCGCCTCTTTTCTCCCTGAATTATGAATCCTGATTTTCCCTAACCACCGGCGAGCCATCCCAAAGGCGCCCAATGGAAAGTTCGCTAATGTACGAAGAACCGGGAAAATAGTCCAAAGGATGTGCCATTTGGTCGAAAAGGCCTTTTTCTAGCAGATATCTATCTGATATATAAGGCTTTTATTAAAACGTAAAAGATCCTTAAAAGTATATTTTGCTTCCATATGACTACACAATTGTGCTTAGCGCACAAAGGAGCACATAATTGCAACATTTTTGTAAGGATTGCCGAGGTTGACAAGAAGGCCGATTTTCAAAAAACACAAAAAAGTGCCCTGGACACAATTTCGCTCTGGGGTCTTCAGTCCTTCAAGAATCACTGTGAGGGTTTTAACGGCTTGGGCGGGCGCAAACCCGCCCCTTGCGATGCAAAGCATAGAGGTTGGCCCCACGACTAGAGGGCTTCGTTTCCGGTTTCCTTGGTACGAATACGCACCGCCTCGTCGATTTTTGAAACGAATATCTTCCCGTCTCCGATCTTGCCCGTATAGGCGGCTTCTTGTATCGCATCCACGGCCTTCTGTGCGAGAGCATCGGGCACAACGGCCATTAGATACAATTTTGGCACAAAATTAACGGTGTACTCAGCCCCCCTGTAGAGTTCCACGTGCCCTTTCTGGCGGCCGAAGCCCTTCACCTCGGTTACAGTCATCCCCTGAATGCCTAGCGCCGTAAGGGCTTCCTGTACCTCGGTAAGCCGGAAAGGTTTTATTACAGCCTCAATTCTTATCATAATGTAAGCCCTCCCCTCCGTTATGGGTTAAAAACGATTCACTTTTGCAAATTCTATATTGGCACAATAACATAGATATGCCCTATATCGCTACTTTCGACTTTATTGTTCCGAAAATAGCTGCATAAAAATACAATTTTGAAATTTTAGAATTTAAAGCCGAGCCGGAAGAACGAAAATATATGGACATTTTTGTCATATTATAAGTCTAAAATACCCTTTAAAATACGAAAATGTATATTTTTTAAGATTTTAAATCAGGTATTGAAACAAAATTGTCTTTTACATCAAGGGGTTGATTTTTCAATGTCTTTCGGTACGAGCCTTGCTTATTCGAAAACGTGCTTTTCTTATTTTTAATTCTCAATTACCAAGGAAAGGTGTGTCGGCTATGGCTTTGAGGCTTTGGAAGACCGCATTTTTGCGGTCATCGATGATGGTTTTGACAATTTTATCCTTTTTCATGTGGGCTCATCCGGCTTTGGCGGCCCAAGCGGGTGTTGTAAGCCCCGCCGACACTGCGTGGGTTCTGGTTTCCGCCGCCCTCGTCATGCTCATGCTCCCCGGCCTCGCTCTTTTCTACGGCGGCATGGTGCAGCGCAAAAATGTATTAAGCTCTCTTATGCACTCGTTCGTGGCCCTTGGGGTTCTGGGGCTTCTTTGGATTTTTGTGGGCTACTCCCTTTCTTTTACCAAGGGCAACTGGTTTATTGGCGACCTTAGCCAGTTCATGCTTTTTCGAACCAACATCAACTCGGTGCACGGCACCATCCCAACCTACGCCTTCATGATGTTTCAGGGGATGTTCGCCATTATCACCCCGGCTCTTATAAGCGGCGCGGTGGCCGAGCGCATGGATTTCAAGTCCTACCTCGCCTTTGTCATTCTGTGGTCTCTTCTTGTCTACTATCCCCTGACCCATTGGGTGTGGGGCGGAGGATGGTTCCAGGCAGCGGGAGGGTTGGACTTTGCGGGTGGCCTGGTCGTGCATCTTTCGGCCGGAGCTTCCGCGCTTGCCATTACCTACATAATAGGCAAAAGAAGCGGATTTCCCCACGAGATGTTTGTCCCTCACAATCTCACCATGACCCTTCTGGGCGCAGGCCTGCTGTGGTTTGGCTGGTTTGGCTTCAATGCCGGCAGCGCCCTTGCGGCCAATGCGACCGCGGCCCTGGCTTTTACCGCTACGATGACCGCCGGAGCCGCCGGCGCATGCTCCTGGATGGTAATGGAGTGGTTAATCGTAAAAAAACCGAGCGCTCTGGGCTTTGCCTCAGGGATAGTTGCAGGTCTTGGGGCTGTAACCCCGGCCTCGGGATTTATTACCCCCGGCTACGCAATGATCATCGGCATAGTCTCAGGGGTAATCTGCTTTTTCGGAGTCCGGATGAAGTTTAAGCTCCACTATGACGATGCGCTGGACGTGGTTGGCGTACACGGTCTGGGAGGAGTATGGGGGACGCTGGCCACGGGGCTTTTTGCCACCGTGGGGGCCGCGGGTCTGATAGCGGGAAACCCCAAACAATTGCAGATACAGGCCATCGGCGTAGTTGCCGTGGGACTGTATTGTATCATCGTCACTTGCCTGATCGCACAGGTCCTGAAAGTAACGATCGGCGTAAGAGTTGCCGAGGAAGAAGAATTCTCCGGACTCGATGAGCAACTTCACGGAGAGGTGGGCTACAGCATTTAAAACGGCCATTGAGAAACCAAAAGAGCCCGCAAAGAGAATACAATACGTTCCCCTCTGCGGGCTCTTTTGGGGCCATGGAAGCTTTAAAACACCAAGCCGCGGGGCCTGGATAATTTCACACGGGAAAACCGACAGGCTTCATCGGGCCCCTTGCTTTGGGGACAAAGCTAAAGCGATCCTCCGCCGTTTGCGGGCGCGTTTTCCCTGCCGTTCATCGAGCTTAGCAGGTATGCCTCTATAAAGTCGTCCAGTTCGCCGTCCAAAACGCTATCCACGTTTCCCTTTTCAACGTTTGTTCGATGGTCCTTTACCAGCCTGTAGGGCTGCAATACATAGGATCTTATCTGACTGCCCCACGCGATGTCATCGAGATTGTCGTGGGTTTGCTGCATCTGGGCCTGCTGCGCACGCTTTTCGCGCTCGTAGAGTCTTGCCCTGAGGATCTTAAGGGCTATCTCGCGATTTCTGTGCTGAGACTTCTCGTTTTGGCACTGCACGACAATACCGGTTGGAAGGTGAGTGAGGCGAACAGCCGAGCTGGTCTTGTTGACGTGCTGGCCTCCGGCCCCGCTTGCCCGGAAGGTATCAACTCGAAGATCGGCCTGCTTAACTTCTATCTCTATCTTGTCGTCAATTTCGGGAAATACCAACACAGCGGCAAACGATGTATGCCTCCTGCCGCTGGCGTCGAAGGGAGAAATCCGCACAAGCCTGTGCACGCCCGATTCGGCTTTTAGCATACCATAGGCATGAGAGCCCGAAACCGTGAAGGTAACGTTCTTTACCCCCGCCTCTTCACCTTCCTGAAGGTCGATCATATCGACTTTCAGATTTTTTCTCTCGCACCAGCGCAGATACATTCTAAGGAGCATCTGGGTCCAGTCCTGGGCTTCGGTGCCTCCGGCTCCCGCGTTAATGCTAACGATGGCGTTTTTGTCATCGTTTTCATCACTTAGCATCTGCCAAAGTTCCATCTCCCTGTATTTTGCCTGAAGTTCCTTCAGCTTTCTTTGAACCTCCCGAAGATTTCCCTCGTCTTCCTCCTCGACCGCCATATCGAAAAGCAGTGCGTTGTCATCGATCTCCGCGGCCAGATTGCGCCAGGAAACGATAACATCGTTGAGCTCCGAGCGCTCCTTTAAAACATCGCGGCCGGCCTCGGGATTATCCCAGAAGTCCTTTCGGGCCATAAGCTTTTCGAGCTCCGCCGTCCTGGCCTCTTTGCCCGAGATGTCAAAGATAGCCTCCCAAGGTCTGAAATCTTTGAGAAAGCTCCTTAATCGCAGTCTTTAGTTCGGAAACATCAATATTCATCCGGGCATCCTCCTCATGGAAAACAAATTTTGGCAATTTTAAATTATCTTTTCACTGCTCTTCTACGGGACAGGTTGTTTCAAACGTCCGATCGAGCTCCGCATCCTCAATATTATTACGCAAAAAGTCATAAAAACACAAAACCAGGCAAAAAGATCACCGTATTTAACATAAAAGGAAAGATAAGACATCGGATAAACCGGACGCGTAAGAAAGCCGCGTTTGTCGAGCCCAAGACTGCCGCATTCCCGTCCCGCGGCATCAAATATCGCGCTGATGCCCGTGTTTGCTGCCCGAGCCAGAGGCACCCGGCACTCGATGGCGCGCCAGCGCGAGATTTCAAGCTCCTGGTAGGGCCCGGAAGTATCGCCGTACCAGCCGTCGTTTGTAATATTTATAAGGATTTCGGCCCCTCTTGCCACCGTTTGCCGGGCAATATCGGGGAATATGTCCTCATAGCAGATTAGGACCCCAAGGGGGAGCCCCTTAAAAAGGAGCGGCCCCGGATTTTTACCGGGGACAAAACTGACCGGACCTACCGAGGCATTCTGAGCAAAGTGGAATATGTCGGCCCAGGGCACATACTCTCCAAAAGGCACCAGGTGCTGCTTACCGTAAACACCAAGCACATCTGCCTTCCCGTTTAGAAGATAGGCGTTGTTTAGCAAATGGACCTTGCCGCCGCGAGACGTTGCGCCAAGACTGCCCAGAAGAAAAGGCTTTCCCGTGCTCACTACGATCTCGTCGACTTTGGCCGTGAGTTTGCGGTTTAAACCGAAAAAGAAGGGCATGGCCGATTCGGGCCACACAATAATGTCGGGAACCAGCTTGGCCTTTGCCGCTTCACCACTCAGGCGGCCATAAATCTGGATAGTTTTATCGAGGGCGGAACGATCCCACTTCTCGTCCTGGGAGATATTTCCCTGCACGACCGAAACATTCAAAGCGGTCTGCCGATGCTGCAAGCCTTCGACCTGCGCCGAGCGCCAAAACCCATAGACGAGGAGACAGAGGATCAAACCGGCCATCACGGTCACACCAGACCTTCGGCAATAGTTTTTCATGAAACCGGCAATCACCGTGCTGCCAAACACCACCAGCCAACTGAGCCCATAGACTCCGGTTATATCGGCCACCTGGATGAGAGCAATCAACGGAGTCTGTGTATATCCAAGGTTTGACCATGGAAACCCGGATATCATGAAGGCCCTTATCCATTCAAGGGTGACCCACACGAAAGGGAGGCCGAAGACATAGAGAAAAGGATAGGAATCCAATTTTTGCGCGGCCAGAGCAAACAAGGCCTCATAGAGCCCCATTATCACGCAGAGCAGAGCAAAGATCAGACACGAGAGGACAAAGGAAAATCCTCCGAAGTGGTAGATCGCGTAATCGATCCAGTAGAGGCAGGTAAGCGAATAGACAAACCCGCAGATAAATCCCAGCGCGAAGGCCTGTTTTCCACTCTTTCCGCCAATCGCATAGAAAAGGGGAACAAAAGCCGCCCAGGCCACATAGAACATGGCGGGCTTGGGAAAGCCCGCTGAAAGCATCAGTCCGCTGAGGACCGCTAGCAAAATGGCATACATGCTTTATCTTATTGTATTGGAGGAAAAGTAATGAAAAAACGTCCAACCGGCAGAGGAGCTGGAAATCTAGTGAGGCTCTTTTCCGGAAGCGACCTCGGAAGCCTCTGTGCCGGGCCTGCGGATGCGCACCCTGTCGATCTTTCTGCTGGTAGCCGCCTCTATTAAGAACTCCATGCCCTCATAGATAACCTTTTCGTTAACCTCGGGCACTTTTCCGATCAGGCTGATAATGAAGCCGCCAACGGATTCGAAATCCCCCTCGGGCAAATCCACTTCTAAAAAATCTTCAAGCTTTTCGACATCGAGGCGAGCATTCACACTGATAGAACCATCCTCGTGCTCGACGATAAATTTTTGTTCCGCGTCGTATTCGTCCATAACCTCGCCAATGATCTCCTCTATAATGTCTTCGAGAGTAAGAATTCCAGCCGTCCCGCCATACTCATCGATCACGATGGCCATGTGAGATTGGTTGTCTCTAAAATCTTTTAAGACTTCGCTGATTTTTTTCGTCTCGGGGATAAAATAGGGAGGCCGCACGATATCGCGAATGGCCATATCGTCCGAATGCCAGAATGCAAGGAGGTCCTTTGCGTGCAGCGTCCCGATAATATTGTCGATACTGTCCTGGAAGATCGGAATTCTCGAGTGACCGCTCTCCAGGATTATCTTGATAATTTCGGAGAGTTTGGTATCGGCCTCCGCATAAACGGTATCGGTACGCGGAACCATAATCTCCCTGGCTATAGTGTCTCGAAAGGAAAAAATCCCCTGGATCATTTCCCCTTCATCCTCGGAGATCAGCCCGCGCTGCTCCCCTTCGTCAATCAACTGCTGTATCTCTTTTTCGACGTCATCGGCGTTTTCAACACCGGCAAGGCGTCGGAAGCACATTCTTAGCCAATTTTGAATTCCTTTGGCTGTCGGATCTTCCAATTTTTGTTCTCTTTCCTTCCAAGGACCAAACCACAGGCAAATGAATGCCCCGTTGCAACCGATCCCGAACGTAAGACCACGTAAATCTGAAGTATGCTACCCTCATGTCTGCCAGAAACAAACGTGGCTTCGGGTAAACTCAAGTCTAACAAGCAGCTCATTTGTTGTCCACGAAAAATTGGACGAAAAACCGGCATCCTCTTGATAACGGCAAGCGGTTGTGGTTTTATAAATATTTTTCGTTTCCTTCGGATCAGGGAATTTTTTTTGGCCTGCCCGACAACCACGGGATTTATTAAAAATGGAAAATAGACGCAGATTACCCGCCGAGTGGGAAGAACAGGACAGCGTGCTGATGGCGTGGCCTCACGAAAACACCGAGTGGGTCAATCTCGAAGCAGTCCAGGATGTCACTATGGAGATCGCTCGTGCAATCACGGATTTCCAGCACCTTCTGATGGCCGCCCCGGACGTCGAAAAGACCCGGGACCGCATGGCCCGGGCAAACGTATCCATGGAACGCGTCCATCTTTTCGAGATCGACACAGACGATACCTGGGCAAGGGATTTTGGTCCCATTACCATCTTCGATGCGGGCAGACCGATTTTGCTCGATTTCATCTTCAATGGGTGGGGCTTAAAATTCAGGGCGGCCCTGGATAACCAGATAACCCGAAAGCTTGCCGCGCTGGGCGCTTTTGGAAAAACAACCCTGGATACCCAAGGGATCGTGCTGGAAGGCGGGAGCATCGAATCCGACGGCCAGGGGACAATTCTTACCACCTCCGAGTGCCTTCTCAGCCCGAACCGAAATCCCCATCTATCGCGAAGCGGTGTGGAACGGTTCCTCGGCGATACGTTTGGCGCAAAACGCGTGCTCTGGATAGAAAAAGGAGGTATCGCCGGAGATGACACCGACTCTCACGTGGATACGCTCGCAAGGTTTTGCCCAAATGAGGTAATTGTCTTCACAGCCTGCGACGATCCAACCGATGTCCACTACGGCCCGCTAGGCGCCATGGCAGAGGAGCTCCGCACCTTTCGCACCATCGACGGAAGGCCCTACCGACTCCTTGCCCTGCCATTGCCAAATCCTGTCTATGACGAAGACGGCCGAAGGCTCCCCGCAACCTATGCAAACTTTCTTGTCATAAACGGCGCGGTACTCGTCCCCCTATACGGCACTCCCAAGGACTACACAGCCATGCAGACCATAGGAGAGGCATTCCCGGGCCGGAAAACAATCGGCATTCAGTGCCTTCCTCTCCTTACCGGCAACGGCTCGCTTCATTGCATTACCATGCAATTGCCCAAAGGAGCAAGGGGATGAAAAAACTGATTGCAGGGCTTGTCCAGCAGAGTTGCACGACCGATCGGGCCGCAAATATCCAAAAGAGCGCCACAGCCATTAGAAAGGCCGCTTCGAGGGGCGCGGAACTTGTGCTGTTGCAGGAACTGCACGCGGGTCCTTACTTTTGCCAGTCGGAAAACCTTGAGCACTTCGATCTGGCAGAGACTATCCCCGGACCCTCCAGCGAGGCTTTTGCCTCCCTTGCAGCGGAGCTAAAAATTGTGATCGTCGCCTCATTTTTTGAACTGCGCACCCCGGGCCTCTACCACAACACGGCGGTGGTTTTCGAAAAAGACGGTTCGATAGCCGGCCTATACCGCAAGATGCACATTCCAGACGATCCGGGCTTCTATGAAAAATACTACTTTACTCCCGGCGACCTTGGTTTTAACCCGATTTGCACCTCTGTCGGCAAACTCGGAGTACTCGTGTGCTGGGACCAGTGGTTTCCCGAAGCCGCGAGGCTTATGGCGCTTTCAGGAGCCCAGCTGCTTTTATATCCAACCGCTATCGGCTGGGGCACCGGCGAACCCGATTCGGAACGCTCACTCATGCTGGATGCCTGGACCACTATCCAGAGGTCTCATGCTATCGCAAACGGCCTTCCGCTGATCTGCGCAAACAGGGTGGGCTTCGAACCCGAAGGGCAAAACTCAGACAAAGGTCTCATTTTTTGGGGCAACAGTTTTATTGCCGGTCCCCAGGGAGAATTTTTGGCCAAAGCTGGCGGGCAGGCCGACGAGGTGCTGATTGCCCCAATCGATATAGCGAGGACTCAAACAGTGCGGCGCAATTGGCCGTTTCTTAGAGACCGTAGGGTTGACGCCTACGGAGATCTGTTGCGCCTATACCGCGACTAGGAGAAAACAAAAAAGGAGGTCAAAAGCCTCACGGCCCTTTTCCTCCCATGCCTTTTTTCTATTACCCAAAAGGGGCCGCCAGCCGGCCCCTTTTATAAACCTGCAACACTCTCTAGTGCCGCTGCCGCAGCATTCTGTCCATTCGCACCACCTGGGCCGATTCTCCAATAGTATTGGGAAACTCCTGCCCCCGGTCCATGACCTTGGCCTCATACTTTTTTATGTCGAAGTAGCTCTTTATGGTCTCAACGGCCACATCGGTGTCAAAAGGCTTGCAGGAAAACATATCGATACTTAGATACTGCTTGTCGGGAAACGTATGTATACTGATATGGCTTTCGGCGATAAGGACAAAACCCGATACCCCCCAATCTTCCGGCACAACCCCGTTGTAGCGGAAAACATACGGCGGCATGATTTTTGTCATGTCCATTTGAGCAGGATAGTTGTCAAGGAAATTGTAGATCTTGCTAATGTCTTGCAGCGAGCCGGTATCGCAGCCATAACCATCTAACATCAAATGGACCCCGAAACCGAATTCAGGTTTGCCCATAGTAGCCACCTCCCCTTCTGAGAACTCGAAGTTCCCTATACAAATAATTGGCCTAAACT
Source organism: Deltaproteobacteria bacterium (assembly GCA_021780695.1). Classification (GTDB taxonomy): domain Bacteria; phylum Desulfobacterota; class Syntrophobacteria; order Syntrophobacterales; family Syntrophobacteraceae; genus SbD1. Next base: position 112,340 of record JAJXYD010000022.1, read on the forward strand.
ATTTGCCGCCCATTGCCGGAGATGCTACCGTGAGCACTTCTAAAAACGCCGTCTGGGTAGTGGCGTCCTCAGCCATCCTGAGGATGGGGCTCAGCTCTGCCAGATTTGAGAGCGGACTTAATGCCACATCATATAGTGCTCTCGCACATGAGTTAACGCCAAAAATGGAGCTGCCCGGACCTGCCGCCGCATAAGCCGCAAGTTTAAACACATTTCCGGCCAATCTCCACACAAAAGCCATGCGCAGTGAGCGCCATGGCTAAATCCAAGAATTTTCATCACTTATTGCAAGGCAACCACTACCTTCGCAGTCAGCCCTATATAAAGTACACTCCCTGGGGTGTCAAGAGTTTAATTCCAACAACCCGATTTTTTACCGCTCAGCACTCTCCGATCGAGTCCGGATCGAGGTGAACGTGATCCTTGCCGTGCTCTTTTTTTTTGGCGGCATAGACTGCATTATCGGCGCGCTGAATCATGTCCTGGATATCCTGATCCATTGCACCGGATTTTGCGATAAACTTGGCAATACCGATGGAAAGACCCGCAGGGGCAAGTTTTAGAAGGTCAAAGCTCCAGCAGATGCGCTCGGCAACGCCTCTTGCCTGATCGGCGGGCAGGTGCGGCAACATCATTATGAACTCATCTCCGCCGTAGCGATAAACGCTGTCAACATTTTCCCGGCTGGAATTAGTCAAAAGATGGGCCACATTAATGAGGAGCCCATCGCCGGCCTGATGGCCGTTCATGTCATTAAATTTTTTGAAATTATCTATGTCCATGAAGAAAAGAAACAACGTGTGCCGATAGCGCTGGGCCCGGATGGCTTCTTTTCTGGCATTTTCCTCAAACGAGCGTCGATTATAAAGTGAGGTCAAGGGGTCGCGCACAGCGAGTCTTTCGAGCTGCTCGCGCAAGCTCCTCTCTCTTATAAGCCTGTTGAGCTTGGCCTGAAGTTCGTTTAGCGAAAACGGTTTAGTAATGAAATCCGCGGCTCCGGCTTCAACGACTTCGGTATACTTATATTTCATCAAATGGCCGGTAACCGCAATTATATCGATTTGAGGATAATCGCCCGTAATGTATTCGATAAGCCCCATCCCATCCATGCGGGGCATATCCATATCGGTAATAACGATACTGAAGCCTTGACCTTGCATTTTCTCGATAGCCGCCCAACCGTCCAAAGCACTCTCGACATTGTGCCCCCAGGCTGTCAAAGCATCACAGAGAATCTCGCAGGACTGCGGCTCGTCATCAACCACGAGGATTTTCTGAGAGGCAACCGTGCACTGTTTATCCGAATTCATCCACCACCCCTGGCGCCATCAAGATGGACCGCCCAAAGTAGAAGCCACCAAATCTCTTGACTCCTCTCCGATAACAGCCTATAGGCAATTTTAAACCGGCCATCTTACAGCAAGGTAGAGCAACTGGACAATTTTGACAAATATTTTTCCATTCCAGCCCGCCCTACTTTAGGGATTTCTATTTTGGAGGATTTCAATGCGCTACATAGCGATAATATATAAGCGCATGAGGCCTGAAGCGGCCAGGCTTTCCCACCAGCTCAAGGAATGGTTCCAAAAACGAGATATTGAAGTCTTTATCAGAGAAAACATCGATAATTCGGGAATAAGCTGCACCTATGATAAAATCGACATCCCCGCTCAAACCGAAGCTGTCGTGGTTGTTGGGGGGGATGGAACCTTCCTTAGTGTCGCACGTTTTATAGAAGAAAGACCTATTCCGATCATAGGGGTCAACCTTGGGGGACTGGGGTTTCTCACCGAGATCAACGCGGAATCATGTTTTTCGGAATTTGAAAAGATTTTAGCCGGAAATTTTGAAATCGAGCAGAGAATGGCCCTGAGGGTATCCGTAAAGCGTGAGGGCAAAGTGATCTTTAGCCATCGCGTCCTAAACGACGCAGTGATCAACAAAGGAGCGCTCGCACGCATAGTCGATCTGCATGCCTCTATTAACGACCATTTCCTGACTCATTTTAGGGGCGACGGCCTCATCATCTGCACTCCCACTGGCTCTACCGCTTACAATATCTCTGCAGGTGGGCCGATCATTTTTCCTACCGCCAAGGTTATTGTCCTTACGCCCATTTGCCCCTTTACCCTTACCAACAGACCGATAGTTTTTCCCGCGGAAGTCACCGTCATGGTTGAAATCGCAGAACCGGGCGCAGACGTTACCCTCACCTGCGACGGCCAGGTGGGATGTCCGATAAGCGACTTTGACCAGGTGGTGGTGACAGCGGCCTCCACGCCGCTGGGCTTTATAAGAGCGCCCGGCATCAACCATTTTGAAATCTTGCGATCTAAACTCAAATGGGGACAGCAATAAGGGAAAAGTTAGTGGACCGGTAAGCGGAAAACACTTTTTGCAACTCTTATCACACCGATTTGCCGACTTTTATTCACCGACCCTTACCAAGTATTTGAACAGCGTTTTTAATACCCGCCAAGGTCAGATCTTCCATTGGGAAAACGCGGCCGATCTGCGTAATCGTGCTGCTTTCACCCGGCCAATATTGCCGCGCAATGGGGTTTAGCCAGACGCTTGCGGGAAAGGCGGCCTTTAACTGTTTTAGCCACTCGATGCCCGGCCTTCTGTCCTCGCTGTAGAAGTAGAGCGATCCATTTGCGGCCATCAACTCCGATGGCGCCATATTGGCGTCGCCAATTATTATGAGATGCGTATCCGCACCGCGCGAGATGAGGTTTTCCCACGGTACGGCTGCGGTGCGCGCCATATCCTCGAAGACTGTCCCATAGAGGCAGTTATGGAAATAGTAGTACTTAAAGTCCTTAAACTTATCCCTCATTTTGCCAAACACATACTTTACCAGTTCAAGGTAGGGCTCCATTGAATAGCCGCCGTTATCGATGAGCACCACAAGTTTTAACCGGTCTCTTAGCTCCCGGGTAAAGACCAGCTCAATTTCGCCCCCGTTTTTAGCGGTTCGATAAATGGTTTCATCGATTTCAAGCTCCGTTTCGGGTCCGGCAGGTTTGAGATTTTTTAGAGCAGCCAGAGCCTGGCCCACATTGCTGCCCGCAAGCCGCGATTTTCCACTGTAATTGATATAGTTTCTTCTGTCGATGACCTTCTGGGCCGTACCGTGAAGCCCTTTGCCGTAAACCCTTACTCCTCCGCCCACTGATCCCGAATGTCCAAACGGCGATCTACCCCCTGTGCCGATCCACCTGTTGCCCCCGTGATGTTCGCTTTCCTGCTTCAAAAGAGTTTCCCAAAACCGCTTGAGTAGATCCTCGAGTTCAAATGTTCGCAGTTCATCAAGGGAAATAGCACCTTTTGCAATCTGCTCGCGCAGCCACTCCTCGAAGGGTTTTCCTGCAAAGGTCTCTTCCCATTGGGGCATCTCCCAGGAGGTTTTTCCCAGGAAAAAAGCGGCAAAGACTCTCTCGAAGGTATCGTAGTGTTCGACTTTCTTAACAAAAACCAGGCGGGCCAAGAGAAAAAGCCGGTCCACATCAGGAGCCAGCCCACGGCGAATACCGTCGTAGAACTCCAAAACGTAGCGAACGCTAACGGGAATTTCGGCCTTGCGCAATTGTTCAATAAACGAGAGCACCTTACCCCCCAACGAAAAACTTCAACAGTTCCAAAACCTTCTTCCGGTTTATCGCCATGGAGTCTTTTGACCAAGCCCTCTAAACTTGAGCAGATCCTGGGAGCGTTTGAGAAGGGTTCCCACATGGCGAAGCGCTCTGCCACTGCCGGGTCCTCCCTCATCCCCGCTCGTGCGTAGAGCGCCGATCCAGTCGAGCAATTCGGCTGTTGCGGGAGGTTTTTCAAATCCACCTTCGCGCAGCCGGTAGAACTCACCAAGACAGGCCTCAAGGAGTTGCGCAGGGATATCGGGATAATGGAGCCGAACGATAATGGAAATCTCCTCGGGACCCGGAAAGGGAATGTAGTGGCAAAAACAGCGGCGCAAAAACGGATCGGAGAGCTCTCGTTTTGCGTTGCTTGTAATTATTATTATAGGTTTTTGTTCGGCGGAGACTTTGTGGTTAATTTCCCGGATTATAAAGGAGCCGTCTTCAAGAACGTCAAGGAGGTTATCCTGAGTGTCCGAATCGGTCTTATCAATTTCATCGATAAGGAGCACCCTCCTGTCCTCGGCAAGAAACGACCTTCCAATGGGTCCGAAACGAAGATAATCCCATATATCATTGACGTTTCTGCCTGACTCTCCCGATCCGAACCGCGAATCGTTCAATCTCAGCACAGCATCGTAGACATAGCAAAGTTCCTCGCCCTTAAATGTAGATTTGCAGCGCGCTTCCTCCATACTCACCCCGAAGGCCCTGGAAATTTCAAAGGCAAGTTGGGTTTTTCCGGTTCCCGCTTCTCCCATCAAAAGCAAAGGCTTTTCCATGGTAATCGCAATATTGACGATTTCTCCAAGCTCGGGGCCAAGGTAATAATTTTGTGTGCCTTCGAATTTCATGCGAGGTTTCTCCGCTTATATGTTGTAAAGACCTTAAAAATTTTCTACGACATGGTAAATAGCAATAGAGGGAGAATAAGACAAGCTTTTCAAAAACGGAACAAACCTAGGCGGGAAGATAACGCGCGGATGTCAGGCGATCACCCCTGCGCCTGTGCGGGGGTGGAACTTTTAACGTACCAGTCGATAGATTCTTCCATACCGGTTTCCACACTATAGGCAGGCCCAAAATTCAGCAATTTTTTTGCGCGCGATATGTCGGCAAGGGAATGCTGAACATCTCCCTTGCGAAAGGGGCCATAGACAGGCTCGATGGCCTCAACCTCAAATCCGCGAATCCGAAGAGTTTTCTTAATTATAGCCATTAACTCATTTAGAGAGGTTCGATTTCCGCAGGCAACATTGTAGGTCTTCGAGCAGGCTTGCGGATTATCGGCTGTCGCTGCAAGAATATTGCACTGGACCACGTCTTTTATATAGCAAAAGTCACGGCTGGTCAGGCCGTCCCCGTTAATGACAGGAGCCTCGCCCCTTATAAGGGTATCGATCCAGCGCGGAATAACGGCCGCGTAGGCGCCATCGGGGTCCTGGCGTTTTCCAAAAACGTTAAAATACCTCAAGCCGATCCAGCCAAAATCGTAGACCTTTGAAAACACACCCGCATAGACCTCGTTTATAAGCTTTGAAGCTGCATAGGGCGAAAGAGGGTTACCGATCTCCTCTTCAATTTTGGGCAACTTCGGGCTGTCTCCGTAGACCGATGAGGAACTGGCGAATACAAATCTTCGCACGCTCGAATCCCTCGCGGCTAGGAGCATATTCAAAAATCCATCCACGTTGCACGTGTTGGTCGTGACCGGATCGTCGATGGAGCGCGGCACGGAACCCAAAGCCGCCTGGTGGAGAACATAGTCAACCCCTGAGCATGCCCTGCGGCAGTCATCCAAATTTCGGATATCCCCCTGGATAAATTCGAACCTGTCCCTCTTAGGCCCCACTCTGTCTTTTACATCCTCGATATTTCGGGGGTATCCGGTCATGAAATTATCAAAACCGACAACGTATTGATCGAGTTCCAGGAGAGCCTCGAGAAGGTTTGAGCCGATAAACCCGGCCACACCCGTTACAAGCCACTTCGAGGGCTTTTCTTTCAATTGGGCGCACCTGCGTTCAAAACAGTTCATACTCACCCCTCAAACTAATCCACGCAGGAAAGATGATAGGCAATTGAATCGAGTTTTATTGTGAAATCGACGTTTTCAACTCGGCAGCAGTCGGGAACCTGAATCTGGACGGGGGCAAAATTTAGGATGCCGTTGATCCCGGCAAGAACAAGCTGGTTGGCAACGCTTTGAGCAGCGCCAGGGGGTGTTGCGATAACTCCAACGTGAACGTCCCGCTCACGCACGATGTCTTCAAGGTTATTTACGTCGTCGATTATCAGGCCATTTGAAAGACTTTGACCGATTCTTTCGGGGTTCGAGTCAAAGGCCGCGGTAAAGACGTATCCATGTTTAATGAAATTTTCATGGCCGACAAGGGCTGAACCCAGATTGCCGAGCCCAACCATGGCCAGATTCCACGGACGGTTTAACCCGAGAATTTCTTTGATCTCGGCTACAAGTTCACTTACCCGATACCCTACCCCTCTTACGCCAAACTCACCGAAATAGGCCAAATCCTTTCGAATTTGAGCGGGATTGACCCCGCATTGCCTGGCAAGCCGCTCCGAGGATATGACCTCCACGTCGCTATCCAGCAATTCTTCAAGCGCACGCATGTAAATCGAGAGCCTGACAATGGTGGCCATGGGGATTTTGGCGAACTTCATTTCGTAACCTCGATCCGGAAGACGATTGCAGATGCCGCTAACAATGTGATTTTCTTCACACAAATTAAGGCGGAGACAAATTTCCCTCCGTATTAATTACACAAGGGGCAAAGCGGCGCGTGCGCCGCCTTGCCCCCTGCTTTAGTGCGATACCAGGGGTCTTACTTGGACAAACCCACAAAGGCTTCGATCATTTTTGCAACGGGGTTGGCGTAGATAAGAATCAACGAAACAACCAGAGCATAAATCGTCAGAGACTCGATCATGGCCAAACCAATCAGCATGGTAACAGTAACCTTGCCGGAAGCTTCAGGGTTTCTGGCGATACCTTCAACAGCGCCCTTAACCGCCATGCCCTGGCCGATACCGCAACCATGAGCGGCAATGGCGACCGCAAGGCCTGCCGCAATAGCGGAGTAGAGGAAGAAGGAAACTGCCGAGGACTTCACATCGCCGGCCGCGCCCTGTGCGAAGGCTGCGCAGGAAAATCCAAAAACCATAAGCGTAGTCAAAAGGCCAACTTTTTTCTTCATGAAACAAACCCTCCTTGTGTAGCTTGATTAAGTTAGTTGATCAGGAATATGCGCACTTGGCCTTCCCCACCAAGATTTCGCCGCTATCAATGAGCGTGTTCAATCGCGCCCGCAAAGTACATCATGGAAAGTAGACAGAAGATGAAAGCCTGGATGAATCCGGTGAAGAGCCCAAGAAGCATCATCGGCACAGGAGCCATATAGAGCCCGGCCAGAAAGAAAAGGATGCTCAGCACAAGCTCTTCGCCAAAGACGTTACCGAAAAGACGAATCGAGAGGCTAAGGGCTCTTGAGATGTGTCCAACCAGTTCGATGGGAAAAATGAGCCAGCTAAGCCACCACACTGGTCCCAGAAAGTGCTTGATGTATTTTACGCCATGGAATTTGACACCAAGGACATGGGTCATTACCACTACGATCAGCGCACAGGCAAGGGTGGTGTTAAGATTGGCCGTAGGAGAAGTAAACCCTGGGATATCGCCCAAATAATTACAGCACAGAATAAAAAAGCCAAGGCTTGCGATCAGAGGAAACATAAACCGGCCTTCTTCCCCGGTAATGTCGATCATAAAATCTTCGATGCCCGTAATGACCAACTCGAAGAAGTTCTGGCCGCCTTCGGGGACCATCTTAATGGTTTTTACCCCAAGAGCGCTTACTATCAGCAGGAACAGCATGGCCACCCAAGTGTAGGTAACATGCGGCTGCAGAAGAAAGTCGGTAAAAGTATGCGGATTCTGAGGAATATGGACACCCAGTTTTTCGAGAAGCAGGTTAATCAGAAGCACATGCTCTTCCATAATTTTAGCTCTCTTCCTTTTTCATCTTGAAGAATTCAAATACCCCAACCAACACAATGCTCAAAACCATCACGGATAGACCTGCGAGAATGGGAAAAGGCTTAACCAATCCGAGGTACATAACCAGAAAAACGACAAAAAGCACCGCAAGAAACCGAAGGTAGTAGCTAAGGAAAATAGCCGCCCTGCTTGGGAGCTTTCCGGGTCTTTGGAGGGTGCGCCTAAGCTGCCACTTAAGAATTTGAAAGCTTACAACGACGATCGCTCCGCCGATCAACACCCCGAAGGCTGTATTCCATGAAAACCAAGCCGCCGCACCACCCGTAAGCGTAATCAGCAAAATTGCCGAGACCATCTCTATTCGCTGCAGGAGCCTATCGCTCTCGTCAGTTTGCGCCACTACTTCCTTTGTCCCTTGTCTTCATCCCGCTGCTGCTTTACAAAACGGTAATAATTCACTCCGGAGGCAGCGACTCCGATCAAAAGCCAAATTACCGTCATGTATGGATAAGTATGGAATTTCCAGTCCAGGAGATATCCGATGAATACCCCGATGAAAGGCGAAAAAGCCACCTGGAACCCAATCGTGCTGGCCATAACGGCCTGCTTCAACATTTGTTTGTCTTCTTTTTTCATTCTAATTTTCACAAAACGATTTCCGGGCGTACTACCATGGAACGCCCCTGAGAGTCAAACCTTTTCATAAACCGCACTCGCATTTTTGCTTTACGACCTTCAGCGCATCGTAGGCGGCCTGGATCGTCACATCGAGATCCTCTTGCTCGTGAGCGGCACCGACAAAGAAGGCCTCAAACTGGGAGGGCGCAAAATAGACGCCTCTATCGACCATTTCCCGAAAGAAAACAGCATAAGCTTTTGTATCGGCTTTGGCCGCGCTCTCGAGATCGGTAACGGGGTCAGGGGTAAAAAAGCCGCACCCAAGAGAAGCTATCCGATTTAGCGTAACGGCTACTCCGGCCGAGGCCGCTGCCTGCTCAAGTCCAGAACAAAGATAATCATTTTTTTTCTCAAGTTGCTCGTAGATGCCTCCCCGGTCAAGGGCTTTAAGCATCGCGAGTCCGGCGCTCATCGCAAGCGGGTTTCCCGAAAGAGTCCCCGCCTGGTACACATTGCCCGCCGGGGCCACATGCTCCATTATATCTTTTCTTCCCCCATAGGCGCCAACAGGAAGCCCGCCGCCAATAATCTTCCCAAGGCAGGTAAGATCGGGGGTTATCCCGAAATAGTGCTGAGCTCCTCCCGGTCCCAATCTGAAGCCCGTTATCACCTCGTCAAAAATCAACAGAGCTCCGTACTCGCTACATATGCATCTAAGACCTTCCAGGAAGCCTTGGGCGGGCAGCACGACCCCCATATTGGCCGCAACCGGCTCAACGATAATCGCGGCGACCTCCCGGCCCACCTCTTCCATCGCCTGGCGCAACCCCGGCAAGTCATTGTAGGGCAGCGAAATCGTGTGGGCCACGATTTCTTCCGGAACCCCCGGCGTGCCGGGAATCCCAAAGGTCATAAGCCCGGAGCCGGATTTAACGAGCAGAGAATCCCCATGTCCGTGATAGCAGCCGTTAAACTTTATGATCTTCTTTCGCCCCGTGTAGCCCCGGGCGAGCCTGATGGCGCTCATAGCGGCCTCGGTGCCCGAATTGACCATTCTGACCATCTCGATGGAAGGCACCATCTCTACGACTTTGCCTGCCATTTCGACCTCGATTCGAGTCGGAATGCCGTAGGAAGTACCCCGGTCCAAAACCTTCGCGATCTCCTCCTGGACCTCCGGGTTCGAATGACCCAGGATGAGCGGCCCCCACGACCCGACGTAATCGATATAGACGTTGCCGTCTTCGTCGGTTATGCGGCAGCCGGCGGCCTTCTTGATGAAAAGAGGCTCGAAGCCGACCGCCTTGCCTGAGCGCACGGGACTGTTGACCCCGCCCGGGATCACCTTGCAAGCTTCCTCGTAGAGCCTTTTGGAAACACTCCGCTTCATTCGACCTCCAGCATCGCGATGTCATAGTTTTCCAGATGCAGGCTGGCCTCGGCCTTGACAGTAATGAGCGCGTGCATCTTTTCCTCCACGCGTTCAAGGGCCGCCCGCTCTTCGTCGCAAAACATGGCGGCAACCTCCGGATGGGTCATTACGAGCACCTTTTTGCCGAAAAAGTCCGCCTTTTGCCGTTCGAGTTCTCTTAGGATTTCATAGCAAACCGTCTGTTTGGACTTAAGATGGCCTTCCCCCTCGCAGTAAAAGCACGGCTCGCACAGTATGTGGCCAATGCTTTCTTTCGTGCGCTTTCGGGTCATCTCAATCAACCCGAGGTCGGACATGTGCAAAATGTTTGACTTGCTTTTGTCCTTGTAGGTGGCGGCCCTCAGGCTGTTCCAGACCTTTTCCCGATTGGCCTCCTTTTCCATGTCTATGAAATCTATAATAATGATGCCTCCGAGGTTTCGCAGCCTCAACTGATAGGCTATCTCCTTTACCGCCTCGAGGTTGGTTTTTAGGATCGTTTCCTCAAGGTTTCGCTTGCCCACGTACCTGCCGGTGTTAACGTCAATGGCGGTAAGCGCCTCGGTAGATTCTATAACTATGTATCCGCCCGATTTTAACCAAATCTTTTTGCTTAACGCCCGTTGGATCTCCATTTCGATGCCGTAGGCGTCAAATATGGGTTCTTCTCCCTCGTAGAGTTCCACCTCACTGCAGAGCGAGGGCAGGAAGACCTCGGTAAAGTTAAGAATTTTTCGGTATTCGGGCACCGAGTCCACCACGAGCTTGTCAACTTCCTTGGTAAAGAGATCCCTAACGGCTCGAAGCGTTATATCCAGCTCGCGGTAAATAAGGCACGGGGCCGGAGCGTTTTCACTTCTTCGCCGGATGCTTTGCCAGAGCCTGGTGACAAAATCGGACTCGGAGCTAAGCTTTTCACTCTCAGCCCCCTCGGCGGCCGTGCGAACGATAAAGCCAGACTCAGGGGGCTTTATCTCACACATTATGTCACGCAACCGCCTTCGCTCCTCTTCGTCTTCAATCCTTCTAGACACCCCCACCCGATCCATCGTGGGCATGAAAACCAGATTTCTTCCGGGCAAAGTTATATGACTCGTTATTCTCGCACCCTTGCTGCCAATGGGCTCCTTGGCCACCTGCACAAGGATCTCCTGGCCCTCCTGGAGCCGGTCCTCAATTGGAACGCAGTTAAAGGGACGGTGAAAACCGTTGTCTTCGCCCTCGCACTCCTGCCCCGCGACCTCGCCGGCAGGGATATCCCCGTTATCGTTTTCGGATGCAGACAGGAGAAGTTGTTCGATTTGGCTAACGGGCTCATAGACATCGTTAACGTAGAGAAAGGCGGCCTTGTCGAGCCCGATATCCACAAAGGCGGCCTGCATGCCGGGCAGAACCCGCACTACCCGCCCCTTGTAGATATTTCCGGAAATGCCCTTATCCGAGCTTCTTTCAATAAAGAGTTCGGCAACCTGCCCGTTTTCGACCAAAGCTACGCGAGTTTCAAATGCATTGCTGTTTATAATGAGTTCAGCCGACATTTTATTTCCCCCGCGGGTTTTCACAAGGAATCAAGCACCGGGCATAAGGAAAGTTTTTCTCCAGCAACCCTTCAACCCGCAAAAATGTGCTCGTCAAAAGTCGCGAGCAAGCAGCGGGAATGAACCAAACACTTCTTCCCGCTACTTGCTTCCCGCTTCCTCTCTGTAAGAACCAATCTTGCAAATCAGGCAGTTTCTAAGCTCGACGACTCGCTCGCCGACCAGACTTTCAAGAATCGTCATGGGCCTGAAGCATAAGCCGGCTGTTGCGAAGATATCCATTTCAAAGGAATTTTCCCCCGATTTTCGCATATCGAGAAGCACTCGCCCAAGGGTTGCCGTTGCCTGCCCTTTTTTTGTCTTTTTTGTCAGCACATTGTCGCCGCTTTTGGGCCATACATCCATAAGGAAACCCACAGTGGAGGGCTCCAGACCCGAGACGAGATAAACGTCACGGCTTTGGGGCGCCGGGACCGGTTTCTTTTCAACCCGTTCGACAACGCTGATCCTTATCAAACCGTTGCACTGGCCGTTTAACCGCTCACGCATAAGCGCGGTATCGATCTTTTCATTGAGCGAGATGTAGGCCTCGGCAATAATGGTTTCCATTCCCAGCGGCAGCGCTTCCCCAAAGGAAATTTTGGGATGAGGACTAAAGCCCTTGCTGTAGGCGGCCGGAAGGTTTGCCCGCCTCAGTGCCCGCTCCAAGGCCGCAGCAATTTCGAGCTGCCCGAAAAATCGGGCTTTTCCAAGCTTTGAATACATCACCCTGTAGAGATATTCTTTTTGCTCCGATGCAGCCGGCACAAGGCTTTGAGTCGTTTCATTTCCGGGCCCCGGCTCAAACTCTTTGTGGATGAGCGGAGAGAGCTTCTCATGATCGCAGACCCCGCACGCGGAACATCCCCCCTGTCTACAATCAGAGGTAAACTTTTCCGTAAAGGCCTTCTCGTATTCGCTCCAAAGAAAGCTTCGGGAAACACCCGCCGACAGGTGGTCCCACGGCAGGATTTCATCGCGGCCCCGCTCTCGGCCGGCATAAAAGCCCGCGCTCAGTCCGTTTTCTTCCATGGCTTGAAACCAGAGATCTTCTCGGAAGTGGTCGCTCCAGCCATCAAACCGTGCCCCCAGCTCCCATGCCCGCTTGAGCGCAGCGCCAAGCCTGCGGTCCCCGCGCGCAAACACAGCCTCCCAAACGCTGCTGCCCGCCTTGTTCCACTTAAATCTCATCCCCGGCTTCCGGAGGCGCTCCTTAAACATCAAAAGGCATTCCTCAATTTGGCCCGGCTCCATTTGAGCCGCCCACTGGAAGGGTGTGAGCGCTTTGGGAACAAAGGTCGAGATGGACACATTCACCGCGGAACGTGTCCTTTTACCCTTTTCCCAGACCCTCATGCACAAATCCACGATGGCCTCCCGGTCCGCCTCGGTCTCCCCGGGAAGGCCCATCATAAAGTAGAGCTTTATAATCCGCCATCCCATGTCGAAGGCGGCTTGAGCGGCTTCGAGCAAATCCTGCTCGCATATTCCCTTGTTAATGACGCGCCTCAAACGCTCGCTACCGGCCTCCGGGGCCATGGTGAAACCGGTTTTTCTAACCTTTTTAACCCGTTCCATTAATGCCGGGGTCAGGGTTCCAACACGCATCGAGGGGAAAGAAACCGCAATTTTGCGAGGCTCCAGTTCCCCTACCAACTCCCCCAGCAATTCCTGTATGCAACAATAATCCCCGGTGCTCAAGGAAAGGAGCGCCACATCTTCAAAACCGCTAGCCGCAAGCGCTCTTTTTGCCGCTTCGAGGACGTAGCGCGGACCTCGTTCCCGAACGGGCCTGTAGACGTAGCCGGCCTGGCAGAAACGGCACCCCCGCGTACAGCCCCGGGCAATTTCCATTCCGAGGCGGTTGTGAACGATGTCGATGACAGGCACAAGGGGCTTGGCAGGAATCGGACACAACCGGTCAAGCTCCGGGACCACCCTTTTGACGATACGAGTGTAGTCGGAAAACCTGGGCTCTACGGCTGCTATTTGCCCCCCCTCCAAATAGGACACAGTGAAAAACGAAGGAACATAGACACCCGCGATAGAGCGCAGAGACGCAAGAAAATCCTGCCTCGACCCTGCCCCGCCACCCTTCCACTCCCTGAAAGCACAAATAATCTCGGGCAGAACTTCTTCGGCCTCCCCAAGGACAAAAAAATCGAAAAAATCGGCCAAAGGCTCCGGGTTAAACGCGCACGGACCACCACCGATCACAAACGGATCATCCGGTGTTCGCTCGCGGCTGTAGAGCGGAGCCCCCCCTAAATCGAGTATTGTCAGTATATTTGTATAGCTTAGCTCATACTGGAGACTCACACCCAGGAAATCGAAATCACACAGGGGGCGCTCGCTTTCGATCCCCTTCAGCGGCTCGCCCCAACTCCTCAGTTTTGATTCAAAATCCGGCCATGGAGCGTAAACCCTGTCAGCCATGACACCTTCGGCTCTATTTAATAGATCATAGAGCAACTGCAGGCCGAGATGGCTCATTCCAATTTCATAGACGTCGGGAAATGCAAGGACAAAACGCACCGAGGCGCTATCGAAACTTTTGCAGAAGGCGTTAAGTTCCAGGCCCATGTATCTGCCCGGTCTTTCGACACAAATCAGATCATTATCAAACATTATACTTCCAGCATGCCTTTCCTATCGGAGCCGGCGCAGCCCCATGGGCCGCCCAAAAAACGCCGCGATCTTCCAACGGATTGTAATTATTAAATCTTTACTTATAGTTAAGAATACGGCTCAAAGTCAACGAAAAAGCCGCAAGCAGCACGGCAGTTGTACCGATCGTTTTTATCCATAAACACTGTTGGATGTTATAGCACGAAGGATGCTCGAAGCGCAAAACGGGTTGAGCGACCACCAGAAGGGACACACTGCAAAAGCCGCAAGGAGGAAAAATAGCTCCGGCCGCGAGAGGGCTTTTTTGTGTCCGGCAAATCCACCGGCTTAGACGCAATTTATGCTTGCATTATTGAAGTTACGTTGCTATTTTCCAGCAGTTCCGGCAAAAAAGGCGGCTTGGCGTAATTTTGATTTCCGAAAAATTGCTTGACAATTTTTATACTTGGGCGTGAACCATTTGAAGGAGGTAGGACATGAAGGTTTTTGTGGGCGGTGTCGTTGCGGCGTTCCTCGGTTTCATGGGCATCATTATCGGATTTCACAATGTGATGGGGTTTATCGCAGGCGCTATCCCGCTCATCCTGCTGCTTGGCGGTTTGATGGCCGCTTATCTTGGCTACGACGAAGTCAAGGAGAAGCTCCCGTTCAATAAAGGCTCGGAGAGCCAGGAAAGCACAAGCGATTCTCGCTTGAAAGAAGAAGCTGAAAAATACAAGCAGGAAGTTGAAAGACTCAAAGGCGAATTGGAAAAGAACAACAAAACCGCTTAGAGTTACTTCCTGTTTTAAGGATAAAGAAGGCCGTCCGGGAGCAGTTCCCCGGACGGCCTTTGTTTTTTGTCTCAACCGTGGGCTTGGGTCCAGTTGGCTCCCCAGCCGATATCGACCTTAAGCTCCACATCGAGCGGATAAACATCTTCCATAGCGCGCCGCACGAGTTCCTGGACTCTCTCTTTTTCCCCCCGGGGAACTTCAAAAAGCAATTCGTCATGGACTTGGAGAAGCATCCGGGACCCGGTGCTTTCTTTTTCTAAAATCGCGTCTATGTCCACCATCGCTTTTTTTATCAGATCAGCGGCGGCGCCCTGAATGGGAGTGTTTATCGCAAGTCTTTCCCCAAGTTGACGGATCGAGAAGTTTTTACTATGCAGCTCGGGGATAGCCCGCCTTCGGCCAAGAAGGGTCTCGGCGTAACCCAGGTCCCGAGCCTTTTGAACGGCCTCGCCAATGAAGCGATAAACGCCGCTGTAGCGTTCGAAGTAGCGGTCTATGGCCGTTTTTGCCATTTTGGTGCTGATTCGCAGTCTTTTGGCTAGCCCGAAAGGGCTCATTCCGTAGGCTATGCCGAAGTTTATCATCTTGGCCTGCCTGCGCATCTCGGCCGTGACCTCCGCCAGGGGAGTGTCGAAAATTTCGGATGCGGTCCTGCTGTGGACGTCCTCGTCCTTTTTAAACGCATCCATGAGGCTCTCATCACGGCTGTAATGAGCAAGAACACGAAGTTCGATCTGAGAATAATCGGCCGACAGGAGCAAGTGTTGGGGCGGGGCGACAAAAGCCTCGCGAATACGCCTTCCCTCGTAGCTCCTGATGGGGATGTTTTGGAGATTGGGGTTGGAACTGCTCAAGCGTCCCGTTGAGGTCACCGCCTGGTTAAACGAGGTATGGATACGGCCGGTTTGGGGGTGCACAAGCTTTGGAAGGGCATCCGCATAAGTCCCTTTAAGCTTTGCGAGGGTGCGGTAACCCAAAATCTGCTCGGCAATCGGATGCTCCCCTGCAAGTTCTTCGAGCACACCGGTATCGGTTGAGGGCCCGCTTTTTGTCTTCTTTTGCGCGGACAACCCCATTTTTTCAAATAAAATGACGCCCAGTTGCTTGGGCGACTGGATATTGAATTGCTCCCCGGCCATCTGGTAGATAAGAGCGGCCTTCTGGTCCAAAGCTTTGTGGAATTCAAGAGAAAGGCTTTCGAGCTTTTCGCAATCGACCAAAATCCCGGTATACTCCATGCGTGCAAGTACCTGGATCAGGGGAAGCTCGATGGATTCATAGAGACCCAGCAGTCCGTTTTGCTCGAGCTTTGCCCTTAAAACCGGCACGAGGCGAAAGCATGTCTCAACCTGGCGGCAACCATAGTCGAGCGCTTTGTCAAACTCGACCTTGGCAAAACTCGTCTGTTTTTTCCCCCTGCCCGTAAGGTCTTCCATGGAACATACGGATTCTTCAAGATGCTCGGCGCAAACACGCTCAAGCGAGTGAACCTGTTCGCCGGGGTTTAGAAGATAGCTTGCCATCATGGTATCAAAAGCGATCGCTCCGGGTTCTACTGCGCATTTTTTGAGCAAGAGCCACTGAGATTTAAGATCATGCCCGGCCTTGGCAACGCCGGTGGCTGCGAAAAGAGCCGCGAGTTCATCGAAAGCCTCCGGGGGTTTGATCTGTTCTCCGCACTCGGCGCCGTGACCAAGCGGGACGTACCAGGCTTCGCCTTTCCTCAGGCACACCGCTATGGCCACAATATCGGCATCCATGGCTTCGGTGGAATCTGCGAGGATCTCGATTGCGATCATCGGCTGTGCCAGGGCCATTTCCACAACCTCGGCCAACTGCTTGCGGTTGCGCACCACCCGCTTTGAAATTTCCCTGGAAGGCGGCCCCGAAGAAACCGGTGCGGCTCCATCCGCGGGCCATTCCCGCTTTAACATATCGAGGATTGCCTTAAACTCTAGTTCCTCGCAGAGGTTATACATCTCTTGGCGCATGGGAGCTAAGGGGGCAAATTCATCCAATTTGCCGATTTCCAACCCATCCAGCCGAAAAGAGACCAGCTCGCGGGACATAAAGGCATCCTGCCTGCCATCGGAAAGCTTCTGCCTAAGAGATGGGGGTGAAATCTCGTCCAAGCGAGAGTAAATGTTTTCAATAGACCCCCACTCCTGCAAAAGTCGGCTTGCAGTTTTGGGGCCCACCCCTTTTACGCCGCACACATTGTCGGAGCTGTCGCCAACCAGAGCCAGATAGTCCACGATCTGATCCGGCGCCACTCCGAACCTCTCAAATACGGCCCCTTCATCGAAAAGGCGCTCGTTTTGGGGATCCCACTGCCTGACGACAGGATCCCGGATGAGCTGGTGAAGGTCCTTATCCCCTGAGACCAGCACGACTTCAATCCCCTGGCCCACAGCCCAGCCGGTAAGCGTTCCTATCAGGTCGTCGGCCTCATAGCCCTCACGTTCTATCTGGGAAACCCCCAGATATCTGACAACCTTTTTTATATAGGGTATTTGGGGAATCAACTCTTCGGGCATCGACTGCCGGGTCGCTTTATAGGCCTCGGATAACTCATGTCGAAAAGTAAGCCCGGGCGAATCGAAGACCACGCAAATATAATCGGGCTTTTTCTCGCGCATGACCTTTAGAAGCATCGTGAGGAAACCATACACCGCCTGAGTGGCCATCCCACTGGAGTTGGAAAGCCTTCGAATGGCATAGAAAGCCCTGTAGATGTAAGAGCTTCCATCAATAATATAGAACGTGGGAGCGGTTGGACCACCTGCCGCGTTGGCCTCATCTGCGCCGGAAGTTTTCCCCTTTTGCTTGTCCTCTTTTTCCTGCTGACTCATTTGATTCCCGCATCCTCCCGCTTCGACGCCGCTTCCCCTCCGGAAGGCCCACGCTTTCCCCGGATCGGAAGAGGCTGCGGCAGGTATTCGAAATTGACATTGCTCATCGCATGATAGATGTTTCCACGCACCTTGGAATTTTTTTTACAAAGCCCCTCCAGGATAACGCGAATTTCGGCCCTTTGATTTTTGTCCGCCGATGGGCACGTGGACGGCAGAATCGGCAGACCCAGATTTTGGCACATCTTTAGAATATTGCCCGCTGGAACAAGCGCCAAGGGCCGTATGACAGATATCTCGCCACCGAAAAACCTCTGTCTGGGCAGCATCGCGGCAACCTGGGCCCCGTAGCAGATGTTTATGAAAAAGGTCTCGAGCATATCGTCCTGATTGTGGCCAAACGCTATTTTAGGGCAACCCAATTCCCGCGCTTTTCTAAAAAGCGCCGATCGCCTGAGTCTGGAACACAGGAAACAAGGATTTTCACGGTTTTGCGGCCCGTGGGCCCTTGGACCGTAATCGGTTCGGATGATCTCGTAGGTAAAACCCTCCTTTATGAAAAAGGTTTCCAGCCGGGAGGAGGTTTCCGTATCAAAGCCGGGATCAACGTGAACAGCCACAAGTTCGTAGCTGATGGGAACCCGCGCAAGCCTTTCGCGCAAAAGCCAAAGAAGCAGCATCGAGTCCTTGCCCCCCGACACCGCAACCACTATCCTGTCGTTGTTTTCTATCAGCCCGTAATGGTAGATGGATTTACCTAAAAGCCTTCGAACTTCCCTATCCACAAATGCCATGATTTAAAATGCTTTCCAGGTCCGAATTACCAAGATTTCTCAGATTTTGTTCTCTATCTTAACACATTTTTAAGGAAGCCCAAGCTTCCCGCAGAGTGCCGCCTAAAGAGAAATGCGAAGTCGAGAACAGTTCTTCTTCCCCGGCCCTGGCAAGAACCTCTTTGAAAATTTCCAATGTGTTATGTGCGTCAATGAGCCGGTCGCGGTCTTTGCGCAAGGCTCCCATACTGAGTCTTGCGGGTCAAGTCCGGCAAAGCACCCGCACAACAGGTTGAGCCGAATATGCCCAAGGTCGGCCCGTTTACTGCCAATCGTAAAAAAGGTTTGGAACAGCAACCCCTTGAGTAGTCACTCAGGGCGAACCCCTGTCCGGCCCCGGGCTGAGTACATTCAAAACGGACCCTATTGGCCGAGGCTACGGGCAGCGATCTTTTGGAATGATCCCTATATCCTGCCCGCGCCTACCCTTTTGTTTTCTCGAACATGTCTTTTATCCCCCCCAAGGAACCGAGTATGGCGGATGCTTCGAAAGGCAAGTAGACAACTTTATTATTTTGGCCGGAAACCATTTCTTTGAGGGCTTCAATGTAGCGGACGGCGATAATGAAGTTGATCGGGTCCCCATCTCTTTCCGAAACAGATTGAGTGATCGCTTTGATTGCCTGGGCCTCTGCTTCGGCGACCCTGACCCGGGCCTGAGCGTCTCCTTCCGCGACCAGGATTTTTGCCTGTTTGCTCCCCTCGGCCTTACTGATCTCAGCGGCCCTAATGCCTTCGGCTTCCAAAATATTGGCCTGTTTCAACCCTTCGGCTTCCAAAATGGCGGCCCGACGGTCCCTTTCAGCGCGCATTTGTTTTTCCATCGCATCCCGGATATCGGGGGGCGGATTTATGTCCTGGAGCTCGACACGGTTAACCTTGACGCCCCATTTTTCCGAAGCATCGTCAAGGATGGCCCTCAATTTGCTGTTTATCGTGTCTCTGGATGAAAGCGTCTCGTCCAAATCGAGTTCACCAATGACGTTTCTAAGCGTGGTCTGTGTCAGTTTTTCTATGGCGTCCGGCAGATTGGCTATTTCGTAGACCGCTTTGACGGGGTCGGTGATCTGGAAGTAAATCAGAGCATTCAACTCAATGACAACATTGTCTTTTGTAATAACGCTTTGCCGGGGAAAATCATAGACGGTCTCACGCAAATCGATGCGTTTGACGCTCTGCCTGCGAACTATTGTTTTCCCGGCCTGATCGCTCATAATATAGCGCCACTCAATCTGCCTGGGTTTGTCAAAAAGGGGCCAAAGGATATTTATGCCGGAAGGAAGGGTGCGGTGGTATCGGCCAAGACGCTCAACCACCATGGTCTCACTTTGTTGAATGATGAGAAAACCCTTTACGGCAAAAACGATTACGAACAGAGCAAAAACGCCCAAAACAATGACAATACCCATAAGAGGTTCCTTTTCGGTTCAGATTGCTCTCACGTAAATTTTACTGCCTTCCACCCTGATCACCACGACTTTTGAATTTTTTTCAATGCTACGTCCATCATCTGATACCGCCTTCCAGTCGTCACCTCCAACAAGAACGCGGCCGGAATTGAGTTCGTCGTAAATGGCTTCCGTTACCCTGCCTGTTTTCCCGATCAGAGCCTCCACATTTGTTTTGACTCCCGGAGATGCCCTGTAGCAATACCTGTTGAAAATCGGACGGATTGCGAAAAAGGCTCCCAGGGCACCCAGGATAAAGGCTGAGATTTGAATATTGAGCCCCAAATGGAGGGCGGCGGCAAAAGAGGCGAGCAGACATCCCGCGCCTAAAGAGGCAAGGACAAAAGCGGGAACCAGTATTTCGAAGATGCAAAGGATGATCGCGCCAATTACCCAGATGTGCCAGGTAATCATCAGTATTTCCTTTTTTTGTTAATCGCTGTTGACTCTCCGCCACAAAAAATCGATTCAAAGGAAATCTTATCGACCAGAGCAGGGACCATAGCATAAATGAGGATCATTTAACAATTGTGATTGGGATAATTCCAGCTAAGGGATAGAGGCGAGGTCTCGTAGATTTTAATTCCCGAGGAGCGAGTTAAGGACTCCAAGCTGTGGCATGTTCTCAGAGCAAATTCATAACAAAAAATCAGCTGCTTTTGCAGCTCGCACAGACATAATCCACCGAGGGCCCCCAAAAGTAACACCCTGGGGTTGCAATAACGATAAGGGTAAGTATAAATTGGATACGTGATGCAGGGGGACCGTTTTGCTGCGGTTTTGCTGTTCTTTTCGCAAGAAAGACAGGTTGGAGGCTTTAGAAGGCAGGGAGAAAAAAATGAACAGATTTAAGATGATTGCAGTTTCGGGGATAATCTTTGGGCTTCTGAGTTTTGGCTTGAGCATGCCGGCCATGGTCTACGCCGCACCTCAGACAAAGTGCCCGGTGTTTGTCAACAGCCCCATCAACAAGAAATTCTTCGTGGATTACAAGGGAAAGCGCATTTACTTTTGCTGTAAGACCTGTGTGGCGCTATTTAAAAAGAACCCGGAAAAATACATGAAGCAGATGGAAGCTGAAGGCATTACTCCAGAAAACGCCCCATCATCGAAGTGAGCTTTTTAGAATTACCCCCTCCTCTGGGACTGTGAGACTTCCCTTGGGGAGGGGACCTCGAATATTTTTCTTTCTTCTCATCCTCTTTTTTGAGTTCTTTTGGACATAGAACAAACAGGACTCAAAGGACGAATAAAATTACGGGGAGCAGCTTCTCCCTGGTTATTTTAACAGCCCGCGCCACTACCAGGAGCGGATCATAGCGGCAGTGTCGCCCACCGGGCAAGTTTGCGGAAAACATTAGTTACCGTCTTGTTAGAGGCTGAAGCTATGCAAGGATTTAGACCCGGACATATTGCCTTTTTCATCCTTGGACTCCTTGCCTTGTTTGCAGTTCTGGCTATGGGAGGATGCGCTCCGAACTGCGCAGTACAACCCGTTAGCAATAGAATTTCTCCCCCCCAACCCAGTGCCCAGGGCTGGTGGTATGAAAGCTTCAAGATAGACTGGCCCAAGGGGCAAGCCCCGGCATGGTCGATGGATTTGCTGATCGCCCACCAGATCATAAAGCCCGTATTGATACGCTACGGCAATGAAATTGTTCTTTGGCGATTTCACAGAAGGGCAGTCAGGGACAGTGCCGGAGACCAGTTTAGTTTTATCTTCTACACCACTGCACAAAATGCACGCAAAATATACGCTGCGATTGGGTCAAATCCCGTTCTTGGACAGCTGCTAGCCAAGGGCCTGATTGTCCAGGTCATAACCGACGATACGAACAAAATCACGCGCCCCAAAATCGAGGACACTAGCGACCCTAACTGGTCTAAGCCTCTCCAAAAGGCTTGGCCTTACTTCATTATGGGCGCCAGTCAGACCTGGCTTGACCTCATCTCTCAGTACGCGGGCAGAGCCAAGGAAAGACCCCGCTCCCTCAACGAGAGGGTGTCTTTTTACCAAAAAATAGACCAGAAGGTTGACGCCACCTGGACAAAGGAAGGTGGGCACGCGTTTTTACACCATCTGGACGCCCTCTTCGGATACGGCCCCTTGGACGTCGTCGTTCACAGGAAGGTAAAACTTCAATTTTAAAGATATTGCCACTTGCCCCAGGCTTTTCGACTTGCTAAGCTCTTGGCCATATTTGGACCAAAGGGTTGTTCCAACTTTTGTCAGCCGTTTTTCACTTTTAGAGAGCTTATGAGCAAAGCCCGAAAAATATCCCTGTGGGGAGCTTACGGTGCGGGGTTTGTTTTGGTCCTGGCAACCGGGGCCGTCCTGATTTTTTCGCACCTTTTCAATACCGGCCGAATTGGAGCCGACATCAGGACCGTTCTTAAGACCCGCTACCACATCGAGACCAGTCAAATCAGGATAGATTTTCGCCCCCTTCCCCTCGTCACAGTACGCGGAGTAAAGGCCGTAATTGCAGAAAAACTCGAAGCCACAGTCGGGACGGTATTGATCCATATCAAGGTTTTACCGTTATTTATCGGGAAATTGGAACCCTCCAAGATCGAGCTTTTCAGTCCGGTGATTACGGTGGAACTGCCGTCATCGCCCTCTGGGGGCTTTTCTTTCCAAGAATTCGAAGACATCCTGAAAAATATTTTTGGCCCCCGCGCATTGCCGAACCCACTGAGGCAAACGGCGGTTCTTGCCCACAACGGCGATATCCGTATCTTTGGCCCCAAAACCCGCTGCTTTTTCTTAAACCATATAGACTTAACGAGCACGCTTAGAGACGACGGTTTGGATTTTGTGGTGGCAAGCGGCGAATCGAGTTTCTGGCAAACCCTGTCGTTGAAAGGATTCATCGGGCCTGAGAGGAAGGCTTCGGGCACGCTCGACCTAACGGGAGTGCGGCCTGGAAGGATCGCTCGGGCAATGGCTCCATCCGCGGCGGGCCACATTGGCGGCGATGTCTCCGATATCACCGCGGGACTCTATTACAACGGCAGTGGAAACTTTCGGGCCGACTTTACGGCCTCGGTCCCCTCCTTTGTTTTTGGCATCCTCAAAAGAACCATGACCATCCGGGACGGCTTTCTGACCGGAGTCCTTTTAAGCGATGCCAAAGGCATCGATGTGTCGTTTTCAGATTTGCGATTCAAGCGGCCACATCTGGCTCTTACCGCAAGTTTTAAGAAAACATACTCGGATGGGAGCTTTTCCCTTTCTGTGGACGGCAGAAACACCGATGCCGCAACGTTGCGCAGTCTCCTTCTAGCCGTAAACAAAAAAACCAAGGGCGTTCGCCATTTTTTTAAGATCCTTCTCGACGGGAAAATTCCACGGATTCATTACAGCTCGCACTCAAATGATTTATCCAGGCTTCTAAAACTTAAGAGCATGACCACGAAATGTTCGATTGAAAAAGCCGTTGTCATGGCCCCTAAAGTGGACCTGCTCGTCTCAAACGTAAGCGGCGACATACTGATCAAAAACGGCATACTGACGGCAACCCACATTTCAGGTCAGACGAACGGGTCATCGACCCGGGACGGTGAGTTGACGGTAGGTCTTCCTCACAACGACCACAGCCTGCACCTGGATCTTCCTGTTAAGGCCGATTTGTCCGAATTGCCGGCGATCCTTGACCGTGTTGTAAAAAGCAAGACACTTAAACATCAGCTGACCCTGATTAGCGATGTGACCGGAAAGACAGAGGGAAGGCTAGTGATCGGCGACAGGGTGGGAGCGCTTGCCGTAAAGGTGCTTACCGGCCCCTTTAGCTTGGCTTGCCGCTACGGCCCTCTTCCCGGCCCGGTTTTTCTAAAGGGCCCTTCCTTTAAAATGGATAGAGATACAATCGAGTTTAACGATGTAGACAGTACAATCGCCGATTCCAAGCTATCGGTTTGGGCAACTGTAAAGGGCTACTCCGGACCTCAAAGGGAGGTGGATTTAAAATTAAAGGGCAGGCTTGGCCCCGAAGGCGTAAAAATTGCCGGCTCGCTTGCAAGCCTTCCCAAATGGATAAAACGCCCAACCGGCCTAGATTTGTTTTTTTCCACTCTGACCTGGCAAAAAGGCGGAAAGACAACCTTTAGCGGTAAAATGAAAATTCCCACAGGACCGACAATCTCAACGGATGTAGTCAAAGCCCGAAAAGATCTTTCCATCCGGCGATTGGCAATAAAGGACAGCGATTCCAATGCGGACGTTACGCTAAGTTCTCTCCAAGACGGTTTTAGGATCGGTTTTTCGGGAACGCTTAGCAAAAAAACGATCGCTTTACTGCTCGCGGGTGACTATTGGCTCAAATCCTCCATAGGAGGAAAATTCCAGGCGGACCTGTACCCGAAAAATCCTGAAAAAACCAGCTGTGAGGGGCAAATCGCGCTGTCTAATTTGTGCCTGCCGGGTATACTGCCTGACTCGGCCACTATAGAAAACGCAACGATCGAGGCCGAGGGGAAAAAATTTGCGATAGAATCGGCGCAGGCTACCTGGCAAGGCAACCGTTTTGACTTATCGGGCAGTATCGACCTTGGCCAAACCTCCTACAATCTGAATATAAATGCGTCGACGCAGGCCCTGGACCTCAACCGCATCCTCGCCCCCAAATGCATGGCCCCAAAACCGGGGGATACACCTGCCCCTTCTCGGATCCCTTTTCGCAAAACGGCCTGGGACATGCCGGTAACGGGCCTCATCCATGTCACAAGCAAGCATCTTTCCTATCAGAAAATAAATTGGGCTCCTGTCGAGGCCAATATTACCCTGGAGAAGGGAGCCGAAAAGATCAGGCTTACCCGCGCAAGTAAAGTATGCGGGATCTCTACCCCGGGGAAAATTAAAGTTTCGCCCTCGGGGGTCGCCATGGGATTTGATCTTTCGGCCTCCGGCAATCACCTTCAAGGATCGCTTGGCTGCCTTTTCGCGAAAAAGCCTCTCATTTCGGGGAGCTATCATCTAAGCGGCCATATTGAGGCTAAGAGTCCGGGCCTGGTAGTAAACAAGCCAATCTGTGGGGCAGACTTTGCCCGTTTTCTGCAAGGCAAAATAGAGTTCCAAGCCAAAGATGGGCTCATTTTGCGCTTCGAAACATTTACGAGGATAATTTCGGTTCTAAGTTTTTCCGAGATCTACAGGGGGGTAGTTCCGGACCTGTTGGGCAACGGATGCCCCTATAAGACCTTTCAGATAAAGGGCAGAATTAAAAACGGCAAGTTTTTTCTATCCGATTCCTTTCTCGACGGCCCGTCCATAAAAATGGTCTTTAGCGGCCAGGTCGATCTGGTCACAGGCAAATTGGATGTGATAGCCCTTGTGGCGCCCCAGCGCACTCTGGAAAGGGTTGTTAACATCACGCCCATAGTTGGCAAAGTCCTAAAAGATGCGTTTGTAACCGTACCGGTGCGCGTAAGCGGAGACATTGACACCCCCACCGTGACGATACTCTCTCCAAAAGCCATCGGCCATGAACTTGTCGGGGTTATGCAAAGGCTGCTCAAACTTCCCTTCACGATCTTCGACCCGTTTAAAGGGTAAGAGTCACTAAGAACACTCTCTGTTCAGCCATGCTCGCAATATCCCCTATT
Organism: Deltaproteobacteria bacterium; assembly: GCA_021780695.1. Taxonomy (GTDB): domain Bacteria; phylum Desulfobacterota; class Syntrophobacteria; order Syntrophobacterales; family Syntrophobacteraceae; genus SbD1. The sequence continues at coordinate 137,743 of JAJXYD010000022.1, forward strand.
CGGAGAAGCTTTCAGCGTTTTTTCCCACAAAAGAATCCTGGGGTACCCTCGATTCCACAATTCCCCTGCTTGCTTTCATGCGCTATATTTGCATGCATGGCCTAAGCTAAATTTATTTACCAAACACCCAGGCGAGCAAACTAATGGAAAATCGCTCCTTCCGGATTAAGGGAATGTGCTGCGGCGAAGAAGTAAGGCTGCTAAGGTCCGAGGTCGCACCCCTTGTGGGTGGCGAAGAAAACTTATCCTTCGATCTGTTGAAAAGCGTTATGACGATCAAGGGCGAACTCGCCCCTAAGGTAGGCGAACAGATCATCGCAGCGGTTGGTAGAACCGGCATGGAAGCGGTTGTCCTGGACGGCCTGTGCTCAACGGGCGTTTGTCCCGCGACCGAGGAGAACGTATGGGAAAAGCATGGAAGGCTTTTCTCATGCGTTGCGGGCGGAGTGCTTATGGCGGCCGCTTTCGTTTTTCAGGCTCTAAGAACCGGCAACCTATCCGCGGCTTTAACCTCGGAGAGCGCTGCCCCAAGTTTCGCGGTCGGTCTTTATTTTGCCTCTATTCTTGCAGGAGGCTGGTTTGTTTTACCAAAGGCCCTCTATGCGGCAAAAAAGTTAAGAGCCGACATGAATCTTCTGATGATGGCGGCCGTAGTGGGGGCAGTCGTCCTTGGCAAGTGGCTTGAAGCCGCCTCGGTAACTTTTCTTTTCTCCCTGGCCCTGCTTTTGGAGTCCTGGAGTCTTGAGAAGGCAAAGCGCGAAATAGCCGCGCTTTTGGATATCTCCCCTCGAGTGGCCCGTTTCATTTGCCCTAACGACGGGAAAATCGAGGAAAAACCCGTCGATGAAATTCCTGTTGGAACTACGGTTGTGGTGCGCCCGGGCGAGCGGATTCCTCTGGACGGCATAATAACAAAGGGAATCACCAGTGTTAACCAGGCGCCCATCACGGGAGAATCCGCAGCCGTCTACAAGGAGACCGACTCCGAGGTATTTGCCGGAACGATCAACGAAGAAGGCGCCATAGAGTTCAGAACGACCCGTCTTTCCGTGGACACGACCCTTTCAAGAATCGTCCGCATGGTCGAGGAGGGCCGCTCCAGGCGCGCTCCAACCGAACAGTGGGTAGATAAATTCGCAAGGGTCTACACCCCGATCATGATGCTCATTGCCCTTGCAATCGCCCTACTCCCCCCCCTTGCGACCGGGGGAAACTGGGCCAACTGGTTCTACCGGAGCCTGGTGGTCCTTGTTATTGCCTGCCCCTGCGCGCTGGTAATTTCAACTCCGGTTACGATCGTGGCCGCTCTTGGTTCGGCGGCCAGAAACGGAGTCCTCATAAAGGGCGGAGCTTACCTTGAATTGCCTGCACACTTAAAGGCCTTTGCCTTCGATAAGACCGGGACCATCACTTACGGAGAGCCTGCCGTAAAGGAGGTATTACCTGTTGACAACCACAACCAAACCAGTCTGCTCGCAAACGCTGCCGGCCTCGAAATCCACAGCACCCACCCCGTGGCCCGGGCGATCATTCGGCACGTCCAAGCCATGGGAATAAGCCCGCAGGTGGCCGAAAGCTTCACGATCCTGCCGGGCCAGGGAGCAGAAGGAAGAATCGGCGGCAGGAATTACTGGATCGGCAACCACAGAATGCTTGAAAGATGGCGCAGGCTAAGCCCGGTTTTCACCGATAAGATCGATAGAATCGAGCAAGCCGGAAACTCTCTCATGGTGATGTGGTGCGACGATCACATTTGCGGACTGGTAACGGTGGCCGACCGGGTGCGTCCGGAAGCCCAGGAGGCCGTGGCCGGCCTCAAGGCCCTGGGTGTTGAAAGAGTCGTCTTGATAAGCGGCGACAATAACAAGAGCGCAGCGCTTGTGGCAAACGCCATAGGAGTAGATGAGTGCCACTCCGAACTTCTTCCGGCCGATAAGGTTGGGCTGGTATCCGATCTTAAGACCAAATTCGGCGGGATCGCGATGGTTGGAGACGGCATAAACGATGCTCCGGCCCTTGCCGCGGCCAACGTCGGGATCGCCATGGGAGCGATGGGATCGGATGCGGCGATCGAAACAGCCGATGTAGCACTCATGTCCGAAGACCTTACAAAAATCCCATGGCTGATCCGCCACTCGAAAAAAACGATGGCCGTAGTCAAACAGAACATATTTTTTGCTCTGCTCATAAAATGTCTATTCATCGGTATGGCGGCGGCTGGAGTGGCCACCCTCTGGGAGGCGATAGCCGCGGACATGGGGGCTTCGCTCCTTGTGATTTTCAATGGGCTAAGAATGCTTAGAGTCACTGACGGGGGCACCAGGGGCTCAAAGAATCGAGTTGCTCCTCAAGTTCCTTGAAATCCGCGGGCAGCGGAGCGGTCGCCAAAATGGGCTCGCCTGTCACAGGGTGTTTAAATTCAAGCCGGGCTGCGTGGAGCATCTGCCTGCGGGCTTTTAGCAGGAGTTCGCGAACGGGGCCGCATTTAACGTTTTTCGCCCTCCGACTGCCTCCCCCATAGGTTTCGTCTCCGATAACCGGGTGTCCGATATGGCTTAGGTGGACCCTTATCTGGTGGGTTCTACCCGTTTCTATGCTCACGCTCAAAAGCGAGGCTTCGCCCCAACTTTTTACCACTTCCCACCGCGACAGCGCTTGGCGCCCCCTGTTTTGAAGCACAGCTATTTTTTTGCGCTCCGTTGGATGCCTGCCAAGAAACGTGGAAATCTCTCCCCGGGTCTTATCGGGACGACCGTAGACCATCGCCAGGTATTGTTTGCTGAGTTCTCTTTCCTTGAACTGCCTTATGAGATTCAAATAGGCTCGCTCGCTTTTAGCAGCCACGAGAACACCGGAGGTATCCTTATCCAGGCGATGCACTATACCGGGCCGAAGTGGGGCCCCCTGGAGCGCAAGCCCGCAATGGCCAAGAAGACCGTGGACAAGCGTTGCATCCCTGTGGCCGGCCCCGGGGTGGACTACCAGATCGGCCGGTTTATTGACAATAATGAGATCCTGGTCTTCAAAAAGTATATCCAACGGCATCGAGACAGGCTTTAGCGCATCATCGGGCCCCGGCTCCCGGGGCATATTGACTCTTATCGAGTAACCGGCCCGCACCTCATGGCTTGGCTTTGCCGCCCCTCCGTTTACCGCTACCCGGTTTTCCTTGATCAACCTCTTTAGATGACTGCGCGAAAGGTCGGGGATAACCGAGCTCAAAAAAAAGTCAAGCCTCTGCCCGCTTTGCTCCTCCAAGACCATAAAGACATATTCTGCCGGTGGGGTGTTTTTATCGCTCATTTTCAACTGAATTTATACCAAATTTTTCCAGGATATTACACCAAAACCTGAAGCATACCCGGAACCCTCAAGCTCAATTCTAACAGGGTGAAGTCTTTCAAAAGCCTTGCGCGCATCGTGGTCCCAAAAATATTGGCGCCCTTGGAGCACTCGGACAAAAGGATACCGATATCATAACTTTTTCGCAAAATAATCTGTCCCAAGATGGACTTTGCCACTTGTGGAATTCTTCCCGCGGTATTTACTTTTACCCAGGATCCGAAACCGGCTCTGCTGCCGAGCCCGAAGGTTTTCGGATGTATTTATCTAATCGTGGGCCGAGTTGTTGGCACCCCTTGACGGCAGGCCCACTTCATCTGTTGCAGCCCATCTTCACACCCCACAAAATCAATCCGAGGGGGAGAAACGCCATGAAAAATCCTCTAAGAAGCCTTTTATTGTTAATCGCAGGTTTTTCGATGATGCAAGTCCTGGGGACAATCTCTTTTGCCAAGGAAGTTGCCATAGGGATAACTAATTATGGCGTGGTCTACGATGGAGCAAATATCTGGGTGGCCAATTACCCGGACAACACCGTAACTAAATTAAGGGCCGCCGACGGGGCTCTAAGAGCCGTCTACAAAGTGCCTGGTCCCTGGGGGATGGCCTTTGACGGCAGAAACATCTGGGTGGCCAACTATTCGGGCGACACAGTGACAAAACTAAGGGCCGCCGACGGAGCCTTGATGGGAATCTATCCCGTAGGAGTAAATCCAAGGGCGGTGCTTTTCGACGGCGCATACATCTGGGTTGCAAGCGGGGGCGTCTCGGGTTCTCTAACCAGGCTCAGAGCCGCGGATGGGGCTCCGGTGTGGACCATTCCCGTCGACGACCCCTGGGGAATGGCCTACGACGGCAAGACGGTGTGGGTGACAAATAATCGCGCAAACAGGGTGACTAGAATCAATTCGGCCGGGTGCATCCTGGGGGAATATAAGGCAGGCGAGCGACCCATGGGTATAGCTTTCGACGGGATATCCCTGTGGGTGGCCGACAACGGCGGCGCTGAACTCACAAGACTTAGCGCGGTAAACGGAGCCAGGATAGGAGAAGTCCCTGTTGGTGTCGACCCCTTTGGCGTTTTTTCCAAGGGCCATTTCGTCTGGGTCGCCAGAACCGATGGCGTTCTTGCAAAGCTTACAACCCGGGGGTGTTTGGTTGGAACCTACGATGCGGGACTCTATCCTGACGGCATCGCTTTCGATGGAGCAAATATCTGGGTAGCAGACAACGAAGGAGCCGTGAAAGTCTTCAGAGCCTACAGCGGGTCTTTGGTGGCTACCTGCAAGATCCGGCAACCCTGCAGACCCGGAGCCGAAATTGGCGCACTGGCCCTCGCGGGGCCTACCCACGGAAAGGAAGAGATCGTTTTTAAGAAGAATTTATTTCCAAAAGATCATCTGCCGGGCATATCGACAGACAGCAATAGGAGCTACTACAACGCGCGGCTGGGCGCTATCTCGCCAAACGGAGAGTAAACCGGCTCTTTGCACCATTTGTCAAGGCATGAGAAAAAAGCCCAGGGTTTTCCTGCTCTGTGAATCTATGTCTATGATTTTGGCCCCCACGCCTCCATCCTCTACGCTGCGAACGGAAACGACCATATTTACAGTTTTATCCTGAAGCTTGAAAGCAATTCGGAGTTTCTGATCGGGCTGCATATATTGCCCGCTTTTTTGAAACTTCACCCCTTCGGCTGAAATATCAATTATTTTTACCGGTTCACCTTTGGGTGGGCCTGCTGCCGTAAAGCACAACCCCCAGATCGCAACCTGTTTGCGGTAATTTTGCCTTCTTTCAAACGAGACAGCGAAGGTATTGCCGCAACCGCACTTAACCACAGCGGAACGAGGGGACTCCCTTTGGGAGAAGTCAACCTCCTTATTCTTTCCGCAACTCCCACAGACTATAACGCCGATCCGAGTTTTATTGAGATAAACTTTTAAAGTTTCCATCAATCCCCCGAGACCACTTCTCTATTGTTTGGATTCGCAATACTCCCATCTGCTTCCAACTGGAGTGTCGAAAACGCGAACGCCGCACTTCAAAAGCTCGCCCCTTATCCTGTCGGACTCGGCCCAGTTTTTCTCTTTTCGGGCAATTTCGCGCTCCCAGATCATTTTTTCCTCGGCCGGACCTAGAAGGCGCGAATTCAAATCGAAAAAACCAAGGATGGAATTGGCCCGATGGAATATCTCGAGCACCTGCAACTGCTGTGAACTCGATATCCCCGCCCGGTCGATTACAGGGTTGGCACGGCGAATGAAACTAAAAATCACTGCCAGAGCGCGCGGGATGTTTAGGTCGTCGGCCAAGGAATCAAGAAACTCCTGTTCGAAAGAACAGATAATCTTTGAGAGTTGATCGTTTTCGGCTCCCTGTCCTTCCCAGGCCCTAACCTTGACGATGAATTCGTCGATGCGCTTAAGCCCTCGCACCGTACTCGATAAGTTATCGGAAGTCGCGTGTATTGGTTTGCGATAGTGGGCGCCGAGGAGCCAGTATCTAACCTCGCGGGCCGAAAACCCCATTTCCAGCAGTTCCCCGACAGGTTTGTTCTCATCCACCGGATCGTACACCTTGCCCTTATTTGCAGACCAGACCCGTTCGGCGATCATCCATGTGTTGGCAAAGGGCTTGCCCGTAATAGCCTCCCCGATTTCTCTCATGTTTTCCAGGTGAGGGAAAAGGAAATCCATACTGCTAACCACAATGTCGATCTGCGGGCCAAGATCGTGGATGGCCGCCGAAGCCGCCGAGATGTGCCAGGTGGGAATAACGTTTCCCCAGTGGGTTTTGACGTAAGCACCCATTTTCAGCTCTGCCAGGGTCGCCCGCTTTAGCAGAGCGAAATCGCTCGGATTTAGTTTTTCATAGGCATTAGGATCTACCCTTTTGCCCGCGCGCACCTTCTTGGGATCGATTCCGGATAACCTGCCGTAACTGTTGCTCCTCGAAAGATCGAAATAAACCGAACGCAGCTTGTCATAGGCGAATTCCCCGGAGATCAGCATCCGGGTAAACTCGGTTATCGTATCGAGGTGTTCGGTCGTTCTGGGATATCTATAGGCCCTCTTGATACCCAGAGAATCGAGGTCGCACAGAAAGGACTCGAAGCGCCATTTGGTGTAAGGCCCAAGGCACATCCCGGCAGCAACCGAACTGTTTATGGTGCGACTGTCAAAATCGGGAATCAGGACGACTTCATCTACCAGAAAATTTTTGGCCTGGAAAAACCTGGAGAGCAGGTCAGCCAGCAAAAAACGCCGGGCATCGGCAATCGAAAGGGGCTGGTCCAGTGGGGGCCCGGTTACGCAAATGCGCGCTTTTCCTTCCTTTACCGGCTTAAATTCGACCTTTCTGCGCTCCAGCAAATTATAGAAGCGGAAGTCGGGCTCGAGAGTTTTGGTGAAAAGATTGGTGCTCAGATACCGGTCACCGCCGTCAGGCAAGATTACAACGACGACCCCCTCCCTCATTTGGGATGCTGTTCGCATTGCGGCCGCCATGGCTGCCCCCGAACTCATTCCTACAAATATGCCCTCTTCTCTGGCCAATCTGCGGGCAGCCTCGAAAGCCTCCTCGTCATTAACGTTGACGACCTCATCGAGGGCATAGCGGTCGAAAATCCCCGGAACATAGGACTCCTTCATGTTTTTAAGGCCCTGGACCTTGTGCCCCGGCAAAGGCTCGACCGCCACGACCCTTATGGAGGGATTTTTTTCCTTCATAGCCCTTAGAATTCCCATGGCCGTACCGGTGGTGCCAAGGGTAGCCACAACCGCGCTCACCTTGCCTTCGGTCTGTTCGTAGATCTCGGGTCCCGTACCCGTGTAGTGAGCCGCCGGATTGGCCGGGTTGTTGTACTGGTCGGTGGTAAAATAGCGGTCGGGATTTTCCCGCACCAGGTTGTATGCCTCTTCGATGGCTCCATCGGTACCCAGTGAACCCGGGGTGAGAAGCAGCTCGGCGCCAAAGGCCTTCAAAATCTTCTGCCGCTCGAGGCTGGCGGTCTCAGGCATGGTAAAAAGCACCCGATAGCCTTTGACCGCCGCGACCATCGCAAGCCCAATTCCCGTATTGCCGCTCGTTGCTTCGACGATTATTTTGCCGGCGGAAAGCTGTCCGTCGCGTTCCGCGGCCTCGACCATCGAAAGGGCCGTCCTGTCCTTTATCGAGCCCGCCGGGTTTCTGGCTTCCAGCTTCGCATAAAGCGTCACGGCAGGATTGGGATTCATCCGGTTTATCCTCACAAGAGGAGTACTTCCGATACATTCCAAGACATTGGAGAATACGTTTTTGCAGTTCACTTTTACTTCCCGAAAGCTGGTATGGACAAAAATTGCGGCTTTTTCATCTTTAAGGCCCTATTATATAATCTTTGCCAGGGTTTAAAACCAGATTCTGCCCCAAAACCAGGATAAAGGAGAAAACGCTATGAACACAATAGTGAAATGGACACTTTTGGCTGTAGTGATTTTTCCAACGGCCCCCGCCTTCGGCTTCATGACTCCGGCCGGTATGTTCGTAAACAAATCCTTGGCCGATACCATGCACATGGGGTCCGCGATGTATGTCTCGTCGTCGGCCTTCAGGAACAGGGGCTCGATACCGGTTCGCTATGCGCGGCCCGCAGCCGGAGGAGCAAATGTTTCCATTCCTCTCGACTGGAGCGCAGCCCCCGTGGGAACCAAATCTTTCGCCCTCTCCGTAGTCGATCACCACCCGATCGCCCGACTGTGGACTCACTGGATGGTCATAAACATACCGGCCACAGTTATGTCCTTACCCGAGGGCGCCTCCGGCAGGAATATGCCGCCCGGCTCGGCCGAACTGCTCAATTCATTCGGGGCTCCCGGATACGGAGGACCTCAGCCTCCAGCGGGTTCAGGACCTCACCCATACGTTATAACCGTCTACGCTTTGAACGTTTCCAGGCTTGACCTAAAGCCAAATACAACTCTTACGGACTTTAACGAGGCACTGAGGGGGAAAACCCTCGGCAAGGCCGTGATTATAGGCTACTTCGGGAAATAGCACCTATTTTTAAGTAGCTGCGGGCCGCCCTTTAGAGCAGGTTCTCGATGGAGCTTAGCAGCTTCTCCCAGCTGAGCGGCTTGCACAGCATAAGATCCACACCCCGGCGGGTAAGATCGGTTTCCTCGTATTGCCCCCCCCACCCGGTTATCATTACCACCGGCAAAAGGGGGTTTTTCGCCTTTGCGCGCCTGGCTATTTCCCACCCGCTTATCAGCGGCATTCCAAGATCGGTGACCACCAGATCGAAATTACTCGAGTCTATCATTTCCAGCGCTTTTTCCGCGTCGCTAAGAGCCACGACCCGATGGCCCTTGAGCCGCAGCATATCCCGAAGCAGGGTGAGTATCTCGGGATCGTCTTCGACCAGCATGAGGCGATAGGAATTTACCGGCTCATTGTTTTTTTTCACAGCCGGCCCCTTTAACGATTCGGCTCTAAGGAGCCTTATGAGAAATGTGGTGCCATCGCCCGGCTCGCTGTTTACCTGGATGTCGCCCCCGTATCTGCCCACAAGGCTCCAGGAGACGCTCAAACCCAGCCCCGAGTTACCGATTCCCTTGGTCGTGAAGAAGGGATCGAATATTCGCTCGCAGATCTCCTTTCTCATACCGATGCCGGTATCGCTGACTTCGAGAAAAAGATTCTCGTCTTGCCGGTAGGAACGAAAAGAGATTATCCCCCCCTGGGGCATCGCATCGATCGCATTGAGAAGTAAGTTCGTCAGCACCTCCCTTAAATCGGAGGCGTTGATCCCCGCAAGGCTATTTTTCATGATTTTCCGGCGTATCTCTATCCTGCGGCCGGACCTTTCCATGACGTTTTTCCAACGGGGGCGAGTGAGTTCGATAACATCTTTGACCGCTTCGTCAAGATCCACTACCGGAGTCAAAGCATTGGGGTCGCGCTGTCTGTCGGTAAATCTTTGTAGTCTGCGGACGGTGTTTGACCCGTCATGAACGGCCTTTTCTATGCTCTTGAGCCTTCTGATAATTTCCTCTTCCCGAATATGGGGTAAAATGAGCTGGATGTGCCCGAGGATGGACATCAAAAGATTATTGAAATCGTGGGAGACCCCTCCGGCCATTGTGCCAAGAGCGGCAAGCTTCTCTGACTGGAGGATCCTGTCCAGGAAGGCCTTCTTTTTGCTCACGTCTTCAATTACGAGCAGAGAGCCGACCCATTGGCCACAATCGCTTAGTCTAACCAGGTTTATATCGGCGGCAAAACTTTGTCCGTCAAAGTTTCTGAGGCTCACATCTGTTTTTGCAACCCGTCCGGAATCGGACAAGGAAGCCTTTTCGAAGAGTTTTTCAAAAGATGCGGGGTCTTCAAAAAGCACCGAGGGCGAACGGCCCGTAAGGTCCTGAGACTCCCGGCCCTGTATCTCGGCGATGCTCCTGTTGGTGCGAACTATTCTCCCATTGGTATCCAGAATACAAATTCCCTGGGGCATACAGTCCAGGACAAGGTCCGAAATCCGGTCTTGGAGACAATCGGGCACACACTCGCCCTGGGTCGCAAAAGATGGCCCCACTTCCGATGGAGCCTGTCTTCTGGCCCCGATGACCATTTTTTGCCCTCTTATAAGATGGCCGATAATGTCTCCGACAGTCTTCCAGTTTCGCCTGAGCGATTGGGTGAAATCCTGGGAATGATCTGCACTCAGGTTAAGAACGCCCATGCCCAGAATCGGAATACAAGCCAACGACACCGGGTTTACCACGGCGCCCGGCACCTCGGGCAGGGGCTGTTCGGTGCTGTTTCCAATAAACACAGGCACTCCGGAGGAAAAAACCTGCCCCGCGATATTTTCGCCGGGGCTAAAAAAAAGGTCTTGCCTGTGAGAGTTGGAAACGGCTTGGAGCTGATCGTCCAGACCGTAGGCCGCAATCAGACAAAGCTTCCCCAAGTCCTCATCCCAAAGCAGTATCGAAGAATTTTCAATTTCCGTTTCCTCTATAATTATGTGAAGATAATGGAGGCATACTGCGGTGATATCCAGGTCCGGGAAGGCTGCTTCCGTAAGGCGCTGGATTATGGACATAAAGCGAATTGCCTCATCTTCCTGTTTCTTTGCCTCTAGCAGCCTCTCTTTCATCATTTCACCAACAAGGTCGACCATACTTCTCCCTTTTTAAACTTCCCAAAGCAGTCTACCGGCTACAGCGGGCCACCGCCGAGTAAATTCCACAACCGCTCGACCTCAGGCTGGATTGCTTCGGCCATTTCCAGGTATTCGTTCCACTCGTTTTCGGAAATACAAAGGTCCCGGCATTGCAGCAGTGTCGGCTCGGCATGGACCAACTCGGGATATTGAGAGGAATGGCAAAGAACATTGGCAAGATAGACCAGGCCCACCTCCGGCTTGAAAGAGGCGCTGCCGCGGGGAGCATGATGAAACTCCATGACAACCCGGTATTCTTCAGGCAAGGCCCACCTGCGGGCAAGATATCCGCCCAGCTTGCCGTGGTCTAGCCCATAGCGGCCCTCAACGCACCACGGAGGAATATTTTCCATTCTGGCGATGTCGAAAATTGCGCAGAAATGCTCATTTAGATAGGCGGCCATGGCGACCCAGCCCAGATCGTGAAACAACCCCATTAGCCCGGCCTGGTCCACATTGATCCAGGGACGTTTCTTATTTATCTCCACCATCATCTTTGAACAGGCGAAAGCATGCTTCCAAAGCCTTGCCCGATGAACGGGGTTGATGAAACCGCCGCTGGAAAATAACCCGAGCAACAAAGTGTAAATGCAAATCGACTTTACCTGGGCTACTCCCATTATCGCTATGGCGTTTGCAATGGTCCTCACCCGGTTTCGCTGTCCGAAATAGGTGGAATTGGAAACCGCAAGGATCCTGGCCGACAGGCTGGGATCATAGGTGATAATGCTCTCCAGCTCCCCGGCCTCATCTAGCTGGAAGTGGATTATCTCGATCAACCTTTTCAAGGATGTTGGCAGGGGAGGAAGCTCTTTGAGCTTTGAGAATCTATAGCGAATTTCCTTATCGTCCAATACTGCCAACCTCATCTTTGTTCACCTCTAACCAAATCGATATCGATACTGTTAATCCGTGAAATTAACAGTAAATATAGCACAAATGGCCACACGGATCTAAACATCTATCTTTTAAGTTTTCCTCTATGGGCGGCAAATAACGAAAAAAATCGATACATTTAATGAAACAAACGGCTATTTTACTTAAAATATTTAGAATTTTTGATAGAAATTCCATCTTTTGTTTCTTCGCTTTTTTGAGTATACTCTCAAAGTTTAGCTTGGAAGGCTCCTTGAAAAGTTCCTGCGACGGGCCTGTTCATCTGATCGCCACCGTGCGGCCGGCTCAAAGGATCGGCTCCAAGTCGGATCGTTTTGTACCTGGAGGTAACATGGAACAAAGGTTCAGTTTGGAAAAAGAAAATATTGTGCTCGACAATCAAACCGGGCTGATGTGGCAGCGAGAGGCATCGAGTGCCAGAACAGTTTGGAAGGATGGCTTCGACTACATCGCAAAACTTAACTCCGAGAATTTTGCCGGCTACAGCGATTGGCGCTATCCGACCGAAGACGAGCTTGCCAGCCTGATTTTAACCGAAGAAGATCGAAAGAGCGGCCTCTACATCGATCCTAAATTTGGAAATCAACGCAACTGCTGGTCGTCGAGCAGGCGTGAGGGGCATAGGCACGAAGCATGTTACGCCGATTTTTATTACGGCGACATGTACCTGGTCGAAGAAAATTACGCCAATCTCTTCGTGCGGGCTGTTCGAACCCGGAACGCGGCTTAACCTTGAGCAGGGGCCATCGCGCCGCAATGATGGGTGAACCGCTTTCGGTGCTTCTCTATGAACCCGAAATACCGCAGAACACCGGAAACATCGCCAGGACCTGCGCGGCAACCCATACTCCGCTCTATCTGGTCGAGCCGCTTGGTTTTAAGATCTCGGACAAGTACCTCAAACGGGCAGGCCTCGATTATTGGCCCTATGTTCGCATGAAGCTATATCCGGATTTCAACAGGGCTCGCTGCGATATTGAACATTCGCGCCTGGTTTATTTTTCGGCCCATGCGTCAACTTATCATTACGATTTTTCCTTCCGGCCCGGCGATTGTCTTATTTTTGGACCGGAAACAAGAGGCCTGCCGGCTCAATTGACAGCCTCTTATCCGGGGGATTCGTTGAAAATCCCCATCGACAGGGCCAGGGTTCGCAGCCTGAACCTTTCGACCGCCGTTGGGATTGCTCTTTTTGAAGCTTTAAGACAGTTGCGCAAGTAAGGAACGGCTTTTGTCCCGCTTTTTTTCGTTATAGATCAAAAGCGCCTAGCCACCGGTTTTCCGTCAGGCATAATGTTGGATTGGGAACCTTCATGCAGCTAACTGACGACATCAAGCACAGCCTTTGTGAGCTCTACCCTGAAATAAAGAGGTTGGGACTCTATCCCGTGGTGCTCCAGAAGGGCAGACACCTTTGAATTCTGCTTTTCGAAAGCAAGGACTGCTTGAAACTATATCCGCCCCTTAGCTCTTGCCTGCTTGTTCCGGGCGCAGAGAACGATTCCCGTCTTTTTGACCCCCAATGGGAACCGCTGATCCAACGCGCTATATCGTCGGCGAAACATGAACTTGCTTTGTGCACAAAGTTACCCCGCAAAAAGTCGGGGCGCTCGTCTCGGGAGTCCTCTCACATGGCAAATATCGACTGGAAAGGGGCTAAATGGAAAGCCTATTACAGTAGCCTCTCCATCCCTGAACTGCTAACGGTCCTTAAGGGATATGGACCAATGGAGGTCCTTTGCTTTGAGGAGGTTTCCGGGCGGTTCAAAGGACAACTAAGCCTGTGTCTGACCGAAGAGGGGAGCAAGGAAATCACTCTCTACCACCTCGAGGTTAGTTGCAAAAAGCGGGCTGGGTGCGGCAGGCAAGCTCTGCGGTGGATCAGGGAGACCTTCCGGGGAACGATTTTTCTTGAGTTTCCCAATTCTCCCGACCCGGAGATAGGTTTTCACCCCACCATGCCGTTTTGGTTTCAGATGTACAGGGAAGGCCTGGTTGACGCCCTCGATTGCGAGAACTTCTACCTTACCCCTCAGGCCACAAAAGAGCAGATACACGAGGTCCAAGAGCATATTGAAGCGGTTTTGCACCGTGGAGGAAAAGCAGAAAATGCGTGAAGATGTTTTTTCCGTAAGGCTCCAACGTTTTCGAAAAATTATGGAAGAGGAACAACTCGATTGTTTCCTGGTATCTGTTCCCGAAAACCGATACTACCTAAGCGGTTTTGAAGCCGAAGACCTGGGGCTGACTGAAAGCTCGGGCTGCCTTCTGCTTACCGCAACAGAAAAATACCTGCTGACCGACCCCAGATATGATGAGGAAGCCAAGGCCCAAGCTCCTGATTTCCAAGTCCTGGTGTATACCACGGGCTTAAGCCAGCTTTTGCCTGACCTTTTTTCGCAGCTTCATTGCCGCAGGCTTGGAGTCGAAGGACATTTCCTGACGGTAAGCAGATTTAACGACATAAAGGAAGCTCTTGGGAAAGCGCGGCCATCCGCCGAAATCATAGCTTCCGAAGACCTGGTCGAAAAGCTTCGTGTCGTAAAGGACGCGCTGGAAATCGAAAAGATCTGCAAATCCATAAGGCTTACCGAAAAGGCGCTTCACACCGTTTGGGAAGCTCTTGGGGAAGGCAGGACCGAAAAAGAAATGGCCTGGCTTATCGAAAAAACCATCCGTCAATCCGGAGGGCAAGCCGTTTCTTTTCCCCCCATTGTCGCGGCCGGCCCCAACGGGGCACTTCCTCATGCGACACCAACCGGGCGAAAGATAGTCAACGGTGATGCGGTAATCCTGGACCTTGGCTCCAAACTAGACGGTTACTGCTCTGACATGACAAGGACATGGATCGCGGGTACTGCTAACCCGAAACTGAAAGAGATTTACAAGATAGTTCGAAACGCCCAGCTTGCGGCCCAGGATAGGATCCGCGCCGGAATAGATTCGGTAACCGTCGATGCGGCTGCGCGCGATCTCATTGCGCAAGCCGGCTACGGGGATCGCTTCGGCCATGGCCTGGGTCATGGGGTCGGCCTGGCTGTTCACGAAAAACCGGGCCTGAGAAAACTAAATCCCACACTGCTCGAAGAAAACATGATCGTTACTGTCGAGCCCGGCATTTATCTGCCCGGACTTGGCGGGGTAAGGCTGGAGAACATGGTCAGGGTAACCGGAACCGGATGCGAACTGCTGAACATGCAGGAGCTCTTTTACGATTTTTGATTCCTGCCAAGTTTCACTGCTTTTCGAAAGAACCGTTACGAAGAGAAAAGATTATCCGGTTTGTCTTTTCTTCCACTTCGGGAATAATTTCCACAAGGGCTTTAAGCGAAGTCAGTATTTTTTTGGTCTGCTGTTTGTGTGGTATTTTTAGATCGGGATGGTCTAAAAAATCGATTATGTGCTCGAGTTCGGCCAGCTTGTCGACGGTAAATTCCATGTAGGCAAGCCTTGGCCAAAGCGATTTGAGATCTTCTGGCAGATGTGCAAGCCTGCGAACAAGCTCCTCCTTTGTGCCAAGCCATAAGGCATCCTTGAGACGTTCAAGAAGGGAGGCTATCTCTTCGCGACTCGAATCCCATGCATCGCTTTGCTCCAGCAACTGCTGCCATTTTGGCCAGATCTTGTTTTCAACCCATTTTTCACCCACAGCGGGCATCAGGGACACATCGGAAAGCTCGGACTGTTCGGCGATAAGCTTTTCACACAACCCCGACAGCCCAGCCGGACATTTTTCGGCCGAACAGTTGGCCTGGGCCAACTCACGCAACCTGTGCAAAATGAAGCTCTTGCTCTCGACCTCAGGACAAGCCAACGCTATTTCCGACTCCCATTGTTCCCTAAGAAAGCTTATCTCGGCATTTATCGCAGAAAAGGCAAACCCCAGCTTTATAAGAGTGTTTCTCAATTCATGGGCCAGGATATTGCAACTCTGCAACCTCTGACGGGCAAGCTCCTGCTGGGCATCCGCAAGAGTTTCCCGGATGTGGAGCGAAAGCAGATGAGTGCCAAGGGTACGCGACAGCTTTTTGATGACCTTTGTCGAATCATCGCCTCTTTTTATGCAGCCTCTTTTAAAGTGGATCTTTATAACGGCAACCACAAGATTGTCGCAGCTACTCCAGATCGGTTCCCCACGGTAGTCGACGGGCAGTTCGAGCTCCTGGGCATGGTCCCCGTAGAGATAGTTTCTGTTTATTAAGACGGGTTCCATGTGATGGTAATCTTCCGCTTCGTTGGCAAGCTGTTTTCGAATGCTTCGGGAATCCTGGTTGGGATCGTCGGCAGTCCAGCTCTTGCCCTTTTCAACGCACCAGGCCATGGCCTCCAGCAACCGCCCCGGCATATCCTTATAGTCTTCCCATCTTTTGCCGGGATAATCGTAGTCGGAAAACTCGTCAATGCCCCAAAGGATTTGGCCGCTCGCCTCATCACGGGCGCCGGAGGTGACGCGGATAGTGCGCAACTCAGGCATGGGACCAATCCGGTAGATTGTTCCCTTGGTTGCATCGCGCAAACACAGGAGGATGGTTTCAATCATATCCTTGCAGGTTTGCTCAAGGACATCGTCGCCAATGATCATTTCGCCCCTTTCGGAACATCCCGATGCAACTTTTGTATCCTGAAACCGGCACCTTGGTCAACAGCCATTTCAAACAGACAGCAAGGGGTGATAATCGCGGATTAAACGATTTGGATACGAATCGGCAACTCTGGTGCCCTTGGAAATCTTAATAGGCCTCAGCGTTGAAACGCTGCGACCTTCTCCAAGGCATTCGAATAATAGTGCTGTTCGTCTCTGATTTTTCCCATGCGCAGAAAAGACCCGCGTCGGCATAATCGTAGCCCATTTGTTGGTTTCCATCTCAAAGGGCAAATCTTTCAGGCTTGGATGCTCGACAACCTCACGCCATTGCATTTGCACCTCCTCTAAAAAGAGCTATTGTCGAAAGTTGTGTATGGCGTGAGTGAAAAGAGCGGCGTATCCTCCCTTTGGGAATAATTCACCTTCAACGGAGAAGGAGAAAAGAGGATACGCCATGAAAGACGATACC
>JAJXYD010000015.1 GCA_021780695.1 Deltaproteobacteria bacterium
AAAGAATTAAGGAAGAAAAGACAGTTTGAAGAAGACCTTGCGCGGAATTTTGGGGAAGAAAATACAGGGGGCTAGCAGCACTTTCAAGCCGCCAGTTTTAGATCAGTTCCAGACCGCCGGTGACAATCGGGAGGATGGTCGTTTATTTTCTTGCGAATGCCCGAGGGGGGCCGTTGTTAAAAGGAGTAGATGCGGATGGCCGGAAAAGACAGGCTGGCTGAACTTGAAAAAACCTACCGGGAACGGGCTTTAAAGCTCTTTCCGTGGGTATGTGCAAAATGCGGGCGCGAATTTGGCGGCAAGCGCCTTCGTGAACTCACCGTTCATCATAAGGACCACAATCACTATAATAATCCTCCGGACGGCAGTAACTGGGAACTGTTGTGCCTTTTCTGCCACGACAATGAACATTCACGCTACATGGATGGAGAATGGGGCGAGGAAGTCCGCCCGGGAGAAGACACAAAAGACGCGGTCACCTACAGTCCGTTTGCCGGGTTGGATGCTTTGTTGAAAAACAAGAAGTAATCGTGCGCGCAATTCATTGCACGCCGTTTTACCGGTAACCGTGCAAACCGGTCGGCTTGGCTGGGGATAAAAAAGGCGTGCTTGCCCCCGGGAATCGGACCTAAACGCGGCTATGTTGCCACAAAGCCCGCAGGGGGGTGAAAACAAAGCGTTTCCCCTATAATTTAGATCCTGTTTTGAAGCCCATTTAAGCCGGGCGGGGAAGGGCTCTTTTCGCCCGCCCGGCTTAAATGACACAATGACTTCCAATGTATGCGGCCAAACACTGAGGCGATTCCACCCCCTGTTTTTTAGCCGGCTGGTTTTTTTGCTCCACTTTCCCCTGCCGGGGTTATCCAGGCGCTCTAAGCCTTATAGCCCCGAAACCGTATCAACCCCTCCTGGGCTACCGTTGCAACGAGCGTTCCCTGACGGTCGAATATCTTGCCTGTGGCAAGGCCGCGCGCCCCTGAGGCGTTGGGGCTCTTGACGTCGTAGAGAAGCCAGTCGTCCATGCGGAAGGGGCGGTGGAACCACATGGCGTGATCGAGGCTTGCCATCTGCATGCCCGGCTCCAGGAGGCCGTGGCCGTGGGGGTAAAGAGAGGTGCTCATAAAACCGTAGTCGGAGGCGTAGGCCAGCAGATACTGGTGTATGGAAAGATCATCGGGCAATGTGCCGACCGCTTTTAACCACTGTTGCCGCGCGGGGTCCCGCTTTTCCGGGGAAAGTGGGTTCATCGGCGCAACGGGCCTTATTTCAATGGGCTGAGGGCATTGAAGCCTCTGGCGAAGCACCGGTGAGATTTGACCGGCTACCTGGCTTATAAGTTCGACTTCCGTTACCAGCCCCTCAGGGCCCGGAGCGATGGGGGCCTTGTCCTGATGGTCGAATCCGGGTTCGTCTATCTGAAAGGAAACCGACATGCTGAAAACGGCGTGACCCTTCTGAAGGGCGACCACCCTGCGGGTGGTAAAGCTCTTGCCGTCACGGATACGGTCGACTTGGTAGACGATCGGGTCGCGCACATCTCCGGGCCGCAGAAAATAGGCATGCAGGCTGTGTGCCCTGCGCTCCACGGGCACGGTCTTGTAAGCCGCCGATAGGGCCTGGCCGAGCACCTGGCCGCCAAAGACGTTGCCAAAGCCAAGGTCCTGGCTCTGGCCGCGAAAACCGTTCTCATCGAGCTGCTCCAGTTTTAGCAACTCCAGCAATTCCTCCAACGCACCGATCTCCCGGCATGCCTTCAACGCCATTTTCTCCTCCGCGAAAGATTAAACGTAAACTGCCTACAGGTAATTAAAAAAGGCAGAGGTCATTGCTCACTTTTTTTAACGGCGTTATCGATGCCTCTTAGCCGTTGTTCGCCAAGCATTTGGACCTGTCGGGCCTTATCGATGGGCCTCTTTCCATAGCTTTCTATAGCTTTTGTCTTCTCGGACGTAAACTTGTTTATGGATTTTTTAGCCTCCCGTTCTTTGGAACAGGAGCAAACTCCAGAGGCAGACAGGATCAGAAGCATCAAAAGCAACCACTTTCGCCAACTCATGATCTCTCCACTTTAAAGAGTGTTATGCGGTAAAAAAACCTTTGCTCACCGGTTGGTCATAGCCGAGCGATACGGAATTTTACCTGACTTTATTCGGATTTTTTCCAGGAAGGAAAAAAGACCGTCCGCTGCGCTTACCGTCCCCAAATAAGGGGCTGGGCCGCCGCCTGTGCAATCTGTATGAACCAATAGGGGCAAAAGCCCGCGAATAGGATAACCGCTATGGAGAGGCCGGCCAGCAGCTTCTTTGGAAAGGAAACGACAAGCGGGGGCATCTCTTGGGCAGGCTCCAGAAGGTATGCCGCCTTTATCACCAGAAGGTAATAATAAAGGGAGATGACCACGTTTAACATGGCGAAGATCACAAGCGCCACATAGCCCTTTTGAATGGCGGCCGTGAAGATAAGAAATTTTCCGGTAAACCCGACGGTGGGCGGAATCCCGGCAAGGCTGAAAAGAGCCGTAAGAAGGGCCAGGGCCAGGATGGGAGACCTTTTGTGCAGTCCGGCCAGTTCCTCTATCTGGAGGTTTCGTCCGTCGGGAGCCACTTCGACCACCACCATGAAGGCGGTAAATTTCATCGCCAAAAGGGCCAGGGCATAAAAAATCGTGGCCGCATAGCCGGCCGAATCCAAAACCAGTATGCCGATCAGTATGTAGCCGGAGTGGGCTATCGTGGAGAAAGCCAAAAGTCTTTTGAGATCCTTTTGAGCTATGGCCGCAAGATTTCCCAGGGTCATCGAAACAACGGATAAAATCACCAGGACGCGAGCAAGGTAGGCGCTGTCGTGGGCTGTGGAGGCGACCACTCGTAAGATAATGGCTATGGCGGCAACCTTTGATGCCGTGGCGATATAGGCCGCGACCTGGTTGGAACCGCCTTGGTAGGTATCGGGCGCCCAGGAATGGAAGGGAAATACGGCGAGCTTGAAAAAGAAGCCTCCCAGCGTAAAAAGCAAACCGATCATGACGGCCGGGCTGTCGAGAATCCGGGGAAGCGTCTTTGCCATATCCGCAAGGTATCCGGTCCCGCAGGCGGAATAGAGAAGAGCCATTCCGAAAAGCATCGCCGCGGAAGCGAAACTGCCGATCAGAAAGTATTTGATTGCCGCCTCCAACCCCAGGCTTCGCCTCTTTCGAAGCCCCACAAGGATGTAGAGCGAATAGCTGGAAAGCTCCAGGCACAGGTAGATCGACAGGAGATGCTCTGCGCTTACAAGAAGCATTAAAGCCAGAGTGCAGGTGAAAAGCAGAAAGTAGAATTCGTTATGCCGATTGTCGTCGACATCGTCCATACGGTCGCAAATGCAAACGATCAAAAAGAGCCCCAGGGCCAGGAGCGTCTTAAAGACCTGGGAAAAGATATCGACGCTGTAGGATCTTACAAAAAGCCAGCCCTGCGCATGCACCGAGGCGAGGCACACCAGCACGCCGATGGAGGCAAGCAGCATAGCGCTCAGGTATTCGCGACGGTGCGCTCCGTTTGCGACAACCTTTTGCCCGGGAGCGAAAGAGAGGAGTAAAAACCAAAGGCTTGCGCCAAGGTAGAATATTTCGGGGCCGGCGTAAGTTATCCAGTTCATCTTGGCAATCCATGCATAAATGGAACCGAAGCGGTCCGGATCACGTTAAAGAGCAGCGAAGGATAAAGGCCCAGGATCAGCAGCACCGCGGCAAGAATTGCCCGGGGAGTCCCAAGCCACGGCGACAGGTCCTTTAGCCCGGCAAAGTGCGGATTTTGTGGACCGTAAAAGGCCTTCTGAACGACTCGCAGCATGAAAAGAGCCGTAACTACCAGCGTTACCACCGCGATTACTCCAAAGAGGGGATAAACTTTAAAGGCCGCAAGAAAAACCAAAAGCTCGCCCCAGAAATTGGCAAGCCCCGGCAGGCCGATACCGGCCAGGGCCGCGAGAATAAAAAAGGCCGAGGCTACCGGCATTATGCGGCTAAGCCCTCCAAGTTCGGGTATGGCCTTCGTGTGAGTGCGGTCGTAGATGTAGCCGACCGAAGAAAAGAGCAGGGCCGTCATAATGCCGTGGGCAAACATCTGGAACACCGCTCCGTTAAGTCCCTCAACAGTGACCGTCGATAACCCCAACCCCACAACCCCCATGTGAGAAACCGACGAATAGCCGATAACGTATTTTAGGTCCGTTTGCCTCAAACCGACCAGCGCGCCGTAGATAATTCCGATCACGGCAAGAACGGCCATCAGTTTTGCCCAATAAATCCATCCCAGGGGGCAGAGCATGATCGCTACCCTTAGCACTCCGAAGGCCCCGATCTTCATAAGGACTCCGGCATGCACCATGCTCACCCCGTGCGGGGCAGCCACATGGCCGTCGGGCGACCAGGTGTGCATGGGCCAAACGGCGGCAAGAATGCCAAAACCCAAAAAAAGCAACAAAAAGGCGAACTTCTGGTCTGCCGGGCTAAACAGTCCGGGGTGCATGAGAGAAACGAAGGAAAAGGTGTTGATCCCGGATTTTGCCCACAGAAAAATAATGGCGGGTAAAATCAGGCTGCTTCCGGCAAGAAGATAGAGGGTAAGCTTCATCGCCCCGTACTCTTTGCGCGTCGTCCCCCATATCGCTATCAAAAGGTACATCGGAAAAAGGGACACATCGTACCAGACAAATATGAAGAAAAGGTCCAAACTCATGAAAAGGCCAAACACTCCGGCTACCAGCACAAAATAGAGAGCGAAGTATTCTTTGACCCTGTTTTCCAGTTCCCACATGGTCAGTACGCCGGTAAAAAATACGATGCCCGTAAGCAGCAGGTTCGGCAGGCTAAAACCGTCTACTCCGTTAAAGTAGCTGATGCCCAGGGAGGGGATCCACGGGATGTTTTCAACGAACTGCATGCCGCCCACCCTCCGATTGAAGGCAAAAAAGACGTAGAGGGTCAAAAGCAGGCAAATCCCGGAAAAAACCGCGCTCACCTGCTTTATGAGACGGTGCTTTTCTTCGGGGATAAAAAGAATTGTAAACATTCCGGCGATACAGCTAAGCAGTATGGCGGAAAGAAATGGAAACGAGGCAGGTTCCATGTGCATCGGAAAATACGCCTTCTTTGATCCAGGGTTTTTAGTAGTAATAGTAAAGAGAGAGCAAGGCCAAAACGGCGAATATCACGATCAGCCTGTATTGAACCATCCCGGTTTGTAAAACGGCCGTTACCTTGCCGCTTTCAACCGTTGCCCCGCAAACTCCTTCTATACCGCCGTCAATGACTTTCCTGTCGTTGAGATTGCAGAGCCTGGACAGGCCTCTATCGACAACAAGGTCAACCAGGAGCGCGTAAAAACGATCGATGTACCATCTTTCGGAAAACAGCCTGTATAAAACGGGTATCCTGTCGATAAAACCGATCTGCTCGGCGCCTTTTCTGCCAAATTCGGTCCATGCCAGTGCTACCCCCGCCAGGGCAAGAGCGAGTGCCGCCATGTGGGGCCAGGCTCCAACACGCACTCCGGTCACAATACCCGGTATCATGCCGTTTTCGAGGAAATGTTTGAGCGGAGTTTCAAAAAAACCCAAAACTGCCGTAACCGTGGCAAGGATGATCAGGGGCAGCGCCATGGCCGGAGCCGTATGCGGGGCGGATTCATGACTGGGCGCGCTTGAGACTTCCGATTTTCGAGGAAAGAGCAGAATGAAAATAAGCCGGAAGGTATAATAGGCAGTCAAAAAGACCCCCGTAAGTCCGGCGGCAAGCCATACCGGATCGGCCAACCCGGCGAGCGAACCCATTACGGCCTCCTTGCTGAAATAACCCGAAAGCGGCGGAATGCCCGAAAGGGCCGCGGCCCCAAGGACCATCGAAACCATGGGGATGAGCATGCGCCTCGCGCCACGCCTGCTTAGCTCGTAGACGTCGTTTGTCTCGAAGTGGTGGATGAACACCCCGGAGCAAAGAAAGAGCAGTGCCTTAAAACCCGCGTGGGTGGTAAGGTGAAATATTCCGGCAAAATACCCTCCGGCGGCAAGGGCCATTATCATGAAGCCCAGCTGACTGATCGTCGAATAAGCCCAGACCTTCTTTATATCCCGGCTTACCATGGCCATGGTCGAAGCCAGAAGCATGCTGATCGTTCCAATGGCCAGAAAGACCGACATTGCAACCGCGGACAGGCTGAAGAAAGGAAAAAGCCTGGCGAAAAGATAAACGCCGGCTGCCACCATCGTGGCCGAATGGAGCAGGGCGCTGACAGGCGTGGGGCCTTCCATGGCATCGGGGAGCCAGGTAAGAAGCGGAAATTGCGCGCTCTTGCCCACTATTCCGCCAAAGATCAGCAGGGCGCAAAGTGTTAGAAAAGAAGGCGAAAGATGGGCTAGTGGGGCGCGGCTGCCAAGGTTTGCGATGCTAAGATCTCCGGTGTGTAGGAATAGAACCAGAATCCCTATGAAAAAGGCCGTATCGCCAGCCCGGGTCATGATGAAGGCTTTTTTGCCCGCCTGGGTGGCGCTAAATTTTTCATACCAGAAACCGATCAGAAGATAGGAAGATAGCCCCACCAGTTCCCAGAAAAAATAGAGCTGAAGCAAACTTGCCGAAAGCGATAGACTCATCATCGCCCAGGTAAAAAGCGACATGAAGCCGTAGTAGCGCGAAAAACCCGAATCCCCCGCCATGTATCCGAGCGAATAAACCTGCACCAGAAAACAGATCGAAGATACCACCACGATCATCAAAAGATTTAACCGGTCGAGCAAAAAGCCAAAACCGATATTGAGGCCGCTGGAGGCGATAAAATCGGTCGTAAACTGGATGGGAGCCCCCATTTTGGAATTTAGCGCCATTAAAGCGATGGAACACACCAGAGCGATAGTGGCCGAGCCGATCGAAAGTGCGGCGCAAAGCCGGGGCCTGCTCCTTGCCGCGATCAGTATCACCAGGCATGAGGCAAGGGGCAGCATGGTGGCCGCGATCATGGCCGCCAGATCCAGGGTGTGCGAAGGGGAGCCGGGCATATCGGTTTACCTCAAAAGGTTGAAGTTGCGCGGATCAAACGAGCCGGTCCGCCTGAAGGCGTAGACAATGATCGCAAGCCCCACCGATACCTCGGTTGCCGCCACCGCGAGTATAAAGAGCACGAAACTCTGACCGTCAAGGTTGTTTAAATGCAGCGAAGCCGCCACAAAAACGATGGAAGCCGCGTTTAACATGATCTCGATGCCGAGAACGATCATGATGAGGTTTCGCCTTACCACGGCGCAAAATGCCCCAAGGGCGAATAGAATACCTGCCACGATCAAAACATGACTGAAGGGCGCTATCATCTTTAATCCTCGGTACGGCCGGAAACCTGCGCTCCGGGATTGGAACCGGTTGGGGGCTTCTCGGGTTGTTCGGGCACATCCTTTTTAACTCCTGGTCTGCCGGCTGTCCCAAGGTTTAAGGCCCCTATCGCGGCTACCAAAAGCAACATCGAAATGACCTCTATGGAAAACCAGTGGTATTTGAAAACATAGGTGGCAAAAAGTCTTGGCGAGGCCGTTAGCGTTTGCAGAGGAGCGTTGAGCCCGGGGGTTTGAACCGCCATTGCCGCGGCGACAAGAAGGTAGAGCAGGCAGAAAAAAACAGCCGGCAAAAACTGCCTCGGCGGAAACAGGGCTTCCCCCGAAGGCCGCGAGCTGATCATCATCACGACGAACAAAAACAGCACCATTATAGCGCCGGCGTAGATGATCACCTCGAGGGCGGCCAGAAGAGGCGCGCCGAAAAGATAGAAAAGCATCGCGGTCCCAAAGAAGGAAATTATCAGGTAAACCACGGCGTGGAGCAGGTTTTCGCGCGTAACCGCAACGGCGGTCGCCGCTATAACCACCGCCGATATAAGGTAGAAAAAAATTCCATAAAGCGTCATTAGGGGCATCCCTGCTGCAGTGATTAGTGAGTAGTTGACGCCCATCGGGGAATTGGCCCTCGGGCTGTGACTAACGCCTCGTCACGGCATATTGCTCTTTACATCGACAGGTTTTTCTTCTCCGATATGTTCGCCCTTGTCGCCGTAGTTTGTCGCTACGCCGCAATACTTGTAAAAATTGTATTCCTTGTCCTTGCCCTGATGGTTTACCAGCAGGTCCTCTTTTTCGTATACGAACGAAAGAATATCCGTTTTTGAAAATTCAAAGTCCGTGGTTAGCTGTAGGGCGGAGGTCGGACAGGCCTCCTCGCAAAAACCGCACAGGATGCACCGGGCGAAGTTGATGCGAAACCATGCCGCGTAGCGGCGCCCATCAGGTCTTTCAGCCCCTTCCATCGAAATGCAGTTGACCGGGCACACGGCCGCGCACAGAAAACACGATACGCAGCGTTCCTCGCCGTCGGGGTCGCGGGTAAGGATAATCCGGCCGCGCGCCCTCTCCGGCAAAACCCTTTTGTATTCGGGATACTGTTCAGTTATAGGTTTTCTAAAAAGATGAATAAATACGGTCCAAAACCCCGAAAGAAGAGCTTTAAGAGCCTCCCACGCCGATTCCATCTTCCAGTCTTTCCTTCCCGCATACCAGGGCAATTAATTGATCATCAAGCCAACGGCTCCGGTAGCCAGTATATTTATCAATGCCAGAGGGATCAATACTTTCCACCCCAGAGCCATTAGCTGATCGTATCTTAGCCTTGGCAGCGTCCCACGCACCCAGATCATGAACAGGGCCACAGCCAAAATCTTTATGAGCAGCCAGACGACCGGAGGTAAAAAGGGTCCTCGCCATCCCCCCAGAAAAAGCACCGACATAATGGCCCCAAAGACCATTATGTGGACGTATTCGCCCAGGAAAAACAGTCCGAAGCGCATTCCGCTGTATTCTGTGTGGTAGCCGGCCACAAGTTCGTTTTCGGCCTCAGGAAGATCAAAGGGGATGCGCTTGCTCTCAGCCATGGAACTGATCGCAAATATCATGAAAGCCAGCGGCTGAAACAGAATGAAGGGGTATTTTTGCTGGGCCGCCACAATTTTTACCATGCTGAACGAGTGCGCCATCATCACGATGGGAACGAGCGAAAGCCCCAGGGGAAGCTCGTAGCTTATCATCTGGGCCGCCCCGCGGATTCCCCCAAGAAGGCCGTATTTGGAGTTGGATGCCCAGCCCCCCAGCGCCACCCCGTAGACCCCCAGAGAGGACATGGCGAATACGAAAAGCAACCCGATGTTAAGATCGGTTACCACAAGCGGAACCTTTTGCCCCCACAGGGTGAGGTCCTTTCCAAAGGGTACGACCGAAAACATAAGTATCGCGGTCGCGGCGACAACGGCCGGAGCGATTAAAAAAAATGCCCTGTCGGCTCCGTCGGGAACGGTGTCTTCCTTGACCAGCATCTTTACAATATCGGCCAGGGGTTGCAGCAAGCCGTAGGGGCCTGCCCGATTGGGTCCGTAGCGGATCTGAAGCCTGGCTAGAAATTTTCGTTCCACCCACACCAGGTAGCCGGCAAAAAAAAGCAGGACACCCAGTATGATCATGAGCTTTACCAGAAGAATAATAAATCCCGCTATCCATAGGAGCATGTTTAGCACCCCGACCTTTGACTTTTTCGATCTGTGTCCCTTGCCCTTGCCTTTGGCGCCTTAGCTTATTTTTTGTGCCCCTCTACCGGTCGATGTCGGGCAAGATAACATCCATGGACCCTATGATGGAAATAAGGTCGGCTATGCTCTCGCCCGTAGCCATAAGGGGTAAAGCCTGTATATTGGCAAACCCCGGGCTGCGCACCCGCATCCGGTAGGCCGAACCAAGACCGTCGCTTACCGCGTAGTAGCCGTGCTCGCCTCGGGGGACTTCCGTAACCCCGTAGGCCTCGCCCACCGGAATTTTCATCCCGCGCGTAACGTTTACAAAGTGATGAATGAGGGTTTCGATGTCTCGAAGCATCTCCTCTCGTCTGGGTATGGCGTAGCGGTAATCCTCCGTTACATAGCGGCCCGAAGGCATGTTGCGCGCCACCTGCTCGATGATCTTTATGCTCTGGCGCATTTCCTCCACCCTCACAAGGTAGCGCGCGTAGCAGTCGCCCTCGGTTGCCGTTGGGACCTCGAACTCATAATTTTCATAGCCCGAGTAGGGCATGTTTTTTCTAAGATCCCAGGCCATGCCGCATGCACGAAGATTTGGGCCCGTTATGCCCCAGGAAATCGCATCCTCTAGCGATATGCGCCCGATGCCCTTGGTCCTGGCCATAAAGATAGGGTTTTTTCTGAGAAGCTTTTCATACTCCGAAAGACGGCGCGGAAATATCGCCGTAAGTTTGTCGACAGCTTCTTTCCAACCCTCCGGAAGGTCTGCCGCAAGCCCGCCGATCCTTACGAATTCCGCGTGAAGCCTCCCCCCCGTGATAAGCTCTATGACGTCTAAAATCATCTCCCGTTCGGCAAAGGTATAAAAATTGGGCGTCATGGCTCCGAGGTCGTGGGCAAAGGTGGCCATCCAGACCAGGTGATTGCTCAGCCGATAGAGTTCGGCCAGCAGCACCCGCATGGCCTGGGCTCGCTCAGGGACCTTGATGTCGGCAAGCGTTTCGACCGCCGTGGCGTAGGAAAACTCAAGGCTGCTTCCGGCCAGGTAATCGTTTCTATCCGTGTAGGGAATATACTGATGCCAACTCTGGCGTTCACCGAGTTTTTCGGTCGCACGATGATGATAGCCTATCTCGAGATCGAGAGATTTTATCTGCTCGCCCTCCAGGCCCGCGATGCAGCGCAAAAGTCCGTGGGTGCTCACGTGGTGAGGCCCGATATTGAGGAAAAACTCCCGATCCCCCGTTGGCCCTTTATTGTCGAGCGTCGAGAGCTGCATGCCGTCCATTGGCTGGCGTTTTCGAGCGTCCTCAAAGGTATAGGGGGCCATTTCCGTCGCCCGCCCCGGATAGTCTTTTCTCAAAGGGTGGCCTTCCCACCATTCGGGCATAAGGAGCCTGTGAAGATTCGGATGACCGTCGAAACGGATGCCGAACATGTCGAAGACTTCCCGCTCGTACCAGTTGGCCGAAGGCCAGAGATCGGTTACAGAGGCCGTGGACGCAAGTTTTTCGCCGCCCTTGGCCTCCAGGCCGGTCTTGATCCTGACCCGGCAGGCGCTCTCAAAACTGAGCAGTTGATAGACCATGGTAAAATCGGAATAGTTTTCCCCCGGCTGTCTTTTGCAAAGGGCTTCCGCCGCTCCGACCTCGCTTGTTCCTTCACACAACCCTTTATTCCAGACCCTGTCTCTTCGAGCCGATTCATCAATGGCGGTAAGATCGTCCAAGCGTCTATATTTTGTACTGGATTCGTTTTTTAAAAAATGCAGCACCTCCTTTAGGCTTGTACGATCGACTTCGAAGGTTAGCATGTCCGAGCTTTGCGGCGCCAGCCGCGCCTTGCTCCCAAATCTTTCAAGCAGTTGGGCCGCTACCTCCGCGTCGCTTTCGGAAAGCACCGCGCGGCGCGCCTGAGGCGTCCACATAAGATCCGAGCGGTTGCCCCAGTGGAGGGTACCGGGAAGAAGCGACGTTCCCCGTATGACCGTTCCGGGATATCCCGGCCCGCGCGGGTCTGAAGACTTTGTAACGCCTTCTGCGAGAACCGGCCTCTCGGTACCCTGAGTCCCGCCTCCAAGGTGGAAGACCCTGCGGGCAGGCCTTTCGGACATTATCTTTTCCTGCAAAATCACCAGGCCTTCGAGAAGGGCCTCGGGACGAGGCGGGCACCCCGGTACGTAGACATCGACCGGAATGATCTGGTCAACCCCCTGTACCACGCTGTAGACATCGAACATTCCGCCTGAATTGGAACACGATCCCATGGAGATCACCCACTTGGGCTCGGGCATCTGTTCGTAGAGGCGCAAAACCACGGGGGCTATTTTTTTAAACACCGTTCCGGAAACTATGAGTAGATCCGCTTGCCTTGGGGAGGGGCGAAGCACCTCGGCGCCAAAGCGCGCCAGATCGTAGCGGGAGGTAAAAACGGCGGCTTCCTCCACAAAGCAGCAGGAGAGCCCGAAAAACATGGGCCACAGACTGAATTTTCGCGACCAGTTTATTACCCTGTCGGCTATGCTCTCAAATCGGCTCGCTTCTACACCTCTTTCCAATCCAGTCCTCCCTGTTTCCAGATATAGAAAAGCCCTGCAAGCAGCAACACGATAAAAAACGACATCTGTATAAACCCGGCGACCCCCATCAGCCGATAGACGACTGCCCAGGTTAAAATGAAGGCCCCCTCCACATCGAAGATCAAAAAGAAAATAGCCACCTTGTAGAAAGGAACCGGGTAGCGGAAGCGAGCCGATCCGCTCGGAATCATGCCGCACTCGTAGGGCCTGGATTTTTCCTCTGTTTTTTTCTTCTCCCCGAGCCAGGCCGCCAAAAAAAGTTGTGAGGCGATGAAAAGCATCACTAAAATTGTGTAAACCGCAAGGCTAAAAACCCCCGCATGGTAAGGCGACATCGCCCCCGAAGCTATAGGGTGCATACAACCTCCTTTGATGGAAAAGGCATGGGCGCTAATCTAACAACTAATCATGCAACGGTAAATAGCCCTGTTCCAATTAGGCCGGGAAAAGTACGTGCCGGGCTTTTCCTGACCCGGAGAGGATAGAGCCTGGCCGCGGCTGGATGGAGGTGCAATATCGGCAGGGGGAAGAAAATGGGCAAGGGTGCTGCCCCAAAAGGCCGCTCTTTAGCCTATTGCCCGGCCTTGGCGGCTTTTCGCGATTCTGCCTGATTATCTACGACCACCCTTGTTCCGAATTTGCCTATCATCCGTTCCGGTTTTGATCGCAGCAGACGGGAAATATCTTGCTTTTGAGAGATATCGTAGACAAAGGCCACTCTCTTTCCCGATTTCCACAGTTTCGAGAACTCCTCGATACTGAGCAGCCGTTTATCCCGGTCCCAGGCCAGGGAAGGATCTCTTAAACCCGGATCTTTTAGCACATAAACCTTGCAGCCGCTGTAGAAGACCATTCCGCTTATCCACTGGTATTCATGGGGTTCTCTTATAACGACCGCCGTGACGGGTCCGGCTTTCTTTAAAATTCCTACAATCGGGGCGCTCGATTCAAACGGCACCATCAGTTCGAAGCCCCAGTTGGACATTATGAAGATTGGGGCCATGATAACGATCATGAGAGCCAGACCGATACGCGGGCGCGACTTGAGCAAAGCCGCCGAGGCGCCGAAAACAAAGACCGCGGCTGCTGCCAAAACCACTACTGTCGGAATGCGCATTCGCTGCACAACCGCGATTTGCGCTGAAACTCCCGACCAACCCGAATAGGGCCACCAGGTTTCTAAAAATTTGAATATATCTGCCTTGGCAGGGCCAAGAATTACCCATGCCGCTGCCGAGCCGACAAGAAGTATTGCGGCTGTGATACCTAAAGCCATGGACATGTAGCGTCGAGTGACCCGGTTTTCCTCCTTTAAGCCCTCGTCCCAAAGCTTTCCAATAAGGAGCGCAAAAGCCGGGATCGCGGGAAGGGAGTAATATTCGAGACGGTCGTGCGCAGCGGTAAACAGTCCTATAATGAATAAGAACCAAATGCAGATAAGAAGTTCGTTTCCCTGTATCCACCTGTTTTGGCGGATGCGCCTGAAAGCCCCCATTACCGCCTGGGGCAAAAGACCTATCCACGGGAAGGTCCAAAGTCCGGTGAACACAAGAAAAAGGGGTGCGGAGAGAAACTCGTCTCGAGGCCAGCGATTTCCCGCAAAACGTTGAAAGTTTTCCCGTACGATGTAGCACCAAAGAAAATGAGGGTTGGCCATGACTGCCAGTATATGCCAGGGAAGAACTATTGCGGATGTTAGCAGAACGCCCGCGGCCGCCCTCCGGCATAAAAAACTTCTCCATCTGCCGGTCGAGATCGCGTGAAGGCCTATAATGACGATGGGAAGTCCGAAGCCGTATAAAGATTTGGTCAGGCCGGCCATACCGAAACAGCCAAACATGACCATCATCCACAAAAGATCGTATTTGTTCTTTTCTATAATGGCCTTGAGGTAAGCTAAAATGGCCAGAGAGGTCCAAAAACAAAGCAGGATATCCGCACTGACCGCAACCACCCGGCAGTAGAGATAGGGCCCCGCGCATGTGCTGAATACCAGCGCGCTCAGCCATCCCGCGCGTTTTCCATAAATCGAGGCTCCGATGCCGCCTACGACAAGAATGGTAAAACAGATCGCAAAAACCGGCCAAATCCTCGCGGCGGCCACCGTGTGACCTAAAACACGCAAACTGATGGCGTTTAGCCAATAGATCAGAGGAGGCTTGTCGTAATGCGCCACCCCGTCCAGACGGGGAGTGACCCAATCTCCGGTGCGCAGCATTTCCCCGGCTATCTGCGGGTACATCGCGTCATTATCGCACAGGGCAAGGCTTCTCACGCCGATCAGGTAAAAGGGGAGGCTGATTAAAAACACCCACAATATGGGATGGCTTAGCACCGGCAGAAATCTTTTTACCCATAAAGGCGAACTTTGTGCACTATCCTGCGTAGCGTCAACGTGGCATTTTGGCACCGCAAATATCCTGTTTAACCTCTATTTATCAGACTCGTTGGTAACGAGCGTTCGCACTTCCAAACAGCTCTTCTAAATATGAATAGACCGGGCACTTTACACAAACAAAATTTTGAGGTCAATCCAGATATTGCCTCCGGAAATATCTGGTTGGCCATAAAGGGCGATGTCGGGCAGCGTGGGCGCGCCCGCGGCAGTCGTGCCTATACACTTTTCATTTGCACTGACGAGACTCAGTTTATATCATTAACTCCCTTGCGGGGGTGGCCGCACACACGGCCCGTATGCTTCCAGCCCCGGTGTAATCCCTTTAATGAGGCAATTTTTAAACAACTATGGAGCAATTCAGGCAAATAATTGAGCTCGAAGAAGACAGGCTCGCCCAAATTAGCGCCAGTATGCGGCAGACCCTGGCCAGGGAAGAGTTGGATCGGCAGAAAAAGGATCGGGAGATAGCCGAACTGAAACGTCAAAAGATAGATGCGCCCGGGTGGCGGGAGAAGAGGGAAATCGATGAGATAATCGAGCGCTGCCGCGCTCAGTATGCCATGAGGCATTATCAGGACGCTCAAGTCTTGAATAACCCCTATTTCGGGGTCCTCGACCTTGAGGACGACGATCTTGGAAATCTCACCTATTGTCTGGGACGCCGCTCTTTTTTTGACTCAAACGGCAAAGCGATTGTGATCGACTGGCGGGAAGCGCCCATTTCGAGGCTCTACTACGAATATGATGCCGGCGAACTCTACGAAGAGGAGATCCGGGGACGCGACCGCTCGGGCGCGGTGTTAAGCAAACGCCAGGTGGATACTTCCGGCGGGCAGTTGCAAAAGATAATCGAAAAGGGGACTCTTCTGGTTTGCGGAAAAGACCGGACTTGGCGATGTGCCGACCAAACGGGCAATGTCTCGCAAAAGGAGGAAAAATCCGATCATCGCCTCCCCGAAATAACCGCTCTTATAAGCTCGGATCAGTTCCGGGCAATTACTCATCCGGAATCGAGCACGGTTTTGCTCCAGGGCGGCGCGGGCAGCGGCAAAACAACCGTGGGGCTGCACCGCGTAGCCTATCTTGCCTACCAGGACGCCGATCGTTTTAAACCCGGCCGCATCCTGGTTGTCATGTTTAACAGGGCCCTTCAAAACTATATCTCGCGAATCCTTCCCGAACTGGGGATTGGTCCGGGCGTTCAGGTGGAAACCTATCACGGCTGGGCAGGGAAACTGTTTCGCGCCTGCGGGGTAAATCT
This sequence comes from Deltaproteobacteria bacterium, assembly GCA_021780695.1. GTDB lineage: Bacteria > Desulfobacterota > Syntrophobacteria > Syntrophobacterales > Syntrophobacteraceae > SbD1. The sequence continues at coordinate 15,819 of JAJXYD010000015.1, forward strand.
TTCCTACAGCTCGGATGTCGTGAACTCGGAGGTGGCGCGCATTAAAAAACACCCGAGGCTTCTGGAACTGGTTGATCGCTACCTTGATAAACTGCTCAAAAAATCGTGTGGTTGGTTGATCGAACAACTTGGTCGCGCACCGGAGCTGGAACCGGATGCTTTAAGGGGTAAGCTCGATGAGCTAAGCCGCTTCCAAGATCTCTTAAAGCTGGTAAATACCGACCCCGTCTTTTCCAAAACGGTTTTGACCCACTCGGGCTTATCCCTCAAAGATCGTCTCCTGGATCGCTTTAACAACCATGCCGCCGACCTTCACGCTCTCCTTACCGACCGGGATCTTTTGGAACAAACATTAGGGGCCGGTACAGAGGTTGGAGAGGGTGCGGTTGATCGGCTGATCCAATGGCAGGAACATCTGCGAAGCCGGAATAGGATGGACTTTTCGGATACCGGAATCCTCCTGTGGCTCTTGCAGAGGAAAGGAGTCGCCGGCGCAAGGCCCGGTTATGCTCACATAATGGTCGATGAGGCCCAGGATTTGAGCCGCATTGAGCTGGCTACCCTCCTTCACGCCGCTGATGAGCGCCGTTCGATCACCATCTGCGGCGACATGGCCCAGAAAATTAAAGGGGAAGTCTCTTTTGAGTCCGGCCAAGGGTTTGCCGGCTTTGTAAAAACCCGGCTACCGCTAACCGGGGCCGGGACTTGTAACTCGGATACCCTCGTTGTGGGTTATCGGGCAACTCGGCAGATAATGGAGCTGGCCTGGCATGTCCTGGGACAAAAACCCTCCATGGCGGTGCCTCGAAGCGGCCGGCCGGTAAAAATCATTTCCACCCGTGGACCCGAGGAAACCTTATCCACGGCAAAGACAATTCTGGAAGTTCACCTCGACAAACACCCCAAAGCTCTCGTTGCCGTTATTGCCCGCTACAAGGCCGATGCCGACCGGGTCTTTGAAGGGCTCAAAAGATTGGGCCTTTTGCAACTGCGCCGCCATGAACGTGACGACTTTTCTTTTCAGCCCGGAATCGTTGTCACAAACGCCCATCAGGTAAAGGGGCTCGAATTTTCCGCCGTTATGATAGTAAATCCCTCCAGCGGCCAATACCGCGACGACGAGGCAAGCCGTATGCTTATGCATGTGGTCGTCACCAGGGCCGCGGACCATTTGTGGATAGTCGGCCATCAACCGATGGCCTATGGGTTGGACTCATACGACAGCCTTTAGACCTCTCGGCCAACCGACTCCACTAAAGTTGTTCCAAGGTGACCTTTCGGGCCTTGGCAATTGACATATTTCGAAAAAGTTGTTACTTACGAACATCTGGGAATGCAAGGCTGCCGGAGGATTATAAGGGCGCCAAGAGGCGCCCTTAATTTTTTCTGATCTTCGCTTTCAAAGGCTCGCACTGACATGGGATTGGTCGACGGTCGCGTTATAATGGAAGCTGGGGACGTTGAGGTTGCGCTCGAGCGCCTCTCCGCGGAGATAATAGCATCCAGCAGGGACCCCCGAAGGCTTGCCCTTGTGGGTATCCACACTGGCGGTGTCTTTCTGGCCAATAGAATTGCCAATAGGATATCGGGCAGGCTGGGCATTGTCGTGCCCCTTGGCTCTATCGATATAACGCTCTATAGAGACGACTGGACCCGCATGCATACCCAGCCCGTGCTCAAGGGAACCAATCTGCCCTTTCGCATCGACGACCTGGAGGTCGTGCTTATAGACGACGTGCTCTTTACCGGAAGGACCGTGCGGGCCGCTTTGGACGCACTCATCGACTACGGTCGCCCAATGAGGGTCCAGGTCGCGGTCCTGGTGGACAGGGACCACAGGGAATTGCCGATTTGCAGCCAGTTCGTGGGCATAGCTCTGGAAACCAGCCCCGAGGAGCAGGTGAATGTCTTGCTTGCCGAAAAGGACGGCGTGGATCGGGTTGTTATAGAAGGACCAAAGAATAGCGCTTCGCCTTTGGTTAGCCCCCGAGGCCTGTGAAAGCGAATTTTAGCCTCCCTTCAATTTAGAGCTTACAACCGAGAGCTTTTTGTGTTAAAAGCTTTCTCCTGAGCGGGAGTAGCTCAGTTGGCTAGAGCATCAGCCTTCCAAGCTGAGGGTCGCGGGTTCGAAGCCCGTCTCCCGCTCCAACGGAATCCTTAACTTAGAACAAATCTCAATTTCTTCATCTGGACCGTCCCTCCCTCACACTATCCCCCACATCCATGATTAGCTTACACCTGCCGCCGCCGCAGTCACAAGTTGCACGAGCGAAAGAACTCTCAAGGCCAGGCCCGTTACGGGCGCTCCCTCGCGAGGCGCAGAGTCGCAACCTTGACAGCTCGTTCTTGCTCGTGCAGGCCGGGGGCCAGCGACGGCGAGGGGAGCGCAACTTTTCGCTCCGGCCCGGAGAGCTGTTTTCGGGGGAAAGTCTTGAACTACTGTGAACGTATTGATTCTTTTCGCGCCTTCACGTCTTCCCGTGCGATCTTCGGCACGTTACCAATTCATCCTGCTCGCTCGAAACGACTTTGGAGGACGGCATCACGCTAGGCCCCTCGGGCAGTGCAAAACGAATCGGAGAGTTCAGCACGACACGCAGACACCTCGGGTAGTGGAACATAAAGAAGTGATTATCAGAAGCTCTGTTTTACGACCTAAAATTTTGTTTTCATTTAATTTTGTTCATATTACGAAATGGCCTTCGGATGCGCAGATTTTGCACACTCGGATTCACTGCGGAATTGGGTCCTTCCCAGCAGCAGGCGGCCCAACTTCACAATTTCCGAAACAGGTCTGATAGAGGGAACGGAAGGTATGGTCAGGGCGGTCCAGGACCGATGTATTTTTTCAGGAGTTGTTTGCGTCAAGTTCTGTAAATTCGATCAGACATGAGGGTCACCTGTTTTTTTTGCTACGCTAAGCGACGGACCAGCCGAGGTGAGCCGGAGTCGCGGAGGGTGGCCGCACAGTTGCTCCGTAACCGCTTTGACCTTGCGCGTCGATACCCCCTGGACGTACATCTCGGCCAGGGTCAACACCAAAGCCTTCTCGGACCTCTGGTATCTTTCGAATACCTGAGTCGAAAAATAACCCTGCCTATCCTGAGGGACCCTAAGTTCCAGTTTCCCGACTCGGGTTATAAGGGAGCGTTCGTAGTATCCTGAAGGGTATCCCAGGGGCCCAGGGGAGCGCTCACTCTTGCCCGCGCCAAATCGTGTCGGTCATCTCCTGCTCGAGAACCTCCTGTACCACCTCCCGCAAAATATCCTTGAGGCCATCATTTTCTTTGCTGAAAAGAGCTTTCAAATCCAACTGCTTACGCTTAAACTTGTTCTCGGTCATGGCATCTCTCCCATCGTGGGTTTTGGGTGTTTTGTCAACAACCCGTATGCCATGACCAAACTTTTAAATCATTCTCTTTTGCAGAACTTTCTGCACTCTATCCTGGCCAACTGCTTGACCCATGCCCGCAGACAGTTCGTGGAACTGCTGGACCGCTTTCCGGACGACTGCGCCTATGTCATCGAGCAACTGGGAAAAGTCTACCATTTTGATGAGTTGGCCAAAGAGCAGGGCTTGTCGGATAAGGCGAGGCTTATCTATCATCAGGAGCAAAGCGGGCCGGTCATGGATGAACTCGAAAGCTGGTGCAAACAGCAGCTTGAAGAAAGAATCGTTGAACCAAACTCCGGTCTTGGCAAAGCCATCAACTATATGCTCAAGCACTGGAAGAAATTAACCCGTTTCCTGCAGATTCCGGGGGCGCCGCTGGACAACAACCTATGTGAGCGGGCACTGAAGTATGCCATTATCAATCGAAAAAACGCGCTGTTCTATAGGACGCAGCGCGGCGCCTATGTCGGGGATCTCTTCATGAGCCTGATCCACACCTGCCAGCTTGCCGGAACCAATCCCCTGGCCTATATCACGTGGCTGCTCAAAAATTCCCGGGAATCGAAAAATCCCCGCAAGACTACATGCCTTGGAATTATACCCAAGCTTGACCTCACGGTCGGCGGGACGCCCACGATGCCCGCCGGCTCACCTGTTTATCACCCGATTTGCGCTCCCCCCAAACCGGACCAGCAAAATTTCTCATCCCGGTGTTACGGAAGGCGAATTTTTCTCGTCTATGCACACTGACCGCAAGGACACGAACGAAAAGAACACGCCTTGCCCGCGCGCGAAGTGCGACGAGTCTTTTTACGTCGAGGGGCGTTTGTCATGCGCCGATGTCTGCAGGAAGCTCCGGGAATGGAAAGAGGCCCATCAATCCGCCAGGGGGGGACAGTGCGCTTGCGGCTTTCCTGGGCTGCTCGCTTAAGACGGCTTGTAAGCTCATACAGCCGATGAGGCCGGACGGTATCGCCTACGAGGTCCTGGCCGGGATCGGGGCGAAAGCTGAACTGCTGGGACCCGGCGGCAGTAACGGTATGGATGGCGGGGCGCAACGAGGGGGCACTTTAAGTTCGTGCTCATCATCATTGAAGGGGCGCAGACTTGAAAATGCCGTCTTCATATAACTTTACAAAATTGACAGGTTGGAGATAGACAGGGGGCAGTCCCCCACGCCTACAAATATCACCAACTAACTCCCTCGCGTAGGGGAATAGGATTGCGTTGCAATTAATGTGTCGCAAGCGATCAAGCTCATCTGGAGGGGGCTGAGGGTCAAATGAAAAGAGCCCCCCAATCTCAACGTAAATTGTGAAAGGAATTGATGAACCCGTTACATGGACACCCTGTGAGGCCTTGAGTATAGGTTGGTTATTCTCCATGGTAATATACTCAGACCTGAAGTTCATTTTTATCTCGATCTTCTGCTGCTGAAGAGGAAGCTGAGACAGTTCTTCCAGCGCAGAAGTATCGGCAGCTATGGGGTTAAGCGAGTACTCGATTTTGAGAACCCTGATATCTTGGAGCCTAAGCTGCGTCGGCATCACCTTTGACCTCTGTGGTAAAGGAATAGTCATAGTGATCAGCAGTACCTGAGACATGGCCGCCGTTGTCCAAGCTACCCAACCAGTACTTGTAATTCCCTTCAATGTTCACAAATACAGGGATCTCCACCTCGTAAACGGCTGCGTTTTGCTCAATCGGGATCATTTCGACCTTGACCTCACAATCCAAAGCCCCTGAGATTTTGACGAGTCTTTTTAAGGTCATATTGGAACCATCATTCAGGAGTTTCGAGACAGCAGCCTTGCTGGTCCCAATTTTGTCGGCAAGGTCCTTTCTGCTCATTTCGCGCCTTTTCATGATGGAAAGAATATTTTCGGTTATTTCGAGTTCCATCTCCCTAAGCTTGAACTCAAAGGAATCTTTTACCTTATCGTAAATGTCCGAGAACCATCCAGATGCTTTCATTCCCCCATCTCCTGCCGATAGATTCGCCTCAGATCCTTCGCCCTTTTCAAATCTTCTGGATCGGCTTTTTGTTTCTTTTTGATTACACCATTTGTCAAAAGAATTACCCGCTCCCGTTCGAAAAAGCAGTATATTCTCACCTGTTGCGGAACATCCTTAAGTGCGTAGATCCCATCTTCTTCGTGGGTGAATCTGCTCGGATTGTGAGGTAGTCCATTTTTGGCGATGTGTCGAACCAGCGAGACCATTACCGCAATCTGGTCCTTGGTAAGGGATTCAGTGAATTTCCTGAGCGTGGAAAGCCCATCTATTTTGATCTCGCAGACGGTGAACTTCTCGCCAGCAAACAACTGTTCCAAACTTACGCTCATAAGTTAACCTTCGAGTTAACTTCTGTCAATTCAAAAAATGATTGGGGTGGTCGCCTTGGGGTTGAACTGGAGAGCGTTGCAGACTTAGCGGTTATTCCCCGATCATTCGTGCACGCAATATGCACGCAAGAGCTGTTACAATAGATTGTGAAAATGTAATGTTTTGTAAGGTGGCGGAAGCGCATGGGAATCGAACCCACCTGGGAACGCCTTCACGCCCCCACACCGGATTTGAAGTCCGGGAGCCCCACCAGTGAGCTTGGCGCTTCCAAAGATTGCTAATATATATTGCGTCGGCTGTTTTGACAATCCTTTAAAAGTGCAATGCAGGGAGCAAATAAAATGTCCGCACTTGCAGCACGTGAACTGTCCGGTGTTGATGAGACTCCGGTGGGAGTCTGGCCCGCTGTCAAGTCAAGTTTCGTTCAGGACACCTTATAGCCCCTTTCCCTTTCGCCCCTTTCGCGTGCGCAATTTTTTTTAAAAATTCTTCGATCTTCTCCCCCCGGGCTCCTGCTTCTAACCGCTCGATTTTGATTGTTCCTGACGCTCATATCATATAGATTGCCCTCAATCGCAAATCAAAAAAGGCCAAAGTTGTGAGAGCATCAAAGTGGATCGGTACATACGGCAACAGGCGGGTTTTGTGCCTTGTCGGTCTTGGTTTTTCATCCGGCCTTCCTTTGGCGCTTACCGCTTCGACCCTTCAGGCCTGGCTCGTAACTGAAAAGGTTGATCTTTCCGTAATTGGCATGTTTTCCCTGGTAAGCCTGCCCTATACGCTTAAAGTTCTCTGGTCGCCCTTCCTGGACAGGTTTTCCCCTCCCTGGCTTGGAAGAAGGCGGGGATGGATTGTTGCTATCCAGGCGCTGCTCGCCCTTTCAATTTTTCTTCTCGGACGCTGCTCACCGGCTGCCTTGCCTTTTTTAGTGGCTTTTGCGGCCTTGATTACCGCCTTTTTGAGCGCCAGCCAGGATATAGTGATCGACGCCTACAGAACCGATGTGCTTCGAGAAGACGAGCTTGGCCCGGGGGCCGCGGCCGGAGCTGTGGGCTACAGATGCGCAATGCTTGTCTCAGGGGCACTTGCTCTCATTTTATCCGATCACATGCCGTGGCGAAGCGTCTATAGCCTCATGGCGTTTGTCATGCTTGTTAGTACCTGCTTTACGCTCTGGGCGCCCGAGCCCGAGGTGAGGGTGGTGCCTCCCAAAAGTTTAAAAGAAGCGGTCTGGGGGCCTCTTGTCAGCTATTTCAAACGTTCCGGGGCTGTCGAAGTCCTGTTTTTTATTATGATCTACAAACTTGGTAGCGTAATGGCCGGAACCATGACAATGCCGTTTTTGCTAAATATCGGTTTTACGCGAACTGATGTGGGTATGGTTAACAAGGTCTTTGGCCTCCTTAGCGCTATTGCCGGGACTCTTATAGGTGGTAGAATAATTTCGACAATCGGCATAAATCGTTCCCTTTGGGTTTTCGGTTTTGCCCAGGCTTTGTCCAATTTTTCCTTTACCGCCCTGGCGATTATCGGAAAAAGCTTTCCAGCGCTTGTCGTAGCTATTGGCGTTGAAAATATCTTTGGCGGGATGGGCGACGCGGCGTTTATTGCTTTTTTCATGAGTCTTTGCGATAAGCGCTTCACAGCCACGCAGTATGCGCTGCTGACCAGCTTTATGGCCGTTGACAGGGTTGTGGCGGGTGCTCCCATGGGGGCGGCGGCCAAGGCCTTGGGGTGGCCCGTTTATTTTTCTCTTAGCGTTCTTGCCGCTATCCCGGGCTTGGTGCTTCTTGCCCGATTTGCCCCATGGAATGGTGGCGGAAGGGCTGCGGTGGCCGTGGGCGGTGATTAGCGGCCTGTTTTGCGGGAGAAAAAAACTTGGTTTTTAAACCGCATTTTTGCTAAGCTTCACCATTTGAATCTTTGAGCGAGAAGGAAGTTTTACATATTGTGATCGGCTGGTTCAAAAAGAAGGAAAATGGTAATTCGGAGACGTTTGGAAGGGACCCCTACGGTTTTTCGATAAAGATTAAACCCAGGTTTCCCTTGCAGAAATGGTTTGAGCGGGTGGCAGGCCATGTGAGCGTTCCCGAGGATCGCCAGGAGTCGCTGCGCAGGCTTTGCGGCAAGGGTGTTGTTGTCTATACTATAAAGGAACCCTCGCAGATTGACTTCGTCTACATCAGTATGAGGCTGCGGCAGCTGGGGCTGCCTGCGCCCGTGTTTATGTTCGACCAGCGACCTTATCCCTGGCAGCCGCGATGGTATGCCCTAAAGACTGTGGTCAAGCATTTCATTCACCTCCTGCGCCAGGGCTGTTTCCCCGATCCGTATGCCGGAGGCTATTATGCCGATAAAATAAACAGCGGCAACTGCGGACTTTTCCCCCTTGTGGGTAAGCGGGGCTATTATCGCAGTACGGTCCTGGTTGGAAACGATCCTCTCGAGCACCTCATAGATATCCAGAAAAGTTGTGACAAACCCATCTACATCGTTCCTGTCGTGCTCCTCTATAACAGGCGCCCGGAGGGACGGCACCGGTGGGGGCCCCTAGAGATGTTTTTGGGGCAAAGGAAACCCTTTGGTTTCCTGCGCAAAATGGCCTCTTTTGTCCGGGGTAATCCCTATGCGGTCATGGAAACCGGTGAACCTCTAAACATCCGGGAAATTTTGCCCGAACTTTCCGAAGAACCCTGGCAGAGGCGAAAACAGATTTTTGAGCTAAGGCGCTCCCTTATCGATTCGGTCGATGAGATCAAAAGGGCCGTGACGGGTCCGACGATTAAGAGCAAGCTCGAGATGAAGGAGATAATCCTTCACCATCCAAAGCTTGAGGCTATGATGGAAAGGCGCGCCCGGACCTCTTCGCAGCAAATCTGGAAGGTGCGCATGGAGGCCGACAGCTACCTGGAGGAAATCGCGGCCAACTACTCGGTAAATTTCATCCAGATAGCCTCCAAGATTTTTAACTGGGTCTGGAATAACCTCTTCGATGGTGTTGAACTCGATTATGAGAGCCTGCAGGAGGTCAAACGTGCGGCCAGAAACAATACGCTCGTATATATCCCCAGTCATAAGAGCCACATGGATTACCTGCTGTTCTCACAGCTGCTCTACTCAAATAATCTCTACCCGCCGTTTATAGCCGCGGGTAAAAACCTTGCCTTCTGGCCTCTGGGTTCAGTTTTTCGCAGGGGCGGCGCCTTCTTTATCCGGCGAGCTTTCAAGGGAAAATTTTACGCCGAGGTCTTCTCTCTTTATGTCAAAACAATGGTGCAGTTGGGACACAATATCGAGTATTTTATAGAGGGCGGCCGAAGCCGAACGGGCAAGTTGGTTTTGCCGAAACTGGGATTGCTGACCATCCTTATCCAGGCGGTCGAACAGGGCTATTGCGAGGATTTGGTCTTTGTGCCCGCTTCCATATGCTATGATCGCATACCCGAGGCCGAGTCCTACTTAAATGAAGTTATTGGAAATCCTAAAGAAGAGGAAAACCTCGGGCAGTTGGTAAAGGTGCGCCGTATCATGCGCAAACGTTATGGGCGCGCATACATAAAGTTTGCCCAACCGATTTCTCTCAGGCGCTACCTTGAAAGCCAGCATCACAGCATCGACAGCATGCGGCCCAAGGAGCGCCATGCGATGTATCGCAATTTTGCCTACCGTATCATTAACTGCATTAACGAGGAATCTGTCGTTACGCCTTTTGCCCTGGCGGCGGCGGCAATGCTGGCTATGTCCAACCACGGTATTTCAAAGGCCGAATTTCTCGAAATATCGCAGATATTCCACGATTTCATCGCAGCGCGCGGCGCCGTGCTTTCAAAGACTATGAAAAATCTTGGCGCAAGCCTCCAGGAATCGCTGCGAAATATGGAACGTAACAAGCTCATCGGCAAGCTAAAGGATGAAGACGACGATCTTGAGGAAGAGGTCTTTACCCTCGAGGATTCAAAAAGATTGGCTTTGGAATATTATAAGAACAACATCATCCACTTCCTGCTTCCCGCCGCCTACGTTGCCACTTCCATTCTTGCCCAGCAGACTTTCCGCTTCAGCGTTAGCCAGACACTTGAAGATGTAATTTTCATGAAAAACTTCTTTAAGTTCGAATTTGTCTACGACAATGAATTGAGCGACGAAAAGCTCCTTGGCAATGTGTTCGATATCTTTGAAAAGCTCGAGTTTCTCACTCGCATCGGCGAGGGGGGAGATCAGCCTTTTATCTTGGCTCACAGCGGTCTGCGGGCCTGCCATGCCTTTCACGGCCTGCTCAGAAATTATTTTGAGGGCTATTGGCTGGTGTTGCGCGGTCTTCGCTATCTTCAAAAAAACAGCTTTTCGGAAAAAGATTTCATGAAAAAGCTTTTGAGCCTAGGGCAGAAAGCCCTGAAGTTGGGGCTTGTCGAAAGGCCCGAATGTGTTTCGAAAATAACCTTCGATAACGCTTTGAGGCTCTACGTCGAAAAAAACATTATAATTAAGAGCGTGGGCGCGGAAAAAGAAAATGAGGAACAGTTGCGCCCTGGCCCCGAAAGCCGAGATTCTTTGCAGCTCTACAGCAAACAGATAAGCCGGTTTTTGCGATCGCCCCATTTTGCCCTGCAATAAGTTGTCTGGAGCGCGGCCAACGCTTGTTTCCAAAGTTAACCGAGGAGGAATTGGGATGGATATTTCCGTTCATTCGCTTGACCCGTCGCAAAGGCACCCAAAGCCTGCTGACGAAAAAAATCTCGTTTTCGGCCGGGTCTTTACCGATCATATGTTCAAGGTCGATTTCCAAAAAGACAAGGGCTGGCATGATGCCCGCATCGTGCCCTACGCACCACTGGACCTCGATCCCGCCGCGATGGTGCTCCACTATGGACAGGGCATATTTGAAGGCCTCAAAGCCTACAGGCGCTCCAACGGCGAAATCTGGCTCTTTAGGGCAGGGCATAATTGCGAACGGTTAAACCGTTCGGCAAAACGGATGTGCATGCCTGAAATCGATCCCGCCTTTCAACTCCAGGCTATTGAAAAACTCGTAGCTGCCGACAGGGACTGGGTTCCCCACAGCCTTGGCTCCTCGCTCTATATAAGGCCTACCATGATAGCTGTTGAACCCCATCTTGGCGTGCGTCCCGCCACCGAATATCTCTACTTTATCATCACCGGGCCCGTTGCGGCTTATTATGCCGAAGGGTTTAATCCCGTAAAGATATATGTGGACGAAGAATATGTGCGCACGGTTCGTGGGGGGCCGGGCGATGCCAAGACCATGGCAAACTATGCTTCAAGTCTCTATGCGGCCGAGATAGCCAAGCAAAAAGGCTACACCCAGGTGCTTTGGCTAGATGGCGTCGAAAGACGCTATGTCGATGAGGTCGGAACGAGCAACATCTTTTTCCGGATTGGCGACGAACTTGTGACTCCGCCTCTTTACGGCTCGATTCTTCCCGGCATTACCCGCGATTCGGTCATTATGCTGGCAAAACACTGGGGTATCACGGTTAGCGAAAGGCGCATCACAATTGACGAAGTTATTGAAAAGGCCCGCTCAGGCGAACTCAAGGAAATTTTTGCCTCGGGCACTGCCGCTGTTATTTCCCCGGTTGGAGAAATCTGCTACCGAGACAAGATCTGTAAAATTTCTGACGGATCCGTTGGTGAGTTGGCGCTAAGGCTCTACGATGAGATTTTGGGCATCCAATACGGCCAAAGGGAAGATATCTTCGGTTGGATGAAACGCGTCGAGATCTGATAGCTTAGGAGGTGGCGAGGTGCTCTTGCTTGCAATTTACGGGTCGCCCAGGAAAAACGGCAACACCGATCTCATGACCGACAGCTTTATCGAAGGGGCCCTGTCTATCCCAGGGGTCACCCTCGAAAAGGTTTATATAAGGGATAGGGCGATTTCGGGCTGCCTTGGCTGCGGCTATTGCGACAAGAAGGGCGTCTGCGTGCAAAAAGACGACATGCAAAACGTCTACCCTCTTTTGGAAAGGGCCGAAAGGATTGTTTTCGCCAGTCCAATTTACTTTTACGGGATAAGCGGTCAAGCAAAGGTTTTTGTCGACCGCACCCAGGCCCTTTTTATGAAAAAAGAGCTGGCCAAGTCTCATGGCACCTATACTCCTGCTTCCGTTGCGAGAAAAGGACTTTTCCTGTGTGCGGGCGCAACCCGCGGTAAGAGGCTCTTTGATTGTCCCGTTTTGACCGCCAGATACTTCTTCGATGCTATCGACGTCGAATATGAAGGGGAACTCTGCTTCAGGGAGCTGGATGAAAAGGGGGCCGTGCTTGCCCATCCCTCCGCTCTGGAGGATTGCAGACGCCGGGGGGCGGCCTTTATCTCATAAGGGAAAAGTCTGTTTTCAACACCATTTTTGATATAGAAGATAGGCGGATGGATTCTAATGCAAAAGGGGCCGGCGCTGCCGGCCCCCTCTTTTTTTACCTGAGTCGATTTGGAGCTTGTCTTCTTTAGAGCTTTCTTACGTTAACCGCCTGCGGACCCTTTTGCCCCTTTTCAATCTCGAACATCACTTCCTGGCCTTCATTAAGGGTCTTGAACCCATTTTCTTCAATTGCGCTGAAATGGACAAAAACATCCGGCCCGCCAGTTACTTCTATGAAGCCATAGCCCTTTTGTTCATTAAACCACTTCACTCGACCTTCCGCCATTACAAATTCCTTTCACTCAATTAAAAGTCCAAACCAGGCGCGTTATTGGAGAACTTGCGTCGAACATGTCGTACGGCGAAAGACCGATTTACGGCAAACCCCAAATATCGTCCTAAAACACACAGCTTTTTCAGCATAGCCTATTTTGTATTCAAAATCAATAAATAACGACGCCTCTGCAACCAATAAATAAAATGCCCTATCCCTCTTTGTTGCTCCAAGGGTGTTTCCTGACCGGATAAATCGGTATTTTCGAGGGCTGCGGGATTTTCTGCGCGCACTACTATAGGTCTATTATGCGAAGTTTAAACGACGACTGCCTCTTAAAACTGCCAAGGCTTTCAAAATCTTGTGCGATTGCAACTGTGATGGCTGACCTGGGGAGTTTTTTTGTGCTAAGGACTTGGGAAAAGTGGGTATATACTCAAAGGTGCCCGCACTCTATGGGGAGGGCGAGAGTGCGGGCGAAATCAAAATCTCTATACGGTTATGCGGCTATTTGAACTGATCCTGCAAACCTTTGTCTACCAGGTTATCCCGATACTGCATATATCCGTTTCGCATCGAGACATAAGGGTCGAGGGCGGCCTTTTTCATGGTTTCGTAAGAATCGATATTGTCTGCGGCTTTGCCAACATAGTCAACCGTGTCGGCCGGGATTGTGTTCCAAAACGGTCCAGGCACCCAAAAAAGCGGGTTCATGACCGAATCGGCGGCTAACCCGAAGAGATCTCTAATATCGGATGGGCCCAGGCCGGGCACTACAAGGTAAGGTCCCGGCGCCACTCCCCACATGCCAAGCGTTTGGCCAAAATCTGAATCAACCCTTCTTACTCCAAGAGCATTTTTGGCCACATCGAACATACCGCCAATCCCTACCGTCGAATTTAAGATAAAACGCGACATAGTATTGCCGGCCATTGTGGGACGAGCCTGCAGAACAAAATTTACGAAGCGCGCCGGGTCCTCCAGATTTTCAAACCCATTGCGAAAAATCGAGCGTACCGTTACGGGAAGCTCGTCATAGGCGTTGGTTATGGGCGTAATCACCTGGGTGTAGAGTCGGTCGTTGAAAGAGAAAATTTTCTGGTTACTTTTCTCGAAAGGGTCCGATACCTTCGGCTCCGCTATCTCCTGTTGACTGGTCGAGGTCTGCTGCTGGTCGGTAAAGATCTGGGCGCGAGCCTGGATCTGAAAGCCCAAGGCGACTGAAATGAAAAAAAATAGAAATGTAGCTTTTAACCAGGTGATTTTCCACATTGGGTTTGTCTCCTCTTTAGGCGCATCAATTAGTTCGTATATAGTTAGGCCTATCAACAAGTGCAAGCAAATAATGTGCTCAGCGCAACCAATTTATCGCCGCCGGGGTTTGCCCTCGGCCTCCCTGCGGTCCTGTCCCGATATTTTAGTCCTGTCGCCTTCTGTTTGTTTGGTAACCCCGATTGCGTGGTTTCCAAGGTGTAATATATTTAAGAGGCTTCAGCCGTAATTTATGTCTCCTGTGGGCCGTAACCCGCAACGACCTGGCCCCTGCGCTATGTAGTGCGATTCTTTCAGGCTTTTGCGTCAACTGCCTAAGAAAATGAGGGAAAATGGCCGGCAACGAACAAAAAGACCCTTTGAGCAGATTCCTTGACCGTTTAAAAGGGCACTCCGGCAAAGGCAATCAGGGCACGGACCAGCAGAAATTCCATTTTTCCATCTGGTATTTCATTCTGGCCGTTCTGGCGATCTTTTGGGTGCAAAGCATTCTTAACCAGCAGCAGACTGATCGGGTTTCGTATTCTCAATTTAAGCAGTTGATTAAAAGCGGCAAGGTGGCCTCCGTGCTGATAAGCTCGGATTTGATTACGGCTACGCTTAAAAGCAGGGACGACCAAAAAACGGCTAAAACCGTAAGCACCGTTCGTGTCGATGACCCCGACCTTGTCAGGGACCTTGAAGCTCAAAAAATAGAGTTCAGCGGCACTGCCGACGACAAGTGGCTTGGAACTTTGCTCACCTGGGTAGTGCCTCTGGCGATTTTTTTCTTTCTTTGGAGTTTTCTTATGCGCCGCATTGGAAGTGGACCCCAGGGAGTACTCTCCGTAGGCAAGGCAAAGGTTAAAATTTATGCGGAAAAAGAGATCCGCGTCACTTTTAACGATGTGGCCGGGATAGACGAGGCTAAGGCGGAGTTGGAAGAAGTCGTGGAGTTTTTAAAGGCGCCCGCAAAGTTTGAAAGGCTGGGGGGAAAGATCCCAAAGGGAGTGCTTCTGGTGGGTGCCCCCGGTACAGGCAAGACCCTTCTTGCCCGGGCTGTGGCCGGAGAAGCCGGAGTACCCTTTTTTAGTATGAGCGGTTCTGAGTTCGTTGAGATGTTTGTCGGGGTCGGAGCCGCGCGGGTGCGCGATCTTTTTGCCCAAGCCAAGGAGCATGCCCCTTGTATCATTTTTGTCGACGAATTGGATGCCTTGGGAAAGGCTCGAGGTCTTAACCCCATGGGCGGTCACGACGAGAGGGAACAGACCCTTAACCAGTTGCTTGTCGAGATGGACGGCTTTGATCCAAGGGCCGGGGTAATTATAATGGCGGCCACGAACCGGCCCGAGATTCTCGACCCCGCGCTGCTGAGACCCGGCCGCTTCGATAGGCACGTCGCCATCGACAAGCCCGACATAAAGGGAAGAGTGGCCATTTTAGAAGTTCATGCCAGAGAGGTCAAACTGGGCAGCGACGTCGATTTGAAAATAATTGCGGCAATGACTCCTGGATTTGTGGGGGCCGATCTTGCCAATCTCATAAATGAAGCCGCACTCATTGCGGCCAGGCGCAACAAGGAAGAGGTTACGATGGCCGATTTTCAAGAGGCGGCCGATAGAATTATAGGCGGACTTGAAAAAAGAAACAGGGCTATGAACCCGAAGGAAAAGGAAATCGTTGCCTACCATGAATCCGGCCACGCTCTTGTTGCCATGAGCCTTTCCAACACCGATCCGGTTAGCAAAATTTCCATCATCCCCCGCGGCATCGCAGCCCTTGGCTATACCCAGCAGCTTCCAACCGAAGATAGATATCTCATGACACGCGAGGAGTTGCTTGCAAGACTAAAGGTTCTTCTCGGCGGAAGGGTCTCGGAGGAAATCATTTTTGGAGACATTTCCACGGGGGCTCAAAACGATCTGCAGCGGGCAACCGATATTGCGCGGCGCATGATAATGGAATACGGTATGAGTAAAAAACTTGGTCCCCTGACCTACGTGCGCGATACGCGTTCGGCCCACCTCGATCTTGGTTTGGCTCCCCGGGAAAGAGAGTATAGCGAAAAAACCGCTCAACAAATCGATGAGGAGATGGTGGCGATGATCGAGGAAACCCACAGGGAGGTGAGAATGATTCTTAGCGAGCAGCGCTCCATGCTCGAAAAGCTTGCCGGGATATTGCTCGAAAAGGAAACCATAGAGGGCGGAGAGCTCAAAGAGTTCCAGAAGCAGGTTAGGGCAGGGTTGTCACAGGCAGCTTCCTGGGGTCCCTCCTCCAGAGAGGGGAACGCAATCTAGGCTTGACATTGCGCTTTCCTGAGGTATATAGATACTTCTTTGATATTTGAAGTTACTAAACTCTAATTTCGCCCCGTAAATTGTGAAGGAGATTCGGATTGGCAAACCATAAGTCAGCGATCAAAAGGGCAAGACAAAGCGAGGAGCAAAGGGTTAGGAATCGCTCCTGTAAAACAAGAATAAAAAACGTTATAAGGGGCCTTGATGAAGCTCTTGATGCCAAGGCATCCGAAAAGGCCGCCGAAGAACTTAAGAAGGCAGTCTCCATTATTGCCGTTGCGGCTTCGCGTGGCGTTATCCATAAGAATACGGCTTCACGGAAAATCTCACGCCTCACTCGCAGGGTAAACTCCCTCTAGTCGTGCGTTTGTAAGGTTGCAGGCTTACATATGTCCGCCAACCTGAAAATATTGGGTGGGCACCTCTAAGTGTGCCCACCGATTTAATCGACGATTCCTTGGAATTTACGGGATAGTGTCGTCGGCTGTCCGGTCTACCCCGCCCGCACTGAGAAACCCAAACCAGGGATGGGTTTACTCTCTGTTTTTCACAAGCTTTAACACCAGTTCTTCGAGCAAAAGCTCCGGGGCGCTTCCCGTTCCTTTTATCGCTATGTCGGTTTGACCAACAGACTCTATTGCCTTGTAGAGGTAAGCATCCGTGAATCGCTCGGCCAGTCCGATAGCCTTCTTTACTACGTAAGGGTGAGCCCCGGTGCGTTTGATAAGCTGAGCTTCGGGTATGGTTTGTCTCAAACCGTCTTTTACCTGCCAGATTATACGGAGCTGTCCTGCCAGCGTTGCGAGGAGCCTCAAGGGAGGCTCCCCGGAGATCATCAGGCTTCGGAGCGATGAAAAGGCTTTGTTTGCCTGTCCCCCCGTGATGTTATCGAGTAGATCGAAAGTGGAATATGTCCTGTAGGAACCCGCGGCTTCCATAACATCTTCGGGTTCTATCCGTTTTCTTTCTCCGGCGAAGGTGCAAATTTTTTCCAGTTCCGAGGCCAGGGTCTGCAAATCGGTTCCTACGGCTTCCACCAATAGAAAGGCCGCCTTGTGGGAAATGGTTTTCCCCATCTGAGTTGCTCTTTCGATTACCCAGCGTGGAGCTTCTCTTTCACCCGGAGGCCTAAATTGTACGACCTTGCCTCTAGCCTCGACTGCTTTGGCCAGTGCTTCGACACCTTTTCTGGTTGTTGCCGTCATAACCAGGCAGGCAGAGGAAGAAATGCGCTTTAAAAAAGCCTCGACGGCGCCAAGGTGAGTTTTGCCCCAGGTCTCGACATTGTCCACCATGATAACCCTGCGCCCACCGAACATCGGAACGACGGCCAGTCGCGAGATGAGGTCGGCTGAGTCGGTCTCCTTGGCCTGAAGCCGTTCTCCATTGAAACGGCCTCCCCCCTTTGGCAGCAGGGTCGTAAGCAGCTCGTTCCATGCCTCCCCCATAAGGAAAGTGGCCGTGCCGACGAAAAGATAGACGGGGTCGATTTTTCCCGACTGGAGCGCTTTTTGGAAAATTTCAAACTCTATCATCAAAAGCTGCTCAAAAATCTGTCATGAACACATCTTGCCGTTTTATCGGCTATGTACTGAATGGCTAACTGCCTGTTTTCAAAACCCGCTATGGGCGGGAGATCCGAAGCGGTATTCTCGACATCGTAGACTTTCCAGTAGCTGACGTTAGGTTCCTGCCAGATCACTTTTTTAGTCTTTTTGTCCACGCAACGGACGCTTATAGTCATATATAGTCTTTCTTCAACGGTAGCCCTTTCGGCAACGACCTCAACAGGGCTATGACCAACAGGTATTATAAAGATGCTCTTTATGGTCCCTTCGAAATAGGCCTGCGCTTCATCCTTGGGCACCACCTTCATAGTGCCTTTTCGCATGAACTGCTGCCTGAGCGCCGCGGCGAAAATAGCCCCGATATTAGGCTCCGAGGTCTTGTTTTTGAACACGGGAATAGCAATAGTGGTAAGCCCGGGCTCAGGTCCATCGCCTTGACCCGAAAACTGGTAGCCGCAGGAAGAAAGGAAAAACGAGGCGATAGCGGCAACCACTAAAAGCTTAAAACCGGAGGCGGATGGACGGCAGTGGGGCAGTAGCCGGTGTTTTAGAGTTTGGCGCGGCCCCCGAGTGCTGCAAAATGCTCCAAAAGGCGGCTTAAGATTTGGTCCGGTCATGAGCTCTCCGAAAAAGTTAGAGATCTTACATCATGTAAACTATCTGCCGGAAAACGGCCAACCTCGGTTTCGAGGCTAAATTAAATCACAATGTTTATCAGCTTCTTTGGTACGACAACAACCTTGCGAACCTTTTTGTCTCCGATAAATTCCGTGATTCTCGGGTCGGCAAAGGAGATCTTTTCTATGTCCTTATCTGTGGCATCGGCCGGTACGCTAATCCTGCTTCGAAGCTTTCCGTTAACCTGGACTATGATCAGTATCTCTTCGGCCTTGAGCGCCCGCTCGTCCCATTGGGGCCAGGGGGTGTCGATCAGAAGCCTGTCGTGGCCCAGAGTCTGCCAGAGTTCCTCGCAAATGTGGGGGACCATGGGAGATGACAGCACTATTACGGCCTCAACGGCTTCCCTTGCAACCGGCCAGAGCAGAGGATCGTTCCTGCTGCTTTCCAGAACCTGGTATACCTGGTTTACAAGTTCCATGACCGATGCGATAGCCGTATTGAAATGAAACCTCTCGCGAATATCCTCTGTCACTTTCTTTATCGTTTGATGAGTCTTGCGGCGAAGACCGGAAAGCTCAGTGGAAAGATTTTCCGCCTCCCCTACAGGTGAAACCGACTTCATCTTGTCGATATTTTCGCACACAAGCCTCCACAGCCGGGACAAAAAGCGAAAAGAGCCTTCCACGCCCTGGTCGCTCCAGTCGAGGTCCTTTTCGGGAGGTGCGGCAAAAAGACAAAAGAGGCGCACCGTATCAGCCCCGTAGGTCTTGATCATAATATCGGGATCTACGACATTGCCTTTGGATTTGCTCATCTTGAAGCCGTCTTTTATCACCATTCCCTGTGTGAGCAGGTTTTTGAAAGGTTCGTCGACTTTAAGATATCCCAGGTCCCTCAAGACCTTTACGAAAAATCTCGAATAGAGAAGATGAAGCACGGCATGCTCTATGCCGCCTATGTACTGGTCTGCCGGCATCCAGTATTCTACGCGCTCCTTGTCGAGCGGTCCCTTGTCAAAGTCCGGACATGAGTAGCGGGCAAAGTACCAGGAAGACTCCACGAAGGTATCCATCGTGTCGGTCTCACGCCGGGCCTCGCCCCCGCATTTGGGGCATGTGGCCAGGTAGAAAGGCTTGTGGACGGGGAGCGGGGAGCCGCCGTTTGCCAAAAGCTCTACATCGAGGGGCAGTACGACCGGAAGGTCCTTTTCCGCTACCGGAACAACGCCGCACTTTTCGCAATAGACCATAGGGATGGGCGTCCCCCAGTATCTCTGGCGCGATATCCCCCAGTCGCGGAGTCTGTGCTGCACGGTCAACTCCGCAAGCTCTTTTTTTGCCAGAAACTCTGTTATGGCAATCCGAGCGGCTTCGGACTCCATTCCGGTGAATTCGCCTGAATCAACCAGAACTCCATACTCTTCCTCGGCCCTGGTAAGTTCCTCTGCCCTGGCGGCCTGCTCTTGGCCCGAAGGCTTTATCACCACCTGGATCGGCAGATCGTATTTTTTTGCAAATTCGAAGTCGCGCTGGTCGTGGGCCGGTACGGCCATGACCGCTCCCGTCCCGTAGGCCATAAGGACGAAATTGGCTACAAAGATGGGCATCTTCCTGCCTGTCATCGGGTTGATGCAGTAGCTGCCGGTGAAAACGCCCTCTTTTTCAAGCATTCCGGCTTCTCGCTCGTTTCGTTTGGACTGTTTGGCCCTTTGAATAAAATCGAGCACATCGGCCTCTTGAGCCTTTCCCCGGCACAGCTCCAATACCTTGGGATGCTCTGCTGCGAGGCTTAAAAATGTCGCCCCAAAAAGAGTATCCGCCCTGGTGGTGAAAACCTGGATGCTCCCCTCTCCTGATTCGAGAGGAAAGAGCAGTTTGCTGCCCGTGCTTTTTCCAATCCAGTTTTGCTGCATGACCAGGACCCGTTCCGGCCATCCTTCCATCTTCATGGTATTTTCGAGCAGTTCGTCCACATAGTGGGTTATCCTGAAAAACCACTGCTCCATCTCTTTTTGGATTACCGGGGTGTCGCAACGCCAGCATACGCCGTTTTCCACCTGTTCGTTGGCCAGAACCGTCTGACACTTCGCACACCAGTTTACGTAGGAACTCTTCCGATAGGCCAGGCCCGATTCGTACATTTTTAGGAAAAACAGCTGCTCCCACCTGTAGTAACTTGGATCGCACGTTGCGATTTCACGCGACCAGTCGTAGGAAAACCCAAGTTGTCTCAGCTGGTTTCTCATGTAAGCGATGTTTTCGTAGGTCCACTTTGCCGGATGGGTCCCGGCCTTTATGGCCGCGTTTTCCGCAGGCATTCCAAAGGCGTCCCAACCCATCGGGTGGAGAACGTTGTAGCCGCGCATCCGCATGAACCGGGCCACCACGTCGCCAATGGTGTAATTTCGCACGTGCCCCATATGAATCCGGCCGGAAGGATAGGGAAACATCTCGAGAAGGTAATATTTTTCCCTGGCGGTGTCTTCGCTGACTTCGAAAATCCGGGAATCGTCCCAGTACTTTTGCCACTTATTTTCAATCGGTTTGGGCGAATATTTTTGTTCCATGGCTCCTCACGAAATTCTACCGCCGGGAGCCGTCTTGGCCTCCGGAACTATCAGTTTGAGGTCGTTTGCGTCACGCACGGCAAGGACCATCCCGTGCGATTCAATTCCCATCAGCTTGGCCGGCTTGAGGTTGGCCACGATCACCACCTGTTTTCCGACAAGGTCTTCGGGTGCGTGCGTCTTGGCGATCCCCGCCACTATCTGTCTTTGCTCCCCGATATCCACGATAAGCTTTACCAGCTTTTCGGACTTGGGGACTTTTTCGGCGGCCTTGATCAGACCGACCCGCAAATCCACCTGCCGGAAAAGATCAATATCGATAAGAGGGGCTTTGGTTTCTTCAGGCTTTTTGCCGTCCTGGACACTTTTGACGGTTTGTTCCCGTTTTTCCACTTTTTCCCGGTTCTTATCACCCGTTTCGACCCTTGGGAAAAGCGATTGTCCTTTTTCCACCTTTGTGCCTTCTGTTAGTCTTGCCCAGCAACCATCCTCTGAAAGCCTCAAATCCTGCGGTCTCTTATCTATCCCAAGCCGCGTCAGCATCTTGGAAGCCGTTTCGGGCATGAAGGGGGCTATAAGAACGGCTACAATCGCGTTTACCTCCAGAAGATTTCTTATCACGGTCTGAAGACGCTTTAGAAGGGTTGGATCCTTGGCCAGGCTCCAGGGAGCCACATAATCTATGTACCTGTTGGCCTCGGCTATGCATTCCCATAGGGCCATGAGCGCCTTGTGAAAGCCAAGTTTTGGGATTTCCTCCTGAAATTGTGCCCGGGCGTTATCAACCTTTCCCAGCAGCTCCTTATCCATTGCTTCCGCCTCGGAGGCGAAGGGGGGAATTTTACCTTCAAAATAGCGCTCGGTCATCGCGAGCGTACGGCTGAAAAGATTTCCAAGATCGTTTGCCAGGTCGGCATTGATGCGTTGTACTAGGGCCTGTTCGCTGAAATTGGCGTCCAGCCCGAAGACCATTTCACGCAAAAGGAAATAGCGGAAGGCTTCTGTCCCATAGACCGATGCCATGTCCAGGGGGCGCACCACTGTGCCGTGGCTCTTGCTCATCTTGCCTTCCTCGGTTTTCCAGTAGCCGTGGACGTTAAGGTGTTGGTACATGGGGACGCCGGCCGCCTTTAACATGGCAGGCCAGTAGATCCCGTGAGGCTTTAGGATGTCTTTGGCTATAACGTGCTGGGCAACCGGCCAGAACTCCCTGTAGCCCTCGGCCTCGGGGTAACCCAGGGCCGAGAGGTAGTTTAGCAGGGCGTCAAACCAGACATAAGTGACATAATTTGAATCGAAGGGCAGTGGAATTCCCCAGTCGAGCCGTTCGGCAGGCCTCGAAATGCAAAGGTCGTCAAGAGGTTCCCTTAAAAAGGCCAGAACTTCGTTTCGATACCTTTCCGGACGAATGCAGTCGGGGTTTTTTTCCAGGTGGTCTATCAGCCAATCCTGATACTTGCTCATACGGAAAAAGTAATTGGCCTCTTCACGTTCGACCAGCGGCGTGTCATGGTCGGGGCATTTACCGTCGACCATCTCACGATCTGTGTAGAACCTTTCGCACCCCACGCAGTAGTGCCCCTTGTAGGTGCTAAAATAAATTTCCCCGGCATCGTAGACCTTCTGCAATACATATTGGACCACCCTCACATGCTCGGGGTCGGTCGTGCGGATGAACTTGTCATTTTCAATGCCCAGTTTGGGCCAGGTCTGGCGAAAAAGGCCGCTTACCCTGTCGGCATAGGCCTTGGGCGTGACTCCGCAGGCCCTGGCAGCCTGGGCGATCTTGTCGCCGTGCTCGTCGGTGCCGGTCAGAAAGAAGGTCTTCGATCCCATCATCTTGTGGTATCGGTTGACAACGTCGGCTATGATTGTCGTATACGCATGACCTATGTGGGGTTCCGCATTAACATAATAGATAGGAGTGGTTATATAGAATCGGTTCATCTGCACTCTTTCCTGAGAGTCACTATTCAGCGCTTCGCGGCGCACTCCGGCGCCCGCCTTCCTTGATATCGATTTCCAGCTCGCGTCCGTCTTCGAGCAGCACCGTGTAAGAGCGGCCTATAACATTTTGCCGCACCACCTTTCCCTTTCCCTCGGGCAGTTCGATCTTTTTGCCCATCTTGGGCATATCCTTGCGCAGCTCCTTGTAGGTCTCGTGCTCGTACTGAAGACAGCACATGAGCCTGCCGCAGGCTCCGGATATCTTGGCCGGGTTGAGGCTAAGATTTTGTTCCTTGGCCATCTTAATGGAGACTGCATGAAAGTTTTTTAAAAACGAGGTGCAGCAAAGAGGCCTGCCGCAACCGCCCAGGCCCCCTACCATTTTGGCCTGATTTCTAATGCCGATCTGGCGCAGTTCCACTCGGGTCCGCAACCGCCTCACCAGATCCTTTAGAAGTTCTCTGAAATCCACCCTGCCTTCGGCCGTAAAGTAAAATATGATTTTGCTGCCGTCAAAAAAATACTCTACGTCCACAAGGTTCATGGGAAGCTCGTGAGCGGCGATCTTTTCAAGACAAAAAGTCCTTGCCTCCGATTCGATTGCCGCGTTGTCGGCAAGACGGCGTATTTCATCCTCGGTCGCCATTCTCTCGATCGGCTTGATTTCCCTGGGATGAATATCGGGGTTTCTAGGGCAGGGCGGTTCGATCACCTGGCCCAGTCCTACCCCCTGTTCGGTCTTTACGATTACATAATCGTCTTTAGCCGGACAAAATTCACGGGGATCAAAATGATAGAGCCTTCCCCCTTTTCGAAAACGAATTCCAATCACCTTTTCCATAAAGAAAATCCTTAATGGCCAGGCAGAGGCCCTCCAGGCTCATCTGAAGATTTGCGTTGATTTTGAAACCTTGCATGGCCAGTTCCACCTTTTGGTATAGAATGAACAAATGTTCGAGGGGGACCTGCCCTGCGGCTTTAAGGCTCCTCTCGCTCAGGTCGAAAGTCAACCCACAGCCTGCGCCCCGGCATGCCCCTCCCGTTTTTTGCGCTTCCGTGACCCTAAAAAGAATTAGATCCCGCACCCACAGCTTTATGAACTCAAAGTCCCGTTCGGCATTTTCGCATCCCTTTGCCCATTGCGAAATCATAGGGAAAAAATCGAGTATGCAAATCTCACCCAGGCTTTCCATTCTGTCGATTACTCTCTTCCAGCCCTCCTCGGGGTTCTGCCCGCAAAACCATCGTGCCTTTTCGATACTCCCCTCGGCCAGACGGGCAACGGATGCCGCGCTCTCGGGCGAAAGCCCGTCTTCACGTACCAGTATATCAGCTACGTGCGACTCGTCGAGGGGCTGAAAACGCACCTGGCAACACCTGGACACAATTGTTGACAACAGCATCTGGGACTCCGGCGCAAGCAGGATGAAAAGATTTGCCTGCGGAGGCTCCTCCAAAATTTTTAGCAATGCGTTTTGAGCAACTTCGAGCATTCTTTGCGCATCGTGAATTATAACAATGCGGTATTTGCCCTCAAACGGGCGAAACCGGAAACGCTTGACCAGTTCGCGTATTTGATCGAGTTTAATCGAAGTCCCATCGCTTTTGATATGAACTACATCCGGGTGCAGGCCCTCCCTGAGCTTGCGGCAAGCCCCGCATACCCCGCATGAATCATGATCGTGAGGCGAGAGGCAATTTAAGGCCCTGGCCAGCTCCAGGGCCGAGGCAAGCTTGCCCGAACCCTGCATGCCCGAAAAAAGAAAAGCATGAGGAACGGTCTCTTTTTTAAGTACCCGCCTTAAAAAGTCGATTGCCCTTTGCTGTCCGGCGATACCCGATAAAGCCATAGTGTTCTTGTGTGTCCCCCTGGCTCAAAGGCTTCTCTATCAACTCTTGGGGACCGTCTCCAGGTGAGCCGGCTCTTGAGCGTCATTTTCCGTTTTAGGAAACCCGCGAAAAAAATGCCTGCCGAAAAGTGACTCATATCCGGTCCAGTTCGACTCGCTTTCCCCCGATTTGGAAATGATTCTCTCTAGGGAGTGCATCTTTGCATCCAGATCGTCGACAAGGTGAAGAGCATAAGCTTCCCTGCTGGCCGGCAGTTTGACGGCGCCAAACTGCGCCTCACCATGGTGGCTGAGGATGAGATGTTTTAAAAGAAGCGAGGCCTGGGCCGGAAAATCTTCGAGCCGGTCGATCGCCTCATCGACTATTCGAACTCCAATCACCATGTGCCCAAGCAAGCGTCCGGCGTCAGAGTAATCGATATGCGTATCGTAGACGAATTCTTCGATTTTCCCAATATCGTGAAAAAAAGCCCCGGCTATTAGCTGATCGCGATCGAGTGTGGGATATTGGTTGGAAATCCTGTATGCAAGCGTCATAACCGAGAGTGTATGTTCCAAAAGACCGCCTAAGTAGGCGTGGTGCATCGATTTTGCCGCAGGCGCCAGTCTAAATCGCGACATGATCGCCGAGTCGGCCAGCACTGCCTCGCAAACCCTGCGAAAAGGTCCCGGGGACATTCCTGCAACCAATTTGCAAAGATTTTCCAAAAGCGCCTCGCGATCATAAGGGCATTCGGGTAAAAAATCGGCCGGATCGACTGATTGTCTGGAAACGGCCTTGATCTCAAAAATGTTTAGCTGAACCCGCTCCTTGTAAAGATCGGTTTTGGCCCGTAGGAAAACAATGTCGCCGGCCTTGAAAAGCGCCGCGGCCTCACTGCCCTTGTCCCACATCTTGCCGCTTACCTCGCCCGTTTTATCCACCAGCCTCAAATCGAGGTAAACCGTTCCATTGCGGGCGGTCTTCAGTTGCTTTTCAGAGACTACGAAATGGGTAGCCACTTCCATGTTTGACTTTAGTTCCGAGATGAACTGCTTGACCACCGGCCACCTGCCTTGTATCAAAATCGTTAATGGCGATACCCGCATGGATACCACACAATCCAAATCCCTTATGTTATTATGTCCGGGGGCTTAAAGTCAAACGCGCAGATTTTTTTAAGGATCATTTTGCTCAAAATAAGTTTCTTAGTAAAGGCAAATGGTTAGAGCTATCATGCAAACCCGCGTGGTGATGTGAACTTAGAGCCGCAGGCGAGGCGGCGCAAACCTTAGCCTCCCGCAATGAATCGGCGCATTTGGATATGGTTATAATATTGATATGTGCAAATATTATTCTGACGGTTCGCAAAAAAGTATAGAGCTATTGTCGAA
>JAJXYD010000031.1 GCA_021780695.1 Deltaproteobacteria bacterium
GTCTTGCAAGTTTTTCCTGGGTGGTCATAGAGGTTCCTTTCTCCTGGGTTGTTTGGCGACAATCCTCAGGAGGGTACCTGACCACCCTTTTTTATGCAAGGTGTCAACTCAAGTCCGTCTTCGGACAACTTAACGTATGACCTGTCAATGTGTTTTTCATGGAAGTGGGCACCCACCAAAGCTGGATAGAGTGGAGAGGAAGTACCCCTTGATCGCTTATCATGAAAGGAGTTGCAAGCGGGTTGTCCAGATTAAAAGACTTGCCTGGAGCTACCAAGATATCCGGTGAAAGGGATAAAAATGACACTCCAATACCCAACAAGACCGAGAAACCGACCACCAGCATCCAAAGATGTGACCTAATTTCCTCTAGTCCCCATTTTGAATAAGCATCCACTTCCTGCGTCTTTACAAAAGCACTCCCTTTAACATATGGTTTTTTCATCGGATCTCCGATTGGCTATTCTGACGTTTGTTTTTGAACTGAGCAAGCACATAGTGCCAAGTCCCTTGTAATGGCCTTCAGCCACATCGGAGGGGGACGTTCCACTCTGCGGCGTTGCTAGAGACCGCGGTTTAAAATCACGACATCCACCTGACCTTCCAGCTCTTTTTTGAACCTTTGGGCATCATCTTCCGAACCAACTATCTCGGCATAGTGCATCGGAACGGCGATCTTGGGTCTGATAGCCTTTGCGGCCTCCACGGCTTCCTCGGCAGTCATAACATAGGTCCCCGAGACGGGCAGAAAGGCAATATCGACCTGGAGTTGTTTCATTTCGGGGATAAAATCGGTATCTCCCGCGTGGAAATACCGAACCCCGTCGAGCTCAAAGACAAAGGAAAGCCAGCCGTTAGACTTGGGATGAAAGTCCTTATTGGTGTTGTAGGCCGCTCCGACCTCGAGTTGAACGCCTTTCACGGTCAACCTGTCTCCCGGAGCGACTACCCTTACATCTCCTTTGACTTTTTTGGCCGAGTCGGCGCAGGTCACAATTACGGAATCGTTTTTTGTAATCTTTTCTACATCTTCGGGCGAAGTATGATCGAAGTGGTCATGGGTGAGCAAAATCAGGTCAGCGGGTTTAAAAACCGAGAGTCTGAAAGGGTCGATCATTACGACCGTGCTCCCGTCAATGCGAAATCCGTCATGACCGAGCCAGTGTATATTCCTTACAGCTTCTTCAAGGCTCATCGCAATCTCCTTTTGCACTGCCTCCCGGCAATTTATTACAAGTAAAATTTCGGCGCGGACGGGGCTAAAAATCCCTCAATGTGGTCTATACTAAAGTCAGCCGCTGAAAATGCAAGAGTGTTCTTTAACTTGCCCGCCCTTTACTTTTTGGGTTATCATTTCATGGTACTAATTTTAAGCCGCCGTGTGATGCCAGGATCCTCCAGCCGGACTCTATAGTGATTCAAAACTTCCTAAATAGACTTTTGACCTATCCCCTGAAAGATTTCGAAGTCGCCTATCATGCCGAAATTCCGGCACGGCCGCCCGTTTTTGAAAATCTTTCCCCCCCGCTTCCCGGCCCCGTCGCAGAGGCAATGCTAAAACTGGGTATAACGGCACTCTACAGCCACCAGACAGCAGCGCTAAGACACATCCGCTCGGGAAAGCACACGGTTGTTTCCACGCCCACTTCGAGCGGCAAATCCTTTATCTATAACCTTTGCATGGCCGAGGCACTGCTAAGAGATCCCGAAAGCCGCGCTCTCTATCTTTTTCCCGTAAAGGCGCTTGCCCGCGATCAGCTCGAGTCCCTGGAACAACTGTTCTCGGCGCTTGCGCAATCGGAGGGGATCCCGCGCTTCCGATCAAGCGTCTACGACGGCGACACCACCCCTTACCAGAGGGCATCGATACGCCAGCGCCATCCCAACGTGCTTTTAACCAACCCCGACATGCTCCATTACGGACTGCTCGCCTTCCACCAAAAATGGGAGCAATTCTGGAGACATCTCCGATACGTGGTAGTCGATGAAATGCACACATACCGGGGAGTTTTCGGCAGTCATGTGGCCCAGATTTTTCGCAGACTCCGAAGGATTTGCCGCTACTACGGCAGCAGCCCCAGGTTCATTTTGCTTTCGGCAACGATCGGCAACCCCGGCGAGCTTGCCGCAAGCCTGACGGGAGTAAGCCCCCAAGAGTTAGCCGTGGTGAGCGAAGACAGCGGAGCTCCGGGGGCCAAACGCCACTTTGTTTTTTTGCGCTCCTCGGAACAGAGTGTGGGGCACCCGGCGAAAACGGCCGCGCGTCTGATTGTGCAGGCGGCCCGGGCGGGTTTAAAGACAATCGCATTTACCCAGTCGCGGAAACTGACCGAACTGGTCCATATGAGTGTTATCGAAATGGACGGGGGGCTTGGCAACAAAATCAGCTCCTACAGGGCCGGTTTTTTGCCCGAGGAAAGGCGTGTTATAGAGCAAAGCCTTGCGGGCGGAGCCTTGAACGCGGTCATTTCAACAAGCGCCCTGGAGCTTGGCATAGACATAGGGGGGTTGGATCTTTGCATTCTGGTAGGCTATCCGGGAACCGTAATGACCACCTGGCAGAGGGGAGGACGGGTTGGAAGGAACGGACGGGAGTCGGCGATAGTGCTGATCCCTGACCAGGACGCGCTGGACCAGTATATAGTAAACCACCCGGAAAGGTTTCTTGAGAGCAGCTACGAGATCGCGGTAATCGACCCCATGAATCCCGAGATTCTAAAGGCTCATTTGCCCTGCGCGGCCGCGGAGCTTCCGATAAGCGGGGCCGAAGAGGATTTCTCGGCCGCTCCGGTCCTGGAGGCGATAGGAAAACTTGTTTCACGGGGAAGGCTCATCCAGACCCTCGACGGGAACCAATGGATAAGCGCCGCGGCCAGGCCCCACCGACTCCTCGACATTCGCTCGGTGGGACCTTCCTATGCGATCACAAAGACGGCTGAGGGCAAGACCTCGGCCCTTGGCAAAACCGAGGGAGTAAGGGCTCTTAAGGAGTGCCATCCGGGGGCAATCTATCTGCACAGAGGCCGGAGCTACGTGATAGAGAGTCTCGATTTGGAAAAGAAGCTTATACGGGCAACCCCGGCCAGTTCAGCCTACTTTACGCGCGCTCTAAGCGAGAAAGAAACCGAGATACTCGAAAGGCTTGCCTCAAAGCCGGCGGGAAACTTCATAACAGGAATGGGCCGGTTGCGGGTAACCGAACACATTTCGGGCTTCGAGGCGCGCCGTCTTCCTTCCCAGGAGCTTCTTTCAAAAAATCCCCTTGATTTACCCCCCCAGACCTTTGAGACCGTTGGTTTCTGGATCGAGATCGAACCGGTGCTTGCGGCCGCGATCAAAAATAGCGGTCTGGACTTCATGGGCGGAATTCACGCGATCGAACATGCGCTAATCAGCATGTTTCCTCTTTTCGCAGTGTGCGACCGCAATGACATCGGGGGAATCTCGATTCCCATGCACCACCAGATCGAAAAGGGAGCGGTTTTTGTCTACGACGGCTATCCGGGGGGGATAGGACTGTCGGCAAGGGGCTTTGCCATCATAGAGCTTCTTATCGAAAGGACAAAAGA
The DNA here is from genome assembly GCA_021780695.1 of Deltaproteobacteria bacterium. GTDB lineage: Bacteria > Desulfobacterota > Syntrophobacteria > Syntrophobacterales > Syntrophobacteraceae > SbD1. The sequence continues at coordinate 3,570 of JAJXYD010000031.1, forward strand.
GCTTATAGTCTCCTGCCCCTGCCAGCAAGGGTGCCCTGCCTGCATTCACTCCCCCAAGTGCGGTTCAGGAAACAAGCCCCTTGACAAGACAGCGGCCATAGAACTTTTGCGCTATCTTTCCGGGGAAAAAAACCTTGGCGACTGCCCCGCCCCGCACCCAAAAAGTCCTGCGGAGCAAAGGGGGGAGCCGCAGGACAACAAGTCGGGCAGGCAGTACAGGATAGGATTTTTCGACCTGGAGACACAGAAGCTCGCCTCCGAGGTCGGCGGCTGGCAAAACGCTCATCTTATGCGCGTATCGGTAGCCGTGCTTTATGAAGATCCCTCCGGAGTCGGCAGGGTCTACCGGGAACATGAAATCGGCGAGCTTATCGAGCATCTAAGACAACTCGATCTCATTGTCGGCTTTAATATTTCGCGCTTCGATTACCGGGTCCTGGGCGCCTATACCACCTTTGCCCTTGACAAACTACCCACTTTTGACATTCTTGACCAAATCCATAAGGGGCTTAATTTTCGTCTTAGCCTGGGGCACCTCGCGCAGGCGACTCTGGGGCGTCCCAAAGGAGGTGACGGACTGCAGGCAGTCGAATGGTTCCGACAGGGAAACCTGGCCGATCTGGAAAGATACTGCCGCGAGGATGTGGCGATTACGCGCGATTTATTCTATCACGGCCTCAATCGAGGTTATCTGGTCTATACCAATAAGGCCGGAACGAAGTTGCGTTTTCCGACGCCATGGAAGATAGACGATCTGGTTTCCGCTTGAAGATTAAGACCGCTCAGCACTGCAATTGACCCCTTTTCCGCGAGGCTCCCGATGATAAGCGACAGAAGCGGTTTTGAGACAACAGGGACAAACGAACTTATCTCCCCCCCCTCCCCGGAACAATGGTTTGCCCTCTACGTCCAGGTAAACCATGAAAAAGAGGTGGTAAAAAGACTAGAGCTAAAGGATATCTGCTGTTTTTTACCTCTCATGGAAACCTGGAGTAAGAGGCGCGATCGCAGGAAAAAAATTCAACTGCCCATGTTTCCCGGCTATATCTTCATTCATGTCCTTTTGGACAGCAGCGCCAATCTTACCATAGTCAAAACGCCGGGGGCTCTAAGACTGCTGCAAAACTCCGAGGGTCCTCTAACCATTCCATGCTACCAGGTAGAAAACCTAAAGACTTTGATGCTGTCGCAAAAACCTCTTGAAAGCCACGCTTATTTAAAGGAGGGTTGTCTGGTGCGTGTTGTGCGCGGTCCTCTTACCGGGTGCGTAGGGATACTGAAAAGAAGCGATCCCAAAAGAGGAAGACTGGTGGTGGGCGTGGACATAATAAAGCAGTCGGTCGCCGTCGAACTCGACCTGGAGGACGTAGAGCCAATCCACTGAGGGAAGAAGGTTTGTTTCCGGTGAGCGAGGAAGACCGTGTGGGGCTTAAAATGCTTGTTGGCGCTGGGAACGGAGCAGCTATTGTCAAATGTTGTGTACAGCGTCGGGCAGCGGCGCATCCTCCTGCTAAATTCCATCGACGAATTTGACTCCCCGAACCACCTCGGCCATGAGCTTTGCTCCCCCGAGAATCCTCCACTTTTTCGCTGCACCTCTTAGGAGCTGGAAGACCATCGCGAGCACCGTCTTTCCCGTGTAGCAATTGCGGATTTTATCCGTGCGCAACCTCACCGTGGCAAAAGTCGACTCGATGGGATTGGTGGTTCGGATATGCTTCCAGTGCTCGGCGGGAAAAGGAAATGAGTTCATCGATGCTCTTCGTTCTTCGAACGATATCTGGGCAAGATCCGGGAGCTGAACTGGATCGGCTGTTTTCCAGTGGCCTTGTCCCGGATGCGAGGAACCTTGACCTCAACCGGCCCCACTCCCGTCTGTAATCACTCTTTCGGGAAGATAGCCGTTACGCACCCCACCCGCTGGTGCCCCTCATCGTTTTGAAGATGTCTTTGCTTTGCGAGGAAAGCATCCACCTCCTCCTCGATGGCTTGGGCGAGCAGCTTTCTTGCCCCGACCCGAAGCACCTCGCTCAGAGGGTCATGAACAAAGTTTCCTGGATTCCTAAAACCTACAATGATATCGTCTTTCACGGCCTATCCTCTTTTCTCCTTCTCTGTTGAAGGTGAGCAATCCCAAAAGGGAGGATACGCCGCTTTTTTTACTCACGCCATACACAACTTTCGACAATAGCTCGTACTCTCACTCATTCGCCCACTTTCGGCGATCCGTCCCTGAAGCCGGGCGTCAACAGCAATTATGCCGCGCTCACCATCAGCATCACTATTCAGGGAAAAGAGATGATGAGCTATCTCAAGGTGACGGCCGTGGCCTATATTGCATTTTTGCTCATGTTGCTGAGCTTCTTCCTGCATGTGGACAGACAGGACAAGTACCTGGAATCACAGCTCACTCTGCTTTCCGTGGCGCTATTTGTAACGGTTATGAACATGAGATCGAACAGTTCGGCGCTGGGGACCAGGGATACCTTATCCCTGGTGGACACGGTACATATTCTTACCCTGATTGAGATACTGTTCGGAGCCGGCTCACAGTGGTTGTCAAGTTATTGCTGTCCAAAGGGGTGAAAGATCGGCGGCTTCGGCGGATAGACTGGTGGGCGGCGGCAGTGTCGACTATCTTATTTATCGCAATAAATGCCTATATGGTGCTCAGCGCGACCAGGACCGGGTGAGCCAGCCGGCGTCTGGTTAAAAAAAGGGGGAATGAGACTTCCCCCCTTTATGCAATCATCTTCAGTTCAAGGCGGACAGTTCCCTGGCTTACGCCCTTTGCTTCCGGCGAATAACCAGTGCATATCCCAGCACCACGCTTGCAATCAACAGCAGGGACGATGGTTCGGGGACAGGGTCACCGGAGATATTATTACCCGCCTGGGTACCAAAGGAAAAAACAGCCCCTGAGAGGTTAGTATTGCTCGTTACCCCGGTAATGGAGAAGGTGAAGGTCACGACTCCGTTCAGGAAAGGGTTGTGGGCGGGATTACCCGCTATGGAGCCATTGGCATAATCATAGCTGCCATTTGAACTGGCCGGCCCCAAGATGGTATAGGCCGGATTACCGGAGCCCAGCCAGTTGATAGAAAGGGTGTTTCCCGCCAGTGTGTAACCAGAGGAGGGTAAGAAATCAGTAACGGGCCCCACTTGGCTAACACTGCCCACGGAATCTACATATAGTTGGGTTCCGCTGCTGGAGGACGAGGTCAGATCAAGGTTACTACCACTCAGGTTGATGCTAAAATCCGATATGGCCTGACCGACGTCCACCTGGTTGGTGATTAGGTTGGTAAGATTTACGGTAACGATTCCATTGCCGGTCGTAACCGTGGCCTGGGCAGACACCGGGCCCGTGTTGGTAAAGGCAGATCCGGCTGGAGTTACGAAGGTCAAGGTGTCGGCCAATGATATTTGTGCTGAGACGAGAAGAAATGCTGCCGCTAATATCACGATACTCTTCATGGCAATCCTCCTTCGGTAAGAGACTATATTTATTATTGGCAATATCCATACCATAAAAACCGGCGATGATTTTTCGTACAGGTATTTGGATTTAAAAGGCAAAACCCGGAAGGCGGGGAACATATTTTCCAATAGGTATTTGAAAGCGTAAATTTTTGTGACGTTTTTTCAAACTATTCCCGAAGACAGGCTTAAATTCCCTTAAAAATTAGAATGTTATTCTGATTTCAAAATGTGTAAAACTTTCCGACCAAATCGAGGGTCCGGACGGTTTTCTAGGAAAAATTGCCTCATCTCCAAGTGATATGATGGAAAAATTTTTAAACTTTCATTGGACAAACAGCGGTCGAGAGGGCGTTATTTGAGTTTTTTGCGCAAGGTCATGCTGTTTGCAGAGGAATAGACGATCCTCAATATAGGCAAGAGGCGCAGGAGACGGGCCCGAAGAGGGCTTCCAATCCTAAACCGGCGCGATCCCGATAGTTAATAACGGTCTTAAATTTTTCCCTTTCCCTATGACAGAAAAAACATTTTCCGGGAGGGAGAGGCCGCCTTCGGATTGGTGTTTTGCACCCGTTTGCAAACCTGGCCCAAAAATGATGATGAGCTTACGATTGGCGACACACCGGTTGTGATCCCGTTTAGGAAGGTATTTTACTGAAATCATTCTACCTCCCATCTCTAATCTCAATAGGTCCTAACTTAGCTCTGCGCATCATCGGAGAATGTGGTACTGATATGACAAAGTGGCCGACATCGAAGCACTTTACGTCCTGGCTCACCCTCTCGCCGGGCAATAAAATCTCTGGAGGAAAAGTCCTGTCCGGCAGGAGTCGTCGAACGAAGAACCGGGCGACGAAATTGCTGCGCATTGCCGCAGTAAATATAGGCAAGACGTAAACGGCGCTGGGCGCATTCTACCGGCGATTGGCGGCAAGAGTCGGGAAAGCCAAAGCAGTAACCGCAACGGCTCGCAAGCTGGCCGTCTTGTTCTACACACTCATCAGACACGGCAAGGCATATATTGAGACCCGGGGGCAGATTATTACGAACAACAATACAGGGAAAGAGTTCTTCGTGCCTTGTCCCGAAAGGCAGCGTCAATGGGATACAGCTTGGTTGAAAAATATCAAACTCCGGTGATCCTGGGGGATGTTTCTTAGGACAGAGGAGAACCTTACACCTCTTGAGGTAGTGGCCGAAAATCCTTTGGAGCTGGTTGGCGATGTCTCAAATCGAGTTTGCTCCCGGCCAGACACCTTAAAAGTGTCCGAAGACGGACTTGAGTTGACACCTTGCATAAAAAAAGGACCTGGCAAAATCTAGCCAAGTCCTTTTTTTCGCAGTGGAGCTGGTCGGCTTCGAACCGACTACCTCTTGAATGCCATTCAAGCGCTCTCCCAACTGAGCTACAGCCCCGAAACAATGTGCTACCGAACGAATCAGTCCGATTACGTTCGGTGAGAGACTGTTTACCCAATTTAGCATCGACTGTCAAGAGCCATTCGAATTTTGGTCTCTCGATAAATCGCATTCCCTCCGAGGGGCTACAATGTTGTTGATTTAGGCTCATACGAAGGCGCGAAAAAAGAGATCAAAGAAACACAATAGGAAACGTGGCCGGATTGACCTGAGCGATCCGGGCTTGAATTAGCCACCCAAGACCGGTCCGAAATCGCGCTTTTTCCGGGTTCCATTTTCGCGTCTTCGCGTGGGACAAACAGAGCTTAAGTCACCCCCCCCCATGGGCTGGCACCCACAACGAAGGATGAAAAGTGGTTCCCAAATCAAACGGCCAAGGTTATTTCCCAGTGTCAAGATAAAGGCTTCACACATATTCACCTTAATCACCGGGAGAACGACCATGGCCAATGATACCCAGATTATTTCTGTTGTCCACCCTATTTGCTGCGGGCTCGATGTCCACAAGGACACTGTGTCCGCCTGTGTCCTTTATTCCGCCGAAATCGGAGAGGTCCGAAGCGAAATAAAACAGTTTTCCACCTTTACGGAAGCTCTCTTCGATCTCAGAGATTGACACAGCAAAAATGACTGCCCGGTTGCGGCAATCGAGAGCACCGGCGTTTACTGGCGGCCGGTGCACAACGTTGCGGAGGGTCATGTCGAAGTTGTCCTCGTCAACGCCCGGCATGCCAAGAACGTCCCCGGCCGAAAGACCGACATCCATGATGCCAAATGGCTGGCCGGCCTCCTGCGTCA
>JAJXYD010000016.1 GCA_021780695.1 Deltaproteobacteria bacterium
AGATCGCCGCCGAACAGTTCATCGCCCTCTACAGAGCCCTTGGCGGAGGATGGGAAAAATACCAGTCCTTTCCCCCCATTCGGCAGCCGAGACCCGCTATTATGGCCGCCTTTGAGGATGTGCTCAGTCAACACTAACGATGCGCCTGCCGCCCTTTTTCCAGCTAAGGGCGTGCAGACGCAGCCCTTTCCCGATTCGGCCAACACGGCAAAGGAGCCATGTCTTATGGAAATCAAAGGGAAATTGCGTTTTCACGCTGCTCTTCTAAGAGATGAGGAAATGTAGGTGCCGGTCTACCCCGATTAGCCGCAGGGCAGGGGAAAAACTCCGGGGAACCCTTAACCGCCCCCAGGCCTTCTTGGAGCGCATCCGCCAAGCGGCTGTTTCCAATACGCCGGGACTTTGCTCCAACTGCTTTGTCAGGGCAAACCTTCCCGCGCCTCTTCCAGCCGCCTTGCGATGCTTTGCCTGAAGTAGGCGATGATCCCCCCCTTATCCTCTGCGTCAAAGCATCGGTACTCGGAGTCCGCGCCAAACCATGTGATCTGTCTTTTGGCGTAGCGTCTGGTCTGCCGCTTTATTTCCAGGACCGCCTCATCAAGTGACATCTTGCCCGCGAGGTGAGCGGCCATCTGCCTGTATCCTATCGACTGCATCGCTTTTAACTCGGGACCGTAGCCCATGTCGAGAAGTCCCTCGACTTCTGCTCTTAGCCCTTCCTCCATCATGGAATCGACCCTTTGCTCAATTCTGCGATAGAGAACATCGCGCGCACGGGTGATAAAAACCTTTACCGTCGGGAAAAGTTCCCGGGCAAAGCCGTGGCTCCTTTGCAGTGCCGATAAGGGGACCCCTGCGACATGGAAGACCTCCAGAGCTCTGATAATCCTTTGGCGGTCGTTTGGGTGGATTTTTGCCGCCGATGCGGGATCGACCCGTAAAAGCTCCCCGTAGAGGTGTGCAAGCCCCAGGGTTTTTTCCAGGGACACAAACCGCTCTTTTACTTGGGGCTCCGAGGGTGGCCCCGCGCAAAGACCTCGGGTAAGAGCCCTCATGTAAAGACCCGTTCCCCCAACGACCAGAGGAACGATGTTTTTGCCTCGAAGCTCCTCGATTACCGGGCGGGCCACCAAAACATAGCGTGCGGCGTCGAACTGTTCGTCGGGCTCGGCAATGTCTATCAAATGATGGGCAACAATGCCGCGCTCGGAAGCGCTCGGTTTTGCCGTCCCGATATCCATTCGGCGGTAGATCTGCATGGAATCGGCGTTTACTATCTCCAGCCCAAAGCTCGAGCCGATGTCTCTAAAGATTTCGATGGAAAGCGAAGTCTTGCCGCCGGCCGTTGGACCGGCAAGAAGCAGGGCGGGAAGACCACCGCCCGGCTTAAGTTCTTTGGAAGAGTCGGAAAATCTGGTCATAGGTCAATGTGTAGGATAGAGGCCTGCCGTGAGGGCAGGTAAAAGGGGTGTCTAGGGAATCAAGGGATTCGAGCAAACTTTTAATCTCTTCACTCTTCAGCTTTTGCCCCGCTCGTACAGAGCCGTGACAGGAAGCGGTCCTGGCAAGCCCCAGCATGATTTCGCCCTCGTTTGCGGGACACTCCTCTTCGGCGTAGCGAAGATAATCGCGAACTATTTCTTCGGGCTTAAACCCGGCAAGGCATGCGGGCGTGGCATGGATAGCGAAACTGCCTCCCCCGAAAGGCTCTATTTCAAAACCAAGCGCGCAAAGAGAGGGCAGTAAGCTTTCGAGCAGCACGGCCTCCTTGGGCATAAGATCTATCACGGCCGCCAGGGTAAGAAGCTGGGAGGCCTTTTTCTGCTTACCGCTCAGGCTGCTGAAAACTATCCTTTCATGGGCCGCGTGCTGATCTATTAGAACCAGACCGTCGGGGGACTCGAGCAGAATAAAGGAATTAGCCAACTGCCCGATCAGATGGAGGCTTGAAAAGGAAAATTTTTCCACAAAGGGAGGCGCCTCCGTGGGAGAAGCAACCCTTTCGGCAGGCAAGACCCTGGTTGCCGGAACGGCCGGTTGCCCCCCCCCGGGGCTGCGCCGGGCAAAAAAGTCCGCATCGGCCCTCTGCGCTCCCGGAAAGGGCACCGGCCTCTGGTGGGCAAAAATCTCCGGCTGCCTTTGAGGCCCATGGAAGCTGAATTTGGGTTTGATCTTCGAGAGAGCTTCCAGAAGAGCTGTTCGAACAGTGGATGACACCTCGCCCGGATCTCGGAAGCGAACCTCCCTTTTTGCCGGATGAACGTTTACGTCGACCCGCTCGGGCGAAAGGGATACAAAAAGAACGGCAACCGGGAATTTCCCCCGAGGAATAAGGGCCTCATAGGCCGTCAGCACCGCCCTTTGAAGAAGCCTGTCATAGACGCTCCTGCCGTTTACATAGAGAAAAAGCCCCTGGCTGTTGGTCCTTTGCATATCGGGGGGCGCGAGAAAACCCGAAACGCTTACCCCCCCGGAGCTATAATCCACAGCCGAAAAGGCCCCTGCGATCTGAGAACCCACAACATGCCTGGCCCTTTGCAGAAGCCCCTCGCATTTCGGGTGGTCGTAGACCGGCCTGTCCTGACTTTTTAATTGCATGTGGATACCGGGATTGGCCAAAGAGACCCGCAAAAAATTATCCGTTATATAGGCAAGCTCGGTCTCGGCCTTTCGAAGGAATTTGCGCCTCGCCGGCAGGCAGTAGAAAAGGTCTCGTACCAGGATCTGGGTGCCGGGCGGAAGCCCTTTTTCCCGCACCTCTTTTATAACCCCCCCCTCGACTCGAATGGAGGTTCCGCTAAGGGCCCCATGTTCACAGGCGTTTAACTCAAAACGGCTTACCGCCGCAATCGAGGGCAGAGCTTCCCCCCGAAAGCCTAAAGAGCTGATAGCGCTAAGATCCTCGATGGATCTGATTTTACTGGTAGCGTGCCTTTCAAGAGCTAAAAGCGAGTCTTCCCCGCTCATACCGCAGCCGTTATCGACAACGCTTATCTCGCGCCTTCCCCCCTCGATAAGGCTTACCGCTATCCGGGTGCTCCCCGCGTCGATGCTGTTTTCGACCAGTTCCTTTACAACCGCCGCGGGTCTTTCGACCACTTCTCCAGCGGCGATTTGATTGCAAAGAATATCGGGTAAAATCGCTATTTTGCCCACCAACTCCTCCCAAAGCGCAACTCTATTGACACAACCCCCTCTATCCGGTAGAAAAGTCCAACGTCACTTTTTATTATATCACAAGTTCAAAGGTTATCCGGGGCAAAACGGCCGGCCAAATGCAAGGCATTTTAATGGATTTAAACCCCTATCAACCGCTTGTAAGTCTGCTCGCAAACGTTCTTGAAGCCTATACCACGGCCTTTTTTGTCTTCGACCAAAAGAGCCGAAGGCTCAATATCGCTGCACTCCAGAGCCTTTCCAAATTCATTCCCCGCGAGGTGTCCCTGCCTCTTGAAGGCAGCGGGATCCTTTCCCAGGTCCAAAAAGTCGGACAAACCATTCACCTGGACAAGCTCCACGAGGCCACATCCTCCATATCCTTGACCCTGCCCTTCTACAGGGAGGGGGAATCCCACATAAAGGGGCTCTTTGCCGCCCCGGTCGCGGGCGGAGCCGGTATTCTCTACGTCGATACCAAATACGGCTGGGGATTTAACGATAAGCAGCAAAAGTGGATAAAAGAGTTTGCCGACATCCTGGGCGGGCTTTTAACCAATCGCAGGGCCAAAACCCGCCATGACAACTACGCAAGGGTTTTCGATGTAATCCATCGGCTCGACGAAATCGCCTTCAAGGGGTGCGAACTCGACAACTACTGCGGGGTCTTTGCCACCGAGTGGGCCGGGCTTCTTGGAATGGATTACGGCTTTTTGGTCTTAAGACAACCCGGAGAAAAAAATTATAGAGTCATAGGCGCAACGGCCAATGCGCCAAGAGGCATTGTGACTCAGAGTTTTTCGGCATCCAAGGGGCTTATCGGCTGGGTTCTGCAAAATCCCAAAAACCTGCTTATCATGCGCATGAATCCCGCCACATCCGACCACTACCTCTTTTCTCCCGGAGAAAACCTGCCCCACCAGGGTACCGTTTGGGGAATGCGCGGACAAACCTCTCTTGGCCATGAGATGGCCGTAGTGTTTCTGTCAAGACAGCCCCTCGAATGGAATGTGGACTCCGAGCACGCGGTCGCCCATGCCTTCCACTTTCTTTTGCTTTTGCTCGAACAGGTCTACTGCAAGGAGGAAAACGAGGCCCTGCACTCCTACGATATCTGCACCGGGCTCTTCAGCCCTCCGGCCTTCGAGGCCAGAATCGAGGGGATCTTTCACGCCTCGATGAAGTCAAACGCCCCCTTTACCCTGGCTCTGGTCCAGTTTGAACCCTGGCAGATACTTGCCACCAAGGTCCAGCCTCAGAGGATAAGGCAGCTTCAGCGCGAACTTGCAGCCTCCCTTTGCGCGGCTTTGCCAACGGGGGTGCTCATAGGCCAGCTTTCCCAAAACCGTTTTGGCCTGCTTTTTACAGAAACCGGTATCCATGAGGCCGAAAACCAGCTCAGCGAGCTTGCCGCCTTTGGCAAGATCTCTTTAAAAAGCATCAAGGGAGTAAAACTTCACCCCTATATCTCTTCTGCAGGTTTCCCGCAGGATACTGCCAAAATCGAGGAGCTCTGGCCCCTTGTCAGCAGTCGTCTGTTTGCCGCATTTGGCTCGAGACCGGAAAAAGCAGTATCATAAATAGTTGACCCGCCGAATCATTCGGCCTATAGACTCTTATGGTTAAATGTATCGCCCTGTGCTGACTTTAACGGGGCTCCCTTTACAAAGTTGCTCAAAGGATAAAACAGAAGGGGTCATGTATGCTCGAATGGCTTCTGTCATATTTTGCCCAAGACTTGGCCATGGATCTTGGGACCGCCAATACCCTCATTTACATGCGCGGCAAGGGCATTGTGCTCAATGAACCGTCGGTTGTGGCCATAAACCAGGACACAAACCAGGTCATTGCGGTTGGTCTGGAAGCCAGGCACATGATCGGAAGACACGGACACAGGATCGTTACCATCAGGCCTCTAAAAGACGGCGTCATAGCCGATTTTGAAGTTACCGCCGTGATGATAAAACATTTCTTGACTAAAATTCTAAACCGCCACCAGTTTTTTCGGCCCAGGCTGGTCGTGGCCGTTCCCACAGGAATTACCTCGGTGGAAAAAAGGGCCGTGATCGAAGCCGCCGAACAGGCCGGAGCACGCTACATCCATCTCATCGAAGAACCTATGGCCGCGGCTATCGGGGCGGGACTCCCAATCGATGAGCCCCGGGGAAACATGGTGGTCGACATCGGGGGCGGAACGACCGAGGTGGCTGTAATATCCATGTTCGCCGTGGCCTACAGCGAATCGGTGCGGGTGGCCGGAGATGAAGCAAACGAGGCGGTCCTTCGCTACATTCAAAGGGAGCGCCAGATGATTATAAGCGAAGTCCTGGCCGAATCGGTTAAGATTCGCATAGGCTCCGCGGTCCCCCTCGACAGGCCCGAATCGATCGAAATAACCGGCAAGGAAATTCTTTCGGGCATACCCAAGGCCTTTACGGTTACAGATGAGGAAATTCGCCTGGCCATAAAGGAACCGGTGGATACGATCGTTGAATCGGTTAGGCGCGCGCTTGAGAAAACCCCGCCCGATCTTGCCGCCGATATTCATGACACCGGCTTTTGGCTCGCCGGCGGAGGGGCCCTCATAAAGGGCCTCGATAAGCTTTTATCCCAGCAGACAAGGCTAAAGGTAAATGTGGCTGAAGACCCTCTTACCGCAATAGCAAGAGGCGCCGGTTCGGTTATCGATAACGTCGATTTCTACAGGGGTGTCTTTATAAACTGAATGGCCGATATCATAGACCTATCCTCAAGATTCAAGCCGGGACACAACCTTATTGCACTGTCGCCGCTCGAATTTCGCAAGGGTGAATGGCTCCCGGAAAGCTCGATTTTGTGCACTCGGGAAGAATCGGAAAAACTCGAGGCCCAACGCAAAAAATCGACCTCCCAGGGACCCCTTATGACCCTTGTCCCCAATTATCGAACCCTTGAGGGCGGCTACTATTACACGAGCCTGTACCTTTTCAAATTCCGCGAAGAGGAAAAAAAAATGCGCCGGTTCTACCGGCTCGCGGGGCTTATGGAATGCGCAACCGGCGCGCCCTCCCCGGTTTTGCGGACCGATCTGGTAAGATGGTTTTTTAAAATCATAAACGAGGAGCGCGAAAAGCTCAAAGTGTCTTGGAAAGGATCGGTGCGCAGTTTCCTGCTCCCGCTTCGACTCGAACACTACGACCCGGGCGTTTTCCTGGAAACCGTAAACAACGCGCTATCCTTAAAAGAGCTCCTTGACGGGATTCAATCCCAAACCGACTCACAGTTTGATATCCTCTCCGCCCATTATGTCTTCTATGTGCCCGCGGCCTTCCTGTCCCGGCAGCTTTAAAAGCGGGGGACAGCGCCGTCCCAAAGCCTTTGCCCGATTTTCGAAAGGGCCCGAATGCAAAAGTCTAAAGACCTTGCCTCCATCGGAATAGATCTGGGAGGCACAAACCTCAGGGCTGCCTTGGTCGACCGGTCGGGAAAAATTTTGGATATGCGTCTTGCCCGTGCCGCCGATCTCGATGCACAAACGATTTTGGAAAAACTCGTCGGTTGCTGCCGCGAGCTTATCGGCTCAGGAAACGCGCGAGGCTTTAGGGTGCCTGCCGCGGGCCTTGGAGTGGCGGGAAAAATCGAGTCCTCCAAAGGCCTTGTGGTTTTTTCCCCAAACCTTCCAAACCTTAACGGATACCGGCTGGGAAAAAACCTGGAGGACGCCCTGCGCCTTCCGGTCCGCATGGAAAACGATGCAAACGTCTTCGGCCTGGGCGAAAGCTTTGCCGGAGCCGCCCGGGGCTTTGCCAACTGGGTCGGGATCGTGCTTGGCACGGGCGCGGGCGGCTGCCTCTTTCTGGATGGGAAACTCTGGGAGGGCGACCACCTTGGTTTTTGCGCAGAATTTGGCCACATCATCGTAGAGCCCGGAGGTCCTCAATGCCCCTGCGGATCGAAGGGATGTTTGGAAAGTTTTGCCTCCGCGCGCGCCCTTGTATCCGGAGCCCGAAGAGCCCTGGACGCTCGAAAAATTAAAGAGGGCCCCCTCCGGGAGCTCGATAATGCCGGAAAACTCAGTGCCGAAGTTATCTATCGCTACGCGAAAAACGGCGACCCGCTCTGCCTCGAACTCTTTGACAAAATGGGCTGGGCGCTTGGGCTGGCCATCTCCAATCTTTTCTCCGCCCTGGGTATGCGGCGCGCCGTGATAGGCGGAGGCGTGGGCGGGGCCTTCGAACTTTTCATCGGCTCCCTTCAAAAAACCCTTGCGGCAAACTGCTCGATGCTTGGCAGGCAAAGGCCCGAGATTGTTCGCGGCCTCCTTGGAGACAGCGCCGCACTTATCGGGGCCGCAAGGCTAATCCCGGTGAGCGGCTAGGGAAGAGGACACACCAGGCCCGGACCACGCGTTAAAACCCGATCAGGTTGGCCCCGTAGCTCAATCCGCCCCCGAAAGCAACCGTGAGCGCCGTGCTGCCCTCCCTGATCATCCCCGACTCGATTGCTTCGTCAAGCGCAATTATCACCGAAGCGCTTGCCGTATTACCGTAGCGGTCAAGATTTACGAAAAACTTCTCAAACGGCACATCCAGAATGGCCGCCAGTTGCTTTAAAATATTTACGTTTGCCTGGTGGCAGATAAAGCAGTCGATTTCCCCAAGAGCTACTCCCGCTTGGCTGGAAACCCTCCTTACGATCTCGGAGCCTCTTCGCAGGGCAAACTCCATGATCGCCCGCCCGTTCATCTTGAGATAGATCGAATTGGGGTGTGAAAGCCTTCGGAAAGGATGGAGCGTTCCGCCCCCGAAAACCCCAAGCTCCGAGTTCATGTGCCCGTCTGTTCCAAGGCATGAATCAATGACCCCCCGGGAGCCCTCGCCCGCCTCAAACAGTATGGCCCCCGCACCGTCTCCGAAATAGGGCGCGGTTCCAAAATCCCTGGGGTTGATTATTTTTGAATACATCTCGGCGGCGATAAACAAAATGTTTTCAAATCTTCCAGACCTTATAAGGGCATCGGCCATGCAAATCCCGTAAGCGCTGCCCGAACAGACCGAGTTCAGATCGAAGGCAAAAGCGTTGGTGACGCCAAGGCCCGCCTGAGCCCTGGCCGCGGTCGGCGGCTGCATGCAGTCGGGAGAAGAGGTGGACACAACGAGACCCTGGACTTTTTCCGGGGGAAAATTCGCCCTTTTTAGACACGCCCGCCCGGCCTCGATCGCCAGATCGCTCGTACACGCATCCTCCGGGGCAACCCTTCGGGAAAAAACACCCGTTTTGGCCGCTATTCTGGGTCTTGCCTCTGCGGGAAACTGGGTCAACTCTTCGTTTAGGACCACGGTTTCGGGCAAATAGCTCGCCGTGGCCGAAATGATTGTGTTTCTCATGATTTGGCCGTCCTTTGAATCTAAAATTAATTGCCGGACAAGCGCCCTCGGGTAGTTTTAAGAAGCAGGGGAACTGATCGCTGTAAATTTCCAAGCGGGCTCGCTGGTAGACCGGGATTTAAGGCGCCGTGGTTTCAACTGGGCAAAAGATAAAAACCGGAAGGCCGGGCTACATTGGGGGAAACGCAGTATTTTTAAAGCCTTGGGAAAGCAACTCGAGGCTCTAAGAGGTGTAGGCAATTAGTCTAAATGCTGCCGGGCTCTCAAAAACAGGAACCCGGCAGCTTTTTTTCCCATTGGCTCAGTCCATGTCCGCTTTGATCAGCGCGCAGGAATCCTCGGAAAAGGGGAAAACACAGCTCGTATCGAGGCTCCCGATGAAGCTGTTTATATCTTCGATCGCCTCGACTGCGAGAAAACGGCTGATTCCCTCTATTATGTCGCTCATAACGGCGGGATTTGTAAAGTTGGCCGTTCCCACCTGGACAGCGCTTGCGCCGGCCAGCAAAAACTCGAGGGCGTCCGTTGCGCTGCCGATCCCCCCGATCCCTATTACCGGACACTTTACCGCCCGTGTCACTTCGTAGACGCACCTTATGGCCACCGGTTTGACGGCCGGCCCGGAAAGCCCTCCCACCACGTTTGCCAGGCGCGGCCTTCTGGAAAAAACGTCCACGGCCATGGCGGCCAGGGTGTTTATGCACGATATTATGTCGCTTCCCCCCCCTTCGGCCGCTTTTGCAAGCTCGGAAATACTGGTTACGTTCGGGGTAAGTTTGGTGATTACCGGCAGCGTTGTAACCGTCCTTACAGCCCTAACGACCGCTTCGGTCATCTTCGGATCGGTGCCAAAGACCATGCCGCCCTCTTTTACGTTGGGGCAACTTACGTTTATCTCGATTGCGCAAACCCCCTCGGCGCCACTGAGGCGGGCGGCAAGCTCGCGGTATTCCTCCAGGGTGTTGCCGAAAATATTTACTATTACCGGCACGCCCAGTTCCCGCAAAAAGGGCAGCTTTGCCTCTAAAAACTTTTCGACTCCGACGTTTTCAAGGCCGATGGCATTCATCATGCCCCCCGCTGTCTCTACGATCCTCGGAGGCGGGTTGCCCGCGCGGGGTTTTAACGATATCCCCTTTACAACGACCGCTCCAAGGGCCCGCAAATCGAGAAAACTCGAGTATTCCTTGCCGTAGCCGAAGGTCCCCGATGCGCTCATGACCGGGTTTTTAAGGCGAAGCGGCCCTAGTTGAACGGCCAGGTTGGGGGCGCCGTTTGCTGTGCCAGGATTTTTTCCCATTTAATAGATCCCGCCGAAAAGATCGGACCGTCTTCGCACACATGCACGAATCGCTCTTCGCCAGCCTCTTTGGGGGTTGCGGCCGCAAGGGCGCACCCCAGGCACGCGCCTATCCCGCATGCCATAAGAGACTCGAGGGAAAGCTGGGCCGGCATGTCGTTTGCCAGCGCCCATTTTGCGACGTTATACTGCATTGCGAGCGGTCCGCAGGAATAGATTTGGAGGGGCCGGAAGGCGCCCTCGGCCAAAACGTCTTCAAACATCCGGGTTATGCGGCCTTGATAGCCAAAGCTGCCGTCATCGGTTGCAAAATGGCTCCGAAGGCCCGCGATTGTAACCTCTTCTTCGGGCAAAAGCTCCACGGCGCTGCGCGCGCCGTAAAAAAGATGGAGCTCTCCGGAACCCTTTTGCCCGCGACCGCCAACAACCTGCGCGATAAGTTCCAGAAGGGGCGCAATGCCGATGCCTCCCGCGATAAAGGCCAGGGGCGCGCTCTTATCGGCTGGAAGCGTGAAACCGTTTCCAAGAGGTCCGACAAGGCTCAAGGTCGAATCGGCTGGAAGCCTTGACAGCAGCAGGGTGCCTCGGCCAACCACGCGGAAAAGTATTTCCAACTCCCCCTTCAAAGCGTATATACGGCTAAAGGAAAAAGGACGGCGCAAAAGCGGGTCGGTTCCTTCGCGCACCCGAAGCATCACGAATTGGCCGGGACGGGCTGCCCGCGCTATTTTGGGACAGTGGAGCCTCAGTCTGTATATCTGCCCCAAGACCCTCTCCAGGGAGACTATGCGCCCCTCTTCGATGATTTTTTCCAAAAACCCCTCCGAAAAACCCTCTAAGGCTGATTCCAGCCTATTACCGATGCCATACGCCCGGTTTTGCCCTCGCCCCGGTAGGAAAAAAATTCCGATTTTTCACACACGGTGCATCTTGCCGCACACTCTATATTTTGCTCTCCGATACCGGCCGCGGCGAGCTGGGCTCGTGTTAGAGCCCAAAAGTCAAAGTGAACCGGCCCGGATCTGAACGGCCAGAACTCTTCGGGAATCTCCCGCTTAAAGTTTACGAATTCAGCGCAGCAGGGTCCAAGCGAGGGGGACACGGCCGCCAGGGTCCTTGCCGGATTTAACCCCAACCGCTCAAGGGAGCGCACGGTTTTGCCGACGATATTGCCGATGCTTCCCCTCCAGCCGCTGTGTATATTGGCGATTATGCGGCTGTCGGGATCAACTAGCAGAATCGACTGGCAATCGGCTGTCTTGATAAGAAGGCCAACGGATGAAAGCTTTGTGGCAAGAGCATCCGCGGGTGGGCCCACAAGAATCGGAAAGCGCGCCTTTAGTTTTTCCAGCGCCTTTTCATCGATAAAATTCAGTTCATCCCCGTGAACCTGGACGCTGGAAACAAGCCGCTTTACTGCGGCGCACGACTTTATGCGGCTGAGGTTTTCCCGTACGGCTTCCTCCAAATCCCCGCTGTCCCAGGCGGCGTTAAGGCTGTCGAAGGGAGGAGCGCTCACCCCGCCGCGTCTTGTAAAGACTGCGTGAAAGAGCCCCGGCACCCGGGATAAATTTCTAAAGATAAGCCTTGGCGGGCTCGCGCTGGAAATATCCGGCCCCATGTAATCCCGATCGTCGCATGTTTTAATGTCCCCGTAACTTTTAATCAGAATCGGCCGCGCAGTAAACAGAAAATATCCCCTTTTTGGAAATCGGCTGTTACAATACAAACGGTTTGAAAATAACGGAGCGGGGAGACTATGGAAGAGCTGGTAAAGGAATGTTCCAGGGTTACAATTGAGTTCGGGATGAAAGTTACCCCCGGAAACGGCGGGGATCCCATTTCGCAGTCCAATAGCTGTAGTTTCGTAATGGGAGTCGAGGTGCAGTATCCCTCCGTTGAAACCGCGCTTTTGAATAAAAAGGCCGGTGACCGCGTGATGGTCTGCGTTCCGCCCGAGGAGATTTTCGGTGTCCATAACCCCGATCTCATCCGGGAGCTGCCAAGGTCGGATTATAAGCAGAATCGGCTGAAGGCCGGCAAAATGTACCGCGAGGTAAAGCGCGGCTGCCTTGTGGAGTTCCTGGTAAAGGAGCTTCGCGAAGAGACCATACTGGTCGACTTTAACGACCCAAGGGTTGGGACCTGGGCCGAGTTCGATATCCTCATAAAAGAGGTGCGCCCGGCGACAAAAGAGGAAATGCTCCCGGAGTGCGCAAAGATGCCCTCCTTTCTTCAATGAGCTGACTTAAAGCTTGCGGCCCCCCGCCGGGAAGAGTATCTTAAGACCGCTTTGGGCCCCAAAGCAATGGGCGGCTAGCTCAGTGGATAGAGCGTTGGTCTCCGGAACCAATTTAAGGCACACCCTGTAAAACCAATCACAGGGCCGAAATCCTCACCACAACAGGATTTTCGGCCCTTTTTAGGTTGGATTAGGTTAGGAAATTTCATTTAGCTTTGATTGGTTTGGGCACACCAATGGGCACAATCGGTCACACAAAATCAACTTGGAATGCGGCCTCTTTTCGGCTAGATTGTTCTCGCAATCCCACTGCTCCTGGCAAAGACTTCTTCCCGCGTCTGGAGACCAAAATGAGCAAAATACAAAACTTCCGTTTAACTTCCAGCGGCAAGGACGCACTTACACTTTTCTTCATAGCGTTTTGGGGCCTCCTGGAAGTTGTAAAGATAGGCCTCGCCGCTGAACAGGCTGTCAATTGGTGGAGCGCTGTGCTTTTTCGAATCGCCTTCTTTGCGGTAGGATACTGGACCATTCTCTCTTTAACTCACTTTGCCGGTAAAATGGATCATCGGTAATTTCTAATGCCGCTCACTTCACCACCTGCCAAAGATCATGCTTTTCCTGAGCGCTAAGGCTGTGCGCCGACTTAATCTTTTTGAGCACAATACCCCGAACGCTCTGTCTCTCCTCATCGTTCAAAACCTCCCGGTATGCCCTGACTGCCTGCTCGACAGGCAACCCCTTAATCCTCACCTGCAAATCGGTGAACTTAAGATTTTTCCTCAAATGGTTCGCTTCCTGATCGGTAAGCCTGCCTTCCTTCACCGCTTCATCGACTTCGGCCCAACTTGCTTCCCCCTCCCGTATGTGTTCTCGTAGCTCCTGTTCGGTTCGCCTCTGCGACCTTGTCTCCTCGGTAGGCCCGGTAAGATGCGGCTGATCTTCTTGAATACGCCTTACTCCCCATTCCCAATTTGGGACCTCTCTTACGCTGGCCGTCCGGAGCCCGACTCCCTTCGTCAGCGCATCAAATCCATCGAGCTGACCGGTTACATATCCTAGGATATTCTGAGCGAAAATCGGCATTTTTGAAAGCGTTTGGTTTATAGCGAAAGACGGTATCTGCCCCCACTCAATCGGCCCGCTAGACTTGGCGGGTTTGGTTAGCTTCCCTTTAAGCCTTCCGTCCGCCGTAAGGCCGGTAAGTTCTTGCCACGAGGTAAAGGGGTCTTGTTTCCAGTCAGTACCCTCTAATGCCTCCACGAGGATATTGGCTATCGGAGAAGCCTTGTGATCGATGGTATTGGCCGGATGCAGAATCCAACTCAACCCATCGGCGAACTGCCCGAAAATCCCGAAATAGCGCCTTTTGCCCGGCTCGGCTCCAAGTGCCTCAGCCAGAGGCGTGATATCTACGTCCAACCATCTAAGCTTCCCGGCCTTCCACGCCTCCTTGTAACGTTCGAGAAAACTCTTGTCATCAAAAGCGCTCATTAATAAATTGGCCGCGATTGTCGCCGTCATTCCCCTGGCGAGTACGGACGCCCACATACGCCGGTAGAGTTTACCTTTATCTCGTGTCCCGAATCCCTTCGCAAACTGGTTAAAATTACTCTCCATCCAATCTGGAGCAAGCGCCCCAAGCCGGAAGATATGTTGCACCGTCGGGTCGCGCTCCATCCGCGCTAGATTGAGCCCCCCGAAGGCATCGTTAACGTATTCGCTGATCATTTTTGCCCGATATTGATCTGTCCACTGCGGAAAGGCCATAAGCGAATTCATATACTCGAGAATTGCAGCTTGAGCCTTTAGCCCTGCGCCGAATTTTCCAAACAAAAACCTTGTCTGGCGCTCCATCAAGTCAGCAAACGCGGCCCTGGCCTTCGTTCCGCCTGGCAGCCCTTCAATAGCCCGTGCAATCCGGCCCGATTCATCACTCCACACCTTTTCTTCCCATTCCTGTTGCCTGCCAAGCGTCAACCCTCCGTTTCTGATAAGCTCTTCCAGAATCGGGTGATTGTTCTGAATCGCCTGAAGGCCGGTTTTGTACGCCCGGAAAGGATTGAGCGTTGAATCCGAAATCCCGTGCGTACCCAAAAGATATTGCCGCATGAACGATTGGTAATGAAAGAGACTCGTAGTCAGTAAAATTGATTTGGCTTGCGCATTAAAGCGCGTGACTGCATCTATGCCCGGTTTCCCCTTTAAAGCCGATGTCCCAAGAATTTTATTGAAAGACTTGGCTATATCGGTCGGCGAATATATCTCTTGGCGCTGGAGCATCGTTCCGTCGGGCAATACGATAATACCCCTTTTAAAGAGTGGGCTAAACTGGTGGCCTTTCACCTGTTCTTTTTCCGTGATGTGAAGAGTCTGTTCAACCAACTTTTCAATAATCTGCTTGGTGGCAGTATCTGCGTCTCCCCCCTTCCGTGCCGACTGCTCTATTTTCCCTACATAAACATCGGCTTCGCCTGCTGTCATCCCGCGCGCAGTGAGTGCATCCATTACAATCTGCTTCATGCGTTTAACGGGGGCTGATTCGGCGGTGGCTCCAGTAATGCTTTCATTATTTATAGTTGTGCTTTCCTTCACTGTCCGCGTAAGGTTGCGCACTGTCTCGATGATTGGTTCGGCTTCAATCTTGCCCAAAAATCGATATACCTTAAAATTCGGATGTTCCACCCGAGAATACCCCTCGGCCTTATTATTTATGATTATTGGTCTTCCGAGCGCGTCCGCCATGTTTGCGAGGCGTTTCAGGATTTCCTTATCCTCAATGGTTTTAGCAATTTCGTCTTTCAGGATTCGTAGGTTGTTTGTGGCTCCTTCCACTAAAAGCTTGTATCCGTGGGCTTCCCCCTCTATTACTGTGGCAAAAACGCGCTGTTTTGCGTGGCCTGTCGTCGTTCCAAATTTCCTATATTGCTCTGTCGCTGGTCTTTCCTCCTTGGGTTTCCACACCCTCGCTGCGTAGTTATCAAGCACATTTTTGATTACACCTGCATCAAGCGCCCGAATTCCGGTTTTATCGTAAGAATCTCTTATCTGTCGTGCGATTGCCTGAAAGCGTGGGTCTGTCTGGAGTTCTACCGCCTTTCTCACAATCGCTTGCTGTTCTTTGGTTAGCTGGCTAAAATATTTTGCGACGTGCGCGGGCTCTCTCTGGAGATCAAACGATACCTGAAGGGCCTTATCTATCTCTTTACTCTGAGGTCCATAACGTTTTTCCCCCGCCATTGCCATAATCTCTTGTTGAAGTTTTCCCGCTTCCACCGCGTTCATGTGGAGCGCATAGTCTTTATTGCCGATCCAGGCCGATTTGACCCGTTCAAGCTCTTCTGTTGAACTAGATGGTTTGCTGCTCGGTAAAAGAATCCCTCCCTGCTGATTCATGAGGGGTTTGAGCCATACGTTTTGCCCATCGGGATGGTTGAGAATAACAGGTAGCGAATCCTTTAAATCCCTAAACCCCTCGCCAAAGGTTTTGCTCCCGTCATTCCCCGGTGTGGCCCCAAGAAACGCTCCTGACGCTGCCGATTGAGCTACCTGCCCCAAATTCCCGCCCCTTGCCGCCGTCTCACCCCCGAAGGCCGCCGCCGTGAGTGCGGTTTTTGTAGGAAGTTTAAAATCCTCCGTTGCCCCCAAAGCCCTTCCCATCGCGTAACGGCTCACTATCTCTTGAACCATACCTTTTATGCCGCCCTGTTCAAGCCCCTTCACAGCCGCGTAAGGAATTCCCATTGCAAAAGCTACCGAACCGGGGACAAAGCCGCCAATGCCCTCACCGACAACCTTTTCGACCAGGCTTGGATTTTTCACTAAACTCTGATAGTGCTCCGCGTTTGCAGTTAGCTCGTGGATTGCCTCAGTCATGAGGTTGGGCGCTTCGTTATCGTGGAGCTGGCCGTTCTCATCGATATAGGTTAACCCCATCCCGGTTTTCGTAGCCGCGTAATTAACCGCGTCATTGAAGGTTTTCCAAAAATCTGCCGTCCCTCCCTCAAACGCCGCCGCCGCCTGGTATCCTAAGTTTTTGTATCCCTGGAAATAATCGATATCCTGCGCCTGTACCTGCCTAACCCCTTGCGGAAGTTTTGCAATGCCTCCAGTTGCCCCATGTTCAGATATGGGCTCGGCTGGAAAGGACGATCCAGTGGCGTCCTGGGGGCCTTCTCCAATTGATTCGGGTAACGGCTCAATTTGGTCATCCGTAATCGGATAGTGCCCTTGGCTGTGCTGGACCGGGAAGGGCTGACCGATTGCCAAATTAAACGTGTTCGTGGCGGCGTCATATAAAACGCTCGGTCCCACCTCTTGCGTTTCCGGTTTTAGTGATTTTGCTGCGTGAAGTTCGTCGGCATAAGCGCTGGTGGGTGATAAAAGATTGGCGACTCCATCCGCAACCCTCGAAATTACCGAAGGTGAACCCGTAGAATTATATGCCTGCTCAAACCTCCCAACGTAAGCGGGCACATTGTAGGCCACTCCCGCTGAATTAACCCCATACCGTCCAACCCAGTCAGGATGGCCAGAATTCCATAAGGAGGCTATTTCCTTTGGGGAATACCCTTGGTTAACGAAAGTCCAGATTCGGTCTTTGGCTACTGCGTCTTGATATTGAGGCGTCATTGGTAATGGCCCTGTCCCCAATCCATTTTTTTTGGCATAGGCGCTGGACCAAGCGTCCCAAGTGCCGGTAAATTGGTATGCTCCCCTTCCGCCGTCGGGGGATACAGCATTATAATTGCCGCCGCTCTCTATCTGTTTAATCGCCTGTGCAATCCTGTCTATACCTGCCGGATTCCCTTGCAGGTTCCTGGAATCTGCCGTAGGGCTCGATTGCGTTGCATCGTAATTGGAGTCTTGGAAAGGAACCACTTCTGAGGGGTCTATCGGAATCATTGTGGCCCTCCTGCTGTTACGAGCCTTCCATCGGGAAGTCGATATACGGGTTGTCCACTATGTCTATCCGTTCCGACCAAAATAGGTCGCTTCGTAGTATCGACAACATGAGACCCATCGGGGAGTTTGTAGACTGGATTGAGCGTGCCTTTCTGAGTCCCTACGGGCTGTGGGGCGGACTCGCTTTGTTCGACCTTTGGGTTTTCCTCTCCCGATCGCGGAGAAGTCGGAAGGGTTCCCGTTTGGCCTCCTTGAGAGGTAGTTTGTGCCATTTGCTTCATCATTTGGCCCCCACGCTCCAAGATCGCAGGCCCCGTGAGTGGTTTCCCGTCATTGTCCGTAGCCTGGGCGAGTCCTATAATAAAAGCGTTGCGCGTCTCTTCTGAGGCAGCAGCATCCGATTGGTAGGAATCGCTCATGAAATCGTCCTTATGGGCCTTGTCATAGGCCTTCACCGCCATTGTGAAGTATGGGCTTTTCGTCGTATCTCCCATGGTTTTGGCTAAGGTACTAAGATCATTCCCAGCTGAAATGCTTAGCCCATGCCCGTAATAGGGTGTAATCTGGCGTGGGTCCGTTATCTCACCGTCTAAAATTTTATTGCGCACATTTGCGTAAACGTTTATATCCGTTCGGTTTTGCGACCTCTCGTCGCTACTGACCCAATGGAGTGCCTTCCCTAATGCTGTGGCGCTTGGTGCGGCTCCCGTTTGAGGGTCTTTATAATTGGCTATGTACTGCGGGTTAATCTGGCCGCTGTAAACGCCTCGCAGAAAGGTGTCGTCAGTACTGGCGGCCTTATTCTGCGCTTGTTTGGCCGCGTTTTTTTGCATCCCCGTGATCGTATTGGCTACGAAGTTGCGCTGCTCGACAGTGGTTAGCCCTAGCGTAGCGGCTTTTGTGGGGTCCATTACATCCTGATAGGCCTGCGCAAAATTCCCGTTCGCTTGAGCGAGGCCGTATTGCGAAATTAGGCCATTAACTGCCCCCGTGAGAGTGGCCTCATTGATTTTAGGCCCGAGCGTTTCGATCATTTTTGTTTCCGCAGCTCCAGAGACAAAACCGCCTTTTACCCCTTCTTGCAAAAGCCTAACGGCACCCCCCACATCTCCTGCCGCTATTCGGCGACTCATTACAGTTGCAAATAGGTTATTCCAACTTTGATGCTGTAAAACACTGATCTCCTCTGGGCTCATACCGGTTTGAGCACCATATTTGGCCCACCTTTGCGCGGTGGCTACCAGCGTAGCCTTAAAAAGGTTTGGATCATTGTATTTATCAGCCGCCGAATCTATGTCTAGGTTTACTCTGTCTTTCATCGTCTGCGCCTGGTAGACTTTCCCTTGCTGATCGGCGTATCTACCCATATCCCCAAACTCGTATTGGAGCCTTCTGCCAGTCTCCTGGTCAAAGGCTCTTTGCTGCATTCCGTTCGGTAAATCCTGCCGGTATTGCTGAACGAGGTCCCGCATAGACTGCTGATAGGCCGGGAGTTGGTCAACAGCGTCTTTACCCTGGAGGCTGTAATACTTTTGGTATTGAGCCTGGAAGGCCGGGAAAAACTTGTTGTTTATAACGTCATTTACGTTCGTTTCGTTTGCGAGTTGCTGTTTAACCTGCGCCTGCTGCATTAACTGGTTTGAGTCCTGGTTTAGTCCCTGCGCGACCTGACCTCCAAAATCCGATGGAGTGGCCTCTATTCGCTGTGGAGCAATCTGGCCCTCCGGTAAAACCGTCTCGAATGGAATATATGGTACTTGGGGCATAATTTAATTCTCCTTTCCATTTCCCGAAGCCTTGAGGCGGCCAATCCGAGCGCCCTCGGGACGACTCACGAAATAAGGATTTTGCCGCCAACCAAAAGATTTATCTTGCGTGTCTGGATGCTCACTCGCTGCCTGATCGCGTCGCATGTCCCTGATGGATTTCCATGTCCATCCGGCGTCGAGATCCAAAAAATCGCACACCCACAGGAAGGTTCCGCACCCTTTTCCCTCTGATCTGAACCATTTATGTGCTCGTCTCTTCTCTTGTGCCGCTATTCTGTCTAGGCATGCTCCTTTCAATACGACCCCGTTAATTTTTTTCTCCCAGTACTGGCCTCTGGCCGTGAAATCCTCGATAGCCTGTAGCAGTACAGCCATCCAAAGCCGGCGCATCGGAATAAACTCTTCCTGTCCGTCCATATTTATTCCTTGTTCGCTGTTCGCTCCTGTGAGTCTCCCGCCTTTTTGGCCCATTCTCGCAGATCGCATTTCCACGCACACACGTTCTTCCCCCATCCTCTTCGCCTTCGATAGAAAATATAGTTCGACTCAAGCATTGCCTTTCGATAGCTCTGAAGGCATCTTTTCGATAATCTTAGATAATCTGCGATATCTTGCCACCCGACAATCAACTCTTGACTGTGCATCTGCACCCCCGCTTCGCAAAAAGCTCAAATTGTCTTACCGCACCCTGACCGAGCAAATCCCACGACGACCCCCCATTATTAGGCGCGTTCCCCAACGCGTTACTCTTCCAGGAGGGTCTTGAGCTGCCTCCGTGTCCGTGGAGTGATGGCGCGTTTTCTCTCCTTCCAACGCCATTAAGAGCCTCAAATCATCTGCTTCCAAATTCATGGTATTGCCTCCGGTAAAAATTACTAATTCATTAGCATTTATTTTGTCAATCATTTTTACTAATGGATTAGAAAAAAAGGGAAGAAATATGATTCAAAGCAATATTAAAAAGATTATGCGTGCTAAAAAGATGACGATACAAGAATTGGCCGCACAAACAGGGCTTGCAGTGGAGACAATTCAGCGCACAAGGCGGGACAAGAGGCCGGATCAGTTCGCGGCATGCAGGCTCACCACACTAGAGGCCATCGCTAAATCCCTAGATGTAAAAATCAAGGACCTCTTCGAAGAATTGTGATTAAATGCAAGCCTGTCCGACATCCTAACTGGCCGCTATACGCGAGTGGCATAGTCCAGGGACACTCACCCCATCAATTTAGAGCAATACAAAGCGCTATAATCGTAAGACAACCCCATTACTAGGGATCGGATTTCCCTAAACACGTAATTTTTCCTCTTCTGGTTTCGCTTCTAGTTTCTCTTCCTGAATGCCGCATTTGGTGCCATTTAGAGGATTCTGCGCCCCTTTGGTATTACCTCACAAAACCAACAAAACCCAACCCAACCAAACCTAACCAAAAACAAGGAGGAAAAGTCTAAATTGCCTGTTGGTTCGTCAGATTAAGCCAAGTTCTCTCTATGGAACCAAATCAACTGGAGGATAAAATCAATGCAGCTGCTACAACCGGCTAAAAATCTCCAGGCCTACGCGAAAATCGGCATCCTGGGCTTTCCCGGTTCAGGAAAAACCTTTACGGCAACCGAAATCGCCATAGGCCTGGCAAAACTCGCAGAATCAAAACCCGTGGCCTTTTTCGACACGGAAACGGGCTCGGACTTCGTTATCGGCTCCATCAAGTCTTCCGGCCTGGAAGCTGTATCGGTCAAAAGCCGAGCCTTTACCGATCTTTTGCAGGTGATCCGCGAGGCCGAAAACGAATGTTCCGTGCTCATAATCGACTCGATCACCCACGTTTGGCGCGAACTCTGCGAAGCCTATCAGAAAAAACTTCATCGAACCCGCCTTCAGTTTCAAGATTGGGGTGCGATAAAGACCGAATGGGGCGATTATACAGACCTCTACGTCAACTCGAAGCTCCATATCATCGCCTGCGGACGGGCCGGGTATGAATACGACTACGATTTCAATGAAGACGGCTCAAAGGACCTTGTTAAAACCGCTACCCGCATGAAGGTGGAAAGCGAGTTTGCCTTTGAACCCTCCTTGGTGGTGGAGATGGAGCGCACAAACGAATCCAAGGAGGAACTAAAACAATTTCTTGGCAAGACCGACCGTAAGAGCAAGGCAGCCAAAGAAAACCACAAGGTCTCGCCCGGCTCCAAATGGATACATCGCGCTTGCGTCCTGAAAGATCGAAGCGATAAGCTCAACGGCCAAACCTTCGATTATCCGAAATTCAAGGATTTTCTCCCACACTTTCAGGCCCTCAACATCGGAGGCGACCACCTAGGCGTTAACACCTCGCGCAACTCTTCCGATTTGTTCCACCCCGACTACGGCACAAGACGCCGTCAGGAGGAAGTGCGCCGAACAATAGCCTTGGAGACAATTCAGGGAATCATTGTGAAACTCTTTCCTGGGCAGTCTGCGTCCGATAAGGCGGCGAAGCAGCAAATCATCGAACTGGCATTCCAAACTTTATCCTGGAAGGCCGTGGAAGTTCGCCCTCTCTCCGATCTCGAAGAGGCCGTCAAACGCCTCGAAAGGTTCTCCCTCGAACTCGAAGCCACCTCCGATGACAAAACGCCGTCAAAGGAGCTGCTACCGAGTCTATGGGCCAAATGTTCGGCCAAAGCGCAAGACGATGAGGACGATCAATGTTTCGAGGATAGCGAAGCTCAAACACTCATCCCCATGCCATCAAGGAGCGACAATGAAAATCAAACGAACGATTAGGATTGAGTACCGTGACTATGTGATTCCTGGCAGCATATCAGCGGATGAACTAATTGATGGGATCAGCTTTCTCTTAGAAATAGGAGCTGCTGCTGGCGGCATCGAGCTAATAACGGTTTATCGGCCTGAAACGTTTGAAGAAATGCCCCAACCAATAAGCGACGACTCGTTTTAGATCAACAGAAAGGAAATCAATGAGAAGCGAACTAGATTGTACCATTTATGAGCTTAATGATTTAGCTGAGAACGTCTCGCGTGCATTGAGAGACGAATCGAGTTTCCACCGCTCAACGATGCGGGCGATATATTCCTACGCCAAAGACAGACTCATCCACGCATGCCAAATCTTGTGTGACCTCCAAAACTCAATAGGCGGTTAAAGGGAGAAGACATGACGCATGAAGATTTTAACTCGATAGTAGAAAACGAAATTGAAAAGGCCTGGGACACATTAAGCACAAAGGGCGATGAGTATAATCAGTCAGAAGATAGGCTGCTTCAGTTCAAAACGGCTGCCAGTCTGCAAAGCTGTACGCCTCAACAGGCATTGGGCGGAATGATGGCAAAACACGTCATCGCCCTTTTTGATTTTATCGCTCGTGAGGAAACAGACATGGATAGGTGGGATGAAAAAATAGGGGACATCCACAACTATCTTTACCTGCTGGCCGCGCTTTTGGAAGAGGAGTGGATAAAAGAATGGAAACGCTAATCGAGGCCGTGCGACTTCCGGCCAAATATGGCGAAACGGTCCGGATAAAAACACTGTGGGACTTGCACGTTGGAAACGCCGCCTGTGACCTTGTGGCCCTAAAAAAGTATCTCGATGACCCGGAAGCCTATTTCATCGGGGGCGGCGATTGGGCCGATTCCATTATCACTTCCGATCTCAAGCGCTATCAGAAATCCATGGACGCAACCGAAGGCGACGACATCATAGACGCCACAACCCAACAGCTCTATGAGCTGCTTTCCCCGATACGCTCCCGCATCCTTGCAGCCGGAGAAGGAAACCACGAGCAGGCCATTGAGCAGCGTTGCGGCACACACCCGGTAAAGCGCCTCTGCAAAATGCTCTCTGTTCCCTTCCGGGGCTATTCCTACTTCCTGCCCATCGTGTTCGATGTGGGCGCAGATAAATCGCATAGATGCTGGGAAATCACCATCAAGGCTCACCATGGATTCGGCGGTGGACGCACCCTTGGAGCCGATCTCACCCGCTATTACCAGGACCTTGCACCCTACGAAGCCGATATCTACTGTTTTGGCCACACCCACCAAAAGCACTGGACCCCAATCGACCGCTTGGGCCTTTCGATCCGTAGGGACGGCAAGCGGGCCCTGGTCTCCCGCGAACAGCACATAGTGGTCTGCGGCACCTGGCTAAAAACCCTCTCCGATAGCACAGTATCGACCTACTCGGAGCGCAAGGGCTACCGGCCAACCAGTGTCGGCAACGTCATCATCCACATAAAACTCACCGATAAACCGCCTAAAATATGGGTGGAGAGATAGGAGAAAGAAGGATGATTTACGGACTGGTGTTGATGGTTCAAAAAAAGGAAATAGAAAGATTCTGCTTTGGCGAATGTGGAGCCGTGATAATCGGAGCCATTGATTCTGAAATAGCAGGGCCCCTTGTGCCATGTAGGCGCGATGATTGCCCGTTTGAGGAGCAATGCACCCCAATCATAGGCCAGACAGGCATAGATAATGAAGAACTGAAAATACGGAAGCTGAGGCCCATTCAGTCATGAAAATCCTCATCGACACCCGCGAGCAGCTCCCCTTCACCTTCGCCCCGTGGCCCGACCTGGAAAAGGAATCGGGTGCTCTCCCAGCCGGTGATTACTCCATACCCGGCTTTGAAGACCGCGTGGCTATCGAGCGAAAGGAGCTAAATGATTTGATAGGTTGTCTTATGGGCGCGAACCGGGCGCGATTCGAACGCGAACTTGCCAAGCTGCGAGCCTATGACCTTGCCGCTGTGGTAATCGAATCATCCCTCATGGACGTCAAAAACGGGAAATTCCGCAGTGAGATGAAAGCCCATGCCGCACTGCAATCAATCATCGCATTCCAGGTCCGCTACCGCGTGCCATTCATATGGGCTGGATCAAAGAGGGCCGCCGAGTACATCACCTACAGTCTGCTTGAAAAGTACTTGGACGAAATCGAAAAGCGCTTTGTGCTCTCCTGCAAAGCTGTTGGAAGCCTCGATTCGAAAAGAAAGGATAGATCATGATTTGCACGCCCGAACAGGCAAAAATTAAATGGTGTCCATTTGTCCGCTTCGTTATCGGCCCCGATGACCCGATTGAGTTAGTGTGCCCGAATCGGGGCACACAGCTTATACCTGGCACATTGCTCAATTGCATAGCTACCGATTGCATGGCCTGGAGCTGCACTCAACACGACGAAGAAGCCGAGCTGGGATGTTGCGGGCTGGCCCATGACGTCAAAATCATTTTGAGGGAAAACTACTAAATGGACCCGATCACTTCTGAAATCTTGCAGCGCCGAATTGAAGTGCTCAACCAGGAGCACGCTGTAGTTATGATCGGGGGCAAATGCTGCATCCTGAATGAAGTTATCGACCCCGATTTTGGACGTCCCGATATCACCCTCTCGTCCCCCAACGATTTTAGAAACCGCTACCTCAACGAAAGATTGATGCTTGAAGACGGCCCGAAGAAATCCCGATCCATAGCCGACCTGTGGCTTCAAAGCAAGGAGCGGCGGCAATATCAAGGAATCGGCATGTTTCCTGGCCGAAATGTCCCCGGTTTCTACAACCTATTTCGCGGCCTGGCCGTAAAGCCCAAGCCGGGAAGGTGGGACATGTTCCGCGAACACATCCATGAGGTTCTTTGCAACTCCGACGAACAAGCCGACACGTGGCTTATGAACTGGTTGGCCCTGATCGTCCAGAGCATCATGAGGGGCAGCTATGAAAGAACTGAAGTGGCCGTGGTCCTCCGGGGAGGTCGTGGAGCTGGCAAGGGCACTTTCGCCCGCGCCTACGGCTCCATCTTCGGCCCGCATTTCCAGCACATCACAAACCCGACCCAATTTCTAGGCAGGTTCAATCAGCACCTAAAGGACTGCCTGCTTCTCTTCGCTGATGAAGCCTTTTGGGCCGGGGACAAAGTCGGAGAAGGCGTCCTTAAAGGGCTCATCACAGAACCCACCATCCGCGTTGAACCAAAAGGTAAGGACTCTTTCGAGGTTCGAAACCACGCCAATATTATCATTGCCAGTAACAATGACTGGGTAGTTCCCGCCGGTCTCGACGAAAGGCGCTTCATGGTCCTCGACGTAAACGATTTCCACCTACAGGATCACACCTACTTTCGTGCCCTGCGGGCTGAAATGGAAAAGGGAGGAATAGCGGCAATGCTTTACGATCTGCTTCAAATGGACCTCGAAGGCGTCAACCTGCGTGCGGTCCCCCAAACAGCTGGCCTTTTCGAACAGAAACTTCTTTCCGCCGACACCGTAACCAAATGGTGGCATTCGAGGTTAGAGGAAGGTTGCCAACTCAAAAGCGAAGGGGTGTGGACTTCCTATGAAGAAACCCAAACCCTCTATATCCAATACGCCGAGTACGCCAAACTCACCTCTCATAGGTACGTCGAGGACGAACGTATTTTCAGTCGCAAACTCCGCGGCCTCTGCCTCCATAAAGGCGACGACGCCCCCGGAATCATCGGCCCCAGAAGACCAATCATCGGCGGTAAAAGGGCCCGCGTATTGATTTTCCCCGCACTGAGCGAATCGCGCCGGAGGTTTGAGGAAGCGGTGGGCTTCCAGGTTCAATGGAGTCGTGATGATGAGTAACCCGTCCGATATGTCCAATATTCGAGCCGCCTATCGGACAAAGAATTGTCCAATGATTTCAAGGCAATGTCCTCTATGTCCGATATGTCCCATACTTTCGGACAAATTCGCTGGAGAAAATCTTACACATTTTCTTACACATTTTCTCATACGTGCGTATCTATACGGACATATCGGACATATCGGACAAGTTGTGGGAATAATAGGGTAAATAAGCCGTCCGATAAGACCTTTTATATCGGGCGCTATCGGACACAGACTTTGGGCACAAGAAAGGGCACAGCCAATGCAACCACGCGAAACCACAAGCAAAAAAACGGCACATCGGATTAGTAATCCAATCGCCCCCAAGCTTCTGACCCTCAAAGAAGCTGCGGCCTACCTTGGCCTAACACCGTGGGGCCTTCGTGAAAAAGTCTGGGAAGGTCACCTTCCCTTCATCCGTACCCCTGGAGCACGTAAGCTCCACTTCGCCATAACCGACCTTGACGCGTACATAGAGGACAACAGAACAAAGTTTGTCTAGCCAAACAATGTCGCCGTGACAAAACAAAGGTAAATCTAATGTCGAGAAAAATCAACGATGTCAGGCTATTACGGATGATCCAGAACGGTAAAACCCAACAGGAATGTGCGGACCTATTCGGAGTGACTCGCCCGGCGATCTCAAACCGGCTGAAAATGCTTAAGATTGCTACGACAAAAGACATTGCGCTACGCAGCGCTCAAGCAGTTGTGGAAAGCAATTTGGATGCCATGGCACAGCTGCGCAAGATTAACGATCTCATTAATGGCGAATTGGATCACATCGGGGCGGAAATGATCGGCAAAATTGGACCTGAACGCGCCACGCTCCAGGATCAGAGGCTAAAGCATGTGGCCGAAATCCGCAAGCAGCTTTCCTTGGCGCTCGAAATCGCCCAAGTCCTCTATAACGCCGACGAAGTGAAGGCCTTCCAGCAAGAGGTTGTGGCCATTATCGGCGAAGTCGCCCCGGAAACCCGCAACGCGATCATTCAGCGCCTGCGGGAGCGTCGCGCAATACGGTCATCCCTGGAGTTTTCTTCATGAGAAAAGCCTGTGGGAATTGCCGCCACAACATAGAAAAATCTTCGGCCTTTTACCGGGGAATCGAGCTACCCGGCGCATGCGTGCAGTGTTTCACAAGCGCCATCATGGAAGGCAAGTACCATACGCGGTGGGAAGCCAAGCGGCCCCCCCAAAAACAAAACTGATGGAGGTCCTGCAATGTCAAAAGGCACAATCAATAAGGTCATGCTCATCGGTAGACTGGGGCAAGATCCGGACGTCCGCTACTCCGCAAACGGCGTTGCGATAGCAAAATTCAGCCTGGCCACCAATGACTATGCGGGCGGGGAAAATCGGGAAGAGCGTACCGAATGGCACCGGATAGTCACCTTCGGCAAGACGGCCGATTTTTGCGGCAATTATCTCTCGAAGGGCCGCCTGGTCTATGTCGTAGGCAGTATCCGCAGCAACCAGTGGGAAGACGCCCAAGGCCAGAAGCGTTACTCGACAGAAATCATAGCGCGGGAAATACAACCCCTTGAAAAGGCCCCGACAGGCGCGGCAGATCAACAGGCTGCCACGCAGTCGGGCGCAAGCAGCCAGGGTGCCTTAGATGATGACATACCATTCTGAGGGAGGGGGGGGATATGAAAGAGCGTCCGATTTTATTCGCGGGTCCGATGGTACGCGCCATCCTTGAAGGCCGCAAGACGCAAACAAGACGCCTGATTAGGCCACAGCCCGAAATGATTATGGATGGCGAAAGTTTACCTGATGGGACTGTCTATTGTGGATGGGAACCCGTTTTGCCGTCCTGGTCAAAGTGGCCATATCAGAGCGGAATGGAATTATGGGTTAAAGAGACATGGGCAACGGACATTCCAGGTTGCCCTAACGGTATCAGCTACAGGGCTGACCATATTGGCCCCAAAGGAGGCCGCCCGGCCAATCCTATCAAATGGCGTCCATCTATTTTTATGCCGAAAAGCGCATCAAGAGTCAGACTTGAGATTGTGCGTGTTCGAGCGGAACTTTTACAATCCATCTCCGAAGATGACGCGATAGCTGAAGGCGTTGAGGGATGGGATGTCCATTACTATGATGATGCACAGGATTATTGGCGCAACTATCTAATGACCCGAGAGCAAGAACGTAATGGATCTCAACACTTCACCGACCCAATCAAATCTTACAAATCGCTTTGGGATTCGTTCAATAGGGAAAAGTTGCCGTGGAAAAGCAATCCATGGGTATGGGTGATTGAGTTTAAGCGAAAGGATGTGTCACTACAATGAAACACCTCGACAAAGAACAATTCTGGAATAACCTTGACGCCTGTCTTGAGAGCCAATTCGGAAGCGAGGCAAGCGACCTGCAAGCGTATGCCCTCGATCCTCTTGGCTGGACTATGCACGCTTTCCCGTGGGACGAAGGCGAGCTTACCGGCTACGAAGGACCGGACGCCTGGCAGCAAGAGATTCTTTCCTCCATCGGCGATCAACTCCAGGCCGGAGGGGACGCGGGCGCGGTGATCCAGGAAGCCACAGCCTCCGGTCACGGAATCGGGAAATCAGCCCTGGTGTCCTGGCTCATCCTGTGGGCAATCGACACCCTCCCGGATACAAAAGGCCTAGTCACGGCAAACACCGAAAGCCAGCTCAAAACCAAAACTTGGTCGGAGCTTGCCAAGTGGCATCGCCTCAGCCGCTCGAAACAGCGCTTCGAGCTGGGCGCAACCGCCCTCTATTCCTCTGATCCCGACCACGCCAAAACCTGGAAGGTGGATCAAATCCCCTGGTCCGAGCGCAACTCAGAAGCCTTTGCAGGCCTTCATAACAAAGGTGGTCGCGTTCTCCTTATCTTCGATGAAGCAAGCGCGATTCCTGACGTCATTTGGGAGGTTTCCGAAGGGGCCCTGACCGACTCGACCACCCAAATCATATGGTGCGTGTTCGGAAATCCTACCCGCAATTCCGGGCGCTTCAAGGATTGTTTCACCGGGCGCACAAAGCACCGATGGCGCACACGCCAAATTGATTCCCGCACCTGCCGCATGACCAACAAAGCCCAACTCGACAAATGGATTGCAGATTATGGGCTTGATTCCGATTTCGTCAAGGTCCGCGTCAGGGGCATTTTCCCCGCCCTTTCAGCCAGGCAATTCATCTCGGTAACCGACGTTGACGCCGCGTTCGGAAGACATCTCAATCAATCCCAATATACGTTTGCCCCGAAAATTCTTTCTGTGGACCCAGCTTGGGAAGGCGACGACGAATTGGTGATTGCCCTCCGTCAGGGGTTGGCCTTTAAGATTCTGCGCGTAATTCCCAAAAACGATAATGATCTCGATGTGGCCGCGATCATCGGCCACCTGGAGGATTCGGAAGGCGCGGACGCCATATTCATCGACGGCGGATATGGAACCGGCATTGTCTCCGCTGGGCGCACCATGGGCCGCACGTGGCAAATAGTCTGGTTTGCCGGAAAATCTCTAGACCCCGGCTATGCCAACAAGCGGGCCGAGATGTGGGGCCTTATGCGCGATTGGTTAAAATCCGGAGGGGCTATCCCGGCCGACTCCGATCTCTATAACGACCTGATAGGCCCGGAAACCGTGGCCACCCTCGACGGACAAATACAGCTCGAATCAAAAAAGGACATGAAGCGCAGAGGCCTCAAATCCCCAAACCGGGCGGACGCCCTCGCCTTAACCTTCGCCTATCCCGTTTCGGCCCGCTCCACCAGGCCCCACAAACCCGCCTTCGCCCTGACCGAATACGAGCCGCTCCAATCCCTTTCCGACCAAGACCTTTCCTCCGGCCCTCCCCGCGCCTCGACTCTCTTCGATCACTCCCTATCCTGGCAACGCTCCAGGCCCGGGAAACCCTCCATTGCCGATGATTATGATCCGCTACAGGAAAGGTGATATCCATGGCGCGATTACTTGATCTCTTCTGTGGTGCCGGAGGGGCTTCAAAGGGATATCATCGGGCTGGATTTGAGGTGGTGGGCGTTGATATCGCCCCTCAAAAGCGCTATCCTTTTGAATTTCATCAGGCGGACGCACTGGCGTTCCTATCAGAACACGGAAAGGAATATGACGCCATCCACGCCAGTCCGCCATGTCAGGCATACACATCCCTTCGCGTACTCTGGAATAGGTCACACCCCGATCTTATCGACCCAACCCGGCAACTCTTGCGCACAACTGGCCTCCCCTATGTAATTGAAAACGTCCCGGGCGCACCAATGCGGGGACGCGGTATAACTCTATGTGGGTCCATGTTCAGGCTTTACACGGTAGACGGCTCAGGGATGCTAAGACGACACCGACATTTCGAATCCAATATCCCCTTGGTCGTCAGGGCAACCTGCAACCACTGTAAACCAGCCGTACCATGTTTCGGGGGGGGTGGACAAAAGACGCGGAATGGTAGAAAGCACTTCCGAGAACACCATAGACGTGAAGTCATGGGGATCGCATGGATGAATCGCCATGAACTTTCACAGGCTATCCCTCCGGTCTATACTGAATGGATTGGAAGACAATTAATCCTATATCTCGAAAATCGTTCATCCTGGGAAAAAGTAACGAGAGCCCTCATTTTCCCTCTTGACAATCCGGCATAAGTGGCTAAACTGGCTTTAACGTAGCCAAAAGAAAGGAGCACAATGAAAACAATCAGCTTCAGATTGCCGGATGAATTGGCCGATTGGCTCAGGGAAAAAGCGGCCCTGGAGACCATCAGGCGCAAAAAGTACGTTTCCATAAACGTCCTGGTGCAAGAAATTCTGGAAAGCTCTAGGCGGAAAGGAGAAGGAAAATGAAACATACGCCCGGGCCTTGGGAAGTGATAGGCGCGTTGAGTGTGCAAAGCAAAGCTGGATTTCAGATCGCCAGAACTACCCTCGCGTATCAAGAACATGAAGAGACAGCAGAAGCCAACACCCTGCTCATTGCCGCCGCTCCCGATCTTTTGGAAGCATGTGAAGGCATGAATAAGCGAATTGTCATGGCACTTAATGCCGCTCGTCGCACATGCAACCCGCAAATCGTCAACTTCATGCGGGAATGGTTCGGTGATACCGCTTGGATGGATCGTGCAATCGACAAAGCCAGGCGTGAGGGGAGGGAAAGAGAATGAAAACGCTCCCGAAGAAAATCAAAGGCAAGCTCCCCGGCTCCATCTACCTTCGCGGTGCCACCTACTGGATCAAATATTACAAAGACGGCAAGGCCTACCGGGAAACCACCGGCACTTCAGATTATGAAGGCGCACGCTCCGCTCTGGCCGCCCGCATCAACGAAGTATCCCAAGGCAAAACCCCCAACATCGAGGCCAAGCGGGTGAAGTTTGACGACCTGGCCGCAGACCTGCTTTCCGATTACCGCATCAATGGACGCAAAAGCCTTGTTCGGGCGCAAATTAGCGTTGACCATCTCCGGGGTTTTTTCAAGGGCGTCCGCGCAACCGAAATCACCACAAGCAAGCTCAGAACCTACATTGAAAAGCGCTTCGATGAAGGCGCGGCAAATGGTACGATCAACCGCGAACTGGCGCACCTGAAAAGAGCGATGAACCTTGGAGCCCGCTGCACGCCCCCCCGGATCGACCGAGTACCATTCTTCCCCATGCTCAAAGAAAACAATGTGCGTAAAGGTTTTTTTGAACCGGCTGACTTTTCGGCCCTTCTTGAATATCTGCCCGACTACCTCCAAGAATTTGCGACCTTTGCCTATAAGACAGGATGGCGGAAAAGCGAAATTTGCAACCTCGAATGGAAACAAGTGGACTTGGGCGCGGGAACAGTCAGACTCAACCCCGGCGAAACGAAAAACAATTCTGGCCGCATGGCTTTTCTTGATTCCGAACTGGCCTCAATGCTTTCCAGCAAGTTCGACTCCCGCGACAGTCTATGCCCGTATGTTTTTCCCAACCGGGAAGGAAACGGACCGCTGGGCGATATGCGCAAGGCTTGGGCGACCGCTTGCAGGAAAGCGGGAATCGGCCCACGGCTTCTCCATGACTGTCGACGCACCGCAGTTAGAAATATGATCCGCTCCGGCAGCCCGGAAGTGGTCGTAATGTCGATCACCGGCCACAAAACCAGGGAAGTCTTCGACCGCTATAATATCGTCAACGAGACCGACTTAAGGCTTGCAGCCGCTCGGCAGGAAGAGTATCTTAAGACCGCTGTGGGCACAAAGATGGGCACAATCCTTAAGATGAAAGAAAGGCACACCCCGAAAAGCCGCACGGCCCAATCTTTGGGCGACTAGCTCAGTGGATAGAGCGTTGGTCTCCGGAACCAAAGGTCGCGGGTTCGACCCCCGCGTCGCCCTCTTAAAGAAAATCAAGAACTTAGATCGACTTCTCAAGCCTTTTCTCTTCGAGATTGGAAGCTTTTCCAATCCCATTTCGATCCCCGCAGCCTAGATTTGTTCCTTCTAAAGTTTTCACCGTTGCGGTGGACTCTGCGGGCCGCCCCCGTGTGGAGAATCCCGTTTTTACCGAACCGCTCCTGCTCAATTTGGGCCGATTTGGTTTAACCCTCCTGCCCCGCTGAGGCAAATGCTTTTCCATGCTCGTCTGCTCGGGCCAACGTGCACCCGGACCACGAGGGATGCGATCGCCTTCCACGAAAATCTCAACAGGACCCGTCAACCGGCCGGACACACCATCGAACAGCTTGCGCGCAGCTGCCCAAAGGCACCCATATCAAGCTCTCCTGCCGTCTCGACGATTATCCTGCACGTTTGATTCTGAAGGTGGCTCTCGCGGAGGTGACGCCGTGGGCAGGTGCCAGCCATGGTGGATGGCCATATAGCGCAATGCGAAGCATGCAACGAAGCCGGCAAAAGATGCGGCAATCGGCGAAACGTGGAGCACGTGCCCCGTTGTCACAACGCTTGCGGCGGCAAGCGCCGCCAGCGCATACAGGTCGGAGCGCAAGACGACCGGAATCTCCAGGACGAGAATGTCACGCAGCATGCCGCCGCCGATACCGGTCAACATGCCGAGCAGTGCCGCCATCATCGGATCGATTCCATAGACCAGAGCCTTCTGAGCGCCCGCGACTGCGAAGAACCCCAGGCCTACGGCATCGGACCATAGCACCGGATGGTTCAGGCGTGCGATCATCGGATACCGGAAAAATACCGCAAAGCCCGCCAGCATGGAAACCCCGACATAGCTCAGGTTCGTGATGGCCGCGGGGGGCACCGCGCCAATCAGCAGATCGCGGGTGATGCCGCCGACATTGCCGGCCGCGAACGCGAGCACCATCACACCGAAGATATCCAGCCGGTGCTTGACTCCCGCCGCCGCACCGCTGATCGCAAACACAAACGTACCCCCGAGGTCCAGTACCGCCAGCAGAATATGAATCATGTGTTCACCCGCTCAAACCAATCCATTGGATGTTTTTCAAACCAAGGCGCGCCTCAAACGGAAAGCCAGGCCCCCGCCGCCATTACCAGCGCCTCGACCCCGGTTTCCAAAGTCGGGTGAATGACCGGGGCAAAACGCGGATTGTGGTTGGTGGGAATTTCACCCGGGCGACCTGAGTTCTGCGCCTGTTCAAACAAAGCGTGGTCAAGGCCGCCCACAAACCAGAAAACGGAAGGCACATGCCAGGCGGTTCCAAAACATCCGAAGTCTTCGCTCGCGCTGGTCGGCAATGTTTCCCGAATCCGCCCGGGAAAATAGCCCCTGAAAGCCGACACTACGCGCTGTTCGGCATCGGGATCGTTCCTCACGGCGGCGTAGCGATCAAGCGGCTTGATCTCCGGTTGCCTGGGCGCACCCGAGGCGGCCGCCTCCGCCTTGACAATTCGCTCAATCGCGGCCAGCACGCGTTTGCGCACCCCTTCATCATAGGTGCGTACATTGACTTTCAGGATCGCTTCCTCGGGAATCACGTTCTCTTTTGTTCCCGCCTGCAGCGCGCCGACAGTGAGGACGGCGAATTCGGCAGCCGCAAGCTCCCTGGAAACGATAGTCTGCAACCGCAGCACCGTCGAGGCGGCCATGACCACCGGGTCCACGCCGGCTTCGGGCATCGAGCCGTGTGCGCCGCGCCCGAACATGCGGATCTCAAAACTATCGCCTGCGGAGGTAATGACTCCGGAGCGGCAAGCCAGCAGGCCCGCCGGCATGCTCATCACGTGTTGTGCCAGAATAACATCCGGTTTGGCAAACCGGTCAAACAACCGGTCCTTAATCATTGCCTGCGCGCCCTCGCCCGTTTCCTCAGAGGGCTGGAAAAGCGCCGTCAGCGTTCCGCGCCAGGCATCACGGGTTTGCGCCATGAGCGTTGCCGCCCCAAGCAGCCAGGCAACGTGCATGTCATGACCGCAGGCGTGCATGACGGCAACGGTATTACCTTCGCGATCCACCGCCGTCGCCTTGCTCGCATAGTCCAAACCGGTTGCTTCCTGAACCGGCAGCGCGTCCATGTCGGCGCGCAGCATGACAGTCGGGCCTGGTCCATTTCGAAGCACCCCCACCACCCCGGTTTTTCCAACTCCCGATGTCACCTCGTAGCCGGCCGCGCGCAGCCTTTCGGCGACGATGGCGGCGGTGCGTGTTTCCTGCAGCGACAATTCAGGGTGCGAATGAATATCTTTGTAAACCGTTTCGAGGTCCGGCACCAAACTCGCCACCTTGGACGCGAGGCGGCCCGGCTTTGCGGAGTCATCTATTTTCATGGCGTATGAGTCTCCTTTGTGTGACGTTCTGGCAAATCAGCCCGTTTTTTTTGACCGGTGATTTCTCGGATCGCTCCAAAGTCGAGCCGCGCTGCGGGGCCGGCGGCTCCTAAAACTCGCTAATTATCTTAACAGCTTAAATCAGAAAACATAAGCTCAAAGACTCTATTGCAAAACCAACCCGGCCCTTTTTCGGGTTCCCGAATCGAATCCTAAAGTCATTACATGCGTTTTTGCCAAGCCGACATGAAAGAACTGATCGTGAAGTGCAACGGAAAGCCGGCTCGCGCATGAATCGACCGGGAGTTTAGGCCGTTCATCCTGCTCACTTCCTCCAGGTTCTCTACAAAACGGAGCGGCAATGAAACGTTTCACCGCTTCATCCGACCACTTTTTTCTTTCCACCGCCCGTTGCATGATTTAGTATTAACAGCTAGTTGAGACCATTACGCCCGTCGGCCGGACGTGATTGCCATCGGACCCCGAGGACATTTCCGAGCGCCAATGAAAATTAAAGTCGGAATACTTTTCAAGCTTTTTTCCTGGTATCTTCTGGCGTGCCTTGTCTTCTACGCCACTATTCTTCTTCTTTTCGCCCAAATTAAGAGTCTTGGCAGAGTCACCGACAATATCGTAAACAAAAATTATCTCATCTCGACCTCTTCCAAGCTGATGATAGACGCGCTCTGGTCCATGGCTGAAAATCAAAAAAAATATGAGTTGATGCAGGAAGCCGAATACAGGAAGTATTTTAAACAGGCTCTTACACAGTACGAAAACAACCTCTTTAAGATCCTGTGGTTTAGTGCGTCAACGAGCGCGAAAAATCCTTGGGATGTTCTTCACCGCGAATTCGAGGACCAGTTTGGCAAGGCCGGAAAGGTCGATGCCCCCCCTTCGAAGACTCCCTGGCTACAAGACGAGGTCATAAGCAAATGGGCCGCTCAGATAGATAAAGCCAGGAAGCAAAACGACGAGCAGATCGAGGAAATGGTGCGAAGCCTCAATGCCCGGGGACGAAGGGCCGACGAGTATGGGATCGTGGGGGTTCTGGCCTCTCTTGGAATAGGGCTTCTGGGCATAATTGCTTTCAGCTTCGGCATGATACGACCGCTTCGGGAACTACGGCGCGGAATCCGCTCTTTTTCCAGCTCCGGCCTGAGCGAGCCGATTCGGATTTACTCGGAAGATGAATTCGGAGATCTCGCCCACGCCTTTAACGACATGGCCGCTCGCCTTACGCAGGAAGAACGCATGAGGTCGGATTTCATCTCGATGCTCAGCCACGAAATCCGTACCCCTCTTACCTCCATTCGCGAATCGGTCAATCTCATTTGCGAAGAAGTAATGGGAAGCATAAATGATAAGCAGAGACGTTTCCTTTTGATAGCCAGCCGTGAACTGGAGCGCATCACCACCCTTTTAAACCATCTCATGCAGATCTCGCGCCTCGAGGCCGGAGCCGTTGAACTCCACCCCAGGGTCATAGACCTTAACGATTTCGTCCAGGGAGCCCTATCCCGATTGGTTCCCGTTGCCGAGGCAAAATCCATTTCCATACTCTCCGACATTACCGGCGAGGTGGCCGATTTTTACTGCGACCCGGAAAATTTGCAGCAGGTTTTGCTCAATCTGATCGGAAATGCTATAAAGTTTTCTCCAGTAGCCAGTGAAATCGTTGTCTGCGTCAGGCGGGAGGAATCGGCCGAACCGCCCCTTCTGGTATTTAGCGTTACCGACAGTGGTCCGGGCATTCCCGATTCCGAGCAGACCCTGGTGTTTAACAAGTATTACAGAGCTTCGGGAGTCCGCGAACATGTCGACGGGGTGGGCCTTGGACTGAGTATTTCCAAGTTCATCGTCGAGGCTCACGGCGGCCGCATAGCTCTTAGCAGCAAGGCTGGGGAGGGTAGCATTTTCAGCTTTTCGCTGCCCCTTTATGGGAAAGATTGAAAAATGGTTTTTAAAATACAGGCAAAACGGAGACTCCTCCTTCTATTTCCAGTAGTAGATCGGAA
>JAJXYD010000039.1 GCA_021780695.1 Deltaproteobacteria bacterium
GAACGCAATTAGACCTCCAAGCCCATCAAAAACAGGGCACGGACCCGGACCGCAACGGAAGGTCGTTGGCAAAACAAGTTTTTGCTACTGACCGAGTTGTCAGCCCAGCCGATTCCTGGAATTGCTGCGAAAAGTGCGATTTCGTAGTGGTCTTCGACGGCAAATTGAAGCCTGGATCGCTCAGGTCAATCCGGACACGTTTCCTATTATGTTTCTTTAGGTCTCTTTTTCGCGCCTTCGCGTCTTCGCGTGGACCTAAATCAAAAACATTGCCCTTTGGAGTCGGGCAGGGGCCGATCGATTCGCCACAATTTAGGCTTTTTCATTTTAGTCCCGACAGATATGGTACTCTATAGAAATATTATTGACTGATAAACACGACATATATATAATCCCTCCCAGATCCCGCCTTAAATAGTTTTTATCCGATAGAGACGCGCAAAGCAACGAAGATGAGCGGTCCGGAGGAGTCAACCAAGAGCGAGCGTTCAAAAGACCTCGGAGTCTTCCGGACAAACCAGATGTGGGGGGGGCAGCCGGTCGGGGGCCCAATTTGCCTACGGTGTCAAAGCCGGGCAAACAATGTAAACCGTAACATTTTGAGATGGGAAGAGTATGAGAAAGTATTCGATCGTTTTTGCCATGGTAATATTGACTTTTTTATTTGGAAGGCCCTTGTTTGCCGCGGCTTTAGACCCGGCCGACTCCACTGTGGATGAGAGCCAGTCCCAAAACGGAGATCCTTCGATGAGCTGCCTTCTCGCGCAGACCGCTCAAGCGCCTTTGCAAGAGGAGACGGTGCAAACGGACAATTGCGGCGTTTATTCCCCCTTTATCGACATCAAGGCCAAATATGCGGCATGGCTTGCAATGGTCCACCACACACACGAGAAGGAGCAGCCCGACTGGATGACTCCGATTGTGACCATAACGCCAACGCTTCAGCAGGAAATTCGAACCGACTACGACCTGACCTCTTCCAAGGGGCTGGAAACCGACACCTATGGCGCCAAGGGCACGGAGATAATCCCCACGGAAAACACCGAAATAATCTTTGGAAATCCCACATGGGTAACCAAGGATTTGCCCAAGGGCGCACAGGCCTCCGGCTGGGCCGACTGGTCGACACTTTTCAAATACCGGCTGATCTCCTCTCCCAGCACGGAAGGCAACTACGTGGTGACCTTTCTTCTGGCGACCTCTTTTGCGACGGGGTCAAACGAAATCAGTGCGGGCTACGACGTAGTAACCCCGATGCTTGGCTTTGGAAAAGGTTTTAAGACTTCGATAGGCGAATTCGATTACCAGGCAACGGTTGGACCGGCCATACCGAGCAGCGAGTTCAACAAGGTGGGCACGCCTGTCACATGGAACAACGCCTTTCAGTACGGAAACCGCTTTTGCCTTTTCGGCTACGAGATCCCGGTATGGCCCGAATTCGAAGTCACCTGGGTATCTTTTCCAAACGGGGAGGAAAGCGGCCAGCAGCAGGTCTACTTAACACCGGGAATAAACCTCGGGCGCTTTCAGCTAACCGAGCACACCTATTTTGTCGTGGGAGCGGGCTACCAGTTCGCAGCCACGCCCGATCACTCATTTGGGAATCAATGGCTGATCACCATGAGGATCCCCTACTTTTAGCCTCGCTTGCGTATTTATCGAGCTTATACCTGAGGGTGGTCCTGGGGATTCCGAGCATTTTAGCGGCCCTGGAGATATTTCCATCGGCCCTTTTCATGACCTTCTCTATCAGGTGAAGGGTAAACCGGTCGATCATTTCATCGAGTTTGAGCTCTTCGGGGGGGAGGGGGAAAACTATGGGGTCAACGGC
This sequence comes from Deltaproteobacteria bacterium, assembly GCA_021780695.1. Classification (GTDB taxonomy): domain Bacteria; phylum Desulfobacterota; class Syntrophobacteria; order Syntrophobacterales; family Syntrophobacteraceae; genus SbD1. The sequence goes on from JAJXYD010000039.1 coordinate 1,832, forward strand.
GGAGAGCGAACCGGGGGCTTGGCCTGCAAGCTCTTTTGGCAGCAGTTCAGGACCCAGGATTTGACCGTCGTGCATAATGCAAATCCGCTCCACGACATGGCGCAACTCCCGCACATTTCCAGGCCACCTATAGGAGAGCAAGAGGGCCTGGGCATCGGCGGCAAAGGCCTGGAAAGCGCGGGAGAACTTTCTGGCATATTCGTGGAGAAAATGGTTTGAAAGAGCGATGATATCCTCGGGTCTTTGCCTCAGGGGCGGCACATGAATCGGCACGATATGGAGCCGGTAGAAGAGGTCTTCGCGAAAGCGGCCCGCCGATATGGCCTGTCGCAGGTCCTGATTAGTCGCGGCAACGATTCGCACATCTATTTCATGGAGCTGGGTTCCTCCCAGCCTGCGGATTTTTTTATCCTCGAGGACGCGGAGCAGTTTAGCCTGCAAGCCCAACTCGATTTCGCCCATTTCATCGAGGAAAACGGTGCCGGAACCGGCGGCTTCAAAGAGGCCGATCTTACGGCCCCTGGCCCCGGTAAAGGCGCCGGATTCATGGCCGAAGAGCTCGCTTTCGAGCATGTTTACCGGAAGTGTCGCGCAGTTAACCTCGATAAAGGGCCGATTGGCGCGAGCGCTGAGATTATGGATGGAGCGGGCGACCAGGTCCTTGCCCGTTCCGGTCTCGCCCGTAACGAGCACGGTTGTTTCCGCGTGCCTGGCGACCTCGCGGACCTGCATCAAGACGTCCTTCATCGCGGGGCTTTCCGCGATAAAGAGTCTGGAGCCCAAAACGGTTTCCCGCTGTTTTTTAAGGGAAAAGACTTCGCGTTTAAGGCTTTGGGTCTCCAGGGCAAGTTTTACGATGAGCTTAATCACATCGGCCTTGAAGGGTTTTTTAATATAGTCGTAAGCCCCGCATTTGAGTGCCTCGACGGCCGATTCCACGGAGGAATACCCGGTCATGACGATGACCAGCAGGTCGGGATCGGATTCCTTGATCTTTTTGAGGATTTCGAGGCCGGAGATATCGGGGAGCCGGAGGTCGAGAAAGACCAGGTCGAAGGAAGCATCCTTTAGAAAATCGAGGGCCTGTTGTCCATTCTTGGCGCCGGCAGTGCGGTAGCCCTCTTCCCTTAAGATCCGGTCGAGATTTTGCCGGATAAATTCTTCGTCGTCAACAACAAGAATCTTTTCCATACTTTTACAACTAAGCCCCATCGCTTTTAACCACAGGCAAATCTACCCAGACCGTTGTGCCCTGGCCTTGCTTGCTGATGATGGATATATGCCCCCGGTGCTCTCTAACGATACTGTGGGCGATGGCAAGCCCCAGGCCGCACCCGGATTTATTGCGGGTAAAGAAAGGATCGAAGACGTAGGAGAGATCCTCTTGGGCAATACCCGAGCCGGTATCGGCAACCGTTATACGCACGGCCCCCTCGGAGTCGAGATATTCGGGGGGCGAAATGGTTGAGGCTTCAATGGCCAACCTGCCGCCTTCGGGCATAGCCTGAATAGCGTTCATTAAAAGATTCAGCAGCGCCTGCTGGATTTTCTCGGCATCCAAACTAAGGAGCGGAAGCGTTTCCTCGATGTGAACCGAGAGGGAAATCGAGTTATTTTTGCACAATTTTTTCACAAGGAACAGGGTATTGTCCAATATCAGGCTCAGGGTGCGCAATTCGAATTTCATCCGGTCGGAGGGAACGGCGAAATCCATCAGGCCGTTTATAAGGTTTTCCAGCCTGTCGATTTCCTGAAGAGATCTTTGGATGAGCTCCCTTTCCCGGGGCAATTCGTGGAGGTGATCGTGCAGATCGTCCAAGAGCAAAGAGATGCCGGTAAGAGGATTTCTTATTTCGTGAGCGATCCCGGCGGCCAGAACGCCGAGGCTGATCAGCCGATCGGATCTTCTGAGGTGTTCTTCGACGAGTTTTCTCTGGGTAATATCGCGCACAATTATAAGAAAACCGTCCGGGCCTTCCTGGGGAATGCGTGAGAAATGGACTTCGAGCACCTTTTGCCTGCCGTCCTGGAAAACGGCTCGAAACTCGGTGGAGTTTGGGCCGGGAGCGCAAAGATGTTTTTCAATGGTTTCCACCCAGGCAGGCAAAGCGGCAAAGGCCTCCCTGTAGTGACGGGCCAGCACCTCTTCACGCCTGCCGCCAAAGACGGCCTCGGAGAAGGGGTTAAACCAGGTAATTTTCCCGGAGGCGTCAAGGGTTATGATGGCATTGGAGATGTTTGAGACGATAGATTCAATAAAATTTCGCTCGGCCACAAGACGCCCGTAGAGTTCGGAGCGCTCCATGGCGCGGGCGGCGTCATTTGCCAGGATCTCAAGGGATTCGACGTCAATTTGCCTGATTTCGCGCCGGCAGATCTTTGTATCGGCCCCCAGGACCCCTTTGGCCACCCCATGACTTTTAATGGGGGTAAAAACAAAAAAGTCTGTCTGGGCATTGCGGCAAATCTTAAGATCAAGGGGGGTTGCGTCCTTATGGGTGCGGATGTCTTTTACAAACATCGTTTTGGAGGTTTTAAACACCCTGGTAGGCACGCAATCATGGAGATCGACATCGTAGGAGGCTTGCACGGCAAGTTTTTCATCCCCTTGGGAAAACCCGAAGGTATTGTGACAAACCAGCCTGTTGGTCTTCTTGTCCAACAGGTAGATAATGGCCCGGTCAAAGCCCAATCCTTCCACACAGGTCTCCAGGACGGTTTCGAGCACCTGGTCGCGATCGTGAACGGTGCTCAGGTATTGACTGAGGTAGTGGATATTGTTTAGGACCCGCAGCTGTTTTTCGAGCTGTTTGGTGTGCCTTTCGACGGCGATCTTGGATTGTCCAAGCTCCCTTAGGGATTCTTCGAGGCTTTTTCGGTGCTGCAGGATCTCCCTGGCCATGTGGGCAAAATTTACGGAGAGCAGTTCCAGTTCGTCACCGGTTCTAACGGCGAGATCTCCCACGGGGTTTCCGGCGGCAATTTCCCTTGTTTTATCGGCAAGGTAGAGAATTGGCCGGGTCAAGGTTTTCGAAAGGCCAAGGGCGAGCCCCACAGCCAGAAGGACCGAGGCGGCAAGGACAAGGAGGCTGTTTCGCTTGGTTTTGGCAACCATCTCATCTATTTTTCGGCCGGCCTGGAGGGCGGGTTCGGCGAACTTCTCGGTTTCGAGCCCCACGGTTATTCCTCCGAATATGCCGTAGCGGTTATAGGGGGGGCGGTTGTAGAGTATCGGGGCATAGGCCATTATTCTCGGGGTTCCGGCCACATTCAAGGTATCGGTTATGCCCGAGCGCAAATGGCGCACCCGGCGTGCAATCAGGGCATAATTGGGGCTGATGAAGCCTACATGGTCGAGATTAAAGGGAACTTCTCCGGCAAGAAGCTTTTTACGGGTATAAGAACGGGAGCCGGTGTCAAAGCCTCTGCCGTCCGGGAGAAGGCCTCGAATATCGGAGGGCTTGGGGTGGGAGATGATCCAGCCCAGATCATCGAACATGAAGACGTAGTTGCCGCTCGAATAGGTGGGAAATCCCGACAGTTTTCCGGAGGGCAGGAGGTGGGAGGTAAAGCCCATGAGGTGACGGCAATCCAGGGAAAGCACAAGGACCCCTTCGAGCTTTCCGCCCGAGTCCCGGCAGGGGGTAGCAAAACGCACAACCCCCTCGTAGCGCCTGCCCAGGAGGGCAAGTTTTCGGTCCACATACCACCCGGTAAGGTGGGAGACCCATATCTGACCGGATTGGAGTTTTGCCGCCTCCTGGAAATATTTTTCCGATTTATAGGTGGTGTTTTTCGGATCAGCCACATTGCGCAGCCGCGATTGCTCCACGATTTTGCCGCCGCTTACGCGCACGAGTTCCCTGCCTTGCGCGTCTATAAAGGCTACTTCCCTGTAGAGGGGAATTTTTCTGCGCATGCCGTTGGGGGTGTTGCCTCCGGGGTCCTGGACCCAAATGTATCCTTGGTGGTCGGCGGAAAAGCGCAGATAGACCTGGGCGTTTCGGGGCAGCATCTTTAGCGTCAGCAGATCCGATCCACAGGAGTCGAGCAGTTGGCTAACCTGCTTGGCCAGATCCGTAGCGCGCACTTCCAGGGCCTTGCCCGCCCTGCTCTCGAGCTTTTCGGTCGCGCTTGCAATGGCGCCCTGGGCTACCTGCCTCATACTGCGCAAATTCCAGAAGCCAAGCACACCCAGGGGTAGAGAAGCCAGGAGAAAAAATGCCAATACGAATTTTTTGGCCAGAGAGAATCGAAAATACATGGAAGACCTTTTAGAGAGCTAAGTGATTTCCAATAAAGCGGCGGATTTCCGCCACCGATTGCCGGATTTTGGCCAATTTTCGCAGTTCGGCGCATCCACTGGTTTTACGGGCCTTTCAAGCCCCCCTGGGCACCGTTTTACCCGGCTAAAATCCGCCGCCTGTTCCGCCCCTGTTGCCTGCGGGAACACTACCTTTTGAAAGCTCCAATAGAGACCAAAACCCGGCTGGAGCGGCCACGGGAGTTGGGGCAAGGGCCGCGCGCCGGGAGGGGTTTTTCCTGGCACTGTCCTTGCTGATTATGGCTTCCGTTTGAGTCCAGGGCAAGAGGCAAAGATAATGGCAAAAACCCAGCAACAGCAAAAGGAGAGATACATCCATGTCGGCAAAGACAAAGCTAGGCAAAGACACGCGTATGGCAATGCTTTCACAGTTTTTGGGCTTCATGCTCGACGCCTACGATATGGCTCTTGTGCTTATCATGGCACCGATTCTTGTGAAAGTTTTTTCATCTCCTCACGGTTCGCAGGCCTGGCAGTATATTACGATTGTTTTCACCTATTCCATAACGATGGCTGCCAGGCCGGTGGGGTCGGCTATTTTCGGCCATTACGCCGATAAGCTTGGCCGGCGCTCCCTTCTGGTGTTCACAATCGGCGGAGTGGGCCTTATTTCGGTGCTCTCCGGCCTCATGCCCACGCAGGCAATGTGCGGGGTTTGGGCCTACGTTATATTTTGCGTTCTTCGATTTTTCATGGGCTGCTTTTTCGGCGGAGAATACGCGATCGGCCATACATTCGCCATCGAGCATTCCCCTTCGGGCCGGCGCGGCCTGGTTGGAGGTTTCATTCAATCGGGGTTTCCCCTGGGGTTTGTGTTTGCCTCGATATTTTTTGCTTTTATTTCCCACACCGTGGGCAGCCAGGCGATGCTTCGATACGGCTGGCGACTGGCGTTCATGAGCGGTGTGATGCCGGTACTGCTTGCGATCTACATCCGAAGGTCTCTTCACGAATCGCCCGAATTCAAGAAAGCCAAGGCTCGGGGCGACATCGAAAAGGCGCCGTTTTTCAGCATGTTTAAACCACCCGCGCTCTGGGATTTTCTGCAGGTTTTCTTCTTTATGACGGGCCTTTTCCTTACGGATTATTCGGTTTACGGCTTTTTGCCAAATATCCTAACCCTTGGGGGCAGAGGCTTCGACACCACGACCTACAGCCTGATATACGGTTTTGCTCTTTTCATGGCCTTCCTCGGCTACATCTTCTACGGGTGGATATCGGATTTTTGGGGAAGAAGACTTCTAACCATGAACTACTGCGTCTTTTTGGTTCTTTTCGGCATACCCTCCTATTACGTTCTCTACCACGCGGCTATAACCCGCAACGTCGAGCTCGCAGTCGTGGGAGCCATTATGGCGGCGATGCTAAAGCTCGCCTGGGGGGTGGTGCCCGCCTATCTTTCCGAGCGCTTTCCAACCAAGCGGCGGGCGGTGGGGGTAGGATTTGGCTATTCTTCGGGGGCTCTTTTGGGTGCGTGGTTTAGCGTTTATGTGTGGTGGGCTCACAAGATTCCGGCAATCGCGGCCATTGAAAAGCAGGACATGTGGCTTTCGCCCGCGGTCATCCTTACGATTGGGGCGGCAATGACTTTTGCGAGTATGTATTTTAGCCCGGAGACCAAGACAATCGAACTTTCATCGGTTGGGGTGGCCACCGAGTTGGCGTAGACACACAGAGGAAGGCGAAGGCGCCTAACGGATCAATATAAAAGGTTTTCCCGCGCGAAGGCGTGCGAAAAACTGCGCGTTGACCGATTTTAGCAGAGGTGATCGGGAATGAAACAAGCGGAAAGCACAAAGGTTGATTGGGTAAAAAAGGGGCTATCTCAGGGCTTTTCAAGCGGATCGTCCCTATTAAACGATCCGGCCCTTAACAAGGGCACGGCTTTTTCCGAAAGCGAAAGGGACGCCCTGGGTCTTCGGGGGCTTCTTCCGCCCCGGATCCACACGATGGAGGAACAAGTCGCACGTGTAATGGAAAACCTGGCAAGAAAGCCCAACGACCTTGAAAAGTATATCTTTTTGATAAGCCTTCAGGACCGCAACAAGACGCTGTTTTACCGGGTATTGCTCAATAACATAGAGCAACTGATGCCTCTTGTTTATACGCCTACGGTCGGGCAGGCCTGCCTGGAGTATGGACATATTTTCCGAAGGCCGCGCGGGATATTCATTTCGGCGCGGGATAAGGGACGGGTGGCCGATGTGTTGCGTAACTGGCCCTTTAAGGACATTCAGATCATCGTAGTTACCGATGGGGAAAGGATACTGGGGCTGGGAGATCTTGGGGCAAACGGCATGGGAATCCCCGTGGGAAAGCTTGCTCTCTACACGGCGTGCGCGGGAATCCACCCGACATCTTCCCTGCCCGTAACAATCGATGTGGGCACGGATAACGAGGAGCTGTTAAAAGACGCCTTCTACATCGGGCTAAAGCAAAATCGTGTTCGAGGCGAAGCTTACGACGAACTTATCGAAGAGTTCGTAACGGCGGTGCAGGAAGTCTTTCCACACGCACTGATCCAATTCGAAGACTTCGCCAACTCGAACGCTTTCCGGCTTCTCGACAAATATCGAAACCGGGCATGCGCCTTTAATGACGATATCCAGGGAACGGCATCGGTAACCCTGGCCGGTTTGATGTCTGCCTTGCGCATCACGGGGGCCGATCTCAAGGACCAGAGATTTTTATTCGTAGGAGCAGGGGAAGCCGGACTGGGGGCGGGGGATCTTCTCACCTCGGCTCTGACCACCCAGGGGCTTTCCACGGAAGAAGCCCGAAAGAGGGCATGGTTTTTCGATTCCAAGGGGCTGATCGTCAAGGGGCGCAAGGATCTTAGGGGCCACAAGCTCTTATACGCTCATGATTTCGATTGCATGACCGATCTTGCAGCCATTGTGGCAACGCTAAAGCCAACAGGGATCATCGGGGTTTCTGGAAAGCCGGGACTCTTCGACCGGCAGATCCTGGAGACCATGGCGGCAAACAACGAGCGGCCCATTATCTTTTCGCTTTCCAACCCAACGTCCAAAACCGAATGCACTGCCGAAGAGGCATACAAAGGGACGCAAGGGCGGGCGATTTTTGCAAGCGGCAGCCCCTTTGGCCCCGTTACCACAGGGGGCAGGACCTTTTCGCCGGCCCAGGGAAACAATGTCTACATTTTTCCGGGCGTGGGACTGGGCGCCATTGCAAGCGGCGCGCGCCACATAACCGACGAAATGTTTCTCACCGCGGCCAGGACCCTGGCGCAAAATGTATCGCAAGCCGATCTCGACGAAGGCCGGATCTACCCTCCCCTTCCAAAGATCCGGGAGGTTTCCCTTAGCATAGCGACGGCGGTGGCCGAACTTGCCCGCGAGGGCGGTCTTGCGACAAAGGAGATAGAAGGAGATACGGGAAGATACATCGAAACCTTGATGTATGATCCAACGTATCACTACGATTGCTGATCCACCAAAGTTACCTGAGCGGGGGCAGCCGGAGCGGGATGTTCCGGCTGCCCCGAGCAGCCCACCTTTACAACCCTTTGGGGCAAGTCCACAAAAAGCAGGAAGGCTTCGATGGTTCTATCCGGATAGAGGGATTTCAGGATATCCGCGTATTTTATGAGCTGTTCGCGGTAGGAAGCGAGAAGGTCCCCCGGGGCCCCTGTTTTAAAATCGATCAGAGTTATCAAGGCGTCATCTATAATGATTCTGTCGACCACACCGTAGCGCTGCCTGTTGGAGACCGGTTGTTCGGAGTAGACCTTTCCCGGCCGGAAGAGGATACCCGAGACTTCCGGGTCATGGAGAAAGGCGGAAACCGCATCGAGTTCTTCGGGCAAAAGTCCGTGGGCCGAAGGTATCTGCAAAGAGCCGCCAAGGGTTGCCAAAAAAGCGTGGATTCTTTCTCCCCGCTCGATTCCCTCCCTTACGCTTTCGGAGACAAAAGAGCGGTCAAGCTCGACGGGGTCGGAAGGCAAATCCGCAGGCGCCTCATAGCGCACCGGCTCGATTTTTTCGATCTCCCCCTGCTTTTCACGGCCGCGCGGGCCGTAATCGATTTTCCAGGACGTATGGTCTTCGCTCCGCAGGCATTCGGCGTTAAAGGCCGACTGCTCGACAATGGAGACAAGTTTTTCCGTGAGGCCTTCCCCCGGATCCTCGTCGCTTTTTTCCGCGCTCTTTTTTTTCTTTACAAAAATAGACAGGGAGTGGGTGGCCCTGGTAAGAGCGACATAGAGGAGGTTGGCCTTCTCGTTTTCCACCCTTTCGTTTTCCTTTTCCCAGGCTTTCAGGATCCCTTCGGCATCCGGGGAGCCGAATTTTTCCCAGAAAGCCAACTCGGGCCGACTAAAGGACATGTGGCATTTAAAGAGAGGCACATAGAAGGGAAACGAGCGGTTTTGGTCGATCCAGAGCAGAAAAACGTGGGGAAACTCAAGACCTTTGGCACCGTGGATCGTGGCGAGCTTAACCCTGTCGGAGCGGGCAGGTTCGGGGACAGTGACCTTGTCTCGCACCTTGAAAATCCAGGCCAGAAAATCCTCGGCACAGGTTCCCCCGGTCCTGAAAAAGGTTTCGGCTTCCTCCTGGAAGGTTTCGATAAGGGGATCGGGCGCTACTCCCCGGCACATTTCAAGAAGGTGGGAGACCGGTTGAAGGCCGAAGGGACTAGCATAACGGGAAGTTATCACCTGCTTTTTTTCAGCGATTGGAAGAAGTCCCCGGCTTAAGCAGGAGGCTTCGAGCGCTTTTTTGAAAAAAAGGCTTCCCTCCCCGGCAAACAGATAGGCGAGCAGGCAGAAAAGCCCTACCCCCTCTTCGGAGGAAAGTATTTGCCGGCCCCTCACTTCGGCAAAGCCTATTCCGGCCTCGACAAGTTTTTGAGCCATGGTCTCCTTTTCGGTGTTGGTCCTGAAAATAAGGGTAATGTCGGAGTAATCGCATCCCCATTGGCGCTTTTTTTCCCGAATCGTATCGATCATGCGCTCAAAGAAAGGCGCCTTTTCAGTGAATTTCACAGAAACCTTGAACAAATTGATCTCGGAGAGGGACTCAAACTGCTTGCCCGAGGGTACACGCTGGAGTTCGTCCGGCCCGCTGCCGGGATATATCCTGGAGACCGCGCGGTTAAAGAGTTCTATCAAAAGAGGGGTGCTTCGCCAGTTACAAGGCAAAAAATTTCTTTGGAGCCGGCTGCCCAAATAGGGAAGGAGGCGCTCTTCAACGGCCTGCCTGTCGGCGCCCCGCCAGGCGTAGATCATCTGTTTCCAATCGCCTACGATAAAGAGGGAGCGATCCCCCAGGCCATCTGCCCCGACTTCGGCCAGGATATCCTCGACCAGGGGAAATATGAGTTCAAGGTTATCTCTGCTCGTATCCTGGAACTCATCGATCAGCAAATGGTTAACCCGGTCGAGGCCCAGTTCAAAATAAAGACCGGCAACCTCCGTTCTTTGCGGGGCGTCTTTTCCATCGAGGGCGATCAACCGCTCGAGAATATCTTCGAAAAATATCTTGCGCTCTTTTTGCTTGATGTTTTTGGCCGCGATCTGGTAGACGCGGTGCATCTGCGTAAGGGTAAGCTCCCTTAGCAGGGCGCGGTTACGAAGATAAGCCGCAAGGATTTGCCTCAACTCCCTGAAGATGCGGTCAATATCGGCATAGGGGGAGGCGTTCCAGGGAATTTTTGAGCCAAGCGTTCGATATCCGCTAAGACTTGGGTGGGCGAATGCGGTTTTTTTTACGAGCGCCGAGAGGTCTGCGCGGGACAGAGCCGCGATTTCCTTTCTTAGAGCCGTGAAGCGCTCTTCGGGCTCAAGGGGCAGGAACTCGCTCTGAAGCCTTCGCACTTGGGCTTTTAGCCGGGCGGTTTGCTCTATTATAGAGGCAAGTCTTTCCCCCGAGACATCGTTTTTGTCAAACCTTCCGAGGCGACTTTCCGCCAGGTCTCCGGCAAGGTTTTCGATCGAAGAGCCAAGAAGCCTACAGGCGATAATGATTTCACCGGCCCTGTCGGCCCCCTGTATTCGGTCGAAAAAGGACTTGGTTATCCTTTCTTTTATAAGCGATGTTTGTTTTTCGTCGGCGATCTCGACCGGGTCCCCGATGGCTGTCAGAAGCTGGTAGAAAAAGGAGTCGAAGGTCGAAAAACGAACGGCCCCGGCCCGGGTTATCTGCCTGAGTCTTTCGGCGTAATCGAGGTCTGCCCCGTCGACCCGGCCGAGGATTCTTTTTCGCATTTCAGCCGTTGCGGCCTTGGTGAAAGTAACGGCTATAACCAGGGGGTTTTCGGACAGAATCGATTCGTAGGTTCTTTCGATGAGGCTGTAAGTTTTTCCCGAACCGGCGGAAGCTCCCAGGAGTTCGCTTTTGGCCATCTGGCTTACCTCGCGGATTTTCTATAGAAGTTTTCACGCTTGCAAAGCGGTTGAAACGCACAGCAGCGGCAGTTGGAAGATTTGTAGTTGGGCTCAAGCCTTGGAAGAGAAAGTATCTCTTCGAGTCTTGCGGAAAGGGCGTTCATCGTTACCCGGACCTGGTCGATCTCCTCTCTTTGGAGTTTAAAAAACCTCTTTTCCGGCTGTTCTTCCTTTATATAGACAAAGCAGCCGGCTATTTTTTCCAACGGTACGCCCCAAGCCCCGGAGAGCAGGTAGGCATAGAGAGAGAGCTGCAACCTGGCGTCGACATCTTTCGTATCGGTGGCGACCAGGGTGGCAAGGGGCACATTTCTAAATGCGGGACTGTTTTTATATTTGTAGTCCAGGATCGTTTGCATGCCATCGCGGGCCACGCAGGCATCCAGTCTTCCCTTGAGCCTGAACCGGCCGGACTCGCCCAAAACGGCCTCAAGGTTTTTTTCACTCACCCTGTCGGCGTTATCGAAGAGCAGCAGTTTTTCCTCTTCTATTTCATGGCAGGCGAGGGCCTCGATCTGTTGATGGACGGCAAGCCTGAATATCCCACTCCCCTCAAGCCGCGCAATATCGGGGCTGTTTTCCCATACCTCGTTAAAGACCGACTCCCAGCTCTGCATGGGAGCGGACTCCCCGGCAAGGCGGCTAAAAAAGGCATGGACGAAATTACCAAGAATCAGGCTGGTGGAATCCTCATCTTTTAAGATACCGGGGAGCGGCAATTTTTCTATGTAGGCGAGATAAAAGCCGAAGGGACAAGTGAGGATACCCCCAAGAGATGTAAAGGAAAAAGTGTGTTCGAGGATCTTTTGTCTAACCCCTGCGTCGTTTTCAATAAAGGGTAACGAGTCCTCAGATCGGGTCTCAAGGGTCTTTACACTAGATTTTTCAAGGCTTTTCCCGAATTCGTTTTTAAGAAAAGTGAAGAAAAAACTGGGGGTCATGTTTTTTGCTTCATCGAAGACCGAGACAATATCGAGGGATTTTGCGAAACTCATGAACTGACGAAGCGCAAGGTCTTCCATTTCGAAGCGGCTGTTGCGGACCTGAGGGGTGTGAATGAAATTAAGAAAGGGGCCGTTGTAGACTTTGGAGGGGAAAACCTCATCGTTTAGCGGACAAATTATTCCCCGCTCAAATGGGGCTCCCGCAGTCTCCCCCAGGCCCACGACCTGGACGGGAGCGTTCCTCTCCCCTTTCAGGAAAAACTGCTTTTGCCCAAGCAAAAGGCCGGCGACTTGTTTAAAAGCGGTTCCAAGGGGCTCGACGAATTTTTCGAGGCTGTCCACAAAACCGATTGCGGCCTCGATAGCCCAGCCTTCTTCCCGCACGTAATCGTTTCCGCGGCCGTAGAGCTCCGCGGCAAGGCTTGCCCTAAACTTCGAAAAACCCTCAGCCCCCGCGTCCATCCCATCGATAAACTCCCGGACTTTTAAACCGGCGGATGTAACGCCGAGGGGAAGTCCGAGGGAAAAGTTGACAAGGGTTCCAAGCGGCCTGAACACGGTCGCAAACAGGTAGAAGGAAAGCGCTTCATCGAGGAGCAAAATGAAAAGCTGGCCGGAATTTTCCCGGTCGTTTAAAAAACCGGCGATGTTTTTTGCAAGATAGGCCGACAGCGTGGCCTTCCCCTGGAGTTCCTGGAAAGACAGGCTGGGGCAGTTGACCGAATCCGCACCGGCACGAACCTGACGGACCAGATTTAGCGAAGAAGGGTAATCAGGGGAACTGGCTTTGAAGGAAGGGGCAAAAAGGGGCATATCCACCAGTATACGCTCGCGGGGGACCTTTTGAAAAAAAGCCCGGGTAAGCGGTGTAAAGAGAGGCAGATTGACAAAAAAATCATTATCCCCAGGCACGTAGCCGTCAAAGTCGCGCTCGCGAAGAATGGGCATGAAAAGCCCCCGGCTTTCGAGATACCGGTCAAACCCGGCGATCGTATCGAAGAGGTCGTCAATCTTTCTTTCCTGCTCGACCCTTATTCCTTTTAGCTGTTTTAGATTTTCCCTGTCCAGGCAAAACATGCACGCATATCTTAGGGCCGGGAGCAAGGAAAAGGCGGCAAGGCCCGCATCTTCCCGGCGCCCGCGTTTTTTATCCAGAATATAGAGGGTGAGGTAGACAAGTTCTTCGGCCCGGTCGATTTTTCTTAGCCCGAGTTTTTTGGAAAGACCCTGGGCCTTGTATTCATCGTAGCTCGTAAAGGAAGGCAAAAGGCCTCCGAGCTCCCGGTGGGCAAAATCCCGGGCAAAACCCGTACTCCTCTCGTTGGACATAATGAATCTTAGATCGGAACAGTCGGGATATCGCCGTTCCATAAGTTTGCTTATCGCCTCCAGCGAAGAGTTCAAAGCCCTACTCCTTTTAAGAGGGTTTATCGAAGAGGCCGCCTTTCACAGCACAGTAACAACAGGGGAGATATTTTTAGTATATTTTAAAAAACCGGGCGCGGGCAAAAGGGGGGTGGAAACGGAAAACCAGGCAATCACGGAGCACGTTTTGGAAGGCTAAAGACAGCAAAGGGGGCAAGTTCGCCTGGAACTCCCCCGGATTTAACGAATAGGCGGGAGAGGATTTGAACCTCCGACTTCCACCGTGTGAGGATGGCACTCTCACCGCTGAGTTACCCGCCCGTATAAATCGCGGCCGCAACCGCGAGGTTGAACTGTTTTATATCTGATTCGCGCTTTCAACGCAACTATTGAATCCCTAAAAAATAGAGAAAAGAACGGGTTGGACAAAGGCGGGCCGCCGACATAGAGACAAGGGGCGCAAGCGAGCGGCAGCAAAGCGGCCATCCCCCCGGGGCAGGCCTTAGTTGTTTTCTCCTTCCCCGGACCCGGTTTTCGCATGAGCCTTGGAGACTTTTTTGACCGTTTTTTTAGCGCCCGCAGCCGGCTTTGCCCCGTGGTGAGCCGAGGTGGCTGCAGCCTTTTTGCTTTTGCCCGAAGCCTTTTGGGTTTTATCCGAGGAATCGGATTTGTTTGCGGGCTTAGCCCCATTTTTCAGCGAGCCGTTCTGAAGTTCCTCAAGCTTAACCCTCTCGTAATCCTGCTGGGCTTTTTGATCTTTAAAATCGATATTTAGAACGGCTTTGAGCTGGGTAGCGGCAGCCTGGTAATTGCCCTGCTTTTCGTAGAGGTAGGCCGCAAGGCGGTGATATTCAATCTGTTTTGGCTGCAGCCGGATAAGCTGCTCGAGTTCGTGCAGAGCGGCCTTATTGTCTCCGAGCTTTGTCGCGGCTTCGAGAAGATATTTGTGCACGTTTACCGAATTGGGGTTTTTAGCCGCTATCGGACGGAAGAAAGCCTGCATGCCCTTATAGTCTTTCTTTTGGGCATAAGACCTGTAGAGGGTATCGAGATTGCCCGAATCGTCGGGATTTAGTTTTGCGATCTGGAGGCGAACCCGGGCCTGCCCCTTGGGGTCGTTTAGCTTCTGGTAAACAGCGAGCAGCTGCTTTTGGACCTGAACGTTATGCGGGTCCGAGGAAGCCAGGGCCTTTAAGGGACCGACGGCCTTGTCATACTTTTTCATCTGGATGTAGAGCGTAGCGAGATTAGACAGGTATTTGCGGTTATTGGGATCGATTTTCAGCAGTTTTTGATACCCGTCGATTTGCGCGGGCAGATCGTTGGTCTTCTGGGCAAGAGCCACAAGGCTAACCAGAGGCTGCGGGTCGCGGGGGTTTTTCTGCGCCATCGACTCATAGGCGGCCCTGGCCTGGGCAAATTTGCCTGCTTTAACGCACAGGCCCGCTACCAGCCCAAGGGTCTTCATATCATTGGGGTTTTTCTTGAGGAACTGTTCAAAAGCGGCGATAGCCTGGTCGGTCTTACCGGTGCGCATGAGGGTGACCGCAAGGTTGTATTGCACATCGGAGCTTTGCATGCCGGCTCTTTGCGCGCTTTGCCAGGCCTTGGCCGCCGTTTGCCAATCCTTGTGCGCTCCGGCCAGTTCGGCTATTTCCACCATGGCCTGGGAGCGGAAAGCGGCCGGGATATCGCGCATGTGTCTTGCGAGAAAGCTTTGGGCCTGGCTCACACTTTTTTTCTTTTTCAAATAGGCCAGGAAATCGGTGAAAGTTTGCGAGTCGCCGTTCATTTTCATAAGATCGAGGTAGACATGGAGGGCCGGTCCGGTTTTGTTGGTGATCTGGTAGATAAGAAGAAGCTTTTCGGAAATATCCTTGGATTCACCCGCCTGGTTTATATCCCGGTAGAGTTTTTCGGCTTCCTTATAGTTTTTGATGTCGAAATAGAGCCCGGCGAGCTGCGTTTTGATAAGGATGTTGGAGCTGTTGTCGGCAAGGGCCTTTTGGAGGTAGTCGATCCTGAGATCGAGATCGGGGGTGGCATTGGCCTTATTGAGCCAATCCTTATAGTCGAGCTGGACCAGGAAGGTGACCTGGCCTATTTGTTTATTCCAGGACAAAACGTCGAACTGAAGACTTTTGGGAGTCTCGAAGGATTCTCCCGGGAAAAGGTCCCTTATCACCACGCCGGGGTTTGTGGTAACGGGTCTAAGGTCAACCTGGGGTGAGACCACTCTGGTGCCCCAGGAGAGCCACCCGTTGGTTTTTACGGCCGTAAGCTGGAGGGTGTCCCTTGGGTTTACGACGACTTGGGAACCGGGGGTAAGGAGCAGTTCCCGGCCGTTATTGAGGAAGCCAAGAGCTTTGAGCCTGGTTGGGAAAATATTGCCTTTGGGGACAAAAAAAACCAGGGCCGCGACAAGCAGCGCCAGGGCGAGCGCGAAGAGGACAATAAAGCGTCCGTGTCCGGAGGGACGCTGGTTTTTTTCACTGTCTTTCCGGCCGCTGTAATAACCGGCTGACCCGTAAGGATAACCTCGCCTCGAATTCATCTCAGGCATCACTCCCTGTAAAGATTGGCTTCCTTGTAGATTTTCCGGGTTTCATCAGGGCTAAGCGATCGATGCCCGCCCGTTGGCAACCTGCCAAGTTCGATAGGTCCATAGGCGATGCGTTTAATCTTCAGGACAGGATGCCCGACGGCAAGCCCCATGCGTTTGATCTGTCGGTTCCAGCCCTGGTGAAGGCTCATTCTTAGCCAGGCAGAACCGGGAAGCAGCCCAAGGACCTCAACTTCAGCCGGAGCGGTCACGCCCTCCTCGATCCGAACTCCGCTCCGTAGTTCTTCTAACGCTTTTTTGTCAGGATGTCCCTTAAATTTTACATCGTAGACCTTGATTACGCCATACCTGGGGTGCGAAAGGCGGTTGGCGAGCTCTCCATCGTTTGTAAGCAAGAGCAAGCCCTCAGCGTCATAGTCAAGGCGTCCGACCGGAAAGATACGCTCCGCGAAATCGGGCAAAAAATCCATTACGGTTTTTCTCCCCTGCGGGTCGGAGAGGGTGGTAACGCAACCGGAGGGCTTATTGAAAGCTATAAGCACCTTCGAAGACTTAAGAGCGATGGTTTTTCCGTCAAGGACGACGCGGTCCCCGCAAGGATCAACGCTCGCGCCCAGTTCGGCCCGAAGGCCGTTTACCGTTACCCTGCCCTGGCTTATCAGTAGCTCGCAGGCGCGTCGGGATGCGATCCCGGCCTGGGCCAGAAATTTTTGCAGACGCATTATAAAAGTGCCTAAAAACAGTGACCGTTTCTTTTAGATGCCTATGGCGGCGCGCACAAGCTCCATGGTCGCCGCCGCCTCGCGGGCGGCCCTGGCATTGCCCCGGGCGATGATGTCCCTAAGCCCTTCGACGTCGTTTTCAAGCTGCGCCCGCTTTTGGCGAACCGGGGCAAGGCGGGCTGCGACGTTTTTAATGAGAATTTTTTTACAGTCCACGCACCCAATACCCGCAGTACGGCATCCATGGGCGACTTCTTCTATCTCGGAGGGCGAGGAATAGAGCTTGTGGTAGGCGAAAACGGGGCAGACCTCGGGATCCCCCGGATCATTTCGCCTGATTCTTTGCGGATCGGTCATCATCCGCAATATTTTTTCGGCTATATCCTTTTCGGAGTCGGTAATGAAGATGCAATTGCCGTAGCTCTTGCTCATCTTTCTTCCATCGAGGCCCGGGAGCACGGGAGATTGGGTCAAAAGGCCGTCGGGAACGGGAAATATCTCGGATTTGTAGAGAAAGTTGAACCGGCGGGCGATTTCTCTTGTCAGTTCGATATGGGGGAGCTGATCCTTACCAACCGGGACACCGTTAGCGCGGTAGACGATAATATCGGCGGCCTGGAGGACCGGATATCCCAGGAAGCCATAGGTGCCAAGGTCTTTCTGATCGAGTTGCTGCTGTTGTTCCTTGTAGGTTGGATTTCGCTCCAGCCAGGCCAGAGGGGTTATCATCGCAAGCAGAAGATAGAGTTCGGCATGCTCCTTTACATCCGACTGGATAAACAGGGTGGAGCGATTCGGGTCAAGGCCCGCGCTCAACCAGTCAAGGAGCATCTGCCGGGAGTTTTCCCGTATATCCCCGGGACTGGCGTAATCGGTGGTAAGGGCGTGCCAGTCGGCTATAAAGTAAAAACATTCGTACTGATCCTGAAGATTTACCCAGTTTTCCAGGGCTCCGTGGAGGTTTCCAAGATGGAGGCGCCCGGTGGGGCGCATACCGCTCAACACTCTTTTTTTATCAGCCATAACAGGCTCTGACTCCTTTAAGCAACGCAACGGGAAGGCAAAGGATTTTTGCTGCCCTCCGCCGCTTCTATTTTCAGATTCTTACACCCAAAATTCGCAAAAACAGATATATAACCGGCCCCAGCACTCCTGTCCACACACCCGATACGATAAGGAGCACGACTATCAGCATTCCCCATCTTTCCGCGCGCTGCAAGAGGATCGCCATGTTTTCGGGCAGAAGCCCCACGGCGATCCGGCCGCCATCGAGGGGAGGGACGGGCAGGAGGTTAAAAAGCATAAGGACCAGGTTAAGTAGCACCGCGTAATGGGCCATGGCGTGAATGGGCACGATGAAGGCCGAGGAGAGAGTCCCCGGCCCTCTATCGAGGGTCAGGTGGTAGACAATGGCACTTAGCACGGCCAGACAAAAGTTGGTCGCAGGTCCCGCAAGGCCGACAAGGGCCATGCCTTTGCGTCCGCCCCGCAAATTGGAAAAATTAACCGGAACCGGTCTTGCCCAGCCGAACAAAAAAGGAGAGTGCGCCAGCAGCAAAATCCCCGGAACGACAATGGAGCCCACGGGATCGATATGGGGGATAGGGTTTAGGGTAAGCCTGCCCATCTGTCTTGCTGTGGGGTCTCCCAGTTTTTCGGCCACCCAGCCGTGGGCGACCTCGTGGAGAATAATGGAAAACAGCAGGGGCACTATCATCAGGATAATGGATTGAACCTGGCTCATTAAGGCTGCAAGCTCCTCATAAGTTAGCAAAAAACCTCTCGTCAGCCCGGGCGACTTCACTAAAAAACTCGGGCCACCTGGAGAGGAGAAAATTTATCTCCTCGTGACGCCCCTGGACCTGCTTATCGATTCTTGCATCCATAAGGTCGTCGAGCATCCTGCGGTAAATCGGGCCAGGAGGAATGCCCATAGCCTTCAAATCCTTTCCCCTGAGCTCGATTTGCGTGTTTCTATACCTATGGAAATAGTGGCTTACAGCCTTTCGGGTCTCTTCCCTTTGGGCCTTTCCCATAAGGAAGAGCAACTCCTCGGGCCTGAAGGGCAGAAGCGCGCGGTAGACTTCACTGGGTTTTCGGCTGCCCAGATCCGGGAAAAAAACCTTGAGCAGTCTGCCCGAGTTTTCCATAGTCCAGAGCAAGCGCTCCAGCTGATTTTCGGGCAAAAGAAGCCTGCCAGCCGCCTTCACAATCTCCGGGGGCTCGAGGTTTGAAAAAAGCCCAAGCAGATATACCTGCCACCGTTCAAGCGGTTCGTCAAGAAAACTCAGCCTATACCAGGAAATAACCTCCCGGAGGGAGGCGAAAAGCTCCTCCATTTTCCGGTCGAATTTGATTTGCGAGGAGAGTGCGGGCATAACGCCAAACTCAGCCATTCTGCGAAGAGCGGGCAGTGGGTCGTCTTCTTCCAAAATGAGCCGGATTTCATGAAAAAGACGGCGGCCTCCCAGCTTTTGGATGAGCCCCATGCGCACGGCGTAACGAATGAGCGAGGCGGTCTGCTTGCCGATTCTGAAGCCGAAGCGTTGTTCGAAGCGAATAGCGCGCATAATCCTGGTAGGGTCTTCGATGAAGCTGAGGTTGTGGAGGACCCTTACTATTTTCTCTTTAATATCGCGCTGGCCGCTGAAAAAATCGATCAGTTGCCCGAACTCGTCGGGGTTTAAGGCGACGGCCAGGGTGTTAATCGTAAAATCCCTGCGGTAGAGGTCCATTTTAAGCGAGCTGAATTCGACTATGGGCAGAGCGGCCGGGTGCTGATAATACTCAAACCTTGCCGAAGCAACGTCGACTGTCCGGGCGTTTCCAAAAATGAGCATGGCGGTACCGAACTTTTTGTGCAGCTTGGCCTTAACCTTGTATTTATCCGCATAAGCCAGGGCAAATTCGATAGCGTTGCCTTCAACGACTATGTCGAGGTCGAAATTGGGGCCTCGCAAAAGAAGGTCGCGGACAAACCCGCCGACCGCGTAAGCACGGAACCCCATACTTTCAGCCAGCAGTCCCAACTCCTTTAGCATTTGTATCATAGTGCCGGGCAACTGTTCGGCAAGCACCGACCGGATGTTCTTTCTTTTGGACCAGAAGGCAACGGAGGGGTCCTCGCTCCGCAGGACGTCCTGGCTGTGGTCGCTTAGCATCAAATCAAGCAGATCCCGGCGGGTGATAACTCCGAGCAGTTTTCCATCCTCCACCACGGGGAGGATTCGCTGGTGGAGTTCGACGAGGTAGGTCTGGATGTCTACCAGCCCGGCCTGCGGGCTCACCGAGGCTACATCGGTATTCATAAATTCGGCCACGGTCTGCCGGGTGAGGCCGTGGAAGAGGGCTTTTTCAAGTACCTGGCGGGTTATTAGCCCCACGAGCACCCCCTTATCCAGCACCGGCATCGCGTTAATGTTGTAGCGCACCATGGTAAGGTGGGCCTCGCCGACTTCCACGCCGGGTTCGGTAAAAATGGGCGGACTCGACATGAGGTTTTCCGCCGCGGGATAGGGTAGAATGTGGCTTCGCAGGGTTTCCATGAGCTTTTCTTCGGTCTGCACCAAAGTGAGGTCCCTGATGCTGGCCGAGGCGGCGGTAGCGTGGCCCCCGCCTCCAAAGACGGAAGCGATCGCTGCCACGTTTACCTCGGGAAGGCGGCTTCTGGCCACAAGATAGACCCGGTCGTCCATGCGCGCCAGAGCGAATACGACCTCAAGGCTCTCAATGTCTCGAAGCTTATGGACCAAGACGGCGAAATCTCCAACGTAGCGGTCCACGGATACGGAGGTAAGGCAGACTTCCACGCCGTTAAAGTTATATTTTTTAGCCGAAAGGATCAATTCGTTTAGAAGCGTGACCTGCTCGGCGGTAAGCTCCCGGGTAACCATATCGGAGACCACGTTCAGATTGGCCCCGCAGCGAAGCAAAAAGGCGGCGGCTTCGAAGTCTTCGGCCGTCGTACTGCTGAAGGTAAAAGAGCCGGTATCCTCGAAGACCCCCAAACTCATAATGGTTGCTTCCTCGGCGGAGACCTTTATTCCGCGCTCTCGGAAAAGCCCGGTAAAAAGCGTCACGGTGGACCCGACGTTTTTTACAACCGAAAAATCGGCCTTCACGTCGTCCTCGGCATCGGGGTGATGGTCGTAGACGTGGACCTCCATGCCCGGCTTAGTCAAGATATCGACAAACTTGCCGATACGGGAAGCCTGCCGCGTATCGACGAGGATAAGGCGTGTGACCTTTTCCATATCGATATCGCGAAGCCGCTTGAAGCCGTAAATATAGACGGTGGACTTTATAAAGTATTCTCTAAGGGTGCGCTCCTGGGAGCCGGGAAAGACGAGCAGAGCTTCCGGGTAGAGCTTTTTTGCCGCAATCATGGCTCCCATTGCGTCAAAGTCTGCGTTCAGGTGGGTGGTAATTACTTCCATGGCGTTTAGCACTCTTTAGCCGGTCGCAAACGACTCGGGTTCTACGATAAAGACCGGACAATCCCTATTTACGGCCTTGGGTGATACCGGGCGTGTATCTCCTTAAGGCGTTCCCTGGCGACATGGGTATAGATCTGGGTAGTGGATATGTCGGCATGTCCCAGCATGATCTGGAGGGCTCTAAGATCGGCGCCGTTTTCCAGAAGGTGGGTTGCAAAGGAATGCCTTAGCATATGCGGGGTGATATTTACAGTGATTCCGGCTTTTATCGCGCCGCTTTTGATAATCTTCCACACGCCCTGCCTGGAGAGCCCCTCCCCTCGGGCATTGAGAAACACGTGCGCGGCCGAGCCTTTTTTGAGCAGCACCGGGCGCGCCTTTGTCAGGTAATCTTTCAAGCAGTCGGCGGCAACTTCCCCCATGGGCACAAGGCGCTCTTTATCCCCCTTACCGTGCACGATTACGTAGCCGGGTTCGAGCACAACCTGGTTTGTTCTCAGTTCGGAAAGCTCGCTCACCCGCAGACCGCACCCGTACAAAAGTTCAAACATCGCCCTGTCTCTTTGGCCAAGGGGTCTGGAGACATCCGGCCGGGAGAGCAGGGAGTCGATCTGGGCGGCCGTGAGGGTTTTAGGCAACTGCGGCCCAAGCTTTGGAAAATGAACCAGGGAAGAAGGATTTTCTTCTATCCGGCCCTCTTTTCGCAAAAAGCCGAAAAAGGTGCGCAAGGCGGCCAACCTGCGGGCGCGGGAGCGCGGAGAAAAGGATGTGCCCATGCTTTGAATATAGGCGCTTATGGAGGATTTAGAAACTTCCCCCCAGCTGGAAAGGCCCAAGTCCGTCAAATAATTTGTAAAATGCGCCAGATCCACAGCGTAGGCCGCGATCGTATTTTCGCTAAGTCCGCGCTCGACAGCAAGGTTACCCAGAAAAAGGTCGATATCGGTTTCCATTTGCGCCCCCCGGTGAAAGTGTCTTTGGATATACTTTCAACGAAACGACAAGTAAAGAAACAACTTGCGGGAAAAGACCGGGGGGTAAGGTTCTTTACCGTATAGGGGCCGGAGAAAAGACAAATCCATCCGAAAAAGGGGTCTTAAGGGGGACAAAGACTTGTGCTCGCCCAAAGACCGCATCCGGTGCCTTGGGAAACCAAACCCCTGTTTTCCGGATGGATTGAACCTAAGCCATTATCACTGCTGAGCGCCTCTTTTGGTCTTGTAGGTCTGGAAGTGATAGTCGACCAAAAGAGAGGTCTGAACGGTATCGGCAGTCTTCCTGGTCGATATGAGATCGATATTGTGGGTCTTACCGGCCTCATCGGCAAAAGAGATGCGCGTGCCGTCGGCAAAGCCGCCTTTATGGAACCACACCTCGGGAGGAAGCAGCCAGGTCTTACCGAAACGCTCTTCAAATTTAATGAAATCAAGGGCGTCCCGCGGGAATTGCAGGTACATGCAAAGCTCTTCCTTTGTCGCAGGACGCTTGAGAGCCGATTCCAGCATAAGGCGCCTGGCTTTAAAGTCTTCGTCGGCCAAGTCCTGCAGGCCGCCCTCCTCGGCCAGGATGACATTCCACTTTTTACCGTCAGTTCTTCCGCTTTCGAGCACCTTTTGGTAAATCCACTCCGGGGGCTTTTCGAACGGAAAAGGTCCGTAGCGGCCAAGGAGCAGGCGTTTTAAGTCGTCTACGGGCTTTTCGTAGCGGCCGTTGAGGACATTGCTCATCGCGGTGGCCCAAAGGATCTGGCTACCGGGAGTGACCACCCAGAGGTTACCCAGTTCCTTTCGAACCTGAATGAGTTCGCTGAAAAGTTCGTGGCTGCGGCCAAGCAGACCGGCATTCTCGGCCTGCTCCATGGCAATTCTGAGAGCGCCTCCGGGAAGCTTATGCCTCTTAACGGTGGGGTCGAAGCCGTGAAAGGGGCCGGTAAATTTTTCATAGAGCCGTCTTTCGCGCCGGAGGACATCGGAGGCGTCCAATAAGGGGGCGACGCTAAGGCCCGGGGTTTGAAAGCCGTAGTCATGAAGGTTTTGGATAGCGGTCAGCGCCGGGGCCTGGGAGTAGCTTCCTCCAAAACCGTGATCGGAGACTTCGACAATTTTTACCCCTTCCTGGACGGCGGCCACCAGCCGTGCGAGATCGTTACCATCGGTGTTATGGCCATGGTAGGCTATCAGCAGCTCGGGAAACCTTTTTCGAATGCTTGAGACAAGAGAGGCGATACGAGCCGGAGAGCCAAGGGCCGAATGGTTTTTGATGCACAAAATGATGTTTTCGCCAAGAAGAGAGAGCACCTCCTCGACTTTTTTCGTATAGAAATCGTCTGTGTGCCCCTCGCCCGTACTAAAGCAGATGCAGGGCATGAGAAGCTTTCCGGCTTCCTTTACGGCATTGGCCGCAACGACGAGATTGGGAATGTAGTTAAGAAAGTCATACATTCTCCAGACGTCGATATATTGCGAAAAGAGCCTCACGGTGGTTTCGACAACGTTATCGGGGTAAGGCCGGTAGCCAAAGAGATTTTTGCCCCTGCAAAGCCCCTGGATGAGGGTGTTGGGCATGGCCTTTCGCACCAGGCGGAGCTTTTCGAAGGGGTTTATCTGTTTTTTTATCAGGTCCATGTGGACGGTGGCCCCGCCGAAAATTTCAAAAGCGAAATATCCGGTGGCGTCCCGGTAGGGGGCGACCTTGAGGGTCGTCTGAGGCATGATCCGGCACATGTAGTCCGACTGGGAAAGGTCCCGCTCGTTATTGGTGAGGAAAACCCCGGGCACTGCGCGCAGGAAATCCAGGATTTCGGCGGTCCTCATCTGTGGTGAAACTCTTTCTCGTTCAGCCATATCGTAAAGCTCCTAGAGGCTCAATCGGTTTTTAAGCAATCGTTTTCAGCTGTAAGGATTATATCCGCAGGCGTTTATCTCGGCCACAAGACTGGCCAGTTTGCCAAGCGGGGGTACTTCCTCCTGGTAGTCGAGCAGCTTGGGATGTGTCTCGATATAGGAGGTATCGAAATCCATATTGATGAAATCCGGATCGGTCACGATCTGTTTGTAATAAGGGATCGTGGTTTTTACGCCCGCAATGAGGAAGCTGTCCAGAGACCTGCGCAAACGGTCCACAGCTTCTTTCCAGGTAAAACCGTAGACGGTGAGTTTACACAGCATGGAATCGTAGAAACGCGGGATTTCATAGCCCTGGTAGACCGCGCCGTCCATACGAGTCCCATGGCCGCCGGGGGACTGGTATATCTCGATCATCCCGGGATTGGGCATAAAATTGCTCTTGGGGTCTTCGGCGGTAATTCTTAGCTCTATGGCCGCCCCCCTAAAGGTTACGTCTTCCTGGGTAACCGAGAGAGTGCTTCCGGCCGCGACCAGGAGCTGTTCGCGAACGATATCTATACCCGTTATTACCTCCGTTACGGTATGCTCGACCTGGATCCTCGTATTTACCTCGAGGAAATAATAATTGTCGTCCTGATCGAGGAGAAATTCCACCGTTCCAGCGCTTAAATAGTTACAGGCCCGGGCGGCCCGCACGGCGGTCTCACAAATTCTATCGGATAGATCTCCGGGCAGAAAGGCCGGAGCGATTTCTATCATCTTTTGATGCCGTCTTTGTATGGAGCAGTTCCTGGTGCCAAGGTGAATGACATTTCCGTGCCCGTCGGCCAGCACCTGGACCTCGATGTGCCTGGGGTTGGTCAAACCCTTTTCAAGATAGACATCGCCGTTTCCGAAAGCCATTTTGGCCTCGGAGCGTCCGACTTCAATATATCTTTCCAGTTCGCTCATATTCTGGGCGACCCGGATTCCGCGCCCCCCGCCTCCGGCAACCGCTTTGACCATGATCGGGAAACGGTGTTTTTCGGCAAAGGCGGTAGCCAGGCGTTTGCCCTCCTCACCCGGGGGCAACACGGTAGTCCCGGGGATAGAGGGAATGCCGGCCTCGGCCATGACCCGCCGGGCAATGACCTTGCTGCCCATATCGATGATGACCTGGGGAGGAGGGCCGACAAAAACCAGCCCCGCTTCGGTGCACTGCTTGGGGAAAGCCGGGTTTTCGGCAAGAAAGCCGTAGCCGGGATGTATGGCTTCGGCCTGAGTCATCTGGGCGGCCTGAATAATGCGCTCGATATTTAGATAATCGCGTCTTGGACCGCTTCCGATACAGACGGCCTCATCGGCGCGCATGATATGCATCGAAGTCTTGTCGGTTTCCTCGTAGACGGCCACCGTCTTGATTCCAAGCTCCTGGGCCGACCGCATGATGCGGATAGCGATCTCCCCCCTGTTTGCTACAAGCAGCTTTTTAAACATCGGATAGCTCTTTCGTTTCTGGTTTTCTTCAAGGGCCGGCCGCCAGAGATGCGACCAGCCGGTAAAGGAAAGAAAGGAACGGACTGGAGCCCAAAGACAATGAGCCTACGAAAAATCTTTTCGAGCACCGCGGCTAGGAAGAGACCCCAGCGCGTTTGCCCATGCGGCGTGCGCGGCTTCTCTGGTGAGTGTTTTCTCTGCTCATCAGGCTGCAATTGAAAGGCTTTATTATGGCGTTTGCCTCCCATTTGGGCCTGTCTGCGTCTCTTAACAATTCTTTTATGCTGGGCCAGCTCGTTTGGCTATAGAATTCACAGGAACGCCCATCATTAAAAAATTCGCAATGCTGTTCGCTCACATATTTTTCATATTTTTTGCAGTACTTAATTTTCATCGCGTCCTTCCCCCGCCCCTCCGCAGGATCGGCTGCAGACCTCACAGCCAACGGCGTTTTTCCTTCATTTTTTTACCATGAGGCACGTTAGATGCGCTGGAAGACTCGTTGGGTTCTTCTCCCGCCCCAGGGAAAACTGATAAATCCTCTTCAGGAGCAAGTAGTATATTCGAAGGCAAACGGCAGGAAAAGCAAAAAGTAGACAGCCTCAAAGTATTGCAGACAGCCGATCATTACCCTTTGCATCCGCTTTTTTTGCAAAAATTTTGTCGCACCGTGGGAAACGGTCGCTGGAAACCTTTGGCGCCGGCGAACGCATTTTTGCTTTGCATCGAAAAGCCAAACCAGTTATAAGGAAAACCTCCTGCAGGCCAGTAGCTCTAACGGCTAGAGCATCGGACTCCAAATCCGAGGGTTGGGGGTTCGAATCCCTCCTGGCCTGCCAGGAATTTCAAGGATTTAGCGTTAGGTCTTTTTTTTGTCCCTGTCCCCTGCGCGTTCGAAAAGCAAATCCGCAACGAGCAACAATTTAGCGCCCACATGCCCGCTACAACTCCCCTTCCAGGCGGCGGAGTCTATTCATTAGACTAAGGTTCGATTAGGAAGTCGAAATTTTTTAAGGAATCCTTGTCTATTACGCCCAATCGCGATATTGCGGCCGAGGTAAAGAGCCGAAAGGTTCCAACGGCTTTTACACAAAGCAGATCGCCCTCTTTATACAGAAGGCCCTCGACCTTGGCCTCCCGTTTTCCCCTGGCTTCCAGGACTCGTCCTTCCACGCGGATTTGTTCGCCGATCTTGACGGGCTTTTGATATTCGAGCGTCATCGAATTGGTGAGGGCAAATTTTTTTAAAAAGTGAATCGCGGTCCACCCCATCGTTTCGTCCAGGATGGTTGCCAGAACGCCCCCATGGGCAAGGGTATCCCAACCGCAGAGGTGTTGGGGCACGCTCAACCAGGAAAAAAGCGCTCCGTCGCCGGAATAGAATTTCATCTTGAGACCGTGGGGGTTTACGGGACCGCACCCAAAGCATCCATGGGTCCCGTTGTTTGGTAGAGGCGTAAAATGAGATGGGATTTGAGGTTTTTGCTCCAAGAGGACATCTCCTTTGAAAACGGCTGGAAATCGCAGCCGGGTTTTATCATTACCGGAGGACAAGTTCGATACCTGCGGCAAAATTCCCGCAAGACGCATACAGGGATAAAGACATGCTATTAACCTCCCTCGGCCCTGTTTTTCAAAAGGAATCTGCCCACGAGGCCGGTTCGTTCAAGAAAGGGCCTTGCCAGTTCCGGAATGAAATGAGCCGAGAGAAGGACAAAAATTATTCCAAAGCCAAGTCCGCTCAAGAGGATTTCCGAAAAGGCGGATAGACAGGGCCAAAGAAGCGGATCGAAGGGAGAGGCCTTTTGCGCGGCCCAGGCGGGAAGAAGGGCCGCGCAGGAGACGAGCAAAATCTTTGCCGTTCCCGAGGTTAGCCCGAAAAAGGCCTCGCCCCCCCATTTTATCCTCCACCACACCGCCATGGCGGCTGTATACAAAAAAAGGGCCGACACGCTGGCCCATGCCACGCCGACCGCTCCGGTATAGACGGCCAGAAAATAAAATAAGGGTATTACGACCACCGTGACGATACTACCAAGCACCGCCGGGGTGAGTGTATCGAGCTTTGCGTAAAAGGCCCTGCCCAGCACCTGCTGGACCCCCCAGCAGGGAACGCACAGGAGCAGCACCTGGAGCACCCGGGCGGTTACCGTGGTATCCAAGACGCCAAACCTGCCCTGCTGAAAGATCAGGCGAATCGTTGGATCAGCGGCCAGAATCATCCATGCGCACATGGGTACAAGAAGGGTCATAACGTTTTGCAGGGCCGATTTTACCGTTCGATACAATCTTTTAAGGTCGCCTTTTACGTAAAGGTCTGCCATGAAAGGAAAGGAGGCCATGCCGGCCGCCTGGGCCACCACGCTTACCGGAACCATCATGATGCGCCGCGCGTAGCTAAGCCGGCTTACCGCGCCGGCCTCGGCAAAGGAGCCGAAGATCCTCATGAACTGCTGGTCCAAAACCGTTATGGATTGGCCGAGCATGAGAGGAAGGGCCACGAAGAAGTATTTCTTAAGGCCGGGATGGAAAAAAGACCATCGGAAACTAAAGCCGCCTCCGTACTTCACGGCCAGGAAAGGAAGCAGAAGGTTTCCCACGAAGGCCCCCCCAAGGACCCCCCAGCAAAACCCCTCCATTCCCCTGGCCCGCAGCAGAACGCCTCCGGCAATGATGAAAAAATTATAGACGACCGAGACCAAAGCGGGAACGAAGAACTGTTTGCGCATGAAAAGAATCCCGGTAAAGCACGAGCCGCAGAGGAAAAAGATTTGGGCCGGGAGGATAATGCGAAGGAAAAAAGCAAGACGGGCAAGGGATTTTGGACCAAGCCCGGGTGCGGCCAGGCGGGCGAGCGAGCCGGCTGAAAAGAAGGCAATGACGGTAAGAACGCAGATCGAAGCCGTTACCCACAAAAATACGCTTGAAAAAAACTTCCAGCCCTCTTCTTCGTCTTCTTCGAAATAGCGGGTAAGAAAAGGGATGAGGGTTATCGAGAAATAGCCTCCGGCAAGCATGTAGTTGATAATGTCGGGGATAACGAAGGCCGCGAAATAGAGATCGGATTCGCGGGTGGCCCCGAACATGAGGGAGATGAGCTTATCGCGGAAAAGTCCCATGAAGCGGGAAAGCAGTATGCCTCCGCCTACGATAACCGCTGCCAGTCCCATGTGCTGGCGTGTCTTCCAAAAAGCCATAGGGTGCTTTCGTCATGCGAGCCGAGTTTGGATGTGGGCTACTGAGCCTTTAATCTTAAAGCATACTAAAGGCATTGGGCAGAAACCAGCAAATAGTTGAGCGCGAAGGAGCCCCGCGGGGGGCAAAATCACCGATTTTCATCATAATTGCTCTTTCCAAAAGATCTTTGGCAGCGTACATTCTCTTAAGGAGGGCGCAACGGCGGCCAGACTCCCAACACCTTTGGGTTTTGGAAAAGTCCGGGCAGGCCGGCATCTCGAAAGCCTTAGATTTTAAAGCTTAGCCTCAAAGGGGAGTAAACGGGATCTTTATGAAACTGGGAATAACTGGATTAGGTAGAAGCGGGAAGACAACCGTATTCAACGCATTGACAAAGAGGGGCGGTGAACCGGCCCCTGCCGGAGGCCAAGTCGTACCGGCTCTGGGAGTCGTTCCCGTGCCGGACCCAAGGGTCGACTGGCTAAGCGGACTCTATAAGCCAAAAAAAACCACGCACGCGCAGATTACCTACATGGATCTCCAGTCGGCCGGGGGAATGACCGACAACAAGCAGGAATATATGGCGCTTCTGCTCACCCATATGCGGCCCATGGACGCTCTTATCATGGTCGTTCGAAACTTCGCCGATTCCGCGCTGGGGGCTGCCGATCCGGCCCGCGATCTACGGGAACTCGAGGATGAATTTCTCATCGCCGACATGGCCTCCATTGAAAAACGGCTCGAAAAACTGGAAGCCGAGCTCAAACGGGGAAAAAAACCTTCGGGCGCGGAAAAGGAGCTCCTTGAAAAATGCGCTGAAACCCTCAATAGCGAGCAGCCCCTTCGAACGATCCCCGAGATATGCGACAAGCCCGAACTGCGCGGGTACACCTTTCTTTCCGCAAAACCGCTTCTGGTGATCGTAAACAATTGCGATGACGACGACTCCATGCCCTCCCTGCCGCTAAGGTCGGCGGAAGCCGTGGTGGTGCGCGGCAAGCTCGAAATGGAACTCGCCCAGCTCTCGGAGGAGGAAGCCCAAGGTTTCATGAGCGATTTCGGCATAACGGAATCGGCCCTGGACAGGGTTATAAAGAGTTCCTTTTCCTTGCTCGACCTTATCTCCTTTTTGACCGTGGGCGAAGACGAGGTAAGGGCATGGAACATCCCAAGGGAGATGCACGCCGTGGATGCGGCCGGGGTCATTCACTCCGATATTCAAAGGGGCTTTATACGCGCAGAGGTCGTAGCCTACGACGACCTCAAAAAGACGGGAGATTACGCCGCGGCGCGAAAGCAGGGACTGGTGCGGCTGGAAGGCAAAACCTACCCGGTAAAGGATGGAGACATAATGCATTTCCGATTTAACGTTTAAAAGGCAAGCCCCACAAAAAACCAGCAGGCTCGGTGAGCTTGGGGCAGCTCCACCCTTTTCTTTTAAGCGATAAGGACCACATCGCCGGGTTGATGAAAGGCGCTTTGATTAAAATTTTCCATTTTCAGATATTTTTCAGATTGTGCAACAGGCAATATTTTCGTAGAAGCTATAAAAGAGGGTTATAAGACTATAAACGAGGATGGCTCTCTTTGTGTGGTAAAAGAGGGGTGGGAACTCTAGCGGGGAAAGGAGGCCGGAATCAAAAAAGCTAGTCAATAAAGGTATTTAAAAAGATTTGTATCATGAGTTCGGGGGGAGATACATTTCTTCACTGCGGATGTTTTGGAATTCACTCTCTTAAGGCGCGCCCGGCACACGGGGTCCAATACCGCCGAGTGGTGAATTTTTCCTATTGTGTATTATCCGAATGTGAGGACATGATGCGATCTAGAATCATTACGGGTGGAGGGGTAAAGCGTTGGAGGCCTGGAGTTTTAGCAACAGTGCTCCTTTTTAGCCTGGCGCTTTGCCCGCAAGGCTTGGCCCTTGCAGGGGAGACGGTTGCCGAGCAACTCCTCGATATTATGAAGGCAAGGCACGAAATTACACAAAAGCAGTACCGGGATCTCAAAAAGCAGGCCGAGCAGGAAAAGGCGGCCATGAAAGCCGCCATCACCCGCCAGGTGGAAAAACAGCTGGAGGCGCGCAAGGCGGTTGCCGCGGCCGTGCCGGAAAAAGAGCTTACGCAAAAGCAGAAGACCGCCATAGCCGAACAAGTGAAAAAACAGGCGGAGGAACAGAAAAAAGCACAGTCAGCCGATATCGAGGCGCAGGTGAGAAAAGCTCACGCGCAGGTCGAGAAGGAGAAAAACCCCAACGGTTTCCACACCGTGTGGAGAAACGGCATCGTCACCCAAAGCGATGACGGCTTGTTTAAGTTGCACGTCGGGGGGTACGCCGAAGTCGATTTCGGCGCCATGAATTCCGACGCTCAATTAAAAGAAATGGCGAAGTCACTCAGCACCTCCTCCACGACCTATCTATCCAACGGCTACGGGACGGAAATCAGACGACTAAGGCCCACCATGTCGGGAACCCTCTGGGGCAATATCGACTTCGAATCCCAGATGGATTTCGGGGACGGCAATACCAGGGTTGCCAACCTATGGGCCAGGGTTAACGATGTTCCCTATATCGGCAATATACAGATAGGCCATCAAAAGGAAAATTTTTCCCTGGAAGAACTGACCTCCGATGAATGGACGACCTTCATGGAGCGCGCGCTTCCGAATACCTTCGCCGTGGGCAATGTGAACAAAGATTACAACACGGGCGTGAAGGTCTACGACCAGGAACTGGATAAACGCATGACATGGGCACTGGGAGGGTACATAAGCCAGAACAATGGCGCGGGTTCTTTTTGGGGCAACTACGGCAATACCGATCTCGATGTGCGGTTGACCGCGCTTCCCTGGTATGTGGACAAAGGTTGGGACATTCTCCACATCGGTTTGAGCTATTCTTACAAAGACCGTTCGGCCAGCACTGCGACACTGGATTACGACAGCACCCCCGAGTTCCACATTACCAACCTCTACACAATCGAGACCGGCGAGATACCGTGTACGGGGGCCAACACCATCAATCCGGAGCTAGGGCTGGGAGTTGGCCCATTTTCGCTTCACGCCGAGTATTTCAACGCCATGGTCAATGCTAATTCAAAACTTGCCAACGCCACGCCTTCCAACCTTGCGGGCACGAAAATTTATAATCCCGATTTTGACGGCTACTATGCCGAAGTCAGCTATTTGCTCACCGGAGAAAACAGGCCCTACGATGTAGACGAAGGAATTTTCACCAGGCCCATCCCCCTTCACAATTACAGTTGGAAAACAGGGGGCTGGGGGGCATGGGAGTTGACCGCGCGCGTTTCCAATGCAAACCTGGACAGCGGGGGGATAACCGGTGGGGACGAAACCGATTTTACCGCCGGCGTCAACTGGTACTTAAACCCCAACTTCAAGGTTACGATGAACTATATTTTCGCCAATATCTACGACAGGACCTATGTCGTTGGCTCCGGCGCGAGCGCCAAGCTCAAGAGCTTAAACGACGCCAACGCCAATATCCTCGCCATGCGGATGCTCTTTGACTTCTGAGGCAAATCGAGATTAACGCGCGCCGCGCTTTGGAGAAGCGGCGTGAAAATGTCGAGTTTTTTAACAACCCCACCCGGACGGACTCTATCCGTCCGGTTTTTTTGTAACGGCGGCAAGGCCAAAGCGATACAAATCGGGAACTTTTCGCTGTAACACTATTTTTGTAAACCAATGCCCTCAGCTTTGGAACCGTCCACCAGGAGCGCCAGTTGTTTTACGATAGCTTTGACCTGAGCGGCCCGGGAGTTCATCTCGCTGGAGGCCGAGGCCGATTCTTCCGCACCGGCGGCATTCTGCTGGACGACCTTGTCCATTTCGCTCACCGCTGTATTGATCTGTTCAATCCCATGGGTCTGTTCAAGGGAGGCCGCCGAGATTTCGCCTATCAGTTCACCGGTTTTTTCCACCTCCCGGGCAACCTCGCGAAATTCCTTTTCGGTTTTTTGCGCCAGACTCGATCCCCTGTTAATTTTTTCGATGACGCCCCCGATAAGGCTGGTGGTATTTTTCGCCGCTTCAGCGGCCCTCATCGCAAGGTTTCTGACCTCATCGGCAACAACGGCAAAGCCGGCGCCCGCTCCCCCGGCACGCGCCGCTTCCACGGCGGCATTCAATGCCAGCAAATTGGTCTGAAATGCTATTTCATCAATGGTCTTGATGATCTTCAAGGTCTCTTCGCTTGCCTTTGATATCTCTTCTATCGATCTAGCAAGGTCCTCCATCGACTGAGCCGAGCGGGCAACCGTCTCCTTGGTCTTTAGCATCAACTGATCGGCCTCACCGGCATTACCGGCGTTTTGTTTGATCATGGAAGACACCTCCTCGAGCGATGCGGATGTCTCCTCGATGGCTGCCGCCTGTTCGGATGCCCCCTGCGCCAACCGTTTACTTGCCGACGCCAATTCAGAGGCTACTGAAGAGACGCTGTGGGAGGCATTTGAGAGCTTTTCTGTAAGGTCCGCCACCGGCCTCGAAATACTGCGTCCGATAGCGATGGATAACACGGTTGTGCCGGCAGCGAGGGACAAAAAGAGGGCGAGAACCCATTGGATATTGCCGGCGGCGTTGGATTTAAGATGGCCGGTTTCCTCATTTACGATTTCCAGTTCCTTTTTTTTGAGCGCATACACATCTTGGACCTGTTGGGTGGCGCTACGGAAAAACATTTCGGCGTCCACACCGTAGTAGCCTATCGCCGCCTTTTTCAAGACAATGGACACAGTGTTGGAAACATCGCCCCATGCACCCTCTTTAGGCAGGGAGCGAATTTTTTTCAACATGTCCTTATCACCACTCAGGGCTGGGGACTGGATGCCCGAGTAGACGCGCGCATAGAGAGTCATTATCATTTTTACTTCGGCGCTGGAGACGGGACGATCGGCGCCGAGCACACCTCTTAGCATGGCCCTCAGTTTATCGGCATTTTCGCCAACGGACTCAAAAATGGCTACGTCCACCAATTTTTTGCCTATCCCTCCGGTGGTTTTAACATCCAGACCTGCTTTTTCAGCGGCCATCACGGCAGCGATGATACCGGAGTAGCCTTTCAGACTTTGCTCCAGTGAAACCTTGCGGTCCACATCGGCGCGCAGCACCTTCAGGCCGGACAATGCCCGACGCGCCGCGTCGCCTGACCCGGCCGATATTTTCGCAAGAGCGAGCCTTTTTAAGAAAGCCGCCTGAGCAGAGTCGGTTATTTTTCTTTTTGTCACCACTTGCGCCCGATCAACAATCATCTTGAGGAACAGGCTGGAGTATCCGCTTTCGGACTGGAGAGCCGACACCAGGTGTGAAGCCGAGTTTATGAGCCGTACATTCAATGTGATGTCATCGGTTTTTTTCATGATCCTCCATTCTTTGAAAATCTTGAAGCAGGTGACGGCGATAAAGACGGCGACGGGAATGGAGATTAATGCGATGATTTTGCGATTGATGCTAAACTTCATAGAGTTGATCCTTCCTGAAAGTTAAGCTGCGTTTCCTTTTTCCAGTCGGACATTTTCCAAGCACTTTTGCTCACCAACAAAACGGCTCCAAATAGTCGGCCGCAGATCGAGCCAGGCTAGAGTCTGTTATCGGGTGAAGCGCCTATGAAACTTTATTGCGAGGACGTTACAGTCTTGTGAATATTGTATTTTTAGATATATTTCGCCGGGAACTCCTCCTCGGTTCGACTCTTGTTCTGAAAACCGCAGGGGGGGGCCAATACTGTTGACTTAATCTCTGTTTGTCCCACGCGAAGACGCGAAGCCGCGAAAATTGAACCCGGGGAAAGTGCGATTTCGCACTGGTCTTGGGTGGCTAATTCAAGCCTGGATCGCTCAGGTCA
>JAJXYD010000044.1 GCA_021780695.1 Deltaproteobacteria bacterium
ACACAAGCACCTTAAGTGCCGTGCGATCACTCTCGCTCAATTCAGTCTTGACCTTTTTCCCCATTGCGAACCCCTCCCAATTGAGGGGCTATTATATATCATGTTATTTACGGAATGCAACACTAGTGACCCTCGATTCAACTCCCCCTTTTGTACTCTTCCGCCATCTTTTCGAACCCGAACTTTCTGATCCGGTAGCCGATCTGCCTGAGGGTCATTCCGAGTTTTTTTGCCGTTCGCGTCTGGTTCCAGCCATGTTCTTCAAGCGCGGTGAGGATTTCTCTGCGCTCCAGTTCCTCGATGCGCGAAAGCGAAACATTGTCTTTTTCCGTATCGGTTTTGCTCACGTACAACGGCAGGATGCCCATGCAGATTTCGTCTCCGTCAGCCATTATCACCAACCGTTCGACCAGGTTTTCCATCTCGCGCACGTTGCCGGGCCAGTCGTAGCTTGTGAATTTGACCAAGGCCGGGTTGGTTATGCGAACCTTTCTGCCGTATTCCTGCGAGGTCCTCTCCAGAAAATGGCCCAGAAGCTCCGGGATGTCCTCCTTTCGCTCCCGCAGGGCAGGCACCCGGATAGGAAACACATTTAGCCGATAATAGAGGTCTTCGCGGAAGGTGCCGTCTGTCACCGCGCCGGCCAGGTCCCGGTTGGTCGCGGCCACCACCCGTACATCGACCTTCAGAGTCCTTGTGCCCCCAAGCCTTTCGAATTCCTTTTCCTGGATGAATCGGAGCAATTTTGCCTGTAAAGCCAGGGGGAGCTCTCCAATCTCATCGAGAAATATCGTCCCCCCGTCGGCCTCCTCCACCCTGCCGCGCTTGGCCTTGATCGCCCCGGTAAAGGCTCCCTTTTCGTAGCCGAAAAGCTCGGATTCGAGCAAATTCTCGGGTAGAGACGCGCAGTTGATTTTTACAAACGGCTGCCTTGAGCGCATGCTCAACTCGTGGATGATTTTGGCCACCAGCGTCTTACCGGTTCCCGATTCTCCCAGAAGAAGCACGGAAGCTTTGCTGGGAGCCACTTTCCTGATCTGCATCTGCACTGCCTGAAGAGTCGGGCTCTTGCCTACCATGAACAGCTTTGCCTGGTCGTCGGAGCCGGAAATGGAGCAGTCCTTCCTCAGCTTTTCTTCCCGCAGCTTTACCTGTCGGTTTAAACTCACGAACTGCGCTATAAGGGTCCCAACTATCGACAGGAGCCTTATGTCTTCCTCATAAGGGATTTCGTCTCCAAAAAGTCTGTCAACGTTTAACACCCCGATGGGCTTTCCGTGCAGCATGATCGGAACGCCCAAAAAAGTTATGGATTCTTTTAGAATCTGCCGCGACCTGGTCTTGTTCAGAAAAAGCGGCTCCTTGCTGATGTCGGGCACCACATAGGGCTTGGCGGTCCGAAAAATGAGACCGGTCACCCCTTCGTCCTTCCGGTAAATCCCGCGTTTTCTTTCCGGCGCGCTAAGACCATGGGAGGCACGGATTACCAGGCAGTCCGTTTCTTCGTCTTTTAAGGTCACCGTGGCCCGCTTCATCGAAAGCGAGGAGGAAAGGATGCCCAGGATGGTCTCCAGGGCCTGATCCAGCTTGAGCGCCTGCCCGATTACCCGGCTCGTCTCATACAATACGTTCAGTTCTGCTTCTCTAAGATTTGTTTCCATAGAGGGCGAGGTTTTCATGGATCATGCCACTCCAGCCGAAAAAGCCCGAAGATTTCCGGGGAAATGCGTTAGACCGGCTTCCGTAAAGGGAAAACCAGACTCTCTTGAACCTTTAATCCTACGCTTTAAGATAAAGAATGGTAAAAAATGTGCTCGTTTTTAGAACAAGTTTGTCCGGTGAAGCCATATTCGTACAAATTTGTCTAAAATTCGTTTGAGCCTATAGGCCAAGCCCTTTGTTACTGGGCTTGTGCGCTTGGACCCTCTTGCCGGCCTAACAGCCATCCCCGGTTCCGCTGCAGCCCATCCCCTTTGCGCATCCCCCGGATCTTCGCACCTTGAATTCTCGGGTGTTCTGCCCCGAATAGACAGCCTCAAGACCCATTTCGATAAAGCCGTTCATCTCGACCGGTTCTATCCCGGAGTCGGAGAGAACTTTGCGGGGCGTTTCCCCGATCCCGGCCACCAGCACTGCGCGGCAATCTTTAAGCACCTCGGCCAGTTCTTCCCATCTTTTCGTGCCCCCTCCGGGCTCGGGTGCTTCCCGTGTGGCGATACAGCGATATCCGTCGCAGGTTTTTGACCAGATCTGGAACTTTATCGCCTCGCCCAGGTGTAGATTTACAAGAAGCCCCTCCACGGTCGCCACGGCCACATGAGGCCTGTTGCCCAAATCTTTCGGCAGGGCCGCGCATTCTCTCATACTGACGCGCAGCTCCCCGCTTCGGTCGTTTCCCAGAAGTCCGACCGCATCGGCTCGGCACCGGGTGCAGTGGCGCATCTGGGGAAGATATTTTTCCGCCTTTGCCCGGATCTCTTCCATAAAATCTTTTCCTGGTTCGGCAATATTTTCAAACAACGTGTCGCGATTCGGAAACATCGGCATGCAGTTTAGCAGATCGACCCCCAGGCCGGCCATGGCCCGGGCCGTTTCCTCCACGTGATGATCGTTTACCCCCGGCACAACGATAACGTTCACCTTAACCGTTATGCCCCGTTTCTTGAGCCCTTCGACGGCTTCCATCTGGCGTTCGAGCAGGAGTTCCGCCCCCTTTGTTCCCCGGTAAATCACTTTGCCGTCCCGTACCCAGCTGTAGATCTTTGCCCCGATTTCCGGATCGATCGCATTGACGGTGAGAGTAACGTGGGAGACCCCGATTTGGGCTATTTCATCGAGATGTCTTGCCACCGCCAGCCCGTTGGAAGATAGGCACAGCAGCAGCTGCGGGTATCGTTGCCTTAAAAGGCGCATCGTCTCCAGGGTTTCCCGGGGATTTGCAAAAGGATCTCCCGGCCCCGCAATTCCCGCAACGGCAATCCTTGGTTCTTTTTCCAGGACCTTTTCCATGTAAGCCAGAGCCTGCCGGGGAGACAGGATAGCGCTCGAAACGCCCGGACGGCTTTCGTTAACGCAGTCGGTTTTGCGGTTACAATAATTGCACCGGATGTTGCAATCGGGCGCTACGGGCAGGTGGACCCGCCCGTAGGAGCCTTTTGCCCCGGCATTGAAACAGGGATGGCGTTCGAGATTTGTCTGCATCATGACAATGTTTCCTCTTTATTTAGTTCCGGGAGTAGTCCTTTCCCGAATCCAAAGCCTGACCTACATATACCCATAGCCTATAGGCGACTCTTTCTGGGCTTTTTCCAAGATGGCGTTGACGATGCGGTCAAGGAGCATTTGGGCGCCGCGGTAGCCCACATGCAGGGTCCTGTGGCCGCCGAATCGGTCGTGGATAGGAAATCCCACTCGAACCAGGGGAACCCCGAGCTTGGTCGAAAGGCTGTAGCCTTTGCTGTGCCCCACCAGAAGGTCGGGTGAGACTTCTTCGCAAAGCTCTTCGATTTTCCGGAAGTCCGCCCCTTCGGCTACTATCGGAGGGGGTTCGAGCAGTCCGGCCGTTACCCGCTGGATGCAACCCCTCAAGCGGCCGCTGTTGCCCCCGGATGCGCACAGAACCGGCTTTATGCCAATTTCAGCCAGGAACGCGGTCAAACCGATCACCAGGTCCTCTTCGCCGTAAACCACCGCCCGCTTCCCGAACAGATACTTATGTCCATCCACATAGGCATCGACAAGCCGGCCCTTTTCCAAAGCGTGTTTTTCGGGCGTCTTTATTCCCGAGGCCAGCTCAAGGGCCTTGAAGAAAGCATCGGTTTCCCGCAGGCCGATGGGAGTTCCACTCTGGTGGAGCGGAACACCGAAGCGTTCATGCAAAATCATTCCCGCCGTGGAGGAGCCTTCCAGCGTGTGCCCGAACTCGAGCGTTGCCACACCGCTTCCCATCCGCTTTATTCCGGAGATCGGGGTCCCGCCGGCCGGGATTTTTTCGTAATCCTCGAGAGCCGGGCCGTCGAGTGTCTCCGAGATATCCGGGAGCATGACGCACCCGAGCCCGAAGTCGGCCACGATCTCTTTTAGGTGCCTCAGATCGGCGGGGGAGAGAAAGCCCGGCATGAGGTTGACGAATTTTTCCGCTGATTCCTCGTAAGGAAAATCTCCCGTGCACAGCTGGTCGACCACGGCCCGAACCGCTGTGTGAAAACCCTCCATGTGCGTACCCGAATAACTGGGCGTGGATACGCTTACCAGGGGAGGGAGCCCGGTAGCCTCTCCGGCCTGCTCCATCTCCTTTCGGAACTCCCTTAGGATCATCGGGACATCGTCGCCGATGGTCTCGGTAAGGCAGGTCGTAGCCACCCCGATCATTCCGGCCCCGAATTTGGTCATCACATTCCTTATTCCCTGCTTGAGGTTTGCCCCCCCGCCGTAGACAGCATGTTTTTCGCCTAGAGACGATGAGGCGATGTCCATCGGCTCGCGGAAGTGGCTTATAATGTATCGTCGCATATAGGTAGCGCAGCCCTGTGAGCCGTGAAGCATGGGCACCGCGCCTTCGATTCCACGAAAAGCCAGGCACGCCCCCAGCGGTTTACACAGCTTGCACGCGTTTGTTGTCGAGACGTAGTCTGCTCGTTTCATTCCTATCTCGCTTTCCTTCGCGGTACGAACCGCCACACCGGACTCATCACCGAAGAATGGATTTCGCGCGCGAAATTGAGCATCCCTATAAAGCCTTCCAGGGGCTGCTTGCGTTCATGGTTGTGATCGCAAAATCCCACTCCCAGCTTGTAGGCGATAGGTCTTTCCTTGACCCCGCCAACGAAAACGTCAACGTCCTTTTCCTTTAGAAAACTTGAGAGCTCGAGAGGATTCGAATCATCGACGATGATGGTTCCCTCGTCGGTAATCTCATAGAGCTCCTTATAGTCTTCTTCGGTTCCGGTCTGAGACCCCACCAGAACCACCTTCATTCCCAGCAGCCGGAAGGCCTTGACCAGCGAAAAGGCTTTGAAGGCTCCCCCGACATATATGGCAGCTTTTTTTCCGGTAAGCTCGCGCCGGTATTCCTGGAGCTGAGGATAGAGCACGCTCAGTTCCGTTTTGACCAGTTCCCGCGTACGCTCCATGATCCCCGGGTCTTTGGGCTCGAAGAACCGCGCGATCTGGTAGAGCGACTCCGCCATGTCCTCGACCCCGAAATAGGAGACCCGCAGGAAGGGCGTCCCGAAAGACTCTTTCATCATTTTCGCGAGCTCCATGGTGGCCCCCGAACACTGCACCACGTTGAGGGCCGCCCCGTGGGCGCGCCCCAAATCCTCGACCCTTCCGTCCCCGGTGATGTTGGCCACCGTCTGGATGCCCATCCGGTCGAAATATTTGCGAATGATCCAGATTTCGCCGGCCAGGTTGAAATCCCCGAGGATGTTGAGGCTAAGGGGCGAGATATCCTCGGTATCCCCCGAGCCCATGAGGCGAAACATCGCCTTGCAGGCCGCTCCGTAGCCTTCGCGCTTGTTGCCCTTGAAGCCTTCCGACTGGACCGGCAGGACCGGGATTTCTTTTTCGGAGGCGACCTTTCTGCAAACAGCCTCCAGGTCGTCTCCAATGATTCCAACGATACAGGTCGAATAGACAAAAGCCGCTTTCGGATGGTGCCTGTCGATCAACTCGGTCAGGGCCCGGTAGAGCTTTTCCTCACCTCCGAAGATGATGTCCTTTTCCTGCAGATCGGTCGAAAAGCTCAACCGGTGCAGGTCGGGGCCCGAGGAGAGCGCTCCCCGGATATCCCAGGTATAGGCCGCGCAGCCGATGGGGCCGTGCACCAGGTGGAGCGCATCCGCGATGGGGTAGAGCACCACCCTGGACCCGCAGAAGACGCAGGCCCTCTGGCTGACCGCTCCGGCAAGGCTTTCCCGGTTGCAGCTCATATCGAAGGCGTCCTGGCCCTTGCGCAGAATCTGGTCCTTGCGTTCCTGAAAAATTACAGAAGCACTGTTACTCATCCCAATTCCTTTCCGGCTGCAAACCTTGCGGCTAACCGCCTTAGGCCAGCAGGTGCGCCTTGGCGACCGTCCCTTCCTCCAGTGCGTCCAGGATCTCATCGACCGTGCTCTCATCGGTCACGTTCTTGTACCAGTAGCCCTGGGGGTAGACGACCATGATCGGGCCCTCCTCGCAGAGCTTGAGACAGCCCGTGCTCGATACCATTGCGTTCAAACCCCGGTCGTCAATTTCTTCTTCGATGTAGTTTATGAGCTGCATGGACTCTTTTTTGATGCACTTGCCCTTGGCTTCCAATCCACGAAAACTCGCACACATAAGAATATGGTAGTCCGGTTTTTTCATTTTCATTTCCCCCGCTTAAACTATGTTGTCGCGCGCTCTGCCCTTATCTCGACCGTCGATTCCTCCAGACAGTTCGCTTAGAGCACCAGTTCGAAGGATTCCTCCGGTGACTCCCTGTCCTTTTTGTCCAGAAGGGCGTCCAGGATTTTTTCGAGCACTCTCATGCCTCCCCGGTAGCCGACGGTCGGAAAATAGCTGTGGCCGACCCGGTCCAGGATGGGAAATCCGAAGCGCACAAAGGGAATGTCCTCATCCCTGGAGATGTACTTGAGATAGGTGTTGCCCATCATGAGGTCCACCGGTTCGTTCTTTAGCCACTGATGAAAGAGAAACATGTCTCCGCCCGCCGCAACCTTCACTTCGTGGGGAACATCGCGGGTGATTTCCACTATTTTCGACTCGAACTTCTTGCCCGGTGTGCCCGTAACGACATAGATGGGCCACATGTCGATGGAAACCAGAAATTCGGTAAGCGAAATGAGCTGATCCGGATCGCCCACCAGGCCCACTTTTTTTCCGTAAAAATACTGGTGCATATCGGTAATGATATCGAGCATCTGCCCGCGTTCTATGTTGATCGAGTCGGGTACGTTCACTCCGCCCAGCCGTCTCAGTGTGTCCACGAAAGCGTCGGTTGCAGCCAGTCCGATGGGCAGATCGAGAATTTCGCACATCACCTTGCACTTCGCGTCGAGGGCCCTGGCGGCCGGTCCGGAGGCTAGTCTGCCAAGGGCTATGGTGGCCTTGCTGTTTCCTGTGCTCCTTAGCGCCTCCACGGTTGTACCGCCCTTGGGGAACATATCGAACCTGCCCGTCTGCGGTCGATTGAGCACATTCGAGGTATCCGGAAACATGACCGCCCTCAGACCCAGTTCGGAGACAATCCGTTTTATTTCCTCCATGTCGGAGGGTTCCACGTAACCCGGGATGATATTGATCTGGTCGATCTTATGGCCGTTTGATTCGGCAAAATAATCGACCATTGCCCGGGTCATGGTGGCAAAGCCCGTCACGTGCGACCCCACATAGCTTGGGGTGTTTGCATGGATGACATATTTGCCTTTCGGGATCTTGCCCTCCGCCTCCGCCTTCTTGGCAATCTGCGGAATATCGTCGCCGATTGTCTCCGAAAGGCAGGTGGTGTGGACGGCGATCACATCCGGGTCATAGACGGTGAAAATCGTGTCTATGGCCTGAAGCAGATTGGCCTGGCCGCCAAACACCGATGCCCCCTCGGTAAATGAGCTGGTGCCGGCCATTACCGGTTCTTTGTAATGGCGGGTGAGAGTGCTCCGGTGATAGGCGCAGCATCCCTGCGATCCATGGCTGTGCGGCAGGCAGTTGTGAATGCCAAGGGCCGCGTACATCGCCCCGATCGGCTGACAGGTCTTGGCCGGGTTAACGGTTAGCGCCTGTCGTTCCTTTATCTCTTTTGTCGTGTGTCTTAGCAGCATGAAACCGATCCTTCCTTCTTCCGGCGCTATTCCCAGGCATATGTTGCGGTCAGCTCCGGGGATTCCTGCCACGGAGCCTTCAGATAGCTCCAAACCTTGCTGTTGACCATGCGGTCGATTTCCCTCCAGAAGTTGATCGCCCCCTTGAACCCGGCGTAGGGTCCGCCGGAATCGTAGCTGTGGAGCTGCTTCATGGGGATGCCCTTCTTCTGGATGGCGTACTTTTCCTTGATGCCCGCGCAGAAGATGTCCGGCTTGTATTTTTCAATCAGCTTTTCCGTCTCGAACTGCGAAATATCGTCGATAATAAGCGTCCCGCTTGCCATCTCCGGCATCATCCCGTCGTAGTCCTTGAACCGGAATCCCTTCGCCTTGAGCCTCTCCAGAGCCTCCTGCGATTTCCTGGGGCTAAATCTTTCCGCATCGGGCTCGACCCTCAGTTCCTCGATGTTTCGGCTGTCGGCGTCCACCTTGATATTGGGTAGGACCGAGCGGCCCTCGTAATCGTCACGGTGCGCGAATTCATAGCCCGCGGCCACCGTCTTCATTCCGATTTCCGCAAAGAGGTCCTGGTAGTGGTGGGCGCGCGAACCGCCGACAAACAGCATGGCGAGCTTGCCTTCGCACCGTGACTTGACCTCCAGCCGAACTTTTTCCACCTCCACCATTTCTTCGCCGATGATCTTTTCCACACGCTCGATCAGTTCCTCGTCCTCGAAATAGTTGGCGATCTTTCGAAGAGTTTTCGCCGTCGACGCGGCCCCTATAAAATTGACCTTGATCCAGGGGATGCCGTACTTTTTCTCCATCATTTCAGCCACGTAGTTGATCGAACGGTGGCACATGACGGTGTTGAGATCGGCTGTGTGCGAATTGGCAAACTTGTCATAGGTCGAATTTCCGCTGAAGGTCGAAACCACCGTGATTCCGGCCTCATCGAGTATCCTCTCGATTTCGAATGCGTCCCCGCCGATGTTGTACTCGCCAAGCAGATTGATCTTGAACTTTCCTTTACTGGGTGTGTCGTCGAGTCCCACCACGTGAGAGAAAAGGACGTTGTTGGCGATATGGTGGCCGGCCGACTGGCTGACTCCCTTGTAGCCCTCGCAGCTGAAACCGAAGATGTTTATCCCCAGTTCTTCTTTCATCTCGCGGGCGACCGCGTGGACGTCGTCGCCGATAAGCCCCACCGGACAGGTGGCGAATATGCCTATGGCCTTGGGCTTGAAGTTGTCGTAGATCTCGCGGATGGCCTTTCTAAGCTTCTTTTCACCCCCGAAAACGATGTCTTCGTCCTGCAGGTCCGTCGAAAAGCAGTAGGTCATGAAATTTGCATCTCCGGGGCCATTCGTCCTGGTCTGGTTGCGCCTGGTGAGCCAACTGTAGAAGCCGCACCCGATGGGGCCGTGGGTTAGATTTATGATGTCTCGTGTCGGCCCCAGCACAACGCCCTTACACCCCGCGTAGCTGCATCCGCGCTGGGTGATGATACCGGGGATGGTCCTCGAGTTTGCCCCGATTTCGGGCACCTCCCCGCATTCTTCTACGCTGTTTATTACAATTTGCTTTGCTCGCTTCCGGCCTACCTTCGTTGGGTATTTAGCGACAAGTTCGGCTTTTAGCTCGCCCGGATCGACGGATTCGATCCCTGTGGTTGAATTTATCTTACTGGCTGCCATTTTATCTCTCCGTTCGAAAGGGTAGGGTACTCAACCCTCGTCAAGCGTTCCGGTTCCGGCTTCTCCGGTGCGCACGCTGATGGAGTCGAGCGCGGGCGTGACGAAAATCTTTCCGTCACCGGATTTTCCCGTGCGATTGGCCCTGATGATCGTTTTCACCGTGGTCTCAACCAGCGTGTCGGGCACCACCACGATCAACATCCGCTTGGGGATCAGCCGCTGGCTCTGCCCCAGCTGGGCAATGGCCTCCTCGTAGCCCTTCTCGACCCCTTCCAGCACCGAGGTGTCAACCAGCCCTTTGCCTCTTCCCAGAACGTCCTTTGCGGTCATCGAGGATATGCCGCTATCAAGGAGCGCCCGCTTGGTCTTGTTCATCATGTTCATGCGAACTATGGCCATGACCTCTTTCATATCTTCACCTCTTCGATGGCTCCGCCCGCGCATTCCTTGATGCCAGAACTGATGGTGTAGACCTCCTCGACCGGGCTGACAAATATCTTGCCGTCGCCGTATGCACCCTTGTCCCCCGTTCTGGCCGCCCGGATGACCGTGCGGATCACGAAGTCCCTGTCTCCATCGTTTACCACCGTCAGAAGAAGTTCCTTGGGGATCTCATCGTAGGTTATCTCCCCAATTTTTATTCCGCGCTGTTTTCCCCGGCCTACAACGGTTATCTTGGTAACCGCGGGAAATCCCGCTTCCATGAGCGCCGCCATCACGTTGTCCACTTTCTCCGGCCTTACGATTGACTTGATCATTATCATTTGGGCTTCTCCTATCCTGCCAGTCCGTATTCGATCAGCAGCTTCTCGAGGTCGTCGGTGTGCATCGGTTTGGGAATAACGTGCATCTTGTTATCTTCGATCTTGCGAGCAAGCGTGCGGTACTCATCGGCCTGCGAGTGGGTCGGATCGTATTCGATCACCGTCTTCCGGTTGATTTCGGCCCTCTGCACCATGTTGTCCCGCGGAACGAAATGAATCATCTGAGTGCCTAGCTTGTCTGCAAATGCCGCGATCATTTCCGCCTCGTTATCCACCTTGCGGCTGTTGCAAATGACGCCGCCCAACCGCACGCCGCCCGCTTCGGCAAATTTCACGATGCCCTTGCAGATGTTGTTGGCCGCATACATGGCCATCATCTCCCCGGATACCACGATGTAGATTTCCTGGGCCTTGCCCTCGCGAATGGGCATGGCGAACCCGCCGCACACAACGTCGCCCAGAACATCGTAGAAGACGTAGTCGAGCTTCTGGCTGTCGGCGTAAGCCCCCAGCTGTTCGAGCAGGTTGATCGAGGTGATGATCCCGCGCCCGGCACACCCGACGCCGGGCT
The DNA here is from genome assembly GCA_021780695.1 of Deltaproteobacteria bacterium. Lineage (GTDB taxonomy): Bacteria > Desulfobacterota > Syntrophobacteria > Syntrophobacterales > Syntrophobacteraceae > SbD1. The sequence continues at coordinate 10,820 of JAJXYD010000044.1, forward strand.
CCGGACCCCCCGATTCCACGCAGATGGCGTGGCTGAAGCCCACCTTGCGGATATCGTCGAGTTCGACGTCTTCACCTTCGGTGCGAAGCGTATCCAAAACAGTCCTCTGAGACAGGCCCCCCAGAAGAAGCCGCGTCGAGTCCGCCTTCGGATCGCATCCTACGACCATGACCGTGCGGCCCATTTCCGCAAGCCCCGCCACCGTGTTCTGCGTGGTGGTCGATTTGCCGATCCCGCCCTTGCCGTATATGGCGATTTTTCTCATTGATGCCTCCTGTCAAGTGTTGTTGATGTTTGCACCTCTATAGAGCAGGGGACGTGCCATTTCGTGAATATAGTTAGTATCTGATTGAATTAATTTAGAAATATTGGTCGTAGCAAGGCTCTCCCCCAGACTTCTTCCCCAGGCTGGAACTAACAAAACAGAAGGGTAAACTCACAATTGTGTAAGGTCTTGAGTGGTGAGCCCTGAGACTTGGCCGGGCCAACTGCTTGTGTTTCTTTGATCTCTTTTTTTTCGCGCCTTCGCGTCTTCGCGTGAGCCTAAATCAACAACATTGCCCCGGAGGGTGATGGGGTGGTGCGGTGGAGAGGTTGCGGTCCGTGGCCGCCAAGGGCTTAAAGTTCACCGGGTGGTACTTGGCTAACCGCATCCAATTTACTGGTTAAAATTGATCTACCCAATGGTGCGGGCCGAGCAAGCACTCTCTTAGCAAGCTTGGCGGCAGATGGAACTGCCCTCATGGCAGGTGCTTCGATAAAATAGAAAGTAAGAGAACAAAACGGTATCAAGAACGTAGTACAGCAGAGAATAGTTAACCAATGTTCAAGAGGTGAAAAAGTTGCCGCTTTCGTAAAGCCGACAATAAATTTAAAGGTTATAAATAATGTAATACCGTGTAGAAGATACGTGCTATACGATATTTCACCAAGCATCCTCGATAATCTGTTACTAAAAATACCGAATAGCGTATTGCCTCCTGCAATAATAAAAAAGGCTATCGCTAATAGAAAAATTGCTCCAAATGTGTATGCCGTGTGATATAATACTATATCTGCAAACAAAGATCCCAATGCAATGACAGATCCAATATTTCCTCGTATAATACTACTAATATATTTATTGTTTACGATAAACGAAGTAGATATTCCAAATGCAAATGGAAGTAATAATATACGTCTAGGAAAGTGCCATAATAAAAAAACAATTATTAAAGAAACGATGCTTGTTTTTATACATTTAGATGAGGGACGTGATGATATGAATATGGCTAAAATTGGAAGGGAAATATAGAAAAATATCTCATATGGTAGTGACCAATATATAGACGCAACAATCATCTTTGTATAATATATACTGTTTATGATTGGCGATCCAATAATGGTAAATGAAAGCCATTGTATTATCTCTGATATTATATGGTATGGCGTACTATACAGATCAAAATGAGATAACGCAAAAACTATTATAAATAAAATACATACTGACAATATATATAGTGGAACTAGTCTAAGAAAACGGGATGTGTATAAGTCCACCCAATTTATAGGCTTTAATTTCGCGTTTATAAGTTTTGATGAAAACAAGAAACCGGTAATCATAAAGAATAAGACAACGCTGCCTTGGCCGAATTGAGCGTATAGATTAGAAGGCGGAATAGACCAAACTCCACTGTGTAGAAAGAAATACCATATGGCCGAATGGTGGAGAAATACGAAAAAAGCCGCGTATCCTCTCAAACCGTCTATGGAGACATAGCGACCGGATTGGGGGGGGACCCCGATATATTTTGCAGGGAGCAATGCACAAATTAGAGCCGCCGAAACGGATGCAATTGCCCACACAGGGTTTAGCGGACTCATTTGTTCAGGGTAGCTCCTGGGACAGGGAAAAAATGTGAAATACCATCTCGTTTTTCTATTTAGAATGACCTGATTTGATTACCTACAACTTACTCTCGAGTTTCTCAATAAAAAAATAAAAGTTTGTAAGGGCTAAAACAGAACCGAAGCTCTATGCGTCAAATAGCCTTTGACGGCCCGTTGATTTTGAGCAGGCAAACGGTCTGCGCTCTACCTCCCTTCCCAGGGTTTTTCCCCTGGCGCCGGGAGAAACATCCCGTGCTGAGGCAGGTTTATTTATTTTAAAGCCTCTTCGACTACGTTAATTCCCAGTGGAGTCCGGCAGAGGAATCTCATAAATATTTTCATTTTCCTTCTGGTGAGAAAGAGACCTTTCTCGCCATGTCCGCCGATACGGATTGCGGTTTTCCCACTTTGCTTTTACATGGGAATGGTGCGGCAAGACATTTGGCGATGCGGGCCGGTTGAGGTTACCGGTAAGTTGCTTTGGCTGAGGCTGCGAACCGGTGGCAGAAGGGGATGCTTCGGCCTGGGGAACACCCGGGGAGCTGCTCTGCGGTGACTGTGCGGCCGGATTTGTTTGGCGGGGCAGGGGAAATTTTTTGGCCGCCTGGGGCTCAGGAGGAATAGGAAATTTATTTGATAGGGGAGCAACATGATTTTGCGCACCCGGTAGGGGAGGTAAGCTTTTGGGCACTTTAATTTCCGAGGTTTGCGAAATGAATAAAAACCAGAAAACGGCCGTCAGCAGTGCTATAAAAACGGGATAGGCAATCTCGCGCCGAGCCAGGGGATTGGCCTCCCGGGAAAGGTCGAAAAAAGAGCCGCAAAGGGTGCAGCGCCCCCTTTTGAAATCTTTTCTTGCGTTAAGATAATTTAGCTTTCCGCAAGTAGGACAATGGATTGGATAACCCGGTTGGCGCGGTGTCAAAGGCTGGGGGCTCAACTCACTTCCCGGACAAGTTTTCACCCCTGGTGGGTCCGCGGGTTTAGCCATGTCGGCTACCTCCGTACATGTTAAATCCAGACCGTGGGAAATTCTCGGATAGAAAATTAGGCGGTAACATAAAAATTACCTGTATTTTTACTGCACGGCAACGAGACCTCGGCGTCTGCCCTGCGTAATCCCAAACCACCGCCTTTACGGCAATAGCCCTCTGGATACAATCCATAAGGATTATGATTAAATTAAAACATGATTTTCCCGGAACGAAAACCATAGAGTTTGATTGTGTGCAAAGAAAATGAAGCGGACCCGGGATTCTGCGGGATAAACTGTATGAAGCAAACGCCGCTGGCTGTAAAAAGTGTGATAGCCCGAAACGATCGAGGTTTTACGATTTTTTTAACCGGGCTCTTCCGGTTAGCCACTCTGTGGGCCTGTTTCTATCCGGCTCTTGTCCTTATTTTCTTTCAGTCCCTTTATTGGCTAAGGTTTGCGAGATTTCCAAATAGCCTCATCGCGCCCGGGTTTTTAAAAAAATTGCATCATCTTACACACTGGGCCGGCATTGACATTTTGGTCGCCAAATTCCTCGATCTGCCCTTTTTCATTGTTTTGCCCGTTATAATTTTCTGTTTGCTTTTCATTTTTTTTGAAAGTGTGCTTGCCATTTATTTTCTCCTGTGCGATTCAAAAAGGATTGGAGCCAATCTTGCAAAACGCATTTCAAAAATGGACAAACACAACCGGAGGGCCGATCAATGAACATGTACCAAGAATTTTTAAATCCCGGTGAATGTTTACTTCTTCTAATAGATATTCAGAAATCTCTTCTCGACCTTTGCGTTGAACGCGAGCAAATCGTATCAAATACCGCTGCCTTAATAGAAGCGGCCAAAGTTTTCAATTTACCCGTTATCTTTACGGTTCAAAATCCGGATAAGCTTGGCCCCTTTTTGCCTCAATTAACCGACATGATTTCTGAGCCCGAAATATATGCCAAGATGGAGTTTGACTCTTTGGAAAACGAGCAAATAGCCAGGGCGATTCGCCGCACGGGCCGAAAGACCCTGCTTTTGGCCGGGATGGAAGGCCACATTTGCATATTTCACTCGGCCCTTGGGGCTCTGCGCCAGGGATATCGCGTTCATATCCCACAGGATGCGGTGACGTCGAGGAGCCAATTTAATCGGCAATTAGGCTGTCAACGCACGGATAAAGCCGGAGCTGTGCTGACGTCGACGGAAATGATCATCTATGAGTTGCTCCACCAGGGAGGCACTAAAGAATTCCGCTCCCTCCTGCCGCTTCTAAAAAGACTTTCCTAGCCTCGGCCCGAATCTGAAGGGATCACGCTTAAGGCCTGGTGAGGAGGTGCTAAATCTAACCGGGCTTTCCTGGTGTTGCGTTCCGTAAATTGGACGCTATAAAACAATTTAACTTTTTATCCTCCCCGCAGGTTGAGCCTGTCTGGGGGAATATCTCCGGACTTAAGAAACGTCACGCTAGGCCCGCGGAAGCTTTTCTGCACGCAATGTCAAGGAGGCGGAAAAAATCGGGGAAAACGGTATGTCTCCCATTCGGATCCCGAGACGGTTTTGCCCGTTTTTAATTTAGCGGGGCCGCGCAATTCCAATCTGGTGCAGTCCGGCGGCAAAAGCCCATAGTTGCAGCAACCGAACCGCACCAGGGGGAAAACCGCGCTTGCCTCGTTACGGTATAAGATGGGGGCGAGGATATAATATCCTCAAAACCTTATCATTTGACGATGCTCCAGCTTTTATCGGGATTAAAGAGCTTAACGGCTCGTGCCCTCGACTCGGTCTTGGGGCCCAGGTCCTTCTGATAGACCACGCCCTGGTTATTTACCTGAAAGGTCATTACCCCGGAGACGTCGTATTTTGCAGGATAGGCAATCATGGCAAATCCGCCGGTCATTTTGCCCTTATCGATATAGCTAAAGGCACCGTCCTGGGCGTTTTTCCCCTGTCCGGTCAATATCTTGTAGTGATAGCCCTCGAATACGCCCTTTTCTCCGGCCCCGTATCCTATTTTTATCGCATTTTCCATGAAGGCGCTCAGTGGACTGGGTTGCCCGCCCTCGCTCGTTTTCCAGTAGAGTCCGTTTTTTTTGCCCGGAGAACTGATAAATTTTTGCGCATACTCAAACACGCCGGAATTGTCGTGTATTTGAGATGCATATGCCTTCTGGGCCTTAACGTATTGCTCGCAGCACTTAATAGCCTCCAGTTCGTTTCTGCCTATGCGCCTGTTCAGGATTTCCAGCCGTCCCTCACGCGTGTCGAAGTGCCATTTCCCCTTTTCCTTAATGATCGGAATCGGGAAGGGCCAGTTGTCTTTGCCGATGTCGAGTACGACTTTTCGCTCGCTTACCTGGTCGATTTTATTGTTTTCCGCAAACATCTGTAGAGCGCGCTCCCGTGTCTGATTGTCTGCGACCTTGTCGCCCGAATGAATCAAGTCATGGGAGCCGGCTCCCAAAATGGCTCGAAGCTCTTTAGCGTCCTTATTTTTAAGGGCCGCAATAAAAGCGTTTACCGCAAGTTGGGGGGAGCTGAAAACCTTCTGCTTAAAATGTCGAGCCCCTTTCGAGGCGGCCAGGCCAAGACTGCAAAATCCCGGTGAGACCAGCAAAGCTGCCCCCAGCAATACTGCTGCAAAACAGCGACTCTTCGTCTTTCTATTTTTCAAAGCACTCATGCTCGATCCTCCAAAGAATACATCCACGATTAAGGGCGAAAAGCTCGACTATCTCCTTCGAAACCCGCCTGCACCCAAACCGCCGCCACGGCTTCTAAAGCTTCCGCTGCTTCTCATGGCGGATTCGCGACTGGCCGAACCCCGAGAAGCGTAACCGCGAACCTCATTGCCGTGTCCGAGACCCTGAAAGGCCGAAGGCCGGTTTTGTTGGGATCGGCCGGCCGAGCTGGATCGTCCGTAGTTGCCGTAAGAGGAACGATTTTGAGAGGGCGTAGTGCGCGAAGCCGCGTTTCTGGGGGTTGAACGGGGCTTTTGGACCGATGAGGCCGCGGTTGTGCGGCCGTTAGAGCCTTGAGGCCTGTTATTGGCCGCCTTGTTTCTCTGGGGATTGTCTTGCCTGTTAACCTGATTTCTGTAGGCAGCCCCTTTCCCATAGGCAGCATTGTGCTCCCACTTCTGCGTCTGAACATTTTTGAGGTTGTTCGGATGGAAGTTATTGATATTTATGTTTTTATTAACATTAACGTTTACATCTCCATGCCCCCAGTTCCAGTGGCCCCATCCGTTGTTCCACGCCGCTCCAACGGCCACTCCGGCCGCAAAGCCGATGGCCCCCGCCGCAAGCACCGAGCCGGCGGGATAATAGGGATAAGGCGGATAGGCGGGATAAGGCCATGCTCCGTAGACAACGGTCGGATTATAGGCCGGTACGTAGATTACCTGCGGGTTGGCGGGTTCGATCGTTATGATGTCCTTCTCGACGATTACCTTTTGTTGCGCATCGGTCTTCAATGTGGACTGAGCCTTGGCTTTGGCGCGCAATTTTTGCACGGTGCTCATCACCTGGGCTTGCTGGCCGATAAAGGCGTCACCCAGGTTTTCCGTCCAGGCAAGCTGATCGCTCATCATTGCTAGGACTTGGGGAAAAGGCACAAGGGCTTTTATGCTCATATCCCAGTTCATTTTATCAATTGCCGCGTTTAAGTCCGATCCCTTGAGATTTGCATTATTTTTTACCCAGCGGTCGGCCTCGACCACCTGCACCGGATAGGTAGCGGCTATAAGGACCTGAGCCAGCAGGGAGTCGGGATAAAGGGCAATTGGGGCTAGCATTTGTTCCAACTGTTCCTGGTTAAAGGTTTTGGGACCGGCTCCATTCTGGGCGAATACCCAGGGCGGGGCGCCCATGACGATAATGAGCGCTAACAATGCACACTTGCTGATTATCTTTGAAAAATTCATATGATACTCCTAGTGTGGACTAGTTGATCGCCCTGCCGTGCTCCTGAATCTCAACAAGTCTTTTGGCAAGATTTTGGGCCCAATAGTCGAGAATGTTTTCTACGTCTCCCCATTGCCACTGGGCTGCGGTTTTTAAGGCCATACCGCCTTCACGCTTATCTACCGCCGCGGCCAGTCGCCTCTTGCTGACCGAATCGATCACCTGCCCCTCAGCTTGGGCGGACCCCACAAATGCATAACTGCCCGTAGTCAGGGATTTTGCGCTGTTAAGAAGCCGCGCTTGGGGAACGACAACCGAAACGGACCTTAAAACCGGTGTTGCCGCCGACGCTGAGGTTATGGCGGCTTTTAACTCGAGCACCCCGGGCCCCGGTTGGTTGACCAGGATGAAATACTTTTGCAGATTTTTTCTAAGGGCGTTATAAAAATAGCTCGTAAGGACCTTCTGATCGGCCGGGGGTACTGAGTTATTACTGCTCCAAAACTGAACAGGGTCAACTATTATGCTGTGATAAGACTTCCATTTGGCTTTTGGGTTCACATAAACCAGAGCCGCGCGGCCTTGGGGCCCGGGTTTCAGCATGGAATAATCGCCTAAAAATCCGGATTTTACCACTGCGGCCCTTTCTCCCGCGGAACCTTTAATGAGGCCGGTCTTGGGCTGCGTAGTCGTGGCGGCGCAGGCAGTTATCAGCAATAGTACCATGAGGGCCGCTCCCGTCGCCTTCATGGTTTGCTTCGTAACCGATCTGTTCTTCATGTAAGTTCTCCTTTTTGATTGAACTTAACGTTTTGAAGGCGTAGAGGTGAGTCTCTCGGCCCTGTTGACCCATCCACCCCCCATTGCCTTGTAGATATTGACAAAGGCCACAAGCTCCGAGGCTCGCACCTGAGCGCAGGTAAGCTCGGCGGGGAAAAGCTGTTCCTCGGCGGTAAGCACGGTAAGATAAGAGGTGTAGCCGCCGTTATACTGCATCCATGCCAGCCGGTCGTAATTTTTTAAGGCAACCACCAGGCGCTGCTGAGCCTGGAGTTGTTCGTAGAGCTTGGTGCGAGCTATGAGAGAATTTTCCACATCGCTAAAGGCGCTGATAATTGCGTTCTTATATTCCTGGAGCGCGGCTTCCCGCAGCGCCTTTGCCTGCTCGACCTGTCCGGATATGAGGCCGGCCGTAAAGATAGGTCCGGTAAAGGACCCCGCATAGTTCCACACGCGGGCGGGTCCTTCAAAAAGATCCGACAACTGGGAGCTTTGGACTCCCAGGGCCGCAGTGAGGGAAATAGCGGGGAAATAGAGCGCCTTGGCCGCGCCTATCTGGGCATTGGCTGCAATAAGGTTTTGCTCGGCCTGGGCTAAATCGGGACGGCGTTCGAGTAACTCGGAGGGTAGCCCCTGGGGAATTGCCGGAATGGAGATCCGGGAAAGAGGTTGACCTCTTTTTACAGGACCCGGGTTTTTGCCAAGGAGAACGCAAAGGGCGTTTTCGGTCTGAACGATCTGGGACTCCAATTGTGGAATCTCGGCCGCTACGGTTTCGTACTGAGATCTCGCCTGTTCAACCGTCATCATGGACACCTGGCCGTGGGCATACTGCAGTTCGAAGAGCTTTACCGATTTTGCGTAGGTCGAAAGAGTGCTTGTGGCAATTTCGAGTTGCTCGTCCAGCCCTCGAAGCTGCAGGTAGCTGGAGGCGACCGAGGCGACAAGAGAAAGTATCACACCGCGTTTTGCCTGCTCGCTTGCGAGAAGATCCGCCCTGGCGGCTTCGGTGAGGCGCCGGAGCCGCCCCCAAAGATCGATTTCCCAACTGGCGCCCCCGATAAGATCAAAGGAACTGGCCGGGTTGGGGATAAAGGCCGAAAGAGGTCCCAGTTGGCTCGCGCTTTCTCGGGCCTTGGCTGCCTGCCCGTCGTAGGTAATCTGAGGAAAGAGGGGGGCGCGGGTCTGGGTGAGAATGCCGGCGGCCTGCTCCACGTTGGCCGCGGCGGCCTTTACACTCATATTATCGGCCAAAGCCTCGTTTATCAGGGAATTAAGAACGGGGTCCTTGAATTCTTTCCACCACAGGGTATCGGCTGTACGCAGAGCCTCCTTTTGTTCGAAGTGGAAACTTTTAGGCATATCCAGGGCCGGGCGGTGATAGTCGGGTCCTACCATGCACCCCGAGAGAGCAACAGTAAGAAAAAGAAGTGCAAGACTTTCGGAAATGTTCTGTGCAAACCCGGTCTTGAGACTTTGCATGGTTTTGGATATCCTCCGGCAGCCAATGAGGTGTGAGAGCAAAGGGGTCTTTAAACGGCTCATATCAGTTGACCTCCGGCGGGTCGGCTTTAAGGGAGGAATCAGCGGGCGGTTCCTCTTGTGCCGCAAGCTTTTTCTTCTTTTCCCTGGAGCGTTCGGCAAGGTTATCGAAAATGTAGAAAAAGAGCGGGACATAGAGCATGGCCAGGGTGGTTTCGCCGATCATGCCCCCCATGATTCCCGTACCGATCGAGTGGCGGGCGTTGGCGCCCGCGCCCGTGGCTATGGCCAGTGGAAGCACCCCGAGGATGAAGGCAAGAGATGTCATCACAATGGGGCGCAACCGTTCCTCACCCGCCTTTGTGGTAGCGTCCATTATGGAGTAGCCCTCCTTTCGTAAATCGACGGCGAAGGTTACTCGAAGGACCGCGTTTTTGGCCCCCAACCCTATAAGAACCAGAAGACCTATCTGAAAATAGACATCATTTTGCAGACCCCGCATCCAGTTGAAAGCAAGAGCTCCAAGAATCCCGAAGGGCACGGCGGTCATAACGGAGCCCGGTAAGGTCCAGGATTCGAACTGGGCGGCCAAAACCAGGAAAACAATCACGAGCCCGAACGCAAAGGCTGCCGTAGAGGTTGCCCCGGCCTTTTTTTCCTCGAAGGCCATTCCCGACCAGGCGTAATCATAGCCGTGGGGAAGCACTTGATCGGCTGTCTCCTCCATGGCCTTTATAGCATCCCCGGAGCTGTAGCCCGATGCGGCGGAGCCTGTAATCTGGGCGGCGGGAAATCCGTTGAAATGGGGCACAAGATCGGGGCCGGAAACATATCTTGTAGTCACAAGGGCCGACAAGGGCACCATTTGCCCGGACTTGGTCCTCGTATAAAGGCGGGTGATGTCGGAGGGCGTTTGTCTAAAGGGCGCATCGGCCTGCAGGATTACGTTCCACACCCGGCTGTACTGGTTGAACTGGCTCACCGTGATCGAGCCGAATTGAGCCTGGAGCGTGCTGTAGACGTCGGAGACCGGTACGCCCAGGAGCACGGACTTGGAACGATCGACGTCGGCTCTCAGTTGTTGGGAAACGGCTCGAAAAGTGGAATTAAGCCCGCTCAATTCAGGTCTTAGGCGGGCCTTTGCTATAAATTTTTCCACCATCTCGTAGAGCCGTTGAGGGTCGACCCCGTTTTTGTCCTGGATCCAGAACTCGAAGCCCCCGGTTACGCCGATGCCAGGGATGGCAGGCGGGGCGATCGGGATGAAAATACCGGTATTTTTGCTTTCCCGTGCTTGCGCCCAGGTCTTTAAAAGCACCGCTCGGGAGTTTTCCACACGGGCGCGCTTAATCGTGGAATATCGCTCCTCATAGTCCTTTAGAGGGACAAATAGCGTGGCGGCGTTAGTCTTATACTGATTATCTATGAGGCTAAAGCCGTTTACAACCGCCCGATCGGCAACAGCCGGATCGGCGGCAAAGATCTTGTCCACGATTTTGGTCGCGGCATCCGTGCGCTTGAGGCTGGTCGCATCCGGCATGATGACCATGGACATGAGATAGCCCTGATCTTCATTGGGGACGAAACTGGTCGGGATAGTGTGGAGAAGGTAGAAAAGCCCCCCCATCAAAACCGCGAGCACCGCAAAAGCCACCCCCATCCGTTTGATCATCATCACCACGAGATTTCCAAAAACTGCGGTAAAACGGTCGAATTGATGATTAAACCATGCGAACGGGCCGTGCTGGGGCGCGGCTCTTTCTTTTAAAAGCAACCCGCACATGGCCGGAGTAAGCGTTAGGGCCACAAATCCAGATAGAGCCACGGAGATAACGATTGTAATTGCAAACTGCTTATAGAGTTGACCGGTCGTTCCGGGCAGAAAAGCCGCTGGAATAAAAACCGAGGCCATAACCAGTACAACGGCGATAAGGGATGTGGCAATCTGTTCCATTGCCTTGATGGTGGCTTCCCGGGGCGCAAGGTTATACTTTACCATATTGCGTTCTACATTTTCGACCACGACAATGGCGTCGTCTACAACCATGCCGATAGCGAGCACTATGCCGAAAAGGGTCAGAAGATTTACCGAAAACCCCATGGCGAGCATTCCGGGGAAAGTGCCTATAAGCGCAACGAAAATCGCCACGGTGCAGATGAGGGTTGCGCGAAAACTTTGTAAAAAAAGATAGACGATAAGAACTACGAGGATTACGGCCTCTATAAGGGTGTGAATGATTTCTTCGATAGAGATGGTGACGAAATCGGTGGTATCCAGAACCACCTTGCATTGGATTCCGTCGGGCAGGGTTCTTTGCAGGTTTGCCAGGGTCTTGCGAACGGCCTTGGACACTTCCAGCCCGTTGGCTCCCGGCTGTTGGTACACCGCTACAAGCGCCGAGGGCGACCCGTTTAAATAAGTGGCGTCGATATAGGCCTTGCGTCCGACTTCGGCCCGCGCGACATCTTTTAGACGAACAATGGCGCTGCCGTCGCGGTTTGCGCGCAAAATAATGTTTTCATATTCCGATGGTTTAACGAAAGGGGCCTGGGTAACTACCGGCAGGGTTAGCTGCACCTTCTTGCCGTTTGGCTGCTGCCCGATCTGGCCGGCGCCGAAAAGAGCATTTTGGCGAGCCACCGCATTTTGTATATCCGTAGTCGTTATCCCTAAAGAGGCCATCTTGTCCGGATTCATCCAGATGCGCATCGCCTGGTCGGGCACGCCGAAAATCTGGGCCTGCCCTGCGCCGTTGACTCGCTTAATTGCATCGAGCACGTAGATATTGGCATAGTTGGAGACATATTCCTGGCTGTAGCGTCCGTCGTTGTTGGAAACTCCGATTATCATCAACATGCTGGCCGATTTTTTCTGCACCGAGACGCCGTACTGTATCACCTCCTGGGGGAGTTGGGACGTGGCAAGGTTGACGCGGTTTTGCACCTGTACCTGGGCGATATCGGGGTCGGTATCCAGGGAAAAATAGATCGTTATGGTCAGCTGGCCCGTATTGGAACTGGTCGAAGTCATGTAGAGCATATTGTCGACGCCGTTTATCTGGGCCTCGATCGGCGCGGCCACCGAATCGGCAACGGTCTTGGAATCCGCCCCCGGATAGGTCGTGGTCACCTGGATCTGCACGGGTGTAATCGAGGGATACTGGGCGACAGGAAGAACCTTGATCGAAACCAGGCCGGCTATCACTATGATAAGCGAGATGACTGTGGCGAATATCGGCCGTTCGATAAAAAACTTGCTAAACATGGGGTCTCCTGTGCAAGAGCTTGAGCTTTATGGTTCTCTAGTGCCGAAACAGCTTCGAATTGTACCTAGGGAAGTCTGTCCCCGTCGGTTCTTACAGACTTTTTCCGTCGTTCGGCAATGTTGGCGAAAATATAGAAAAAGAGCGGAACGTAAAGCATGGCCAGGGTCGTCTCACCGATCATGCCGCCCATGATTCCCGTGCCGATCGAGTGGCGACCGTTCGCGCCTGCTCCTGAGGCAAGGGCCAGGGGAAGTACGCCCAATATGAAAGCCAGAGATGTCATGATGATAGGCCGAAGCCGTTCCTCTCCGGCTTTAATCGTAGCGTCCATGATCGAATAGCCTTCCTTTCGCAAATCGACGGCGAAAGTCACCCGCAAAACCGCGTTTTTGGCTCCAAGCCCTATCAACACCAAAAGACCGATCTGAAAATAAACATCGTTTTGAAGGCCTCTCATCCAGTTAAAAGCGAGGGCTCCCAGAATCCCGAAAGGCACGGCCGTCATGACAGAGCCCGGTAGCGTCCAGGACTCGAACTGAGCGGCCAGGACTAAAAAGACGATAATGAGACTGAAAATGAAAGCTGCCGTAGAGGTAGCCCCGGCCTTGATTTCCTCGAAGGCCATTCCCGACCAGGCATGATCGTAGCCCGATGGGAGCACTTGAGCCGCGGTCTGCTCCATGGCCCTTATGGCGTCTCCGGAGCTGTAACCGGCGGCGGGGGCCCCGGTTATCTGGGCTGCTGGAAAGCCGTTGAAATGCGGCACCAGGTCGGGGCCGGAAGCATATTTTATGTCCACAAGGGCCGATAGAGGTATCATCTGTCCCCATTTGGATTTTGTGTAGAGTTGGGATATATCGGAAGGCTTGCGCCGGTAGGGCGCATCGCACTGAAGGATAACGTCCCAAATCCGGCTATACTGAGAGAACTGGCTAACGTTTATCGACCCGAACTGGGCCTGAAGTGCGCTGTAGACATCGGCGACCGGAACCCCCAGAAGCACGCACTTTGAACGGTCCACTTCCACTCGAAGCTGCTGGGAGGAGGCGGTAAAAGAGGAACTCAATCCCTTTAGCTCAGGCCGTTTAGCGGCCATGGCCAAAAACTTCCGCATAACTTCGTAGAGGCGCTGGGGCTCGCCGGCCCCCGTATCCTGAATCCAGAATTCGAACCCGTCGGTTGTTCCAATGCCGGGTATAGCGGCTGGGAAAAGCGGAATCAAAGCGCCCGAGTCAATGGAGCGAGCCTTTCTCGCCGTCTCGTCAAAGACGGCCCTGGCGCTTTGGGTTCGCGCCCGTTTGGCGTTCGCGTAGCGCTCCTTGAAGTCTTTTAGCATGATAAAAAGAGTTGCCGCATTGTTTTTGGTCTGAAGATCGAGGACGCTGAAACCGTTTAGCACCACTCTATGCGCTACCGCGGGATTTTGGGCGAAAATCTTGTCGATTTTGTCGGTTGCCGCCGTGGTGCGATTGATGCTCGCTGCATCCGGCAAAACGAACATGGGGAAAAGATATCCCTGGTCTTCGCTTGGCACAAAGCTTGTCGGGATGATGTGAAAGAGGTAGACAAGCCCTCCCATTAGGAGTGCAAGCAGCACGAAGGCCACACCCATGCGCTTTATCATAAACGACACGGCATCGGCAAAGGCGCCGGTGAAGCGTTCGAACTGGCGGTTAAACCATGCAAAGGGCCCGCTTTGTGGCGGCAGCCTGTGTTTTAGCATCAGTCCGCACATGGCCGGTGTAAGGGTGAGGGCCACAAATCCGGAAAGAGCCACCGAAATTACAATGGTGATCGCAAACTGTTTGTAGAGCTGACCGGTAGTTCCTGGCAAAAAGGCAGCCGGAATGAATACCGAGGCCATTACCAGCACTACCGCTACAAGTGAGGTGCCGATCTGCTCCATTGCCTGAATGGTGGCCTCGCGGGGCTCGAGGTTGTACTTCACCATGTTTCTTTCAACGTTTTCGACCACCACGATGGCATCATCGACAACCATGCCGATGGCCAGTATCAGCCCGAACAAGGTCAGTAAATTTATCGAAAACCCCAGGGCAAGCATGCCCGGAAAAGCACCGATCAGGGCCACAAAGATAGCCACCGTGCAGATGATGGTAGCTCGAAAGCTTTGCAAAAACAGGTAAACAACCAGCACAACGAGCAGAATCGCCTCTACTAGTGTATGTACGATCTCCTCGATGGAAAGGCGCACAAAATCGGTGGTATCCAGGGCAATCGTGCAATCTATCCCCTCAGGCATGGTCCTTTTGAGTTCAGCCAGAGTCCGGCGCACCCCCTTGCTTACGGCCAAAGCGTTTGCACCCGGCTGCTGGTAGACCGCTATGATCGTTGCCGGGATGGAGTCAAGACGGGTATCCTGAACATACTGCTTCCTGCCGACCTCCACACGGGCTACGTCTTTTAGCCTGACGACCGCGCTGCCATTTGCGCGGGCCCCAAGAATTATGTTTTCATACTCCGATGGAAGCACAAAAGGCGACTGGGTAACGACTGGGAAGGTGAGTTGAGGGGTTTTGTCGGTAGGCTCCTGCCCAATCTGGCCCGCACCATGGAGCGAATTTTGGCTCGATACCGCATTTTGAATATTCGTGGTCGTGATGTCCAGGGAGGCCATACGGTCCGGATTCATCCAGATGCGCATCGCCTGATCGGGCAAATCATAGTAGACCTCGGACTGTCCGGCCCCGTTTACCCTTTTGATTGCGTCCAGTACGTAGACGTTGGCATAATTGGCGACATAGTCGGGGCTGTAGCGCCCGTCTTTGTCGGTAACGGCAATAAGCATCAGCCAGGCGGTGGATTTTTTCTGCACCGAAACCCCGTATTGAACTACGGCCTCGGGGAGTTGGGGCGTGGCCAGGTTTACTCGGTTTTGCACCTGCACCTGGGCAATATCGGGATCGGTGTTTAGGCCAAAATAGACCGTTATAGTTAGCTGACCGGTGTTCGAACTGGTCGAGGTCATGTAGAGCATGTTGTCGACGCCGTTTATCTGGGCCTCTATCGGCGCGGCAACCGAGTCGGCAACGGTCTTCGAATCAGCCCCGGGATAGGTGGTGGTGACCTGGATCTGCACGGGCGTAATATTGGGGTACTGGGAGATGGGAAGCACCTTCATCGCCACCAGCCCGGCTATTACGATGATGAGCGAAAGGACGATGGCGAATATGGGCCGCTCGACAAAAAACTTGCAAAACATTTCGGGGGCGCCTCCTGTGCTTTGGAGCTTCAAGACAACAAAAAGAAGGAAGGACAAAACTTTCTTTTAACGTAGTTTATGAAGCCGAAGGCAGGCAAAGAGGCCGGTCCCTTTTGCTGCTTTTCGCTTATTGCGCCCTTCTGCTTTTCTCGCTTGCTCCTACTTGCCGGAAGCACTGCCGGTCCCATCCGATTTTTCTTTTTGTCCAAGAGGCTGTGCTTGAACCTCCGAGCCGGGCCGCAGTTTGAGAACTCCGTCGACCACCACCCGATCTCCCGAATCCAATCCCTCGTCAATGAACCAGTCGTTCCCATGCCATGCCCCAACGGTTACGGGGCGAGGCTCAGCCCTGCCGTCTTGTTCCACCACCCAGACAATATGCCCCTTGGAAGTCTGCTGCACGGCGCGCTGGGGCACAAGAATGGATTTTCGCCGCAACGCTCCCAGCAACCGCACGTGCACATACTGATTGGGCCGCAAAATTGCCTTGGGGTTTTCAACGGTAGCCCGGATGAGAAATGTGCCCGTTTTGGCGTTATAGGACGGATTGGCAAAGGTTAGCTTGCCGCTATTGTGAAACAACGTTCCATCGGAGAGGACTACCTCGGCGACATAATCGCCGTCTTTTGGGGGGATGAGCAGCCCTTTTCGGAGCTCATTATTGTAGCTCAGCCACTCGTTTTCGGAGATGCTGAAATTGACATATACCGGCGAAATGAGTGCCACTGTGGTAAGTAAACTGTTGGTAGGATGCAGATACGTTCCGTCCGCCTGCAGGGCATCGCTGGAAATACCCGTAAGAGGAGACGTAATTACGGTATAGGAAAGATTTAGCCTTGCCTGCTCGACATTGGCTTTTGCCTCTGCCACGGCCGCGCTAGCAGACTCGAACTTGCCCACGGCGTCGTCGAGATCCTTTTGGCTAAGTGCGCTGGCAGCGGCAAGGGGCTTTACGCGATCCAGATTTAAGCGCGCAACCTGTAAGGCTGCCCTGCGCCTGGCAAGAGCCGCCTCAGCCTGGTCCAACTGAGCTTTAAACGGCTTCTGGTCCATCAAGAAAAGCTTCTGCCCCTGCCGGACCACGCTTCCCTCGGTGTAGACCCTCTTATCGAGAAAGCCGCTCACCCGGGCCTCTATATTTACCTGCTGAGAGCTTTCTACCTGGGCGATATATTCGAAGCTGACCGGCACATCGGCTCGTTTGATCGTGATCACTGAAACAGCCACCGCTCCCTTGTCTTTATTTGACTCAAGGGTTTGACTCCTTTGACATCCCGGAGCGGCAACCAGGAGCAGGCAGCAGGGAAAGACGAAAAACAACGTTTTCAGCCGGTTTTGACACCTCTTCGGGAAAAGCCGTAAAAACACCTCGCATCGCACACTACCCCTCCTGTATCCAGAGACACCCCATCTCGATGTATCTTCTCTCCACCGGTCCCGGAACCGACTCTAGCGGGCAGGGGACTGCGCTACCATTTTCTCCAATACACCGGCAATCTGTTTGGCTGTCTTTTTTACATCCCGATCAGGGTGTCTTTTGGACATCACGAACTTGGCCGCCAGAACGTAGGGGTTCATAAAGACAACTGCCCCTGGCGCCATGCCGCTCCCGGACTTGGCGCCGAACACGGCGAAAGGTCGCCTGTCCGGACTCCCAAGATCGATTACCGACACCTGCACCTGCATGTTGGACGCCCCGGCACCGAAGCCGACCATCATACGCGCGGCACGGTTACCCTCGTTGGCATCGATAAATTTCCCCTCTACCAGCCAGCCTTTATTCGGGAGCCGGTCGCCCGTGAAAAATCTTCTGGCCGGAATGGACTTGCTGTTAAGATCTTGAGCCAAATTAGTGGACATGGATTCTATGAACATAGCCCGTTTTGCCTCGGGGTCCTCCTGGGCCATACCACGGCGGTTTAGAATTCGTGGCCTTTGTTGGCTCGACATCTGCGACAGGTCCAGAACGAAATCCTTAATGTAGATCACCCCGGGTTTAGTGGGCTTAACAGAAGACGCAGCCGCATCAGCACTCTTTTGAGCATCCAACGATGTTGCAAAAAACGCTAAAAACAAAGCAACCGGCAAAAAGATCAAAGCTTTCTTCATTGGAGTCTCCAACACAAAGGGAAGCGGCTTTTACTCTACGGTTTTCACCTATGGCGAATTACTGGTCGGCATTTTAAGCAATTCGCTTAAAACAAAAATCGCAAGAACTCCTGAAAAGCTATACGACGGCGCTGCACGATACAGCTTTTTAAATGCGTTTTCGCCATGGACGATTCATTAGCTACGGATTACCTAACGTATAGTTTTTTTATGCCGATAACGCAATAAAAAGCACAAATGATTGGAGCCAAAATTCATTATATTCCCGGGGTCTAAGATATAATGATATTTTCATCATACCAATACCTTCATTGATCAGCGAACATGCGGCTGGTCGGGATAAAGAGAAAGCCCTGCCCAGCCACCGGGGCCAATCCTGCACAATGTTCGCAGAGTAATGAAGGTATTTGTATGTCGCTTGGTGCAAAAGTGCCCGTGCGCTTTTTTCGGGCTAATCGCGTTCCCCTGATATCAGGCGGACCGCAATGCCGATGTCCGGGGCAGAGCAAGAGCGGCTTGGGCGATCTGGGGGGGGAGGGATGGATGAAGACGTCGCATTGCCATACCTAAACGAAATCTCCATCGAGAAAGGTGCGATCAGGTACGAACATTTTGCCGGGGTTCATAATATCCAGCGGATCGAGAGCTCTTTTTATCCTTCGCATAGCTTCAAGCCCTCCGGGGCCAATCTCCTGTTCGATAAAAGGCGACTTGGCTATCCCAACCCCATGCTCGCCTGAAATCGTACCGCCAAGTCCAAGAACTATCGCGAACAGTTCCTCGACCGCTTTGGCCGCTCTGCGCCGCTCCTTTTCGTCCTTTCTGTCCAACATGATGTTTGTGTGAATATTGCCGTCCCCGGCATGTCCGAAACAGACAATGGGAAGATCGTGTTTTTCGGCAAGTTTGCGAATGGAGCGGATAAGCTCCGGGATTTTACTGCGAGGAACCGTTACGTCTTCGTTTAATTTCCCGCGCCTTATCCTGCCAAGAGCCGGCGAAATCGACCTGCGCGCCCGCCAGAGCAGCTCTCTATCCTCCTTTGTGCGCGCCGTTTCCACACGAGCCGCCCCTGCCTTCTTGCAGATCTCATAAATTCTTGCCGCCTCGTCGTCCAGGACTTTGTCGGGTCCGTCAACTTCTATCAGCACCATCGCCTCGGCGTCCACAGGAAGCCCTGTGGCCAGGTGGTTTTCCACCGCGCATAGCGTTGCCTGGTCCATAAGCTCAATAGTGGAAGGAATGATTCTCGCCTTTAATATTCCCAAGATCGCACTGACGGCCAAATCAAGCTTAAAAAAAATAGCGCTCAGCGTGCGAATGGACTGAGGTTCCGGGATCAGCCGGACCAAAATCTTGGTAAAAATCCCAAGTGTACCCTCAGAGCCCGTCATGAGGCGGGTCATGTCATAGCCGACCACGCCCTTCATTGTGCGGGTGCCTGTTTTAATTATCTCTCCGGTTGGCAGAACCATTTCCAGCCCCAGCAGATAATCTCTGGTTACCCCGTATTTTACCGCCCTTGGCCCTCCGGAACACATCGCAACGTTTCCTCCCATGGTTGAAAAGGCAAGACTCGCGGGATCGGGAGGATAAAAAAGGCCGTACTTGGAAACGGCCTTCTGAAATTGTCCGGTTATCACCCCAGGCTCGACAACGGCCGTCATATTGTCGCTATCAATTTCAACTATCCTGTTTAGCCTGTTTGTAACTACAACAACTCCTCCCCTGGCAAGGCAGCCCCCTACCATTCCCGAGCCCGACCCACGGGGATAGATCGCAAAACGACGCTCGTTGGCCAGCGTGACAAGGGCCGAAATCTGGGCCGAATCAGCCGGAAATGCCACCCCCTCGGGAATAAAACGCATTTTGCTGGCATCCGAACTGTAGCAGTAAAGCTCTTCGGGGGATCTCAAAAAATTTTGCTCGCCAACTATGGCCTCAATAAGTGAAATCGGCAGCGACATCCGCGTAAAAATCCTTTCCGGAAAAACGACAGCAATAAACTCTAAGTCTTTCTGATCGATTTTTAAAAATATATCCAAACTGGGTCAATAAATTAAATTCGATAACAGAACTGTAATTTACTTTGTGTTGCAATTGCTAATCCGTTATAAGACTATCACACTAATTAAAAAAATAGACCGCTATGAAAACTTTAGCAAGGAATGCAGCCAAAATGAGCGTCTCTTCCACCGAAGGGGAAGATTTTCTCCTGGGATGCGATGTTTTTTTTCAGTCGCCCCCGAAATGGATTGGCTCGAAACGGTTAGGGGTCCTGGCCAACCAGGCTTCTGTCAATAAAGCGTTAAAAAGTGTCAAAAAGATGTTTCTGGATGCCGGTGCAAACCTTAAATGCATCTTTTCCCCACAACATGGGTTTAATTCCGAAAAACAAGCCAATATGATTGAATCGGCCGATTTTAGAGATCCCGAAAGCGGTCTGCCGGTAGTGAGTCTTTACTCGCACAGCCGCGAACCGGCCCCCGAAGCCCTCGACTCAATCGATATCCTGTTGATCGATTTGCAGGACGTTGGTACGCGCGTCTACACCTACACCACCACCATAGGGCTTTGTCTGGAGGCTTGCGCTCGCGCGGGGAAAAAGGTGGTGATTCTGGATAGACCAAACCCGATAAATGGTATGGAAATTGAAGGGAATGTGGTCGAATCGGCTTACCGCTCTTTTGTGGGAAGATATCCGGTTCCCATGAGACACGCATTGACCCCGGGAGAATTTGCCCGCTATGTTTGTAAAACGGCAAACCTTGATTGCGATCTGGAGGTAGTCCCAATGAGGGGATGGACCAGAGGTCAATATTTCGACGACCTTGACCTTCAATGGGTTTATCCCTCGCCCAATATGCCTACATCGCAAACCGCGCTTCTCTACCCCGGGATGGTACTTCTGGAGGGAACCAATATCAGTGAGGGCAGGGGGACTGCGATGCCTTTCCAGCTCTTTGGAGCCCCATTTTTGGACGGACAAAGACTTCTTGGCCAACTCGGTTCTGATCTGGAAGGCCTCACTCTTAGACCGGTTTCCTATGAACCGGCTTTTGACAAGTACAAGGGACAAACGTGCTTTGGGTTCCAAATTCACGTAACAGACACAAAGACATTCAAACCCTACAGGTTTGGACTGGCGCTTTTACGTGCCCTATGCCTTACTCATCCGGACCTGTTTAGATGGCTCGACCCTCCTTATGAGTACGAATTCGAAAAGCTGCCCATTGATATTTTGATCGGCAGCCGGACTATAAGAGAAAAGATCGAAAAAGGGCTAAGCGTTGACGATATAGTGTCAGGCTGGGCGCAAGGTAATCGAAAATATCTGGAAATGCGTCAGCCTATATTGCTTTATCCTGATTAAAAAACAGGGGCTATCCCGGCAGTAAAATTTTGCCGAATCTGTTCCAACGCACAAAACTCGCGGAAGAATTGATGGAGAGTGAACCGCGTTCTCTCCAGGACCAGTAGACAAGGAAAGCTTCGCCTATAAGGTTCTTTCTGGGAACGAAGCCCCAGAAACGGCTGTCGCTGCTGTTGTCCCGGTTGTCGCCCATAACGAAATAGTTGTTGGCGGGCACGACTACTGGGCCGAAATTGTCCCTTGGTCCAGGCACAATTCTCGGATCGCTGTAATAGCCGTAATGATCTTTTAGCACTTTGTCATTAATATAGATTTTCTTGTCAATGATTTGAATTTTTTGAAGTGGAAGTCCAATTATCCTTTTGATGTAATCGACCGACTTGTTCTTTGGATATTGGAAAACGATAACATCAAATTGCATTGGTGACTTGATTGGGATAAGGACTTTGTTGACAATAGGGGTTCTTATGCCGTAAATGAATTTATTGACGAGTATATGGTCACCCACGAGTAGGGTTGGCTCCATGGAACCCGAAGGAATTTTAAAGGCCTGAACGATGAAACGCGGATAAAAAGAGCGAGGAGAACCGCAATGGCTACGACTTCACTATATTCGCGCACTAGAGTTTTTTTCAAGTTCGACTCCTTTTTATAAGGTAAAGACTTTTTATTATGGGCTTAATTTCGTCCCTTTTCAAGGACAAGATGTAAAAGCTGGCGTGACAACATAATCAACCGGGGAAAAGCCTTGATATGATTTCCTTATTTTCGAAATCGCAAAACCTTGTCGGCCTCGATATCGGCACGCACAGCATAAAACTGCTGGAGGTAGCGGGCGGTATCGACTCCCTTAGTCTGGTTCACATGGGAGTTGCGCCTTTGCCGCCCGAATCGTTTACTGAGGGCAGGCTGGCAAAGCCTGAATTGGTTGCCGAAACGATTCGCACACTGGCAAGCCATCTTAAGGTCAAACGCAAATCGGTTGCCGTTTCGATATCCGGCTACGATGCGATGATTAAAAAAATTGAACTTCCCTCAATGACGGAAAATGAACTTGCCGAGAGGATGCAATCCGAGCTGGGTCAATATATCCCCTATAATATAGACGAGGTGGATGTGGACTACCAGGTGATTGATGCCTCGAAAAATCGTCCCAACTTTATGGACGTTCTGCTGGTTGCGGCTAAAAAAGAATCCATTGTCGACTTCAGTAATCTAGTCAAACTCGCCGGATTTGACGCGGCCGTGGTAGATGTGGACTTCTTTGCTCTGTGCAACTCCTTTGAGGCCACTTTGGGCTTCGATGACAAAAGAGTGGCCATGCTCGATATAGGCGCCGGCAAGACTCTTTTGAATATTATCGATAAAGGAGTGCCAACTTTTACACGTAGCATCTCCATAGGGGGCAATCAACTAAGCGAGGCGATCAGGGATAATTTTGACATTAGTTTTGAGGAAGCCGAAGAGGTTAAGCTGGGAGACCCCAACCATAAGTATCCTGCCGGGGAACTGCAGGATATTTTTGTCTCCGTTGTACAGGGATGGCTGACGCAATGCCAGAGGGCGCTCGAATTTTATTCCCATAATTTTCCGGAAGATAAAATCGACTCCATCTACCTTAGCGGAGGTTCCTGCCAGATTCCGGACTTGGATAAAGTCTTTAGCGAACAGCTTAAAGTTCCTGTTCAAATTTTTAATCCCATAGCGAATATCTACCATGACGCAAAGCACTTCGACCCGGCTTATCTGGCTTATTTAGGGCCGCAAATGGCAATTTCATTCGGATTGGCTTTAAGAAAGAACAGAGAAAAATGATACTCATAAATCTGCTTCCTGTTAGAACTAAGAAGCGTGAAGAGGGTAATAGGTTGATTGCCGCCGCATACCTTTTTACCGTCTTTCTTGCCCTGGCCGTGATGGTGATGCTCGACATTACTTACAATGGGATGATTGCAACGCGCCAGAAGCAGCTGGCCGTCGTTCAAACCCAAGTAAAGGCATATAGTATTTACCAGGTCAGACTCAATCGACTTACTAAACGCAAGCAAAACATCGAAGAAAAGCGTAAAGTCATAAAGCAGCTCCAATCCGATCGCGACGCCGTTGTCCGAATGCTTGCGCTTTTATCGATCAAGATTCCGGTTGGTAAAATATGGTTCAACAGCCTGACTCAAAACGACTACACTGTTTCTCTAGATGGTGTGGCTGAAAACAATGAAGCGATCGCAACGTTTATGCGCAATCTCCAGGCTTCCCCTTACGTTGAACCCGGGAGTACCAATCTGGTCGTTTCCAAGCAGGTCCAAATAAGCGATATGAAGCTTAGAACATTCAAATTGGCTTATCGTTTCAGAACTTACTCCCAAACCCTGAAAAAATAGAAGATGTGGGTCGCTATGAAAAAGGCATTTGACCAACTCCAGGAAAAAATTTCAGAGCTTCCAGTCGCTCAGAAGGTGTTTTTGTTTGTGGGAACACTGTTAATTCTGGGCTCCCTCTTCTACCTTGTGCTCTTTAGAGGTCAACTGGAAACAGTTACCGCTCTTGACAACCAAATCGTAGCGCAAAAAAATACCCTGATACGACTTAAAGCGGCCAAGGCACGGATCAAAATCTTAGAAAAACAAATTGCCCACTCCGAACAGGAGTTTGAAGCAATCCTTAAGCTCCTTCCGGATAAAAAGGAAATTCCCGGGCTTTTGGATAGTGTTTCTCGCTTGGGCGCCGATGTCGGCCTTGAAAATATACTCTTTCAACCGGAACCCGAGAGGCGCCATCAATTCTATGCCACGATACCGGTGCGACTCGATTTGGTGGGCACCTTCGACGACTTGGGGGTTTTCCTGGATAGCGTCTCCAAACACGACAGAATCCTCAAGGTAAAGTCTCTGACACTTACGAGAAAAGAGAAGACGCAGACCTCATTGCTTGCCGTTAAATGCGAGCTTGTCACCTACCGCTTTCTAAAACACCCCGACGTTAAAAAGGCGGGGAAAAAGAAATAAAATGGCTTTCGGCTTTTTGCTCGGTCGTCGAAATGGGCGGCTATTGAAAATACAATTTCGAAACTTAATAGGTCATCAGGGGGAACATATGCGAAGGCAGGCGAAAGTTTGGATCGGCACTTTTCCTTTAATTCTGGGATTGACGCTTTTCCTGGGCTGCTTTCTGCACTCGCAGGCCGCATACTCTCAGACTGGACTTAATTTCAGTGCCTATGGACAAGCCCAGGCTCCTACCGGGACCGGAAAACAATATACCGGAAAAAAGATCAGCCTCGATCTCATGGACGCGGACATCCGAAATGTTTTGCGGCTCTTATCTCAACTTACCTCGACAAATATTGTTGTAGACCCTGACGTGACGGGCAAGGTGACTTTGAGAGTAAAAAACGTCCCCTGGGATCAGGTGCTGGCCATGGTGCTTTCCATGAACAACCTGGGCATGGAACAGCATGGGAATGTGATTGTCATCTCCAAGGAAGAAAAGCTGCAAAAACAATATCAGGAAAGGCTGGCGGCGATCCAGGCCAAACAAAGATTTGACCAGACCGCCAAAGACGTCGGAGAGCTCGAAACGGTCTATCTTCCCGTTAATTTCGGCACCCCTAGTGACTTGGCCTCTAAGATATCTGCCGGAAAGAGCACCAACGGCAAGGTCTCCGTTGACAAAAGGACCAGCCTCATCATTTATACGGATTACCCGGCGCGGATCGCCGCGGCCAGGAGCATGCTCGAAAGGCTCGACCGGCCAACCCCTCAGGTGCTCATAGAAGCCCGCATCATAACTATCTCAAGTGATCTCAATAAGAGTCTTGGCGTTCAATTAAGCTTCGATGCCTCGCCTAAGGGGAGTACGACAAACCCTGCCTATGGTCAGCCCGTTGGCCAGACCTATGCCATAAATCCTCCCAGTTCAAGCACCTTTGACCAGATTGCGACAACGGTGGACCAGGTCATAGGGAAAACTCTGGTCTACGTGGATTTGCAAATAAATGCCCTCCAGACCCTCAATCTTGCAAGGATAGTGGCTGCGCCCCGCGTTCTTACTCTCGATAACGTTAAAGCCTCCATTAGTTCCGGCGAGGAGGTTCCCTACCTGCAGCCAACCGGCACGGTCGGGGCCGTTACCACCATACCCACGATTTCTTTTATGGATGCCGTCCTAAAACTCAATGTTACCCCCCACATAACCCCGGACCGCAAGGTCCGCATGCTGATAGACGCCAAGCAAGATACGGTTTCCACGGTCTACTACAATGTGGGGTATTCCACGGAACCCGGTATCGACACACGAAAGATCAAAACCGAACTGCTTGTGCCCGATGGAAATGTGGTGGTCATCGGCGGTATTATTAACAACCAGTACGACTACGACAACGACCTTACGCCCGGACTGGCGAATATTCCCATATTGGGCAATCTTTTCAAGGCGGAAACTAACGAAGAGAAGAAAAACGAACTGCTCATTTTCATCAGCCCAACGATTGTCCAACCGACAACGCCTTATCCGAACAATTCATGAGGTTAATTTTGGCCTTGTCCCGATTATAGCGGGTGTGTAATATTAAAAGATAAAGTTTGGCATTGCGGATTTGATTCCAGATGGGGGGCGCAACTACTATGCGGGGGAAGTTCTTGCCTGAAAGGTTTTTCTTTCTCTGCGTTGCGGCCTGCCTGATTTCAGGATGTTCCGTACAAAGACCGGACGCTGCCTTGGATACTCCGAGATGCAACGGCAGCCGCCTCGATAAGGTTGCGGCCTATCGCGGGAAGGCACGGGCTAAAGCGCCCGTAAGGGTCGATTATCTCACCCTTCTATCCGAGGTGCGAAATCCTGCAATCTATATTTACAAGGAGAAGCGACGTCTCTACGTCGTGCAGTCAAACGTTATTGTCCGTGACTACCCGATAACTCTGGGCTCTCACCCGGTGGGGGACAAACAAGCCTCGGGCGACGGACGCACTCCGGAAGGCGACTTTTATGTCTGCGGCAAAACCGGCTCTGACCGGTTAAATCGAGCGCTTACACTCGATTACCCCGACAGGGAACATGCCCGGCACGCACTTTCCTCGGGCCTGATCACACCCCGGCAGTTCGATAAGATCCTTTTGGCTTTGGAGGCCAAAACCGTTCCCCCATGGGATACCCGGTTGGGCGGGCAGGTCTCCATTCACGACACCCAAGACGGACTCGAAAGGGCTGCTCACGGCGGCATAGAACTCTACGGAAGCGATATGCAAGAACTCTACAAGGTAGCCTCGATCGGAACTCCCGTTCACATAAGACCCTAGCGGCAAAAAAAAATGAGCGGGGGCGCCGCCGGCGCAACGCTCCCGCCGAAAATTCAGGGCTGTTCGGGAAATACCTCGGCCATTTCTATAAACCTGCCTGAGTTGCACAGGCTGTAGCACTGGCGGCAAAAAACGCACTCGTCGCCTTTCCCCGGCAAGAGAGCTACCTTGCGGTTAACGCCGCGCCCAAGAAAACCTACCGCATACTCCCCCTTGACTTGCTCGCAGTAGCGAACGCACAGACCGCAGAGGCTGCAGTTTGTCGGCGCCTCCTTGGCCGTATCGAGCTTAAAACGCGTTTTCTCGACACCATATCTTTTCGCAAGAGCGTTGATCGGACCCGAGGGCGCTACCGGCAAAAGCAGTTCGATCAGCATTTTTCTGATCTTGTTTACTCTGTCGGTTTCGGTTTGGACCTCGAGACCGTTTTCCACCGGGTAGACACATGAAGTAACCAGTCTCGTTTTCTTCCCCCGCGTGATTTCCACCATGCACATCCGGCATGCGCCTGCGGGTTCGAGTTCGTCGTAGGCGCACAAGGTGGGGATGTCTATACCCTGCGACCTTGCGGCCTCCAAAACGGTTGTGCCTTCCTTGGCGTTTAATTCCTTGCCGTTTATTTTAAGGGTAACGGTATTCATTTGCTTTCCCCCTTTGTTTTTTGCACAACCGCGGTTCCATAGGGTACCGATGCCGGAGCCGGTCCCCCGGGCAGCTTCGTAACAGCGCTGAAGCGCGATGGACACACCTGCAGGCAGGTCCCGCATTTGATACATTTTTGCTGGTCAACGATATGGACAATCTTTTTGTCTCCAGAGATCGCTTCGGTCGGGCACTGCTTGCGGCACGTCCCGCACCCGGAACACTTTTGCGGATCTATATAGAAGACTATGAGGTCGCGGCAGGCCCTGGCCGGACATTTCTTGTCGCGCACGTGGGCTTCGTATTCGTCACGAAAGTAGGTAAGAGTGCTAAGGACCGGATTTGCCGCGGTCTGCCCAAGAGCGCAAAGGGAGGCGTCCTTCATAAAGGCTCCCAGCTCCTCCAGGGTTTCAAGGTCGGATTGCTTGCCCCTTCCCTCGGTTATCTCCTTTAGTATGCGCTTCATCTGGCGAAGCCCTTCGCGGCAAGGCACGCATTTGCCGCAGGATTCCTCGGCTAGAAAATTTGTAAAATATTTGGCTACGTCCACCATGCAGGTGTCTTCGTCCATTACGATCATGCCCCCCGAACCCATCATCGAGCCCACTTTGCTCAGTTCGTCGAAATCGACGGGAAGATCGAGGTACTTTTCCGGAATGCACCCTCCCGAGGGCCCCCCGGTCTGGACCGCCTTGAACTTTCGATCGTTTCGGATGCCCCCTCCTATATCGAAGACGATCTGGCGGAGCGAAACACCCATCGGAACCTCAACCAGGCCGGTGTACTTGACCTTGCCCACGAGCGAGAAAATCTTTGTCCCCTTGCTGCCCTCGGTGCCAAGCGAGCGAAACCACTCGGAGCCGTTATTTACGATGAGCGGCACATTGGCCCAGGTTTCAACGTTGTTGAGATTACTCGGCTTATCCCATACGCCCTTTACCGCCGTGCGGATGTATTTGGGGCGAGGTTCGCCTACGCGGCCTTCGATGGCGCTCATAAGAGCGCTCGATTCTCCCGAGACAAAGGCCCCGGCGCCCTGATGGATCTTTACTTCGAAGCTGAAATCGCTTCCCAGTATATTTTGTCCGAGAAGTCCCAACTGCTTTGCCTGTTCGATGGCTATCGGCAGGTTCTCGATAGCGGTGGTGTATTCCTGGCGCACATAGACAAACCCCTCGCTGCAACCTATGGCATAGGCGCCAAGCATTAAGCCTTCCAGGACACTGTGAGGGTTGCCCTCTAAAAGGGATCTGTCCATGTAGGCCCCGGGGTCGCCTTCATCGGCGTTTACAATGACGTATTTGCGGTCTGCCGGAGCGTTGCGCGTGGTCTCCCACTTTACTCCCGCCGGAAATCCTCCGCCCCCCCGGCCTCGAAGCCCCGACTTTTTAATTTCTTCGAGTACATCCACCGAAGTCATGCCGGACAGGGCCTTGGCAAGGGCCGAATAGCCTCCCGCAGCTATATAATCTTCAATATTGCGCGGGCTTATCATGAAATTGTTTCCGAATACGACCTGGTTTTGCAGCATATAAAAGGGAATTTCGTGCTGATAGGCACATCTTTTCCCGCTCTTTTCGTCCAGGAAGAGCAGCCGATCGACAAGCTTGTTATTTACCAGGGTCGAGTCCACAATTTCAGCCACATCTTCGGGCTTTACCTGGAAATAGAAGACCTTTTCAGGAAAAATCTTTGCCATGGGGCCCCGTTCGCAAAAACCATGGCACCCCGTGCGGCGAACCAATATTTCCTTTTCCAGGCCGCGCTTTTTGATCTCCTGTTCGAAAGCATCGGCAACGGCCGCGGACTTGTAAGCATGGCATCCCGTGCCCTCGCAAATCGCAATCGACTTTTTGATCCCTTGTTGCTCTGCGAGCAATTGCTCCCGGAACTGCGTAAGCTCCGTGACGGAGTTGAGTTTTTTCATCTTTGGTATCCTCTGAAATTATTCCTGCTCGTCAACGAGTTCTTTTAATTGCGCAACCGACGGATTGCTGTGATAGGCCCCGTCAACGGTCATGACCGGACCAAGGGCGCAACAGCCAAGGCAGTTGACCGTCTTTAAGGTGTGTTTCATGTAAGGATCGGTTTCGCCGGGCTTTAGGTTGAGAACCGATTCGGTTCTGGCAAGCAGTTCGGTTGCTCCTCGTACATGGCAGGCCGTGCCCATGCATACCTGCACGGTCTTGCGGCCCTGAGGCTCGAGGCTGAACATGGTGTAAAAAGAGGCGATCTGCATGATCCGGCTCATAGGCACCTTTAACCTCTCCGATATCCAGGTAAGAGCAGGTTTGGGCAGCCAGTGGTTTTGCTTTTGAACGTCCAGAAGAATCTGGATCAGCATGCTTTGGTCGCAACCGTGCTTGTCGATAATCTCGTCGACCTGCCGTATCTCCCGGATAAAATCCTTAATGGCCTCCTCTTTTCTCCGGACCTGCTTAAGGCTGGCAAGATGATGCACAGCTTCTTTTTCAAGCCGCTCGAGCGCGGTTTGCATCGGTTCATGCTCCTGTCCAAGATCGGAATACTCGGCCAGGGTCTCTAGGCCCTTCAGAAGAAGCTCGGATTTGGTTAGCTTTGATTTTTGCTGTAATTTCATCAACATATGCTCTTGTTCTTTATTTACTCTAACGCCTACCATGCGGGATTTGGTTTTGTCCATTGGGACCCCCTTTGTGGGTTAAACTGTTTAACGCTTTCTACCATTGTGGAGGCCCACAGTCAAGTGAATGTTTTCTCTTTGACTTCAGCCTTTCTTTTAAGGTAGCCCTAAAATTTGCGGGATCTTTTTGACTCCATACACCAGAGTGTATAGTCCACAGGCAAACAACAATGAGCGCTTTTCCTAGAGAGAATTCACTGTTAAACTTCCATACCCGGGTGCCCTACCACCTCCTAGAAATGGAACGCCTTTTGATCCTGCACCCGTTCCGATACAGCTCATTTACAAAAACTCACATCCTCAGGAGTTCTGCACGATGAAAGCAAAGACTGGCATGGATCTATTGCGGGACCGTCTACCCTATTACCAGCTGCAACGCGCCAGGAAAAGCAGCGTTCAGCTGGATTGGAAAAAAGAGTGGGAAAGGTTTGACGCCAAGGCCCTTTTCGAATTCGATCCTGCCTCCATTCCGCCCGAGGAGCTTGCGGCTATGAGGAAGCGCAAAGAGCTCATTATGGACGGTAACCATGCGGTGCTCTCCATTCTTACTCGCCTTGTCGACGGGCTTTGCGGCTACCCGATAACCCCTTCGACGCCGGTGGCCGAAGAGTTTGCCAAGGCGGCTTCAAACGGGGTGAAAAACCTCTTTGACCATGAACTCATGTACTTTCAGCCAAGCGATGAACTCTCGGCGATAACCGCCGTGGAAGCCATGGCGAGCCAAGGCGGCCGCTACGTGGATAACTCTTCCTCCCAGGGCCTGGTGCTGAAGACAAAAAACCTCTTTTCGGTTGCCGGAAAAAGGCTGCCGGTAATTATGAGCATCATGGCGCGCGAGGTTAACAAGGGGTCGATAAGCATTCATGCCGGACACACCGATTTTTACGGAGTAAGAAACACCGGCTGGGCGCAACTGGTTTCCTGCGATAACCAGGAACTCCATGATCTTTTGCCCGTAGCCTTTAAAGTGGCCGAACTCCGCCAGGTAATGCTTCCCTGCATGGTGATCGGGGACGGTTTTATAAAGAGCCACTCCATCGAGAACATAAGGGTGCTCTCCGATGAGTTTCTTAGATATTTCGTTGGTTTTCCCAATAGGCTCTACCAGCCGCGCTTTGGCCAGAGCACCCTCGTTGGGACCTTTACCGACACCGATCTTACCATGGAAGGCCAGATCTCGCAGGACTTTGCCTACCGCTTTCTAAAGCGCGCCTATACCGCGGCGATGAATGCGATGAATAAGATTCTTGGCACAAACTTAAAGATCGTTGAAAACTACCGCACCGAAGACGCCGACATGGTCATTGTCATCATGGGGTCGGGCGCCGGGGTGGTAAAGGATGTGGTCGATTACTATCGGAACGTGCGGGGATGGAAAGTGGGCGTGGTGCGTCCGGTGTTGTTTGCCCCGCCCTGCTATGAGGAAATAGCCTACGGGTTGCGAAACGCGAAGGCCGTGACGGTGCTCGAAAGAAGCGGCATGGCGCACAATCAGCTGCTGTTGGGAGATGTCGAGGCGGCTTTGCAGGTATCGATGCGCGCGGGGCGCGAAGGAAAGCCCGAGCATCATATTTACAGCAGAGACCGCATGCCGACCTTGCTCCATGGGGTCTACGGGCTTGGCAGCAAGGATTTTAATAAGTATGACGCGGGGGCCGTGATCGAGAACATGCACGCGGCTCTCGAAAAGAGTGGAGGTAAAATCGTTCGCGACTTTTTTGCTGGCGTTGAAGGGCCCTACACTCTGGCGCCTACCAAGCTTCCTGACTACGTCGAGCGCGAAGTGGGCATGACCTTCATAGGCATAGGCGCCGAAGGCGTTAAGACCGCCCTTGAAACGGCCGCCTACATCTATTCGGAAGACTGCGGTTCTCAGCGCAAATACGTTCAGTCGAGCGCTCGCTACGGTGCGGCGAGGAAGGGCGGTGCGATTTTTATGAATCTTCGCATCAGCGACTTTCCCATTCGCAACAGTTCCGAGTTGACCGAGCGGGACGTACTCGCCTTTTTTAACGACAAATTTCTCATCGGCCAGATCCTTAGCGAATATGTGGGCGGGCTGAGAGAAAAGGGGCTCTTTATCGTCAACACCCACCGCTTGGCCGAGGAGCTCTTCGCTTCCTTTCCTGCGGAAATCCGGGAAATTATCACCAAAAAGGCCATCCGCTTCGTGACCCTGGATGCCACAACCGCGGCATTAAAGCATCTAAACCGCAATTTGCCGGGCACCGCCATCCTGGGGCTTATCAATAAGCAATTGGGAATTATTGGGGAGAGCGATTTTGAGGAGCGGGTCGGCAATATTTTGCGCGGTAAGATCGGCCAAAAGAAGGGCATGGAGGTTATAGAATCCAATCTCGATCTCTTGCGTTTCGGGGCATCTCAGGCCCTCGATGCTGCCCCTGCGTGTACCGGCGCTCTTGCGGCCTCTGAGACCGACAATAGCGCACAATTCGTCTCCCCGCCTCCCGAGGACTTCGGGCAGGGGCCGGGTTCTTCAGGCCTTCATGCCGAGCTTACCGAAAAGGATGAGCTGGGAACGATTAAGCCCCCGAATCTTTGGGATAATTACGAAGATTTCTTCTACCGCGAGATGGTTAAACCCATTTCCGAAGGCAAAAAAGTCCCCTGGGACCATTTCCTGCCCGCCGTCCCGGGAGGAACGAGCAAGTATCGCGATATGAGCTATATCGGCACCCAGTTGCCGGTCTACGATGCCTCAAAATGCACGATGTGCGGTATCTGCACGGCTTCCTGTCCCGATTCGGCCCTCTACTCGACCATTACTGACCATCCCATCCCCGAAGAGGCCGCCAGGTATTTTAAATCGCTCAAGAAGGCCCCCGGCGGGCTTCCTTGGGAAAAATTTGCCTTGAACATCAATGTGATTCCCCAGGCTTGCAAGGGGTGCGGGATCTGCGAGCAGGTCTGTCCGACAGACGCCCTCAAGATGGTTCCCAAAACCGAGGTAAAGGATAGCGATTTTCTCCCCGAGGCGTACAAGGAGTTTGATAAGACTGCGGATGCGGCTCCTTACGTGGATACCTTTCCGCTCATGCAGCAGGTTCTCTTCGTTTTCTCCAAGATCTATCCGGGCAGGCACACCCTGTGCCCGGGCTGCGGTGAGGGGGCCATAAGCCTGCTCACCTTCTTTGCGGCTGAATCCCTTAGAAATCACCCCCAGGGTATCGCCACCTTCTACCAGGGCATAAAGGTGCTCTCCGATAAGCACAGGGATGCAATCGAGCACATGCTCGATCATGGTTTCAATATCTATTGCATAAACGCGACCGGATGTAACGAGGTCTCCGAGCTTACAAACCCCTTTAACTCCCGGGTCTACCAGGCGGGGCACTACGGATTTGGTACGGCTTCGGCCGCCGCCCTTGGAGCCAAGTTCAGCCTTGACCAGGCCTACCTTAACGGCTTTAAGGACGTTTTGACCAAGATCATCGTCTTTGCCGGAGACGGGGCAATCTACGATATCGGAAACGGCCCCTTCAACTATGCCTTGGGGGAGAGCTTCGATATTACCTGGGTAATTTTCAATAACGAAGGCTATATGAACACCGGAGCGCAAAAATCCGGAGCGACCCGGTTTGGTACGGATCGCTCGACTTCGCCCATCGGAGGTCGCTACGCGGGAAAAACGACCCTGCACAGGCGCATCATGGCTCAGGCGACCTCGATTTCCCACGTCTATACGGCCAAACTGAGCATTGACAATCCGCAGTATGCCATAAAGATTTTAAAGGAAGCCATAGCCTACAACGGTCCTTCGGTGGTCGAGTTCTTCTCGGGCTGCCCGCAGGGCCAGCAGGCCCCCGACTGGTCCGGACCGCTTCTTTCCCGAATGATGGTGGAATCGAGAAAATGGCAAATCGCGGTAAGGAGGCCTTTCCAGCGTCTTGACATTTCGGCCAACCCCGAGCCGGATAAGAACTACCCGACTGTGGGTAAATCTTTCAAAAAGGGCGTGAC
Organism: Deltaproteobacteria bacterium; assembly: GCA_021780695.1. Taxonomy (GTDB): domain Bacteria; phylum Desulfobacterota; class Syntrophobacteria; order Syntrophobacterales; family Syntrophobacteraceae; genus SbD1. Next base: position 44,378 of record JAJXYD010000044.1, read on the forward strand.
CCGCGAACCCGCTACCTTCTATGACGTGGTGTCCATGCTCGGCCAGTACAATCAGCATATAAGGACCCAGAACGGCGAGGTGATCCCCGAAATCATTCAGGTTAACGAAACTGTGAGCCTCTTCCGGTGGATGAGAGCCCAGTATCTGGCCGGGTATCGCGACAGCATGCCTACCGAGGATGAAGTCGAAAGAATCGTTGCGGAAAGGTACCGGGCTTAAAAGATGGTGTAGCGGGCAACAGGCAGAGGAAGACTCGATTTTCCACGGCAGGGTATTTACCCTGGAGCAAGCGGAATTTTTTGGGGCCTGACAATGCAAAATCCCCTGATCATTCCATTTGGAAAAACAGACCCGGGAAATATTGAGCTTCTCGGGGCAAAAGGCGCGAGACTTGCCGAGGACTATAGAGACCTGCGGCAGATTTTCCCCGCCATGGTCGATAAGATCGCGGTCCCCGACGGGTTTATACTGACAACGGAAGCCTGGCGCCTCTTTAACCGCTGCGAAAATAGCCTTTGCGACCAACTCTTTGAAGCTGGCCTGCAAGAGCTTTGCGCACTCGAACAACGCACCGGCCGCCGCTTTGGAGACACGAGCGGCGGCCCGCCTCTTTTGGTGGCCGTCCGGGGCGGAGCCCCTGTTTCCCTGCCCGGAGCTCTGGCCACCGTCTTAAACGTTGGCTTTAACGACGATGTTGCCTCCGCCATGATCCGTGCCGGAGAAGATGAATCCTTCGTTCTTACCACCTATCTTACCTCCATTCGCATGTATGGGGAGGTGGTCCTAGACATCGCCTACGACGACTTCTATCGAATCATAAAGGATTTCGGGGTTGAAGGCTCCATTTCGGTAGAGGGGCTTAAAATCCTGATCGCCGAATATAAAAACATTCTGAATAATTGCACCCACCCGGTTTTCCGCTCCGGTTTTGAACCAAATCTGCAAAAGCAGCTAAAAAATGTCATCGAGGCCGTTTTCGCCTCCTGGATGGCTCCTGTGGCCGTCGAGGCGCGCATGAGCCGCGAGCGCCCCGGAGAATCCATTCCAGATTCGATGGGTACGGCCGCTATCGTGCAGCGGATGGTCTTCGGGCACAGAGACGAGCAGTCTTTGAGCGGAGTGCTTTTCACCAGGGAGCAGAGAACCGGGGCAAACCGTCCCATTATCGAGTGGGCCCCAAGGGTGCAGTGCGACAAGATTGTGTCCGGAAAGCTTAGGAAAGAGCTCTTGCAGGCAGAAGACCTCAAGGCCCGTAACCCCGAGATATACCGCATGCTTCTGCTCGTTCGCGACGCTTTCGAAAGCCGGGCCAAGCGCCCCATAGACATCGAATTCACGGTGGAATCCGGCAGGCTCTTCATTCTTCAAAGGCGGCCCATGAGAACGACCTGCAGCGCTACCGTAAGGGCTATGTGGGACATGATCGACGAAGGTAAGACCACCATCCAGCTTGCCTCCCTGGCGATAAACCAGGCCCTCGCCCAGCCGGAAAAGGGGTTGAAGGAGGGTTTTACCGATTTCCAACCCCTTGCCTTCGGTGAGCCGATAACCGACTGCGCCGACGCAGGGGTCCTGGTTTTCGGAAGCCGGGCGGCCCTCGAACTTGCCGAAAGTGGCCGGGACGTGATACTGCTTCGAAAGAGCACCTTCGGTAAGGGAGATCTGGCCGTAAATCACCCCCGGGTGCGCGGTATTGTTCGCGTTGACGGTCATACGACCTCGCATGAAGCCGTATCGGCCGTAGCCTATGGAAAGCCCTACCTCATAAAGACACGGGACGTTAACGGCAGGCCCCTTGTTTTGATGGAAAACGACGGCGTCAGGTTAAACCCCGAAAGTGTCGTCTCTTCCTTTATCGGTAAAAATGTATTCCTCGACGGCGAAAGAGGCGTTTTGGGATGTCCCAATTGCTCGGGCTTTCTGGAAGACAGGCGCTTTCGAAAGAAATTATATGTCGACTGGGAGTTTCTAAGGGAGCAATTCGATGCCGGAGCCTATGAAAACTGCGATTATTTGCAACTCTTGGACGTCCATTACGAATGGGAACTGGAGCTGGAAAATTACGCCGAGATGGAAAGACAAATCAACGCGGGAGTGCAAATCTCCCGGATAAGGCTCCTTCATACCTTTGATACATGGCTTCGCTGCTTTAAAAACGGCGACCGGATAAAGGCGATGACGCTAAAGGAGGTAAGGGCGGAAGATTTCGAGCTGGGTCCTCCGCTTGCTTATCATGGAAACGAGCTTCCCGCGCAAGTTTTAAAGATCCTCGGCACCCTCATGCTCTCGACAACCTGGTGGACTCACTGGATTCATGAGATTCTTGTGAAAAAAGCCACTTTAAGGGGGGAAACCGAAAACGACGTTATAAGGGACATTAACCTCAAAAACCGGACCATGAGCCTTCTCTCCGATTTCGAAAAGGAAGGCTTTCACCTCATGAAAACTCCCGGCTCCAGTTTTTTGGTCTTTGCCAGTAATTTCGAATACGAACAAAATCCCGACAGCCTCCAGGTGGGCTCGGCCACTCTTGACTACATGGAAAAAGACCTTCTGGCCCAGCAGTTCCTCCAGTATCTCGCAGGCTTCGATGAGATGCTTGCAAAACGCATAAGGATAATAAACGGAGAGCCCCCGCTTGGGCAAGGCCACGCGAGGATAGTTAGCGTTGGGCTTGCGGTCCCGGAAGCCGATTTTTCGATCATGTGCAGGTATTTGCGCACTTTTCTCGATCGAAGAGTTCAAAAGGGGCCGCCCGATCTGCTTGGCCTTATCCCCCCGGAGGGTTTTATCGAACTCTACAGGATCGACCCGTTTTTTTCCTGCCGCCCTGAATTCAGGATTACCAGGCAAATGAATGAGCGGCAATGTCTCAAAGAGCTTTTCCTCTCCTTTGGAGACTGTTCTTTTGGCGAATACGAGGGCAGGGTATACGGTAAGGAGGAATATGACGGGCTTGTAGTTGAAATGAACGATTTCCTTAACTGCTTGAACAAAAAAGACGCTCAAATGGACCTGCGTCCGTGGAACTTCGAAGTCGATCCCTACAGACGCCATTCCCTGATCGCCGCTACGGGCCTTAGGTTTTCGGAGAGCCTTTTGGGTAGAGTGATCGAGGAGTTGAAAGAATTTATCGCTGGCATAAACCGTTACTGAGAAATGCGTAAATAATCGAACATTGCTTTTCACCTCACGCATTGCGCGATACCTTACGGCAAGATTTTGCGGTTCACCTTGCCTTTTTGTATCATCCCGCGTTCTGCCAATGTAGGCCAAGCCTCTTAGAACTCCGCGTGTCCGGGCGTTCTGGGGAAGGGAATCGCTTCCCGGATATTGGGGATGCCGGTTACAAACTGTATGAGGCGTTCAAAGCCCAGTCCGAAACCCGAATGGGGCGCCGAGCCAAATTCCCGCAACTCCACGTACCAGCGGTAATCTTCGGGGGCAATGGCTTTTAGGCGCATCTGCTCAAGAAGCACATCGAGCCGTTCTTCCCTTTGCGAGCCGCCGATTATCTCGCCAATGCCCGGGACCAGGATATCCATGGCGGCAACGGTTTTTTGATCCTCGTTTACCCGCATATAAAAGGGTTTTAATGCCCTCGGGAAATTCGTGATGCCAACGGGTCGGCCAAGTGCCTTTTCGGTGATATAGCGTTCGTGTTCGGCCTGGAGATCGCTTCCCCACTCCACGGGGTAGGCAAAGGATTCCTTGGATCTTGTAAGAATATCCACGGCTTCGGTGTAAGTAATAATTTCGAAAGCGGATTTGGCCGCCTTTTCAAGGCGCTTTGTCAACTCGGGTTCTATAAAGCGGGTAAAAAAATCTACTTCTTCCGAACATTTGGTAAGCATGGTTTCAGTAAGGTATTTGATAAATGCAAGGGCAACCTCCAGGTTATCTTGCAGGTCATGGAAAGCCATCTCGGGCTCTACCATCCAAAACTCGGCCAGATGTCTGCTGGTGTTTGAATCCTCTGCGCGGAAGGTCGGGCCGAAAGTGTAGACACTTCCCAGGGCAAGCGCATAGATCTCGGCCTGGAGCTGCCCGCTTACGGTCAGGTAGGCAGGCTTTTGGAAAAAATCGTCCCTGTAAGGGTCTTCTAAGCCGGCAGCCGGAGGCCGAGCCGGGTCGAGCGTAGTTACGCGGAAGGTTTCGCCTGCCCCTTCGCAGTCGCTTGCGGTAATTACGGGCGTATGGACGTAGTAGAAGCCCCTGTCCTGAAAAAACTGGTGAATGGCAAAGCTCAGCTGGTTTCTAACTCTTGCAATCGCCCCCAGGGTATTGGTCCTTGGCCGAAGATGAGCTATCTGGCGAAGGTACTCGAAAGAATGCCTCTTTTTTTGCAGCGGATAGGTCGCGGGGTCGGCCCCGCCGTAAAGATGGAGCCGGTCGGCTTGCAGTTCGATCGACTGGCCTTTCCCGGGGGAAGCCGAGACGAGCCCCTCGGCCAGAATGGCGCTTCCCGTGGTGATTTGCTTTAAAATAGCGCTATAATCGCGGCCTTCGAGTTGTGTGACGATCTGAAGCCCCTTTAGGGTCGATCCGTCGTTTAACTCTATGAAACCTACGCCGGCCTTGGAATCACGCATGGTCTTGACCCAACCCTGGACAAGTGCGGTCTTGCCCAGCCACTTTTTCTCATCTCTAAACAACTCGGCTATTCTTATTCCTTTTTCCATGGGAATGATCCCCTCGCATAAGGTCGGTTTTGGTTCCACACAAGCGTCGGGTAATTGACGGGATCCCTTTTACGCCCGAATCGCTATTAATTTTTCATTATATTACAAGGCCACGCTTCCTGAAAATTATACGTTCCCATTGACTCCACTTAGGCCGATAAAGTTTTGTTCAGGACAAGATCCCCGCAGGAAAACAGGATCGGACTGTTGATCTAAAGACAAAAAAGAAGCGGGGCACCCAAAAGGCGCCCCGCTTCAGCTTCTTTTAGCGTCCCCAACCGGATTTGAACCGGTGTCGTCGGCGTGAAAGGCCGATGTCCTGGACCGGGCTAGACGATGGGGACATTTATATATTCGCAGGGCTTGTATCTCTACGGCCCGTGCGAAGTTGAAGAGGCGTTTCTAGCACCTCGGAGGCATGCTGTCAAGCACAAGTTTTACAAACTGATGACGGCCGTTTGAGATAAATTCATGGCCCGCCGACAGGAGGCAATCTAACCGCGAACGCCTAAAGAGTCAAAGTTTTTTTCGATGCCGCGATCCCAAGCTTTGCCGTTTCGAGGCAAAAATCGGGGGGCCGCAAACAAAGGCCCTGTGGCGCAGCTTTCTGAGTGTTCTTATTATTTTTCGTAAGAGAGGTTCGAAACAATGGAAAAGACCGGACTGGGGCTGGTCTCGCGGATATGTGCGTGCCTTTTCGATCTTGACGGTAAGAGCTTGGCGAGGACGGAATCCGTTCTTTTTTGGCCTCACGCTCTGTCGAACTCCCGAAGGGAACGGCCCGGGACCCTTCGTCGGCGGATACCGTCCATGGGCTGGGCAAGCGAAAAAACACGCCTTTGGCAGCTTGGAGCATTATGGAATTTTAATAACCGGCAGGGAGACTGACCATGAAAATCAATCGCCACGGCACCGCTCAATGGCAGGGCGGAACAAGAGACGGCAAGGGGAAACTTTCGACGGAAAGCGGAGCCTTGGATGCCTGCCCTTACGGGTTTGCCGGAAGGTTCGAGGGCCAGTCGGGAACAAATCCCGAGGAATTGATCGGCGCTGCTCACGCGGGCTGCTTTACGATGGCTCTATCGCTTCTCTTGAGTCAGTCCAGGCTGAGCGCGGAATATATGGAAACCACAGCGACCGTAACCATGGAGCAAAGCGACGGCAGCTACTCGATTACCGGTGTCCATCTGAGGCTGAAAGCCAAAATTCCCGGCGCGGACCAGGAAACATTTCAAAGACTTGCCGGTATGGCCAAGTCGGGGTGTCCGGTCTCAAAACTGCTGAGAACTGAAATTACCCTGGATGCGCTGTTGGTTACCTAAAGATCGGCTGCTGTGCAAGTCTTAAAAAAAGCCGGAGATCGAAGGGGGATTTCCCCCCAAATCCTTGTCACGCTTCGCTGCCATTGTTTGCTTTTGTTCAGACCTTGAATGCTGCGCGGCGGTGTTGCTCCTATGGCGCTCTGGAAATATATTCGAAATGATTAGTTTATTATCAAAGGGAATTAGAATGTCGTTTTCAGAAAGGAAAAGACGATGAGCCAATGGCTAAAAAAACTTTTTGTGTCAACAGCATCGGTGCTTTTAGTCGGAGGGACTTTCGGATTTGCTCTGGCGGCGCAGCCGATGTCTAAAAAGCCCGGCATGCAGCCAAAACAACAGCAGCAATCCAAGGCTGAGCGCAATTTATCCCGGGCAATGGGGCAGCAGAAAAACATGCGGTCCGTTACCGGCAAAGTGACAAGCGCTGGGGGGCTTATTGCTCAAAACGGGACTAGATACCGTTTAAACGGCGCGAAGGCCGCGGGTCTTAGAAAATACGAAAATAAGACCGTGACCATAAAGGGCTACAAGACTCAGTTCGAAGGCCACAATGCCATTGATGTCCAAAGCTTTCGAACCGGCAAGTCTCAGATGGCCAAAAACAACCTGAAACAACCCGGGAAATCGTCGAATTTCCGCTCGCAGCCAAAAGGCCGCTCGACCCCCCAACCCGGTCAAACAGGCTATAAACCGAACCATAATCAGCACCCGGTTAAGAATCGATAATGGCCTGTTGTCGGCTTTGATCTGAAAAAAACCGGCGGAATATTTTGTTCCGCCGGTTTATACAGGCAAGTCAATCGTAAGGTAAAATGAAGACCTGCTCTCTTGGAGCCAACAAAGAGCCTGCATGGGGAGTTTGGCAAGGTCGGGCAGATGCCTGTCCTTACCCGGCCACATCCCCTTTTTACCATTCACTTTGCAATTTTCTTTCCACTTCGCTCCATTTGGCATCCATGGCCTTAACCGCATCGATGGCTATTTCCAGATGGAGCGGCATGAACTTTTCGTAGATTTCATTATGGAGTTTTATCCCTTTTATACCCGATCTCTGCAAGGGCATATCCGAGATCAGCATTATCGAGCCTATCGGGATTTCGAATCGGTAAGCCACGGCAAATAGGGTTGCCAGTTCCATGTCTATGGCCATGATTCTTTGCTGGCGCAAATATTCGACAAAGTTTTCATCGAACTCCCACAAGCGTCTGTCCGTCGTATAGACAATGCCGCATTTGCCAAGAAGATGGTTTTTCTTTAACGCCCCAATGCAAAAAAGGTTTACAAGAGAAGCGGGCATGGCGGGGAATTCGGGGGGCAAATAATGTCTGCTGCTGCCCTCACCCCTGATTGAGGCCGAGGGTACGATGAACTCTCCTACCTCGAGGCGGTCGTCGATTCCCCCGCACATCCCCAACATTATAACCGATTTTAGGTTGTCCAGGTAGGCAAGGCAGTTCATGAGCAAGGCGGCCTGGGGGGAGCCAATGCCAAAGTCGATCAAAGTGCAATTTAAGTCCGGGGCGTTAACGACCTGAAAATTGCCCTCTCGGGATTCCCCACCGGTTTTTTCCTTGAATGCCGTCGCGTACTGCCGGAAATTCGTTATAAGAAGATGATCGCGGAAGTCTGCTAGCGGACAGTTGGTGTATCGTTCCAGGGTCTGGCGAATATATTCGTGTTCTTTGAGCACGTTGAGAACTCCTTTTGAAAAGCTCCAGGCTCATCGCGATAAGCCTGTCGGACGAAAAGCTTACATTACGCCACTTTACGAAGTTTTTCAAAGTTTTCAAAAAGATCGGAAAAGATGGGCTGAATTTAAGACATTTTTTAATGTACGGATAAATTAGATCGAATTTTCCGGCGATGGGCCTTCAAAGGCCGTTTTTGTAAAGAAAAGACGGTGCTTTGCATCGAACGATTCCATGCAAAAAACCGGCAACGCTATCCGCCGGGAACTCTTTGCAGTACCGATAATGACTGTTTAAGCCAAATCCTGATGGCGCCGGCTCCTTCTGCCTTTGGCAGGTAGAATAAATCGACTCTTTTGGCGCATGCCTTGACGGCGGCCTTTGCCGAATGTTAGTTCTTAAAGCGTTTAAATATTTGGCTGGCAATGGATAAAAAGGAGGTCGATAAATGAGCGGTGTTTTTCAAAGCGGCGAGATCGCGGGATTGTCTTTGTCAAACCGATTCGTCAGGTCGGCGACCTGGGAGGGCGTGGCGGCTGCCGACGGCGGCGTCACCCCCGCGCTGATCCAAACAATGCGTGCGCTTGCCGAAGGCGGCCTGGGGCTGATAATAAGCGGTCATTCTTATGTGTGTCCCGAGGGGCAGGCCGGTCCCTGGCAGCTCGGAGTCCACAAAGACGAACTGATCCCGGGCCTTAAGCAACTTACCCAGACCGTGCACGCGGCCGGCGGTAAAATAGTTATGCAGCTTGCCCATGCAGGATTTTTTGCCCCACAGCCCCTTACGGGAAGGCCCCCCTTTGTGGTCTCCAATTTCGAAGGTCTTTCGAAATCGCCCACGACAGAGCTTTCGACCGGGGATATCGATAAAACTGTAAGGGCTTTTGCCGAGGGCGCGGCCAGAGCCAAAGCCGCCGGTTTTGACGGTGTGCAGATTCACTCCGCCCATGGCTATCTTCTGAGCCAGTTTTTATCCCCCATCTATAACCGCCGAAAGGATGAATTCGGGGGAAGCATCGAAAATCGCGCACGGGTTCACCTCGAAATATTGCGGGCAATTCGTGAGGCGGCAGGTAAGGATTTTCCCGTTTTGATAAAGATCAACTGCCGCGATTTTGCCGAAAACGGCCTTAGCCTCGAAGATTCGGTCCAGGCTGCATCCCTGTTGGCTGCTGCCGGCCTTGGCGCCATAGAGGTGAGCGGAGGCATGCTCAACGGGGGCAAGTTGTCTCCCAGCCGTTTCGCTATCAATTCCGAGCAAAAGGAAGCCTATTTTTCCGAGGAACTCAAAGCCTTCAGAAAAGCCGTCGATATCCCGCTGATCCTGGTTGGCGGCATCAGGTCAATGGCGGTCGCCGAGCGGCTTATCCAAAGCGGACAGGCCGATTTCCTCTCCATGTGCCGTCCCCTTATAAGGGAACCGGGACTGGTAAAAAGATGGAAATCGGGGGATCTGCGTCCTTCCGAATGCGTCTCGGATAACCTTTGCTTTAAACCTGCTCTTGAAGGCCTGGGGATTCAATGCCTGACTGAACAACGGCAGAAGGCGGAAAAATAACCCCGTCGGGCTAAAGTGCGTTCAGCCCCCGGCTGCGGCTCGGGGGCTGAACGTGACCATGCGGTGGTAAGGCTGATTTCAAACCTTGCGCGGGCCGTCTGCTCTTAGAGCATCGAAGTCCTTTCCTCGATGGTCCAGTCGTCTACGTCGATGTAGCGGAAGGCGCCGGGGCCGTCTGGCAAAATCACGCGGCTTATCCCGGCGTTTATGATCACGCGTTTACAAAGCAGGCAGGGAATGCCCGGAGAGACTATTTCGCCCGTATCCACCTGCATGCCAACCAGATAAAGGTCCGCGTCCACCATGTCGAGTCGCGAGGCATGGATCACCGCGTTCATCTCGGCATGGACCGCTCGGCAGAGTTCATAATTTTGGCCCGGTGGAATATTTTTTAGCTGCCGCAGGCAATTGCCAAGATCGATGCAATTGGTGGTCTGACGCGGAGCGCCGTTATAGCCCGTGCTGATTATCTGATCGTTTTTAACGATCACCGCCCCGAACCGGCGTCGTAAGCACGTGCTTCTCATCGCCACTGCTCTGGCGATATCCAGGTAATACTGGCTCTTTGTAGGTCTTTTCACTTTTGCCTCATGCTTTCTTGGATCGTTACAAGCAAGCTCCCTGTTGCCAAACCGAGCTTTGAAATTTAGAACATCACAGGGCAGGAATTCAACCTGAAAATCACGAACGATTTTTCAATTGACATTCAGCGGACCATCCAATAAGCCTTTGCAAGGAAGGTGGGGAATAATTCTGCCCTTGCTTGGTTGGATTCCATGCCTCTAAACGGTACTTAAAATGCTATCTGGACGAAAAGGCGCATAATATGGCTCAGAAAGAATGCTATGATGTCGTAATTATAGGAGGCGGTCCTGCGGGTCTTACTGCGGGAATCTATGTAAAACGGGCTGCCCTCGATGCGGTGCTTATCGAAAAAGGGGTCCCCGGGGGCCAGGTTTGCATTACCAAGGGAGTGGAAAACTATCCCGGGTTTATCGATATCGACGGGTTCGATCTCTCCGATAAGTTATACCAGCATGCGAAGGCCTACGGCCTTGACACGGTCCAGGATGAGGTCTTGTCCATCGAACCCGGGGGAGAATTTCACTCTGTCCGCCTTGCGGGCGGTGGGGTCTTCAAAGCTCACAGCGTTATCATGGCCGCGGGTGGAACGGCCAGAAAATTAAATATCCCCGGTGAGATCGAAAACTTCGGCAAGGGGGTTTCCTACTGTGCCACCTGCGACGGTTTTTTCTTTCGCGGCAAGGTCGTCTGCGTCATAGGGGGAGGCGATACCGCCCTTGAAGACGCTCTTTACCTGGCCAAGATTACCAAACACGTTTATCTGATCCACCGGAGAGACGAGTTTCGGGGAAGTAAGATTTTGCAGCAGCGCGTTTTTTCCCAACCTTCCATTGAGATTATTCTAAATACCGTGCCAAGCGCCATCCTGGCCGATGAAAACGGCGTGCGCGGCGTGGCTCTTAAAAATGCGAAAACGGGTGAAGAAAGGGAAATCGCCGTTGACGGAGCTTTCATCTTCGTTGGCTTTTCGCCTAACACTTCGCTCGTTCCCGCCGGGGTTGCAATGAGCCGGACAGGTTATGTCTTGACGGACGATAAATGTGAAACCAATATACCGGGGCTTTTTTGCGCCGGGGATCTTAGGCAGAATTTTGCTAAACAGATTGTAATAGCCGCTTCGGAGGGCTGTATTGCAGCTTTGGCCGCGGCCCGCTATGTAGAGGCTAACAAGGCGCACCGGATTGATGCGCTCATTTCTAAATGATTTCGCCCCCTTTGATGCCTCCGTTATTCAGGGTGCGGCAATATGGCTGGAGGCCCAGCCCCTTGGGGAACAGGTAAAGAGGAAATGCTTTCAAAACCTCGATTCACTGCCGTTGCGGTTCTTTTTGCCGTCATTGGGGTAGGCCTTGTCTACTGGGTTACCAGCCGGCAGCGTTCAATGTCTCTCACCGGAATAGTAGACACCGACGAAGTGCTGGTTAGTCCCCTCGTCCAGGGGCGGCTGGAAAAACTTCTGGTCAGGCGCGGAGATACGGTCAAAAAGGGCGAGTTGCTTGCGGTTATCGAGCCCAGTGAACTCGAGGCCGACTCCTCCTTTTACATAAACAGCCAAAAGCAGTATGAAGCGCAGAAGGAGCAGGCCAAATCAGACCTTGAGTACCTGGAAGCCCAGACTCGCGAACAGATCCGGCAGGCAAAAGAAGACCTTGGGATGCATAACGCCGATGTGGCCCAGGCCGTAGCGGATTTTAACTACGCAAAACAAAATCTGGACCGGGCGAGAAGGCTTCGGGCGAGCAACGCCAATTCGGTCCAGGATCTTGACAAGGCCCTTTCCGACTACGATGGGTCAAAGGCTCATGTGGATTCGCTGCGAAAACAGGTCAAGGCCTCCGAAGCCGCCTTGGCCCTGGCTGAGGCTAATAGTGTTGAAATCGCCGCCAGAAAGGCTGCCCTTGCCTCAAGCCTTGACCACCTTGCCGCCGCCCGCGCCCAGACTAAAAAGGCCAATGTGGTCCTTGGCTATACGCAGGTGCGTGCTCCTATAGACGGCATAGTTGATGTAAGGGTCTCCCTGCGCGGAGAGGTGGTGAGTCCGGGTCAGACCATTGTGACTCTGATCAACCCCGACGACCTTTGGGTTCGAGCCGATGTGCCGGAGAGCGATATCGAGGGAATCCGCCTTGGGGATCGTCTCCCCGTGCGCCTTCCCTCGGGCGCCACCCGCGTTGGCAAGGTCTTCTTCAGGGGCGTTGACGCCGATTATGCCACGCAGCGCGATGTTAGCCGCACCAAACGAGACATAAAAACCTTTGAAATCCGCCTGAGATGCGATAACCGCGATCGCGCCCTGGCAACGGGGATGACCGCCTACGTCGTCCTGCCCGTGAGGTAGGATATAAGCGTTATGGCAAAGGCTATTTCTCCTTGCGAGCATGCCGTCGAAGTCGAGCAACTGCGCAAAGTGTTCGGCGACTTCGTAGCCGTGGACCGGTTAGACTTTAGCGTTGGCCACGGTGAGGTTTTCGGGCTCCTGGGGCCTAACGGCGCCGGTAAATCTACGCTTATCCGTATGCTTACCACACTCGTTCAGCCTACCTCGGGCAAGGCCCGCATCGTGGGCCTTGATGTGGTGGGGGCTGCTTGTGATGTGCGGCGCGCAATCGGAGTGATCCCTCAGGCGATGACCTCCGATCTTGACTTGAGCGCGGTCGAGAATATGTCGATTTTTGCAAAGCTCTATAATATTCCGCGCCAACGACGCAACAATGTTATAGAAAAGCTGCTCGATGCGGTCGATCTTACCCAGTGGGCGGATAAACCCGTTAAAATGTTTTCAGGCGGTATGCGCCGAAGGCTCGAAATCGCCCGAGGGCTTGTCAACGAACCTAAGGTCTTCTTTCTTGACGAACCCACTACCGGACTTGACCCCGTCTCGCGCGTATCGGTGTGGGAAATGCTTACGCGCCTGAAAAAAGAAAGCGACCTCACCATTATTATAACGACCCATTACATGGACGAAGCCGACAGGCTCTGCGACCGGATCGCCATTGTCGATCACGGTAAGCTCGTGGCCCTTGATTCGCCCCTAAAGCTCAAGGCATCGGTGCCGGGAAGAAACGTTATCGAGGTAGGTTTTTCGGCTGTGCCCAAGGGGTGGCTGGAGGTCTTGGAAAGCTTGCCCGAGGTTGCCGAGGTAAGCTCCGAGGACAATGTCTTCCGTATCGCCTCCCATAACGGCTCTCGTACAACCGTAGCCCTTATGGATGCGGCTCGCGAGGCCGATGTGGCTATTGCCTCCCTTTCGGTCCAAAGCACGACCCTGGACGATGTCTTTGTCCACTACACCGGCAGGCAGTTGCGAGATGGTCTCCAGGCGCCTTCGGCCGGTGAAAGCCAATTTATGATGAGGCGGGAATAATCGTGCTAAAAGAGGCCTGGACCCGTATAGGGGCGCTTATCGAGCGAGACCTTCGCCGTTTTCGCCGCAGCCCCACCCTGATGGTCGTCTCCATGGTGCTTCCCCTGGTTCAACTCGTCGTTTTAGGCTACGCCTTCGGAGGAAAGATTAAAAATCTGCGTGTCGGCGTCGTTGACCAGGACTACAGGGAACCGGCCGTGCGGCTAAAAGGCATGCTCAACTCCGTGGCGGCCAATGCAAAGACCTTTAACTCCATCCCCTATTACAATCTTGGCAAGGCAATGCGGGATCTGCGAAACGGCACAATCAACGCGGTCGTAAATATTCCTCCCGATTTCTCGCGCTACGTGCTCTCGGGCTCGGATCCCAAGCTCGCTCTTGTAGTCGATAATACCGACCAGTTCAGTTCCTCGGCGCTTACGGAAAGCCTTACACAACTCCTTGAGGCATACGACGCCTCACGCGTGGCGCCACGCGTGAGGCGCGAGGCTACCCTTTCGGTAGTCGAGGTCTATCCCTATGTGCCCTATATACAGTTTCTGCTGCCCGGTACGATCGTGCTCGCCATATTCGTATCCTGCATGATCGGGGGCGGTATTATCTACATTGACGACAAGGCAAGAGGCCTGCACGAAGGCTATCTTGTGACCCCCCTTACCAAATTCGATCTTATCATGGGGTTTAATCTGGCGGGGGCCTTAAAGGCTATCCTCTCAGGCCTTGTGCTCATTACCCTTGGCTCCCTTATCGCCGGAATCCCCAACCCTCTCGACCCGTTACGCTTTGTGCGCATGCTTGTGCTCGTAGCCCTTACAGCGCTTGCCCTCGTCAGCATGATGTTTTTGCTGATGGTGCGCATAACCGATCCTTTGGTGCCAAGGGCCATCTTTGGCGTCCTCAATACCGTGCTCTTTTTTCCCAGCGGGGCGGTCTATCCCATCGAGGCCTTCCCGCCATGGATGAAGGTCATAACCACGATCGATCCTTTTACCTACGCCGTGGACGGGTTCAAGTCTCTGGTGCTCAAAAACACGGGACTTTCCGCTATTTCCGGCGACATGTTTTTCCTCGCCGTTTTTGCGTTGCTCGCCATGGCGGCCGCCACGTGCCTTTTCAAAAGGACGCTCTAGTACTAAACCCTGTTTTAGACTAAGGATTAGGTGGAAGACAGTAGGCGTTAAAGCGTACGACCTGGGTGCTTGAGGGCGCGCCGAATTCCAGAGTCCAGAAGAAGCGGTTGGTGCTGTTTGCGTTGACCATCTCGCTTACGCCTATTTGCGTAAAGTCTGGGTTCATTAGGTTGGGCCGATGTTCCGGACTGCTGAACATGCTCTCGAAAGCATCAACGGCACTGGAAAGTCCCGCCGCGACATTTTCCGCCACTGAGCACATGGGATAGCCGCAGTTGAAGACATTCATGTAGAAGGGTTGGCCGTTGCTTAGTTGGTGGGAGCAAATGTTGTGCACTGCCATATCCGTGCTGTGTTGGATTGCGGCTCGCTCGAGTCTGGTGCTGTATTCGAGGGGGGGGATACCGTAGACTTGCCGTTCAATGTTTATGAGTTCGATCATTTTGCGGGATTCCGGTGCCAATTGCCTGCCTGAGCCGCATTGCGGGCAAAGAGGACTTCGTGCCGTAGACATCTCCAATGAACTCGCGAGCTGCATGATAACATAAATATGGCTGTAGGAACCGCTTGTCAGTTTAACGGGACGAATCTGGACAATGGAGGAGGGTAGATAAACCGAAGCGAAAATAGTACCGTTTCGTACGACCAGCACGACCTCGCCGCTCGACGGGCTTTCGATTGCCCCCATCCACACCATAAAGCCGTTTGCGCCGCTTAGTCTTTCTTTCTGGTCAGCGGTGACATGGATATTGTTGAATAAATTCAAATGGATGGTTTCGTAGTGCAGCTCGTTCGAAAGTGCCTCCGGGTTTAGCCGCACGACTCGTTTCCGGATCACCTCACTGTCGACGAGGTGCAAAGGGGGCTTTACTCCGGGGATGGAACTTCCCTCGGATGTTCCGGAATCCTGTGGGGTGAATAAAGCAGATGATCGGGCCGTTGATGCGGTGAAAAAAAGGAAAAAAAGAACTGCTGTTACACAAAATCGTGATTTTAAAGCTTTCCCTATGCACCCGTTGGGGTGCGAGAGAAATTGCGGGACTACCCGCTTATTGAAAATCTTGTTTCCGGCACTTGTTGTGCGGACACCATCCCTCTTAAACGGCATAAATAGGCCTGTGAATCTATCTCGCTAGGATCAACGGGATATAATTTCGATATAAATATGGCGAATCTATTTGCCCCCATTGGGGCCAATCTCCAATTGCTTATACAATCCGCATACACTTGATTCCTAATAGTAAAACAGCTCAATGTCAACAATTTTACGTAACATCTCCGACCGAAGACCCGACGATACCGGGGACTGAAATAAGTAGATGGCCTCGAATGCCACTGCCCTCTCAGCCCTTCGGGAATGCGTGATATGCGGCTTGATATCGGGTGGTATGGCCCGGCGGGCTCAACCACCGGGTAATTGGAACAAATTGACCCTTTTTGGAAAACAATGGCAAACCGGCTAAATAGGTCCTATACTCAAATGGAAATCAAATCTTCCCACTGCGCCTGTGAGCATTGTGTTCTTGTCCGATCTTTTTGACGAAAGCCTCGGGTGCCTTAGTCTGAAGTCATTGATCGTCCAGAACTTAAATATTTCTCGTTCAAGGATGTTTATGACCCGGCCTTCAAAGATGCATGTGATAAAACGGGGATTATAATAAAAAGGTAGCCAGTGCTTAAAAATGAGACCGGAAAAATTTTCAATAGCCTATTATATTACACCCCACGGATTCGGCCATGCCGTTCGCTCCCTCGAAATCTTACGGCGTCTGCTCGAATTAAAGCCCGATATCGACCCGATAATTGTCTCGGATATACCCGATGGGCTTGTGGAGCAAAACCTTGGAATACTTCCCCCCATAAGACGTATTCGGCTAGACGTCGGCCTCTACCAGTATGACTCACTAAGATTTGATCTGGAAAAATCCCTCGAGCTTTTATCCGGCCTCCTCGCGGAGTCGCAGAACCTGATAGAGCGTGAGGTTGCGTTTCTTAGGCGCGAGCGTGTAGGGGTAGTTGTCTCCGATGTCGCCTGGCTGCCCTTGGAGGCGGCGAACAGGTGTGGAATACCCGCGATTGGAATCGGCAATTTCACTTGGGATTGGATATACAGTGCTTATGCGGCTAAAGATCCTCGGTGGCGCCCCATAATCTCCACCATCCGGCAAGGCTATGAAAAGTGTCCGCTTTTCCTTCAGCTCCCGATGCACGGCGATTGCTCGGTTTGTCCTGAAATAGAGGATGTCCCGCTGGTAGCGAGGAAGATGGAAAAATCCCGCGACCGGGTGCGTTCGATTTTGGGACTTGGTCCTGGGGACAGAGTTATACTGCTGGCGTTTGTAAGCCTCGAACTTGACGAAGTAGCCCTGCGCCGTATAAAAAATAGCGACGGGATTGTTTTCCTCTACAAAAGTCCGATGGAGTTTCCCGTTCCCGGTGCGATCAGGTTGGACGGGGCGCCTGTTTCGTTTCCCGATGTCGTAGGGGCAGCGGATGCCGTATTGACCAAACCCGGCTACGGGATAGTTTCCGATTGCCTTGCCCAGGCAACACCCATGATTTATACCGAACGGGGGCTTTTCCCGGAATACGAAGTGCTCGTGCAAGCAATTGAGAGCAATCTCGCGTCGGTATTTATCGATTCGGACAATTTCAATACCGGCAACTGGCTGCCCTCCATAAACCGCATCCTGTCCCTGCCGCGCAGAGTGCCCGATATTGCCATAGACGGCGCCCAAATTTGTGCCCGTAAAATCCTAAAAGCCCTTCCTGCCTCAACGCGCTCTTAAGAGCCGGACCCAACGGAACCCGGCGCGCTGCGATCACCTGCGTGGGGGGCTGCATTCGGGTAGCACCGGAGAAGTTTTAGCATCGCCGCACGGGTCAACCAGCGAAGGAACGTGACTGAGTAACGAGCGCCGGCCAGATAGATCCCCAACAGGAATAGCGCATGGGAGAGGCCGTAGTCCACGGGCCCGCCAATGAGCAGCAACAGGGGCCGTTGGTAGGAAATCGCGACTGCGCTCAAAACAGCGATGACCGGCCAGCACATCAAATAACTCAAGATTATGGCGCCAAGGCCGAAGAGTTCCTTGGGCGATGGTTTGCCCGCGGAAGCTCTCAGTCCGGTAGTCTCCTCGAGCGCCTTTCGCACAAAAGCAATAGCGGCCAATTTGGCGACAAGTTTTTCCATCTGTCGATATGTCTCGTTTAGATTTTCGTATGAGCAAAAAAAGTTAAAGCCGCCGGCAGCCGAACCCTTACTCCTCTGCGTTAGGATCGATCAATAGCGAAATATCGCCGCACCGTTTTTGCCGAACATTTCAGGCGAATCCACGCCGTAGACGTTTCCGCCGTTAAGGTAGGCGTGGGCAAAGGCAAGATCGAGCAGATCCTCATCTCCTGTTTGCCGCAGGCGATGAACTTCGATGCTGCCCGAAGCCTGGTTGTAAATCCCCCATTGCCGTGCGTCGGTGTCCAGGAAAAGGGTCTCCACTCTACCCTCGGCGGCACCCGGTAAAATATCGCCTATATTGTCCGAGGCCAGCGGGCCGCCCAGAAGATCCTTAAAACGACGGATTGCCCGCTCCTTTTCCCTGCTGAAATGTGGCGCGACAAGCCGCAGGCCTTTTTTTTGCAATTCCGGAGAATCCACTTCGTCCGGGTTTCCTTCGATAAACTCGTTTAAAGTATTTTTATATATTTGTACTTGCTTAAATAGTGGGAAAAGATACTCCACGCCGGCAAAAACCAGGGGAATTGTCTCCTGTCGAAATACGGGGTGAAGACTTTCCTTTAAAATTAGAAACCAGCGTCTG
Organism: Deltaproteobacteria bacterium; assembly: GCA_021780695.1. Classification (GTDB taxonomy): domain Bacteria; phylum Desulfobacterota; class Syntrophobacteria; order Syntrophobacterales; family Syntrophobacteraceae; genus SbD1. The sequence continues at coordinate 62,526 of JAJXYD010000044.1, forward strand.
ATGCGTTCCTTTTCGGATTCCGCCGCCCCGCCGTGACCGTGAACCATCGGAGAGCCCCCGGGACTGGAGGCCTGAGAACTCATTCTGAAAAGCGGGATTGTTTCCTCGTTGTAACCCAGCGCTTCCTGGATGCTGAGGGGAACACCCTTGAGTTCGACGTCGTTTGCGCCAAAATCCGTGCACTCGATCAGACGCAACGACTTTTTGCTGACTGCCAGAATGAAGAATCTTTTGCAGCAATGAAGCAACGGTATCAAAGGCTTAAGATAGAATAGGGGGCCGATGTTGAGTCTTTCGTTAAACGCAACGGGTAACTTGAAGTGTCTGAAAAAGTCGGGGGAGAGGAAAATACTCAAGCCCTCGGCCATGCGGCGGGAGAAAAAAGCCTCGTTTAGAAGATCTCTTGCCGGCTGGAGGAGTTCCCTGGCTTCGGAGGAACGCATCCCTTCGGCCCCCAGTTCCTTTTCTGCCGCTCTTAGAAGATTATCGAGCCTGATCGGGTCCTGCAGAGTATCGCGTCCGGTTTTGTGCGTAGGCAGGTAGAGCGAAACGCACCACTTGCTCCTCGTGTGCATGAGTTGTCTGATCTCATCCTGTAGGACAAAATCCATCGTCGCCTCCTTTGCTTGCGGGATTGATCGCGCCTCTAACACCAAGTTAATCATAAGAGGGCTTCAATCCAGCCTTTCGAGCAGCCTGGAGGCACACGCAAACGGCCTTGCCCATTTATCGGCTCTTAGCCGTGCTCGAGCTCATGTTTGAGGTCCCTTTCGAGCAGTTCGGAGACCACGAGCATGGGGTCCTTTTCTTCGTAGAGAACACGATATATCTGCTCGCAAATCGACATTTGAACATCCATCTTTTTTGCAAGCATGTGGATGGCTTTTGCGGTTTCGACCCCCTCGGCCACCTGGCGCATTTCGCCAAGTATTTGAGCAAGTTTTTTGCCCTGTCCGAGTTTCATGCCGACCGTTCGGTTTCGGCTCAGATCTCCCGTGCAGGTGAGCAGCAGGTCTCCAATGCCCGCAAGACCGGAGAAGGTAAGGGGGTGGGCACCCATTTTTACCCCAAGCCTCGATATCTCCGCCAGCCCCCGGGTGATAAGAGCCGCCCGGGCGTTGTAGCCGAAGGCCAACCCGTCACATACTCCGGCTGCCAGGGCTACCACGTTTTTCGAAGCCCCCGCGACTTCGACTCCTATGACATCCAGGCTCGTGTATATGCGAAATCTGGGAGCCGAAAACGCCTTCTGGACCAGCCTGGTGATTTCCATGTCCGGTCCGGCAAGCGTCACCGCCGTCGGTACCGACCGCATCACCTCCTGGGCAAAGGAGGGTCCCGAGAGACATAGCAGCCTGACGGCGTTATTTTCCGGGAGCAGCTCTCTCCAAATCCCCGACATCGTTAGAAGCGTCCGGTTTTCAATTCCCTTGGTGGCGTTTACAATAATCGCATCCTCGCGCAGATGCGGCAGAATATTCTTTGCCACACCGCGATAGACATGGGATGGGACCACCATGACAAGAAGGCGGCACGCCCGCACCGCCTCTTCTAACTCGCTCGTTGGATGCACGCCTTCATGTAGGCTGAAGCCGGGAAGATAGACAACATTTTCCCCGGTCCTGCGTATCGTCTCGCACAGCTCTTTTTCATAGACCCACAGGTGTACCTCATGACCTTTTGAGGCGAGGGTGTGGGCGAGCGTGGTCCCCCAGCTCCCTGCCCCGATAACACCTACGGGCCCGATATCTTCGATCAATTTTCCTCTTCCTCTCTTATATCGTCCTTAGGATTTTCCGATTCGTCCAAAACGGTGAGATCGACCACTTTTTCGCCTTCGGCAAGCCCGATGAGCTTTACCCCCTGAGTGACCCTGCCGATCTTGCTGATCTGGGCAACGGGCATTCTTATGAGGCGTCCCTTGTCCGTTATGAGCATTATACCGTTATTTTCGGCAACCTGGCGGAACCCGATCACCGAGCCGTTTCGATTCGTCACCCTGATGTTAAGCACGCCCTGTCCGCCCCGGCCCTGGCAGCGGTAGTCTTCCTCCGGCGTGCGCTTGCCAAAGCCTTTTTCCGTAACCACCAGGACGCACTTGTTGGGATCGATTACATCCATTCCGACCAGTTCGCCGTCCTTTATGTTCATTCCCCGGATCCCACGGCTGACCCGTCCCAGCGGACGGAATTCATTCTCGCTTATCCTAATGCACTTGCCTTCCCGGCTCATCAGGAAGATGTCCTTCCGGCCGTCGGTTATAACAACCGTAATGAGCTCGTCGCTTTCGTCCAGGTTGATCGCCCGTATGCCCGAGGACCTCGGGTTTTCGTAAGCCGAGAGGTCCGTCTTTTTGATAATCCCGTTGCGTGTGGCCATTACGGCGAAATGCCCGGGCGAAAATTCTCTGACAGGTAAAATCGTTTGGATCTTTTCGCCGCTCTGAAGAGGAATAAGATTTACCGCGGCCTTGCCAAGCGCTGAAGGCCCCACCTCGGGTATCTCGTAGACTTTAAGCCGGAAGACCTGTCCGCGGTTTGTAAATACCAGCAGATAGTCGAGGGTGAGGGCCGTAAAGACGCTTGTAACCACATCCTCTTCGCGCGTGCTCATCCCCGTTCGGCCTCTGCCCCCACGGTTCTGGTTTCTATAAACCGTTAGCGGGGTCCTCTTGAGATAGCCGGCCCGAGACATCGTTACCACCATCTCTTCGCTTGCGATGAGGTCTTCTATGCAAATGTCGCCCGTATCCGTGATGATCTGTGTCCTGCGCGGTTCGGCAAACTCGTTCATCAGTTCGCCGAGTTCATCCCGCACGACCTGGTCGACTAGGGCAGGGGAGGCTAGAATACTTTTTAACCTTTCAATTTCCCTCATGATATCCAGATAGTCGCGGATAATTTTTTCTCGCTCAAGACCCGTAAGTCTCTGGAGCCTCATGTTGAGGATTTCCTGGGCCTGGATTTCGGTGAAATCGAAACGCGCGATGAGCCCCTGCTTGGCTTCCGACGGGTTGGGCGCCGACCTTATAAGAGAGATCACCGCATCGAGATTATCGAGGGCTTTCTTTAGGCCTTCCAAAATGTGGGCCCGCTTTTCGGCCTGTTGGAGTTCGTAGCGGGTGCGCTTCAAGACGACTTCACGGCGAAAATCGATAAAATGCTGCAGGATGTCCCTCAGGTTCATCACCTCGGGTCTGTTATCCACTACAGCCAGCATGATGATTCCAAAGGTGGTCTCGATAGCCGTGTTTTTGTAGAGTAGATTTTCTATGACCTTGGGATCGTCGCCCTGACGAATGGTTAGCACTATGCGCATGCCCTGGCGATCGGATTCGTCGCGAATGTCCTGGATTCCCTCGATCCTTTTGGTCTTTACAAGCTCGGCGATTCGCTCGAGTAGCCTCGCCTTGTTCACCTGGTAGGGAAGCTCGGTTACGATCAGGTGCTGCTTTTTGCCCGATTCCTCTACCTCGACCCGCCCGCGAATCTTTATAACGCCTTTCCCCGTTTCATAGGCTTCCGTTACCCCCGCGCAGCCGCATAGAAAACCGGCCGTTGGAAAATCGGGCCCATGGATGTGGCTCATAAGCTCCTTGACCGTCATGTTGGGCTCATCGAGCAGGGCAAGAAGGCCCGAGCACAGCTCTCGCAGGTTGTGGGGCGGAATGTTTGTGGCCATTCCGACCGCTATGCCCGAAGACCCGTTTAAAAGAAGGTTGGGTACGCGGGTCGGAACGACCGTTGGCTCCAAAAGCGTATTGTCATAGTTTGGCTGAAAGGCGACCGTTTCCTTCTCGATGTCGCGCATGAATTCCATGCCCAGCTTGGACATGCGGATTTCGGTGTAACGCATTGCAGCCGGAGGATCCCCGTCAACCGAGCCGAAGTTGCCCTGGCCGTCCACGAGGGGGTGAAGCATGGAAAAGTCCTGGGCCATGCGGACCGTGGCGTCATAGATTGCCGCGTCTCCGTGCGGGTGATACTTACCCATGACATCCCCGACGATGCGCGCAGACTTTTTATAAGGCTTGTTGTAATCGTTATTGACCTCGTGCATCGAAAACAGAATGCGCCGGTGCACGGGCTTTAGACCGTCACGCACATCGGGAATGGCCCGCCCGATTATTACGCTCATCGCATAATCGAGATAGGAAAGCTTTATTTCGTCGGCAATATTTATGGTTTTAAGGTCCATTTTCCTTCATTCTAAAAACGGCGGAAGAAAGAAGCGATAAGCTCTCCAAGAGCAAAAAATCTGCCCGTTTTTGCCCCTCGCTACTCTAATCCTGGCCTGGTAAACAGATCCCGTTCGATAGTGTGCGCAAAGACGGCCAAAATTCGGCATAGATTGGCCTCATAGGCCCGCATCGCGCCTTCGATGGCCGTCTCGGGGCCGCAGATTCGCTGCTGCAAATCCCCTGCCTGCATACTAAGCGTCCATGACGCCGGCTTTGAAAGTCTCCACGCCTTCCCTTACTTCCTTAACGCCTGCTCGCACTCTGCCCATCTCGGCTTTCATAGCTTCTCCGCCTGGGACCTGAAAGGCTTTGCTGCTGCCGGCCTCTTATCCGGTCCCGTTCTTGACGCTTTTTGCCCTTTGGTCCATCAGATATCGAGTTCCCGGAAATCCAGAGCGTTTGTCTGGATGAATTCCCGCCTGGGCTCGACGGGGTCGCCCATGAGGGTTGTGAAAAGCTCGTCGGCGGTAACCATATCTTCGACTTTTACCTGTAGAAGGGTTCGCTTTTCCGGATTCATGGTGGTTTCCCACAGCTGCTCGGGGTTCATTTCTCCAAGGCCTTTGTAGCGCTGGATGGTAGCGCCCTTTCTGGCCTCATCCATGAGGTATTGGAAAAAGGCCCTGGGGTTGTCGAATTCTTCTCGGCCCTGGTTATCCTCGACGATATAGGGAACTCTGTGAAGGATCGCCAGTTGACGGTAGAGCGAGAGCAGTTTGCGAAATTCAGCCGATGCCAGAAAGTGATAGCTCAGTCGCTTCTTCTTGTGACCGTTTGAAGGATCTATCACATCCAGGTCGTGGCCCAGGTGCTCCTCTTCGACTTCTATGGAAATCACCTCGCAGCCCGATTGCTCCAGCTTGTCCTTTAAAACCGCTGCCCAGGATTGATGATCCTGTTCCTCGAGATGGTTTTCATCGAAAATGGATACCGTTTGTTCGATAAGCTTTTTGGATATGCCTCTTTGGGCCAGCCGGTCCAGCCACTCTTCGTACTTGGAGTAGGTCTTTAGTAGCCCTACCAGTTCGTCGGGGGGCAGTGGCGCCTCTTTGTCGGGCAAAAAGACCCTCTTTTTTTCCGATGCGCGTTTGAGTAAAAACGCGTTGAGGCTCTCGTCGTCTTTTAGATAGTGTTCGGCTTTCCCAACCCCCAGCCGATAGAGCGGCGGCTGGGCGATATAGAGCCGTCCCTTCTCGATCAATTCCGGCATCTGGCGGAAAAAAAACGTTAGTAGCAGGGTTCGGATATGGGCGCCGTCGACGTCGGCATCTGTCATGATAATGATATAGTGATATCTAAGTTTGTCAGGATTGAATTCGTCTTTCCCGATTCCCGTGCCAAGAGCGGAAATCATGTTGCGGATTTCCTGGTTTTCCAGCATCTTGTCAAAACGCGATTTCTCTACGTTCAATATCTTGCCTCGAAGAGGCAGGATAGCCTGGAACGCCCTGTTTCTGCCCTGTTTTGCCGAGCCCCCGGCCGAATCGCCCTCAACGATGAAAATTTCGCTCTTCGAAGGGTCTCGCTCCTGGCAGTCGGCAAGTTTGCCGGGAAGAGAATGATCGCCCAGCACGCCCTTTCTGCGGGTAAGCTCCTTTGCGCGCCGCGCGGCTTCGCGCGCCCTCGCCGCATCCATTACCTTGTCGAGAATGGCTCGGATGACCTTGGGGTTTTCTTCAAAATAGGTGGAAAGCTTTTCGTAGACCAGATTTTCCACCAACCCCTTAACCTCGCTGTTTCCAAGCTTGGTCTTGGTCTGCCCCTCGAACTGGGGTTGGGAAATCTTTATGCTTACAACCGCAGTCAAACCCTCTCGGACATCATCGCCTATCATCTTGTCCAGATCGGGCTGCTTAATGGCCTTGTTCTGGGCCGCATACTGCTTGATCGACCTCGTTAGTCCGGCCTTAAATCCTATGAGGTGAGTACCGCCTTCCTTGGTGTTTATGTTGTTTGCAAAGGTGAAGATCTTTTCGCTGTAGGTGGCGTTATACTGGATCGCTACGCCTGCCGAAATCCCTTGCTTGTCTCCCGATATGGAAATGACCTCGGCAAACAGAGGCTCCTTGTTGCGGTTCAAATATTCCACAAAGGATATAAGACCGCCTTCGTAAAAAAACAGCTTCTCCTTGGGGATGCGTTCGTCGGCAAGCTCGATTCGCACCCCGCTGTTTAGGAAGGCAAGTTCGCGCATCCGCTCGGCTAATATGTCGAAACTAAATTCGGTGTTTTCGAAAATTTGCAAATCGGGCTTGAAGGTTATTTTTGTCCCACGCTTTGTGGTCTCCCCTCTTGCCAAAAGTTCACTTTTGGGCTCTCCTCGCTCGTAGTGCTGGAAATAGACCTTGCCGTCTCGTCGGATTTCTACATCGAGGTATTCACTAAGGGCGTTTACAACCGACACCCCTACGCCGTGAAGACCCCCTGAAACCTTATAGGTCGAGTCATCGAATTTGCCCCCCGCATGCAGTTTGGTCATAACAACCGTTACCGCGGGAATGTTTTCCTTTTCGTGAATATCTACGGGAATGCCTCGCCCGTTGTCCTCTACTGTGACCGAGCCGTCGGCGAGGAGTTGCACCCGAATGTGGTTGCAGTAGCCGGCAAGTGCCTCGTCGATGCTGTTGTCCACAACCTCGTAGACCAGATGATGAAGCCCCTCGATCGAGACATTGCCAATGTACATGGAAGGGCGTACACGCACGGCACTGAGGCCTTCGAGAACCGTTATCTGCTGAGCATTGTACGAATCTCCGGGCAATTCGGGCAACGGGCTGATTTCTTGCATAAAGCGGCAATCCCTCTGTTGGTTCTTCATGCACTGAACGTGTCAGGGTGCCAAGCATGAAGGCGATAGGTCTAAATTATTGGAACATCAAGAAAAAGTATTTATCTATACCATTTTTTAAACCTCTTTTCAATGTAAATCGGACCACCAGTCGCGCTGATTGGGTTTAACCATATTTCTGATTTTTCTCCGCCCGGAAATAGAGAGAAAAGATCCACTTTGACCCCTTTCGGCCTTTCATTCCGATTTTTCCTGCCTGTAACGAGTCCTAAGCCCCGGCCCCTGGCCGGGGCTTCTCCGCGCTCATTTCTCCTATCCGATAAAATGTCCATAGTGGAGAGTATGGTTAATGATGTGGGACTTGATACCGGAAACCTCCATTCTCTCCCGTATCACGGAGCGGTATAATCCGGCCCGGGAGATGTCTCCCACCAGCAGCACCCCGACAAGTTTAGTCCCGTCGGGGGAAAACACCAGTTTGCGGTAAGCTCCGGCAGAACCGCACACGTGGGTCTCGAAGTCACGGCCCTTGGTGTGCACCATTCCCATGGACACGAAGGCGACGTCGGCAACCTGCGTGGCGTTTAGGATACCCAAGGCGCCGCCGTATTCCGTGGGTCTTCCGGCCATGTTCAATCCCGCGCAACGGCCCATCTCGACGGCGCTGGTCCACAAACCGGTGACAATCCTTCCCCCGGTGATGGGATCGAAGGTTACCGCTACATCCCCGGCCGCGTAGACATCGGAGACGTTGCAGCGTGTGAAGTTGTCCGCTACAACCCCCCCGTCCACCTGGATGGATTCGTGGTCGAAACCGACATTGGGTTCCACGCCCTTGCCAATGCACACCAACTCGCAGGAAATCTCTCTTCCATCCTCGAGCAGGATCCCGCTCACGCCCTTGGAGCCGGAAAGAATTCTGCGAGCGCCGGCGCCGGTGATAATCTGGAGACCGGCACGGTTTAGCGCATCCCGGATAAGAAAGGTGTCTTCGGGTTCCATCAGCTGGGAGAGTACCTGCGGGGATTTCACCACTAAAGTGACTTTGAGGCCGCACTCCAGCAGGGCGAAAGCCACTTTGAGGTTTAGAAGGCCCCCTCCCAGCATAACGGCGTGTCGACCATTTTCGACTCTAGCGGCAATGGCCCTGGCCGAAGCGAGGGTTCTGGGGGCGAAAACGCCTTCGATGGACGTGCCTTCGATCTCCCCGGGTATGCGAGACCGGCTGCCCGTGGCGATAAGCAACCGGTCGTAGGCAATTTTTTCGCCATCCTCCATGCAGACCGCCCGGGCCTGGCAGTCAATTGCCCGAATCCGCGCATTCAACTTGAGGTCCATGCCTTCGCCGCTGTAGGGACCCTGCCCGGACATGGCCATGTCGACGGCCCTTTTTTTGCCGCTGATCAAAAATGGAATCAGCGGCCTGAAATAGGGCGGATCGGGTTCGTCGGAAAAAACCGTGACTGATCCGCGCTTATCGAGGGAACGCACGGCTTCGGCCGCCGCCATGCCGGCGGCGCCGGCGCCCACAATTACGTAGCGGTTGGTGCCCCCGGACATCGTTAGCCTCCTTGCCCCGTTAGCATTCCGGCCGAGGCGGTTAGACGAACTCCTTTTGAAAAATCCCCTGCCGTTAAATAAACCAGGGCCTTGGTTGGACAGGCATCGACACAGGCAGGAAGGGAACGGTCGGGACAGCGGTCGCACCGGTAGGCCTTGTGCTGCTCCAAATGCCTTCCGATCACCCCGTAGGGGCACACCATAACGCAGGTCCAACAACCGATGCACTTGTCGCTTCGCGTGATCACGACGCCTTCTTCTGTCCTCACAATAGCCCCGGCAATGCAGGCGTGCATGCAGGGCGCATCTTCGCAGTGACGGCAAAGAAGGGGGATCGGATTGGACGGGGGCACAAACTCCACATAAACGCGGTTTTTGGGCCGTGGCGTTTCGGAAATCGCCCCATAAAGGGAGCGGCTGGAGGAATGTTCGACCGCACAGGCAAGTTCACAGGAGTGACATCCCATACAGCGATCGACGCGAACAAATATTTCTTTGGGCTCAGGCATGATAAGCTCCTTTATCTATAAAAGCCGGGTCCCAGGCTTTGTGCCGCCTACTGGAGTCCCAGTTTGGCGCGGCGCTCGTCGATGGCCGCAAGAAGTTTATCGGCGGCCGATTCCGGATCGAGGTCCACGATAAAATATCCTCCGGTCAGCCCCTTTACTTTTTCGGTGAGCACCTCGGTAACCAGCGGGCCGCCCAGGACCGGCAGCATCACTCCCACGTGAGTCGGCAAGCCCGCCGCCACGGCATAGGCTCCGATGGAGACCGCCTTTTCTGAAACAGCCTCTGCGGCGGAAGCAACCACCGGAAGCTTGTCCGTATCTACCCCCAGATACTGGGCCAGGGCCACGGTCAGGGCCACGGCGCGGGAATTGTCCACACACGACCCCATGTGCAGGACCGCGGGCAGCGGCCCTCCCAGACCATTGGCTTCCCCGATGGCCCGTAACACCGCCTTGAGTCCGTCACCGCATAACCCGTCCGTATTGGCCGGGTCCATAAAACCATGCCTCATCAGTGCCCCGGCCCCGCAGCCGGTTGCCACCACCAGGACGTTTGCCTTGAGGAGTTTGCGGGCCATGGTCGTAAAGTTGCTGTCCTGGGGGACTTTTACATTGTTGCATCCCGCAAAAAGACACACCCCTCGGATATTGCCGGCCTTAATGTTGTCTGCAAGCGGTTTCAGAGGCTCTTTGGCATTGAGCTTGGCAAGAGCCGCCACGATGGCCTCCACTGAAAAGCCCGCCACAACCGGCGTCTTGATGTTGGGAATATCGACCCCCTTGCCCTTGCGACGCGCGAAGTTGGCAATGGCCAGATCAAAGATCTCGTCCGCCTTTTCCTCGGCCGCTTCTTCCGTGAAACCAATATGCTTTGCGCCAGTGATCTTCGCTATGTCCATGGTGGTTACAAGAGTTGTCCCGCAGCACTCGGCAACGGAAGCCATCGACGGCATGATGCACTGGTAGTCGACGATCATCGCATCGACCGCCCCCGTTAGAAGAGCCATCTCCTGGCTTACGGAATGGGTGCAGGAGGCAATCCCGTGGCGCATCATGATTTCATTTCCCGTGCAGCAGATGCCCACCAGGTTGATGCCTGTTGCCCCCGCGGCCATGGCCGCCCCATTTTTCGTCTCCGCCCTGGTTACCAGCACGTCCGACAATACGGGGTTGTGACCGTGCAGGGCGATATTTACCGCATCGGCCTTCAGTGTGCCCAGATTTGCTTGGCTTAGGGTCGGCTTGGGGATTCCAAAGAGTATGTCGGCCAGGTCGGTGCCCATGTAGCATCCGGCCAGGTCGGCAACCGCACAGCGCAGTCCTCCCAAAAGCAGGTTGACCGGATCGGCGTCCACCCCGTAAAGAGTGCGATGCATGATTTCCGATATTTCATGGTCGATGCCTTTGGGTACTAAGTCAAGGTCGGACAAGACCTTGGCCCTCTGCGGGTTGACCACGGTAGCCGCCCACAAAACGGGGGTGTCCTTTTCATGAAAATCCGCCAGAGCCGCCTTGGCCACATCCAGGGCAATATCGGTGTCGGGCCTGTTTCCCACCGCGATACCCAACCGGGTGGCTACGGCCTTGAGTTTTCCGGCCTCCTTGATGGAGTAGCTCTTCGCCTGCCCCTTGGCCATTTTCATAAGAGTATGCGCCAGGTGCTTGGCGTGGCCGGAATGGGCCGCTGTCCCCGCGGCGATGGCACGATCGAGGCCCCGGGCCACCATCGTGTCCGCCGAAGCCCCGCAGATACCCGCCTTCGGGCCTTCGCCAAAAGGATCGATGCGACAGGGCCCCTGCAGGCAGTGGCGGCAGCACAGCCCCGTATCACCGAATCCGCACTGAGGCTGCATGACCTCGTAGCGGTCCCACACAGTTGTTTGTCCCGTTTTTGCCGCCTTAACTATCATTTCCCGAACTGCCGGATCCGTGCTCTTTGTCCCGAGGTTTCCAATATCTGCCATCGATATTTCTCCTTATAGGTAAGAGTGAAACAGACGGGTCCGCATTGGTCTATATCCATGCTAATCGAGCGGATGGGTAATCAGGATATCGCGGACTGAGAAATTTTGCCCATTCGTCCAAGACGCGTTATGTAAGGGGTGCGAAAATAGCGACGGAAAGAGGATAGGAACGAGGAAAACGAGGCTCCAGGCATCCTTTTTGCCTGTGCAAAACTGCATTATCAATCGAAGTATGCACCTAAACGCTCCTAAGATGATAGAACAGTCCGAAAATAATACTACACCCTGTTCCAACCTTGCAAGGACAATGGCCGTTGAAAAAAACTGCTTAGTCCCCGGGCGCGTGGCATCGCGCCTTTGGCGCCCCGTGAAACCGGGATCCCGAGTACCCCTTCTTTAACGCTATGGCGTATACGAAGAAAAATGCATAAATAACCGAATATTGCTTTTCGCCTCACCGATTGCGATACCTTGCGGCAAGATTTTGCGGTTCACCTTTGTAGAAGCGTCTTAGAGCCACCCTCCGCGACCCCGGCCAATGTTGTTGATGCAGGCTGACGCGAAGACGCGAAAAAGCTGCTCAAAGAAACACAATAGGAAAGGTGTCCGGATTGACCTGAGCGATCCGGTCTTTAATTAGCCCTCGCTGACCACTCCGAAATCGCAGTTTTTGCGGGTTCCATTTTCGCGGCTTCGCGTGGGACAAACAGAGCTTAAGACAAACAGTATTGCTCACCTCCGGCGATCCATCGTTTGGGGTAGTTTAAAAAAAAGCGTTCCGCTTGCCTGATGGAATTTGTGAGAATTTGACTCACACAACTTTAAATCGGCTCGCCCTATGCCATGGACCGATTTCTTCCAGTGTAGGAAAATTTTTCCTGCCCGGCAGGCAGTTTCTGCAATATCTATCCGAAAAGAGAATAGAGCGTTAATTTTAAAATCCAATGGTCTCGATTGGATATGTCTATAGAGATCTATATAACCCCAAATAACCTGTATTGAATTGTTATCATCCAAAAATAACAATCCACTCAATAAGGTTGGTTACACTTTGTTACACAAAGTAAACATAATGTTACATTAATACTAATATTATAGCGTGATACTTGCTGATCATACGTGACATTAAATGATTCGATTCTGTGGCGTTGTCCAAATTTAAATGACCGGACAGGCTATTTGCAGGATCTCAAAATTAACTTTAATTAAAGGGGAAAGGAGTACGTTATGTCGGTATCAGGAGTAACCAGTTCAAATTCTTACTATCTCTATTCATTGTCACTTGATTCTTCGTCAAACGGCGCAACTTCCAATTCGGGAGTTCAGAACGCAAGTGACGGGTCCGGATCGGAGCAAAGCGGATTCATGCAAAGCGTAATGCAGACGCTTGGCCAGATGGGCCTCTCCATGTCGCCTACCCCGGGCGGGCCGCCCCCGGATTTGAGCTCTAGTTCGTCTTCATCAACCTCATCGAGCGGCTCTGCCGCATCGAGCACTTCCTCTTCGTCGACCTCGGGAACCGATTCGAGTTCTTCGACCGATTCCACGCAGAATCCGGCCCAGGCCTTTGGTAAGCTGATGCACGATCTATTCTCTGCTCTAAAGTCCCAATCCTCTTCCGGCGATTCCTCCTCTTCCTCCACTACGTCTTCTTCGACCAGTTCAACGACCGGTTCCGCATATTCGAGTTTAACCGGTGAACTGGATAGCCTTATCGCACAACTTAGTGCTTCCTCTTCCAGTTCGACCTCTTCGAGTTCGTCATCGGCCAGCTCTAGCGATCTCGATACCCTTAAATCCGATTTCAGCAACCTGGTTACAGCTCTTAATCAAGCTTGCGGCAGCAGTTCGTCTACCGCTACAACCGGTTCATCTTCCAGCGGTACGACAAGTTCAACCGGCGCCGATCTTCAGACCTTTCTAAAGGATCTGGCGGCAAATTTGGGCTCTTCGGGCACTCTATCCGCATCGGGAAACCTGACCAGTCTCTATTCCTGATTGACCTGGGCAAGAGGCGCGGATGCTAAGGGCAGGGGACAATACCGTTTGACTTAAGCTCTGTTTGTCCCACGCGAAGCTGCGAAAATTGAACCCGGGAAAAGTGCGATTTGGCACTGGTCTTCGATGGCTAATTAAAGCCTGGATCGCTCAGGTCAATCCGGTTGTGTTTCTTTGATCTCTTTTTTCGCGCCTTCGCGTCTTTGCGTGAGCCTAAATCAAAAACATTGAGGGCAGGGGAGGGCGCGATCCCTTCCCCTGTGCCCCCTCTTACAATCGACTTTATTGATTGGCGTCAGTGTAGACAAAGCCTTGCGCGAATCGTGTATGTAGCGGCCGGGAAACCGGTAGCGGAAAAAGTCCTGAAGTGGCAGACGTGGGCCGTCTTCCGTCCGCAAAAAATAAAATCCCCTCTGTGCCGCTGTTTCTGTCTGGTGTGCTCTTAGTCTTCCCCAAGGCTAAGGATAGGAAAAGATTGCTCCGGGGCTCTCATCGTGCCTTTGTCCCTTAGACCTAATAACGCCAGGCTTACGGTCGATATTTTCCCAATATTTATGGCCAAATTTTCCTGCTTCGAGTATACTAGTAATTTACTGTTGTTGAGGTCCATATTTAACTTGGGACGGCCTTTGGCCGCAAAATTAAAGATAGTGCTCTAAATTCAAGAGGATAAAACATGTCGTACTTGCAGCGGATCGATCCCGAGATAGCCGAAGTCATCAAAAAGGAAGAAAAGCGTCAGAAGGGGCGCCTGGAGCTTATTGCGTCCGAAAATTTTGTGAGCACGGCTGTGCTTGAAGCTCAGGGGTCGGTCCTCACAAACAAATACGCGGAAGGATATCCCGGGAAAAGATATTACGGTGGTTGCGAAATCGTCGATGTCGCTGAAAGGCTTGCCCAGGAGCGTGCGTGTAAGCTCTTTAACGTCGAATATGCCAATGTGCAGCCCCATTCGGGCTCTCAGGCCAATATGGGTGTTCTCTTTTCGGTGCTTCAGCCGGGTGATGCCATATTGGGAATGGATTTGCGGCAGGGAGGCCATCTTACCCACGGAAGCCCCGTGAGTTTTTCGGGCAGGCTCTTCCGGGTTATCTCCTATGGGGTGAGGCGCGATACCGAGCAGATCGATTACGATGAACTCGAGCGGTTGGCCCTTGAGGAAAAGCCAAAGGTGATCATTGCGGGGGCTAGCGCCTATCCCAGAATTATTGATTTCGAGAGGTTTGGGGCCATAGCAAAACGCGCCGGGGCTCTCCTTATGGCCGATATGGCCCACATTGCCGGCCTTGTGGCCGCCGGTTTTCATCCCAATCCTGCCCCTCACGCCGATTTTGTAACCTCCACGACACACAAAACCCTGAGGGGACCAAGGGGCGGTTTGATCCTGTCGCGGGCCGAACACGGCAAGAAGCTCAACAGCCACATATTCCCCGGAATTCAGGGCGGACCTCTCATGCACGTTATCGCCGCCAAGGCGGTTGCCTTTCAGGAGGCCCTCCAGCCCGGGTTTAAACTCTACCAGGAGCGTGTGGTTGCAAACAGCAGGCGGCTTGCGCAGGTTCTTACCGGGTACGGATATCGGCTTGTTTCGGGTGGGACCGACAATCACATGATGCTGGTCGATCTTGGGGCCTGCGGGCTTACTGGAAAAATCGCCGAGGAGACCCTGGATATGGCGGGCATTACCGTCAATAAAAACGCCATACCCTACGATCCCTTAAAGCCTACCATTACGAGCGGTATAAGGATCGGAACTCCGGCGCTTACAACCCGGGGAATGGGCCTTGAGCACATGGACATTATTGGGGGCTTTATCCACAAAGCCCTCAGTTCGATTGGAGATAGTGCCAGGCTCGAATCTCTTGCCGGCGAGGTCTCTGAATTTTGTTCCGCTTTTTCCCTGCACGTCGAGAATCCGGCGTAATGAGTCGGGCGGCAAGAAATGGCTTTGCGTCAATCTGATAACTTTTTCATGAAAAAAGCCCTGCGCCTTGCACTCATGGGCGCGGGTATGACGAGCCCCAACCCTTTGGTTGGGGCGGTTGTCGTAAATGGGGACGGCGTTATTGTCGGAAAAGGCTATCATCAGCAGGTGGGAGGCCCGCATGCCGAGGTAAACGCCCTCCGAAATGCTGGTGGAGCGGCCCGGGGTGCCGTTTTGTATGTGACCTTGGAGCCCTGCAATCATTACGGGCGAACTCCTCCATGCACCAGGGCGATCCTTGACGCCGGAATATCCCGGGTCGTATTTGGAATGGCCGATCCGAACCGGGAAGTTGCCGGCGGCGGAGCGCAAGCCTTGAAGCAGGCCGGACTTGAAGTAAGCGGCGGCGTTTTGGAAAAAGAATGCAGGGCCGTTAATCAGCCGTTTATTAAACGGGCAACCGTCGGGCTCCCCTATGTAACCTTGAAGTCCGCCGCAACCTTGGACGGCTTTATCGCTACATCTACTGGCGAATCGAAGTGGATTACCGGCGAGGCCGCCCGAGGGTTCGCTCACCTTATGCGCTCTCGGGTCGATGCAATCATCGTGGGGATTGGAACCGTCATGGCCGATGACCCGCTTTTGACCGCTCGGTTGCCGGGAAGAAAAAAATATCGCCAGCCGGTGCGTATCGTTTTGGACTCCGGTTTGAAAATACCGCAGGGTTCCCAGTTGGTTTGCTCCTCTTCGGTTTCACCCGTTTGGGTTGTCTGCGGCGCGAAAGCCCCCAGGGAGCGCGAAGAGGCTCTTGGCCGGGCGGGCGTGCGTGTGCTAAGGCTTGGGGCGCCAAATGGCCGCATTGATGTTGGCGGCTTGCTGGAAGTACTTGGCAAAAACCGCGTGTCCAGCCTTCTTGTGGAAGGCGGCGGCCATGTGCTGGCCTCTTTTATGGAAAGCGGCCACGCCGACGAATTCTACTTTTTTTATGCGCCCAAAATCCTGGGAGATCCCGGCGGGGTTTCCATGGTTTCGGGCGGGCCAAGGCCCCATATGCCCGATTGTGCCAAAGCTTATGGACTGAGCGTGCGTAAACTCGCAGACGATCTGCTGATACGCGGCAGGCTTCGCGAAGAGCTCTACTAAAGGTTTACTTCCTGAGGCAAGAGCCGGTAAGAGGAGTGATGGGATTATGTTTACCGGTCTTATAGAGGGTGTCGGGACGCTGCTTCGCACCGAGCGTCATGGGCCGGATGCGCGAATGGTGATAAGCCCGGCCTTTGCACTGGATAATCCGGTTTTGGGTGAGAGCATCGCCGTTGACGGCGCCTGTCTCACGGTTATCGACTTTGACAGTAGTTCTTTTGGAGCCGATGTCTCTGCGGAAACGCTTGCCAGAACCACTCTGGGGGCTAAGGTGTCGGGAAGCAGGCTTAATCTGGAAAGAGCCTTGAAGCTTGGCGACCGCCTGGGAGGTCACCTGGTTACGGGACATGTCGATTGCGTTGGAGTCTTAAAGGAGCGCAGGTCCCAGGGACGCTCGCTGCGGCTTTTCTTCGAAATAGCGCCCGATCTCGCAAGCTTTGTCGTCGAAAAGGGCTCGATCGCCATAAACGGGATCAGCCTCACGGTAAACGGAGTCTCAAACGGTGGGTTCGATGTTAATATCGTTCCGCATACCGCTTCGGTGACCACGCTTGCAGACCTGCGCATCGGCTCGCAGGTAAATATCGAAACCGATCTCATCGGAAAATACATCCACAGGCTGATGAGTGTGGGGCAGGGCGCCCCGAACGATGAGCGTTCGGGAAAGGGAATAGACCTTGATTTGCTGAGGCGCAACGGATTTGCCTGAGCCAAAGTGCTCGCCTTGAAGTCATCGTTGCTGTTATGTTATAGGACATATCCGAAAGTTTTGCCGCGCGAAGACGCAAAGCAAAGAAAATTTGAGTCGTTCCCGGGGCGGTGGGGGGAACGGCATGAGCGATTGCGAGAAAATTATTTTCCTCTTTTCCCGGCTTCGCGTGAGTGAAAACATTTTAGAACGAAAAAGGAGATACGAAGATGCCCTTGGCGACGATTCCCGAGGCGCTGGAGGATATCAGGCTGGGTAAGCCCATCATTTTGGTCGACGATGAAGATCGTGAAAACGAAGGGGATTTGTACGTCGCCGCCGAGAAGATTACTCCTGAGACAGTTAATTTCATGGCCAGGTACGGACGTGGGCTGATTTGTCTTGCCCTTGCGCCCGAAATGGTCGATCGGCTTCAAATCCCGATGATGGTCACTATGAACAAGTCTCCCTTTCAGACCGCGTTTACCATCTCCATTGAAGCGCGCAAGGGGGTCTCGACTGGTATAAGCGCAGCCGACAGGTCTCATACCATTCTTACGGCGGTTGCCGATAATGTTAAGCCCGAGGACTTGGTTAGCCCCGGTCATATTTTTCCGCTTCGGGCAAAAAAAGGCGGTGTTTTGGTAAGAACCGGCCAGACCGAGGGCTCCGTCGATCTGTCGAGGATTGCCGGTATGAAGCCCGCCGGGGTTATTTGCGAGGTCATGAACGAAGACGGCACTATGTCGCGCATGCCCGATCTGGAAATTTTTGCCCGGGAGCATGACCTTAAAATCGTAACCATAGCAAGCCTTATTAATTACCGGATGCAAACGGAGCTCTTTGTCCACAGGGCTGCTACGGCCAAACTCCCAAGTTTGTTTGGAGGCGAGTTCAAACTGATAGCCTACACAAACGACATTGACGAATATTGCCATCTGGCCCTCGTAAAAGGCGAGATCGGCCCCGAAGACGATGTGCTCGTGCGGGTGCATTCGGAATGTTTGACCGGTGACGTTTTGGGCTCTCTTCGCTGCGATTGCGGCGCTCAGCTTCATGCCGCCATGACGCAGATCGGCCGTGAAGGTAAGGGCGTTTTGCTCTACATGCGCAACCACGAGGGGCGCGGGATAGGTATTGTCAACAAAATCAAGGCCTACGCTCTTCAGGAGCAGGGCTACGATACCGTGGAGGCAAACGAGGCGCTGGGGTTTGAAGCCGATTTGCGCGATTATGGAATAGGAGCGCAAATGCTGGTCGATCTCGGGGTAAAGAAGATGAGGCTTATGACCAACAACCCCACAAAAATCGTTGGGCTCCAGGGCTACGGCATTACCGTCACTCAAAGAGTGCCCCTCGAAATTTTGCCAAACGAGTGTAACCGCGAATACCTTAACACCAAGTGCCTTAAGATGGGCCATATTCTGAGCTGTATATCATCTGAGGAGGAGAAAGCTTAAATGAGGGTTTTCGAAGGAAAACTGCTGGCCGAGGGCCTTAGGTTCGGGATTATCGTCAGCCGATTTAACGATTTTATCGGGGATCGGCTCCTTGGTGGGGCTCTTGATGCTCTTAAAAGGAGCGGGGCCGACGAACAGGGTATCGACGTCTTCAAGGTTCCCGGAGCCTTCGAGATCCCGATAGTTGCAAAAAAGATGGTGGGAAGCGGCAAATATGACGCCCTTATCTGCCTTGGGGCCGTAATAAGGGGAGCCACCCCTCATTTTGACTACGTTGCGGCCGAAGTGTCCAAGGGGATTGCAAATGTGGCCATCGAGGCCGGGGTGCCGATAAGCTTTGGAGTTTTGACCACCGACACAATTGAGCAGGCTATCGAACGGGCGGGCACGAAGTCTGGTAACAAGGGCTGGGACGCCGCCTGCGCCGCCATAGAGATGGCCAACCTGATGAAGCAGCTCTAAGTTTTGGCGCTGTCGTTACGGCCACAGGTAAGAGTTTGAAATCTTTTCTCAGCACAATGTTCTATAGGGACTTCCCCTGTATTGAAACGGGTTTTTAGAAATGGGCCACCGGCGCAAATCCAGAGAGATAGCTTTGCAGATGCTCTACCAGATGGAGATGACACGCTTGTCTCCCGAGGAGACCATAGCTTCGTATAATGAAATGACGTTGGACGATGAGAGCGAGGAGCCCAAAATCCCCGAAGCTGCTCGCCCCTTTACCGAACACCTCGTTAACGGTGTCCATTCCCGCAGGGGCGAACTGGACGACATGATCGCCTCGGCTTCTTCAAATTGGCGTGTGGATAGAATGTCGATCATCGACAGGAACGTTTTGCGTATTGCCCTCTTTGAGATGCTCCACTGTCGGGAAATTCCGCCAAAGGTGTCGATAAACGAGGCCATTGATCTTGGGAAAATGTTTGGCAGCCCCGATTCGGGCTCCTTTATAAACGGAGTCCTCGATCGCCTGCTCGAGCAGGTAAACCGGATTCGTGAACAAAAGGCTCCGACTCCCTAGGCCGGATTGCTCCCGGCGCTATGTTTGGAAAATCAGGTATTTCAAAACATTACAGGAGGCTATAGTGAGTTTTGCCGTTGCACTTGGCGGAAAAGGCGGTACAGGAAAAACTACCATTTCGGGTCTTCTGATTCGATACATGCTGGCCCATGGCATGAAACCCCTCCTGGCAATCGATGCCGATTCGAATTCGAATTTAAACGAAGTCCTTGGCGTCTCTCTCGAGGGCACCCTCTCCGATGCCCGGGAAGACATGAAGACAAAAGTTCCAACGGGCATGACCAAGGACGTCTTCATGGAGATGAAGCTCGAACAATGCCTCATAGAGACCGAGGCGTTCGATCTGGTCGCCATGGGCCGCCCGGAAGGTCCCGGCTGCTATTGTGCTGCCAATAATCTGCTCAGCAGCCTGATCGAACGCCTCATTGGCAACTACCAGTACATTTTAATAGACAATGAAGCCGGTATGGAGCACTTCAGCCGCCTTAACCAAAAAGACATAGACCTGTTGTTGCTTGTCTCCGATCCAAGCAGAAGGGGGCTTTCGGCCGCATGCCGCATTGCCCAACTGGTAAAGACTCTGCCGATGAATGTGGCGCGGGTCGCTCTTGTGGTAAACCAGATTCGGGAGACTCCGGGCGAGTGGCCTGAAGAGGTCTATAGTATTTTCGGTCGTGACTGGGTCTTCTGCCTGCACGCCGATCCTCGGATTTCCCAGTTCGATATGGAGGGCAAAGCTACCATTAATCTTCCCGATGATGCACCGGTGGTAAAAGAGGGAAATGCGATTTTCGAAAAATTGCTGAAGCAGTGAGCACACAATAGCTAAAAGATGAGATGTGAAGTTTGCCGTGCCGTGCTGGAACGTGAGTCGATACGGCAATCGGTGTCACCATGGCGGTGAACGCAAGGAGGGGAGAATGTTTAAAATTCGCCGCGCTCTGCTGAGCGTGACAGATAAAAGCGGGCTGGTTGACTTCGGCAAGGCTCTGCGTGGGTTTGGCGTGACGTTGCTTTCAACCGGGGGGACTGCCAGAACGCTTCGTGAGGCCGGAGGCCTCGAAATTACCGAAGTCTCCGATTATACCGGGTTTCCGGAAATGCTTGACGGCAGGGTCAAAACCCTTCACCCTAAAATTCACGGTGGAATTCTTGGCATAAGGGATAACGACGCTCACGCTTCGACCATGGCAAAACATGGAATCGAACCGATCGACATGGTCGTGGTTAACCTCTATCAGTTTGCCAAAACAGTGGCTCGCCCCGGTTGTACCCTGGAGGATGCCATTGAAAATATCGATATCGGAGGTCCCACGCTCATTCGGGCGGCTGCGAAAAATAACCGCTATGTCGCCGTGGTTACCGATCCTTCCGATTATCCCCAAATCGTAAGAGAAATGGAAACGCTTCAGGGCGCGGTATCCAGGAAGACCAGTTTGCGCCTTGCCTGCAAAGCCTTTTGCTCGACTAGCGGCTATGATGCCAATATCTGCGAATATCTTACGGCCACTATCGGTAAAGACTAAGTTAACGGAAAGGACTCGGCAGGCAAACAGATGAAAGTTTTAGTCGTTGGCTCGGGTGGCAGAGACCACGCCATAGCCTGGAAATTCAGCACAAGCCCGCGGGTTAGCCGCGTCTACGTTGCCCACGGAAATGCCGGTATAGCCGGGACCGCCCAGTGTGTAAACATCAAGACCATTGAGGAGATGGCCGATTTTGCGCAAAAAGAGCGAATAGATCTTACCTTTGTCGGCCCTGAAAAGCCTCTTTCCGCCGGTATAACCGATCTTTTCCAGTCTCGCGGCCTTGCGATTATAGGCCCCGACAGCAAGGCGAGCAGGCTCGAATCCAGTAAGTGCGACGCCAAGACTATGATGCGGGAGCTCTCCATCCCTGTTCCCGAATTCGAAAATTTTAGCGATCCGCAAAAGGCCCGCGATTACGTTAGAAACGTCGGATATCCTGTTGTGGTGAAGGCTGACGGCCTTGCGGCCGGAAAAGGCTCCCTGGTCTGCGATACGGTTGAACAGGCCGAGGAAGCTATCCGCCAGATCATGGAAGACAGAGCATTTGGCGATGCGGGACAAAGGGTGGACATAGAAAAGCGGCTCTATGGCCGCGAACTTTCCTTTTTCTGCTTTACCGACGGCTATACGCTGGTTCCCATGGTTGCGGCCCAGGACTACAAACGCGCCCGGGAAAACGACGAGGGTAAAAATACAGGTGGTATGGGTTCCTATTCGCCTCATCCCTGGCTGGACGATGCTCTTATTAAAACCATCATGTCCAGGGTCGCTGAACCGCTCATTGCCGGCCTTCGGGAAAAGTACTCCATCGTCTATCGCGGGATTTTGTACTTGGGGCTTATGCTGGTCGAAAGTCAAAACGAAGTGGTCCCCTACGTTTTGGAAATAAATATTCGCCTGGGAGACCCCGAGGCTCAGGTTATACTCCCGCGGCTTCGAACCGATCTGGTGGATATATGTGAAGCTATTGTCGCCGGAGACCTTAAAAAGATTAAACCGGAGTGGGACCCCGACTACCGGCTCTGCCTCATTGCCACAAGCGGCATGACGAAGGGCAAAAAAGGCTGGTATAAGGGCTATCCGGACCGCTACAAAATCGGCTTGCCCATTGAAGGTGTTGATCGTATCGATCCGGACTGCCTCGTATTCCATTCCGGCACGGAAATCGACTCTTCGGGACGGCTTGTTACAACCGGTGGAAGAGTGCTTTGCATAGTGAGTGCGGCAAGCACCCTCGAGGGGGCAAGGCAAAAGGCTCTTGCGGAAATGGAAAAAGTCGCTTTCGAAGGCATTTACTACAGGAAGGATATCGGCCTGCAATAGCAGGCTCCGGGGGAGTTGGCGTTGACAATGGTAAAAGCGCTCGTTATGACGGGGTTCGGCCTGAATTGCGATCTTGAAACCTCCTATGCCCTGCGGGTCGCGGGGGCGCAGGTCGAAAGAGTGCATCTAAACAGCCTGATCGAGGGTCGAAAAAGTCTTGATGCCTTCAGGATCTTTGTTATAGGCGGCGGGTTTTCCTGGGGCGACGATCACGGGGCGGGCGTTATAATGGCGATGCGTCTAAAACATCGCCTCCAGGACCGGATTGGGGCCTTCGTGGCCCAAGGCGGCGTTGTCATAGGCATTTGCAACGGCTTCCAGGTGCTGGTCAACCTGGGGCTTTTGCCCGGGTTTGAACCTGGTGTGATGAAAAGAGAAGTTGCCCTCATCGCAAACGACTGCGGCGGTTTTCGCGACCAGTGGGTTAACCTTTCGGTAAACACTGCCTCCCACTGCGTTCTCTCCTCCGGTTTGGACCGCTTTGAATTGCCCGTTCGGCACGGCGAGGGGAAGTTTTTCGCCGAACCGGCCGTTATTGAAAACCTCAAGGCGAGGGGACAGATATTTTTGCGTTATGCAAACCCTCAGTCCACTCCTGCTTTGGGCGAGTTTCCCCATAACCCCAACGGATCGGTTGAAGATATCGCCGGGATTTGCGATGCAACCGGAAGGGTGGCCGGCCTCATGCCTCATCCCGAGGCTTTTAACCATTTCACCAATCATCCCGATTGGACTTATCTCAGGGAAAAATACAGCCGCGAGCAAAAGCCGATTCCTGAAGAAGGCGATGGGATCAAGCTCTTTAGAAATGCTGTGAATTACTTTAACTAAAGAATTGAGTACATTATGGACTCGAGTCCATGCGCTCGAAAACTTCGCCTCGCCGTACTGATTTCCGGGGGCGGAACAAACCTGCAGGCGATGATAGACCGGTGCCTGGCCGGCAGCCTCAATGCCACGATCGAGGTGGTGGTTAGCGATAAATCCGGGGCCTTCGGTCTAAAAAGGGCAGAGCGCGCCGAGATACCCGCTTTCCACATCGACTATAAAAGTTGTGCCCAATCGGCCCTCAAAAAGGCCGAAAACCTTGTCGATCTGGCCGAGCTTGACCGCAGACAAAAAATCCTGAAAATAAGTGATCCAAACCGTCGTCTCGCAAGGCTTGCCGGGTTGGTGGTCGCCGAAAGCGAAATTATTCGCGCAATCGATTCCTTTGAGCCCGATTATGTGTGCCTTGCGGGTTTCATGCGCCTTTTAACGCCCTATTTCATTTCTCATTTTAACGCCCGAGGCCCCGGAATCATAAATATTCATCCCGCGCTCCTGCCCTCTTTTCCCGGAAGCCATGGCTATGAAGATACCTTTAACTATGGGTGCAAATGGGGCGGAGTTAGCGTCCATTTTGTCGACCGGGGCGAAGATACCGGACCCCTGATCGCTCAGGCCGTCTATCCCCTCTGGCCGGGTGAGGACATCGAAAAAATCCGAAGCCGCGGTCTTGCCCTGGAATATGAAGTATACTCCCAGGTCATAAACTGGCTTGCCGCCGGGCAAGTTCTCATAAAAGAGGGCACAGACGGGGCTCCGCGTATAGAAATAGCCGATCCCGACTACGCCTCTATCCTCTCCGCCTGGGTGCAAAAGGCCCTGTCTTTCAGTTAAGGCCTTTGGTAAACAGCTTTTCCCTCAAATCCGCCCCTCGCCAATCAAATTATAAGTGTCTTGCAGATGCATATTGAGGCATGTAATGAACTCCCATAGTGACAATGCGTCCAAAACCATTATTTTAATAAGCCACATATCCCGAAAGGCAAGGGCTGCAAATAATGGTAAAAGAAGGCGAAATTTCCCTTATTTTTCTAATGGCGCTATCTTCCAACCTTGACAACGTAGGCGTGGGTATGGCCTATGGAGCCCGAAGGATTTCCATCCCTCTTGCCTCCAACCTCCTGATTGCCGCTATAACAACTATCGGAACGTTTCTTTCGGTTGCCTTCGGCAAAGGGATGTCGGTTTTTTTAAAACCCCAGACCGCGAATTTCCTGGGTTCGGCTATATTGATATGCGCCGGCGTCTGGGTTGTGTTCTATGACTCCATGACCGCGGCGCATCGCACTAAGCCCTCAGTGGAAAAGGCGGCTGTGGGTGCGGCTGTTCCCCGGTCTTTTTTTAAAAGAGTCCTGACGGTTCTCGACAATCCCTGCAGCGCCGATATCGATTTATCCAGTCACATAGATCTTAGGGAAGGCGCGGTGCTGGGGCTTGCCCTGACTTTGAACAATCTCGCCAACGGGGTAGGGGCGGGTATGATCGGGTTAAATACCGCGTGGCTTTGCGTTTTCGTCTTTTTCTTAAGCCTTGCCACCATACTGGCCGGAATAATGACAGGGGCAAGATATGGAAGCCGGGTGTTTGGCAGGTTCTCAGGGATTGCCGCGGGTGTGATCCTCATTCTCATCGGCCTGTGGGATCTCCTGGTGTAGAAAAATCAAGCGGGCTGCCTGGTCGTGAGGTATACCGCGTTTTTCCCCCCGAAATAGATCGCGCTTCTCGGGAAATGCCCGGTAGGAGCGGCTTCCAGCCACGCCTAAATGGTCGCGGCTGGAATTGTGTGAAAATCAAACGAATAGCTTAACCCGACAAAATCACCTCTCCCTCTTGGGGTACGACGCATCCGAGCAGGGACGAAGCAAACCCTATGAAAATAACCCATACTCACCGCAGAATCGCGTTTTAAAACACGGCTTCCTAGGGCCTTCTCACGCAACGGCGCTGTGCCTGGGGCCGTGGAATCTTCGCCGCACCGCCTCCATCGTTTCCTGGCAGCGTATGCAAAGCATGGCGGTTGGACGTGCCCGTAACCGCTCCAGTCCAATGGTGTCGGAACAAAGAGCGCAGGTTCCAAACTCCCCTTCGTCTATGCGTTGTATGGCCGATCGTATTTCATTTGCCAACTGTTGATTGCGGTAATGAAAGGTATGGACAAGGGCCTGGTCGCAATGATGTGATGCCATATCGGCTTCATCCATCGGCTCCTTTGCGCTGTGATCGGCAACCCTTGCGTAGGGAGTGTTTTTGCTGTTGGCAAGTCCTCTCATTGTACTCTCCAATTGTTTCCGGAAATCTTTCAAAATGAGTTCGTCCATACCTGTCCTTTCCTGATTCGAAAGATTTTTTCGTTGCAATTTTTACTTAGGAGCATGCCTTGGTCTTGTTACATCCTTATGTCGGTGTGATGGCAATTCCATTGATTTATCCGGTTGGAAACCAAAGGCGGGTATGATGGCATAAGATGCCTCCGGGCGTTTTTAGGAGCGCGATCGAGCAAGCCGCTGCGGCGCTGTGGGCCGCGGAAACAAAAATTTTTCCTCTCCGCAAAGTCGATTTTTCTCTTTAAGAAAATTTAATTATAATGAATTATCAAAAAAGTCGCCCAATCCGGGGTTGCAGCTAAAAGACAAAGACCGCTCCGCCGTGTTAAGACTCCTTGCCGGCTTGGTCGCGCCGGGCGGACGGATGCAATCATTTAAGAACTCCTGGCGGGACGTTTGGAACCTAAACCGTTTGACCCGGTCGAAGCAAACCGCAAGGCAATCAGGATATTGGAATGGCTCTAAGGAATCGGTTTCGCGGCGATATTGCCCTTCTTCAGACTATTCTCGACTCTTTGACCGTGGGAATCGTCTCAATTGACCTGGAGGGTATGATTACCCTTTTCAATGAGGCAGCCGCCCGGTTCATGGGCGTCTCCAGGCAGGAGGCCCTTGGCAGGCCCCTTATTACCATACTTCCCAACGCCGGCCTGGTGGATGTGCTCCAAACCGGCCGGCCTCAAATTGGCCGTCCCCAGATGATGGGCCAGCGCTCGGTCGTATCCAACCGCTTCCCGATCATACACAGGGGAGAGCTGGTCGGAGCGGTATCCCTTTTTCTCGATGTCACGGAGATGGAGAAGATCTCGCGGGAACTCGATTCGACCAGGACCATCGTGCGCACCCTGGAAGAAATCCTTGCCGGGGCCGGAGAATGGATGGTGGTCGTAGACACTAACGGCGTCATTACCATGATGAGCGAGGGTTACGCAAAGTTTAACGGCACAGACGTCTCCCAGGCCGTCGGGATGCATGTCACGGAAGTTATACAGAATACCCGCATGCATATCGTGGCCGCAAGCGGCGTGGCCGAAATGGGTGAAAAGCAGACAATAAAGGGCCGGGAGCTGATTGTGAACAGAATTCCGCTCATGGATTCGGGGCGGGCGGTGGGTGCCTATGGCCGCGTGGTTTTTAAGGATGTCGGGCAGCTCTATGAAATCGTAACCAAGCTGGAAATGCTCGAATCGAAAGTGAAATATTATGAAAAAGAGCTGACGCAGCTGCGGGGCGCCCGTTACACGATAGTAAGCATCGTCGGGTCGGGACCGGCCATAAGCGCGGCAAAGCTCGAAGCCTTGAGGGCGAGCCGCACGGATTCGACGGTGCTCGTCTTCGGAGAAACCGGAACGGGCAAGGAACTCTTTGCCCACGCTATCCACGCAGCCTCACAGAGGCGCAGCGGTCCCTTTATAAAGCTTAACTGCGCGGCCGTTCCGGCCGAACTCCTCGAATCCGAGCTCTTCGGCTACGAAGAGGGCGCCTTCACAGGCGCAAGGAGAGGCGGTAAGCCGGGAAAGTTTGAAATGGCCCAGGGCGGGACCCTCTTTCTTGATGAGATAGGCGATATGCCCCCCGCCATGCAGGTAAAACTGCTGCGGGTCCTCCAGGAACGAGAGGTCGAACGCGTGGGCGCCTCCTTTCCCCGCCGAGTCGATATTCGCATCATCGCCGCGGCAGGCAAGGCGCTTGAGGAACTCGTCAATGCGGGAAGCTTCAGAGCCGATCTCTACTACCGCATAAACGTCATTCCCATTCGAATACCCCCCTTGAGGGAAAGACGCGAAGATATAGAAGCCATAGCCGATAGCTTTCTCACCCGGCTCTCAAACGACACGGGCGAACCCAAAAGGACGGTTTCCCCCGGACTTCTGGAAATGCTTAAGTCCCATAGTTGGCCCGGAAACGTTCGAGAATTGCAAAACGTGCTCGAACGGGTCGCGGCCATGAGCTGGGGAGAAACTCTTTTGCCCGAATACGCTCCGGAATACCTGCTGCGCTCGGTCTCCAGTCTGCCGGCCTCCGTTGGTCTAAACACCCTTGCCGCCGCCAGGGCCGAGGCGGAAAGAAAAACCATCCTGGTCGCCCTTGCTGCCGCCGGAGGCAACAAAACCAAGGCCGCCTCGATTTTGCAAATTCACCGGGTAAAGCTCTATGAGAAAATGAAGCGCCACGGGATCTGCTATGGGAGCAAACCGCATGTACCACAATAGTTATATATACCAAAAAAGATACATGCAGATCCCCCTCCCTTTGCCCTCCCAATCCGCTCGATCCCCCGGCTGTCCACTAATTTCGGCCTGTAGCTTTTTGGATACATTTTTCTGCGCCTCTTTTTCACTAACCGCCTGAACCCTTTTGGGGAGCCACTCTAAGCAATTGGCGTCGGAATTGCTTAGAGCTCTCCCTTAAGACCTCTCCGTCTGAGTCGTTCGCTAAGCCCTTTTCCCGGTTGGTCAAACCTTCCGCTGCGTCTGAACATTTTCCGGAGGGGCGAACGCGCTCGATATCAGAAGTTTTCTGGAAGTCGCTGCAAGGGGGGGCGGATAATGGGGCGCTCCAAGAGCTAAACCATGTATCCGCCAACCTCGCCCCATTATAAATTTTAGGTTGCGGAGATACTGCTCAAGGTGCTATCGTGCAATATTTCACATGAAAGGGGGTCTGCTTACTTCCTGTCTCGGTGGTTGCCTTTGCCGACCGGAACTGCGTAGAGATGCCGGGAAGGCGCCCTGTAAATAAAAAGAGGCCATATATTGCGGGCATGATTCTTAATCATTTGTTTTTTTATATCCATTTGTTATCTGAAGTTAAAGCCTCTTCTCCGGTGCAGCCGCCGTTTGCTCCAGGTTTTATTTATTAAGGACGCTCGAGGAACATTGCGGGGCGAACTCTTTATTTTTTAACCATACTATCAAAAGGGGATCTCAATGAGCGGAAACCTAAACCTTCCTCAAGACGAGGCGGCTCTTAGCAAGGAGCGCTCCAAAGTTTTACTTGCAAGCATGGTGGGCATTGCAATCGAATGGTATGACTTCTTTCTCTATGGCACCGCGGCCGCCCTGGTATTCAATAAGCTCTTTTTCCCTCAGTTTAATCCGTTGGTTGGAACAATCGTTGCCTTTGCCACTTTTGCGGTCGGCTTCCTTTCCCGGCCTATCGGCGGAATATTCTTCGGACACCTGGGAGATCGTGTAGGCCGAAAGACCATCTATTATGTGACGCTTCTGATCATGGGCATAGGAACAACCGTGGTTGGCCTTCTGCCCACTTATGCCACTGTGGGTATATGGGCTCCGATTTTGCTCGTAACATGCAGAATAGCCCAGGGCTTCGGTCTTGGCGGCGCGTGGGGCGGTGCGGTGGTGATGGCGGTAGAGCATGCTCCGGGCAACAGGCGTGGTTTGTACGGAAGTTTGGCCCAGTTGGGAGCGCCCCTGGGGTTGGT
This sequence comes from Deltaproteobacteria bacterium, assembly GCA_021780695.1. Lineage (GTDB taxonomy): Bacteria > Desulfobacterota > Syntrophobacteria > Syntrophobacterales > Syntrophobacteraceae > SbD1. The sequence goes on from JAJXYD010000044.1 coordinate 91,273, forward strand.
CTTGGGCACTGTTGTATTCGGCTGGTTTGCCCGATATCCGGAAAAACAATTTTTGGCCTGGGCGTGGAGAATTCCGTTTCTTTTCAGCTTCGTTTTGGTAGTGCTCGGCGCCTTTGTCCGAAATGCGGTCACCGAATCCCCCATTTTTAAAAAGGTAAAGGAGACCCATACGGCGGCGAAGGTTCCGGTCCTTGAGGCCATCCTAAAGCATCCCAAAAACGTCCTTCTCGCCATGGGAGTTCGCTTTGCCGAAAACGGGCTTTTCTATATTTATGCGGCCTTTGTTTTTGCTTACGCCGTGCAGATTTTGAAGGTCCCCCGCACCATGATCCTGAACGCTGTCACCATTGCGGCGACCATCGAGGTCTTTTCCATTCCTCTTTTCGGTCTCCTGTCCGATAAACTGGGCAGGCGGCCGATTTATGTTTTTGGAGCCGTGTTTTCGGGCATATGGTCTTTCCCTTTTTTCTGGATGATGGGTTCCCGGGACCTTGGAATGACGACTTTGGCCATCACGGTCGGGTTGGCCGTGGGCCATGCTGCCATGTACGGGCCGCAGGCCAGTTTGTTTTCCGAGATGTTTGGTACCCGCGTCAGGTATTCGGGCGCCTCTCTTGGCTACCAGTTGGCTTCCATATTCGCCGGGGCACTTACCCCTATTGTTGCTACCTCGCTTCTGGCCCGCTACAACGGCAAGGCTTGGCCGGTAGCCCTCTACATGATCGTTTTGGCTCTTATAACCGTTGTATCTCTCTATTTTGTCAGTGAAACCTATAAGCAAAGCCTCGAAGATGCCCAGACGGCTCCCGCAGTCGCCGCGCCAAAGGCCTAAGATATTCGCTTTCCCCCTCTGGCCTCGCCCGGAGGGGGAAGCGATGCCTTTTAGGAACCTTTCTCGAAAATCTTTGACCATACCGGGAAGCTCAAAAAATTAATGTTTCTTGAAGAACGCGCAGCAATACGGTATAGTCGCTTACGTTGTTTGAGCTGAAGTCCGGGTTAGCTGAAGCCTATTCAGTGCGAGACCTTTAATTTCTCTTGACCCTTTCGGCCCGCTTCCTGTAGAATTCATCATTCCGGCTCATTTGCGGGTGTAGCTCAGCTGGTAGAGCACAAGCTTCCCAAGCTTGGGGTCGCGGGTTCGAATCCCGTCGCCCGCTTTCAGGTCGAAATGTTCCCTTCACACAAGGAGGGTTTCCCTTTTTGAGGGGGCTTGGGTCTCCAGGCCCACTTCGATTAGTGGATGACAACTATTCTGGATTCTGAGTTAAAGTTTATTAATAACTGGAATTTGAACATTGTCGGTCTGCTAGAAGAAGTGGGTTTTATACCCGCTTTTTTTTTGCATGTGCGGCTTGGCTGAAAGAGGCTCTAAATTGGCTCAGGAGTTAAAACAAGAGGCAGGCGAACTGATCGGGCGGCTCTGGAATCTTGTCGAACCCGTTGTCGCCGCTCAGGCCATGGAGGTCCTTGAGATCGAATATCGCCGTGAATCGCTGGGGTGGGTGCTGCGTATCTTTCTTGACAGCCCTGAGGGCATAACGGTCGATGACTGCGCCCGCACCAGCCGCGTATTGGGCGATTTGCTCGATGTCGCCGATGTGATTCCGGTTGCCTATCACCTTGAGGTCTCTTCGCCGGGGATTGATCGGCCGCTTCGAAAATTGGAACACTTTCAAAAGCACATTGGCGATATAATTGAACTAAGAACGATATCTCCGGTGCAAAACCGGCGTAATTTCAAAGGCCTGTTAAAGGAGGCTTCCATCGGAGGGCTCATCGTCCAGAGCGATTCCAATGACTATTCCATAGCGATGGAGCTTATCGAACGGGCCAGGCTTTTATATTTTGAATCCTTGGAGCGTAATGCGCGCTAGCTGCCGGTGTTAGAGAAGGATTATCTTGAATTGATGGAGGTATTTTCTATTTATGGCCAGTGAACTCAAACGGTTGATCGAGCAGGTCAGCAGAGAAAAGGGCATCGACCGGCAAACCCTGATACAAACCCTTGAAGAGGCCATAAAGTCGGCCATCAGGAAAAGGTACGGGGCCAAGTTGGACCTGGATGTGACCTTTAACGATGAATACGGCGAAATAGAGGCCTTTCAGTTCAAGGAAGTCGTTGAAGAGGTTAACGACCCGGATAAAGAAGTGCTGCTGGACGAGGCCAAAAAGCTCGACAGCGAATGCGAGATCGGCGACGAACTGGGTATCCGCATGGATACCGAGATGCTCGGACGAATTGCCGCCCAGTCGGCAAAGCAGGTCATCATTCAGAAGATGAAGGATGCCGAGCGCGAAGTGGTCTATGACGAGTTCAAGAGCCGCAAGGGAGAAATCGTAAACGGTATTGTCCAGAGGGTCGATAAAGGTGCCATTCTGGTAAACGTTGGCCAGGCCGAAGCGATTTTGCCGCAAAAAGAGCAGATTCCACGGGAAGTCTTCAGACAGGGCGACCGCATCAGATCTTATGTGCTCGAGGTAAAAAAGATCAGCAAGGGCCCGCAGATCGTTTTAAGCCGCACGCATCCACACTTTTTGATTCAGCTTTTCCATGCCGAGGTGCCTGAGATCAGCGAGGGAATCGTTAGTATCATCAGTGCGGCAAGAGAGCCCGGCTCCAGGGCAAAGATCGCTGTTATATCCAAGGATAGCGACGTTGATCCCGTGGGCGCTTGCGTGGGCATGAAGGGTACCAGGGTTCAAAATGTCGTCCAGGAGCTTAGAGGCGAAAAAATTGATATAATTCCCTGGAACATGGACCCGGCTAAATTCGTGGTAAACGGTCTTGCACCCGCTATTATTTCAAAAGTCATTGTCGATCAGGCCAACCGCAGTATGGAGGTCATCGTTCCAGACGATCAGCTCTCCCTTGCCATTGGCAAAAGAGGACAGAATGTAAGGCTTGCTTCCAAGCTCACCAATTGGCGCATAGACGTAAAGAGCGAAAGCCGCTACGAGCGGCAGAAGCAGACGGGCTATCAGGCGCTTTTGCGCATCCCGGGCGTTTCCTCTGAAATGGCCGATAAGCTCTATGAATCCGGGATCGGTTCTCTTAAGGACTTTCTTGAGGTCTCCGTGCTCGAACTCGAGGATACTACCCGTGTGCCCGCTGCCACCCTTGAGGCGATGAAAAGCCAGGCCGTGGCCCTGCTGGGTGGAGATAGTCAGGATACACAGCCTGATCCGAATCCTCCCGTGGCCGACGATGAGGGCGAGCAGGCCCAAGGCGTGGAGGTAGAAACCCCAGGGGATGCCCAAAAAACCGGCGATATCGATGCCGACGCCGATCAGCCCGCGCAAGAATAGGCCAAAGAAGTGAAGCGCGGCCATGTTCCCGTTCGCACTTGCCTTGTGTGCATGCGAAAAAGGCCCAGGGTTGAGCTTGTAAGGCTTGGACTGGATGCGGAAAACGGCAGGGTTTTGGAGGATAGACAGGCAAAAATGAAGGGAAGAGGCGCTTATGCCTGCTGCGAGTGCTTGTCCGCTCTTCGCCTCGACCGGCGTATGCAGCGCGCTTTCCGAAACCGGGCAAGAGAAGTTTGCGTGTTGAACGTCCCGCATTTAGAATAATTACTAGACCGAGGCTTGTTTTGCGGCCCGGAGGGTAAATGAATAGAGAAGAAAGAAGCGTTGCAGAGGGGGAATCTTTGATGACGAGACTTAGGGTGCATGAACTCGCAAAAGAGTTGAATATTGACAATAAAGGCCTGATCGAGCGAATCGAGAAATTGGGCTTCCCGGTTAAAAACCATATGAGCCCGTTGCCCGAGAGCGCTGTTGTAAAAATCAGACAGCAATTCTCCGAAGCACGACTAATGGCTGAAAAGGTTGAAGAAAAACGTATCGGTCGGGAAGTCATTCGAAGGCGAAAAAAAGTCGATGCGCAGCTTGAGCCTGAAGCACCCCAGGCTGCTGCGGCTGATGAAATGTCCGCTCAAACGGTGGACGATGTTATCGAGCCTCCCCCAGCAGAAGTCGCCCCCCAGGGGGAAGCTCAGGCCCTACCAAGCGAAGAGATCTCTGAAGTCGGCGCGCCAGAATCCGCGATAGCCCCTTCCGAAAGTGCTGCTGAAGCTTCCGGAGCCGATCGGCCGGTTGAGACCGCTAAGACCGTGGAGCCCGTTGAAGATAAGGAAGTTCCCGGCAAGGTTAAACCGGTTTCCCCTGAGCGTAAATTCGAAGCTGCACGGATTATTCGGCCTGCTCCCGTTAAGGAAGCGCCCGTGGTCGAAGAGGTTAAGCCTGCTGCGAGCGCCAAACCCGCACCGCCTCCGGTCGAGCCCCCTCCCGCTCCACCGGCGCCGGGTATCCCGGCTGCTGTCTCCGAGATGAAGCCTGTCGGCCCTGTTTTGCCAAAGACCACAGAGGCCGCTGCGGAAGAAGACGAAGAGGGCAAGGGACGCAAAAGCGCAAAGAAAAGAAGGCGAAAGAAGAGCAAGAGGGAAGAGCCTGCAAGAATTATTAAGCTTCCGGAATTGATGGGCGAGGAGGCCGAAGAGGAGCCGGAGGCCGATTTGGCAGAACTTGCCGCTCGCTTTATAGCCAAGGGAACCGAAACTGCCGAGCCCGCGGCTAAGGAACCAAAGAGGAAAAAACCCGAAGAAGCCGAAAAGGCCAAAACGGGCCGCCGCAAGGAAGTCTTTCAAAAAGAGGATCTCTATTCGAAAAAAGAGCTCGCCGCCCAGGATGACCGTGGCAGGTCCAGGTCCGGAAGACAGGTGATTAAAGAGGCGCCCAAGCCCGAACCGGTCGCGCCCAAGGTCGGACGAAAGCGCATCAAAATCGACGAGGCTATATCGGTTGCAAACCTTGCAAAACAGATGGGTCTTAAGGCCGGCGAGGTGCTCAAAAAGTTGCTGCTCCTTGGACTTCCGGCCAACATTAACCAGGCCCTGGATTTTGATACGGCCTCGCTCGTAGCCTCCGATTTCGAGTTCGAAGTAGAGAAGACGGCCTTCGAAGAAGAAGATGTTTTGCAGACAAAGGAGGACCGCAGCGAGGAATTGCTCCCCAGACCTCCGGTTGTCACCGTTATGGGCCACGTCGACCACGGCAAAACCTCACTTCTCGATGCGATCCGGGATACAAAGGTAATCGAAGGCGAGGCCGGCGGCATTACCCAGCACATAGGCGCCTACCACGTAAGACTGGATAAGGGCGACATTATATTTCTCGATACCCCCGGCCACGAGGCCTTTACCTCGATGCGCGCAAGGGGAGCCAAGGTTACCGATACGGTCATACTCGTCGTGGCCGCCGACGACGGCGTAATGCAGCAGACGATTGAAGCCATAAATCACGCCAAGGCTGCCGAAGTCCCCATAGTTGTTGCCATCAACAAGATCGACAAGCCTAACGCCAACGTCGAAAGAGTTAAGCGTGAACTCTCCGAGCACGGGTTGGTCCCCGAGGAATGGGGCGGTCAGACCACTATGGTCGAAATATCGGCCAAAAAAAGACTCGGGATAGAAGAACTGCTCGAGATGGTGCTGCTCCAGGCCGAACTGCTCGAACTCAAGGCCAATCCGAACAAAATGGCCAGAGGTAGAGTCATAGAAGCCAAACTCGATAAGGGACGCGGTCCGGTCGCCACGGTTCTTGTCCAGGATGGGACGCTCAAGGCAGGCGATGTTTATGTCTGCGGTATTTACTCGGGCCGGGTTCGAAATATGTTCGATGGCCGGGGAAAGCGCATTGAAGCCGCCTCGCCCTCGATTCCGGTCGAGGTCCTCGGATTTTCGGGTGTTCCCAATGCCGGTGACGACTTTGTCGTTCTGGCGGATGAAAAACAGGCTAGAAACGTTGCCGAGCACAGGCTCTTAAAACTGCGGGAAAAGGAACTCTCCCGCTCGAGCAAGATTTCGCTTGAAAACCTGTTTGCCCAAATCCAGGAAGGCGAGGTCAAGGAGCTCAAAATCATCGTCAAAACCGACGTCCAGGGTTCTTTGGAAGCTATTGTCGATTCTTTGCTTAAGCTTTCGACCTCGGAGGTAAAAATCAACATTATCCATAACGGCGCGGGAGCCATTACCGAAACCGATATTATGCTGGCCTCGGCCTCCAACGCGATCGTTATAGGTTTTAACATCAGAACCGATGCCAAGGTCCAGGAACTCGCCGAACAGGAAGCCGTCGATATTCGCTACTACGATGTTATTTATCAGCTCGTCGACGATATCAGAAGCGCGGTTGTCGGTATGCTAAAGCCCATCTACAAGGAAAACGTCATCGGCAGGGCCGAGGTAAGACAAACTTTCCATGTTCCCAAAATGGGCATGATTGCGGGTTGCTCGGTTCTTGACGGCCATGTGGAAAGAAACGCCAGGGCCAGGGTGTTGCGTGACAATGTGGTGGTCTATGACGGAAAGATCGGTTCTCTTAGACGCTTTAAAGACGATGTCAAGGAAGTAAAAGCCGGGTTTGAGTGCGGTATCGGCATTGAAAACTTTAACGACATAAAGGAACGCGATATTCTGGAAGCCTACGAAATCCAGGAGATTAAGCAGGTCTATCAGCCCGAGCATGAACGCAGGGCGGGTTCGTGAGGTAGTTATGACCGTTGGTGTGGCTCTTGTAGTTTTCAGGCTCCATGAGATCCATTCTCTTAAGGACAAAAGACGGATCGTAAAGAGCCTTGTGGAAAAGAGCCGCAACCGTTTCAACGTCAGCGTTGCCGAAGTCGGTGACCAGGACGTCTATGAGCGGACTTCGATAGGCATTGCCGCTATTGGAAATGACGGGCGTGTACTAAATTCGCTGCTGGATCGAATCGTCGATTTTATGGACTCTCTTGCTCTGGCCGAACTGATAAGCCGGGAGATGGAGCTTATAACTGTATGAGTCTGTCCCGGGCTAAATGACGCCGGAATAAAACCGGCGGCTGCATCATTTGAGAATGGATCTATGACTATGGATTATAAGCGCTCCGACAGGGTCGCCGATCTGCTCCAAAGGGAAATCGCCGAACTGGTGTTCAGAAGGCTTAAGGACCCTCGCGTCGCAAATCTTACCATAAGCGGAGTTAAAGTTACCGACGATCTTCGCCACGCTCGGGTCTTCTTTTGCCTTATGGGACGCGATGCCGACCAGACGGAGCGAAAGAGTGCCCTTGCCGGCCTTGCAAAGGCCGCGGGATTCATGCGCTTGGAACTGGGGCGAAGGCTCAGCCTGAGATATGTCCCACAGCTTACGTTCGAATACGATACGTCTTTCGAATACGGCGATAAAATGGAAAAACTGCTGAAAGAGCTGCATACCGATGAGTGATCAAAAAACCCTGAAGATCAGGGAAGTTATCTCCGCAATCACAAATTACGATCGTTTTATGATCTTTACCCACGTCCATCCCGACGGCGACGCGATGGGCGCCATTGTGGCGATGCAACTCATCCTTAACCGTCTGGGCAAAAGGGTTGATGCCTTTACCCAGGACCCCTATCCTCCCGAATACGGGTTTCTCGCCAACGTCCAGGCAATTCGCAATAAACCCTCGGAATCGGCTGAGTATGAAGCGGCCATTCTCGTGGACTGCGGCGATCTTGAAAGAGTGGGAGATAAGTTTATCGATGTTGTCAAGGGAGCGGCTTTTCTAATAAATATCGATCATCATCTGGTTAGTAAGCCCTTTGCCAACGTTTCCTGGGTGGAAACGGCGGCAAGCAGCACCTGCGAGATGATCTTCGATCTTTGCATGAGCCTGTCGCTTGCCCCTGATAAGCCCTTGGCAACCGCTCTCTATGCCGGGATTTTAACCGATACGGGCTCGTTTAGATTTTCCAATACCAACGGGCGTGTTTTTGAAATTATCTCGGCCCTGGTCGGCTTTGGAGCCGATCCGGCCGAGATTGCGAGTAACGTCTTCGACTCGGCTACCCCCGCTAAGCTAAAACTGCTTGCCCGTGTCCTCGATACCGTTGAATTTAACGCCTCATCGAAGATAGTTTCTGCCGAACTCAGCCGATCGATGATTGCCGACTCCTCGTCCAATTACTTGGAAAGCGAGGGATTCATTAATCACCTTCGCTCCATTAAGGCGGCCGATGTGGCGATACTGTTCAAGGAAACCGGGGACGGCCTCATTCACGTCAGCATGAGGTCCAGGGGGGATATTAATGTCGCAAGGCTTGCTCAACGTCATGGCGGCGGTGGACACCGCCAGGCGGCGGCGTGTAGAATCGCCGGCGATTTGCGCTCGGTGCGCTCCATGCTTATCGGAGAGGCTGCGAGCTTTATAAATGGATGAGACTAAATGCATGACCGGGATACCCTCTTCCAATGCTGCTGAGTCCCTTTTGGACCCGCAGGTGGCCACGAGCGGTTGTGAATGCTCTCCGGCGTCTCTGGGCGGTGTTCTCGTTTTGGACAAACCCGAGGGGATAACCTCGGCAAAGGCTGCGGCCAGGGTCAAAAAGATCCTTAAAGCTCGTAAGATCGGCCACACCGGTACTCTCGATCCTTTTGCCACGGGGGTCCTTGTCTTGTGCCTCGATGAGGCTACCCGCGTCTCCGATCAGATCGTTGGACTCGAAAAGGTCTACAGCGCCGTCATTTATTTCGGAATCGAAACCGATACCCAGGACAAGACCGGAAATGTGACGGGGCGAAGCGATCGCACTTTCGCTCAAAAGGACTTGATCGACGTTTTGAACACCTTTTCGGGGGTTTGCGTGCAGACCGTTCCGAAGTTTTCGGCGGTGAGGGTAGGGGGCCACAGGCTCTATGAACTGAGCCGCAAAGGCATCGAGGTCGATTTGCCCCAACGCGAGATATGTATTTACTCCCTGGAGCTGCACTCCTTTGCCTGGCCGGAAGCCGTCGTGGAGGTGCGCTGTTCGAAGGGAGCCTATATCAGGCAGCTTGCCTCTGATATTGGCGCTAAATTGGGGAGCGGAGCCCACCTTTCGGCTCTTAGACGCACCAGGGTTGGACCTTTTACCCTGGAGCGGGCGCTAAAGCTCGAAGATGACTGTTGCCCTGCGTCGGCCGCGCGGTCGATCATTTCCCTAAACGAGGCCCTTTTGCACTTGCCGGCTGCCTCGATGACCGATGATCGGGCACTGGGCTTACTTAAAAACGGACAACTCGAATCCGCATGGGAAGAAAAATTTGGCCGCCTCTACGGCGCCGGTCAAAACCCCGTGCGGATTGTTACCGGCACGAACCGTCTGGCTGCCTTGTGGTGGCCTGACTCAGCAGGCGGCGCTGCTCGGCGCCTGCGTGTATTTCCTTTCTGAGCTCTCTTTCCCGCACGGAAAGGATGCTTTTTAAAGGTAATGGAAAAAGGGAAAAATGGATGGATTTTTTAGCGCTTTACCTCTCGAATCGTTTGCGAGCCGGCGCGATAACACGAATAGCAAAACTGTGAACCACAGGTAAAACATCAAGGAGGAATATAGCCGTGGTAATGACCCCAGAAAAGAAAAAGGAAATCATTGATGGTTTTAGAGTTCACCCCACTGATACGGGGTCTCCGGAAGTCCAGATTGCTCTTCTCAGTGAAAGAATCTCTTACCTGACAGAGCATTTCAAGACGCACCAGAAAGACCATCATTCGCGCCGGGGGCTTTTGAAACTGGTTGGACAGCGCAGACAACTGCTAAATTATCTGAAGCGTAAAAACGTGGATCGCTACAATACCGTCATTGAGCGCCTTGGATTGCGCCGGTAGCCGCCTAGCCTTTTGCGCTGTGCGGATATCTTCCCAAATTAGAGGAAAATAGATGAAACATACAGTAGAAGTTCAGGTTGGCGGGCGACCTCTCAGGATCGAAACCGGGGAAGTGGCCAGACAGGCCGGCGGCTCGGTCGTAATGAGTTATGGCGATACGGTCGTACTTGTCACCGCGACAAAGGAGGACCGGGTAAGGGAAGGGATCGATTTTCTGCCCCTCTCCGTCGATTACCAGGAGATGAGCTATGCGGCCGGACGTATCCCGGGTGGTTTTTTCCGCAGGGAAATCGGACGTCCCAGTGAAAAGGAGACCTTGACCTCTCGCCTGATCGATCGGCCTATTCGGCCCCTTTTCGCTAAAAAATGGGCCTTTGAAACTCAGGTAATCGCCACCGTTATGTCGGTGGATATGCAAAATGAACCTGATGTTGTTGCCCTTACTGGCGCCTCCGCTGCCTTGCATATCTCCTCCATTCCCTTCGGGGGCCCCGTTGCCGCGGTGCGTGTGGGCAGAGTTAACGGCGAATTCGTCATTAATCCCTCCGCGGCCGTGCTCGCGCAAAGCGACATGAATATCGTTGTGGCCGGTACCAAAGAAGCGGTCGTTATGGTTGAGGGCGGAGCCGATTTTGTGCCCGAAGATGACATCGCCGATGCGATTATGTGCGCTCATGAGGCCATACTTCCCATAATCGAGGCCCAAAATGAGCTCCAGAGGCTGGTGGCCAAGGAAAAGGAACCCGTGCCTGAAGCGGGTGGGGATCAAGCCCTCAAGGATAGAGTTTTTGAAGTGGCGCAGGCCGAGATGGGCGAGGTCATGACCACTGCCGATAAGCTCGTTAGGCGCGATCGTAAAAGGGCTCTAAAAACTCGGGTAAGGCAGGAACTGGCCTCGGAATATGAAGGCAGGGAAAAAGAAATCGACGCCGCCCTCGAAGAGCTCGAAAAGAAAATCGTCCGCACCATGATGGTAAAGGATAGGCGAAGGATCGACGGACGCGCCTTCGACGAGGTGAGACCCATTTCGATCCAAGTGGGTAAGCTGCCAAGAACCCACGGTTCCGCCCTGTTCACTCGGGGAGAAACTCAGGTCATCGCCATTGTGACTCTGGGCTCGTCTTCCGATGAGCAAAAGATCGAGGCCCTGGCCGGTGAAACCTTCAAATCCTTTATGCTTCATTACAATTTCCCGCCCTTTTCCGTCGGTGAGGTAAAACCGCTAAGAGGCCCGGGGCGCAGGGAAATCGGCCATGGGGCTCTTGCCGAAAGGGCCGTTAAGCCGTCTTTACCTAAAAACGGCGAATTCCCCTATACCATCCGCGTTGTCTCGGAAGTCCTCGAATCCAACGGGTCGAGCTCCATGGCGACCGTGTGCGGGTCTTCCCTGGCTTTGATGGATGCCGGAGTTCCGGTTAGCGGCCCGGTTGCGGGTATCGCCATGGGACTCGTTAAGGAAGGCGATCAGTTTATAGTTCTTACCGATATCCTGGGCGATGAAGATCATCTAGGAGACATGGATTTCAAAGTCACCGGTAACGAACGCGGTATTACCGCCTTCCAAATGGACGTTAAAATTTCAGGGATTAACAGGGAAATTTTGAAAAAAGCCCTCGATCAGGCCCGTAGCGGTCGCCTGCACATCCTGGAAAAAATGAAAAACGGCATAGAATTGCCCAGGGTTCAACTTTCTCCCTATGCTCCAAGAGTGATTACCATTCAGATTAATCCGGATAAAATCCGTGATGTTATCGGTCCGGGAGGAAAGGTGATCCGCAGCATTGTCGCTGAAACCGGGGCTAAAATCGACATTGACGACAGTGGTCGAGTCGTTGTAATGAGCCCTGATGCAGAGGCGTGCGATAAAGCTATCGAGAAAATCAGGGGGATTACCGAGGAACCCGAAATCGGCCGGCTCTACATGGCCAAAATTGTCCGGGTTACCGATTTCGGTGCATTTGCCGAAATTTTGCCAAACACCGAAGGCCTGATTCATATCTCGCAACTCGAACACAAGCGGGTTCGTAAAGTTACCGACGTGGTAAACGAAGGTGATGAGGTTATGGTTAAGGTGATCGATATAGACAAGGACGGCCGTATCAGGCTTAGCCGAAAAGCCGCCCTGCCCCCGGAGCAAAAGGAATCCGAGTGATTTCCAACCTGTTTTTGGGATTTTGCCAATAGCCCTTTTGCTTCCCCCGGAGTCTTTCGCCTGTCTGTCCGTTACACGGGGGAGGCTAGGGCGGGTACGGGTTTGATGCAGTTGTGGCGGGGAAGCCCGGTCTTGATCCAAAAAGATCGGGTGTTCCACCCCCTGCCCCCGACTGCGGGGCGGGCTCTTTCTCCCCCCCGCTCTTTGTCTAAACTCGGGGATCGGCGGGAAAAGCGCTGCCCTCTTGTAGCCTTACCCCTTTAACCGGCTAAAAACGTTCCTTTCTGTTTTTTTACTCCTATATCCTTTTATTGAAAGCTATCTTGACTGAAAACAGGCAGTCTGGCAAAATTCTGCGGTCTCGCAAAAGGGGGAAAATTGTACCAAAAAACGGTCCTCGGCAATGGTATAAGGGTTGTAACGGAAAAAATTCCCTTTGCTTATTCGGTTTCTACCGGAATATGGGTTAATACCGGCTCCCGAGATGAAAGACCCCATGAACGGGGTATGTCTCATTTTATCGAACATATGCTCTTTAAGGGTACAAAACGCCGTAGCGCCCTGGATATCGCAAAAGAATTCGATTCCGTGGGCGGCTTCGCCAATGCCTTTACTTCCAAGGAGCATATCTGCTTCCATGCCAAGGTGCTTGCCGCGCATCTGCCGCTTTTGACCGACCTTCTTACTGACCTCTTCCTGGAATCTACCTTCGACCCGGCCGAAATCGAACGCGAACAAAGCGTAATCGTTCAGGAAATTCGAATGGTTGAAGACACCCCCGATGAATTTATCCACGTCCTCTTCCAGGAAGAGTTTTGGAAGGAAAACCCCCTTGGTCTTCCGATCTATGGGTCGGTTGAAACCGTGGAAAATGCCGATAGACAGCAGATGCTCGACTTTATAGCGGCCATGTTCGACCCTTCAAAAATCGTCATATCCGCCGCCGGAAATCTCGAACATCAACAGTTCCTGGACCTTATAGCCCCGGCGATGGAAAAACTGCCCGCCTCCAACATGGTTGTCCAACGTAAGGCCCCTGATTCCCATTTTTTCTGCCGCGCCTTGAAAAAAGACCTCGAACAGGTCCATATACTCATGGGGATGCACGGTACATCCCAAAAGGATGAACTGCGCTTTGCCTCCCATCTTCTAAACGTTATTCTGGGTAGCAGTATGAGCAGCCGTCTTTTTCAAGAAATCCGGGAAAAACGCGGTCTTGCCTATTCAGTCTACTCCTTTTCCCATAGCCATGAAGATTGCGGTATGACCGGCATCTACGCCGGAGTCTCCCCGCAAAACGTCCGGGAAGTCCTCTTGCTCGTTAACCGGGAACTCTCCAAACTCCTGCGTGAACCCATTTCCGAAAGCGAACTGAGTTCTGCCCGCGAATACGTCAAAGGCAATATGTACATTAATTCCGAAAGTAACGATTACCGGATGAACCGGCTTGCCAAAAACGAATATTTGTTCGGCGACTACATCGCCTTCGAAGAAGTCGAAAAGAAAATCAACGCGGTTACCTCTGAAGACTTGCGAGCCTGGTTTAAAGACGTCTACAGCCCCGAAAAGGTGGCCGTTATGCTCTACGGCCCCGTAGACGAGCGGTGGGAAGACCCCAAAGCCTTTTTGCAGGTGGGTTGATCGAGGATTCTAATCTTATGTCTCTTTTTTTTCAGGTGCTCGCAAGCGGTTCCAAGGGTAACTCCATCCTGGTTAGCAGCTCAAAGACCCGCGTGCTTGTCGATGCCGGACTCTCGTGCAAGGAACTCGTCGCTCGCCTGGCAAAAACCCCTGTTGAGGCCTCGCGACTAAATGCCCTCCTGATCACCCATGAACACTCCGACCATGTAAACGGCGCCGGTACACTGTCCAGAAGATTCGATCTGCCCGTCTACATGACAAGGGGTACTCTCGATAACCTGAACCCAAAAATCGCACTAAACGGCGTAACGGTCTTTGAGACCGGAAAAACTTTCGAAATCGGCGATCTCAAAATTATGCCCTTTGCTATTTCCCACGATGCAGCCGAACCAACGGGCTTTATTATCGAAAACGAGGGGCAGCGCCTGGGCATATGCACGGATCTTGGAGTTGCTACAAACCTCGTAAAACTAAGGCTAAAGGATTGCCACGCCCTGGTGCTCGAAGCCAACCACGACGTCGATAAACTCCTTAACGGCCCCTATCCCTGGGTGTTGAAACAGCGCATAAAAAGCCCCCACGGCCACTTATCGAACGAAGAAGCATGCGAACTCCTGGAAGCCGTTCATCACGACGAACTCCAGTGCGTGGTATTCGCCCACCTTAGCGAAACAAACAATCATCCCAAGCTGGTCCAGGAAAGCTTTAAACGGTTGCGCAGCCGCCCCTGCTGGGAAAAGGTTCGTTTCGAACTTGGCAAACAAGACGATCTCGCGCCAGGAATAGAAGTCAAATAGGGGGCTAAAGACTCACCTCCTCCCGCAAAAGTCCGTCATGGCTCAAGCCGCCGGCGCGACCTCCGTTTAATCAATAAAATCTTACCCGAAGAGGTTGTCTATTACCTGCTCGACTTTTGTCACATCAGCATAAACGCCCTCCAGGCCAGCCATGGAGACCGCGTGCACATAATCGGCCGGCAGTTCCCTGCCTTCGAAAGCGAGGCTTCGCGTCGCGCAACCGTCATGGGCCACGACGCAGTGATAACCAAAATCAAAGGCCGCCCTCGTGGTTGAGTTGACGCACATATGGGACATCATTCCACTTATGGCGATCCTCTTTATGCCGTGTTTTTCAAGAATATTCCTTAACTCGGTTTCCCTGAAACTGTTTGGAAAGTTCTTCTGAATAACGGTTTCCATCTCAAGCGGCCCAACGCTTTCGTGAATGTTAACGCCGTCTGTGCCGGGCAGAAAAAACGTAGCGCCCTGGCGATTTGATATGTGTTGAACGTGAATTACCGGCAGCTTCCGCTCTCTGAAATCTGCAAGCAGAAGACCGGCAGCTTTGGCCGCTTCATTAGCCCCGCTAAGTTCAAAACGCCCTCCCGGGAAATAATCATTTTGTATGTCGATAAGAAGTAAAGCGGTTTTCATTGGTCTGCTCCTCGTCTCTAAGGACTTTAAATTCCTGTTTGTGGGTGTCCATCTTAAAAAATTCGACCGGAACGGTTTGGATTAAAAGCGTGCATTCGCCCCGATTTCTAAAGCCCAGTCTTTCGTAGAGCGCCATAGCGGAGAAGTTGTTTTTTCTAACTACGAGCCGGATTGTGTCCAGTCCCAGTTCAAGAAAACCGGTCTCCATTACGGCCGTCATTATCCGGAGTCCAAACCCCCTCCGTGTCTTTGCGGGGTGAATCGCTATACGTACTTCAGCATCTTTGAGGCCTCCCATAATCAGCAAAACAATGCCGACGATTTCATCGCCGTCTTCTGCCGTGAAGCACAGGGAGCCTGGCCTGTTGTAATACTCGCGAAGCCATCCGTTCTGTCTTAAAGCATAATCCATTTGCGCATGATCGCCCTCGTAGGGAGGCCAACAATTGACCTCTAATAGATCTTCGTCTCTCATGGACCGCAGCGACACCCCGGATATGTCCATCATTTCCTCTTCATTTAAATAATCATGTTAATCCCAGCTGGATCGAAAACTTCAAGCTCAGGGCTAAAATCGTACAGGCAGGTGTTTTGTAACATTGCAACGGTTTGTCTGGAATGACAAAATAACCACTATTTCAGCCATAATGGGGTTGCCGCTTTCCAAATTTTCTTGTTATCTTTTGGAAGAATCTTAAAAACCCACAACTGGAACAGGCCATTGAACTTTGAATCAAATCACACAGCCGTGAAGAACCAAACCCGTTGCGGAGTCCGGCGTATAGCGCTTCTTGCCGTTCCACCGGCGATGGAGTTAGACATAGCCGGGCCTATGGCGGTCTTCGACGCCGTAAAGCGCTTGTACGGCGCATCTTCCTCCGCCCCTTATGAAACCGAACTTGTAACTACGACTGAGCAATTGAAAGTTGTCGGGGTAACCGGCCTTTCCCTCGTGGCTGACAAACATTACCGGGATGTCCGGCGCGAGGTGGATACGCTCCTTGTTGTCGGCGGAACGGGAGCGCGCACGGCAACCGATCCTAAGCTAATCGCGTGGCTGCAAAAGATGGCGGTTAAAGTTCGCCGTCTTGGTTCGGTTTGCACCGGGGCGTTTTTACTGGCCCAAGCGGGGTTGCTTGACGGCAGAAGCGCTACAACTCATTGGGCCTACGCTCGCGAGCTTGCCTCAAGATATCCAGGGGTTAGCGTTGATTCCAACCCAATTTGGATCAGGGATGGAAACGTCTACACTTCAGCAGGGGTGACAACGGGGATGGACCTTGCCCTTGCATTTGTCGAACAGGATCATGGAAGTGACGCAGCCCTCGCGGTAGCGCGAGAACTCGTGCTTTTTCTGAGGCGCCCCGGATGGCAGGCGCAGTTTAGCGTTTCGCTATCCACCCAGGTTGTCCGCAACAAATCGTTGTTTGACCTTCAGGTTTGGATGTCTGAAAATCTGGACAGGGAACTCTCGGTTGAGACTTTGGCCGAGCGCGCGGCGATGAGTTCTCGCAATTTCGCGCGTTCATTCGTTAGGGAGGTGGGCATAACTCCGGCCCGCTACGTTGAGCAATTGCGTCTTGAAGCCGCCAGGCGCCGCCTTGAACAAACACGGATGAGCCTTGAAGAGGTGGCCTCGGCCTGCGGTTTTGGGAGCGCCGAAACTATGAGCAGGGCCTTTCTCCGTTGTTTGGGGACAACCCCGGCCCGCTACCGCGGCCTTTTTGGATATTCAACGGCGCGCAAATCCGCTGCTTCGGCCAAATAGAAGCTCTGCGCCCGCAGACTCTCTACTGGAGATTATAAAACCGTCGGGAACCAACGGGGCCGACCGGAATAGGAGAGGCGACCGCAGACCGTGCGTTTGACGCTAGCTTACGTGGATAAAGAGATGCAGGTTTTCCGGGGCCGGAGGCTAAAAAGAGCCGGCAGAAACTCTCCGGCCCTCCCGCCATTAAAAAGTCAACCGGGATCCCTTCCGGCCGCCCGGGCAGTGAAACTGGGTTAGACAAGCTTTTTGACGTTAACCGCCTGCGGACCCTTTGGCCCACGTTCCACTTCAAAACTCACCCGGTCTCCCTCACTCAAAGAGCGAAACCCATCGGAGGCAATGGCGCTGTAGTGGACGAAAACGTCTCCCTGATCCTTGGTTTCAATGAAACCGTAGCCCTTTTTGTCGTTGAACCATTTCACGCGGCCTTCCGACATCTCTCATGTTCCTTTCTGTCTCTAATGCTGTTTTCCATTGCTTGAGGTTTCGCCTCTTCTAACTACACCCGCAAAACCCAACCCTTGTGCCGAGTCCTACCCACCAATCCCCGGCTATGCACATGCCCTAGCCTAGGTTCCTATAGTAGCACTTTGAAAATGTCAAGTGTTTAATGGCTAAATCTTTTCTCCACTTGTCTGCATAAATTCCTGGGAAAATACTGGGATTTAGTCTTTTCTCTTAGGCCTTCTACTGTAGCTAAAACTCTGCCCACAAAATAAGTCGGGCTTACTCCTTTTTACCCGTTGGCCAGACCCTAAAATAGCAGCCTCCACCCCTTTGTTTTTCCTTCCGCTTCTCTATGTCGGTGGTGAAGACAAAAAATCAGCCTGGAAACAAATCTAGCACTGCCCGGGGAGGTAGTGGGGCGAACTGGAATTTTTTTGTGCCCGTAAAGATCTTTTATAGGCTTTTGTCCTTAGAACCCGATAGGGCAAAGAAACTCTAGCCTATTAGATCGGCAAGGGCCGTAGCCAAGGTGGGAAATTGAAAGGAAAAGCCGTTTTGGCTAAGCTTTGTGGGTACTACCCTCTGACCCATTACCAAAACGTTTGAAAATTCGCCTAAAAGCGTTCTTAAAACAAAGGCGGGCACCCCGGGCAGCACGATCGGCCGGCCAAGGGCCTTTGAAAGAGCCTCGGCGAATTCACGGTTTCTTGCCGGGTTGGGTGAAACGCAGTTTATCGGCCCGCTAATCGAGTCGTTGTTTAAAAGGAAGGTAAAAATGCTAAAGAGGTCTCTAAGGTGTATCCAGGACATCCATTGCCTGCCGCTGCCAAGGGAGCTTCCAAGCATCCGGCGGAAAGCGGGAAGCATCGTCTCAAGAGCTCCTCCGTCCTTTCCAAGTACAATGCCGAACCTGCACTGCGAAACGCGCATGCCCGCCTGCTCGCCCCTTTTGGCCTCCGCTTCCCATTTGACGCACACCTCGGACATGAATTCGGCCCCCGGCCGTGCGTCCTCGCTAAGCTCTTCGTCGTCTAGCCGGCTCCCATAATAGCCTATGGCCGAAGCGCTTAGCAAAGTCTTGCAATTTCCCTCGCGGTTAAGCCCATCGACGAGGTTGCGGGTCGAAAGGATGCGGCTCTGAAGAATCTCCTCTCGAGCGGCTTTGGTCCAGACGCTAAAGATGGAGCTGCCCGCAAGGTTAATTGCCGCCTCGCACTTAGCCGCCTCATCCTGCCATTTGCCGGGCTTTCGGGGATCTCCTTCCACGATTTGTGCCCAGGGAACCGACTCCTTGGCCTTTCGGAGCGAACGAGAAACTATCAAAACCTCTTCGCCCGCCTGCGAAAGTTCGCGGGTTATATATCTTCCAACAAAGCCCGTTGCTCCGGTTACGAATATCTTCATCCCCTTTGCCCCTCTTTGTCGATGTCCCTGCGCTCCCTACCTGTTCGACTTCTTGCCCCCTACCGAACCGAAGATATACTTGGATATCAGGGATTCGATGTCTATTGGCGGTTCGGTCTCCATGATGGTGCCTCCGTTTTTAAGATAAGTATCCGAGGCCCCCGGTGTTATGGAAACATATTTATCCCCGATGATGCCCATTGTCTTGACGCTGGCGATGGAGTCGTCTTCGAGCTTTACCTTTTTGTTGATGTCCATGAAAACTTCTGCTCGGTCGTCTTTTAGGCGGATCTCTTTTACCTCGCCTATGCCCACTCCGGCCATCATCACCTGAGAGCGGTTTTTAAGGCCCGAGACCGTGGAAAATACGGCCTTTACCGTATAGAAGTGATTTCCGAAGTTGAAGTTGCCAAGTGTAAAGGAAAGATACCCAAGGCAAGACAGACAAATTATAATGAAAAGACCAACGCCGAACTCCAATCCTTTTCGTTCCGGTCCCATTTTGAAATTTCCTCATTTCTTGGTCATAGCATAATCGATGTGATCACATAGTCGCTTATAAGCACGGCGATCGAAGCGATCACGACCGCGCTTGTCGTCGCGCGCCCCACCTGCTCGGGGCCGAAGGCTCCCTCGTCGACGCCGGCGTAGAAACCCTTGTAGACGCTTATTAGAGCAATCAAAACGGAAAAACAGACCGATTTTATCAACCCCATCCGAAGATCACCCCAGTCCACACTGGAGGAAAGTGAGGACCAAAAGGCGCCCCCATTTGCATGCAACAGTCCCACGCCGATAATATAACCTCCAAGGATGCCCACGGCATCGCAAAAACCCGTAAGAAGAGGCAGGCTGATTAGGCTCGCAAGAAGCCTTGGAAGCGAAAGATAGCTATAGGGGTCGATGGCCATGCATTCAAGAGCGTCTATTTGCTCTTCGATGCGCATTATGCCGATTTCCGCGGCCATTGCCGAACCGGCTCTGCCCGTTACCATCAAGGCCGAAAGCACCGGGCCCAGTTCGCGCACAAGCGATAGCCCCACCGCTGAGCCAAGCCAGCCTTCGGCTCCGAATCTGGCGAGCGTGTGGTAGCCCTGCAAGGCGAGCACCATGCCCGTAAAAGCCGCCGTAAAGCCGATTACCGCCAAAGACTTGGTGCCGATAAACTGGATCTGCTTTACCGTAGGCCAGAACTTGCCCGGCGGGCGAAAGAAGCCTCGAAGCGTGTATAAAAAAAACATGCCCAGGCGGCCTACGAAATAAACTTGCCGCAATGCATAGGCCCCTAGTGAGCGCACGGGATTTACCATGAAACCTCTCCCGATTGGTTTGTACAAAAAATGCCCTGATCGATCCTGGTTGTCACTGTGATCTCCACTGTTCTCCAAGCAACCGTTGGTGGTAGGATTCCATGTGCATTTTGTAGGGGTCGGCCTCCCGGCTCAAAAATTGTTGCACACGCGGGTTGGAGCTTTTTTTGATTTCATCGGGCGCCCCGGCCGCAAGGACTCTTCCCTCGTCCATTACAACGATGCGGTCGGCTATCTTAAAAGCGCTTTCCAGTTCGTGGGTGACTACGACGATCGTCATTCCCCCAGTCTTTTGCAAACTGAGGATAAGCCGGTCAAGACCGGCTGCCGTAATGGGGTCAAGGCCCGAGGAGGGCTCATCGACAAAGAGTATCTCCGGATCCATTATGAGCGCTCTTGCAAGCCCGGCGCGCTTTTTCATCCCTCCGCTAAGCTGTGAGGGCATGAAGTCGCTAAAGTCGCTTAGACCCACCATGTTGAGCTTCATAAGAGTCATTATCCGGATGGTCTCCGGCGCAAGATCGGTGTGGACGTTTAGGGGCATACCGATATTTTCGGCCAGGGAAAGGGAATTGAAAAGCGCTCCGCTTTGAAAGAGCACCCCGATCCTTCGCCGGTACGCCATGAGGTTTTCTTCGGAAAAAGAGCCTAAATCCCTGCCGTCTATGCTGATCTGGCCAGGCGCGGTTCTTTTTAAACCGCTTAGATGGCGAAAAAGGGTCGTTTTCCCGCAGCCGCTTATTCCCATAATAACGGTTACCCGGCTGACCGGAATGGAAAAAGTTATATCGTAGAGCACCTGGCGGCTGTTGTAGAAACTTTGTAAACCGCTTATTTCTATAATGTTTTCGCTCGACATGAAATATTGGCTTCCCGCTCTGTTAGGAATAAATTGCCAAATCCCGAGGCCTTCGTTTAAAACCCGCGCAAAGGGGTGCGCCCACCTTCTGCCTGGCTCCCCCCTAACGGGCCTCACGGGACGCTGACGGCCACTATCCCAAAGGTCGGCATTATAGAGAACAATTGTGCAATTACAAACTCTTTGTGGCAATCTAATCTCTGCCGGTGGCTATGTCGCTATAAACGCGTGTTATTGCGATTGCTTTTGTGGCCCAAAATATTTGCTTTAAATTAAGAGCTCGTAAAATTTGTTTCATACTGAGCGGCTTCTGTGGGATAATTTCCTTAAAAATCAGGAAGGAGTAAAGTTATGCTTATGTCCGATTCCCCTGTGATCGAAGCTATTTATGGAAGGCGCAGCGTGCGGCAGTTTCTCGATGGCGCGGTGGCTCGCGACTCCGTGATGGAAGCTCTTAAAGCGGCCTGCTGGGCTCCCTCGGGCCTCAATAACCAGCCCTGGCGCTTTGCTATCATTTGGGACTCTGAATCTAAGAACGCACTGGGCGCTCTTACCCGATACTCGGAAACCATAAAAACCGCAGCCGTCCTGGTAGTGGTTTTCCTTGACAGGGATGCCTCCTACGAGCGCACAAAGGATTGTCAGGCCATCGGGGCATGCGTGCAAAATCTGCTGCTCTCTTTGCATGCGATGGATCTGGGGGCTGTTTGGTTAGGCGAGATTCTAAAAAACGGGGAGAGGGTTGTCGAGCTTTTGAAGCTTCCTGACCGCTTGGAACTCATGGCCGTTGTCGCCGTCGGGCTTCCGGCGCACAGAAACCAGAAATCGCACAGGCGGCCTGTCGAGGAACTGATCGTGCTGGAAAAATAGTTAACCCGACTTAGAGCAGGAGAACATTTAAGCTGTCATGCTGCAGGGAAAATCAATCCTTCTTGGAATAAGCGGCGGGATCGCGGTCTACAAGGCTGCCGAGCTCTTGAGGCTTTTTGTTAAGGCGGGCGCCTCCGTTCACGTGGTTATGACCGAGAACGCTCAAAGGTTCGTAACCCCTCTTACGTTTCAGGCGCTTTCAAATAATCCGGTGGGCTGCGAGCTTTTCAGCATGCAGTCGGAGTCGCAGATTTCCCATATACAAAAGGCCAGGTTGCCCGACCTGGTGGTCCTTGCCCCGGCAACGGCCAACCTCATGGCCAAGATGGCCGCGGGTATTGCCGACGACCTCCTCACCACTATCCTCCTTGCTGCTACCGCGCCCGTTTTGGTTTGTCCGGCCATGAACGTCAAAATGTGGGAGCATCCGGCTACAAGGAGAAACTTGCGGACCCTTACCGAACTGGGCTACAAAATCGAGCCCCCCGCTTCGGGCTTTCTTGCCTGTCAGGAAGAGGGAGCCGGAAGGCTTGCCGAGCTTTGCGATATCTTTGAGAGCGCCTTGCGGCTGCTTACCCCTCCCACCCTCGCCGGTAGAAGCGTATTAATCAGCGCGGGACCCACCCGCGAATATTTCGATCCGGTTCGCTTCCTCAGTAACCCTTCGAGCGGGAAAATGGGCTATGCCCTGGCAAGGATCGCTGCCCGAAGGTCGGCTAAGGTTGTGCTGGTTTCCGGTCCCGTCAGCCTCGATTGCCCCTCGGGGGTCGAACGCGTTTGTGTCGCAAGCGCTCTCCAGATGCGGGACGCTATAGTGGAGCTTTCCGCCCAGCAGGACGCAATTGTAATGACCGCGGCCGTTAGCGACTACAGACCCTCGGAATTGAGTGCCCAAAAGATTAAAAAGTCTGCCGAAGGCTTTAGCGTGCGCTTTGAGCCAAACCCCGACATCCTTGCCTCCCTTGGACAGACAAAACCCCCCGGGCAAGTTCTGGTTGGCTTTGCGGCGGAAACCCAAAATGTCTTCGAAAACGCCAAAGACAAGCTCATTCGGAAAAATCTTGACCTCATCGTGGCCAACGACCTCGCAAAAGAAGGCGCCGGGTTTGGCCTCGATACAAATCAGGTTAAAATTATCGGACGAAACCGGGAGCCAATCGATCTGGCTCTTATGACAAAAGATGAAGTGGCTTGCGAGATTTGGGACAGGGTCGAGCGGCTTCTTTCGGGCGGTGAAAATTGAGTCGAAACACCCGGGAAAATCAATTCGCCGATTGTATCGAAAAGCTTAGGTGGTATCTATGGGGTTTGAGGCAGGGAGGCATCCGTCTGCTGGAGCGCGCCCCTCGAAAAAACCTCGAGGAGGGCTGTCCTGTTAACCCCGCCGCCGCCTTGGACCCGGAAGAGGAGCTTTCTAAACTCCGCGGGGAGCTCGCGGGGTGCTCCAGGTGCGGGCTTCATTGCGGGCGCTCTAACCTGGTGTTTGGGGAGGGGTCTGCACGAAGCGGCCTTGTTTTTGTCGGAGAAGGCCCCGGAGCCGATGAGGACCGGCTGGGTCGCCCCTTTGTCGGACGGGCTGGAAAGCTTCTGGATAAGATGATTTTCGCAATCGGTCTGGAAAGAGCCGATGTCTACATCTGCAACGTCGTTAAATGCCGCCCGCCTGAAAACCGGGTCCCCCAGCCCGGCGAAGTTGGGGCCTGTTTGCCCTTTCTGCTAAGACAGATCGAAGTCCTGCGCCCAAAGGTCATTTGTGCGCTTGGCCTTAGCGCCGCCCAGGCTCTGCTTAAAACAACCGAGCCGATTTCCCGGCTCCGCGGCACGGTTAGGTCCTTGCAAGGCATACCCCTTGTGTGCACCTATCACCCGGCTTATCTTTTGAGGTCACCCTCGCAGAAGGCCGCGGCCTGGCAGGACTTAAAAGAGGTCATGAACCTCCTTGGAGCCTCGCGTCCGTAAACCCCTTTTGGTGACGGAGGCTCTGCGCGGACAACGCGTGAGGGCGTCCGGACGGGTCGCCGGGTTGATGGGTGGGACGGAATCGTTTGGTTTGCCGCCCGAAAGTTCGCGGGTCGATACTCATTGGGCAAGGGTCTAATAGCATGACTATAAAGAAGATAATTGCAAGCTCGGCCCTTATCCTCACGGCGGCTCTTATTTTTGCCTGCCGGCCTGCCTGGGCCGACCGGCCCCGGATAAATGTCATTCGAATCCAAGACTCTATCAATCCCGGGGTTGCCGGGTTTGTCGATTACGCCATACGCAGATCGCAAACCGATAAGGCTCGCTTTTTGCTCATACTGCTCGATACGCCTGGCGGGCTTATGAGCTCGATGCGCTCAATCTGCGAATCTATTCTCAACTCGACTGTTCCAGTCGTCGTCTATGTCTATCCGCCCGGTGCCAGGGCCGCCTCCGCGGGCGTCTTTATAACCGAGGCCGCCGATATCGCGGCAATGGCGCCTGGCACAAATATCGGAGCCGCTCACCCCGTTAGCGGCTCCGGGGCCGACTTGTCCTCTACCATGAACCGTAAAGTCCTAAATGATGCCCTGGCCTTTGCCAGGAGCATCGCTTCCTTGCGGGGCAGAAACCGGCAATGGTTTGAGGATGCTGTCAAAAATAGCGTATCGGCCTCCGCGGACGAGGCCTTTAAACTCAATGTGATAGACCTGGTTGCAAACAATGTGGACTCTCTTGTGCGAAGTCTTGACGGCTGGCGTTTTCAGCGTGGGGGGAAAACGATCGTTTTAAAAACCGCGGGAGCTAAGCTCCACACTATTTCGCCGTCCTTTGGATACGGGCTCCTTGAAGTTGTGGCCAACCCCAACATTACCTATCTTCTGCTTATGATCGGATTGGCCGGACTCTACTTTGAACTCTCAAGACCCGGTGCCGTTATTCCGGGAGCCGTGGGCGGAATTTCCCTGATCCTTGCCCTCTACGCCATGCAGTCGCTTCCGGTAGACTATGCCGGTATTCTCATAATCCTTCTTGGCGTGATCTTCTTTATCCTTGAAATAAAGATAATTTCCCACGGCGCTTTGAGCCTTGCCGGCCTGGCCTGCTTTGTGACCGGTTCTGTCATACTCTTTCGCAGTCCTGCCGACCGTGTGAGCCTCTCGGTCCTTGTGCCCACCACGGCGGCTGTCTCTTTGTTTTTTGCTTCCGTTGCCCGTCTTGGCCTTAAAACGCGCATGATTCGGCCCCAAACGGGTCCTGAGACCCTTTTGGGCATGCGCGGTACCGTGGTCGTGACACTAGAGCCGGAAGGCAAGGTCTTGGTAAACGGCGAACTGTGGAATGCCACCTCCCAGGAGGTCATCCAAAAGGGAGAAAAGGTCGAAGTAGTCGAAGTCCATAATTTGAAGTTGAAAGTCAAAAGGAACGATGGTAGTTAGTGAGATTTAGCACTAGCTCTTTGTTAAGAGCCGCTACATTGGTTAATGGGTAAGAAAATCTGCCTTGGGCGATCGAATGGAAAATGGGGGAGAATGTAATGTTTGTAAATTTTAGTCTTTCTCTGGCCGTCATACTTATTCTGATCTTGCTCTTTTTAGCCAATGCCGTGCGTATTCTCAACGAATACGAAAGAGGGGTTATCTTCAGGCTAGGGCGGGTAATCCGCGCCAAGGGCCCCGGTCTCATTATCCTTATACCGATTTTGGACCGGATGCGTAAGGTGAGTCTTCGCACCATCGCCCAGGAAATCCCTACCCAGGACGTTATCACCCGTGATAATGTCTCCGTTAAAGTGAGCGCGGTAATTTACTTCCATGTAATAGATCCGGTAAAGGCGGTTCTCACCGTTGAAAATTACCTCTACGCCACGGGACAGATCGCGCAGACTACGCTTCGCACCGTCTGCGGCCACGGAGAACTCGACACCTTGCTCTCCGAACAGGATAAGATCAACGCTCATGTCCAGGAAATAGTAGACAGCCACACAGATCCGTGGGGTATTAAGGTCACTCTTGTCGAACTACGGCAGATCGATCTTCCTCAGGAGATGCAAAGGGCCATGGCAAGGCAGGCTGAAGCCGAACGAGATCGGCGCGCAAAGATTATCGCCGCCGAAGGCGAGTTTCAGGCCGCCGACAGGCTTGCCGCGGCCGCCGATATTATTGAAAAGAAGCCAGTCGCGGTTCAGCTTCGCTACTTGCAAACCTTGCGGGAGATTGCCACGGAGCGAAACTCGACCACCATTTTCCCGGTTCCTATAGATTTGTTTAGACCATTCTTAAGGATTGCCGAGATTTTTGAAAAAAAGAGCGAAAATGAAAAGGAGTAATTAGTTATGGGTAAAAAAGAGAAGGAAAAAAAAGAGAAGCCTCTCGATAAGATGACTGCCAAGGAACTTCGCGAACTGGGCCTTTCCATCGGCGGTATTACCGGCGTTCACGGTATGAATAAACCCGAATTGATCGCCGCTATCAAACAAGAGCGCGGGATTGTCGATGAGGGCAGGAAGAAAAGCTTCGATGTCCGCCTGGTCAAGGCTAAAATCAGGGAAGTCAGGGAAAAACGGTTGCAGGCCGTGGAGGCCGGTAATACAAAACTTGCCGATTCTTTTCGCCGAAGGATCAGCAACCTTAAGAAAAAGACCCGCAGGGCCGCATAAGTTCCAGATCAGCCTCCGCGTCGGGTTCATTCCTGCTGTCTAAAGATGCGAGAGAAAAATTGGTTCATTGGATTATTGGAGTCCTCGATGAATGTTGATCCTAAAGTGATTGCCGCCGTCTCGTCCGCTATTGGGCTTTACCTGCAGGCCGAACAGGAAGCTTTGCCTGCGCAGGGGCATCCGTCTTCCCGGCCTCGGCCTCCCGTGGCTTTTAGCAGCCCTTATGCATTGGCGGGCAGGCAGGCGGCCATGAATACCAGGTGGACTTGGCAGATGCGCCTGCCGCGCTAGAGCTTCGCCTTTGTCCTTTAAGACGTTGATGTTGAAGATGTGAAGGCCGCATGGATCTTCGGCCGTCCGGGGGCTTTTGCTGCCCCGGGCTGCCTGTTGATAAATTTTGTCACTGGCCCGAATCGTTTCGGATAACCCCTCCGCAACGAAAAGTTAGGAGACGCACGGAATGGACAATTCACATTTGCACGGAACTTCTCTGATTGCCAATATGCTCGATGAGTCGCCCGTAAAGGTCGACAATCCTCTAAAGATACAAGATTTGACTTTTAGGGACGGCCACCAGTCGCTGTTTGCTACCCGCGGCAGAAATGAAGACCTTTTGCCTATCGCCGAAGAAATGGAAAAGGTGGGCTTCTGGGCGATGGAAGTGTGGGGCGGGGCGACTTTCGATACTATGCACCGCTTTTTAAACGAAGATCCCTGGGAAAGACCTCGCCTGCTCAAAAAGTATCTGAAGAAAACCAAGCTCAGTATGCTTCTTCGCGGACAGAACCTGGTCGGATACCGCAACTATGCCGACGACATTGCCGAGGCTTTTGTCGAACGGGCCATAGCCAACGGAATAGATATCTTTAGAACCTTCGACGCCCTTAACGATTACAGAAATTTTGAGACCGTCATTAAGCCCATCAAGAAAAACGGAATGCATTTCCAGGGCACCATCTGCTACTCGCTTACCGAACCTCGCATGGGCGGGCCTGTCTACAACCTGCAATACTATATAGATAAGGCTAAACAACTGGTGGACATGGGGGCCGATACGGTCTGCGTAAAAGACATGGCCGGCCTCATAGCTCCCTACGACGCCTATTACCTCGTAAAGGCCCTGAAGAAAAGCATAAAGGTCCCGATTCATCTGCACAGCCATTTTACTTCCGGGATGGGCGATCTCGCCTTGCTAAAAGCCGTTGAAGCCGGGGTGGATATTATCGATACATGCCTTGCGCCCTGGGCCTACAGGACGTCCCACCCGGCTGTGGAACCCCTGGTGATGTCGCTTAAATACACCAACCGCGACACGGGCCTTGATCTCAAACAGCTCGCGAAATGCAGCGAATGGTTTGAAAAAGTTTCGCCCAAATATAGACACCTGCTCGACGATCGCATGTCGATCATAGATATCGGCGTCTTGCTCCACCAGACCCCCGGGGGCATGTTGTCCAACCTCATCAATCAGTTGAGGGAAATGGGAGCCTCCGACAGGTTAAACGATGTTTTTAAAGCCCTGCCCCAGGTCCGCAAGGAAATGGGACAGGTCCCCCTGGTTACCCCCACCAGTCAGATCGTCGGCATCCAGACCGTCAATAATGTCTTGTTCGATACACCCGAGGAACGCTACAAGATGATCTCGGCTCAGAGCAAGGACCTTTTCTTCGGCCTCTATGGAAAGACTCCCGTTCCGGTTGACACACAAATCCAGAAAAAGGCGCTAAAGGGCTACCCGAGGGGCGAGACCCCCTTTAGCGGCCGCCCCGCGGAAATCCTCGAGCCTGAAATGGAGAGAAACGTGGCCGAAACCAAGGGCCTTGCCAAGGATATCGATGACGTTATTCTCTACGGCATGTATCCCATGACCGGTAAGCGGTTCCTCAACTGGAAATACGGCAAGGAACCCGTGCCCCCGGAGGTTCGCCCCAAAACGCTCG
Organism: Deltaproteobacteria bacterium; assembly: GCA_021780695.1. GTDB lineage: Bacteria > Desulfobacterota > Syntrophobacteria > Syntrophobacterales > Syntrophobacteraceae > SbD1. Next base: position 119,391 of record JAJXYD010000044.1, read on the forward strand.
AGGATTGTGCCAGGGAAGCAGAGTTGGTAAAGAAGGCAAAGGCCGGGCTTTTGGTGGAAAAGCCCCAAAAGCAGGCTCCCCCTAAAAGCGCGGCTGCCCGGCAATTTAATGTGTTTGTCGATGGGGATTATTTTGCCGTTGAGGTGGAAGCGGTGGGAGGCTCTCCCTTTATTGGCGCCATTACCCAGGTGCCTGTAGCCCCTGCCCCTGCCCCTGCGGTCGTGCAGGCCGCTCCGGCTCAAGCTCCCGCCGCTGCGGCTAAATCCCCGGTTGCCCAGGTGTCGGGCGGCTCAAAGCTCGAAGCTCCCATGCCCGGAATGGTCATCCGCTACGAGGTAAAAGAGGGCGATACAGTTAATGAAGGCGATGTCGTAATGATTCTGGAGGCCATGAAGATGGAAAACTCCATCCTCGCGCAGACCTCCGGGGTCATAAAACAGGTACTGTGCACAGAGGGCCAGAGTGTCCAGAAAGGTGACGTTTTAGCCATTATTGGTTAGACCGCGCTAAGAAAGAAAGTCCAAAGTCCAGGGTCATGGTCCAAAGTCGGAAGGTCGAAGAGGAAAATCTCGATCTCCGGGTTTGGACCTTTGGCTTTAGGGCTTTTGCCTTTTGGGGATAACGTATTGCAATTAAACATAAAAACAAAGAATAACCTGGCTTCCCAAAGGAAATGGTTCTATTCCGGAGCGGAAACTGCTATTGTTTATGGGTTTTTTTAGGTGTAAATAGTTTTTCCCAGTCTGAGCGAATCGCCCTGGTCGCTATTGGAGCTGCCTTGGCCTGGATTTAACCGAGGAGAGATGAATGATCCGCTGGAAACGATGGCTTGTTGCCCTCGGGATGTCTGTTGTGGCTCTTATAGGAGCCATAGTCGCCATCGGGTTTTTTTTCACGGATTTCCTTGTAAATTGCTGGTGGTTTGACTCGCTTGGCTATGAAGCCTATTTCTGGCAGCGCGTTCTCTACAGGTACGCCGTTTTTTGCCTGGTCTTCCTTTGTTTTTTTCTCATTTTTTACCTCAATTTTCTTGTGGCCTCGCGTTATCTGGGTTCTTCCCAGAGCTCCAAGAAGCTGCTGCCCGAATCTCTTATTTCCTATCAACGCCTGTTTCACGAATTTCGAACCGGTTCGATGTGGATCTATACCCCTCTTGCGATGATCCTCTCGGTGGTTATCGCACTGCCGCTCTACGAGAAGTGGGAGAGCTTTTTGCTCTACCTGTTTTCGGCATCGGCAAAGATTTCTGATCCCGTTTACGGCAAGAATATCTCATTTTATCTTTTCGCTTATCCGATCTACAGGCTCCTGCAAAATCGCCTCTTAATAGCGGTTGGAGTCCTTCTCGTGGCCCTGACCCTGCTCTACCTGGTCGAAAAGAGGCTGCTCGCCAGGCAGGAAAAGAGGTTGCCTTCCGGGGCCAGGATTCACCTGAGCATACTTGCCCTGCTGGTATCTCTTATCGGGATCTGGGACTTCGTTTTGCAACGCTACGATCTTCTCTATAGTGGCTCCCATCTGCCCCTGTTTTTCGGCAGCGGCTACATTGAAATGAACATTACCTTGCCCTTGATTTGGGCTTGTCTTATCCTTCTTGCCGCGACCTCGCTCTCGTTTGTCTTCTTCATGAATACCCGCAGGGGAGGGAAAGTCTTTATATTTACCGCTGTGACTTTTGTCCTGGCGCTTTTTCTGAGATATTCCTCCTTTCCCCTCCAACTTGTCGAACATTATGTTGTTAAACCAAACGAGTCCACTGTGGAGCGGCCCTACATGGTGGACAACATCCAGTCTACCCTGTCGGCCTACCACCTTAAAAATGTTGAAATCCGCGATTTTGCGCCTACCCATAAACTTGTCGATCTGGAATCCATACCCGATATCCATAAGGTGCTAAAGAACATCCCCGTGTGGGACCGTGACGAATTAGACGATTTTTACCGCCAACTTGAAGACTTGCGCACCTATTACGACTTCCCCTATGTCTACGTCGATCGCTACACCGTAAACGGCGACTATCAGCAGGTAAATCTTGCCGACCGGGAACTCAACTGGAACCTTATCCCCCGTGGCGCCCAGAGCTGGATTAACAGGCATCTGTCCTTTACTCACGGCTATGGGGCGGTAATGACTCCGGCCGAACAAAGCGGCGAGCGGCCTATGGTGTGGTTTCTGCGCGGCATTCCGCCCAAGTCCGATTATGGTTTTAAAATCGAGCAGCCCGGTATCTACTACGGTCGCAATTCAAACGATAGGTATGTCATCGCCCCCAACAGTTCGGGCGAACTCGACTATCCCAAGGGGTCGCGCAATGTCATGACCGCTTACAGCGGCAAGGGCGGCGTGCCGGTGGATTCCATTATCAAGCGTTTCGTCTTTTCGCTCCACTTTAAGGATAACAATATCTTTTTTACGACGAAAATGCTGCCCAACTCCAAGATAATCTTCCGCAACAAACTCAGTAAAATGCTCCACATCCTGGCGCCATATCTTGTTTTCGAAAAAGACCCCTACGTGGTGGTTACCAAAAAGGGACTCTTCTGGATCGAGGATGCCTACACCATTTCCGACCAATATCCCTACTCGATGTATTCGTCCACCGATGAAGGGCAAATCAACTATATCCGCAATTCCGTAAAGGTCGTCATCGACGCCTACAACGGAACCGTCGATTTTTATATCTGGGATCCCAACGACCCCATCGTTGAGTCCTACAGCAGGATCTATCCCGGCTTGTTTAAAGACGCTTCTCTTATGCCCCAGGACTTAAAAAAGCACGTCCGCTACCCCAAAGAGATTTTTGTCACCCAGATGCAGATATATTCCGAATATCACATGACCGACCCGGAAGTCTTTTATCAGCGCGAGGACGTCTGGCAATTCCCCAAGACATTCGTCGGTCAGAAACCCAGCGTTATCCGTCCCTACTACCTGACCTTGAACCTGATTGACCCCAGCAGGTTCGACTTTTTGCTCTTTCAGCCCATGAGTCCCATCGGCCGCGATAACCTCAGGTCTCTTGTCCTCGTAGGCTGCGATACCCCCTATTATGGAAAGATCATAATCTACAATTTCCCCAAGGGGGAACTTGTCTACGGCCCCTCGCAGATCTATGCCCTGATTAATCAAAACCCGACTATCTCCCAGCAGTTTACCCTCTGGGATCAGGCGGGCTCAAGAGTGGACAGGGGGAAAATCATCGTCTTGCCCGTGGGTAAGGTTATGCTCTACATCGAGCCCGTTTATCTCAAATCCTCCACCGCACTCAAGATTCCCGAACTTATGCGGTTGATCGTCAGCCAGGGCCAGGTCGTTACCATGAAAAGAACTCTCGAGGAGGCCTACTCGGATCTGGTGCATAAGATAAAAGTTCAGCTGCAGCAGGAGGGCGCGGGGTATTCTCCATATACCCCGACTGAATTGCCTAAATAAACTGGTACAAAATTGTATACCGGCGGGGTTGCCCCCGTCGGCTCCCGTACTTGCCCTTTAGGAAGCGATTCCCCCATGTCCCCTTTATTTTTTTACACCCGCAACGGGTGTTTAGCCCAGCCGGCGGCTTATCGCCGTTGGCTTGATTTTCCTGTCCCTCGCAAGGCTTTAGAGCTATAATACCGCTTTATGTCGTTGTTTGCGTTTGCCAGCCCAAACGTCCTGATAGTGTTTTTGGGGATGCTTTGTTCGATTGCTCTATTTTCCGCTCGTTGCCTTCAAGCTTTCTATTAAGCCTTTGCAAAGCCTGGAAGCAATGCTAAAATGATAAAGCCTTGCGTCCTTGGCAGTCTCGTTGTGGAGGTCCTATGTTTAAAATCGGCGATCTGGCTGTTTACCCGGCACACGGTGTGGGAAAAATCGAGTCAATCGAGTCGAAAAGTGTCGGGGGAACCCGCCTCGATTTCTATGTGATGCGCATCTTGGAAAACGATATGAAGATCATGATCCCGGTGCCCAATGCTCAAACGGTCGGGTTGAGGGGCTTGATCACCCGCACCGATATCCCGCGGGTCTTCGATATTCTTGTTCGAAGGGAAGTCTCGGTTAATGGAGGCACCTGGAATAGACGATATCGGGAATATATGGAAAAAATTAAGACCGGCTCGATCTATGAGCTTGCCGAGGTGCTTCGCGATCTGACAGTGCTTAAAGGGGATAAGGAACTCTCTTTTGGCGAGAGAAAAATGCTGGATACGGCTAGAACACTGCTTCTAAAGGAACTCTCAATAGTGCAGGATGTTGCTGAAAGTGAAATCGAACAGTCTATTTTTGAAATTTTAGGATAGCACGGTTCAGTAGAATCTTTCCTTCGCCTCAACTTCATGTTCTCAGGGATTGCTCCTCTGAACTGGTGTTTTTTTTGCTGAATCCACACTGCTGGTATACGAGAGGGGGTGAGAAGCGTGAAGTGGGGGTGGTTTACTTTGAAGCTGATCCTGATCGCTATCTGTGCCTTTGGAGGATACGTTATCGGAGTCAGCCTGAAAGGCGAGGGGATTGTCGTCTACTGGTGGGCGCCCTGGGCGGGTGTCTTTGCCGGCCTGCTCGTTGGTCTTGCCGGGTTGAGCGTTGAAAAAGTAATAAAGCATATCCCCTTAAAGCTTTTGACGGGGGGAACTATCGGTTTGGTCCTGGGGCTCTCCATCGCCAAGCTGATAGCGGTGGGTTTCGCATCTATTCAAAACACCACAATCAGCGTTGTCATCTATATTATTCTATCTTGCATTTTTGGCTATATCGGAATGGTGTTAGGCAGTATTAAGGTCGAAGAGTTGCGTTTTCCCAATGTGCCCCTGCTTGGCCTTGGCCGTGGGAGTCGGCCGCACCACACCACTCAGATCCTGGATACGAGCGTGATCATCGACGGGCGTATCGCCGATATTGTCGAAACCGGTTTTGTTGGAGGCGTGCTGGTCATTCCCGAGTTCGTGTTGCAGGAACTCCAGCACATTGCCGATAGCTCGGATCCTACCAGAAAAGTGCGTGGAAGACGGGGCCTGGATGTCATTAAACGCCTCCAGCTTGAAAAACTCGTTGAGGTTCAAATCGACCGACAGGATTTTGAGAATCTTAGCGAAGTCGATGCCAAGCTCGTGGCGCTGGCATTGAGGTTGGGCGCTAAAATAGTTACAAACGATTACAATCTCTCCAAAGTTGCCGAGGTCCAGGGTATCAAGGTCTTAAATATTAACCAGCTGGCCAATGCCTTAAAACCCGTGGTTTTGCCCGGTGAGATCCTTCGACTCCATATCCTCAGGGAAGGAAAGGAACAGGGCCAGGGCATAGCCTATCTTGAAGACGGCACCATGGTGGTCGTTGAAAACGCAAGCAAACACCTTGGCCAGGAAGTGGAGGTCTCCGTTACGAGCATTCTCCAAACTACGGCGGGAAGACTCATCTTTACCACGCTTAAAGATGGGGAATTCTCCCGTCAGCATTGAGTGCACAACCAAAAGCGAGGGGGAAAACACAACCTTGTTTTCCCCCTCGCTTCCACTATAAATATACTCGGGCTCCTAACCGGCTCCCAAAGCTTTTAATACCTCCACGAATTTGCCCTGGTCTATTTCGGTAAATTCGATCACTTCCCCTATCCGCACCGGTATGATGAAGTGAAGCTTGTCTCCGATGCGTTTTTTGTCTGCGCGTACGGCTCCCACTATATCCTGGGCCTTTATCGAAGCCGGGATGCGCACCGGCATCTCCCAGGTTTCACATAGGCTTTCTAGCCTTTGGAGGTCTTCTGCGTGGAGTTTTCCAATCCGCCTGGAAAGCTCGGCCGCGACCACCATGCCCGTTGCAACGCAGTCGCCGTGCTTTAGCCGGAAGCCGGTAAGCTTTTCGAGCGCATGGCCCACGGTGTGCCCAAGGTTTAACGCGCGCCGCCTACCCGATTCCTTTTCATCGGCTTCCACAATCTTTGCCTTCAGAAGACAGCTGGCTGAAATTATCCTCGCCAACGTGTTGGGGTCTCGTCTTTTGATTGCGGCAGAGTTGGATTCAACAAATTTCCACAGTACTTCGTCGCCAATCATGGCCGACTTGATAACTTCCGCCATTCCCTGCCGCAGTTCTTCATCGGGCAGGGTCGTTAGAAATCCTGGGTCGATATAGACCTGCTGAGGCTGATGGAAAGTCCCCAGAAGATTTTTGCCCTCGGGTAAATCTACTCCCGTCTTCCCCCCGACACTGCTGTCCACCTGGGCGAGAAGCGTTGTCGGTATCTGAAAGCAGGGAATCCCCCTCATGTAGATCGAAGCTAAAAATGCGGCAACATCTCCTGTAACTCCTCCGCCAACGGCTATGATCGCACTGTTGCGATTGGCGCCCGCGCTTACCATGCGCCTGGCTAGAAGCTCTACCGAGGCAAGCCGCTTTTCAGGCTCCGAGGCCGTAAACAAAATGATTCGCCCCTCTATTGTATCGATCGGCCAGCCCAACTCCGCGGTCCTGTTTCCCCAAAGCTCCCATACGGCCTCATCCCAAATCCAGAAAGCCGACCGGTTGCCAAGCGCTATGTGCAAAACGCCCCCGAGATCCTTCATCAGATCTTCGCCGATCAGGATCTCCGATACCCGCGCAGGGGCTTCCCCAAGGTTTATCTCGATTTTCATGACTGACTCTCCTCCACTTCGGCCTCTATATAATCGGACTCGTTATTGCGAAGAGTCAAGGTAAAACTTCTTATCCGGATGGCCACGGGATCCTTTAACGGAGCCCGGCCCTGGATGCTGAAAGGGGTTCCGGGCACTAGACCCATGTCCCTTATGCGTCTTCCCAGTTCACCGGATGCGGTAACGCGGTGGATGGTTCCCTTCTGGCCTTTTGTCATCTTGCGCAAAGCTACTATCGGCATAAAGTCCTCGACTCTATTATTAGGTGCTCCTAACATTTAATCCAAAAAACAACGGCGTTCCCCACGCCGTTTGATTTTATCTCTAGGTGGAAGCAGTAACCAGAATGTTTTCCGAAATATCTTCTCCAAGACTCAGTATGCCTCCGTTTACCCGAACACATCCCTCGCAGAGCAACTGCATTTCCGCTCCGGGGTAAATCCCCAGTGCCGCCATGCGGGCGCAAAGCCCTCTTTCCCCATCTACGCGCGAAACCCTCAATCTCTTGCCTGCCTTCGCCTTGCAAAGCGGTATAACCTCGCAGTTAGAGTCGGATAACCTCGGGCACCCGCAACATCGACCACGTCCTGGCATAATGAATCACCTCTACTTAGATTATAGACACTTAGTTAGGTATAGCAAACTTATGATTGTGTCAACCTCTTTTTTGCCCCCTCCATAAACATTTAAACCCTACGAACAGGTTTGCGATTGCAGGCTTCGCAGCTTATGGGGCGGGGCAGCCAAAATCAGACCATCCTTTTTCTTCTTTAGGAAAATAGCTGGCTATATTCCTCGGAGTTTGGCATGAAGGACTTGAGGATTTTTAGAATCTAGGAGGCTGCACGGATGCCTCTTTGGCCTCGTCTTGGGACTGGCTGAAGGCGCGTTTGAATCATCCCGGATTGTGGGCAGAATCCCGGCGCGAAGGCTGGGGCATAGGGCAGGGGAGAAAATGGAAAAATCTGTAAACTCCGGCGGCGCACTGAATTCCAATTCCAGGCCCGGAGGTGCTTCCTATAAATCGGCCGCGACAATTTCCTGGCTTCTCTACGATTTTGCCTCCGCCTGGTTTTCCATGATCGTTCTTACCGCCTATTTCATCCTCTATTTTAAACAGGTCATAGTCGGCCAAAAAGGCTATTCGGATTTTTTATGGGGGATAACCGACTCCGCGGCTATGGCCGTCTCGGTCCTTCTTGCTCCCATTCTCGGAGCAATCGCCGATGCGAAAGGGCAAAAAAAACTCTTCATGGCTGTTTTTGGATGCCTGTCCATCCTGTGCTTTTTCTGCCTCTATTTTACCGGACCGGGCCAAATCTCTTGGGCCATGTTGCTCGTAGGCTCGGGCTACGTTGGCTATGCTCTGTCCATGACCTTCTACAATGCTTTCCTGCCTGAAATAGCCCCCTCGGGCTCTATTGAAAAATTGTCGGGGCTGGCCTGGGCCCTTGGATATATCGCCGGTTTCACAGCCCTTGTGAGTATGATTTTTTTTGTTCCAAGCGTTGCCGGGGGAAAAATCATCCTTCTTGTCGGAGCCTTGGCCTATGCCCTTTTTGCTCTTCCTTCCTTTATCTTCGTAAAGGACTCGCCAAAAGAGGCAACAAAGGGATTAAGAGTCGTTAGTGAAGGTTTTGCAAGGCTTGGCGCAACCTTCAGGCAGATCCGGTCGCTAAGGGATATCTTTATTTTTCTTCTCGGATATTTTTTCGTAGCCGATGCCATTACGACCGTTATCGTCTTTTTTTCCTCCTATACCGTCTATACGCTCCACTTTACGGTTACGCAGAATGTTATCTTGCTAATGCTCATTCAGGTTTGCGCCGCTGCAGGGGCGCTCGTAAGCGGCATAGTGGCCCACCGGATCGGTACGCTAAAAACCATGCTGATAAATATTGTGATCTGGATAGCGGCCTTGCTTGGGATAATTCTTTTTAAAGGCATCTATTCCTTTTACGCCTTATCGGTCTTGGCCGGCTCGGTCCTTGGCGGTACCCAGGCCACGGCGCGGGCCCATATGGCTATTGAGGCTCCCGTGGGGAAAAGAGCGGAGTTTTTTGGCTTTATGACCTTCAGCACCCGGGCGGCCGGGATATCCGGACCTCTGCTCTACGGCGTCATTTCCGACTGGACCGGCAATGCGCGCATTGCGGTGCTCTCGCTGGAACTGCTTTTTATCGTCGGTTTGTCTTTCCTGGTCGTGCTCCTGCGAAGAAAGGCCCCCTCGGGCGTACCGCCCCTCAACCAGTAGGCCGCGAGTTGAGCCTGTAGCCGACTCCGTAGATCGTTTCGATGATTTCCTTCTGGGGCAACAACTTCGCTATCTTCTTTCGAAGGTTCTTTACGTGCGAGTCGATCGTTCTGTCATAGCCGTCAAAGTCATACCCCTGGACCGCGTTTATCAGTTCGTTTCTCGAAAAGATTCTGTCGGGATTGCTTAAAAGTACCTTGAGCAGATTATACTCGCAGGGAGTCAGCTTTAGTTCCGTTCCAGCGGCAAGCGCCCGTCGGCTCTGTTCGAAAATCTCGAGATCGGCCGAACGGAGCGCGGTTTTTGAAACCGGTCCATGGGTCCTTCGCATCACTGTGTTTACGCGCGCCACGACCTCCCTCGGACTGAAGGGCTTGCAGATGTAGTCGTCTGCGCCAAGTTCCAGGCCCAGCAGCCTGTCGATTTCTTCGACCCTGGCGGTGATCATTATTATCGGCACGCTGGAAAAACGCCTTATTTCCCTGCATACATCCAGCCCGTTCATTCCGGGGATCATCAGGTCCAGAAGCACCATGTCGGGGGCAATATGTTTAAACTCCGAGAGCGCCTCCGTACCGTTAAAAAGGCATGTCACCTCGAAGCCGGCACTTTCGAGGTAGTCTTTTAGCACCTCGGCTATCTTGCTTTCATCTTCCACCACTAGAACACGCAGACTCATACTCTTCCCCCGGTATGCGATCGTGGATCAGCATCGGTCCCGCGATGGAGCCAAAAACTTATGACGATCTTTAGCCCGCCGCTGCTTGAATTTGAGGCTTCAATGCTTCCGGAAACACTTTCGATAATGCTTTTGCATATCGACAGGCCAAGACCGCTGCCTCCGTTTTTTCTCGTTCTTGCCCGGTCAACCCTGTAGAGCCGGTCGAAGAGGAAGGGCAGGGATTTTTCGGGAACACCCGGACCCGAATCTTCAAAAGTTACAAACAATTGTTCCCCCTCGATCGCGTGGGAGACCTTCAAGCTGCCCGGAACCTCGGTATAGCGCAGTGTATTTTCTAAAATATTGGAGAACAACTGTTCGAGGCGATCGGGATCGGCAAGAACTAAAATCCCTTCATAGCCTGATTTTTGCAAATCGAGCCCAAGGCCGCAAACCTCAAGACGCGGGCGGAAAAGTTCAACGGTTTCTTGCAAAATGCTAACGGGATCCAGCACGGAAACCTTGCAGTCAAAAGTTGCCGACTCTATCAGGGAAAGTTCGTGCAGGTCGTTCACTATCCGGCTGAGGTGAAGTACTTCCTGGTGCAACGACTCCAGGCCCCGCTCCGTTACAGCTCTTACCCCGTCCTGCATGGCTTCTATCTCCCCGCGAAGTATGGCCAGGGGGGTACGCAGTTCGTGAGATATGTCCGCAATCCATTGCTGCTGGGTCTGTTGATGTTTTCCAAGATCCTGCGCCATGGCGTTAAAGCCCTCTGCGAGACGGCCAAGCTCATCTTTTGACCCGATACTGATCCGTGTGTCGAACCGCCTCGAACCAATCGCCTTTATGCCCCTTTCGAGTTCCCGGACAGGGGCTAGAAGACGCCGGGATAATACGAGGGTAAGAAAACTCCCCAGGATCAGCACGCAGAGCCCCGTTGCATAAAAGGTCTGCGCCTGTCTTTTCATAAATTCGACATCCAGGTGGTGAGTGGGAGGCTTAAATCCTCCAAATTTTCGAAGGCCTACCCAGCCAACTACCTTTTCGTTTACTTTTACAGGCCTGAGCCGATAATTGTCGGCAGAGGCCAAACCCCCTCGGGGCGCAACCGATCGCATGTTGGCGTCGAATAAGGCTAGAGCAGGTAGTGGCGTACCTCCCGGAAAGAGAGGAGGAGGTCCCGGCTGCCCTCCGATGACAGGTCCGGGAGGCGGACCAGGCTGCCCGCCGAGGGGAGGACCGGGAGGAGGTCCCGCCTGGAAGTTTCTATCAAAGGGCGGTGGGACAGGTCCCGGCGCCCGAGGGTTGTTCCCGGGCGGGGGAGGGCCGGCAAAAAGTCCCAACGCCCAGCCGGGGCCGGAGCATCCAAACTGAATCGCTCTCTTGTGATCCTTTAGAACACCCTCCCAGCTGCCCTGCCTTTTGTATTGGTCTGCAAGCGTCTCGCACAGCTTCGTGACCCTTTGAGCCTCTACTCGTGCCAGATATCCCTTGAAATGGCGTTGGCCATAATAATTGCCGATCAAAAGCATGCAAACGATAATGGCTGCGCTGTTTAGAAGAAAAGCCAAAAACATCTTGTGCCTGAACGCTATCTGCATGAAAATCGCCGTCTTGTTATCGGTAGCCTTAAGTCGGAAACAAGCAAAGCCCGTGCTTTCCTGCATCTTCATTTCTGGCTTATTGGAGAACGGAAGTCAATCACCGGGAACTATCTCCACAATAATTCCACACTGTCTCCATATTTTTTCCACACCCAGGCTTTAGGGTCCGACAGTTACAACTCTATAATTAGAAACGTACCGGCAATGTCATGAGGATAAATCGGAGACTGCCTTCATGAGAAAACCCACAGTGGATCGTCTTTTGCTGATAGATGATGCTCCCGCGGCGACGCAAGCGATGGCAGCCTGCCTTCGGCTCGAAGGCTTTGAGGTTGCTTGCGTCCTGAGTAAACAGGGCTTGTTGGATAAAATCCTAACCTTGGTGGAAGATAGATTTGACCTTATCCTGCTGGGGCTGGAATTGTGCACTATGGACGACTTCGAGGTGCTGGGCATACTAAACACGAAAAACATCCCGGCAATCGTTCTAGCCGACTGTGGTCGGAAAATAGACTGCATTATGGCCCTGGAAGCAGGGGCTGAGGATTATCTGGTAAAACCTTTTGACCAGCGCGAACTTATCGCCAAAAGCCGTGCCGCCCTGCGGCGTTCTAAAAGGCCGGGGTCTGATCCATTCCGCGGCAATCCTGCAATGACCCTGGCGGATATCGAAATGAATTTTGAAGGCCGTACCGTGCGCCTTTACGGTGAACAATTACAGCTTACGGCCGCGGAGTTTAACTTTCTGGCTATCCTGCTAAGATCGGCCGGAAATATCGTGTCCCGGGAAAGATTGGCGCGAAGCGGCCTTGGTCGTGATTTGCGCGGCTGTGACAGAAGCATCGATATGGTTGTTAGCCGACTTAGAAAAAAAATTGGCAACGAGCACCATGGCATCGAACGAATCAAAACGATTCGGGGAGCGGGCTTCATTTACACGATTCCAAGCTGGACAAAATGCGTGAGAAAAAATTCCATAAATTCGGCGGTAAAACAAAGGAGCGCTGTGAGCGCAGGAAAGTCCCCCTATTAAGTGGGACCTCGGGGGAGAAATTAAACCAAGCGATAGAGAAAAGAGGTGCCGGACTGGTGGGATCGAAAGCCTCGTTTCTGGCTCCGGAAGCCGGAAACGAGGCGGAAGGATTTAGCGTGCAAAAGTCGATCTTGGTCCCTTATGCTTGCTTTGCCGTTTCACCCTAAATTAGTGCGTCTCAAGCTGCCCGGAAGTATTGTAAAACTTTCGCGATTGAGGAGTCGAGTCGGCTGCATCGAATTTCAACCATTTGCTCTCGACTGTACTGTAGAGCCATGGAAAAGACAAACTGTTCGTCCACCAGTATCCACCCCTGCCATTCCATTGAGGGTCGTAAAACCAGATGTTGCTGTTTTGGGCCGTTGCATCGGTCCAAAGCCACCCGAGTTGCTGATGATATAACCATCCCCCAGAGTTGGGAACCAATGTGCCGAACCAGCTAAGCCATTTCGAGCCATTGCCGAGATCTATGGCCGTTTCATAGAAATTGCCCTGCGTTACAGGTGTGAAAAGACTCGAAACCTCTCCGGAAAGTCCCGGTTGCTCGGCATTGAGGTACATCTCCTGGGCGCCGGCGGCGAAATTGAGATTGGACATGTTTACGTAGAAAGAGTTGCTCGGGTACATGTGCTGGAAATAGGCTACTTTGTTGGTCAAATCGTAGAGTGAGGTCCACTGTGTCGGGGAGGCTTGATAGAAAGTGCTGCTAATAAACCAGCCTGACCCGGGCGTGGTGGTTTCGGGACGCATGGCGCCCAAAAGAGAGGAAACTGCCTGTGCAACACTGCTTGGAGACGGCAGGGTTGAAAGGAAAGCCGTAGCCCTGACAAAACGGCTCTCAGGATCGACGTCTCCCGGCAGAGACAAGGTGCCGCCCTTTTGAAAATATTGGTAGTTTAGAAGGTTTTCCAACTGCAAATCAAAGGTGGGATCGTTTGTAAGCACATCATAGGCGGCCCCGTGATAGACTTTCATCTGGCCGCCTACAAACTCGACGACAGCCGAATCGCCGGTGCTGTCTTCAAGCGCGACATGGATCGCAAGAGCCTCGCCATACAGGCTCTGGGGCACAACCTGGTAGTTGTTAAAAAGGGCCAGGGCATCCGTAACGGTGGCCGCCTTGTCGAGCAAAAACTCTCCATATCTGCCTTCCAGTACTCCGGGTTCGGACAGGTTGCGGCTTGGAAACTGCGTGGCGACGAGCCAGAGGCCGTGCATGGACAATCCCGCGGTGTTCACACCGTCAGCGGCAATATATTGATCTCCGAAAGAGGATACCACCACGCTTCCGTAGTCCGAGACCCAGGTGGCGGAATTGCTGTCTCCGGAGGCTCCGCTTTTGGTCATTCCTTTCGGGAAAACATACATGACAGGAGTGTCGTCGAAGGACCAATCCATATTTCTGGCTACCATCTTAGCCACGCTGTTACTCCAGAAGATACGGGTGCATGCCATTGCCTTCATAAAAGAAAAAGCTATGGCGGATACTGCTATTAATCCAATAACGGACAATTTAATCCTGTTGCTCATGCTTCTCTCCTCCTGTTTACGGGACATAATTCTCGGCGCCGGCAGTGAGTTTAAAACCTCTATTTTAAAACGGGTTTTTACATAAAAGAATATTTGGCCACACGATTGAAACTGGAAAAGCTTACGATTGAAGATAGAATAAACTGTAGTAAAGAATGTTCCCCTCTTGCCCTTTTAATCAAACACCCCCCTTCCCGCCATGGCGTATAAAGATGCTAAAATCCTGAAAAGTTAAAAATGAATGGCAGTCCAGTACGCCCTGTATTTTTTTAAAACAAAAAAGAAAAATCTACAATCCTGAAGATTAAACAAAGGTAACTAAATTGAAACTGCTTTTGATGTCAGGGGTCTTTGGAAATTAATGGGGCTTGTATTGAGTAGAATTGCCTAAAGAGCCTCTTACTAAAAAATGCATAAATAACCAGACATTGCTTTTTACTTCACGCCGTGCGATACCTTACGGTAAGATTTTGCGGTTTACCTTTGTAGGTGCGGCTTCCAGCCGCGATGCGGCGCCTCCCCGATTTTGAACCTGACCTGGTATGAGCCCGTTTTTGCGACCATCCAATGTTTGCTAATCAATGGCGGTCTTAACGGGAAAGTCGTGTATTGGTGCCTTTATTTATCCTGCCCTAAAGCCGCCTGCTGGTCCGAGGGGCAATTGAGTCGGAGCAAAACCGCCATCCGCGTTTTGCCCGAAAACTCGATCCAATCCCGGCGGCGCGTTTTATTTCGCTTTTTAAACCCATCCGGGATAGCCCCTCGGCAATCCTGTTTGTCTGAAAAGTTCAGCGGGCCGAGGACCCTTTTTTTTGTTTTTTGAGCGAGCGGGTCCGCCGCAACGCCGATTGTGTTGCGAACGTTGGAACATAGACTATGGGCTGAATGCCTCTGGTCTGCTCCTTTGTCGGTATGGGTTAATGTCAGCTCGCTAGAATTTTTGTCTACGTGGTTTCCGGTTGGAACCTACAGTTTGTTGTGGCAGCTGACATCCGGTCAGGTTGACTACGCGCTCAAGGCTTCAT
>JAJXYD010000003.1:0-127500 GCA_021780695.1 Deltaproteobacteria bacterium
CCGTGTGCGGGAAAACCGCATGCACGGTTTGATGAGGGAGGGCAGGGTCAAAACCTGCTCTCTACTCTACCCTATTTCCACTATTTCCACACGACGTATGTTCAAACGGAGACTTGACCCCTTTCTTTGAAACGCATTTTCCGCACCTCCTGTAGCAACTCTGTCCGTCTCACAGGCCTCCTCCTTTGGAGGCCTATCTAAACCGGACAATTCACGTGCTACAAGTGCGGACATTTTATTTGTTCGCTACACCGAATGCCTCTGGTGTTGAAAAGCCGGGCTAAAATGGGGTAGAGTAATGTCGGTCAAAAAAACAGGGTACGGAGGTGCATTTGGCTATTCCCGGAAATCTGCTTACGACCGCCATGGCGGTAATGCCTCACAGGGATGTGGAACGGGCCCTAAGCCACGCTCTATCCCTTGATGTTCCTTTCTGGCCCCAACTGCCGCTTCTTAACTATTACGAAGATATGTATGTCCAGGCTTCCGAACGGTTCCCGGGGATTCTTCTGGATTTGGAAAACCGCACCCTTCGTTTTTCCATCGATAAATTCGCAGCCGAACTCGAAGAGGTCCTGGCCCATTTCGAGGAACCGCACTTTTTCGATGTAAGCAAAACGTACTCGGCCGTCTATAACCGCTTTCTGGAACTCGATCTTTCCAGCCGCCCCGCCATTCGCGGACAACTCGAAGGCCCGGTGAGCTTCGGGCTAAACATACTCGATCAGGATCAGCGGCCGATTCTTTTTAACGATACCGTGCGCTCCTTTATGCTCGACTTCATGGCAAGACGGGTAAACGCCCAGCTCCAAAGGCTCAAGGCCCTTAATCCAAACGCTTTCATGTTCATCGATGAACCGGGGCTCCAGTACATCTTTAGCGCTCTTTCGGGCTATGACGCCATAGCCGCGCGGGGGGACATGGAATATTTTTTCGCCCAGGTCGAACGGCCCCGGGGCGTCCATCTTTGCGGAAACCCGGACTGGGATTTTCTTCTAAGCCTCGATTTGGACATCCTTTCGCTTGACGTCTACACAAACGGTGAAATTTTTGTCTCCTACGCCGATCGAATCAAACGTTTTCTGGAGCGCGGCGGCCGCCTGGTGTGGGGGATGGTGCCCACCAACTTTGAACCTTTCGAGAAAGAAGACCTCAAGACCCTGGAAACCAGGCTTTTAAGCTGTTGGCAGGCTTTGGACAAAAAAGGCATCGATCAGAGCTTTCTGATTTCTCGCAGTATGATCTCCCCGGCTACCTGCTGCCTTGTAAACCCCGACGGCGTTGCAACGGTGGAAAAGGCCTTCGCGGCGGTCAAATCGCTTTCGGAGACCCTTCGGGAGCGCTTTAAACTCTGCGACTAAAGGTGTCCTTTGTGTTGTGTGTCCCCGTTAGGCGGTTATGTCATTTATGACAACACGACGGGAGTCTGTCTCCCCTTCCCGGGTTCGACGATCAGTCAAGAGGCGAGGGCCTGGAAGAAATACGCTAAATCCTACCCGCTTTCTACTCTCTTCACCCGATTTGCTTTGCTCTGAAATCGACCTATTTTACGGCCCATATTAACAGCTAAGAGGAGCGGTCAATGAACTCAGAGCAGAAGATACGGTTGATACGACTTCACCAGAGGGCCGAACAGCACGCAAACGAATACAGAAGATTATCCCGGGATCTCGGCACACGTTCCAAAGCCCTTAGGCACCTGCAAAAAGCGGAGAGGCTCTATTCCCATGTTCGAGAGCTCATTACAAACTACACTTCCCTTACGGCCTGAACAGGAAACGATAAAGAACCCTCATTTTTAGTGGATAAAAAATAACCAAATTGAAAAAGACACCTTCCCCCTGCCGGGAGAAGGTGTCTTTTTCAATTTGGTCTCTCAAGAAGGGATGTTTTTAAACCACCCGGTTTTCTTATCTACTTGAATCTTTTCCACGGGGGAGTTGTCTTTGTTTGTCACAACGGCTTCGAAAACAGTTCCCTTATCCGTTATTGCGCCGAGCTTTAAACCGGAGACGTCCCCGGATGCGAGATAGTTTTGGACAAGAGTCTTCGCCTGATCTTGGGTGATGGGGTTTCCTCCGTTTAGCCGCGCCGCGGGCCCCATGCCGCATCCCCGCCCGTGGCGCATCATCCCGCCTCCGCCTCCCATCCTCGCGTAGGGACAATACCAGCCGGGCCCCGCCGGACCGGCGGCCTGCTGCTGTGCACCGACAAACTGAGGGACAAAAACCCAAACCGCGAGCAACACCGTTAGAATCGATAAAATCTTCTTCATGACTTGCCTCCTGGTTACGGTCACTGTTTTAAAACCCGGTCCCGGCCCACTTGCATCGGAGCCCCATTTTTTGATCTTTTCCAACCCGGGCTGAGCCAATTCCTTCGCAAAGCTCATGCCGGAAAATCGAAATACGATATAATATGCCGGTATTACAGGTAATTTTCCCGAAATGGATCCGGTCTTCGCCCACTGGAAGCCTTAATTGTCCCTGGGTAAGTGGGTAGGGCTTATCCAGCAACTCCTTGGCCTGGATATTTCTTATCCGGTTTGAGGGGTTGAAAAAAGCCGGTATAATGTATAATCGGCAGATTAAATGAGGTCCCATGGCGGGAAAACACCCATTTGGGTAAAAATTAGCCCCCCCAAGCGTCTATTGGTATTCAGGCGGGGTAGCCATGGTGCCCATGGCCTGTTTTTTGCCTAAAATTCCTGGTGATCCGCTAACAGACCACGAGAGGCGAGGGCTATGATCGATCGGCCACTAAAACCGGCAAGGCTCGCATGGGTTTCTCCCTGGATGCTTATCGGTTCGGTTTGTCTTCTCGCTTCCATACTTTTTTTCCTGGCGTTAAAAAACGTGAACAGCCAGAAAAAATATACAAAGCGCGCTCTTCTTTCACAGGCCGAGGTCCTGATGCGTTCGGTTGAAGCCGGGGCCAGAACGGGCATGGGGATGGGTTGGGGGCGCAATCAATATCAGAGGTTGCTTGAAGAGAGCGCCCGGCAGTCGGATGTGCTCTTCCTTGCCCTGGTCGGTTCCAAAGGCAGGATTGTCGCCCACAGCGATCCCGGTAAAATCGGTGGAACCCTTGAGGTGACCTTGCCTGAACCCGGCAAGATCAGTTGGGGGTATCGGAGCGGAAAAGAGCGCAGGTTCGAGGTCGCGCGCGCTTTTCGCCCCTGGCGGAGTAGAGGCGGGGGCAGATGTCGAAATGAGCCCTGCCCATGGCGGGGGGCCGGATTGAAGGAAGGCCTTTTCATAGTGGCGGGCCTCGACCCTGCCCCCTTCGAGGCGGCAAGCCGCCAGGATGTGCGCCAGACGATCATCTTGTTTGGGACCATGCTGCTGGTGGGAGCCGCGGGGTTGATTTCGCTTTTCTGGGCGCATAATTTCAGGCAGGCCCGAAGCTATCTGCTTGGCATGCGGGCCTTTACCTCAACGGTTTTAAACCAGATGCCGGTGGGTATGCTGACGACCGATCTTGGCGGGCGAATCGAGAGAAGTAATGAGGCCGCCCGGGGGATGCTCGTTTGCGCGAAGGGGTGCGAAGGGCGCCAGATCAGTGATTTTTCGGGGTTTTCCAACGTCTTGCAGAGGTTGAGCAGGGAGGAAACAGTTGTCGAGCAGGAGATCGTTTGCACCCTTGCCGACTCGACCGTCCTTCCTCTTCTGGTCAATGCCGCCCTTATCCGAAACGGCGACAACCAGCCCGGAGGATACGTGTTTCTTTTTTCGGACATGTCCGGGATAAGGCGTTTGGAGCAGCAACTGCGAAGAAGCGAGCGGCTTGCGGGTTTGGGTAGACTCGCCGCGGGGGTAGCCCATGAGATCAGAAACCCCTTAAGTTCCATAAAGGGATTTGCCACGATTCTCGCCGGCCGGGCCAGAGGAGACCCGCGCAGCCGCGAGATTGCCGACGCCATGGTCGAGGAGGTCGAAAGGCTAAACAGGGTGGTGACCGAATTGATAAATTTTGCAAAACCCGCCGACCTCAATCTTAGCCCGATTTCCTGCCTCGAACTGATTGGAGAATCTCTGCGACTGGTCGAAAAGCAAGCCGCCGGGCAGGGCGTGGAGATCACATCCGAAGTCGTTCCCAAGGACCTGCAACTCCAGGGTGACCGGGACCTCATGGTGCAGGCGCTCTTAAACCTCTACCTTAACGCCATCCATGCCATGGCTCGGGGAGGAACCCTTGAGGTAAGGGCATGCCGCGATGCCTCGGGGGTAGTCATTCTGGTTGCCGATTCGGGTTCGGGCATAAGGGCTGAAGACCTGCCCCACATCTTCGATCCCTACTTTACCACCAAGCCGCGCGGGGTAGGCCTTGGGCTTGCCAACGTTCACAAATTCATCGGCGCCCACGGCGGACAGATCGAGGTGCAAAGCAGGGTCGAAAAGGGTTCGAAATTCCTAATCCGGTTGTATTCCCAGCCCGGTCCACAATCAAAAAAAATACCCATGGAGGCGGTTCAGGATGTCCGTAGCGCGAAGGACCACAATTCTTGTAGCTGATGACGACCGTTCCCACCGCCTGATGCTAACCACGATGATCCAGGATTGGGGTTATGCCGTGATGGAAGCCTCCGATGGCGGGCAGGCTCTGGACATTATCCGCTCAAAGCCGGTCGACATGATCCTTATGGACATGCGAATGCCCAATATGGACGGTATCGAGGCCACCAGGGCAATCACCTCCTATAACCCTTCCATTGCGATCGTGATAGTTACGGCTTATTCTTCGATCCCCACAGCCGTTGAAGCCGTAAGGGCCGGTGCCTTCGACTACGTTACAAAACCCATGGACTTCGAAGCCCTGAGGGTTTTGATGCAAAGGGCGCTCGAGCACACCCGGCTTCGCGAGGAAAATGAAAGGCTCCGGGGGCAGCTCGCCCGCCTTCAGGTCCCTGAGCTAACCGGTACGAGCCCGGCAATGCGAAAGCTCCTGGAGATGATAGCGCTCGTGGCGCCAACGGATACAACGGTGCTCGTAACGGGTGAGAGCGGAACCGGAAAAGGGTTGATCGCCCGCGCGATCCATGCCAACAGCCCAAGAGCCCAAAAGCCCCTGGTGGAGGTCAACTGCGCGGCCATCCCCGCAACGCTTATCGAATCCGAGCTCTTCGGCCATGAAAAAGGCGCCTTCACCGGGGCCGACAGGCAAAGAAAGGGCCGTTTTACCACGGCTGATTCCGGTACGATCTTTTTGGATGAAATCGGCGAACTACCCCTGGCGATGCAGGCAAAGCTTTTGCGCGCGATTCAGGAAGGCCAGGTTCAAAGGGTGGGAAGCGACTGCGTCGTTCCCGTCGATGTGCGCGTAATCGCGGCGACAAACCGCGATATAGAAAAGATGATGCATGAAGGCCTTTTCCGCGAAGACCTCTATTACCGGTTGAACGTTTTCGCCCTATCGGCTCCGCCTCTTAGAGAACGCGTGGAGGATATCCCCGCTTTGGCCCAGGGTTTTCTTGCGGGATTTTCCAAAAAAAGCGGCAAGGTCGTAAAGGGGCTTACCCCCCATGCGATGGACCTTCTGCTTAAATACGCGTGGCCGGGAAATGTCCGGGAACTTGAAAACGCCATGGAGCGGGCGGCTATTCTGGTTCAGGGCGACTATGTATCCCGGGCGCAATTGCCCCTTGCGCTTCAGGTACTGGAGGAAGAACTCGATGCGGTTCTCCCCGATCACGGTTTGGAGCAAAGCGTTTCGACGGATGCAAACCTTGCCGCGATCGAAAAACAGGCCATTTTCAATAAACTCAGGCAAACGGGGGGCAATAAGAGCGAAGCGGCCCGCCGCCTGGGCATAACCCGAAGGACCCTTAAGCTGAAACTCAAAAAATATGACCTGGATACGGAACCCGATTAGAGCTTTTAAAAAAAACCTTAAAGCGGGAGCTCTTTAGCCTTCCATCATCCGGCTTCCGGTTTGAGCCATTAAGTGTTATATAAACAATTTTAGCTCGATAGTGGATGAGCATGGATCAACCCTTGAATTGCCTAGGATAAAAACGCCGGAGACCTCGATGGACTATAAAGATACGCTCAATCTCCCTAAGACCGATTTCCCGATGAAGGCGAACCTTACGGTCCGCGAACCCGAACTGCTCAAAAGATGGGATGACATAGGTCTCTACAGGCTGCTGCGAGAAAAGGCCGCCGACCGGCCGCGCTACATTCTCCACGACGGCCCTCCCTATGCCAACGGCAATATCCACCTTGGCACGGCCCTTAATAAAATCCTAAAGGATATAATCATAAAATCGCACCAGATGAGCGGGATGAACGCCGCCTACGTACCGGGCTGGGACTGCCACGGCCTTCCCATCGAGCACCAGGTCGACAAGGAATTGGGCAAAAAAAAAGAGAGTGTCTCGCAAACCGAAAGGCGCACGCTTTGCCGCCGCTACGCGGAAAAGTTTATCGATATCCAGCGCAAGGAATTTAAAAGACTTGGAGTGCTTGGCGAATGGGAAAACCCCTATCTCACCATGGCCTATTACTATGAGGCGACGATCGCCCGCGAGTTGGGCCGGTTTTTCGAAAACGGCAGTATAATTAGAAGTAAAAAGCCCATCTACTGGTGTACCAGTTGCCGTACGGCCCTGGCCGAGGCCGAAGTGGAATACGCCGACCACAAATCGGCCTCCGTTTATGTGAAGTTTGCCCTGAGGCCTGAAGCAGCGGCGAAATTTCCCGAACTTTCCGGCAAAAAGCCCTATGTGCTCATCTGGACCACCACCCCGTGGACGCTTCCGGCAAACCTTGCCATCGCGCTGCACCCCGACTTCGTCTACGTGGCAGCCGAGGTGGAAGGGGAGGTCTGGATTCTGGCCGAGGGGCTCCTGGAAAATGTTATGAGCGTGGCAGGCGTTGAAAACTACAAGGTAATCCGGACTTTCAATACCGAGGAGCTATGCGGCCTAAAGGCGCGCCATCCTTTCCTCGACCGCGATTCCGTGATACTGCCCGGAAATCATGTGACCCTGGAAACAGGAACGGGAGCGGTCCATACCGCGCCGGGACACGGACGCGAAGACTACGAAGTCGGCCTCGAAGCCGGTCTCGACATCTATTCTCCCGTGGATGACTACGGGCGCTTTACCAAAGATGTGGAATTTTTCGCCGGCCAATTTGTCTTCGATGCAAACAAGGATGTTATCGCCAAGCTCGAAGAAAACGGCAGCCTTTTGCAAAAGGGCCAAATCTCCCACAGCTACCCCCACTGCTGGCGATGCAAAAACCCGGTTATTTTCCGGGCCACGCCCCAGTGGTTCATTTCGATGGAAAAGACGGGATTGCGCCAAAAGGCCCTCGAGTGGATAGACCGGGTCCAGTGGCTGCCCGGCTGGGGACGGGAGCGCATTTACGGCATGGTCGCAAACAGGCCCGACTGGTGCATATCCAGGCAGCGCTCCTGGGGGGTTCCCATCTGCGTTTTCCGCTGCTCCGACTGTGGCCAATACATAACCTCCAGGGAGCTCTTCGACCATATCGTGTCGATGTTTGAAAAAGAGGGCGCCGACGCCTGGTTTACACACCCGGTCGAGGACCTTCTTCCCGAAAACGTCTCCTGCCCCGGATGCGGGGGCCGAAACGTTGAAAAAGAAACCGACATTCTCGATGTCTGGTTCGATTCCGGGACCTCTTTTGCCGCCGTTTTGGAAAAAAGGTCCCAACTTGGCCTCCCTGCCGATTTATACCTCGAGGGAAGCGATCAGCACCGGGGCTGGTTTCATTCCTCCCTTCTGGCCGCCGTTGGAACCAGGGATACGGCCCCTTATAAAACGGTCCTTACCCACGGCTTCGTCGTTGACGGCCAGGGACGAAAGATGTCCAAATCGATTGGAAACGTTATCGCTCCGGAGGAAATCATCCGCCAGTACGGGGCCGAAATACTTCGGTTGTGGGTTTCGGCCGAAGACTACAGAGACGATGTTCGTATTTCCCAGGACATCTTGAAGAGGTTAAGCGAAGCCTACCGAAGGATCCGAAACACGTGCCGGTTTTTGCTTGGAAACCTCTACGACTTCGATCCGGCCTCCCATGCGGTTGCCCGCGATCAAATGCCCGAGCTGGACCGTTTTGCCCTCCACCAGCTCCAGGAGCTGATCGAAAAGGTGCGCCAGGGATTTGATCGTTTCGAATTCCACCGCGTCTATCACGCTCTTCATAATTACTGTGTCGTGGATTTAAGCTCCTTTTACCTCGATATCCTAAAGGATCGCCTCTATACCTGCGCGGCCAAGAGCACCGAGCGGCGCTCGGCTCAAACGGTGATCCACATTATCCTGAATACCCTCGTGCGGCTGATGGCCCCTGTGCTCTCTTTTACCGCCGAGGAGATCTGGCTTGGAATGGCCAATGGGCAGGAGCCCTCCGTCCATTTGCTGGCTTTTCCACAATCCGATCCCTCCTTCAAGGACGAACAGCTTGCCGCGCGGTGGGAAAAAATTCTCGTCTTGAGACAGGAAGTGCTTCGGGCCCTGGAAACGGCCCGCAAGGACAAGACGATCGGACACCCCCTCGATGCCCGAGTGCGCTTTTGTCTTCCACCCGAGTTCGAAGCCGAGTTCGCGGGCTGCGAAGAACTCTTTAGAGCCGTTTTTATTGTCTCTAAGGTCTCCATAGAGGCTGAATCGGCCCTGGATGCCCCGATCGGCCAGGTCGAGCTGCCGGGCTTGAAAATCCAGGTCGAAACGGCTTCGGGTGAAAAATGCGAGCGCTGTTGGGTGAGATCCGAGAAGGTCGGGCAGTTTGTAGACCACCCCGGGATATGCGAGCGCTGTCACGCGGTCGTGGGGTAGCTTGCATTGTAAATATCCCCCAAACATTACCCTCAATGCCGGAGGTCGAACAGATGAAAAGCCGGGTATTTTTCACACCGATAAAGGATGCAGACGATATCGAGGCCGTTAACGCCGGTCTCAAAACACTTCTGGCCAAAAGCGGCTTGCCGGCCGTGGCTGAGCCCGGCGCTAAAGTCGTGGTTAAGCTCCATTTCGGCGAAGACGGCACCGATGCTTTCGTCAGGCCCGCCCATGTGCGAATCGTCTGCGATGCATTAGCCGCCAGAGGAGCGTTTCCCTTTTTATCTGACGCCAACACGCTCTATCGGGGCAAGCGTCTGAACTGCGAAGATCACCTGGCCGTTGCCATGGACCACGGATTTACAAGGGAGGCCGTTGGCGTCGATGTCTTTATCCCCGACGATACCAGGGACCAGAACGTCGTCGATGTGCAAATCGATCGACAGTTCATTAAAACCGCCAGCATCTGCCGCTGCTACACCGATGCCGATGCGATAATGACCGTTACTCATTTCAAGGGCCATGGTCTGACCGGTTTTGGCGGATCGTTAAAAAACCTGGGCATGGGATGCGCCACCAGGCGGGGTAAACTCGCCCAGCACTGTGACGTAACTCCAAGCTTTTACGAAGACAAGTGTATCGGCTGCGGCGAGTGCGAGAAGGTCTGCCCGGTGAACGCAATCCATATGGAAGACGACCGGTCGGTCCTTGACAGAAACAAGTGCATAGGATGCGCCAACTGCATTGCCGCTTGTCCCAGTGGAGCGCTTATGGTGGATTTCAAAGCGGGAGATGATCTGCAAAAAAAGATGGTCGAGTATACTTACGCTGTTCTAAAAAACAAAAAAGGCAAGGCGGCCTATTTGAATTTTGCCCTTAGAATAAATAAGGAATGCGATTGCTGGCGGTACGGAAACCAGAGAATCGCCCCCGATGTGGGCCTCTTCGCCTCGCTCGATCCCGTTGCCATAGACAAGGCAAGCCTGGATCTTGTCAACAACGCTTGCGGCAAGGAAATCTTTAAGGAGTTCCACCCCGACCAAAATCCTTACCTCCAGATCGAATACGCCGAAAAGATCGGACTGGGAACGACCGACTACGAGCTCATAACGGTCTGACAGGGCCAATACCCGCTCAGGGAGCTTAGGATAAGCTCCCTGAGCGATCCTGTGTTCAAAATGACCCGGTAAAATACATCATCCCGCCCGGGAAGGGGATCTAGAAGGGCAGGAGTTTTAAAAGTGCCCCCAGCGCCACGGCCTTTTCCTGGCTAAGCTCTCCTATTTGCCCCCTTCTTTCCGTCATTGTTCGAAAGTGCGTAAAATCGGTAGGAAGCCTCTCGGTTTCGATTAAAAAAGCTATTTTTTGCATAATTTCACGAATTTGCTCCGCACTTCTCACCCTTCCGGCCTCACCCGTGGTTCTTACGAAATACTCTATCTTCATTTTTCCACAGGTTGCGTTATATTCCAGGTCCTTGACGCGATGGAGAGTTAAAATCGCATAATCGCCAAGGGCCTGCCAGAAAACCTCGTCATAGCCGCGCCAGGTCGGTAAATAAAAACGCAGTAAGGCAGGCATTTTGCTTCCGTCTATCAGCACGGTCTTGTAGAGGCCAACCGGCACTCTTTGGACTTCTTCTTCGTTTAAGCTGTCAAAAATTTCGAACAGAACCCGCCTTTGCATTTTGCGCAAACGCTTTTCAAATTGTTCGAGCAAACCGCCTTGACCGGGAATAGTGCTAAGGTTTTCCAAAATCTTTTCAATTACGGCTTCCATAAAGTCCTCCCTGGGACCGGAAAGGCATCGGCTTCACTCGGGCCGGTTTTCGCTACCTTAATCATCTTAATAATTTTATATAGGATTTTTTTCATGAAAAGAGGCGAACACTACCTCCGTGCAAGCTTCGCGCGATCGTGATTATCCGTAAGAACTAGCGACTTAGAGCCTTTGTATAAGGTAGAGAAAAGAAGGGACGGGAATTTTTCTCTTCAGCTTGTAGAATTCCCTCTTGATGTTTTTTCTCCACCCATTGCGGCCGGCATCGAGAAGGGGGGAAAAATAGATGGTCCCCTTGGGGTAGGGGTGGTCGAAATGTTTTCCAATAAGCTTTACTATGGATTCCGTATGAGCGGGGGGAAGGTCTGGAGAATAGATAAAATTGGAGGTGATCTCAATTCGCTCATATCTTTTGTTTATAGCGACGATTTTGTCGTAGGCGGCCTCGACCCCTTCGACCGTGATGCCCTTTCCAAGTTTGGCGAGTGTGTCCCGCTCACCCGATTCCAGCCCGACATTTATATAGGTTCTGAAGGGAAGCCTCCCGATACGGTCGAATGTCTCAGGGCCGGCTTTAAGTATCGAGGCAACGCTTCCGAAGATGAAAAGGCTTGGGTCTTTCAGGTTTGAGTTTTTAAAATCGAAAGCTTCAAAGGCCAGCTTCGCACTGTATTCGATCAGTTCGGGATCGGAGTTCATGGCGTCATGCTGGCCCAGAAACACGGAGTTGTAATTGGAGATGTCCTTGCCGAAAAAGTCCCTGAGGCCTTCGATTTGAGTCTTTATATTTTCCTTGGTTCGATCCTTAAAACGAAGCCGTGACTTTACCTTGCAGAAAGCGCATTTGTAGAGACACCCATCGGCTATTATAAGAGGGACGATATCGTAGTCCACATGCCGTGTATCCGGAGGCAGAACCGTTACGCTGTCGCCGATTATCTCGCGGATACGGGCGGCTTTGCTGCGCAGTTGGCCCGGAGGGTTCGCTATTAAGCGGCTCAGAAATTTTGCGATATTTTCAGGCAGAAGCTTTGGATCGAGCTTTGTCAACTCCTCGTGCACCGATCCCCAGGCCTCTATCGCGGAGGCTACGGCATGGTCTTCGAACGGATCGCACGCATTGATGTTGTTGCTGGGATAGGAAAAGCAGGGGAGGTAATATTCGCCCAGACAGTCATAGGGGCCGTCGTAGCCGCCGGTCGAATAATAGACCCAGTTGCCCGTGACGGTCCTCTTCAGCCACTCGGAAGGGTTGGGCCACTCTTTGCCCCTGCCGGTTATAAACTTTAATTCCCCGTTTAAGTTGAACTCGAAGAGATGCTTTGGAGTCTTAAGCTCGCCAAGACGTCCGTATCGCAGAGGGTAACTTACCTTCGAATAGCTGCGGGAGCCAAGTTTGCCGACTGTTATGTGAAAGGTGCCTATGTCGAATGTTTCCACAAACGTAAAGAACCAAAAAAAGAGTTTTATAACCGGCCCTTTCGGGCGCTTTTCCTCTTTATTATCGGTCGTAGCGGCCGGCTTGTCCAGATCAAAGACAAGCAAAGAGTGCGGCCTCAAAACATATCCGAGGACTTATCCCAAAAGAGGGGGGAAATCCCTTCGGGCTAGTTGCCGCTTCCGGAAGCTTTTAATTCCCGGTAGGAACCACTCATGCGGGAAAACCGTTCCACCGGAATGGCGTAATCCATATCCGGCCTGGAGACCACCCCCGCGGTTTCTATCCCTATCACTTCTCCTGCGGGGTTGACCACGGGACCGCCGCTCGAACCGTGGGAAGCCCTCGCATCGTGAACTATGCATTTGCCCAGTTTAGGCATGTCCACAATTTCCAATATCCTGCCCTTGCTCGTCACCTTGGCGACGTTCAGAGGACTTCCTACGACCATGAGAGGGTCTCCGGCCTTTGGCTGAGTATCTGCGGGCAGGAGGTAAACCGACGGAGCGCAGCTGGGGTCGACGGCGGCCTCGATGAGGTCGTCTCGCCTGTCCCTGGCAAGAATGGCTTGGAGCTTGCACAAAGTGCCGTCGTAGGTTTTAGCCACGGCTGCCGTGGCTTTACCAAGAACATGATAGTTGGTGGCCACATGCCCGGCTTCCCGGAAAAAAAATCCGCTTCCCTGGGCGATCGGTTTTCCCTTCTCATCGAGGATATAGATTGTGACCGTTGCGCGTTGTACTTTGTCGATCGTAGCGGCCGACCATATGCCGGCGCGGGCAGGATAAGCCTGCGGTAAAATAAATGCGGCCAACCCCAGGCCGATGCATAGGATGATCCTTTTCATAGCTTGCCTCAACAGGCGGGAAAAATGGAAATCCGACTCCGAATGTATTAACTTTTTGATGTATAGTGTCAAGAGGTTCTAATAACTATCGAGGCTCCTGTCGTTTGTCGGGGCCCGATTTGCCCCTGTTCGCAAAAATCGCAAGCCCCGGAAGCTCTTCTCGGCTTTAAAAGCTGGATTTGAAAAGGGATATATTGTACTGTGCCCAGCCTCTTAGGAAAAACGATGCGAAATTTTTAAAAATACGAAAGGAGCGTTTCAAAACAATGCTCAAAAGCGACCTTCTGAAAGAACCAATTGAACATATCGACATTGCAGGTTTTAACCCGGTCCCACTGATCGAAGCGATGAGCAGGATGTCCTTTAGCGCGAGAGAGCTTGCCTCGGCCTCGATGATTTTCGACCGCATGGTAAGCGACCCGGACGCCACCATAGTGCTCGCTCTGGCAGGCAGTACCAGCGCGGGCGGTTGCATGAACGTCTACAGCGACATGATCCGCTACAATATGATAGATGCCGTCGTCTCGACCGGGGCGAGCGTGGTGGATATGGATTTTTTCGAGGCAATCGGTTTCAAGCACTTCAAGGGCGGCGCCGATATAGACGATGCCGTCTTGAGAGGGGCTTATGTCGACAGGATATACGATACCTTCATAGATGAAAATCAACTGCAGGAGTGCGACTCCACGATAAAAAAGATCGCCGATGAACTGCGGCCCGGTGCTTATTCCTCCCGCCAGTTCATAAAAGAGATGGGCAAATACCTGGTTTCCAATTCGAAAAAGAAAAATTCCCTCATCCAGTGCGCCTACGAAAACAAGGTTCCCATCTTCTGCCCGGCCTTTTCGGACTCGAGCGCCGGGTTCGGCCTGGTGCAGCATCAGACCCAAAGGCCTTCGGGGCATGTCTCCATCGATTCGGTAAAGGACTTCCGCGAGCTTACCCAGATAAAGATAAATGCTTCCGACACCGGGCTTTTGATCATAGGCGGCGGAGTGCCTAAGAATTTCATCCAGGACGTGGTCATCTGCGCCGAAGTGCTGGGAAAGGAAGTCCCGATGCACAAGTACGCGATCCAGATCACGGTTGCCGATGTAAGGGATGGGGCCTGTTCGAGTTCGACTCTTAAGGAAGCCAGATCCTGGGGCAAGGTCGATTCCGGAAATGACCAGATGGTGTTTTGCGAAGGTACGATCGCTGTGCCGATTCTTGCCTCTTATGCCTACCACCGTGGAAATTGGAAAAACAGGCCGAGGCGAAACCTCGCCGATCTTTTCTAAAAGGCACCCAGGACCAGGAAACTATCGAAAAACGGGCAGGCCGGACCGCGCGCTCCGCGCTTGTATTCGGCCCGTGCCGCCCGGTTTTCGTTTTACCTTTTTTCTCTTTTTTCTATCGGCTACCCACAAGCACTCCTTCCGCCCGAGCCTGAGCTTCCGTTGCCGCACCAGGCTCCAAAGCATCCTTTCTCGATTGTCTGGGAGAAAAGAATCCTCTTTCTGCCCGCCCTGCAACAGCCTGTTGTCTTTCTGAAATTATCCCCGCGGTTTTTGCAAAACCCAACAGATTTGAACAGGTGTGAAAAAAGACTCAAGTTTAAGTCCCTGCCTGCCGAATAGTGCGGTCAACTATCTCAAGAAATTGATGCGCGATGTTGTTGGTCCGGTTTTTGTGTGAGAGCCTCTGTACGCCCGTGGCATGCTTTACCAACCGGATAGTGGTTTTCAAGCTGATTTGGAATTCCAGCGGGCAAGTTGTAATGGAAAGATATCTGCTGTGGCTTTAACACCTGAGACTAACGAATCTGCCCAGACCGGTTTTTTCAAATCGGTCCCAAATGCCACTGTTTTTGTCAAACGTTCGGTGCGTTTTCAAAAATATCCCCCCGGGTTCCCATACCGTGTCTGCCGCCAGACTGTTCGCCGCGGCAGGCCCATGGATTTTCTGTCAAGGAGCGCCAATGATTTGCGAGTTGTGCCGGAGCGGCGATGAAATGATCTTGAAGCTCCAAGGCGAATGTAGCGTGGAATATGCCAAAGAGCTTCAAAACGTACTGATTGAGGGCCTTGAAAAAAGCGAAGCTCTCCGCGTGGACCTTGCAATGGTGACCCAAGTCGATACCTCCTTTCTGCAACTGCTATGTGCCGCTCTTAATTCCTCCGCCAAATCGGGCAGGCGGGTTTCCATCGCAGAGAATTTTTCGGATGAGTTCATGCGGTTTGCCCGGGATACGGGATACGTGCACGCTCTGGGCTTTGAGAAAGATAACCAATGAGCAATAAGTTCATGATGCCTACCACCGAGTCCCGGCAGGAGAAAAAACTTCAGGGCACGGCCGCCGGGGCCACGGGCTGGATAGTAAAACCCTTCAAGCCTGAACTTTTGCTCGCGGTTGTAAGGAAGGAGCCGGGATGAATAACGACCTCACGGAAACCTTTAGGACCGAGGCCGGCGAACTGCTCGCGGAATTGGAAGCCGCCCTGCTGGTTCTGGAGACGGCTCCCGGGGAAAGTGGGCAAATAGGCCGGCTTTTCCGGTGTTTGCACACGCTCAAAGGCTCTGGGGCGATGTCGGGGTATGGCGAGATTGCCTCCTTTGCCCACAAGCTCGAAGATGTCCTGGAGGTCCTGCGCGCCGGTAATGTCACCGTCGGCGCAAAGCTCATCGACCGTGTCCTCTCCGCGGCCGATCTTATCCAAACCATGCTCGACGATCCCGATCCCTTGCTTTCAAACAAACGGGCAGACGAGATCCTGGCGGCTCTGCGAGAGCTTCTCGCACCCTTTAGCGGCCCCCCAAAAAACGATCAGACCCCCGGGGAGTCCGACCGTGAACCCCAGGAACTCTCTTGCGCCAACCCCTGTGAGCAACCTTTGTCCGATAGCCCGCCTGTCACCACTTACCGAATCTTCTTTCGCCCCAATCGGGATATCTTCAACAGGGGAGTCAACCCCGCTCTGTTGCTCCAGGACCTTCGCACTCTTGGCACGTGCCGCATAACAGTCGACGTCGACGCCATGCCCGATCTGTGGGACATGGACCCCGAGGGGTGCTACACGTCTTGGGACATCATACTGTCTACCTCCGAGGACATCAATGCCCTGAAAGACGTTTTCATATTCGTCGAAGAGGACTGCGAGCTCAAAATCGAGAGGATCTGCGAGGACTCAAACCTTGAAGAGGTGCCTCGCAAAAGGCTTGGAGAAATGCTTGTCGAAAAGGGAGACGCAACCCTCGAGCAGGTAAGCCGGGTGCTTGGCAAACAAAAACGGCTCGGAGAGATGCTCGTCGAGGAGGGTGTGGTTAGTCCCTCCAAGGTGCGGGCCGCTCTCATGGAGCAGCGGCAGCTACGCGAAATTGTCGAGAAGAAAAAAGAACAGGTGGAGCAATCTACGGCATCCGTGAGGGTGCCGGCCGCCAAGCTTGATTCCATGGTCGATCTTGTGGGCGAGCTTGTAACGGTACAGGCAAGTCTTCGGCAATTGGCCAGGTCGAAAAAATTCCCCGAACTGCGGTTGATCGCCGAACAGGTCGACCGGCTTACCTCCGAGCTTCGCGACAACACGATGAGCCTTCGCATGGTTCCCATAGGGGCGACCTTCAACAAATTCAGCCGCCTCGTCAGAGACCTTTCCGCCGAACTTTCCAAAGAGGTCGTTCTCACCACCGAAGGCTCGCAGGTCGAACTGGATAAAACCGTTATAGAACGGTTGCAAGATCCCCTGGTGCACATAATTAGAAACAGTATGGATCACGGTATCGAAACGCCGGAAAAAAGGCTGAGTCGCGGAAAAAACAGAAAAGGCGCTCTTCACTTGTCTGCCCAGCATTCGGGCGCTTATGTGCTGGTAAAGATTGCCGATGACGGCGCCGGACTCGACACGCGAGCCTTACTGGCCAGGGGGATCGAAAAGGGATTGGTCCAACCCGATTCCCAGTTGTCGGAAAAGGAGATATTTTCTCTAATCTTTGCCCAGGGCTTTTCTACCGCCAAACAGGTCACCAGCGTTTCTGGACGCGGTGTTGGCATGGACGTTGTCAAACGCGCCATCGATTCCATGGGCGGCTCAATAGAAATCTTTAGCCCCAAAGGCCTTGGAACCACCATAACTCTTAAGCTCCCCTTAACCCTGGCGATTATAGACGGTCTGCTTGTAAAGGTCGGCGAGGGCTATTTCGTTTTGCCCCTTTCTTTCGTCGAAGAATGCATAGAACTTACCAGGCAGGACGCAGCGAAAGATAATGGCAGACAACTGACCTTTATCCGCCAAAACCTCGTTCCCTATATCAGATTGCGGGATTTATTCTCAACGGATGCGCCGCCTCCGCCGGTCGAGCAGATCGTAATTGCCCAGACCCCCGAAGGCAAAATCGGCCTCGTCGTGGATAAAGTGGTCGGGCAGCACCAGACGGTCATCAAAAACCTTGGAAAACTCTATCGGAATGTGCGTGCCGTTTCCGGTACGACCATCCTGGGTGACGGGACCGTTGCCCTGATAGTGGATATCCCTAAAATTGTCGATTCGTTGGCACTAAACGAGACCGCACCGGAAGGCGGCGTTCCGGCGCCCCACTAATTCGGAATATGAGAAAGGATGGGCAATGACTAACAACGTAAGGATGGGAACCAAAATCGTGGGGGCAATTTCTATCGTTTTGGCGATCCTTTTGTGTACTGCCTGGGCAGGCTATCTCGGAATCGGAAAAGTCACGCGCAGCCGGGAGCAACTCGGTTCTCTGGCCCGTATGAGCCTGGCACAGAACGTTTTGCTTGCCGCGCAGTCCGGCCTGCTCGATCCCGGCCTCCTCGGTCCTGGGACAAGAGGGGATGCCTATGCGAAAATAGGCCGATCGTTGCAGCAAATCGATGCAGCCTGGAAATCCTATCTTTCCTCCCACTCGCCAGCCAGGAACGCTGCGCTTGGGAAAGAGTTCGCAAGCCTTCTGGAGGCTTGGGAAAAGCAGGTCGGAGAGGTTGTGAGCCTTTCCACCCAAAAAGATAAGCTCCTGGCTTCCGGCCTCGCCTCAAGCGACCCGAGGGTGAGCGGCCTGGATACCCGGATTTTTCAAGCTGCCTCGAAGGGGCAAAAATTATTTTTCCCCGTTGCAAAAACCCTTGCCAAACTGGTCGGACCCCACGATTCGGCCCGTGCATCCATGTCGAGTCTACTGCTTGCCGCCGCTTTATTCGGCCTGTTTGCCTCCTTGCTGCTCGGCTTTGTGTTGATCCAAAATTTCGGCGCAGCCCTGGGATCTCTTCGCGCGCAAACCAAAGGTCTGGCCGAGTCCATTGCTGCGGGAAAACTCGGTGTCCGTTGCGATTGCCAAAAGGTCAATTCGGAATTTAGACCGGTTGCCGAGGAGCTAAACTGGATCGTGGGCGAGGTGAGTGGGCCGCTCGAAAGGGTGGGAAACTGCGTTGCCAGGATAGCCGCCGGAGAGGTCCCCGAGGAAATCCTGTCTGATTCGCGGGGCGCTTTTAAGCAAATCGAAGAAAACCTCAACTCCTGGCTCCAAGGCTTGAGAGGTCTGCAGGAGTGCCTTGCGGTGCTGGAAAGGATGGCCGTAAACGATCACACCCGCAAGATCGAGGGAAACTACGCGGGGCTTTTCGGATCGGTTTCCGAGGCTGCCAACCTGGTACGGGAAAGGCTTCTGGCCGTAACAAGGATTTTTAACAACCTCTCGCTTGGAGACACCTGCGACCTCGGAGTCTACGAAAAAATGGGCCGCCGAAGCGACGAGGATGTCATTCTCCCCACAGCCATAAAATGCATGCAGGTCATCCGGCGGCTCATAGATGAGATGAACACGCTTACCCATGCCGCGGCCGAAGGAAACCTCGCTCAGCGCGTGGACGTGACCCTCTACGAGGGCGGCTTTCGCGAAATAGTGGCAGGGGTAAACAATACCCTCGATGCCGTCGTCTCTCCTCTGCAAGCGGCTGCCGATCGTGTCGATCAGATCGGCAAGGGCCAATTGCCCCCCAGGATCGACGAGGATTACAAAGGCGAATTCGCAAAGCTAAAAAACAGCGTCAATAACTGTATCGACGGTCTGGGCGGCCTTGTGGAGTGTAACGGCGTGCTTACAAACATGGCGGTAAACGACCACACCAAAAAAGTTGAAGGAAATTATTCCGGGCTTTTTGCCTCCGTTTCCGAAGCCACCAACCTTGTCAGGGACCGCTTGCTCGCAATAACCGAGATCTTTACCGAGCTGTCGCTGGGTGAGACTTCGGCCCTTGAGCAACTGGAGAAAATAGGCAAAAGGAGCGAAAAGGACGTAATAATTCCTGCAATTGTCAAATGTATGCACAACATTAAACAATTGATAGAGGATATGAACGGACTGTCTCATGCGGCCGTGGAAGGCAACCTCTCCAGGCGCGCCGATGTCCAAAACCACGACGGCGGCTATCGAGAAATAGCCGAGGGGGTAAACAATACCCTGGATGCCGTCGTCGGCCCCCTCAATGTGGCCGCCGATTGCATGGCTAAAATCAGCAGGGGCGAGTTGCCCCCGAAGATCACCGAGGAGTACGGAGGCGATTTCAATACAATAAAAAACAATCTGAATATGTTGATCGACGCCATGGTCGAAATTACCACGACCGCCGAGCAAATCGCTTCCGGAAACCTCATGGTAAATGTTACGCAGCGTTGCGGCGACGATAAGCTCATGCAGGCCTTGTCCGAGATGGTCCAAGGCCTTACCGGGATCGTTACTACCATTCAAACCGTGGCCAATCAGGTGGCCGGAGGCAGCAAGGAACTCAGTGCCAGCGCAGAGCAGCTCTCCCAGGGCTCTACCGAGCAGTCGGCCTCGGTGGAAGAGATCTCGGCTTCGATGGAGCAGATGGCGGCCAACATCAAGCAAAATTCCGATAATGCCCAGCAGACCGAAAAGATCGCCGTCAAAGCCGCTCAGGACGGCAAGGAGGGTGGCCAGGCCGTAGCCCAAACGGTTAGCGCCATGAAGGAAATAGCCGGAAAGATCTCCATTATCGAAGAAATTGCCCGCCAGACTAACCTGCTGGCCCTCAACGCCGCCATTGAAGCCGCGCGTGCCGGAGAGCACGGCAAGGGCTTCGCCGTTGTGGCCTCGGAGGTGCGAAAGCTTGCCGAGCGCAGCCAGGAAGCCGCCGCGGAGATAAACGAACTGGCTGCCGGAAGCGTCAAGGTGGCCGAACAGGCCGGAAGCATGCTTGCCAGGATTGTTCCCGATGTCCAGAAGACCTCGGATCTTGTCCAGGAAATCAATGCGGCAAGCAATGAGCAAAGTACGGGGGCCGAACAGATAAACAAAGCCATCCAGCAGCTCGACCAGGTGATTCAGCACAATGCCTCCTCGGCCGAACAAATGGCCGCGGCCTCCGAGGAACTTCTCGGCCAGGCCGGACAGCTGCTTACTACGATGTCATTTTTTAAAGCCCATACGGCTGCTGCCAACCTCGCGGATGCCCCCCAGGCAAAGAGCCCGGCCAGCATGGTTAAAATCCTCTCCCAGTGCGTACCCCGCAAAGTCGGCGCCAAAAGCAACGGCGGAGTGATGCTCGATCTTGGCGAGCAGAAAAACGCGGACTTGGAAGATATGCATTTCGAGCAATATTAGGGGGCTCTCCTATGAAATCCTCGGAGCAGGCTGTAACGACGCAGTTTTTAACATTCAAGCTTGGCGGTGAAGTCTTTGCCTTTGCCATCGGCCGGGTCCGGGAGGTCCTCGACTACACCGCGGTTACCAAAATCCCCGAGATGCCCGATTTCATGCTCGGGGTAATAAACCTGAGGGGTAGCGTTGTTACCGTTGTGGATATGCGCCTCAAGTTCGGGATGGGGCCAACCCCTAGGGCCGTAAATACGTGCATCGTGATCGTTGAAATCGAACTCGAGGGTGAAACGACGATCCTGGGGGCACTGGCCGATTGCGTTCAGGAGGTGGTGGACCTCGACCCCGAAAATATAGAGCCGCCGCCGCGAATCGGCGCCCGCGTCAAATCAAGGTTTATCGAGGGGATGTGCAAAAACGGCGAGGATTTCATCACTATCTTGGATATAGATGGAGTCTTTTCCCGCGAAGAGCTGGAGATGCGGCAAAACTGCCCCCGGGATCTGGCCGCGGCCTCATAGCCGCCCGGGGGAAACGGGCGGGCCCGACCCGCGCATCTATTCGGGCCGCCTTGCCCGGCTTTGGAGCCACCAGTCACGTAAGACTGATTTCCACCCGAGTGTGCTTTCTAAACGGTCTTGGCCAAGCGAAAAGCTAACCGTCTCTTGTTACGTCGCATTTTCGCGAATATCGAAAAGACCGTCGCGAATTATTTTCCTTTTTCCCTCGTTGGGCCATCTCCACCTCTTCGGTAGGAATAGACAGACATTGTCTCCATGCCCAGCTTGAGTTTTTTTTGCAGCTCCAGTCGCTTGGGCGGAAAATGGGGTCCATAGACAAGAAGGTGTCCGTTCCAGTCGCCCAGGACCTTTTCGACCGCGTCCAGGGGTTTGTCCGGATAGATATAGAGACAGTCGGCCCTTTGAATCGTTTGGGTCAGGAAATCGGCGCAGATAAAGCTTACGCGCTCCCGGAGTTCTAATGCGCGTGCGGCCCTCTGCGCCTGCGATGCCAGAAAGTAGTCGGACTCTATTCCGATAACCCTGGTAAAAAGGCCCGCAAGGCAGCAGGCAACACCGTCTCCGCTTCCAAGGTCTACGAAAAGGCGAAAACGGGCAAGATCGAGCCCTTCAAAAAAGTGCAGCAAATATTCCGGCCTGGAAGCCGCCCATGCTCCCGAGGCGGTCTGGCGGTAAGGGCGAGTTCCACCCAAATTTTCCTGCCGCCTCTTAAAATAGCCGATAACCCTTTCTGCCTTAAGGCCTCTTTTACTATCCTCTAATGACGGAACTGGGTTCATAGTAGCCGGCGCGAACTGAGGTCAGAGGGAATACCTGGCAGTTTTTGCCAAGAACGGTTCCAGGGTTGGTTACGGAATTGCACCCCGTTTCAACGTGATCGCCTAAAACGGCGCCGAATTTGCGTAAATTTGTCACTATCCGCGTTCCATGGGCCATAACACGGATTTTTTGATCCCTTATCTTGAGGTTGGCAAGCTTTGTTCCAGCCCCGAGATTGGCCTCGCACCCAATGATGCTGTCGCCTATGTAGGCAAAGTGGCCCGCTTTGGCGCCGTCCAGCATTACGCTCGACTTCATCTCGGTGGTGTGGCCCACGATGCATCGGGCGCCCACAATGCACTTTCCTCTCATGTAGGCTCCCTGGCGCACTTCCGAATGGGGTCCTATTATGGTAGGTCCCTTCACTAAAGCGCCCGGTTCGATAACCGCCCCCGGACCGATAAAAATCGAGTCGTCCCACAACACGCTGCCCTCGAACAATACGGCAGCTTCGCAGGTTTCCTCCCCCTCGATCTCTACTCGGAATTCGTCCTTGGTCGTGTTTCCGCCAAGGATCTTAAAGCCGCCGGTAAGAGCCTTGCCGCGCCACAACACCACGGTTGCAGGCAGCGGACGTCTAAAACAATTTACTTCAGCCACGTTTGCTTCCAGGCCGTGTTCGAGGTAGCCGTTAATCTTGCTCAGCGCGTCCCAGACATATTTGCAGCCGGTAAACAGGTCGCGGTGATCAAATGAAGCCAATTCGAAAAAAGCGTCGGGTTCCAGGAAATCCATAGAGCTTCCTTTGCTTTCTGTCTTGTAATTAGTCCTGAAGGCATTAAAATCGCATTCCTATTGTCCGATTTCCCTTTGCTGCCGATTTATTTATAGCCCAAAAGCGCAGGGTCTGGAATAAATACCTCAATTCCTGGAGGTCGAGAGTGAAAATTCAATGCAAAGAGTGTAAGGGCGAATTCACCATTTCCGATGAGAAGCTACCTCAGGCCAGGCAACTGGCGATTTCCTGCCCCAAATGCAAAGCCCGCCTGGTAATCCCCGGCAAACAAGCTCCGGCTTACCCTGGGGATCAAACTTCCAGTCTTTTTCCAACAGCCTCCGAAGTTGCTCTCTTGGATGAGGATGCCATAGATCTGGTCGAAGAAGGAGTTAGAACCGCTCTTCTTTGCGATACTGATGATAAACGCCGTAATAGTATTGCGCAAGCGCTTCAGGAACTGGACTTCTGGGTCGTCCATGCCGAAAACCCCTTCTTCGCCCTCGGAAAGCTGCGTCACAACCACTACGATATTATTGTGCTCGATGAGAATTTTCACTCCGCAACTAATTCCGAAAATCTCGTCTTGCTCCACATGCAGATTCTTCCCATGCAGCTTAGAAGGCAATTCTTCCTCTGCCTGCTAAGCAGTACAAAGGCCACCCTGGATGCCAAGCTGGCCTTTGCAATGGGCGTTAATCTCATTATTAACGCAAAGGACCTCGATAAGGTCAAACTGCTCTTTGCCCGAGGGCTTAAGGAGTATAAAAATTTCTACGGCCTTTTTAACTCCGAGCTTGCAAAAAAAGACGGACGAAGCGCGAGGTGATCGTCTGGGGGCGGTCTCCGGCTCCAAAAAGAATCCGGCTGCGGGCTTGTTCCAAATTAACGGTGTTCTCCGATAAAACCTCCGCCAAGGCCGCCGCTTGAAATGCCCGTGCTTGAAGAATTGGACGATGTCGCGCTCCGGTCCCCCGAAGATCCCCTCGACGGGATTCCCGAGCTGCGTGTTTGGCCTCTGTAGGCCGCTCCCGGCTGTATGCCCGCATGGCCGTGCGCTTCCGTGTGCCCGCCTGCCGGGTAGGCGCCCCCCGCCATACCTGCCGGGCTTGTCGCCTCCGCATGGTCAATAATGGTCCTTGCCCCTGCCTGATCTCGGGCCGAATGAAAAGTCGATCCGTTCGAGGGTAAACTTATTGTCGAAGTTTTCGAAGTCCCCCCTCCGCTGTTTGCCCTTGCCAGAGGGTTGATTCTGGTGACCGCTCCGTTGGCGCCTGTCGCATGGTTGGTTATCCTGTGGCCTCTCCAGTGACGACGATAGGGCCTGTAAAAATGGTTGTCATTGCCGCGATGGGTATAATAGCCCTCCCGGGTGTCAAAGTCGTTTAGGATATAGTAGCCGTTGAAATAGTTCCTACCCCACAAGAAGGGACAGGGGACCCAGGCATAGAGATAGCCGTATTCTTCCGGAGGCACATAGTAGGTTACAACCGGCGGGCCGTATTCGTTGTAATAGCTGTCCAGATTAGTTGTCGATGCGTATTGATTGGAACCGTTGTTGTCGGCGCTCTCACCGGGTGCCCCGTCCTCGGAGAGCGCCAGGTTAAACCGGGCGCAGACATCGCTTACGGCTTTGGCGGCATCGGCTTGCCCCATTAAAAGCTTTCCCGAGGATGACGAGCTTACAGCGCTTTGCCTTATTTCTTCAATAATATCGGGCGTTATTGGATAGTCCGAAATCCATCCGTTTCGGGGCGAGATGTCTATTTTGGCCAGAGAGTCTTCGGCTTCGACCTCATCTTGGGTAAAGCCTAAATTCAGAGCGGCCGAGAGTTTTATTGCGAATTCGCCTTCGCTTACCAGAGGCTGTTCGATTGGAGGAGGGGGCTGTGAGACATCCTGAGCCCTGGCTGCCCCCGGGTAGACGCAAAGAGCCGTAACCGCCGCTAAAACCGCTATCATCGCGCTTTTCATAGGCATACCCCTTTCCCCTGGAATGCAAAACCGATTGAACATCGAGCCGGGAGCTTGGCTCTCCTGGCCCTTTCGTAGCCCTGCCGCCTTGCGGATAATAGCATGCAATAAATAGTACTCCCTTAAAAAGATGCCCCTTTGGCCGTTTTTGTCTACCGTTTGGGGGATAATTTCATTTTTTGAACCCGATTCTTGCTTAACTCGAAAAGTCTATGCGTTATACTGGCCTCGATCGGGCAAAGCGGTAACTCTTGCCCTCGCAGAGCTATTTGTCGTTTTCAGGTAAACGGAAATGGAGAAAAAAATTAATTCCTCTCATTGCGATATGCATTCTCGGATAGACCCGGCGGACCGTTTGGACAGCTCCTTTAATATTGCTGATTATGACTACGATCTGCCGCCCGCACTCATTGCCCAGCATCCGGCCGGTGCACGCGAGCACTGCCGTCTGCTCGTTTTGGATCGTTTCGCGGGTTCGCTCATCCATTCGCGCTTTGATAAAATCGCCCAATACCTAAGGCCTGGAGATCTGCTCGTGGTAAACGATACGCGCGTTGTTCCCGCCAGGCTTCTCGGGCGCAAACAAACCGGAGGCAAGGTCGAATTGCTCGTGCTCGACCCCTATAAAGAGCCCCACCTTGGAAATACTCAGGGCTACTGCTGCCTGGCAAAGTCATCCAAGCCCTTTCGCCCCGGGCAAATTGTGGAGTTTGACCAGGACATTCGCGCCGAAATTCTTTCCACGGCCGGCGACGGCTCGGTGATGGCGCGCTTTGAGCCAACTTGCGCGATTGTCGAAGTGCTCGATCGCATCGGTCGCGTTCCTCTGCCGCCCTATATCGAGAGGGAAGACTCCCTGCCAACGAGTGGGGATTGTACCTGCTATCAGACCGAGTATGCCAGACATCCCGGCGCGGTTGCGGCTCCAACCGCCGGCTTGCATTTTACTAAACCGCTTTTAAAAGACCTGGGAGCGGCCGGTATCGAGGTGTCGGCTCTTACCTTGCACGTCGGCTACGGTACCTTTTCCCCCATACGGTGCGAAGATATTCGCAACCATCGGATGCACCCCGAGTTTATCCGGTTGAGCGAAAAAACCGCCGAGGCGATTAACAGGGCCAAGGCCGAGCGCAGGCGGGTCGTGGCCGTCGGTACCACCGTGGTCCGCACGCTCGAGTGGGTTTTTGCCCAAAAGGGCGAGATCTCCCCCTATAGCGGTATGTGCAATCATTTCATCTATCCGGGCTACCGGTTCGCTGTCGTCGATTGCCTCCTGACAAACTTTCATATCCCCAGGTCCAGCCTGATACTGTTGGTATCAGCCTTTACCGGACGAAACCGGATACTTTCCGCCTACCGCGAGGCGGTTTCGCAGCGCTACCGCTTCTTTAGCTACGGCGATGCCATGCTTATCCTGTGACCCTGCAATGGCCGGAAAACGAAAAGAGATCAGATGAAATTCCATGTCCTTTATAGAGATGAAGCAACAAATGCGCGGGTCGGACGTATCGAAACGGCTCATGGCTCTATCGATACCCCTGTATTCATGCCCGTTGGAACGGCCGGTTCGGTCAAAAGTATCTCTCCGGATGAACTCGAATCCATGGGGGCGCGGATAATCCTTGGAAATACCTATCATCTCTGCCTGCGTCCGGGGGATGAAAGGGTTGCCCGCCTCGGCGGACTTCATAAATTCATGGGCTGGGATCGCCCGATTTTGACCGATTCCGGAGGTTTTCAGGTCTTTAGCCTTGCCAGGATAAACAAGATCGAAGAGGAAGGCGTCCGGTTTCAATCTCACATCGACGGCTCTCACCGTCTTTTGTCCCCGGAAACCGCCATCACCATACAAAGAAATCTCGGCTCCGATATCATGATGTGCTTTGACGAATGCACCCCCTATCCGGTTAGCCGCGAGTATGTCTGGGAATCGGTGGCGCGTACGCTGCGCTGGGCGAAAAGATCCAAGGACGCTTGGGCCGGAAGCCCCCATGCCCTCTTTGGCATAGTCCAGGGGAGCGTTTTCCCCGATCTGCGTGAGATGTGCCTGGAAAATCTTACCCGTATCGGCTTTGACGGCTATGCCATCGGGAGCCTCTCGGTTGGCGAATCCAAGGACCAGATGCTCGAGGTCCTCAACCGTCTGGCTCCGATGCTTCCCTCTTCCGCGCCCCGCTATGTCATGGGAGTGGGGACCCCGGAGGACCTGGTCGAAGGGGTGCGCGCCGGGGTCGATATGTTCGACTGCGTAATGCCTACCAGAAACGCCCGAAACGGAAGCCTTTTTACCTTCCATGGAACCCTTAATATAAAAAACAGCGCCTATGCCGATGATCCCGGCCCCATCGATCCGGACTGCGGCTGCTATACATGTCGACGCTTTTCCCGCGCATACCTGCGCCATCTCTATATCTGTCGCGAACTGCTTTCCTACCGGTTAAACACCCTGCACAATCTCTACTTCTACCTGGAGCTTATGGCGAGGATGCGCCGCGCCATTGCGGAGGGAAACTTCGAGCAATGGCGGCAAGGCTTTTACGCCGGGCTGGAAAACGGGCAATGAGGAAAGGCGGCCTTTGACATCGGCCTTGGTGTTTTACCTGCCGTGAAAGCTTTTTGGGCAATTGCGAATTGTGATTGTTACAGTTATAATTTCGCCGCTTGCCAATGGACTGTTCAGACAGGCGGCCCCGGATTAAAATGGCGGGAGGAATTTTCAGGAGAAGAAAATGGAAAAACTGATCTGCTATTGCTTCAAATACAGCGCTGCGGATATCGAAGCCGATCTTGTTCAAAACCGCAGGTCCACCATTATGGAAAAAATCATTTCAGAAAAAAAGACCGGTGCGTGCGAATGCGCAATCAAAAACCCCAAGGGCCGCTGATGCCTTGCCGATGTCCGCCAGGTGGTGGACGACGCCATGATGCGCCATGGAATAAAACCCGAACTTTTTTGAAAAAGATCGGGTAGGGATAATTAAAACCTTTTCCGGTTTACCGGGTTTCTCACTTTGTATCCCGCCAATCCCGCAAGACCGAAAACAAACAGAACCAGGGTGGCCGGTTCAGGTACCGGGTCAGCGTTCGCTGTCGTATATTCCACACGCAGGCCCGTTGGATTTCCATTATTGCTCGAGTTGAGATAGGCATTGTTTACTACGAATTCCAACGTGTTGTTCCCTGCCGAAAGGTATGCGTCAGGTAGGGTAAAGCTTGTCCAGCTATTCATGGCGCCCTCACCCTTGGTGCTCGAATAGATAGTGTTTCCGTTAAGGTATATACCCATCAACGCGTTATCCGACTCGAATTGCCCGACGATGTCCGCGCTACTCGCATTAAGACCTGCCAGACTGAAAGTGGTCTGATAGGAATAGTTGCCGACAGCGCTTGACCAGTAAGTTCCCGTACCGGCTGTGGAAGGCAGGTTCGGCACATCCCATGACGAGGTGGAATCGTCGCCGCTCCAGGCGCTTCCAAGTGGCCACGTTCCCTGTGGTAGAGTATAAACCGTAGCGGTATAGCCCGAGCCCGAAGGGCTGCTCACTAAAGTGTAGTACTGGTCTACGTTGCCGCTTGTCACCCCGGCCCCTGTGTTATGGAGTGTCGCAATCGTATTGGCCAGGGCATGGGTGCCCAATAGACAGATCGCTCCCAAAACTGCCGCAAGTATGAATTTTGTCCGCCTTTGGCCCACTTTTCTCTCCTTTTTTGTTGTGCCTGTGCCTAAAAAAATCAGCAAGAATAATGCCACCTAGATAACCTGTTGATATCCCAAAGGTAGCCGAAGCGGGGAAAATCCCATTGTGTAAAACTTTTAGACGTCCGGATACGGGCAATATCCTTTAATCATACGTAATATTTTGTTTTTACTTTGGAAATGACTAATATCAAAATATGTCGGAAAAGTTTACGTTTTCCCGATTTTTAGTAATTTCCAACTGGGCCGAATCGGCTTGACGCCGTCTTTTTTATGTCTCCGCAAAAGTTTTTTGCGCCAAACGCCAAAGGGAAAAAGGCCAGGCCGCGAAAAGCGCCGCCGCAAAAGGAGCCTAGGGGATAAATGGCGCGGACCTTGCCGGGTTTTCGTCTGTCGAGATTTGTGATTGACAGCGGCGAAATGCATCACTATAAATATCGCCGACTCTGACGGCAAGGTAGTTGCACAATGAATGTGTGGTTAAAACGGCCGTCCGGGAGAATGCGACAATATAAATTTCAGCCGGACGGCAGGTCCGCTGGAGCTATACAAGTTGGCCGCGAATGCCTTTTGACCGTATGGATACGGCGATGGGTGTTTTGCGGCCTTTTTTTGTCCAAAAGGGGCTTTTGGACCGTAAGCTGTTCTCGAGGGAAGATGAAGTGGAGGGAGATGGTATGCTTGGCTTTTTGAAGGACATATTTACTTTCATTTGTCGGGATTGTTCCCATTTTCGCGGCTATCATCCGGTAGCCGATTGTGTCCGGGAAAATTCGGCAAACGCTGTTGCGGCGGCAAAAAAAACGCTCTGCTGCATTCTAATGGTTTTTCTAGTGTCGATAACTATGGGTCCTGCCCTTGCGCGGGCCGCCGATGATGCCGCGCAACCCGATGTTTCGCAACAATCGGCTGGGACGGCGGCGCAGGCAACGGCCTCAAATTCGCAAACCTTGGCTATAGCCGCGCCAAACGAAATCCCGGGTTGGCCTGAAAATTCATCCGTATGGGGAACGCCTGAGACGGTCGAAAACTCCAAGACCACCAATACGATTACACCTACGCAAATCCCGGGATGTTGTGCGAATTCAGCTCCGCTTCCCAGTTGGGTTCCCCATTTGCTCGGCGCCCAGGCCAACTACGTCTTGCAGGGAGCGCTCCCCTTCCACAGCCCCTACTCGGGCCCAAACAGTTTCAGCGATGTTGGCGGCAACAGGGAAGACCTTACCCAGGTCTACGGTGTCTATCTCGGTTCGCAACTG
Organism: Deltaproteobacteria bacterium; assembly: GCA_021780695.1. Classification (GTDB taxonomy): domain Bacteria; phylum Desulfobacterota; class Syntrophobacteria; order Syntrophobacterales; family Syntrophobacteraceae; genus SbD1. Next base: position 29,470 of record JAJXYD010000003.1, read on the forward strand.
GCCCCCGGCCTTCAACTCTATATCGACAGCGAGATGTTTAAGGGCGACGGCTTGAGCAAGGGTACCGGTCTTGCCGGCTATGTCAACGGAGACGTTCTTAGAGCCGGGTCCAACGGTTTGCCTAACGACCCCTATATCGCCAGGTTTTATCTGCGCTACTACTATGCGCTTGGGACCGAAACCCACAAAGTGGCCGCGGGTCCCGACCAACTCCCGGGAGAAGAACCGATCCGCAGATGGGAGATGAAATTCGGCAAACTGGCCGCCGTTGACGATTTCGATCTCAATAGATACGCCAACCAAAATCGGTGGCAGTTCATGAACTACGATTTTCTCTACAACACCTCCTGGGACTATGCCGCCGATACCCGGGGGTACTCCTACGGTGTTGTGGAGGCTCTCTATGAGCCCTCATGGAGAACCGTACTGGGGATCTACCTGGAGCCCAATACGCAAAACGGCGCAAACTTCAATTTCAACAATATGAACGCTCTGGGATATAATTACGAAATCGATATAAGCCCCGATAGTTACGGAACGGTGATCCGTCTTCTCAGCTTTTACAATACGGGTAATATGGGCAACTACGATGCCGCCCTGGCCCTGGCCCAGCAGACCGGCGCCTCCATCCCCAACATTCTCGCCGTGGAAAAGCCGGGAGGCTATGAATACGGCTTCGGGCTCAATTTCGAACAGCCCCTGGCCGACGACGGCGCAACCGGTATTTTCGGCCGTCTGGGGTGGAACAACGGCAGCGATGAGAATTGGTCCTATACCGAGTGCGACGAGAATGCGGATATCGGCGCCCAGATATGCGGCGTCCATTGGGATAGACCCCTTGACCGCGTGGGAGTTGCTTTTGGAGTAGACGGTCTCTCAGGCCCCCATGAACGCTATCTGGCCGCGGGGGGTATCGGTATGCTCCTGGGGGACGGAAAACTTAGCTACGGCCTGGAGAAGGCCATGGAAACCTACTATCGCTATCAGGCGGGGCGCTTCGTTCAGGTCAGCCCCGACTTCCAGTTGATCCAAAATCCGGGCTATAACAAGGCCCGAGGTCCCGTGGAGGTATTCGGCCTGCGTGTGAGGGTCTACTGGCTGCCGTTGTAAAAGAAAAATCCCGGAACAATACCGCCCTTTCCAGGGCGGGTAATGATTTTGGCATGGCGCTCCTTGCATGTCCGGCTCTTGACTTTATATTGGGTCGGGTTAACATGGCCCTAAAACTTTTAGAAGAGTAACTAAGAGTAACTAAGGGTGAATTTGTCCGTTTCAAATCGCAGAAGCGCACCGCTACGCTACCTGAGCCTGTTTTTGGCGCTCGTCATTTTCGTGCTCGCCTCCAGTGTGGAGTTGATGCACGACGATGACGATTACAAATGGGTTGCTGCCGGGCAAATCCGCTTTAACTGGAGCGTCCCCAAGCCTCCGGAACCACGCCATGTCTGTCTGGCCTGTCTGATGATACAGGCCTTTCAGACAGCCCGCATCGTCTGGTTCTTTCTCCTCTTTATCGTTATGGCGGTTTCCCTCTGCCGCGGCTCCCGTGAGCCTGAGTTCCACTCCTCCTTTCTCTTTGGGGGCTGCCGGATTCGGGCGCCTCCTTTTCCCTCCTCGGATTTTTCCGGCCTCTAAAAACTATCTGCATCCGTTGCCGTAATTTGGAGCCCTATCGCTCCGGGAGTCGATGTGCTCCAGGATGGCGCATAGGCTTGTCTTCGGTCCAGGCAAGGGAGTGTGCAAAGAATTGGCCCTGCACGCGATAACTTTTCGCCGCCTGAATGTTTTTGATGTTTTAAGGGTGGCTAAAAGGGTTTTGTTTGCCGGATAACGGGCGCAATAAAGCGGGGAGATTTCCATCCTGCCGGCGTGACAAAACCGCCTTTTCCCCCGGGGGTGCGCCCTTGGCCCCGGTTGCTTAGGAGTCATTTTATGTCTGAATCCAATCACGATCCAAAGAGGAATCGTCTCGCCCTGCTTTGCGGGGCGATAGTGATATCTGCCGCAGGCCTGTGGTTTGGAACCCATACGTCGAGTCTGTGCATGGAAAACGCCGTTGCAAAGATGACGGATCCCGTCCCCGGTTTTACCCGGCAGGGCGACGAAATCATTATCCCGCCCGGCTCTGCGTACCGCTCTCGCCTAAAGGTAGCCCCGGTCGCCCTTGAAAACATTCCTCGCGTGTTGGAACTGCCAGCCGTCGTGGAGGCCGAACCGGAGCGTACGGTCAATATCCTTCCGCCGGTTTCCGGCAAAGTGGTAAAGCTTGACGTTCAGTTGGGCCAGGTCGTGAAAAAAGGTCAACCGCTTCTGGTGCTAGACTCAGGAGACCTGGCCCAGGCTTATGCCGACGACGAAAAGGCCCGGGCGTCCTTGAAACAGGCAAAATTCGCTCTCGATCGCGCCGAGGGAGTCTACAAGGTTGGCGGTGGTCCCGAAAAGGATGTGGAAGGAGCGCAAAACGATTTTTTGCAGGCGCAGGCCGAGTTCAACCGGGCCGAATCCCGCCTCAAGGAAATCGGAGTCTGCCCCGGAGTTCGGTGCAAGACCCGTCTTTTGACCATGACTTCGCCCATTACCGGCATCGTAACGGCCCTTACAACGGCTTCGGGAGATTTTGCAAACGATGTTACAGCTACCCTCATGACGATTTCCAACCTCGATGAGGTTTGGGTTACCGCCATGGCCCCTGAAAACGACATTGCCTTCGTTTCCAGAGGACAGGGGGTCCGAGTCTCCTTTGACGCCTATCCCGGCAGAATCTTTCACGGCAGGGTATCGTTTGTCAGCGCGGTCCTCGACCCTGCGACCCGTCGCACCAGCGTCCGGATTTGCTTTGCCAATCCAAAGGGCGAACTAAAACCCAATATGTTTGCAACCGTCAGTATCCGCGTACCTCAGAGTTGCGCGGTCTTTGCACCCGACTCCGCCCTTCTTATGAACAATGACAGCACTACCGTTCTCGTTGAAACCAAGCCGTGGGTCTTTGTCAGGCGAACCGTTACGCCCGGCTATGACGAGGGGAACCGGACGCGCATTGATCACGGATTGAGTCCGGGGGACCGCATCGTTGTGAAGGGAGGCGTGCTGCTAAATGATTAAACGCCTTATCGAGATCTGCCTGCGTAGGCGGCAGGTGGTAATAATAGTTGCGATCCTGGTAGTCGTTTTCGGTTACTACTCGTGGAAAAATTTGACCGTGGAGGCCTATCCGGACGTCGGAGACGTACAGTGCCAGGTAATCACCCAGGCGCCCGGACTTGCTTCCGAGGAGGTCGAACAGGAGATCACCGTTCCCCTGGAACGCGCGCTGGCAAGCGTTCCCGGCGTAACCGACATGAAGTCCAGCAGCACCTTCGGACTGTCGCTTATCACCCTTACCTTCCGGGAAGGAGCCGAAGACTACTGGGAGCGCCAGCGCGTTCAGAACATCATCGGCCAGGTTAACCTGCCGCCCGGTATCCAGCCCGGCATGGACTCGGTTACGGGTCCTTCGGGAGAAATCTACCGCTACACGCTCGAATCGGACACCAAAAACCTGATGCAGCTCTCGGAAATCGAGAAATGGATTGTCATTCCGGCTCTCCAGCAGGTTCCCGGGGTGGCCGAGGTCGACAACTTCGGCGGCTACACCATGCAATACCAGTTGCAGGTAAGCCCTGTGCAACTGGAGCGCTACGGCATCGGTTTAAACGATGTTGTAACCGCCATCGACAACAACAGTTCCAACGCAGGGGGCAGCCGCATCACCCGGGGTGAGGAAGGCTATGTGATTCGGGGCATCGGCATGGTGCGAACCCTGGGCGACCTTGGCAATATCGTTGTGACCCAGCACAACGGAGTGCCGATCCTGGTGCGCGATCTGGGCAAGCTCACCTACAGCCACCAGGAACGGGAGGGGATCCTGGGCAAGGATAACAACCCCGATACCATCGAGGGTATCGTGTGCATGCTCAAATACCAGAATCCTTCGCTGGTTCTGCACTCCGTTCATGCCAGGGTCGCGCAACTGCGAAAAAAACTCACTCCCATGGGTGTGTCCGTTGTTCCCTACATCGACAGGGACCAACTGGTCAAGATGACCGTGCACAAGGTTATGGACATCGTGACGGGGGGGATCGCGCTTGTTTTTATCGTGCTCATGCTCTTTATCGGAAATCCGAGAATAGCGCTGACCGCCGGAGTAACGATACCGTTTGGCCTGGTTACGGTTTTTATCGTAATGTATCTTACAGGCATGTCGGCTAACCTGTTTTCGCTTGGCGCAATCGACTTCGGCGTGATCGTAGACGGAGCGATTGTTGTAACCGAGGCGTGCCTGCGAATGCGCGAGGCCAACCCTGCCCGCGCCCTGACAGAAGACGACATTCTCACCACAACCATCCAGGTGGCAAGGCCTATTTTTTTTGCCACCCTCATCATCATCACCGCCTATCTGCCGCTTTTTTCCTTCCAGCATGCCGAGGCAAAGCTTTTCCTGCCCATGGCTTACGCCGTGGGCCTGGCGATTTTGGGCGCCCTTGTTTGCACCTTTACCCTGATACCCGGCCTCACCTTCATGGCGATTCGAAAGCCCGGCCGTGTTTTTCACAACCCGGCCTTCGGAAGACTTGAAACGGGTTTTACCAGGTACCTTAACCGTATGCTCGACTTTCCAAAACTCGCCTGGATAATCGGCGCCGCGGCCCTGGCGGCCGTGGTGCTCCTTGGCGTGACGACGGGCCGTGAATTTTTACCCGTCTTGGACGAGGGCGCTCTTTGGCTTCAGGTGCAGTTGCCTCCGGGCATATCCCTGGAGACCGCAAGCGCCATGGCCGGCCAATTGCGCCACGCTTTGCTCCAATATCCGGAAGTCTCTTATGCCATTACGCAACTGGGCCGAAACGACGACGGCACCGATCCGTGGACGCCCTCGCACATCGAGGCGCCGGTGGGGCTCAAGCCCTACAGCCAGTGGCCTCCGGGCATGACCAGGGCCAAGTTTACCCAACTGCTCGACTCTCGTCTTAACCGAATGCCCGGGTTTACGGTCGGGATCAGCCAGCCGATTCAGGACAATGTCGACGATGCGGTGGGAGGGGCGCACAGTCCCCTTGTCATAAGCATCTACGGAAAGGACTTTAAAAAGATGCGCCGCATTGGAGGGCAAATCGTCAAGGTGCTCGACACCATTCGCGGCACATCCAGCGCTTCGATTTTCGAAGAGCCCCCCATTCCTCAGATCGCCATAGACATTGATCGGGCCGCGGCCGCCCGGTACGGCATAAACGTATCGGACATCACCAACCTCATCCAGACAGGCGTTGGCGGCGCGCCCATTTGCAATATCTATGTGGGCGACCGCACCTATGGCGTCACGGTGCGTTTTCCCAAGGATTGCCGCAACAGTCCGCAGGCCCTTGGCCGTCTTTTGCTAACGACGCCGGGGGGCGCCCAGATTCCCCTTTCGCAGGTAGCGCGCATAAAGCTTCAGACCGGCGAGAGCACGATCTCCCATGATATGGGGCAGAGGGAACTCCTGGTCGCGGTCGACAGCAGTCGCGCCCTGTCCGATTACCTGGTGGAAGCCCAGCGCAAAATCGAGCGCGATGTGCGCTATGACCACAACAAGTATCGCCTGGAATGGGGAGGCGACTTCAAAAACGAGGAACGTGCCCAGAGGCGGCTCACTTATATCTTGGGTATAGTCCTTGCGCTGATGCTGCTATTTCTTTTCGCCGAGTTTGGAAAGATCCGCCAGGCCATGCTGGTTCTTGGAGCCGTGCCGCTTGCGACCCTGGGCGGCCTTATAGCCCTGCACATACGAGGCGAGACGCTTAATGTGGCGAGCGCGGTCGGTTTCATAGCCCTTTTCGGCGTCGCTGTGCAAAACGGCATCATAATGATCTCCAATATCAAGCGAAGGAGCGGGCAGGGACTGAGTCTTCGCGAGGCTGTGACCGCGGGCGCGGGCGAGCGTTTCCGGCCCGTTTTGATGACCGCTTCGGTGGCCACCGTGGGCATGCTGCCGGCGGCCATGGCCACGGGCGTAGGCACCGATGTTCAGCGAAACCTCGCCACGGTCGTTGTGGGGGGGCTTCTGGTCGCTACCCTGCTTACCCTTTTCATTCTCCCGGTGTGCTACTTTTCCATGGAGCGTTGGGTCGCGGCGCGTTCGAGCGATAAAAACACCGGAGAGCAAGGAGATGCGTCAAAATGCTGAGGCCGCCCCTGTTTGCATATCTCAAGGCGGCCCTTAAGCCGCAAATTCCGCGTTATGCGGGTGTCATGGCGCTGGCGCTCTTTACGGCCGGCTGCGCCGTTGGCCCCAACTTTAAAACCCCCGCGGCGCCGCAAAACACCGGCTACACCCATCAGCCATTGCCGGTGAAAACAGCTTCGGCCAATGTCCATGGGGGCCATGCGCAAACCTTCATAAAAAAGCTGGATATCCCCGCTCAGTGGTGGACGCTTTTTGGCTCCAAGGCGCTAAACGATCTGATAGCCGAGGCGATCAAAAACAACCCGGACCTTGACAGCGCCAGGGGAGCTCTGCGGGAAGCCTGGGAAAATGTCTACGCGCAGCAAGGGGCCTTTTTCCCAAGTATCGGTGTGGGCTATAGCGCGACGCGCCAGGAGGTCCCGGGACAACTGGGCGTTCCAACGGCTTCCGGCGCATACACTTATAGTCTCCACACGGCCCAGGTCACCGTGGGCTATGCGCCCGACGTATTCGGAGGCACGCGGCGTCAGGTCGAATCCCTGGTGGCCCAGGCCGATTCGCAGCGCTTCGAACTTGAGGCGGCTTATTTGACCCTGACCTCAAACGTAGTGGCCTCGGCCATTCAAGAGGCGGGGCTGCGGGCACAGATCGCCGAGACTGACAAGATAATAGCCATTGAAACCCATTCTCTTACCTTGTTGCAGCGTCAATTTGGCCTGGGCCAGGTCGCCATGGCCGATGTCGTGGCGCAGGAGGCCGCCCTGGCAAATGCGAAGTCCTCGCTTCCTCCCCTCGAAAAACAATTGCAACTCCAACGCGATCTCCTGGCGCGCCTTGCCGGACGTTTGCCCGCTCAGGGGCTCCCCGGCGTGTTCGAGCTCTCCTCGTTGAAGCTTCCCCGGAAGTTGCCCTTGAGCCTGCCCTCAAGCCTCGTGGAGCAGCGTCCCGACGTGCGCGCCGCCCAAGCCCAGATGCACGCGGCCTGCGCGCAGGTCGGAGTCGCCATAGCTAATCGGCTCCCCGATATTACCCTTAGCGCCTCCCTTGGAAGCGGCGCCATGGAAATTGCCCAGTTGTTCAGTCCGGGGACCGGTTTCTGGGCCCTGGCCGCCGGCGTCACCCAGCCCATATTTGAGGGGGGCGAACTGCTGCACAAACAGCGTGCGGCCCGGGCCGCATTCCAACAGGCCGCCGCACAATACCGCAGTACTGTGCTTACGGCTTTTCAAAATGTTGCCGATGTGCTCCACGCCATACAAAACGATGCCGTGGCCCTTAAAGCCGCCGTCGAGGCCGAGCGTGCCGCATCCCGGAGCCTGGTTATCGCCCGGCGTCAGTTGGAGCTTGGAGACATTGGCTATCTGTCCTTGTTAAACGCCGAACAAACCTATCAGCAGGCCGCGATCAACCTGGCCCAGGCTCTTTCCAACCGCTATGCCGATACGGCCGCTCTTTTCCAGGCCCTGGGCGGCGGCTGGTGGAACCGGGCCTCCAGGTCCGTCCACTCGAAAGCTTAAGAACCGATCATGGGTAAAGGTGCCTATGGATCACAGAGAAGACCGCGAGGATTTTTCCCCCTTGAGCAAAGCCTGTGCTTGACTAGCAGCCCTCACAGTGCTACTTTGGCTTTTTATCGGGACGTGGCGCAGCCTGGTTAGCGCGCTTGCTTGGGGTGCAAGAGGCCGGCCGTTCAAATCGGCTCGTCCCGATTCGGTTTCGCTCATCGAAAACGAGGGGGTGCTCATCCTGTGGGATGGCCCCCTCCTTTTTTTCCCATGGGCTCAGAGGTGAAGTGCTGCATGAAGAGTATCTATCTGGGACTTATGGCTGGTGTGCTCACCACCGGTTCGGCTTTCCCCCAATTGGTCAAGTCCTACAGAACAAAGTCGACAAAAGATTTATCCCTTGGTTATTTAACCATAATCCTTGCGGGCGTCACATTGTGGATCGCCTATGGTTTTGCCATATCCGACCTTCCCGTTATAGTCGCAAACGCTGTTTCCTTTCTGCCCTTGAGCTGCACCTTGTTCCTGAAGCTGAAATGGGATGTTTTTAAACGTGGGCCCGGCTCCGGTATTAAGGGCGTCTAAACGGCCTCATCACTTCCGCCCATAAAGGTTTCCTCTTCCGGTTTCACTCCTGACCGGCCCTTAGCGCCTCTGTGTCCCGGCCCAATGCAACTTCGCCTCCCCTTGCTCCTGCGAGCTGCGCGATTTAATTTAAAGTAGATCAAAATCTCAGCCGATCTAAATTACTGAAAAGACTTAGCGGTTAAATTCGGGCCTTGTTCAGCCTCTCTTTTGCCACGGAGGACCTTGAGGCATGGGTGCGGGCAAAGACTTCTAATCAGAGGCGGCTCAAGCGGCAAATAATCTCCTTGTGCGCCGCTCGCCCGGCATAACAGATAAAATAATTCTCACCGAGAGGGGTAGCGAGCGAGCTTTAAAAGGTGAAAAAACGCGCTCTATAAACAGCGAGGCCGCCGTCCGGTTTGGGCTGCAGGGGAAATCAAAAACAAAATTGCCTTCATTCGGACATCGAGCGGACACACTGCTAAAGATATAGAAAATATCGCATCCGAAAACAGTCGGTCCGGGTGTAAATGATATTAAGGAAAACATCTTTTGAACGGCTGCTGTTTCCCGTTCCATTGCGGGGGACATTGCCTCCGTAGGCCCGGCAATCGCGGCGATCAGGTCCGGGAAGTGGCAGAACCGGTCAAACGCCCCCGATCCGAAAATCTGCTGCTTCTTGCGCGTTGATTTTCTTGATAACGGTGGGCGAAGCTTTTTGTGCCAAACGAGTTAATCGAAGAGAGCGGCCAACGATTATTGGAAAACCAACCGCGTGCTGACGAGGATTGCGATGGCAAACGATACCACCGTCTCGGATGGGAACCAAACCGGGTGGAGCGAAGAAAACGCGGCCTTTCTGGCCGCAATCGTGGATTCATCCGATGATGCGATTATCGGCAAGACCACCGAAGGCGTTGTTACCTCATGGAACCGGGCCGCCGAAAGGATCTACGGCTACAGTGGCCGGGAAATGATCGGTCAGTCGGTCGCTATACTCTTCCCTGCGGAATGCGCCGAAAATTTGTCCGATATCCTCGATAAAATCAAACGCTCGGAGCGCATCGACCATTATGAGACTTTGCGAAGGAGAAAAGACGGAAAAATCATTAACGTATCCATTTCCGTCTCTCCGGTAAGGGACAAGACCGGCAAGGTCATAGGGGCCTCAACCATCGGTCGTGACATAACGGAGCGCAAGAGGTTGGAGACGGAGCTGCGCGAGGCCAGGGAGTGGTTCCGGGTAACGCTCCACAGTATCGGCGACGCGGTGATTGCAACGGATTCATCGGGCAACGTCACCTTTTTGAATCCGGTTGGCGCCAGGTTAACGGGCTGGTCGCCCGATGAGGCCGGGGGCAGACCCCTGAGCGAAGTCTTTCGGGTTATAAATGAAATAAGCCGAAAACCGGCCGAAAATATCGTGGAGCGGGTTTTAAGGGATGGTTGCATCGTTAACCTTGCCAATCATACTGCCTTGATAGATCGCGATGGCCGGGAGACGCCTATCGAGGATAGCGCCGCCCCTATCAGGGACGCTTTGGGCAATATTATCGGGGTGGTGCTCATATTCCACGATGTTACCGAGAGGCGCCGCGCCGAGCATAAACTTAAAAGCAGCAAAGCCCTTCTCCAGGATATTGAGCGCCTGACCAAGGTGGGCGGCTGGGAGTACGACTGCGCCTCAAAACGCATGACCTGGACCGATGAAGTCTACCGCATCTACGGCATTTCGCCCCGCGCATCCCATCCCACTGACCTCGAACACCATATTTCTTTTTATTGTCAAAGCGACCGGGAAATCATAGGGCAGGCTTTCGATTGCGCCTTGGAGGATGCCACGCCCTTCGATCTGGAACTGTGTGTTCTTAAGCCTGCGGGGCAAAAGGCCTATGTTCGCACGATCGGCCAACCCGAAGTTTGCGATGGCCGCATTTTGCGCGTGTACGGCAATATTATGGACATTACCGAGCGAAAGCGGCTCGAACAGGAGCAGGAGCGGGTGCGGGCACAACTGCGCCAGGCCCAGAAAATGGAGGCCCTCGGTACTCTTGCCGGAGGTATCGCCCATGATTTTAACAACGTTTTGGGGATAATCATGGGCTACACCGAGATGGCAAAGTTTGATCTGGAGCCAAACCATCCCGTGGTGGCCAATCTTGACGAGATCCTTGGCGCCTCCAATCGGGCCAAGGCCCTGGTTAAGCAGATCCTTGCCTTCAGCCGCAGGAACGAGCAGCAGAAGATGTCTTTGCAACTAAACCTGGTGGTAAAGGAGGCCATGCAAATTCTGAGGCCCTCCCTGCCTTCCACCATCGAGATCAACTTGAAGGCCGACAATAAGGCCTGCGTTCTGGCCGATCCTACCCAGATGCACCAGGTGTTGATGAACCTCTGCGCTAATGCGGCTCATGCCATGCAGGAAAATGGCGGAGTCCTCGAAGTGAGTCTTAGGGATATCGTCTTATCCGAAATTTCAGACTGGCAGGACCTCAAGGTGGGCAAATATGTCGAGCTTATGGTACGAGATACCGGTTGCGGTATCGATCCTCAGATAATGGATCTTATTTTCGATCCCTTTTTTACGACCAAAGGCGCCGGCGAGGGAACCGGCCTCGGCCTCTCCGTCGTCCACGGTATAGTCAAAAGCCATGGCGGCGATATAAAGGTGCAAAGCGCTAAGGACAAAGGCACCACCTTCACCGTGCTCATTCCCGCTCTTGAAAACGGGACCCCCGGCCGGAAAACTTCCCTTGAATTTTGCCTTCCCAAAGGAACTGAACGCGTCCTGGTAGTCGATGACGAACCCCTGCTGGCCGCAATGGTCAAAAAGATGCTCGAAAAACAGGGCTATGAAGTGGTTAGCCGCACCAATGGAATCGAGGCGCTGGAGGTGTTTAGAAACCAGCCCCCTGATAAAAGATTCGATCTGGTGATAACCGATATGACCATGCCTCATTGCACGGGCGCGGAACTGGCTCGCGAGATATCAAAATGCGAGGCCTCCGCGCCGGTGATCCTCATGACGGGCTATAGCAGTAAGATAGACTCCGAACTGGTAAAAACTTCAGCAATTAAGGCGCTTCTCATGAAACCGGTGGCTATCGGCGACCTCGCCGTCACCGTGCGAAACGTATTGGACAAAAAGGCTCTTTAGGATTAAAGCCTTTTCGAGTTCCGTGCACATGAAAACCTTTGTCCTTCAGGTTTCCGCGATTACTACGGCCGCGGCGTATTCGCCTTCGTCGGTAAGGCTGAGGTGCCAGGACCGGACGCCCTTATCCCGGCAGTAGTCAAGGGCTCGCGGGCTAAGAAAAATCTCGGGTTTTCCCAGCCCGTCGGGCCTAACTTCGATATCGCGCCACATGACCGGTTTTCGCATCCCAAGGCCCAAGGCTTTTACAAAGGCCTCTTTTGCCGCAAACCTCATTGCCAGGCACGCCGTGCGGTTTTTCCTCTCCGAACAGTATTCGAGTTCGAAGTCGGTAAAAATCCTCTTGGCAAACCTCTGGCCCCACCGCTCCAGCGATTTGCCAAGCCGTCCCACAATCACGATATCTATGCCGACTCCATATACGGGCACTGTCTTAGCCCATCAAGGCAAGCATTTCGCGAACCGCACGGTCCATTCCCACAAGGACCGCGCGGGCTATTACCGAGTGACCTATGCTGAACTCCTCTATTTCCGTTATTTTTTTAAGCCATATTATGTTGCGGTAATCGACCCCGTGGCCCGCATGAACCCCTAGCTCGAGCTTTTGCGCCAGCCTTGCGGCCGTAATGAGTCGCTCAAACTGCTCCTGGCGATCCGAAAAGGTCTTTGCCTCCGCAAAAGCTCCCGTGTGCAGTTCGATGTAGTCGGCTTCGAGCTTTCTGGCCGCCTTTATTTGCTTTGGGTCCGGGTCGATAAACAGGCTGACCGCGATCCGGCTGGCGTGAAGGGTTTCAATTACCCCTTTTAGCGAGGTCTCGAAAGTGGCTGCGTCAAGGCCCCCTTCGGTCGTAAGCTCCTGGCGCTTTTCCGGGACAAGCGTGGCTACGTCGGGTTTTATCTTCTGGGCGATTTCGACTATTTCCCGGGTGGCCGCCATCTCGAGATTGAGCTTGGTTTTGACGGTCTTTCGCAGTACCGCTACATCTCTATCCTGGATATGGCGCCGATCCTCCCTTAGGTGGACCACTATGCCGTGGGCTCCCGCAAGTTCGGCAAAAACGGCCGCCGCGACAGGGTCGGGCTCGCTGGCAAGACGCGCTTGCCTTACCGTGGCTACATGATCGACATTTATGGCTAGTCTTGGCAATTTTTCTCCCCAAAAAACCATTGGAATTCCTTGCCGCCATGGCCTAGCCCTGACAGGAGTTCCTCGGTTTTCATTTCCATTTTTTTTGCCTGCTCCGGGCTCTCCTCATGGTTTAAGCCCAGCAGATGAAGAATACCATGAATGAGCAGCAGATCCAGTACCGATTCAAACGATGTGGAGTTTTGCTCACTCATCCGCTTGGCGGTTTGAGCCGAAATCACTACGTCTCCAAGCATATCCGCGGCAATCTCGCCAAATTCGCCCTCGAGCATCGGAAAGGATAAAACGTCGGTCGTCTGGTCTATGCCTCGGTAGTCCCGGTTTAGCTCCGCCATCCTGGTATCGTCGACTATAAGGATGCTCAGCTCCGCCTCAGTGTATCCCAAGGCGCTTAAGACCAGGCTCGCCGCGTTCTTTAGGCGCCCCTGTTTTATCTTTGTCCGGCTTTGGTTCGCGAGCTGGATCCTGGACATCGGTTTTTGCCTTTCCATTATTCGTTGAGGGATATTCTATGCGCTTGTGATGAATCGTGGCCAGGATTTGGTTGAAGTGCTTGGCTATCTGGTGGATGTCCTTAAGTGTCAGTTCGCATTCGTCAAGCTGGCCGTCGCTAAAGATGTTGTTCATCAGCTTGTTTACCATGCCCTGGATCCTGGCCGGGGTCGGCTCGGTAAGGGTACGGCAGGCTGCCTCCACAACATCTGCCAGTAAAACCAGCCCTGCCTCCTTGGTCTGGGGTTTGGGCCCCGGATAGCGGTAGTCGTCGGCGTTTATCGGAGGAAGCGGCACCGACTTGGCGCTCTGGGTCTTTTCCCGGGCCTCGATGGCCTTGTTGTAGAAAAACGATATCGAGCTCTTACCGTGGTGCTGGCTGATAATATCGATTATCTCCTTGCCAAGGTGGTGCTGTCTGGCAAGCTCTACACCGTCTTTTACGTGAGAGATCAAAATAAGGCTGCTCATCGATGGGGCAAGCTTCTCGTGACGGTTTTCGCACTGAAACTGATTTTCAATGAAATAAAGAGGCTTTTTGGTCTTGCCGATATCGTGATAATAGGCCGCTACCTTGGCAAGAAGAGCGTTTGCCCCGATGGACTTGGCCGCGGCTTCCACCATGTTGCCCACTATGATGCTGTGATGGTAGGTCCCCGGCGCCTCAACCATGAGATCCTGGAGCAGGGGCTGATCCATGGTCGCAAGTTCAAGCAGCTTGGTGTCTGTTGTGTAGCCAAACAGCATTTCGGCAAGCGGGGTCAAACCGCTTGCAAGTATCCCCGCGAAGACTCCCCCGAAAAGTCCGAAAAAACAATTCCCAAGAACCTTTAAAAATACCCACTGCCCCTGAAAAAAAGAACATAAAATGATTAAAACCACATTCGCCAGGCCAACGAGCATCCCCGCCTTTATGGGAACCATTCTGTTTTTGCACTGGGAAACCGAATGGGCCGCGACGAAGGCGCCTATCATAAAATAGAAAAACATCGCAAATTCTTTTCCGAAAATAATGCCGGAAAATAGCGTTACAACCAGAGAAAAAATAATGGAGGATGTCACCCCGAAAAATATGCAGGCTATCATCGCTCCCGCACTGAGCGGGACGGCGTAGATGAAGGAACTCGTCGAGAGTATGCTCGAATTATTCCCTATATTGTCCCCGAACCATATGCCGAGCCTTGCCACCATGAGAAGTAAAATCAGCAGGATCCCTAAAAAAACATAGTCGCGCATATCCGGGCGAAGATAGGGCAAACTCTTTTCCACTACATGTAAAACAATCCCCAGGGTGATGGTGCAGAAGGTAAATGTCGCAAAAAGCACGACAAACCAGGGGATATTGGAGGATTTTTTAAACTGGTGCCTGAGCTTTAACACCTCTTCCGGCCCGATGATCTGCCCCTCGCGCACCAGCATTTCATTGCGGGCGATTTTAATGAAAACAGGTTTTACCGCCGCCTTTGCCTGCGCCCGCTTTTTTTGCGTGGCGATCAGGTTGAAACTAAGATCGGGCTTTAGTAAAGAGGAGACGATCGCCGATATAAGCATAAGCTCTCGAACGTCGCGTCCGGGCTCCAAGGCCTGCATTACGATCATCTTGCGGGCTTCGTTTATATCCATGTAAGGAAAGGGCGGCTGCACCAGGGTCTCCTTGCCCGTTCCAACCTTTCGAATGACGATGTCTCTGTTCTGCTCTCCCGCCCCCCATGCCTTGCTTGACACAATCCCCCGGTCCATCATCGTCCGTAAAAGCCCTTCGATCTTATTTTCAACGTCGGGGCTGAACTGCTTCTGGATAAGACATCTGAAAATGTCCGCGCCTACCGGGCAGCCCAGAGCTTTTTCGAAATCCCGCCTCTCCTTGCTGGTGCGATCGACGGAATCGGGGACCCTGGGGGCCGCGTTTGGCGTAAAACCTGCCGGATTCTGGCCCGGGGGCATCGCTACGGGCTGAAACCCCGCTGCGCTTCGCATTGCATTAAACGATTCATTGAGCTTTTCCAGTATCCCCTTTGCCACCGTGGGATCATAGTCGTAGACAAGGGGCGACTGCTCCACGGCTTCCTCCCGCTTCTTGGCAGTCGCCGCCTCGTCTTCGACTAAAAAATCATGCTTGGCCTTTATGTTTTGATCCGCGATCTGGCCCAGCCGGTAGTGCGGGGTTTCGATCATGAAGGAAGGATTTACAAGAATTGCTATGAGAAGGCTTACTCCCAGGAGCAAAAACCTCTTCTGGCACAGATGGCTTTGAAGACTACAGGGGATCAGCCTCTTAAATAACTTCACCCCCGATGCAAAGCCTGTTCGATTCGGCTCCCGCTTATCCTTGTCCATGTTCAGCTTCTTTGGGCCTCCGGAGTAGGGCCGGATTTAGCCTTTTCGTTCTTTTCGTAGGCCTCGATGATGTCTTGAACAAGCCTGTGCCTTACAACATCGCGCTTTGTAAAATTGACCATCTTGATCCCCTTGACGTCCTGGAGAAGCTCGATTGCCTCCACCAGGCCCGAGGGCTTGCTTTCCGGAAGATCTATCTGGGTTATATCTCCGGTTATCACCGCCTTTGAGCCCATCCCCAGGCGGGTTAGAAACATCTTCATCTGTTCGGTGGTGGTGTTCTGGGCTTCGTCGAGTATTACGAAGGAATCGTTTAGCGTGCGGCCCCTCATGAAGGCAAGGGGCGCTACTTCGATCACGCCCTTTAATATCAGAGTGTTTGCTCGCTCGAAGTCCATCATGTCGTGGAGTGCGTCATAGAGGGGGCGAAGATAGGGATTTACCTTCTCGGCAAGATCTCCGGGCAAAAATCCCAGTTTCTCGCCCGCTTCCACCGCCGGGCGCACCAGCACGATGCGCCGGACCAACTCCTTTGCCAGCGCCCCAACCGCGGTGGCCATGGCAAGGTAGGTCTTGCCCGTTCCGGCCGGTCCGATGCCGAACACAATGTCATAGCCGCGGATAGCCTCTATATATTCCTTCTGCTTTGCACTTTTGGGACTGATGGTCTTTTTGTTGGAGGCAATAAAGACCTGGTCGAGAAAAATGTCGACCAGCCGCCGGTTTATGTTGTCCCTCAAGATCTGGATCGCAAAGAGAATGTCGCTCTCATAGAGAGGATAGCCCCGGCCGATAAGGTCGGCCAGTTCGTTGAGAAGCCTCTCGACAATCTCGACATCGGCCCGTGCCCCCGAAACCCTTATCTGGTTTCCCCGAAGGTGAAGCTGAACATCGAGTTGCCGCTCGATTGTCTTTAGGTGAGAGTTCCTCTCGCCCGCGAGCAACTGCAGCAAATGATTGTCTTCAAAGATAACCTGAACGGAGCCGTCAGGGTCGTTTTTACGGTTGTGAAGCGCTTGCGCCAAAGTTTTCTCGCCCCTAATAACAAATGTTTTCAATCCCCGATTTCTTAGATCTTGTCATTATTATCATGCAAATTTTAACCTGACAACAGCCTGTTGAAATCGTCATAACCATTTGCTATTGAAAGGCGTCGGCATTGCTGCCAAAATATAGGCCTGTTCGGGCCGGTTTTATTTAGAGCCAGTTTTTTTATCGCCCCGGGGCCTCTTTGGGGCGACACTGCCCCTTTTTTCCGCATGGTGGTCTTATAGTATGAATATACTTGACTGGATATTGATTTGTACGGCTGCTTTATGCGTGATTAGAGGTCTTATGCGCGGGGCGGTTTCCCAGATATTCGGCATTCTGGGTATTTTTGCCGGGTTTCTGGTGGCCTCCTATCAATATATTGCGGTAAGTCTTTTCCTTGCCGGCCGGTTTCCTTCCCTTGCCCCCTTTTCCCGTCCTCTAAGCTTTGTTCTGCTTTTCCTGCTCACCTGGTTTTGCCTCGGGGTAGTGGGCCTGTGGATTGTAAAACTGCTGCGCGTTGTGGGCCTTGGGTTTATAGACAGGCTCTGGGGCGCTATGATCGGGTTTGGAAAGGCTTTTCTTTTCGCGATGATACTGATCTCGATTCTTACTTTGTTTTCCTTCGGAGGCAACCCTTCCCTTATCACCACCTCAAGACTTGCTCTCCCCATTCTCAAGGCCTCCAATCTGCTCTTCGAGTTGGCGCCCGCAAACGTGCAAACCCAACTTGCCGGCAGGCAGCGCACCCTCCAAAAGATAATCTCGGGGAGGGCGGCCGCACTGATTGGCTCCTTTGCCGGGGCCGGTTCAAAGGGAAAAGATGCAAACAGCAAAAACTGATCGTTGTATAGCCATGGAAGAAATCCTTTCGATTATCGAGCGGCTGCTTGGCGAAAACGGCTGCCCCTGGGACCGCAAGCAAACTCCTGAAACCGTTCAGACCTACCTGGTCGAGGAAGCTCACGAAGCCGCCGCGGCTGTTAGGGGTGCAAAAACGGCCGAGGTTGCCGAGGAGCTTGGAGATGTGCTCTTTATGGTGTTTTTCCTCGCCCGCCTGTATGAGGCACGAGGGGAGTTTACCCTGGAAGATGTCTGCGCGCTTATAAGCGAGAAGATGATTAGAAGACATCCTCACGTTTTTGGCGAAACCAGCGTCAATTCGGCCGAAGAAGTAAAAGATAACTGGGAAAAGATCAAAAAATTGGAAAAGAAGGCAAGCGGCAAATCCGCCCAGCCCGTGCCGGATTCTCTTCCCGCTCTCATACGCGCCTACAGGATGCTCTCCCGCTTGCCCCACGGCAAGGATGAGGACTGGAACGATCTGCCCTCGCAGGTAAGCCGGTTCGAAAAACAAAGCGGTGAACTTGCAACCAGGATCGAAGCCTGCCAGGGGCTCGAAGATTACTTCGGCGGCCTTCTGGCCCGTCTGGTCAATATCGCCCGCCTTAAAGGCTACCGCGCCGAAGATCTTTTGCACGGCTTCCTGCGAAAACTCGAATAGAGTCAAAAAATTTTTAGATGGAAGCCTTCCCGGGGCTCTGGCGATTACTTCGCCAGAGGCTGTTCCTCAAGGCGTTGCCATTGGCTTGAAAGCCCGGAGAAACTCTCTGCCATCCGGTGGAGTTTCTCATACTTTTCGATAAGTGTGCGGCTGGCCTCCGACTCGTTTGCCCAATCCATATCCATCATTTCGTAGTCGTGGAAAGTGCGCATGATGGTTGCCTCGGCCAGGGAAAAGATGTGTGCGTTTATCCCTCTCAGGGCCTCCATGACCGTCTCACACAGGGTCGGCGGCCGCCGGCCCCACCCTGCCGCATCCCTTAGCACCCTCGCGCCGTCCCGGTAGAGGCGGCCAAGGAGACCGTATCTTTTGCCCAGGGCCAGTTTCTTGGCTCTAAAGGAGGGGGAGTGGGCCAATTTTTCGACCATCTCGCCTTCAAACTCTTTATCGGCCTCCAGGCCCAGGGCCCTTTGCCAGAACATCGTGTTTATAAACCCCGTTTCGTATCCCTCCGGGACCCTCGATGTAATCGGGGCATAGAGCATCGTTCCGTTTGAAAGAAACCGGGATTCATAGGCGAAAAGGTTCGGATAATCGGGCAGCGCCCTCTTTGGGCCATACAACATCATCTCGGCCGCGGTTTTTACTGCTTCAACATCCAGATAATCTCCGCAGCGGGTTTTCCCGCACCTCTGATTGTGACAGGGCGAACACTCGGTTTGGACCTGCAAGACCACATTTCCGCTTCCGAAGGGGCCGGTTTCGGCGAAATAGGCCGTTGAAAAGTAGAGGCCGAGAACCCTGGTTCCAACCGCCGCGGCTATGTGGCTGGTTCCCGTGTCGTTGCTTATGACAAGATCGCATCTTTGGAGAATGGCGGGCAGATCGGCTACGCGGGTTTTCCCGATCAGGTTGATTATCGCTGTCTCTGTTTGCCCAAGGAATTCTTCGCCAAGTCCTTTTTCCCCCGGACTGCCCAAAAGAACCACTTCGGCTCCCAACCGGCCCGACAGATAGCTTCCCAGGGCCGCGAAGTTTCCAACCGGCCATGCGCGGTGGAGTTGGTTTGCTCCAAGCTGCAGGGCCACGAGCTTGCCGGTCTTTTTCCATCCGCCGGCTTTTAAAATCTCCCCGGCCCTTACCGCCTCATCCTCTTTAACCTCCAGCCACTTGTCCATGGCCCCATGGGGCAGTCCCGCCATTCCTATGTGGATATCGACCAGGTTCATCAGGTTTTCCATCCTGTTTTCCCTGTTTGCTACCGCGCAAAACAGATACTTGCCCCAGTCGCCCGCAACCCCTACCCGATCATTATCGAGGTAGTAGCGGCCCGATTTTTTCCTGCCCGCAACCGCCCGGCAGATGAGAGCCGAAAAATATCCATGGGTGAGATTGATGACCTGATCGTAGCTTTCGCAAAGCTCCGGGAGACCCAGCAGGAAGTTTAGCCTGGGAGAGGGACTCCTTATGGCGTGCAGGGTTTTGTAATAGGCGTAAGGGACGGAAACGAAACGGTCAACCAGCGGACACCCATGCAGGAGTTCGATCGATTCTCTAATGCAAAGCAGCGTTGTCTCGCAGGAGGGCTTCGTCTCCTTTAGCCGTTTTAGAAGCGGAAGGCTCTGCACTACGTCCCCCATCCGGCACATCTGGATAATCAGCACCTTTTCGCATCGGTTCCCGGGACCCAAAAGCATGCAAAGTCCTCCTTCCTCAAACAACCCTTGGAGCAAACCGCTCGACGGCAATGCTGCCCGCCCGCGTCCGCATCTGCGCGAGGTCGTACTTCATCTGCATCCGCAGCCAAGTGTCCGCCGTAGTGCCCAAAGGTCTTTATCGTTTTAAGGGTTAGAGAAAAAATCGACCCTTTCCCTAAGCTCTGCGGCCATTGCGCTGATTTTGTAGCGGACAAAAGCGCCCTCCTCGTAGGTGCGAAGCTCGCGGGCGTCTGCCGCCAGGGGCTGGAGAAGCGGGGTAATCCTGGCCGGTTCGGGCAGATTTTCAGGCGTGCGGGAAAGCATTAAAAGAAGCCTTAGCGCGAATCCTCTTTTTACCGGGTTAGGGGATTTTAGCTGCATAATCACCGGATCGGTCCAATCGCGCAAAAGCATCGGCCGTTTTTGCGCAAGCCTGCAGATTCCCCACATTACTCCGCATTCGAGCACTTCGTTGTCGATGGGGTTGCCGTTCGGGTCTATGTAGGACACCAGAATCCGGTGGTATTCACGGGCGAGGTCGCCGTTTTCGGCCATTATTTCCCCCATGGCCTCGGGGGAGCCCCATCCGATGCCTCCGGATTCGTCGTTTAAGCTCCACATAAGGCGCCGCATGATGTCCCGGGCACTTTCCATGTCCTGCCGGGCCATTGCCGAAACGGTTAGTCCAATGCTTCTTATGGCCCTCCACCGTGCCGGTTCGTCGGTTTCCATTAGAAAGGCGAGCAGAGGGCCGATGATTTTCGCCGGTGCGATCTCCAGGGTCTTAAGCCTTTGTTCGAAATCGGCCGAGGCGAGAAGGCAGCCAAGCCGCTTTTTTATGGC
This sequence comes from Deltaproteobacteria bacterium, assembly GCA_021780695.1. Classification (GTDB taxonomy): domain Bacteria; phylum Desulfobacterota; class Syntrophobacteria; order Syntrophobacterales; family Syntrophobacteraceae; genus SbD1. Next base: position 49,947 of record JAJXYD010000003.1, read on the forward strand.
CAGGATCCCCGGAAAAACGTTCCCGGGACTGCGATCGATCGTTTCTTTTGGCCTCCCTCGCTCCATCTCTATTGCCTGTCCCCACCTCTTTGGTCCCCGTTCCATCTTTTGAACAGGGCGTGTTCGATGTCGAAATAATCGAATACTTTCCCCACGGTGTGGTCGATGATCTCCTCGATCGTTTTGGGCAGGTGATAAAAGGCGGGCATGGGCGGAAGTATGAGAGCCCCAAGATCTGCGGCCATGCCCATAAGGCGCAGGTGCCCCTTGTGCAGCGGGGTCTCCCTTACGAGCAGGCACAGTTTTCGCCTCTCTTTTAACACCACGTCTGCGGCTCGCACCAGGAGGTTGTCGCTGTAGGAATTGGCGATGGCCGAAAGCGACTTTATCGTACACGGGGCGACTATCATGCCCTGGGTCAAAAAAGACCCGCTGGCAATGGGGGCCGAAACGTCTTCGTAGTCGTAGGCGAAATCGGCCATCTCTTCCACCTGCTCAACCGAAAAGGGAGTTTCGATCTCGATGTTGAGCCTGCCGCCCGGAGAAATTACAAGGTGGGTTTCGCAGCCGGCGTCCCTAAGAAGTTCAAGGCACCTAACGCCGTATATCACGCCGCTTGCGCCGCAAATACCCACGATGATGCGTCTTCTCATCTCTATGTCCCAAATATTTAAAAAATCGACTCGGGTCCCTTGCGCTGCGAAGGATACTTTTGGCTTTGCATGCCGCTTGCCTCCCCCGATTCTTGAGTATAGCGGATAAAACGGATATCTCAACGACTGATTGAAACGGCGTGGACATGTTTTCCCGGTTGGAAACGTCTCCCGCTTGCCCCTTGGTCAAGAGATGGACTATTCTTGCCCGGGCGGGTGAATATGTCCCGTGCCCCCTTATTTTATTTTTCGAGGATACTTTAAAAATGCTCCTGAAGCCCGACTGTATACCCTGTATTTTGAAAATGATTATCTCTTATGTAAGGAAATTGAGCGATGACGAACAGGGTTGCCGACAATTGCTTACGCGTTTTCTGGCTATCCCCGCCCTTCGCGGGCAAAACTGGGACCTTACGAGTCCCGAGGCGATCGAACCGGTTATGGATATGCTCATGGAGACCTTCGGGGTCTCGGATCCCTTTAGCGGTGTAAAGGAAGAGGAAAACGCAAGGGCACTGGAACTCTACCCCTTCTTTAAACAATCGGTTCTCCAGGCCGAAGACCCTCTATTTAGCGCGGTAAACCTTGCCATTATGGGAAACCGGGTAGACATCATGGTTTTGGATCGCTTAGATGATTTAAAGGAGGTTATCGCGCAAAATCCGCTTCACCCGGTTTCAAAAGAAGCCTTCGAGACCTTTCGCCAAAAGCTCGCCCAATCCCCCCACCTGCTCTACCTGGGCGATAACTCGGGAGAGATCGTCTTCGACAGGCTCCTCATCGAGACAATAACCGATCTCTACCATCCTCGGATCACTTTCGCCGTGCGAAACCTTCCGGCTCTAAACGATGTAACCCTGGCCGAGGCCGGGCGGGTCGGCATGGACCGTGTGGCCGGCGTTGTGTCCAATGGGATGGATGGGTGCGTTTGCGGCACCGTTTTGTCCCGGTGCTCCGAGCAATTTAGGCAATTGTTTGCTCATTGCGATCTGGTGATTTCAAAGGGCGGGGGTAATTTCGAAACCCTCGAAAACCAGACCCGGCATTGCAGAAACATTACCTTTATGCTTCTTGCCAAGTGCGCACCTTACTGCAACTATTTCAAAACAGGGATGTTTGAACCCGTGCTGATGAATTTTTTCCAATAAAATCGGTTGGTCTATCTTGCCGCTTGCCTTAGGCGGCGGCTGGCCCGTCTGGTCCGGGCGGGAGGAGTGCGGTGGGAGAATTTGGCAGTTATCTTGGAGATGCCCTTGGAGTAAAGATTCCCGAAGACTACGCGGCTTTTATGGAAAAATATGGAGACAAACTCCCCGAGGATCCCGTTACTCAGCAGAGTTGGCTTTGCGGGCTTGGCAACAGGCAGTTCGTTGTGGGAACCACACAGGCCTTTCGTGCCCGCGCTTCGGGTTTTTCCCCGCACTATCTGATCATAGGGTGGCTGGGTCTAAAAACAATTGTAATAAACAGGGCTTACGAGCAAATCGATAGCTATGTCATGCTCGATGCAAAGGACGGAAAAATCCGCTCGGTCGATTTTCTTGGGGGCGGCCAAATACTTGCTCAGGATTTTGACCAATGGATCGGCCCCGAACTTCTTAGGGCCCAACTCAAGGATAGATATGAGAGCATCCTCACCGTCATTGCTTTCGATTCCGAACAAAAGGCCCGGGAAGCTCGAAAAAATCTGGCCCAATTGCAGGCGCGGGGATTTATCGATCTGGAGGACATGGTCATTGTGACAAAAGAGCGTGACGGCGGGGTGCATCTGCACCAGGAACACAAACTGGCAGCAAAAGGCGGGCTTGCCGGCAGCCTCACCGGCCTGATAGTGGGAAGCCTTTTTTTTGCTCCCTTGATCGGTGCGTTCCTGGGGGCAATCGCGGGCGTTCTTTCCGCTTCTCTTGCCGATATAGGCATAGATGATGACTTTATGAAGGATTTGTCCCGTAAATTCACGCCCGGATGCTCGGCCCTTTTCACCCTGGTGCGAAAGGCCGATCCCCAACGGGTAACGGAGGCTTTCCTGGGCTTTGGCGGTAAAGTCCTTCTCAGTTCCTTCGGCAGGGAAACAGAGGCTCAAATACAGAGGGTGCTGGATGCGGCAACCGAAAAAAGAGCCGATTAGAGGTTTTGTCCGCTCCCCAAGGCCTACAATGAAAAGCACCGGATAGTGAAAGTGAGCGGCAGTCAAGCTGTTTTTAAAATCGGCAAGGCGCAGAGGGCTTTTCCGGTTCCTCTGGAAAAGGTTCGCGGCTACTGGCGGTTTGGCGCGCAAAAGAATGTATAGTTGTGGGGGGCTCTCTCCCTGTTTGGCAATGCAACGGCTGCCATGGGAGGTCGTATTTTTTGGCTCGCCGCGATCTTTGATTTTGAAAACTGCCGGTTATTTGTTAACATTAAAGAAGGGGAAAAACAGGACCATTTTATCTTTGGCTGTTTTAACAGCCGGGTCGGTTTTTAAAGTCTACATGCCGGCGGAGGGTTTGCTCAATGTCTCTTTACATTAAAACCGACGATTATCGCAAACACGGAATAAGCAAATATTCCGATCCTGCCCTTATCAGGGCCGTGGTGCAAAAGGAGCTCAATATAGAGAGGGTCTTTGTCTCCTTCGTTAACAAACACGAGTATATCAGGGTGGACTTTCTGCGTCCCAGACCGCACCGGCGCCAAAACAGGCGGCCGGGCCGTCAGGCTTCATCCGGGTAAAAAGGGGCGCCCTTGCGGCGCCCCTTTTTTATTCCGGCGAAAAAACAACTGCGCGGATCAAAGAGTTTATTTCTTCGTATAGTTTCGGGGGATATCGAAAAGGGATGCTGGAAGGGACCTTTGGTCGATTTTGGTCAAAGTGGTCCTGACCGTGCCCCCCATTACGTGGTTAACCGAAAGAACCGGAAAGCCGTCGAGCTTTGCAACAAGATCGGGAATATCGAGCTGCCTGAAAAGAGGGTTGTATTGTGCGAGAGTTCCCGCCTCAGTGCCCAAAGACTTCAGCTCCCTGTAGCCCTTTACATCCTTTGAAACCCAGTATTCTCCGTTTACAATCGCAATGTGCACAAAATACTCGCGGCATCTGTAGCCCGCGATGGTCCTGTATTTGTCCGTTGGCACGATCTGGGTTCCAAACATGCCACCCATCAGTTTTGCCATCTTCGCCTGGTCTTTGCCCGATATGCCGGGTATGCCCCCGATCCTGTTGAGATCGATTGGCGTGAAGGTCCGGGCCCTGGTGTTAAGAGAGTAGAGTTTCCTCGTCTTGTAGTGCACTATGAGCACTTTTCCCGCACCAAGGTCCACTCTTGAAGCGTAGGGAGTAAAATAATATCTCTGAGACGATTTCCCATTGGTTTGCCCCGGAATACCGACCGAGACGCTTCGAGATTCCCAGTAGAGGTCCGCTTTTGCCCGGGCGGTTAAAAACAGCCCCGCCGCCGTTGCAAGTATGCACAAATAGAATAGTCGGTTTTTTATCTTCATGATCTGCCTCCGCGCGTGCAGTATCGACTATACTGCGCGCGGAATCAAGGGGGCGGATAAAGAGAGTCGGGTGCCGGCCCTCTGCGGTTTGCTGTGAACGGAAGGGTACTCTACCAGGGCATGTCTTGCTTCATAAGTTCCCGGAAAATAATGAGTTTTTGAATGTCCTGGGTCCCTTCGCCAAGAGAGGACGCCCATGCGTCCATGGGATATTTGTGAATGGGGTGTTCGTAAATAACCGATGCGGCCCCGAAAAGATCGGCCGCCCACAGGCCTATGGCCCTTGCCGCTTCAACCGAAAGATACTTGGCAATAGAGGCCCCCAGCCTAAAATCCATGCCCTGTTCCTTTTCCCAGCACGTTTTCCATAAAAGCATCCGGATGGATTCGATTTTACTGTAAAAATCGGCTATCTCAAAAGATTTTGCCTGAAACTCGATGAGTCTGTTGCCGAATGCCTGCCTCTTCCGGGCGTGTTCGACACCCTTTCGAAAACCTCCCTCGGCTGTTCCCAGGGTGAGGGCGGCGATGGTGATGCGGCTGTTTGTGAAAATTTCAAGCACCTGCTGGAGTCCTCGCCCGCGTCTGCCTAAAAGATTGGCATCCGGCACGAATACCTCTTCGAGCTTTATGCGCGTAAGATCGGATGGGATCCACACCTCCTTGTGGAGCTTCGTGCGGCTGATCCCTTTTGACCCTAGATCCACCAAAAACATGGATATGCGGCTGCTGCGCCCGGCCTCGGGGTCCGATACCGCCGTTACGACGGCAAGATCGCTAATGTAGCCGTTTGTAACGAAAGATTTGACTCCCTTTAAAATCCAGCCCCCCTCGACTTTTGTCGCGGTCGCCGCAATCGAGGCCACGTCGCTGCCCGCGCCGGGTTCTGTGTTGCCAAGGCAGATAAGGGTTTCTCCCCGGGCCGCGAAAGGAAGGTAGAGCTCTTTCTGGGTATCGTTTCCAAAGAGAATGATTGCCTGGGTGCCTAGCGAGACGTGCGCCAGGACGGCTACGCCCACCCCCGGTGAAACCGTGCCCAGATGTTCCATCAAAAGGGCGGCTTTTAACGGGTTGTGTTCGCGCAGTTCTTGGTCCCGGGATTGAAGTCCCAACCATCCGTTGGCGCCAAGTTCGACAAAAAATTCGCGCGGGATTTGCTTTTGGGCATACCATCCGCCCAGATTGGGGGTGAGCCGATTGGAAACGAAATCCTTGTAGCTTGCGAGTTCTTCAATAATTTCGGCTGGTATTCGAAAATCCATTGAAAACTCCTTGTTAGAGGTTTTCCGGCCCTCTTCGCTGAGGGTGTCAGGACTTTTGCCTGTGGCTGGCTTCCGTGCATTTTACAAGGGAAACGGTGAAGGTTGCTTGTGCGCCCTGTCGCAGGAGGGACAGTGTGCCCCCCATTTCCTTTAGGAGCTTGAAGGTCGAGGAAATCCCCGTTCCGTGGCTGCTGTCTTCAAAAGGCAGCAGCATAAGCTCGGGGTCGAGCAGACGGTTTGCGGCCACAGGGCTGGTCATGTCCACGTAGACGTTGTGTTCGCCGTAATAGGTCTTAAACGTTATCTCCCTTTTCTGGTCCATTATTTTCATGGCGTTTCGAACCATGGCTACGAAAACATGGGTGAGGATTGCCGGATCCACGTGGGCTCTGGGCAGATCGTTGTCCAGATCGAGGTTGAGCCCAATATTTTCCTTTTCCAACTGCGGACCCAGTAGGGCCAGGGAATCTTTTAGAATTACGTTTACATGGCACTCTCGCGGCTTCATATCCACCGGGCGAAGATAGTCGCTTAAACGGTTTAGAATCGTTTCCAGCCGCTTTGTCTCTTTTAAAATGATCTCGGCTTCCTCGGAGTCGGGATGTTTTTTTTGCAGCCGCCGCGCAAAACCTCCTATGGAAACCAGGGGGTTGCGGATCTCATGGGCGACTTCCGCGGTCATTGTCCCAAGGGTTTTTAGCTTTTCTCTTTGCACCAGGACCGCCTGGGCTTGGCGCAGTTCACGGGTGCGTTCCTGGACCATCTCCTCGAGGTGCTCACGGTGCTCGCGCAACTCCTTTTCCACCCTTTTTCGTTCCGTTATGTCCCGGATGATTCCTACATGGCCTCCGGTTGAACCCCCGGGGCCCTCTATTACGGAAAAGGTCCCCTCGACAGGAAATACCTCGCCGCTCTTTTTCCTCAAATCCCATTCGACCCTTACAGGCCCTCGGTCCATTTCGGATCGCAGTTGCCCAAAATCCCGGAAGCTCTCCTCGGAGGTGTGCAGCATTCTGATCGTCTGGCCGATTATTTCCTCTCTGGTATAGCCGAAAAGGTCGAGGAACGCTCGATTTACAGACACTATGCAGCGCTTCTCGTCAACCATGAAAATAGCATCGGATATGCTCTCGGCAAGGACCTTGTAGAGTTCCTCGGAGCGTCTGAGGGCTTCTTCCGTGCGCTTTGGGCCTGAGATGTCGACGATGAAACCCTCGACGGCTTCCAGTTCACCCTCTTTAGAGTAAATGCCAAGCCCCTGCTCCCAAACCCATTTGAGGGTCCCTCCACGGGTGAGGATTCTATAGATCAGCCTGAAGGGCCTTTTGGCGCTGAGCGCGCAATCGATTTCGTCCTCCAGCTTTTTGCGGTCCTCTTCCAGGATGAGCCTGGAGAAATCTTCCCTTGCGTGTAACTTGCAAAGGCACAACCCCGTCAGGCTGAGGGCTCCGGGACTTATGAAATCGAAGGAATGCTCGGGGTTGGACCTGTAGCGGTAAGCCATCCCCGGAAAATTTCGAAAAAATGCCGAAGATATCGCTTCCCCGTCTCTATCCACTTGCCTGTCTCCTTTTGCCCGCTGTGTCCCTCCAACATGCGCCCGGCTCCTGTCAAGTTGTCTGGTAAGATTTTCGGGCCGATTTGGCAGGCTCGCTCACAGTTGCTTTCACGCCTGCCGGTCTTGGAACTTAATTTTAATGCAACGCCTGATAATGAGCTACTCATTAATAACGGAAACAATGGGGCGGGGGAAAGTGTCTGGCGTGCAAATAGAGGTGTAAAAATTGCGGGAAGGTTTTAGAGGAAATCCTTTTGGGGGAAAATGAAAAGAGTGCCCGCCCGCCAGGTCCCGGCTGCGGCGGCTTTGTCCCTCCAGTGTATGTCTAAATCCGCCTGGAGCCGCAGCTTAGCTTTTTACACCGTATCCGATCCTGTTTAAAATTGCTCCCAGCCTTTCTCCGCCTATGTTTTGAGCAAAATAGATGTCCAGAAACTCTTCGACTATCCTTAGGGCTTCGCTGCTCGAGTAAATACCCTCCATCTCTTTTCCCAGTTGAGGATGGCGGCCAAGTTTTCCTCCCGCTAAAATCCGCCAGCCCTTTTGGGCCTCCTCAATCGCCCCCGAGGGGCAGACCTGGATGCACTTTCCGCACAGCAGGCACCGGCTCGTATCGATTAGCGCAACGCCCGAGTCCGGTTCGATATGGATTGCGTCTTCACTGCATTCCGAAACGCACAGGGCGCAACCCGTGCACTCTTTTTGAACCACTCTTGGACGCACTGCCCCGATAATGCCTATATCGGCGATCTGCGGACGGGAACACGCATTCGGGCACTCCGAAAAGCAAACCCGGAATTCGTGATGAATCTTTAGCGCCCCGGCCGTTCGCTCCCTCAGAAAACCGGCCATGTCACGGCTTGCGAGCGTCTTTTCCAACTCGGCTAAAAGGTCCTCGCTGGTGTTTGCGCGGTTGTTGCACCCGCTTGCACCAAAACAGGCCTCGATTTGGAACCCCTTGGATGCGATCGGCTTTCCGGACAAAAACTTTTGCCTGCACTCCGTGACGTGCTTTAGCAACACTTTGGAGGCCTTCTGCCTCGCCGCTTCCTTTTCAACCTCCAGGCGCACTCTTCGCCTTACAAAAAACGGCGCCTTCATAACGGCTTCTTCGGCTTCCCTAGTCCAGATCATTGTATTGATTGCCTCTTTTTTAATCACTTGTAAATAATATCCACTTTTTTGATCATTTTACACGGTTGTTGCCTTTTGAACCATTGACTTGGGTCAAGGTCGTGCAAAAAGTAGCACAATCAGCAAGATTTTTTCCCGATGCTCAAAGCTCCAGGTCTTGTTTTTTCACCATTTCATCCCGACATCGATGATGTGCGCTTTCTTTCGTTATACAGGAGAGGCTCCAATGAAAAAAGCGTTGATAAAACTCGCCTCCGCCATTAACCGGGCCGAACCCTCCGCCGCTTTTGCTTTCAAGCTCTGGGACGGAGAAGTCATAGGGTACGGTTCGGTTCCCAAGGCAACCATGGCCCTTAAGTCACCAAATGTTGTCGATGAGTTGTTCGCTAAAGGTTTTATGGGCTTTGCCCAAAGCTATGTTTCAGGAGATCTCGAAATCGAGGGCGACCTGCAGGAACTCCTGCGATTGGGCATGAGCGCCCGATTCGATAGTAAAGTCAGCCTCGGGGAGAGAATGCGGCTGCTGCCCTCCTATCTTAAAACCATGGCTACGCTGCGGCGCTCGCCCCAAAACATCGCCCATCACTACGATCTGCCGGTCGAGTTCTATTCTCTTTTTCTCGATGAATCCCTTACCTATTCCTGCGCTTATTTTGAAAATGAAAATGATTGTCTTGCCCTGGCACAGCGGCAAAAACACGATTTGATAGCCCAAAAACTCCAGCTGAGCCCGGAAGACACCCTGGTCGATATCGGATGCGGATGGGGCGCCATGCTGCTGCGCGCGGCCATGGAGTTCGGCGCGAGAGGTGTTGGGATTACACTCTCAAAGGCACAATATGACTATGTTCGCGGTAAAATAGAAGAACTTGGCCAGAGCGATCGCATCGAGGTAAGACTTCTTGACTACCGGCGCCTTGAGGGAAAGTTCGATAAGCTGGTCTCCATCGGTATGTTCGAGCACGTCGGCAAATGGTTTATTCCCGCTTTCATGAACAAGGCCGCAAGGCTTTTAAAAAAAGGAGGCGCCGGTTTGCTGCACACGATTGCAAAGGAAGTCGAATCGCCCACCGATTACTGGACCCTGCGCTATATCTTCCCCGGAGGCTACATTCCAAGCCTTGCCGAGACGCTGCGTGAAATGGGGCGTGCGGGTCTTTGCGTGCTCGATGTCGAAGGGCTCAGGCTTCACTACGGAAAGACGCTGGATTGCTGGATCGCCAACTTTGAAAAGAATGTGGATAGAGTACGGGAAATGTTTGGAGAAAGTTTTGTCCGCATGTGGAGGATGTATCTAAATTCGGCATCCGCGGGATTTAAATTCGCAAACACCAGGGTCTACCAGATATTGTTTTCAAACGGGCTAAACAACGCTCTGCCCCTCAGGCGCGGCTACATTCCCGCGAGCCAAAACGATCCGGGCTGTCCTGCAACGGGGCGTTATTCTTAAAAGAGATTGGTGTTGATCGGGCGAGGCCGGCGGCCTCTCAATTTTTATTTCAGGCTTGCAGCCCTTTTCGTATCGTTTTGGCAAAAGGTTTCCTCAATACGCCCACCTCGGTGATTATACCGGAAATATATTTGCCGGGCGTTACATCGAAGGCCGGGTTCAAGGCGCTGACGCCCTGAGGCGCAATTCTTTTTCCATTAAGGTTTGTGACCTCGTTTGGGTCTCTTTGTTCGATCGGGATTCCCGAGCCGTCCTGCAATCCCGGGTCGATCGTGGAACGGGGGGCCGCGATGTAGAAAGGAACACTGTGGGTCCACGCCAGCACTGCCACCATGTAGGTGCCGATCTTGTTTGCCGTGTCTCCGTTGGCCGCGATTCGGTCGGCTCCAACTATCACGACGTCGATCATCCCCCGGCTCATGAGGCTTCCAACCGAATTGTCGGTGATAAGGGTAACCGGGATCCCCGCCCGCTTCAACTCAAAGGCCGTAAGCCTTGCGCCCTGCAGGAAGGGTCTTGTTTCGCAGGAATAGACACTGAGGGTCGGATCGGCTTCAAAGGCGGCCCTGATTACCCCCAGCGCCGTACCGTAATCGGCGGTCGCAAGGGCTCCCGCATTGCAATAGGTTAGAATTCTGGCCCCTTTGGGTACAACCTCCCGGCCCCATCTGCCCATCTCTACATTCGTTGCGATATCTTCCTTCAAAATGGCGTTGGCCTCGGCCAGGATGCTCTCCTGAAGCTCGCTCACTTTCGCCTTGGGATTCTCAACGACTATAGAATGGACTCTTTGGACCGCCCATCCAAGGTTTGCTCCCGTTGGGCGAGCCTCGCGCACCTTGCCGCAAATCTTTGTAAATCTTCGCCTGAATTCCTTTGGGTCCTCGGTTTGGATCGATCGTGCCCCCAGGGCCAGCGCAAGCGCTCCGGCCACCCCAACCGCCGGTGCGCCTCGAATGGCCATCGTCTTTATGGCCCGTATCACCTGCTCGGGCGTTTGGCATAAAAGGAATTTTTCCCGGTGAGGCAGTATCCTTTGGTCAAGTATGGCCACTGCCTCGCCTTCCCATTTGATCGGCGGCATCCATTGGTCCGGCATCGAGGTCTCCTGCAAAAAAATTAGCCGTTCAGTTTTTTCTTCAAAATGTCATTGACGATTTGAGGGTTGGCCTTCCCCTTGGTCTTGCGCATGACCTGGCCCACGAAAAACCCGATAAGCTTGTCCTTGCCGGCCTTGAACTCCGAGACTTCCTTCGGGTTTTCCGACATCACCTGGTCGACTGCCGACTCGATTTCAGACTGGTCGCTTACCTGCACGAGCCCCTTTTCGTCCACGATGCTCTGAGCCGATTTGCCGCTCGAAAACATCTCATCGAAAACGGCCTTGGCTATCTTGCCGCTAATTATCCCCGAATCGAGCAACCGCAAAAGCTCGGCGAGATCCCGGGGCGATACCGGGCAGGCCTCGATTTCCCGCTCGCTTTTGTTTAACGCGCGCATAAGCTCCGACATTATCCAGTTGCTTAGAAGCTTTGGGCGGGCAAACTCCTTTAGCCCCGCTTCGAAATAAAGCGCAAGGGCTTTGGAAGAAGTCAATACCTGCGCATCGTAGACCGGCAGTTCGTAGTCGGTTACAAATCGCTCCCTTTTGGCTTCGGGAAGTTCGGGCAGCTCGGAGCGGACCTGCCCGATCCAGGCCTGGTCAACTTCCACGGGCGCAAGATCGGGGTCCGGAAAGTAGCGGTAGTCGTTTGCCTCTTCCTTGCCTCGCATGCTCACCGTGACGTTGCGCCCCGCGTCCCAGAGCCTGGTTTCCTGCACGATCGGCTCTGCGCGCTCGATCATGACCTTTTGTCTTCTTATTTCGAACTCCAGACCCTTCTGAACGTTTTTAAACGAATTCATGTTCTTTAGTTCGACCTTGGTGCCAAGGCCCCCGGTTCCGGCCGGCCGAAGGGATATGTTGGCATCGCACCGCATGCTCCCTTCCTCCATGTTGCCGTCACAGATATCGAGATAGCGGAGCACCTCGCGTATCGCCCGCAGATAGGAGGCCGCTTCTTCCGGCGAGCCTATGTCGGGCTCGCTTACGATCTCTATTAAAGGTACCCCCGTCCTGTTGAGGTCGACGTAGCTGAAAGGCTTGTAGTCGTCGTGGATGAGTTTGCCCGCATCCTCTTCCATATGGATGCGATGTATCCTGATGCGCCGGGAGGCGCCGTTTGTCCCTTCGATTTCCATCCACCCCCCCGTTGCCAAAGGCAGTTCATATTGCGAAATCTGGTATCCCTTGGGTAAATCCGGGTAAAAATAGTTCTTTCTGGCAAAACGGCAGACTGGAGCGATCGTGCAGTGTGTCGCCAGCGCCATGCGGATGGTGTATTCCACCACTTTGCGGTTTAAAACGGGCAAAACGCCCGGCATGCCCAGGCAAATCGGGCAGGTGTGCGTGTTGGGGCTGCCGCCAAATTTTGTGGAACACCCGCAGAAAATCTTGCTCTCGGTCTTTAGCTGGGCGTGAATTTCGAGTCCTATTACGGGTTCAAATTCCATGAGCCGCGCGGTTCCTTTCGAGGATGTGCCGATTATCTTCCTACTGTGCTGCTTAAAGGGCAGAATGTGCCGCAGTGTTTATATGCCGGGACAAAGCTGGTTGGCAAGCAACAATTGGGTGAAAAGCTTGATAAACGGTTTGACATTGTGAGAAATTTCATTTAGGAATGCTAAAGACGGTTCAAAAGGGTGAGCAAGGTCTATCGGAAACAGAGCAGGTGACCAGGTACGTGGGTGAATAGGTGTAGTGGCGGCTCTTTTCCCTTCACACTTTTCCCCATCGGCTGACTCACCTCCATTTTTGCCTTTGCGAGGAGAGAGATGAAAATTCACGAATTTCAGGCCAAGGAACTTTTTCGCAAATCCGGGGTCCCCGTTCCCCGGGGAGGAGCGGCCTTGAGTGTGGAGGAAGCCCGGCAGGTCGCCTCCCAGCTCGGGACTTTTCCGGTCGTGGTCAAGGCCCAGATACACGCGGGAGGAAGAGGTAAGGGCGGAGGGGTTAAACTTGCCGCAACCGCCGATGAAGTCAAGACGGTTGCCTCCTCCATTCTGGGCATGACCCTTGTAACTCACCAGACCGGGCCCGAGGGCAGGCTGGTAAAAAAACTCCTGGTCGAAGAGGGACTGCCGATCGAAAAAGAACTCTACCTCAGCGTGCTTCCAGACAGGGGAGCGGCCAAGATCGTCTTCATGGCGAGCGAGGCCGGCGGCATGGATATCGAAGAGGTCGCGGCCAAAACGCCCGAAAAGATCATCAAGGTCTTTATTGATCCTCTGATCGGGATGAAGGGATATCATGCCAACGAGCTGGCGTTTGGGCTAAACCTTTCGGGCGACCTCGCAAAGCAGTTTTGCGCCATGGCCTTGAAGCTCTACCGCCTCTGCGTCGATTACGATTGTTCCCTGGTGGAGATAAATCCCTTGGTGCTGACCAGAGACGACAGGGTGATTGCCCTGGATGCCAAGATCAATTTTGACGACAACGCCCTCTACCGTCATAAGGATATACTGGAATACCGTGACTTGGACGAAGAGGATCCTTTCGAGGTCGAGGCCTCCCGCTACGAGCTCAATTATATCAGAATGCCCGGGGGCAATATCGGCAATATGGTAAACGGTGCGGGTCTTGCCATGGCTACGATGGACATAATTCAGCAGGCCGGGGCCGCGCCGGCAAACTTTTTGGACGTAGGCGGGGGCGCCAGCGCCGAGCAGGTGGAAAATGGGTTTCGCATCATCCTTGCCGATCCCAGCGTAAAGGGAGTGCTCATAAATATTTTCGGCGGTATTTTGCGCTGCGACAGACTGGCCAATGGTGTTGTGGAAGCGGCTAAAAAGGTCGCAATCAAGGTGCCCGTGGTCATTCGGATGGAAGGGACCAATGTTGAAGAGGGCCGAAGGATCCTCGATGAGTCCGGTCTCAATCTTATAACGGCAAGGGATGTTTCGGACGCCGCCCAAAAGATTGCAGCGATTGTGAAGGCATAGGAGGAAATCATGAGCATTTGGGTGGATCGCAATACGAGACTTCTGGTGCAGGGAATAACGGGCCGTGAGGGCCGCTTTCATACACTGACCTGCAAAGAGTATGGAACAAACGTGGTTGCCGGGGTTACCCCGGGCAAGGGCGGCCAGGACGTTGAAGGCATACCGGTTTTTAACACGGTCGCCGGGGCGGTCAGGGAAACCGGCGCCAATGCCGCAATGGTTTTTGTGCCGCCGCCGTTTTGCGCCGACGCCATACTGGAATCAATCGACGCCGGACTGTCGCTTATCGTGGCAATTACCGAAGGCATTCCTGTAATGGACATGCTCAAGGTTAAAAATTATCTCAAAAAAAGCACAAGCAGGCTTATCGGTCCCAACTGCCCCGGCATCATAACGCCTGGTCAGTGCAAGATCGGTATTCAGCCCGGCCACATCCACTCTGCGGGCCACGTCGGTATAGTTTCGCGTTCCGGAACCTTGACCTACGAGGCCGTCCACCAGATACAGCAGTTTGGAATGGGGCAGAGCACGGTTGTCGGTATCGGAGGAGATCCGGTAAACGGCACGAGCTTTATCGACTGCCTTTCGGCATTCCAGGCCGACCCGGAAACCCGCGCCATAATCATGGTGGGCGAGATCGGTGGATCGGCTGAAGAGGAAGCCGCCGAGTTTGTGAAAAAGTATGTCACAAAACCCGTTGTCGGCTTCATCGCGGGCCTTACCGCCCCTCCGGGGCGGCGTATGGGCCATGCGGGCGCGATCATAAGCGGTTCGAGCGGAACGGCTTCGGGTAAAATAGCCGCTATGCGCGAGGCCGGTATAACGATAGTGGAAAACCTGGGGGAGATGGGCGCGATTGCAAAACGGGCTTTCGCCTCGGCGCTTTCCTAGAAAACTTATAAAAATCTGCCGCGGAGCCGTAAACGAAGGCTAAGATAAAATCCCATTGAAAATGGGGTCTTTGGGTGGCTTTCGCCACGACTCGGCGGTCGATTTTTTTCGAGCTTCTACCTTGCCGGCATCGCATCGAGCATTCGTGCGACCTGTACATCTATTACACGCGGTACGTCGTAGGGCGAGACATGGGCCATATCTACAAAGACGGTTCTAACGGCTGATCTTCCGGTTCGGAAACTGTGGATTTGCACGGCTATCTTTACAATCGGCGTGGCTGCGGGTGCTGCAAGCCCAAGAACCGAGCCTCCAGCCGCACCTGCGATCGCGCCCACTCCCGGCGCCCCTGTCATCGCGCCTATGATGGCGCCCGCGGCGGCCCCAAGAGCGGCTCCTCCCAGCATCTGCTGGCCTCTGAGATCCGGGTTGTCCCGAGCTTCCTGGAACAGCGCGACATGGACTGCGAAGTCGGCCTGCCGTTCGCTTCGCACCTGCTGGAATCCTTTATGGTAGAGCACGTTGTTTGCCCTGTCTAAAGGCACATCGAAGGGGGTGTTGTTTTCCACGCCTATCACGTAGGTAACGTCCTGCGGACTTACGGCCATAAACCCGCGAGAAGGCCCGGGTGCTATTCCCGGCGGTCCCGGCGCCACGGCCGGGGGGGGGAAGGCTGTCCCGGCACAACCCCCCAGCAGGACCACTGCAAATCCGATTACCAGAATTTTTGATGACAATTTCCATGCTCTCATGACTCACTCCTCTTAACAATTAGGCAAAACTCATCGAAGTGTTTTATTGCGCGCAGCAATAGCAGGTTAACAAAATCTTTTCAACAAGCATTATCCCTTGCCCGCCTTGGGGGCGCCTTGTCACAAATAGTCGGAATTTTTAGTTCCGGACGTAATAAAAAAACGATTTTGATCCTGTCTTGCGTGCAGATCTCTAAAAGGTGTCATAAAATATGAGCGCCGTGATGAGCTATACTTTCGATGACCTCCGGGGGAGCCGGTTGCGGGCTTGAAACTTTAAAAGGCTAGCCGAAAGGGAATTTCCCATGAAAGCCCGTCTTAAAGTCCTGGTCGTAGAAGATGATGAAGATGACTTCCTGTTCATAAGGGAGTTGCTTCTGGGAAGCGGTGCTTTTCACTTTGACCTGGACTGGCGAAAAACCTTTCAATCGGGTCTTTTGGAGATAGCCGGTACCACCTACGATGCTATCCTGGTCGACTATATGCTGGATGGGCGCAGCGGGCTCGACCTCATAAGGGAAGCGGTCGAAAGCGGCTGCCCGGCTCCGGTCATTCTTTTGACCGGACATGAAGAGTCTGGTGTGGATCAGAAGGCCATGGAAGCCGGGGCGGCCGATTATCTTGTCAAGGGGCAGATCGGCCCCGATCTTTTGGAACGCTCCATCCGTTATGCCATAGCGAGGAAACAGGCCGAACTGGAGTTGAAGACTTCCCGCTCTCAGATGGAAGTACTGGTCGTGGAGCGTACCAAACAGCTGGAAGCTCTCATTGCGCAAATGAACCTGACCCTGGAAAAACTTCAGCGGAGCGAAACCCTTTTTAGAAATATTTTCGAAAACCATGCAGCCGTAAAACTTATTATCGATCCGGACAGCGGAAATATAATCGATGCCAATGAAGCCGCGGCCAAATTTTACGGATGGTCAAGACAACGGTTGCAACGGATGAATATCGGCCAGATCAATACGCTTTCCCCCCAACAGTTAAAGCTTGAAATAGAAAGGGCCGTGTCTCTTAGCCGGATTCACTTCGAATTTCAGCATCGCATGGCAGACGGCTCCCTAAAGGATGTGGAAGTATTTAGCAGTAACATCGAAGTTGCGGGCAGGCACTTGCTCCATTCCATTGTCCACGATATCACCGGCGAAAAAAAGGCTCATGCAGAAAAGGAAAAGCTCCAGGCGCAGTTAATACAAGCTCAGAAGATGGAATCGGTTGGAAGGCTCGCGGGAGGTGTGGCCCATGATTTTAATAATATGCTCGGAGTGATTCTTGGCTATACCGATTTGGCGCTGGCCGAGGTAGATCCCGCAAAGCCTTTATTTGCTCATCTGGAGCAAATCCGAAGAGCCGCCATGCGCTCGGCCGATCTTACAAGGCAGTTGCTCGCATTTGCCCGAAAGCAAATTGCCTTGCCCAAAGTGCTCGATCTAAATGATGCCGTGGAAGGCGTGCTGGAAATACTGAGGCGCGCTTTGGGCGAGGACATCGAACTGGTCTGGGTGCCCGCAAGGGACTTGTGGCAGGTAAAAATAGACCCCGCCCAGCTCGATCAGATTTTGGCAAACCTGTGTGTGAATGCCGGAGATGCCATCACGGGTGCCGGCAGGGTCTCTATCCAAACGCAAAATTTTGTCTGCGAGGGGGAGCCTCCCGAGCCCTGGCTGGCGGCCGGAGAGTATGTCGTGCTTACGGTAAGCGATGATGGTTGCGGAATGGATAGAGAAACCGTTGCTAAATTATTCGAACCCTTTTTTACTACCAGGGAATTGGGCAAAGGAAAGGGCCTTGGTCTTGCGACGGTATACGGCATCGTTAAGCAAAATAACGGTTTTATAAATGTTTATAGTCAACCCCGCCAGGGAACGACTTTTACGATATACCTGCCCCGCCATGAAAGCCTCAAGGCCAAGGAATTAGACGGAGGCGATGCAAAAACTCCGGCTCTCCGCCCCCAGACGGTTCTTCTGGTCGAAGACGAACAGGTGATCCTCGATATGGCTCAAATAATGCTCGAAAGCAACGGGTACCGCGTGCTTGCAACCTCTTTGCCGGAAACGGCCATGCGTCTGGCCGGCGAGCACAAAGGCGAGATCGACATCTTCATTACCGACGTGGTAATGCCCGGAATCAATGGGCGAGACCTGGCCGGAAAACTTATGGCGCAGGTCCCCAAGGCAAAGTGTCTTTTTATGTCAGGCTACACCGCCGACGTTATCGCTTCTAAAGGCATGCTCCAAGAGTGCGTCAACTTCATCCAGAAGCCTTTTACGATGCAGGATATGGTCGCAAAGGTTCGGCAGGTTCTGGAAGATGAGTGAAAATCGCTTTTTAACTGCGTCCGTATTTATCCTCAAAGCGCCTTATATCGTCTTCCCCAAGGTAGCTTCCCGACTGGACTTCGATTAGTTCCAGCGGAATTTTCCCGGGGTTTTCCAGTCTGTGCTGGGTCCCCCATGGAATGTAGGTGCTTTGATCTTCGTTTAGCAAAAACTCCTCATCTCCCTTGACGATTCGTGCCGTTCCCCGCACCACGATCCAGTGTTCGGCCCTGTGATAGTGCATCTGAAGGGAAAGTGCCGCCCCCGGGTTTACCGTTATGCGCTTAACCTTGAAGCGTTCCCCCGTATCTATCGATTCAAAGCTGCCCCACGGGCGGTATGTCTTCGAATGGGAAAATACCTCCTCTCTTTTTTGCTTCTTTAGCTTGTTTACAATTACTTTGACGTCCTGGGAGCGATCGAGCGAAGAAACCAGCACCGCATCCTTTGTCTCCACGATTATCTGGTTTTTTATGCCAAGGACCGCGACAAGCCGGCTTTCCGAATGAATGTGGCAGTTGTGGACATCTTCGAGCAGTACGTCTCCGGCGATGCTGTTTTCGCACTCATCCTTATCGGATACCTGGTGGAGCGAAAGCCAGCTGCCTACATCACTCCAGCCTGCACTCAAAGGAATTACTCCCGCCTGCTCGGTTTTTTCCATTACCGCATAGTCTATCGAGATATCCGGGCAGGTTGCAAAAGTGCTCTGTTCGAGGCGAACGAAATCGAGATCCCTGGTCGCTTTTTGGTATGCTTGACGGCATAGGCTTAGAATTTCGGGCGAAAACCTGCCCAGTTCTTCCAGAAAAGTTGAAGCGCGGAAAACAAACATGCCGCTGTTCCAGAAATACTCCCCGGAGGCCACATAGGCTCGAGCTCTTTCATCATCGGGTTTTTCAACGAAACGGCTTACCTCGAAAGCCTCCCTGCCCTTGTCCCCGTCGATCCTATCGCCTCTGCGGATATATCCATAGCCGGTCTCGGGTCTGTCCGGAACTATTCCGAAGGTGATAATGCGCCCCTGCGAAGCCAGTTCCACCCCTTGTTGGACCGCCTTGGCAAAAAGCCGGCCTTCCTTTATGAGATGGTCCGCGGGCAGGACCAGGATATCGACGTCCTCGCCGTTTTTCATCGCTGCCAGCGTTCCAACCGCAATTGCCGGGCAGGTGTTTCTGCCAACCGGTTCGAGAATAATATCGGTGTACTGCATCGAAATTTGCTGCATTTGCGCGGCAGCCATAAAACGATGGTTTTGGTTGCACACGATTACCGGAGGTGCCGTGTCAGCAATCCCTGCCAGGCGCATGAGGGTATTTTGAAAAAGGGAGTGATCGGTTCCCATAATAGGCATCAACTGCTTGGGAAGGTGTTCCCTGGAAAGAGGCCATAATCTTGATCCAACTCCGCCTGACAGGATGACCGGCACTATCATTTTAAGATCCGCCTTTAGTGGAAAGTCAAAGATAAATGATTAAGTGTATGCACGCGTTGGATTTAAAAACTGTCGTAGTACTCTTTTTTATCCTATAAAAACTTCTTTGTAGAGTACTATTTTTTGTCTTAATCCATACTTGTCTTTAAGGGGCTGCAAAAATCGTGTATCCTCACAACTTGTCCGGCCGGTAACCGGAAAGACTAAGAATTGCTTTGCTTTGCGGTTATGAGCCTTGGCGTGGGAAAACTTTTTGTCTATGGGGCGCTAAATGATAAAGACTCTGGCTGTAATGACAAGCGGTGGTGATTCCCCCGGCATGAATGCCGCGGTGCGGGCCGTTGTGCGGCGCGCTCTCGACAGGGGACTTCTGGTATACGGCATCTATTGCGGCTACGATGGGCTTTTGCGCGGCGGCGATCTGATAAGGCCTCTAAGGTGGCAGGATGTCGGAAATGTTATGCAGCGCGGAGGTACTTTCCTGGGTACGGCCCGGTGCGAACAGTTTAGAACCGTCGAGGGCAGGCGGCGCGCGGTTGAAAACATTCTGGAGCGCGGCATTGAGGCCCTCGTTGTGATCGGAGGCGACGGCTCCCTTACCGGAGCGCTTTTGCTTTCAAACGAATGGCCCGAGCATGTCGAAAAGATCGCTTCGAGCCGCCGCGACCTTCAACCGATGGTCGAACGGATTCCCGCGCTTCGGATAATGGGTCTTCCGGGCTCCATAGATAACGATCTTAGCGGTACCGATATGGCGATTGGGGTTGATACGGCTCTAAACCACATCGTGCGAGCCATAGACGACCTTTCCTCGACCGCGGCCTCCCATCAGCGCACCTTCGTAATAGAGACCATGGGAAGAAACTGCGGCTATCTCGCACTTGCGGCCACTCTGGCAACCGGGGCCTCATGGATGCTCATTCCTGAATGTTCCCTGGAATTGCATTGGCATCGGCGGATGCTCGAGTGTCTGGATAATGCCCGTAAATTGGGACGGGGCCATCAGATGGTGGTGATCGCCGAAGGAGCAAGGCATCCCGACGGGTTGCGTATGGAATCGGGCGAGGTGCGCAAGCTCATCGCCGAAAAGCTCGGTCTGGAGGTCCGGCTCACCGTTTTGGGCCATGTCCAGCGTGGAGGCCCTCCCAGCGCTTTCGACCGGGTTCTTTCCGCGCGCCTGGGGGTAGCCGCCGTTGACCTTTTGGTAGACCAGCCCCACGTGCTTCATCAGCACATGGTGGGGGTTATCAAAAACAGGGTGGTGGCAACACCCCTGGTCGATGTGATCGAAAAGAGTCGGGAAATCCAGCGGCTGCTCGAAACCGGCGACTTTCCCAAGGCCAGGCAGTTGCGGGGGGAAGCCTTCGCAACGATGCTCGAACTGGTCGAGGCCTTGACCGCTGCCAGTCCCTCCAAGGAATCGGCCGGGCAGGGCAAAGTGGTCATTTTGACAGGAGGTGCCGATTCGCCGGGAATGAACGCGGCTCTTAGCATCGCCGCAAGGCGGTTGCTCGACTGCGGCGTTGCCGTTCTTGGCTCCAGGGATGAATTCGATGGGCTCGTTCACGGTGAGCTTACCGATCTCGAATGGAACGATCTTGCCGGTTGGATGGGCCGTCCCAGTTCCGATATCGGTACCGCGCGCTCCTCGCAGATCCTGGAAGATTTTGGAAAAATTGCCGAAAACATAACCAAATTCGATATAAAGGGAATTGTCGCCATTGGAGGGCTTGACACCTACCGCCATCTGCAGCGCTTTACCGAAATGAGGGCTGATTTCCCCGAGTTAAACATCCCCGTGGTGCTCATTCCTGCCAGTATAGACAACAATCTGCCGGGAAGCGACTTGTGCGTGGGCTCTGATACCGCTCTAAACAATATCGTCGAATCGGTCGATAAAATTCGCGATACCGCCGGTGCTACAAGGCGCGCGTTCATAGTCGAGACAATGGGAAAGGAGTGCGGCTTTCTGGCTGCGATGGCCGCCTTGGCCGCGGGCGCCGATAAGGCCTACCTGCCCGAAACCGGAATCGGCCTCGCCGAATTAAACCGCGACGTCTCCGAGCTCAAGGAGAGCTTCGAGTCGGGAAATCGCATGGTAATATATATGCACAATGAAAATGCCTCTCACCACTACACGACCGACTTTCTGCGCAGACTGCTCGAAGAGGAGAGCAAAGATGAATTCGAGGTGCGAAGCGTAGTCCTGGGGCATGTTCAGCGCGGCGGCTCCCCCTCAGCTTTCGACAGGATCCTGGCGGGCAGGATAAGCGCGTTCGCCGCGGCCTCTCTTCTGGATTTAATCAAAAACGGCTCAAACGATGTGCTCGCCTTCGGCTTGAAGGAGGGTGCGGTGACCTCATGCCCCCTTTCCGAGGCCCTTGCCCAGCTTGATGCTCCCCACGGCCGGCCAAAAGACCAGTGGTTTATGGACCTTTTCCCCTATATTCACTCCCTGGCCAAAAACCGTCCATCCCGCCGGGGAGATACGGCCCGGTCCTAAAAACGGCCGTTTCCGGCTACATAGTTTTCATCTTTGCGCTTTGGGAACGAACGCGATTACGCGGGGGTGGTAAAACCAGGAGATCAGTTAAGCAGGCGCCATTTTGTCCAAAGGCATGTCGACAGCGGAAAATTGTATCTGCAAGTCCAGGGTGGGCCCCGTTATAGGATCACCTCTGAAAATTTTACCTATAACTCCGGTAAAAAAACTCCCTCCCGCACGCATGAAACGATCGGCAACTTTGATGGGGGTGGACTCATCGAGTCCCCCGTGGCGACTGCCATAATATGCCTTTCAGGGCCGGTTCTGATAAAAATCTTCAAAAATTTTTATTGACGGAGTGGCCGGGAAAGCGCACTAACCCGGCCTGTGTTTTCCTGCCTATTGCTCGTCGTTCATGTAGTAGTCGAGGCCGAAATGGGTTATCTGTTCTTCGCCCATGAGGTAGCGCAGGGTGTTTTTTAGCTTCATCGACTGGATGAACAGGTCGTGTTCGGGGTAGAGGCCCTCTTTGAACATCGGGCTCTTGAAATAAAACGAGAGCCACTCCTGGATGCCGCTCATCCCGGCCCTTTGCGCCAAATCCATGAACAACACCAGGTCGAGAATAAGGGGGGCGGCCAGAATGCTGTCGCGGCACTGAAAGTCCACCTTTATCTGCATGGGATATCCGAGCCAGCCAAAAATGTCGATGCAGTCCCAGCCCTCTTTGTTATCTCCCCTGGGGGGGTAATAGTTTATGGTTACTTTGTGATAGTAGTTTTTGTAGAGGATGGGATAGAGCTGTGGCTGCAGGATGTGCTCGAGTACCGAGAGCTTGCTTTCCTCCTTTGTCTTGAACGACTCGGCATCGTCTAGGACCAGCCCGTCCCGGTTGCCGAGGATGTTGGTCGAATACCACCCCTCCAGCCCCAGCAACCGGGTCTTGAGACCGGGGGCCAGGATCGTCTTCATAAGCGTCTGACCCGTCTTGAAATCTTTTCCCGCAATCGGAGTTCCGGTGGAGTCGGCCAGGTCGATCATGCCGGGTATATCGATTGTCAGATTGGGGGCGCCGTTTATGAAGGCAACTCCGCTTTCCAAAGCCGCAAGACCGTAGAGCATGCTCGGGGCAATCCCGGGGTCGTTTTCATCTATGGCCTTTTGAAGAGAAGCGATGGACTGATGGATTGGTCCCGGTTTTAAATGTATCTCCGTGCTCCCGCACCAGATCAGGACGCACCGGTCCACGCCGTTTCGGGCCTTGAAATCGGAAATGTCGGCCTTTAACGCCTCGAGTTTGCCTCGTAACCCCGGGGCGTCCTTGACATGGCTTCCGTCCAGATTTTTTACAAACCGGCGGTCGAAAACCGCTTTCATCGGGATAATTTCCTTAAGGAAATCCCGGATCGAGTCGAGATGATCGCGCCTTAGAACACGGGCAAAAAGGGCCGCCTCGAAGCAGTTGGCCTCATAGATGTCCCAGCCGCCAAAGACGAGGTCGTCAAGTGCGGCCAGGGAAACGAAATCCTTTATCATCGGAGCCCTGCGTTCATAGCGTTTCCCAAGCCTGATGGTGCCAAGCTGGGTGAGTGAGCCCACGGGTGCGGCCAGACCCCGCCTGACAAGTTCCACCCCGGCTATGAAAGTCGTACTGACCGCGCCCCCTATGCCCGCTATGAGGACTCCCAGCTTGCCTTTGGGCGCTGCGATATCGGCTCCCTTTTTCAAATTCCCTGCTTTCACTAGTGAACCCCTCCATGAGAATGTATTCCGGAATTGGATTTTACGTTCGTAAGGATTGTCTTACCGCTTGGATGCGGCACGTTTTCTACCGCTATCCCCTCGATCTCCAGTAAAGTCCGTTTGAGGGCAATCCCGCCCGAATAGCCGCCAAGCTTGCCGCCGCTGCCCACCACTCTGTGGCAGGCAACCAGGATAGGGACGGGGTTTCTGCCGCATGCCCCTCCTACCGCTCTCGAGGCGCCAGGCCTTCCGATCTTCGCCGCGATTTGTCCATACGAGCGCAACTGCCCGAAACCAATGTGTTGGAGCTCGCTCCACACCATCCGGTCAAACCGGCTCCCCTTGCTCAAATCGAGAGCGATTTCAGGTATGGGCTCCCGCTTTTCGAGGTATCCGCGAAGAGAGGCCTTAGCGGTTTCGAGCAGGTGCGAGCCTGTTTCAAACAAGGGCGGGACGTTGGGATAGTGGTCCTGTAGCGCCGTTAATACGCTTTCTTCCGAGGGGCTCTCCTCGCCCAGAAACGCTACAAGCGCGATTCCCCCGGGACTTTGGGCGACCAGGAGCCATCCGAGCACGGTCTCGAATGTTATATAGGCCGGTTTGGTTTGCTCTTTCATTACATATATTGGGCAATGTAGGGATTTGTCTCGGCTTCGTGTTTTAAAGTCGATTGCGGGCTGTCTCCGTAATCGTGGCCGGGCCACACGACCGTTTGCGGCGGAAGCTTCCTTACAAGTTCCTGGAGGGACTGGATAAGCTGTTCGTAAGAGCCTCCGGGAAAATCCGTGCGCCCCACGGCCCCCACAAAAAGAGTGTCCCCCGTAAAAAGGTTTCCGTCTATCAGGATGCAGCACCCCCCGGGGGTATGGCCCGGAGTGTGGAGAAATTTCATTTTCAGATTCCCAAAGGCCAGCTCGTCTCCGTCTTTTACCCGCACATCGGCTGGACCGGCTGCGTCAAAGCCCATGGTGCGGGAAAACATGATAATTTCGGGCCGTTGCGAAAAGGCATCGTCGAGTTCGTGCATGACAACGCTTGCCCCGGTCGCTTCCCGGATGGCGCGGTTGCCGCTCGTGTGGTCGGGATGGGCGTGGGTATTGACGATGTAGCGAAGTTTTATGCCTTCCTGCCTGAGGTGCTCGACGAGCTCCTTCTCGTTTCCCGCAGGGTCGATCAGGATGCCTTCTTTTTGCTCCTCGTCGTAGACCAGGTAGCAAAATACCTGCATGGAACCGACTGGAATCTGTTCTATTTTCATGGACTCCTCCATCCTGGAAAATTCTTGTTCTTATTCTAACTCGGGTCAAAATGAACCAACTTGGCCAAAAAGTCAATCCAACGGCCGGGGGTATCGGGTTCTGAATCGGTAGTTGTTTTCTGGACCCGAATCTATCCGATAACCAAGCCCTTGCCTAAGGCTCTTTTGCGGGGATATCCTCGCCTCGCTATTTTTTCCAAACGGCGATCGGTCCTTGGTTTGCCAATCTTTTCCCCGAGGAGTATCATGACTAAAAGTCCTGGAAAGAGTTTCAGGCTAATCGGGTCTGCCATGGACCCTGGAAGAATGGAGGCATTAAAGGCCATGAAGGTGCTCAATCTTTATTTCTCGGCAACGGGCAACACGCAAAAGATCGCTAAGCGCATTGAAGATACCCTGCGAGGGCAGGGCTTTGAGGTAGACACCTTGAAGATCGGAGCAGATTCTAATCCCGATATCCTTGCCTATGACCTTGTGTTTGCCGGCTCGGGCGTTTATCACTGGCTTCCCGGAAAACCCATGATGGAGCTTTTTGAAAAGCTTCTGAGTAGATACGTCGGCGAGGGGGAAATCAGGCCCGCCTCCCCCAGGCGTCAGGGCAAAAAAGCCGTGGTCTACTGCTCCTACGGCGGCGGCCATACGGGGGCAAATGAGGCGGTTCCCGCGGTAAAGTACATTGGGCAGCTCTTCGATCATCTGGGTTATGAGGTGTTGGACGAGTGGTACTTCGTGGGAGAATACCTTAGAAAGCACCGGCCTATGTCCGTCAAAGGGCGTCTTGGAAATATAGAGGGCAGGCCCAATGATGCCGATTTGATGGAAGTTTCGGAAAAAGTGGCCGGTATTCTAAGAGTTTAGACTTTCCAGGGCCGGGTCGCGCCAACCTGCTGTCTGCATCCGTCGGATACTATGGAGACTGTAAAAACCTCTAAACGCTGTAGTGATAAATCATCGGATTTGCCGGTTGTCCCTGAGTTTGCGGGATGTGCGGATTCCGGGTGGGCTTTAAAAGAGCATATACGCAAATTCTACGAGCACCTCTATCTAAGCGAAGGCGGAGGAGCGCGGGGGGTGGGGGGAAAACCTCTCGCCCTCGAACTGGGCTATCCCCGGAGGCTGGTCGAATCACTGCCCGATAAGCTGTGGAAGGATTTTTTGCCCTGCGGCAATGTGCTTTCCCTTATCCGTCCAAAGGACGGTGACAGGGTTTTGAACCTGGGGTGCGGGGCGGGGGTCGATTCAATACTTTTAAAGATGTCCCGGAGCGCCCGTTTTTCAGTCTTTAATCTCGATACCGCTTACCCGGCTTTGGTAAAAGCCAGGGATGCCGCCAGGGGGCTGGTTTCGGGCCAGGGCTTCCACGTTATGTGTTCGGAAGCAACCGCCCTTGTTTTTCCGTCTGATTTCTTTGACTGGATAATGCTAAATGGAGTCTTTAACCTCATTCCCGATAAAGGGGAATTGATCGAAGAGATCAACCGGGTCTTAAAGCCGGGCGCAATACTTGCCGGAGCCGATTTGTGCCGAAAGCTCACTTTGCCCGGCTATTTCGCCTCCGAGCCCGATGCCTGGGCCTGGTGCATGAGCGGCGCCCTGTCGCGCAAGGAGTTGGTTGAACTATTCGAAAACGGCGGATTCTCCCTGCTTTCAACGGTTGGCGAAAATATGGATGAATTCTTTGACCGTGTGGTTTTTTCCTTCCGTAAGATCCAATCCGGATAGACCGGGAACCCAAAAACTGCCGGGCTTAGTCCCCTGCGTGTTCGTCTACCATCGAGATCGCCCCCGCGGGGCATTCCTGCGCGCAAATACCGCATCCCTTGCAGTAATCGTAGTCGATCTCTACCGGGATGGTCCTGGTGACGATTCCTTCCGGACAATACATCCAGCAAAGAAAACAGGACTTTTTGCCGGTTTTGGACGGAATGCATTTAGAGTTGTCTATCTCAGGGCGAGAAGATCTCCAGTCGCCGGTTTTCCCGCCTTCGGCCTTGCACAGTTTCGATCTTGCAACGGTGAAGGGGTCGTTGTGAGCTTTAACAGGTTCCATCTAGTTTTCCTTTTTTCCCGGGGGGCCGCAAAAGCCGTCCGAGCTATGGGATAGCCTCCGGGGTTCCAAACTCAGGCCCGGGAAACAACCGTTCCCTTGGATGCCAGTTGTGCGCCCAGGATGTTTTTCTCGCATGCCCCCGCCTTGAAGTGTTCCCGCAGCGCCCTTTCAATGTTGTCCATGCTTATTAGCCCGGTGGCGCTGGAAAAACCCCCCAAAATGGCCGTGTTGAATAAAACGGTTCCGGATATGATCAGACCGGCCTCGGTGGCCCAACGGGTTGCATCTGTCACCGCAACGCGCACCGGGGCCCGAAGGGCAATCCGGTCGGGGGTCTTCTTGCTGTTTATAATGACGATGCCCTCGGCCCTTATGCCTGCCGTGACGTCTACCACCCGCAGGATCGTCTCGTCTAATACCACCACTATCGAGGGCTTTTGGACAAGCGATAGGGTCCTGACCGGGTCTTTCGCGAACCTGTTTGTGGCTATGACCGGCGCGCCTCTTCTCTCGGCTCCGAAAAAAGGAGCCGCCGTCACGCCCTTGAATCCCTCATAAAAGGCTGCCTGAGCCAGGATCTCCGCGGCTGTTACCGCTCCCTGACCACCCCGCCCGTGCCACCTGACTTCGATGTAATTAGTGTCCATTAAACGGCGACCTCATTTTCTCTTTTCATTTTTTGCAGAGCCGATTAATAGCTTTTTAATGGTGTGGAGTCAACCTTAGTCGCGCCCGGTTTTTTACCCGGGCCGGGGTTTGTTCACTTTTCGATCTCCCGCGCCGTGCCGGCGTGGCGATGAATCGTTTGTGGTCTTAGACCATACACTACTGTATGTAAAATCCTTCAGTTTTGCCCTTATTTTTATCCTGCATATCTTTTTAAAATTTTTCCTCATCGGAAAAATTTCGCTGTTCCTCCGCGCAGGGATTGCGCGCTTACATTACCGATCCGTGCTGTTTGGAACTCGGTTGGTATCATTATTGCTCTCCGATCGCCGGATATTCATCTCAAAAAAAACCGATCGTATTTCGAAAGGCAAGGGACGCCACAACCCCTCTGTGCGGTTGTGTCGGTGAGGTGTGGCCCGGGTCTGTGAAACCGCGCGGGCTTGCCCTGCGCGGCCGGAACCGAGCCCTCCTCGTTTATCAGAACGACTGTATTCAAGGAAGATTCTATGTTTAAAGCTTTAAGTGTTAAGAAAATCAATGCGTTGCGATTAAATCGCATCTGCCCGCTTCTCATTTTCCTCTTTGTTGTTACGGCTTTCCCCCGGTTGTCCTCGGCCGCCCAGACCTATGTCGGCTGGGATACCGCCTCGGGTCCGGTGGCCGGCTACGATGTCTATTACGGCACATCTTCTGGAAATTATTCCACTACCTTGGACGTTGGAAACGCAACCACTGCCGCCTTGCAAAACCTGTCCGCGCCCGTCTACTATATCACCGTGGCCGACTTTTCCTCTGCCGGTGCAATGAGTCCTCTCTCCTCGGAGCTTGTTATCTATGACATGAACGCATCCGCCGGATCGGGTGGCTCCATTACGCCTTCGGGAAGTTTTTACCGCTCCTCCGGAGAAAGCCAAGCTTTTACCATTGTGCCCTCTTCGGGTTATGTAATCTCCAACGTTGTGGTGGACGGAGCCTCTATCGGCGCGGCCGTCAACTATACTTTCTCAAATATTTCCGCCGCTCATACCATCACGGCTACCTTTGCGCCGTCTTCAACCCTGTGGCAAAACGCCGTTAACATGGGAGGAGGGTGGATGTCGCTTAGCTGGTTTGGCAAATTCAATATAAGCAACTCTCCCTGGATAGACCAAACGTCACTGGGCTGGCTCTATCCGGTGGGAACCTCAACGGCGAGCCTCTGGTTTTATGATCCCCAGTGGGACGGCAGCGGCGGGTGGTGGTGGACCAGTGCGTCGTCTTATCCCTGGATCTACAGCGGTTCCCTGCACGCGTGGCTCTACTTTGACGCGGCCGCTTCCACCCCCTCTTCACGCCTGTTTTGGAATGCTGCCGATGGGAAGTGGGAAAAACATTAAATACTGCCGAAACAACTCTTTGGTCCACCTCTGATCCTTGATCGGGTGGACCCTCCAATTCGTTTGACTCTCGTAAACGTTTGACGTAAAATCTATCGCAATCTTTACAGCCGTTAGGGGTGTCTGGCATTTGCCGGGCTGAGAAAAAACCCTCACATTACCTGATCTGGCTAATACCAGCGTAGGGAAATGGCTTTGAAAACGATGTGCTGATTTTCATAAGACCGTTTGCCTTTGGATATTCAAGGGCGCGGTCTTTTTCATTTGTGTCGGATGATCGGAGAAAAAATGGAAGATTCGTTGATAATAGCCGGACGCAGGTTTTCTTCGAGACTTTTGATCGGTACGGGCAAGTTCTCCAGCGCCGAAGTTATGCAAAGGGCTATGGAAGCCTCGGGAGCCGAAATCGTTACGGTCGCGCTGCGAAGAGTGGAACTGGATAACCCGCGCGACTCTATTTTAAACGCCGTTGACAAGTCAAAATACCTCCTGCTGCCCAATACGTCCGGGGCGGCAAACGCGGACGAAGCCGTAAGGCTTGCGCGCCTTGCCCGTGCCGCCGGATGCGAACCCTGGGTAAAGCTCGAGGTTACTCCGGATCCGCGCTATCTTCTCCCTGACCCCGTTGAAACCCTCAAGGCAACCGAAATACTGGTAAAAGAGGGTTTTATCGTGCTTCCCTACATCCAGGCCGATCCGATTTTGGCCAAAAGGCTCGAAGACGCCGGGGCGGCCACGGTTATGCCCCTGGGAGCCCCCATCGGGTCCAACCGTGGAATCAGAACCCGCGATGCTATAGCAATTATTATAGAAGGGGCTAACGTACCGGTCGTAGTGGACGCAGGGCTCGGGGCTCCTTCCCATGCGGCCCTGGCGCTCGAGTTGGGTGCCGATGCCGTGCTGATAAATACCGCGATTGCCGTGGCCTCGGACCCCGAGGCTATGGCCGCCGCTTTCAATTTGGGCGTGCAAGCCGGCCGTAAGGCCTTCCTGGCTGGGTTGGGCGGCTACCGACTGGATGCCCGGGCCTCCAGTCCGCTTACAGGATTTCTCAGGTGAGCCTATGAGTTTTTATGACGAGATTAAAAGTACCGGTTGGGCCGAGGTCCAAAAGGATATAGAAAGCCGCTCGGATGCCGATGTCGACTCGGCTCTGGGGACCTTCCGCTCCGGAGGCGTTGACCTGGGCCACTTTATGAGCCTGCTTTCGCCTGCGGCCGGAAACCATCTGGAAAGAGCCGCCGGCCTTGCCCACAACATTACCCGGCAGCGATTTGGAAATACCATCGGCCTCTTTGCCCCGCTCTACCTTTCCAATTTTTGCAACAACAGTTGCGCCTACTGCGGCTTTAATTGTAAAAATCCTATAAGAAGACTTATCCTGACGCCCGAGCAGGCAAAAGCCGAAGGCCTCTTCATTCGCAATATGGGCTTTCGTTCCCTTTTGCTGGTTGCCGGGGAGGCCCCGCAAGTGGCCTCGCTCGATTACTTCGTAGAGACCGCCCAAACTTTGAGGCCGCTTTTCCCCTCCCTGGGGCTTGAAATCTACCCGATGTCCGTTGAAGAATACCGGCCTTTGATAGATTGCGGAGTCGACGGGCTGACTGTCTTTCAGGAAACCTACAATGAAACGGCCTATGAGTTGTTCCACCTCGGGGGGAAAAAAAAGGATTACAAATGGCGCCTCGAGACCCCGGAAAGGGGAGGCGAGGCCGGCTTTAGGCGGCTGGGCCTGGGAGCCCTCCTTGGCCTGGACAACTGGCGTGTTGAAGCCTTCCTTATGGGCCTTCACGCCAAATACCTTATGCGCAAATACTGGAGAGCCCAGATATCGATCTCTTTTCCCAGGCTAAGACCGGCGGCCGGCGCCTTTGAGATTCCTCAGGAGGTCTCGGATAAAGATTTCGCTCAGTTGCTGATAGCCTTGAGGCTCTTTCTTCCCGATGCCGGCTTTACTCTCTCCACAAGAGAGCCACCGCAGTTGCGCGATAACCTCCTTGCTCTTGGCATTACTTCGATGAGCGCAGGGTCTAAAACCGACCCCGGAGGCTACACCCACCCCCAGGCCCAGGACGCTGAAGCGCAGTTCGAGATCTCCGATGATCGCGACCCCGGCACCGTTGCCGAAGTCATAAGGCAAAAAGGATATGAACCGGTCTGGAAGGATTGGGACGAGGCTCTTTCATGAAAATCAGTATAAATGGTAAGGACACCGATTATAGTGGAACGCCCGTTTTGGGCGAGCTCCTGCGATCTCTTGGCATTGACCCCGAGCGGGTCGCGGTCGAGCGTAACCGGGGGATCGTGTCTCGCGCCGAAATGCAATCTCTGCGGCTGGTGGCCGGAGACGAGCTGGAGATAATCAGGTTTGTCGGAGGGGGATGATGACGGATTGCGATGTTGCCCAAAACCTTGCCGGCGTTCGTCGGCGAATCGAGGCCGCCTGCGAAAGGGCCCGAAGAGACCCCGCTTTGGTAAAGCTTGTGGGAGTGACCAAAACGGTCCCCGCCGAAAGAATCAAACCGGCAATAGAAGCGGGTCTGGAAATTATCGGCGAAAACTATATGCAGGAGGCTAAAAGCAAGCGGGATGCCCTGGCCGGCCTTCCGGTCCTCTGGCATTGCATCGGGCACCTGCAGGCAAATAAGGCCAAAATCGCCCTCGAGTGCTGCGACTGGATCGAATCGGTCGATAGCGTGGGCCTGGCGGCGGAGTTAAACCGCAGGGCAGGGCTCTCCGGCAGGAAAGTTCCCGTCCTTATCCAGGTAAATATCGGGAGCGAGGAAACCAAAAACGGCATAGGCGAGTCCGAGTTGACTTCCTTTGTCGAGTCTTGCCGTGGTTTCGAGCGCCTGGAGCTTCGCGGCCTTATGGCTCTTCCGCCCTTTTTCGATCAGCCCGAACGGGTGCGGCCCTTCTTCCGGCGCATGCGCGAGTTGCTCGATCAGCTAAGGGCGCGGGACGAAAACCTGTGTGAACTCTCCATGGGTATGAGCGGTGATTTCGAGGTGGCTATAGAGGAGGGGGCTACGATCGTGCGGGTGGGTACCGCCATTTTCGGGCACAGGTAAAAGTGATTAAAATCCGGCACAAAGTGGCCGGTATCCCTAAACCGGACAAAGACCCCGGGTATAAATGCGCCCGCTATTTTTTCTTCCATATCCGCACCGCTCTGCCGCGCGTTACCCCGGGGAGCGAGTAGCCGAAATCACCATGAAATTCCATGTCGATCGGCCCCTTTACCTCTTTTACTCCCAAGTCTTTGCCGCCTTGCGGGTCAAGCACTTCCCACCTGGCGAAAAAACCTCCGGGAGCAAGCAGCCAGGACGCCATGCGGCTTATGTGTTCGGGTTCGGCCCTTAGAGCCCGCATCACAATAAGTTCAAACTTGTTCCTGTTTTCCTTCTTCTGCCGGAAGTCCTGCCAGCTTCCGTGCAGGGGCGTTATTTGCTCAAGACCCAGCGCGGCAGCGGCTGCGGTTAAAAAAGTCACCTTTTTCCCGCTCGATTCCAGAAGAACCATGCTGAGATCCCTCTTTACAATCGTGAGCGGGATGCCGGGAAATCCAGCGCCCGCTCCGACGTCGAGGGCTTTGCCGGCTGAAGGAAGATATTTCGCGGGGGCGATCGAATCGAGGATGTGTTTTACCACTACCTCCTCCGGCGCCGTTATCCGTGTGAGATTAAAACGGGTATTCCACTCGAGCATGATTTGAACGTGGCGGCTTAGAAGCGCGGCCTGAGCCTCGGTTAGTTCTACTTGCGCCGCCTTGGCCCGATCCAGGATCAAATCCGCGAATGCCTCCTCTGACAGAGGATTGGTAATGTCCATAAACGTTAGCCTTATTTGCCAATGCAAAACTGGGAAAAGATCCTGTCGAGCAGTTCCATGTCGCTTGATCGGCCAAGGATCGTCTCGAGCTGCTTTTGCGCATTTTCGATTTCAAAACTTATGAGTTCTCCGTAGGCATTGGACCGCAGCAGTTCCCCCGCTTTACCAAGAGAGGCAATCGCTTTTTCAAGACACTCTTTTTGTCTGAGATTGGGCACGATCTGCGATCTGCAATTGCTTAGCGGATTTTGAAGGAAATCTTGGGCAAGACGGGCTTTTAGCCTGTCTAGGTCCTGGGGGTTCTTTACAGACAACCTGATGGCCGGATTTAGCCCTGGAAACCTATCCGGGATGCTTTCCGGGGGGAAGGCCGGTGGAAGATCGCTTTTGTTTAAAATCACCAGGCAGGGCTTGTCGCCTATGGCCTCGTAGACGCGCCGATCCTCCGCGTCAAGGGCTCTGCTGTGATCGATTAGCCATACGGCCGCATCGGCCTCGCAAAGGGATTCGATGGTCATTTCGATGCCCCGCGATTCTATCGCGTCGGGTTCGCCCCGGATCCCGGCCGTATCCAGCACCCGGACCTGCACGCCTTCCAGAAGGAAACTGTCTTCGATAACGTCTCTTGTCGTACCGGGAGCGGCCGCTACAATAGCCCGGTTTCTTCCAAGAAGGCCGTTGAGCGCTGAGGACTTGCCGACGTTGGGTTTTCCGACCAGAACGAAAGTCAGTCCCTCCCGGACTATGCGACCTTCCTCGAACCTGCTGAGAACGCTTTGAACCGGCTCAGTCACACCCTCCTCGATGCTTTTGAGAAGCGTTTCATAGAGGCGTGCCTCGTCATCGGCTTCCTCGGCAAGGTCTTCGGAAAAATCGATGAGCACTTCCAGGTGGGATCGAGCCTGGCCCAGAACTTCCAGCCAGCCTTCAACGAGTCGGCGTAGATCGCCGCGCAGATGCCGGTTTGCCAGCAGCAAACCCTGCTCCGAGCGGCTGCGGATCGTCTCTATTACCGCCTCGGCCTGCGAGAGGTCGATGCGCCCGTTTAAAAAGGCGCGGCGCGTAAACTCTCCGGGTTGGGCGAGCCGCGCTCCGGCTGAGACTGCCAGGCCCAAAACGCGATTTAACGCGCCAAAGCCTCCGTGGCAATTTATCTCCACCACGTCTTCCCGGGTGTAGGTCCTGGGGGCGGCCATGAAGCAGATAAGAACTTCGTCGACTACTTCGCCCGTTCCAGGCTCGATAATCCACCCGTAGTGAAGGACGTGGGACTTTGGCTGCCGGTCGGCGCCGGCATGTCTGAAAATCTTTTGCGCCGTCTTTAGCGCTTGGGGGCCGCTCAACCTGATCAGGCCGAGGCCGGCCTCGCCAATAGGGGTGGCTATGGCGCAAATGGTGTCCGTTAGCGGTTCCAAATCCATTATCTCGAATGCCGACGGGTTTCTACTCCGCCTTCTCCTCGGCTTTAGCGGCCTCTTTGGGCTTTCTGACCGGGTAGATGATCACGCGTCTAAGAGAACCTTCCCCCTTGCTCTTGGTCCTTAAATCGTGGTCGTCCTTTAACGCCAGGTGAACCACGCGGCGGTCCTGCGCGCTCATGGGGCCCGTTGTAAGGGAACGGTGGGTCTTTTTGACCTTCTCGCCAAGCTGGTGGGCAAGAGCGCTCAGGCTTTCTTCCCGCTTGGCCCGGTAGTTCTCCGTATCCACCAACAGGGAAACACTCTCTCCGGTCTGCCTGCTTACGATCTTGGATACCAGAAATTGAAGGGCGTTAAGCGTTTTGCCCCGTTTGCCGATCAGAAGCCCCGAACCGTTGCTGATGATGTTGAGATAGGAATATCCCTCTCTGGCCTCGGCTTCGACCACCATCGGCAGATCGATGTGCTTTAGGATCTCGTCGAGGACTTCCTTTGACTTTTCGGCCGCAAGTCCGGCTGGAGGTACTTTGGTCGTTACGCGGATCTTTGCCCTTCTGGCTCCTACAATTCCGAAAATCCCCGAAGAGCCTTTCGAGATAATCTCGATTTCCAGTTTTTCTCGCGGAAGCTTAAGCTGTCTGCAGGCAGCCTCGATGGCTTCCTCGATCGATTTTTCTTCAAATTCAAGAGTGGACATGCTCTCCTCCGTTGATCACGGGAAGGTGTAAGATTGCTTTCGGAAGAGACAAGCTCCTAAGCGGCTGCATGACGATTTATCCAATACTGTTGAGCAATTGAGAGAAGATTGTTCACAAACCAGTAGAGAACGAGGCCGGAAGGGAAATTGATGAAAAATATCGTGAACATGACCGGCATAATAAGCATTATCTTTTCCTGCATGGGATCTCCGCCCGTGGGCGTCATTTTCTGCTGCAGAAACATGGTGATCCCCATAAGGATCGTTAATACCGGTAAACCGTTTAAATTGCCTATGAAGGGAAGAGTGACCGAAAATCCCATATGAAGGCGGTCGGGGGCGGTAAGATCGTTTATCCAGAGGATAAAGGGCTTGTGACGCAGCTGAACCGTCTCTTCGAGCATGCGGTAGAGAGCGAAAAAAACAGGTATTTGGGCCAGCATCGGCAAACAGCCGCCTGCGGGGTTAACCTTATAGGTCTTGTAGACCTGCATGAGTTCCTGGTTCTGCTTTTCCCGGTCGTCTTTGTACTTCTCCCGGATTTGCTGAATTTTAGGCTGCAGTTTCTTCATCTTCTGCATCGACGTATAGCTTTTGTGTGTGAGAGGCCAGAAGATGATTTTGATCATGATCGTTAGCAAAATGATGGCGACCCCGTAATTGCCCACGTAGCCGTAAATCCATTGCAGCACGGCAAGAAGAGGTTTTGCCAGAAAACTGAACCAGCCGTAATCGACTGAAGCCGCCAGGTTGTGGTCGGCCATCTTCAAAGCCGAGACCTCCTTGGGGCCGCTGTAGAGATCCAGAGTGAACGTCTTGGCTTCGTTTGGCGCAAGATCGAACTTACCCGTCAGGTAGACGACCCTTGTGATTTCCTTGTCGGGGTTCTCAGGGTTTATCGCTCTTGGAATGAGCTGGTAAGAGCCCTGAGTCTTGGGCATTATCGCCTGGATAAAGTAGTTGTCCTGATAGGCGAGCCAGTCGATAGAGGAGGGGATTACTCCCGGCTTATCGAATTCTTTGGGGCTTACATCATGGTTTGAACCCTTTATGGAGTAGGTAAGCCTCGAGGGATTGTATCTTTCTCCCGTCGTGTAGGGCCTGAAATAAAAACTGGTGCCCAAACGATCGGAAAAATTCTTTTTGGAGATATTTCTTACCCTGATCTCCAGCTGTAGTGCATAAGAGTCGGGCTTTACGGTAAATATCTTTGTGATGCGGATTTTTCCGGGCACCTCGGCCTGGAAAGATATGTTTTTGGCCCCCTCGCCCGGTGCGACCATATCGTCGGAGGGCGCTGAACTCGAATAGGTAAGAGCGCTCAGATCGATGTCGCTGTGGGTAACGAACTGCACGTCCAGGGGCAGGTAAGAGGTCTCCTGCACAAGCTGAATGGGAGGCGAATCGTGCTTTAGCGTCTGCTTGAACTTTAGCAGCTCAAAGGAACTCTCGCGCGCTCCCTGGGAAATAATCTTCATCCTGTAGAGCTGATCGCCGATCGACCAGGTCTTGAGCGTAGCCAGGTTAACCTTGGGAACCGGGGGGGGCGAAAGTGCCCCCTTCGGGGGGGCGCTCTCCTTAGGGGCGCTCTGGGTGGTGGATGTCTGCTGCTGCGCCACGCGGGTGAGTTCGGGGGGGGCGAAATAGTAGCGCCAGACAAAAAAGAGTAATAGCGACAGCACTATGGCCAAAAAAGATTTTGAATCCATTCAAAAAGTCTCCGTTAATCCAATCTTTTTCGACTCCGGAACGCGTTTTCCGGAACCGGGTCGTAGCCTCCGGCATGGAAGGGGTGACAGCGCAAAATGCGCCTCAGACCCAGATAGATGCCCCGGGGTAGGCCATACTTTTCTATCGCATCGTAGGCGTAACTGGAGCAACTCGGCGTGAAGCGGCAGGCCTGAGGAAACAGAGGCGAGATCAATATTTGATATGCTCGAATCAGACCCAGAAACATCAACCGGATCATCGGCCCTTTTCCTGTTTACGAAAAACCCGGGAAAACTCCTCATGAAGATCTCCGGGGGAAAGTTTCTCTGCTCCCGGGCGGGCAATGACGACGATATCTTTTGACGGCTGTGGGATTTCATCCTTGCAGAGCCTGAACCACTCACGAATGACCCTCTTTATGCGGTTGCGTCTGACGGCCGATGGCCAGAAGCGCTTTTGCACAATAAGGCCCAAACGGTGAAATTCAAGACCGTTGGAAATGAAATTAAGGCCGAAATGGTTGGATTTCGCGCGTTTGCCCGCCACTTTGACTCGCTGGAAATCGGCGGAACAACGTATTCTTTCATGAGGCCGAAAAGTGCGCCCGGCCATCAAAAGGCTATGTTCCAATGTTTCCGGGAGTCCATGTCGTCCTAAACCGAGAGACGTTTTCTCCCCTTTGCGCGCCGGCGCCTGATTACGTCACGGCCGGCCTTTGTCGCCATCCGTTCAAGGAAGCCGTGGGTGCGATTTCTTTTAAGATTGCTTGGTTGAAATGTTCTTTTAGACATGGAAGCTTCCTCATAAGTATGGTTTGCCCGCCTGACGAGGACGGGAAGTTCGCTCGGAGCCGTTTAAACGACGCGGCGTACACAAAAGCGCAACTCTAATCGCAAAGGGGTGCATTTGTCAATAATTAGAAATGCCCC
Organism: Deltaproteobacteria bacterium; assembly: GCA_021780695.1. Lineage (GTDB taxonomy): Bacteria > Desulfobacterota > Syntrophobacteria > Syntrophobacterales > Syntrophobacteraceae > SbD1. Next base: position 87,090 of record JAJXYD010000003.1, read on the forward strand.
CGACCAGGGTCGCTTGTCTTGCCTAAATTGAGCCTCCCCCGTGTGTCTTCGGCTTCTTAAATCCCACGGGGCGGGGATAATTCGGCTTCCCATCCTTTAAATCCTCCACCTCGGATGTCAAGGACTGCCGTCGTCCTCCTTGCCTTTGCCCTTTCTGGTTGCCCTCCCTTGCCGCCGCTTTTGGTTGCCTCCTCTGGTTGCCGCTTCGCTTGCCGATGGAAAGTGTGCTATAACCCCGCAGGGAACGAAATTGCATCGCTTCACCGGGGACTTGAAAGGTTGTGCCGCACCGTCGCTTTTAAAAAAACGTCTTATCATTTCCGGGCCTGTCTTGCAAAACTCGTTTTTTGTGTGCCAAGACCTGTAAAATTACCTTGTCTCCGGGTCGCGCGGCGCCGCTCCGATGGGGCATCCCGGACTTGCCCCCTGGGTCTTGGACCCGAAAGGGCGAAAAATCTGAGGACGGGTATCAAAGAGTTTTGCGCTTTGCTTGGGGCTTATCCCAGCGGAGCAAAGTGCTTTTCGCCCGCTGTTACCCTTCTGTTTTCTGGCTGTTAGGGAAGGGGAATAAACCATTAAATGTAAGGAAAATCAACGTGATAAATAAAAATACCGAAAAAAACCCTGTATTAGCAGCCAAAAACAGCCGGCTCGCTTTCCCTTGCCCGATGTATCAAAAAGCGATGCATACGGTTTTTTTTGCTCCTGCCCCCTCGGAATCTCTCCCCTCCGCGACGTCTCCCGGCGCTCATGGCGGAGCGGGAGACCGGCAGGGGCGCCCATCTCTTACAACCATGCGAATAGTATGGCAAATATTTATTTCCCGTGCCGTCCTCGAGTGGCGGATTCCACCAAATTATTGTTGCCCTTGTAACATTTTCCTTTAGGCGTTGCGTACCTGAGTCTGTCATGTTATGAAGTGTGTTTTAAAGAATTGTGCGAAAGGAGAACATTACCGGATGCTGAGTAAAATACTTGGCTTTTTTTCAAAAGACCTCGCCATAGACCTTGGGACCGCCAACACGCTAGTGTATGTGCGCGGAAAGGGCATTGTTCTTACCGAACCCTCGGTTGTCGCGGTCCGTAAGGATGAGCGCGGAGCCAACAGGGTGGTAGCCGTCGGTATGGACGCCAAGATGATGCTTGGAAAGACCCCGGGCAATATTACCGCTATCAGGCCCATGAAAGATGGTGTCATTGCCGATTTCGACGTTGCCGAGGAGATGCTGAGGCATTTCATCCAAAAGGTGCACAACAGGCGCAAGTGGATAAGGCCAAGGGTGATTATCTGTATTCCCTCCGGTGTGACTCAGGTGGAGAGAAGGGCTGTCAGGGAGTCGGCGGAGTCGGCCGGCGCCAATGAAGTCTACCTCATTGAAGAGCCGATGGCTGCGGCCATCGGGGCTGGTTTGCCCATAACCGAGCCGGTTTGCAATATGGTGGTCGATATCGGCGGAGGTACTACCGAGGTTGCGGTCATCTCCCTTACCGGGCCTGTCTACAGCCGGTCTGTACGCGTTGGCGGAGACAAGATGGACCAGGATATTCTCCAGCACATCAAGCGCAAGTACAACCTCTTGATAGGCGAAAGAACGGCCGAACTCATAAAGACCACCATTGGAAACGCCTATCCTTTGGGTGAAACCGAAACCATGTCCATAAAGGGTCGTGACCTGGTTACGGGTATCCCTAAAACCGTCGAGGTCAATTCCGATGAAATCCGCGAATCGATTCAGGAAGAAATCGATTCGATTCTGGAGACCATTAAGGTCGCCCTGGAGCAGACCCCGCCTGAGCTGGCCGGTGACATCGTCGATCGCGGGATTGTGCTGACGGGGGGCGGAGCGCTTTTAAAAAACCTCGATCACTTCCTCAGGCTTCAAACGGGTCTGCCCATCATGGTTACCGAAGATCCGCTCTCAACCGTTGTGCTCGGCTCGGGCAAGGTTCTGGACGAACTTGAGGCCTTGCGGGATGTCTTGTCTTAGGACCTGAAAGATGGTTCGTCGCAAAGTTTGCCCCCCGTGCGGGCTTTTTGAGGTTTTCCTGTGTCCCTGGCAAATCAGGCAATCCTTTTCCGGCGATTAGCTGTTCGCACTCGCATGACCGGGCCGGTTGTCGCGAGGGGCGCGCTATCGTTTTTGTGTCGAAGTCGTTGATATGAGATTTTTTACCACGGGAGTCTGGATTCGCCGACTGCGTAGCGCTCTTCTTGTCCTCGTCTTTGTCAGCGCTTTCCTCTACATATTTTCCTTGAATTTTCGCGTTCCTGGCAAAATGGATGGTTTGCAGCGCCTTGTTACCGAAGTTGTAAGTCCGCCCTTGCGCCTTGTCGGCGATGTGTTTACCTCTTTGGAAGAGGTCGTTAAAAATTATGTCTGGCTTACAGATTTGCGTAGAGAAAATGAAGCGCTCAAAAGTCAGATCGCCCAGTTGCAAAACCAGGTGACTACTTACCAGGAAGCCTTTATAGAAAATCAGAGACTGCGGCGTCTGCTCGATTTCAAAAAGGCAACCGGTTATAAGACCGTGGCCGCCCAGGTCGTGGTTCACGATCTGACCGGATGGTTCCAGACCCTGTTGGTCGACAAAGGCTTTGAGGACGGGGTGCGCGCCGATATGCCCGTGGTAAACGAAGAAGGCGTTATCGGGCGCATTCTCGAAGTCTCGGACCATTACAGCCGGGTTTTACTCATAACCGATCAGGGATGCGCGGTTGACGCCATTGATGTGCGCAATCGCGTGCGGGGTATTCTGTGCGGCAAAGATGCCAATGGATGCATTTTAAAATATGTTAACGCCAACCTCGACATGGAGGAAGGCGATCTTATCATCACTTCTGGAAAGGACGGCATTTTCCCAAGGGGACTAAGGCTCGGGGTTGTTCACACGGTCTATAGGGACCCTGCCGGTATGTTCCAAAGAATCGACGTAAAGCCCCTTGTGCAGTTGAGCCGGATCCAGGAAGTGCTGATTTTAAAATGTTCGAAAGTCGATATGGGGCCAGTGCGGCAAACCGCCGGGGATGCGGACCAAAAAAACGTGGGGGCCCCTGTTGGCCCGGATACTTCTAAAGGGGATTCGCGGAAAAGCTCAGCCCGTCCATCCTCCAGGACCGCTCGGCAAAACCCCCGGGTTTTAACGGGACGCAAAAGCGGACAAAAGAGCAAACCCCATCGAACAAAAACGGTGAAAAAACCCGGAAATGGATTTAGCGGAAAAACTGATTCCGGCTCTCCGAAGGTTGGGCAATGATCGATTCGAGGTCCTTCTACCAGGGCGTAACTGTGAAAACGGCCGTAAAATTTTTCCTGGCCGCTTTTGTGCTGCTATCGCTCCAGGCGCAAGTCGTGCCTCAGTTTCCTTATCCCGCTTTGCGCATTGATTTGTTTTTGCCCTTCATGTTCGCGGTTGCCATTGAATACACCCCTTTTACCGCCTTGCTCTGGGCCGGGGTGCTGGGCTTTGTCGTCGATGTCTTCTCCGGAGAGTTTTGGGGGCTCCACGTCGGCTCTTATATCGCCGCTGTTTGTCTTACAAATATTGCCTCCTCCAGCTTCGACTGGGATAATCCCGTCTACCAGATGTTTCTGGTCGGTCTTTGCGCTCTTGGTCAGTCAATCGCTTTGGGTTTGTTTTTTTCTTACGTTCCCATGGATTCGGCGACGCTTTCCTCGTTATGGGTCGGTCTCCTTATTCGAACGGTCCTTTGCTCCACAGTCGCTCCCCTTTTGATCTACCCGCTTCTGGGCGGGAAGGCTTATGGCGGCTGAGTGGTTTGGATTTTGTAAAAGATGAAGACAAAAGGCAGGAAAATGGTCGGCCCCAAGGTGTTTAACCTGGAAAATGCCGAGTCGCTTTCCTTTAAGAAACAATATATCGTATTTTTTGCCCTCATGCTTCTGGTCATGATGGTCTATCTTGTGCGGCTTTGGTATCTCCAGGTCATAAACGGCCCCTACTACCGCTACCAGTCCGAAAATAACAGGATAAGAAGCGAGGACATTGTAGCGCCTCGCGGTATCATATTCGATAGAAACGGCGTGGCGATCGTTGAAAACCGCCCAGCCTACGATCTTATGATCGTTCGAGAAGATGTTAAAGATCTAAGAGGCACTATCGAGGAAGTTGCCCGCTTGTGCCGGTGCGACCCGGCTGATTTGTTCGCCGTTATAGACGCAAATAAATCCACTCCTAAGTTTGATCCCATAAGGCTTGTTCCCGACATCGACAGGGATTGCCTTGCCAGGGTTGAAGCCGAGCTCGTCAGGCTTCCGGGCGTGGAAGTCGAGATTGAGCCCAAGCGTCAGTACAATTGGGACGGAACGGCGGCCCACCTGATCGGCTACCTTAGCCAGATTACCGAAAATGAGCTTAAAAGCGGAAAATACCCCGGTTATTATTCGGGTGAAGATATTGGCAAGATGGGCATCGAGGCTGCCTTCGAGAAATACCTTCACGGAGTCAGGGGCCGCAGGCATGTAGAGGTTGACGCTGTTGGACGAAGGGTCAAATTGCTTGAAGAGCAGCCCCCCGTTGGAGGCCATGACCTGTGGCTCACTATCGATATCGACGTCCAGAGGACGGCCGAAACGCTTCTTCAGGGAAAAGTCGGGGCCATTGTCGCAGTGGATCCCAACAACGGAGAGGTGCTCGCTTTCGCCTCCAGTCCGAGCTTCAATCAGGAAAAGTTCATTAAAGGCATTAGCCGGCATGACTGGCTCCAGATGGCTAAAGACCCCACTCACCCCATGCTAAACCGGGTCTGCGGGGCCGCCTATCCTCCGGGGTCCACCTATAAGCCCCTGGTTGCTCTGGCCGCCTTGCAGTGCGGGGCCATAACGCCGTCTACCACCTTTTCCTGTCCTGGTTTTATGATGTTTGCCGGTCGTGCCTATCATTGCTGGCGAAAGGGCGGACACGGAACCATTTCGGTGGAAAGAGCCCTTATGCAAAGCTGCGACGTTTTCTTCTATCACACCGGCCTTGCTTTGGGCGTGGACAGAATGGCCACCTATGTCAAAATGTTTGGCCTTGGACAAAAAACAGGAATCGGTCTTCCGGGTGAAAACCCCGGCCTCATACCTTCTTCTGCCTGGAAAAGACGCGTGACAGGACATCCCTGGCAAAAAGGAGAGACCATCTCCATATCCATCGGGCAGGGCTATGACCTCGTGACCCCGCTTCAGATGGCCGATGCCTATAGCGCGATCGCTAACGGCGGAAAGCTCTGGACCCCCTACGTGGTTAAGCGCGTGGAGGGCATGGCTTCCGGAGAAGTTAAGCGGGCCGGGCCCAGGCTGGTGCGCACGATCCCCATTGACCCGCGTTGGTTTGCTGTGGTGCAAAAGGCTCTGGCCGAGGTCGTAAGCGACCCCCGTGGTACCGCACACTCGCTCTACGACCCTGCCATGCCGCTTGCCGGTAAGACCGGTACGGCTCAGGTGATCGGGCTGGGTAGATCCAATGGTAAAAATGACAAGGACGATGCCTGGTTTGTAGCCTGGGCCCCGGCCTCGGATCCCAAGATATGCGTTGCCTCGATTATCGAACACGGAGGCCACGGAGGCTCGGCTGCCGGCCCCCTGGTGAAGCAGGTTATGGCCGCTTATTTGAAAAGTAGGCCTGCGCCTGCCAAGCCTTAGCTTTTTAAAACTGGAAGGCATTTGCCGCTATGATGGATAGACGGTTGATTGAAAATTTCGACTGGTCCATTATCTGGACCCTGTCGGCTATCGTATGCATTGGACTGGTTAGCATCTACAGCGCCGTCTATCCGCAGATTCAGGCGCGGCCGGCAAACAATCTCTTTATAAAACAGCTCATTTGGCTCGCCGTCGGCCTGGGGATTATGTGCGCCTCGCTCTTTGTCAATTACCAGAAACTAAAGTCCATCGGTCCCTGGCTCTACGGCATTATCGTTTTTTTGCTCGCCGTCGTCTTGGCCGTCGGCAGGGATGTCCACGGTTCGAAGAGGTGGCTTGAAATCGGAGGCTTCCAGTTTCAGCCCTCCGAATTTGCTAAAATTATAATCATAATCCAGCTGGCCGGCTATTTCTCCTCCCAGGAAGTAGCCAACTTTCCAAGCATCAAAAAGCTGATATACCCCTTGCTTCTTACCATTGTCCCCGTGCTTTTGGTGCTTGCCGAGCCCGATTTGGGAAGCGCCATCGCCCTGGCCTCCACTGCCGGTTTCATGATCCTTTTTGTCGGTGTTCGCTGGAGATACATTGCCATAGTCCTTTTGGCCATAATACCGCTCCTGCTCCCTGTCTGGCAACGCGTTCTAAAACCCTATCAGAAGCAACGCGTTCTTATACTTCTTAGCCCGGACCGCGATCCTCTGGGGGCCGGCTATCACATTCGCCAGTCAAAGATCGCCATAGGCTCGGGGATGCTCTGGGGCAAAGGTTTTCTTAAGGGTACCCAGAACAAATTGCACTTTCTGCCCGAAAAGCAGACTGACTTTATCTTCTCTGTGTGGGCCGAAGAATGGGGATTCGTGGGGTGTGCTACCCTCATCCTCTTGTTTTGTCTTCTCATTTTTCTTATGTTGAGAATTGCGGCACGGTCTCGAGACAGGTTCGGCTCCCTGATCGCCGTTGGCGTGGGAGGGCTCATAATGTGCCAGGCTCTCATTAATATCGGCATGGTGCTGGGGTTACTGCCGGTCGTGGGCATAACTCTTCCCTTCGTTAGCTACGGAGGCTCCTCGATTATTGCTCTATGCCTTGCCGTTGGGCTGGCGGAAAATGTGAGCATGCGTCGCTATGTTTTCCAAACTCGTTAGAAGTGGTTGAATATTAAATGAAATGCTTGGAATCGTTTGCCGAATAATTGTGAATCTTTTTGCTTTTCGCTTGCCAAGATTGCTGACCTGTGCTACTAACCACGCCCATGCTAGAGGCCAAGTGAGAGTTTTTGAAATACCACATAAGATAGAAAAACAGGGGGAGGAGCATTCCAACCCCTTTTGGTGCGCCTTGGGAACGGTCGGCTCACAAGCCGCCGAGCCCTGTCGAGTGCGCCGGTTTGGCGAAAGGCTGCTCTGGCGCTCAAGGTCGGTTCCTGGCCTGGGATCGGCTTGATTTTTGACTTCGTGCATGCATGTCTTAAGGACATTTGATTTATCGTCTTAGCGGAGGGTGGAGTAAGATGGTCGAAATCAATTACTCGCTTTTGATCCAGATGGCCAATTTCCTTGTTTTTCTTTTCCTGATGAACCTCGTGCTGTACCGCCCGATACGTCGGATTGTCGCTGAGAGGAAAAGATTTATCCAGGACAGGCAGGAAGGGATCGAAAAGATCGAAGGGCTGACGCGCGCAGGGTTAACGGATTACGATGCCAAGCTAAAGGATGCCAGGGGCTTGGGTATCAGCAGGATCCAGGAACTCAAGGCTGCCGGCTACGAGGCGGAAAAAGAACTTCTCAGGCAGTCCGCGGAAGTGACCGCCGGGAAGGTTCGCAATCTGCGGGCAAAAATTCAAAAAGATGTTTCAGCAGCACGCAAGGATCTGAAACAGCAGGTCAAGGCCTTTTCTGGCGAACTGGCGCAGAAGATTCTCGGGAGGAAGGTTTGATGCACGCGAGTCTGAAAGGAAAGATGTTGAGAACCGGTTTGGTTGCATCTGTTGCCGGGGCGGTGTTTTCCTTGACCTGGCTGACCGATGCTTTTGCTGCGGAGGCCGAGGCTGCCCCGCCCAATAACTGGTCGGATTTTATCTTGCGTACGATAGCTTTTGTTATCGTGGTTGGAGTACTCTACAAGCTGCTGAAAAAGCCCATTGTCGACTTTCTGGGTTCGCGCAGGGAAGAAATTAAGACGCTGCTCGCCGAGTTGGAGACAAAAACCGAGCAGGCCAAGGCCGAACACGAGAAAGTGCAGGCCAAACTGGCTACCCTGGAAGCCGAGACAAAGAGAATTGTCGACGAATTGATTGCGGAGGGCGAGGCCGAAAAGCAAAAGATAATCGAGGCCGCTCACCGCGAGGCTGCCTACATTCAGCAGCAGGCCGAGATCGCTATCGAGCAGGAAGTTCAGACTGCCCGCGACGGCCTCAAGGATGAAGTTGCGGAGTTGTCGGTGGCGGCGGCCGAAAGTATCATTCAAAAGAAAATTCGGGCCGAGGATCAGCAACGTCTGATTAGCGAATTCATGGCGAAGGTGATGGAGGCGAAGTGAAAAACCAGGTTATTGCCAAGCGTTATTCAAGGGCTCTGTTCAATCTCGCCGTTGAGGCCAACGCAATTGAACAGTTTGCAACGGAGCTGGACGGCTTTATTGAGGTCCTAAAGGCTCTGCCCGATTTCGAAAACATGCTCCGCAATCCGCTCTATCCCGAAGAGGTTAAGGTCGGCCTCTTTAAGAAAGTTTCGGCGGGGATGGGCCTTACCACTATTGTGAGCAGCTTTCTCAATCTTCTTGTCGAAAAAAAACGTATTCAACACTTACCCGAAATTGCAGACTACTATCACCGGTTGATTGACGAGCATTCCAACATTTCCAGGGCTAAAGTCAAGGCTGCCGTAAAGCTTGACGCCGCCGAGATCGAAAAGATCGCCGGTGCGCTTGAAAAGAAGATCGGAAAAAAGATTGTCGTCGAATTTGAGCAGGACCCCTCCCTTCTAGGCGGGGTTTTTGCGCAGATAGGCGATTTGGTTTTAGACGGGAGTGTAAAGCGTCAACTGCTTAACTTTAAAGAATCTTTGAAGAGGGGTGCGGTAGGATAAATGGAAATCAGATCAGAAGAAATCAGCCAAATCATCAGAGAGCAGATCAAGGACTACGAGAAGAAGGTTGATCTCAGCGAGACCGGACGGGTGCTCTCCGTAGGTGATGGTATCGCGCGCGTCTACGGAGTCGAAAAATGCATGTCCATGGAATTGCTTGAGTTCCCTACGGCACAGGGTAACATCTTTGGACTTGCCCTCAACCTCGAAGAGGACAACGTCGGTGTGGCCATCATGGGCGACGATGCCGGCATCAAGGAAGGCGATGAGGTTAGGAGGACGGGCCGTATTGCTGAAGTGCCCGTTGGAGACGCCGTTCTTGGCCGCGTTATCGACTCGGTTGGTAATCCTCTCGACGGCAAGGGCCCGATCAACGCCAAGGAGTTCCAGCGCATCGAAGTTATCGCTCCCGGCGTTATCGCCAGGCAGTCGGTTAACGAGCCGATGTATACCGGACTAAAGGCCGTTGACGCCATGACGCCGGTTGGTCGCGGGCAGCGCGAACTCATCATTGGCGACCGTCAGATCGGAAAGACCGCCATCGCCGTTGACGCCATCATCAATCAGAAAGACAGCGGCAACATCTGTATATACGTCGCGGTCGGTCAGAAAAAATCTACCGTTGCACAGGTCGTTGAAACTCTGCGTAAGCACGGCGCGATGGAATACACTGTCGTTGTCGCGGCCTGCGCCAGTGACGCAGCCGCCCTTCAGTTCGTTGCCCCCTATGCCGGAACGGCCATGGGCGAGTACTACAGGGACAAAGGCGGTCACGCCCTTATCATCTACGATGATCTTTCCAAGCAGGCTACCGCATACCGCCAGGTATCGCTTCTTCTGCGCCGCCCGCCTGCGCGTGAAGCCTACCCGGGTGATATTTTCTACAATCACTCCCGGCTGCTCGAAAGATCTGCCAAGCTCAATAAGGAGCTCGGTGGGGGCTCCCTTACGGCTCTGCCCATTATCGAGACCCAGGCGGGCGACGTTTCCGCCTACATTCCTACAAACGTTATCTCCATTACCGATGGTCAGATTTACCTGGAGCCAAACCTGTTTTTCGCCGGCGTTCGCCCGGCCATTAACGTCGGTTTGTCTGTTTCCCGCGTCGGCGGCGCCGCCCAGACCAAGGCCATGAAGCAGGTCGCCGGTAGGCTTCGCCTCGAACTCGCCCAGTATCGCGAACTGGAAGCTTTTGCCAAGTTCGGCAGCGACCTCGACAAATCGACCCAGGCTCAGCTAAATCGCGGTATGCGCCTTGTCGAGCTCCTAAAGCAGGCTCAGTACCAGCCCATGTCTGCTGAAAGGGAAGTAATGTCGCTCTACTCGGGCACCAGAGGTTTTCTGGATACGGTCCCGGTCGAGAAGGTCTTGCAGTACGAGCAGCAGATGCTTGCCTTCGTAGAGAAGAAACACCCGGATATCTTTGCCGAGATTAAAGAAAAGAAGGCAATCGGCGACGATCTGGATAAGAAGATGGCGGCAGCCCTTAACGAATTTGCGGGGGTATTCCAGGCCTAAGAGGTCGGGAGTAAATCAGAGGACAGAATATGGCTACTCTAAGAGATGTAAAGAGGAAGATCGAAGCTGTCAAGAAGACCTCGCAGATTACGAAGGCTATGAATATGGTCGCCGCGGCCAAATTGCGCGGCGCCCAGCAGAATATGGAAAAATTCCATCCCTATGCGTCCAAGTTTAGAGAATTTATTGGTCGGCTTGCCGCGGGGGTGGAGGATACCAGCGCATACACGTTGCTCACGCCCAAAGAGGAAGTGAAAACGGTTGATCTTCTGCTTGTCACCGCCGACCGGGGTCTTTGCGGCAGTTTTAACACCAACCTTCTGGTTGCGGCTGAAAGGTTTATCAGGGCCAAAAAAGCTGAAGGCATCGAGGTTAACCTCATCAACGCCGGAAGAAAGGCCCGTGATTATTTCAGACGCCGTCCTGTAAAGGTTCGTGACAACTATTCCGGATTGCTCAATAAGGTTGTCTACGAGGATGCCCGTCGCATCGGAACCACGCTGATCGAATTGTTTGAAACCGGCGGGGCCGATGAGGTCTACATTCTCTACAGCCATTTCATCAATATAGTCAAACAGCAGCCCTCGCTTGTGAGGCTTCTGCCCATCGTTCCCGCGGCGCAGGAAGATGGGGAAAAGTCCTTTGAGTACCTCTTTGAGCCTTCTCATGAGGCGCTCCTGACCGATCTGCTGCCTAACTATATTTATGTTCAGGTTCTCGAGAGTTTGTACCAGGTTTCGGTTGGCGAGCATGCCGCCCGGATGGCTGCAATGGAGAACGCGACTAATAACTGCAAGGAATTGGTAAAGACCCTGACCCTTACCTACAACAAGGCCAGGCAGGCGGGTATTACCAAGGAACTCATGGATATAGTTGGCGGCGCTGAGGCCCTTAAGAAATAAGATCAAGGAGGATAAAGACCCATGAACATGGGGAAAATCGTTCAGGTTATCGGAAACGTCGTGGACGTCGAGTTCGAAGAGGGAAAACTTCCTTCCCTTTTGACGGCCCTCTTTGTTACTAACCCGGGTCTTAGCGCGGAGGAAGACAATCTCGTCCTCGAAGTGGCCCAGCATCTTGGCGACAATGTCGTTAGAACCATCGGTATGGACCTTACTGACGGCCTCGTGCGCGGTATGCCCGTTAAAGATTCGGGAAAACCTATCATGATGCCCGTAGGTAAACCCGTTCTTGGTCGTGTTATCAACGTTGTTGGCAGGACCGTGGACGGCTTGGGCCCCATCAAGGCCGATACCTACATGCCTATTCACCGCCCTGCTCCGGCTTTTACCGAGCAGGATACCTCCGTTAAGGTTCTCGAAACCGGTGTTAAGGTTATCGACCTTCTCGTTCCGTTCCCCCGCGGTGGTAAAATGGGCATGTTCGGCGGCGCCGGTGTTGGCAAGACCGTCGTTATGATGGAGATGATTCACAATATCGCCATGCAGCACGGCGGTATTTCGGTTTTCGCCGGTGTTGGCGAGCGTACCCGCGAAGGAAACGACCTCTATCACGAAATGAAGGATTCAGGGGTTCTTCCCCGCGCCGGTCTGGTCTACGGTCAGATGACCGAGCCCCCCGGAGCCCGTGCCAGGGTTGCCATTTCGGCCCTCACCGTGGCGGAATATTTCCGTGATGTGGAAGGTCAGGATGTTCTTCTGTTCGTAGATAACATCTTCCGGTTCACCCAGGCGGGCGCCGAAGTTTCGGCTCTCCTTGGTCGTATGCCTTCGGCCGTTGGATATCAGCCGACCCTGGGTACCGACTTGGGTGCTTTGCAGGAACGCATCACCTCTACCAATAAGGGTTCGATCACCTCTGTTCAGTGCGTTTACGTGCCTGCCGACGACTTGACCGACCCTGCGCCTGCAACGACCTTTGCTCACCTTGACGGTACGGTCGTTCTCTCGCGCCAGATCGCAGAACTTGGTATCTACCCCGCGGTTGATCCTCTCGATTCGACCTCGCGTATTCTTGATCCCAATGTTCTTGGCGTCGAGCATTACAGTACGGCTCGTGAAGTTCAGGTTATTCTGCAAAAGTATAAGGATCTGCAGGATATCATCGCCATCCTTGGTATGGACGAGTTGTCCGATGAAGACAAACTCACCGTATCCAGAGCCCGTAAGATTCAGCGCTTTCTGTCCCAGCCCTTCCACGTTGCGGAAACCTTTACGGGTGTGGCCGGCAAGTACGTTAAGATGGAAGACACCATCAGAGGGTTTAAGGAAATCTGCGAAGGAAAGCACGACGAAATTCCCGAGCAGGCTTTCTACATGGTCGGCTCCATTGAAGAGGCTCTTGAGAAGGCCAAACAGATGGCTCAGGCTGCCTAGGATGCATGGACCGGGTAGATTTGGCTGCCCAAAACCTGGTCTTATAAGGGACTTTGGTCCCTTAAGCCCGGTCGATGTGTGATGATGGAATTCTTTCCAGGCAATTAGTTAGCCTGACATAAGAAGATGGTGAGAGTATGGCCGATAAAATTTTCCTGGAGATCGTTACGCCCGAGAAAAAGGTTTTGAGCGAAACGGTTGATATTGTTGTTGCGCCTGGAGAGATGGGGGAATTCGGCGTTCTTCCCGGCCACATTCCCTTTCTTTGCAAGCTCAAGGTCGGCGAATTGCGGTATCGGCAGGGCGGCGCGTTGCAGCATGTGGCTGTAATGGGTGGCTATGCCGAGGTCTTGAATAATCAGGTTACCATCCTTGCAACTGCCGCCGAGGCGGCCGGTGATATCGACCTTGTGCGAGCTAAGGCCGCACGGGAAAGAGCCGAGAGGCGCATTGCCGAGAGCAAGGACAAATTGGAGTTCGCTCGTGCCCAGGCTGCCTTGCAAAGGGCGATGGCGCGGCTTAGGACAGCCGAAAACAAATAAGGTCGTCTTAATAGGAATAGGGGGCCCTTCCGGTGCGAAGGGCCCTCTTCTTTGTTGTTCTTTATTCCCCTTCCGGTTCCCGCTCGCTTCTTCGCACGATCTGCTGCCTGCAACGCGATCAACTTCCAATAATCCAACTTGACTATTTTGTTGCTTTCTATATAAAATACAAACTGAGAGAGGATATGGAATCTATCCCTGATGCTTGCCGGCTTTTTTTTGAAGGGCCGCCAAAAGGGGTTATAGCTACTGTTCTATATTAAGCCCTTCGGCCGGCGTCTTAGGGGAGAGAAGTGCTTGGATGCTCTGAAGGGTGAAATGGTGAGATCGGCTACACCGGTCAATATTACCGAATTATTCGGCGGAAAACGTTGCTTTTTAAATCCGGTTCGCTGTGAGCCGTTCCATTGATCGGCCTTTGAGGGACCGAAAGAATAAATCGTTAATGTTCGGTTTGCCCCTGCTGTGTTTGTGATTGGCAGAATGTTTCTGAGCCAACATAAACTGAACGGGTGCTCTGCCTGGCTCCGGTGTGCAGGACAGCCTCGGCTGGAAGCCTGAAGGAGTCATAGGGCGCCCACCTGAACCTTAAGGTTCAAGACCACCTGCCAACACGGCATAATGCGGGGGCAATGCCTATCTTATCCTTTCCTCCGTTCTTCCCGACTCTTGTGGGCGGCCTGGTGACGGTCTAGGGTCCCCTTGGCCTCTTCCTGGTTTATTCTCTCTAGTTTTTTGTCTTTAACTGACGTCTCCGGAAATAATTGGGGAAAGTTGTCAATGGCCCAATATCGTGCGGCCGTTTTTCCCATTGTCCAGGTTACGTTGCGGGGCGCCTCCCGGGGTTCTTAATATCTGAAAGGACATGGAATTAATGAGTTATATCTTCATGACTTTTGCTTTTTTTGTCACACTCTTGGCAGGTGGGGTCGCGGGCTATTTTGCCAGATATCTTTGGATGGAAAAGAAACGCCGGGAGTTCGAAAGCGACGCTAAAAATTTGCTGGCTGATGCAAAAAAAGAAGCTGAAACGATAAAAAAGGAGGCCATCCTTCAGGCCAAAGACAATGTTTTGCAAATGAAGCTTGAATTCGAAAGAGAATCCAAGGACTCCAGAAAAGAATTTCAAAACCTGGAGAAACGGATTTTGCAGAAGGAAGAAAATCTGGACCGTAAATCGGAGAGTTTAGATCGAAAGGAATCGGCCCTTTCAAAGCGTGAAAAGCAGATGGCTCAGCAGGAAAGGGATTTTCTTGGCCGTGAAAAGGAATTGGATGCGATCCTGAAAGAGGAAAGAGCCAAGCTTGAGAATATTTCGGGAATGTCTGCCCAGGAAGCCAAGGAGATGCTCCTTGAGTCCATGCAAAATGAAGCCCGCCATGACGCCGCGCTGCTTATAAAAAAGATTGAAACCGAAGCCAGGGAAATTGGCGACAGGAAGGCTAAAGACATAATATCTTTGGCCGTGCAAAGATATTCGGGCGATTACGTTGCCGAAAAAACCGTCTCGGTTGTCAACCTGCCCAATGAAGAGATGAAAGGTCGCATTATCGGTAGGGAGGGCAGAAACATTCGCGCCATTGAAGCCTCCACCGGAGTCGATCTCATAATCGACGATACCCCTGAAGCAGTAATACTTTCCGGATTTAATCCGGTTCGTCGTGAAGTTGCCAGAATTTCTCTCGAAAGACTAATTTCCGATGGTAGAATTCATCCGGCCAGAATTGAGGAAATTGTCGAAAAAGTTACCGCCGAGATCGATACCTCCATTAGGGAAGCCGGCGAGCAGGCCGCCTTTGACGTTGGTGTTCACGGCATTAATCCCGAACTTATAAAGCTCATCGGAAAGCTTAAATTTCGCACCAGCTATGCGCAAAATGTCTTGCAGCATTCGCGGGAAGTTGCCTTTTTATGCGGTATTATGGCTGCCGAGCTCGGTTTAAATGAAAAACAGGCGCGCAGGGCCGGGCTTCTTCACGATATCGGCAAGGCCGTAGACCATGAAATGGAGGGACCGCACGCCGCAATTGGAGCCGATCTGGCCAGAAGGTATGGTGAGAGTCAGGCAATAGTCCATGCAATTGCGGCTCACCACGAAGATATTCCCGCCGAGGACGTGGTGGCCACTCTGGTGCAGGCCGCCGACGCATTATCGGGGGCAAGACCCGGTGCGCGTAAGGAGCTTCTGGAAACCTATGTTCGGCGCCTTGAAGATCTTGAAAAAATTGCAGGCTCCTTTAACGGTATCAGTAAAGCCTATGCCATCCAGGCCGGCAGGGAGATAAGAATAACCGTTGAGAGCGGTTTGGTGGCCGATGCCGATGTCGTGCTTCTTAGCCGCGATATAGCCAAAAAAATCGAGAGTGAGCTCACCTATCCTGGCCAGATCAAGGTTACCGTAATCAGGGAAACCAGGGCGGTTGACTACGCAAAATAATTTTTCACATTTTTGATGATTGCGGGAATATCCAAGTGGCTGATGTTTTCGAGATACTAAAAGAACGTGGGTTTGTGGCTCAGGCAACGGATGTTGACGAACTCAAGCGTTTCCTTGCAAAGCCTTGCTCCTGCTATATCGGTTTTGATCCAACGGCTGACAGCCTTCACGTCGGAAGTCTTGTTCCGATCATGGCCCTTGCCCACATGCAGAGGGCCGGGCATCGGCCAATCGTTCTGGTGGGGGGAGGAACGGGTCTTGTCGGGGATCCGAGCGGCAAGACGGAAATGCGCAAAATGCTTACCCTCGAACAGATTCAGTCAAATGTGGACTCTCTTAGAACCCAACTCTCACGCTTCCTTGATTTTTCCCACGATAAGGCGCTGCTTGTAAACAACGCCGACTGGCTTTTAGAACTGCGATACATTGAATTTCTAAGAGATATTGGCAAGCATTTCAGCGTAAACCGTATGCTTGCCGCTGAAAGCTATAAGATCCGCATGGAGACGGGGCTCAATTTTATCGAGTTCAACTACATGCTCCTTCAAGCCTATGATTTCTACCATCTTGCCAAGACATACGACTGTTGTCTTCAGATGGGCGGCGACGACCAGTGGGGCAATATAGTGGCCGGAATTGATTTGGTGCGTAAAAAACTCCGGAAGTCGGCCCATTGCATTACCTTTCCGCTTCTTACCACGGCTTCGGGGGCCAAGATGGGAAAGACCGCCGCGGGAGCCGTCTGGCTTAGCCCCGATAGGACCAGCCCCTTTGATTTCTACCAGTACTGGATAAACACCGACGACCGTGATGTCGAAAGATTCCTGAAGCTCTACACGTTTCTTCCCCCATCCGAAATAGGCGCCGTAGCTTCCCTTGCCGGCCGTGATCTTAATGTGTGTAAATCCATTCTCGCTTTCGAGGTGACTAAGCTCGTGCACGGACGGGCTGCCGCGCTTTCGGCTATCGAGGCTGCCTCGTCGGTTTTTGGTGAAAGGCGCCTTGCACCCGATCTGCTCGCCTCCAGCGATATCCCCAGGGTATCGGGCGAAAAGGCCGATGCGGTGCCCACGACCGTTTTCCCGAAAAATCGTCTTCAAAAGGGAATCGCAGCCTTTGAGCTTTTTGGCGAAATCGGGCTTTGCGACTCTAAATCCGCCGCTCGCCGCCTGATACAGCAGGGCGGGGCCTACGTAAACGAGGACCGCATAAAAGAGTTTGATTTTTTAATCTCCGATCTCCACCTAAGAGATGGCGCCCTATTGCTAAAAGCTGGAAAGAAAAAGGTGCACCGCATAAAGGTCGATTGACAAGGAAACTTAAAGACGACCATTTTTGGGAAAACTCGGACTGTCCGCGCTGTGAGGGAGGACCTCACGCTAATTGCTGTCCATCCGGTTAGATTACGGCGCAAACTCGATAAAAACCCGGTAAGATAAAGCCTTCTCATAGCCAAAACCTGCCCTGAGTCAGTACTTTCCTGCTCGCTTGGCTCACCGCGACGTGACGGTGAAACTGTTTTTGCCTTGGTCGATATAAGTTATTTGGCCGGAGCATGCACTCCTTGACATTGCCGAGCTAGGTACTTACCTTTTTAGATTGAGTACAAATAGACATTGCCATGAGCACAACCCCAATATGCCGATATAGGGGTATCCATCCACCTTGGCCATTTTAAAGCGATCGTTCGAAAAGTGGTGTTAAACTTTACCTTAACCTTATCCTTTTGCAACCAAAGTTTATACGTTACAGCCTTGTATAAGGAAAAGTATAAGGTGAGTGATAATGTAACTATATTGAAATACTTTGGTCACAAATCCAATATTGACTAGAATCGTATTCTTTGTTAGTTAAGCAGTCATTGGTATCAACAACACTAAATAAGGAGAGGACTTATGAACTGGAATTCACAATTCGATACAATGATGAAAAGCTGGATGGATACACAAAAACAGGTTTGGGATAGTTATACGAACTCCATACAGGGCGTAAACCAATCGCAGTACAAGCATGCCTGGGAATCGACGCTTTCCATGGGGGAAGAGATGTTGCGAAACATCCTCAATACCCAACAGCAGGGCTTGACGGCCTGGGTTGATGGGCTTGCGAAAACCGATAATGTTCCTGGCCCGATTGTCGAGTCTGCTCGCCAATTTCAGGACATGGTTTCACGTTGGAACAAGATTCAGGCTGAGATGGTGGAAAAATGGTTTAGCATGTTGAAAAAGTTTCCCCCCTCGGCTCCCGGTTCCGATTGGACCGGAATGCCGGAAACGGTACTGAAAAATTGGCGTGAAACAGCCCAGGGCATGATGGATGCTCAGTCCAAATGGATGAATTCCTGGATGGAACAGCGCGGGAAAAACGATAATGAGTGAAAACGGTTGGCACCAGGGGGCCGAAGGGGTGATGCAGCCGTTACTGGACGCTCAGCATGTGCTGTGGCAGGCATGGACGGACATCGTTTCTAAAACCTACGAAAAGGAACTCTCTTTTTCCGAACTGGCCGACAAGTGGCAAAAACATTCTATGGAGTCGGTAAAAGCGTGGGGTTCGGCGGTCGATCCGATTGTGCGAAGCACAGCCGAACAGTTCATTGCGACCCAGGGAAACGCATTGCGATTTTTGGATCTTGTTGCACGCAACTGGGAAACTGCCGCACCTAAAATGAAGTCCGCCAAGGACTGGCAGAACAGTTTTAGCGGAATGCAGGAAGAATTCCGGAGGCTTTGGTTGAATATGCCGGCCGAGGCTTCGGCGATCAACCAGGATATCGAATCCATCTGGAAGGTGTATACGGAGCAATGGCGCTCGTTCGGCCAACCCTGGGAGGGCTTGTTGATGGGGGCGCCTGCGCTGTTTGGGCGTGCAGTTACGGGGGATACATCGGCTATGTTCGAATTCAGCGATGTTTTCCACACGGCTTACAAACAAACTCTGGGACGTTTTACGTCCAGTCCCAACCTTGGCATAACACGCGAATTAAACTCCCGGCTGATGGAGTGTTTTGACG
The DNA here is from genome assembly GCA_021780695.1 of Deltaproteobacteria bacterium. Classification (GTDB taxonomy): domain Bacteria; phylum Desulfobacterota; class Syntrophobacteria; order Syntrophobacterales; family Syntrophobacteraceae; genus SbD1. The sequence continues at coordinate 105,667 of JAJXYD010000003.1, forward strand.
CGTTTGCCGTATTAAACCTTGCCACTATCGAGTACAAGGCCGTGGTTGGCGAGATATGGGAAGCAGCCTTCAAACAATTTGGCGAAGATCTTGCCGTCTTGGTCGAAAAGGGTCAAAAGATAGACAAGGTGCGTGACTTGGTTTCGTTCTGGACCCGCAGTGCGGAATCGGTCTTTCTTGCCGCCTTTGGTGGTGAGCGCTACACCTTGGCTCAGGGGAAACTCCTGAACGCCAATATGCAATATAGAATAAGCCGTCGACGCATCATGGACAAGTATCTTGAGGCTTGCGACATGCCTACCCGCAGGGAAGTCGATGAAGTCCACCGACGCATCTACGAACTCAATAAGGAAGTTAAGTTGCTAAAAAAGACCTTGGCGGAGATGAAAAGAGCTGAACCCAGGACGGAGGTGATGGTGGAGTTAATGCCTGAGGCAAGGGCCGAGGCGAAGCCCGAGGTTAAACGTTCTCGGACCTCGCGGGAGAAGAAGGAGAATTAGCCATGGTCCCGATCCAAATCCGATACGCTGATGCCGTTCGTGAAATTGTGGAAATGAGCGCCAAGGCCTCTAAAAATTTGAGCCAGCTGCGTGAGAGTCAGGTCCAATACGGCACCTCGCCCAAGGAAGAAGTCTACCGGGAGGACAATGTGGTCCTCTACAGATACAAAGCTGTTGCCAAAAAGGTTTACGACACCCCCTTGCTGATCGTCTATGCCCTTGTCAATCGTCCCTATATGGTTGATTTGCAGGAGGATCGCTCACTTGTGAAAAACCTGCTTGCCCTGGGGATGGACGTGTACCTGATTGACTGGGGCTACCCCATCAGAAATGATCGTTGGGTCACTCTTGACGATCATATAAATGGCTATATTGCAAATTGCGTCGATTATCTGCGTGAGAGTTACGGTCTCGAAAAGATAAACCTGCTAAGCATATGCGAGGGAGGGGCCTTTTCTCTTTGCTATACGGCTCTTCATCCTGAAAAAATTCGCAATCTCATTACGATGGTCACTCCGGTTGATTTTCACGTTCCCAGCGGACTTCTCAATACCTGGTCGGGATGCAGTTACGGCGCTCAGAGCATGGACGCGGATGCAATGGTGGATGCCCTGGGAAATATCCCCGGCGATTTTATGAACTTTGGCTACATGCTTCTTAAGCCTTTTCAGTTAAACGTGGAGAAGTACCTTGGACTAACCGAAATCCTGGACGACGAGGCTAAACTTATCAGCTTTCTTCGGATGGAAAAGTGGATCTTCGACAGTCCCGACCAGGCGGGCGAGACGTTCCGCCAGTTCATAAAGGATTTCTATCAGGAAAACAAGCTCATAAAAGGCGAGGTGACCCTTGGCGGCAAGCGGGTTGATTTAAAAAATATCACTATGCCCGTGTTAAATGTCGTTGCCGAAGAAGATCATCTTGTTCCACCCGCATCTTCTCTAGCCTTGAAAGACTGGATCGGTTCAAAAGATTACTCTGTTATATCCTATCCTGTGGGCCACATCGGCATGTACGTCAGCGGAAAGGTGCAGCGAGATTTACCCCCTGCTATCGTGGACTGGCTGAAGGCCCGTTGATGTTATGGGGGCCCGGTGTGGATGTGGACCGTAAAGAGATCGGGTTAAGTGTTTGAGGGCGGAGGTGAGTGGACCCCAAAACAAAAGGACTTAACGGTTGTTGCCGCTAAGTCCTTGATTTTTCGAGTGGGCCGCCAGGCGGAAAAATTGGGGACACCCTTTACATTTTACATCCTAGAGTGCGGCGATATCAAATTGCTCGCGCTCCACGATTTCGCTGCTCCTTCTCACAGCTACGGTGAGGGTCGGTAAAAAAACCCTAGACCTTCGGGTAAGATCGCTTTGTGGAATACCCCTATCTTTTACCGCTCCGCTACCGGGGCCGGCGCCAATACTCAGGAAATTCTACATATGTGTGCTCTCCGGTTTTGGATCCTTTTACAAAGACCTGGCAGGTGAGGGCACCTCAAGCATCAGTTGATGCCCCTGATTTTTCATTCCATCGTTTCTAGGCGCGCCAGGGCCGACTCCGATTTGAGAGAAGCCATATCGATGGAGAAGCGATATTTCACATCGGACCTGAGCAGTCTCTCGTAGGCCTCATTGACCTTCTGAATGGGGATGACTTCGACATCGGCAGTGATGTTATGTGTTCCGCAGAAATCGAGCATCTCCTGGGTCTCCCGGATACCGCCTATAAGCGAACCGGAGATGTTGCGACGTCCGAACAGAAGGCCAAGGCCGTTAACAGCGAAAGGCTCTTGTGGTGCGCCTACGAGGGTAAGGTTGGCGTCGCGGCGAAGCATCGCGAGATAAGCATTGATGTCGTGGGCCGCTGAGACGGTGTCCAGGATAAAATCGAAGCTGCCTGCATGCTTCTGCATCTCGTTGGCATTGCGGGACACCACCGTCTCATCGGCGCCGAGGCGAAGAGCGTCTTCTTTCTTGTCAGGTGAAGTGGTGAAGACAACGACATGAGAACCAAGCCCGTGAGCAAACTTTACACCCATGTGTCCCAGTCCGCCGAGGCCCACAATGCCAACCTTCTTACCCTTGATATCGCCCCAGCGATGAATGGGCGAGTAGGTGGTGATCCCGGCGCAAAGGAGGGGAGCGACCCCGGCAAGATTAAGGTTGGCGGGCACACGCAGGACAAAGCGCTCGTCAACGACAATGCTGTCGGAGTAGCCGCCGTAGGTTGTGCCTCCAAGATGTTTATCCGGGGAGTTGAAAGTGAGGGTCATGTTTGGACAGAATTGTTCCAGTCCGGCCCGGCACTCGGGGCAGGTGAGGTCGGAATCAACCATGCAGCCAATCCCGACGAGGTCTCCCGGCTTGAATTTGGTGACTGCTGGGCCGACCTTGGTGACACGCCCGACGATTTCGTGTCCGGGAACAATGGGATAAACCGTCGGCATTAAACTGGAGAACTCGTCGCGGACTTGGTGAAGATCGGAATGGCAGATACCGCAGAAAAGGATTTCGATTTGAACATCCCGGTCTGTTGTATCGCGCCGGTTAATTTTGGCAGGGGCAAGAGGTGAGGTTTTGCTCGCAGCGGAATATGCTTTTGCCGTGTACATGGATTGTCTGCCATCCTTTCATTTTGGCTTAAAATGTTAGCTGAGCACGGGGTTTTATATTCATACCTTAGCAGAGACAACTTCTTCAGACCGAGGCATCTCCACATGATAGGGAGGAGTGGGAAACGTTTCGGATGAGGAGGCCATAGCCTTTCCGAGCCAGGCAATGGTCTGGCCGAGGTGTTTCATGTTCCGCAGGGCTTCCCCGTCTCCAAGCACCTGCTCTTTTTCGCGGCCCATGCCCAGGTTCCAGTAAATCGAGCCGGGTACAATCATGGAGGACATCAAAAACATGTGATTAATCGTGTCGAAAACATGGGTCGCACCGGCGCGCCTGACGGCTACGACGGCTGCCCCTATTTTCCCCTTCAGGATGCCCCCGTTTGCCACGGAAACGAGGCATACACGGTCGATCAGGGCCTTCAATTCTGGTGTCACATCAGTAACGTAAGTTGGGGAGCCGAGGATAACCGCATCGGCTGCGTAAAGTTTTTCCAGGTAGTCGTTCATATCGTCGTTTTCGACGGCGCACCGGTTGTTTCTCTTTTCAAAGCACTTGTAACAGGCCATGCAGCCCCTGGCCGGTTTACCACCAATTCGCCGGTACTCCGTGTTCCAACCGGCGGCCTCCAGGGGTTCAAGGACCTTTTTGAGCATGATCTCCGTATTGCCGCCCGGTCTGGGGCTTCCGTTAATCGCTATCGCTTTCATGGACTTCTCCGTTGCCATAATCGTTAGCTACAAAAGTGTCTCTTCACTTCAGCTTATTGTAGTCTTCGTCCGAGACGGGCTCCAGCCATGTTACCGGACCTTTTCCGGGATCGACCTGGATTGCGAGGTGCACCAACCGGCTGTCCCGGGCGGCGCCATGCCAATGTTTGACATCGGCGCCGATAGTGACGATATCCCCGGCATGAAGCTCCCGTGCGGGTTTTCCCCATTCCTGGTAATAGCCTCTGCCGGCGGTCACAAGCAGAACCTGACCGCCCGGGTGTTGGTGCCAATTGTTACGGCATTCCGGCTCAAAAGTCACATTGGCGATGGGACAGGCCGAATCGGAAGGCGTCAACATCTTTAGCCACACCGTTCCCGTGAAATGATCGCTTTCAAATTTCTCTCCGATTGGAAAAATCATACTATTGCCGAGATCGTCCGTGCTCATGATCCACTCCGTCGTTTTGCTCAGCCTGCTGGATAGGGCGAGCAGGCTTTTGCGTTAAGTCTTTAACTCTATACATCCTTTCCCATTTCATACGCCTCATTCATCGCCGGGCTGCGCTTGATGTCGCCGATATTCCATGCACCGGTCCCGTAGATGACCCCTTTTTCCTTCGCTCCGTTCAAGCAGGAGGTAAATCCCCTGAATCCCTCGAGAGTCCTTTCCAGCAAATCCTTCCTGCCGACTGCGGCAGTCATGATAAAATACATCTCTTTATTGCTTAGCTCAGTATATTTGGGGTGTGTTCTGTCGATCAGGGTCTTCATCTGTCCATTCATGCTAAAGAAGTAGACCGGCGTTGCCATGACTATCACATCAGCGTGGATCATTTTATCGAGGATCTCAGCCATATCATCCTGCTGAATGCACCTGCCGCCGTTACTGGGACAGGTGGCGCATGCAACACAATGACCGATCTTTTTATCCCGCAAGAATATTTTTTCGACCTGGTTGCCCGCTTCTTTAGCTCCCATCATGAACTGATCACACAAGATATCGGAATTTCCACCTTTTCTTGGGCTTGCAGATAGTATCAACAACTTCTTTACCATATGCCAATTCCTCTTATCCTTTCTTAGCTCAGCGACCGGTCATTTTTTCCAGTTCTTCCGGGTAGCGGGCCCCTTGAACCGCGATCTTCGAGGAGACCGTATCGATCTCGATGAGATCCTCCGCTGTAAGTTCAACAGAAAGTGCTCCCAGATTTTCGTGCAGCCGGTGCAGCTTTGTAGTGCCGGGGATTGGAACAATCCAGGGCTTTTGGGAAAGGAGCCACGCGAGCGCGATCTGAGCGGGTGTCGCATTTTTTCGTTCCGCGATCCGGCCGAGCAGATCTACGATGGCCTGGTTCGCCTTCCGGGCCTCGGGCGTAAAACGGGGAACGATGTTTCGGAAATCGGTCGCGTCGAACGCAGTGTTTGCATCCATCTTTCCCGTAAGGAAGCCCTTACCTAAAGGGCTGTAGGGAACAAGTCCGATACCGAGTTCCTCCAACGCGGCCAGCAATCCTTGTTCCGGACGCCTCCACCAAAGCGAATATTCACTCTGGACGGCAGTAACCGGCTGGACTGCGTGTGCGCGGCGGATCGTCTGCACTCCGGGTTCGGAAAGACCGAAGTGTTTGACCTTGCCTTCCTTAATGAGATCTTTTACCGCCCCGGCTACCTCTTCGATCGGCACATCCGGGTCGACGCGGTGCTGATAGAAAAGATCGATTGTATCGACCTTCAGTCGCTTGAGCGAGGCCTCCGCAACCTCCCTGATTTGGTCCGGCCGACTGTTAAGGGCCGGCGCGCCCTTTGTCCCCCTCGGATCGACCCGGATATCGAAGCCGAACTTGGTGGCTATCGCCACCTGCCCACGGAAGGGGAAAAGGGCTTCTCCCACGAGTTCTTCGTTTGTGAATGGACCGTAAACTTCTGCGGTATCGAAAAACGTTATGCCGCGCTCAACGGCCAAGCGAATAAGAGATACCATCTCCGGCTTGTCTGCCGGAGGACCGTAGCCAAAGCTCATTCCCATGCAGCCGAGACCGAGAGCCGAAACTTCAAGGCCGCTTTTCCCCAATTTACGCTTTTGCATTCTTTTCCCTTTCGCCTGTTGAAGGCCGGTCGGCTCGTAAAGACCGACATTTGACTTAAATTCACTTGCCATCATGTTGATGAGTCCTATTGTAGGTATGGAAGAACCCTGGCCGGTAGACCAATCCTGTTGATTTATTGTCCGATCCTGCGAGGTCTTCGATAAATGGGTGTGCAGTGGCCCGAGGTTCGGTTACTATCAAATAGAGGATATGATGCATCAGCAGGCCGTTTAAGCAGGTGGAGGGAATAGCAGTATGGAATCAGCGCTGGAGGTTTTGGCAAGCAGTATTGCTCGATGGATCGAAAATGGCGACCGGTTGGAGACGGCGGTTCCGGGCTTGTCACTTTTTAGACGGGACGAGCCGACCCAGCCGATGAGCGGCATGTATGAACCTAGTATTTGCGTGGTCGCACAAGGTGCAAAGCGTGTGATTCTTGGTGACGACACTTTCGTCTATGACGCGCACCACTATTTGATAACATCCGTTCATCTACCCACGGTTGTCCAGATCATCGATGCGAACAGGGAGAAGCCTTTTCTCGGACTCAGTTTGAAACTTGATATGGGCGAGATTTCAAAAATGATGGTTGACAGCAATCTTCCCGCGCCCCGTCCGCAACAATCAAACCGTGGCATGGCGACCGGCGAAGTCACCCTTCCTTTGTTAAACGCTTTTCAACGATTGGTCGATTTACTTGCAGATCAAAAGGACGTCCCTATTCTTGCACCAACTATCGAGAGGGAAATCGTTTATCGGTTGCTCGTGGGCGACCAGGGTGCGCGTCTGCGCCAGATTGCATCGGCTGGAAGCCAGAGTCAGCAGATCGGCCATGTAATTGAATGGTTGAAGAGAAACTTCACGCATCCGTTGCGTATCGGAGACTTGGCGGCCAAATCGGGGATGAGCCCATCGACCTTTCATCACCATTTCCGGTCGCTGACCGCTTTAAGCCCTTTACAATACCAGAAACAACTGCGCCTGCGGGAAGCCAGGAGACTGATGCTCACAGATCACCTGGATGCCGCGACTGCGTCATTTCGGGTGGGTTACGAGAGCCCTTCGCAATTCAGCCGCGAATACAGCCGCCTGTTCGGCGCGCCGCCGTTGCGGGATATCGCGGGCTTGCGTCAGATGACGGCGGTCCAAACAATGAATCCCGCACGAGTCCTGGCCGCGGAAACCGCATAATCGGGATCGCCGAACTGGTTCTCTATTGCAACTTTACATCCGGCATGTCAGTGCATTGATTCCACCCGCTACGCCGCATGTATTCCTTTGTATCTTCCGTGGCGCCTTAGAGGACGCATGCTTGATCAAGGCAAAGACAGGTGCCCGCCTTGGAAAGGTAAGCGTTCCGCGAACCGCACCTTTCTAAAAAAGTTCTGTTGGGACAAGCTGTTAAAGTGTTGACAATTAGCGCGATCGGGATTGATTGTCTACAAATGCTGAAGGCCGGCCATGAATCGGGAGAGGACTTCGAGTGTCAGTTTTGGGACACGAAAACCGGACTAAACGGAGATTTATCCCCAGGGCGTCAAAGGGGCTGCAGGATTTGGTATATCTGCTTACAAGCTTGCGAGGGGAAATTCTCACACGGAATCCCTGGAAAGATAAAGGGGCTACAGCCTTTAAGCCGTAGCCCCTTGATTTTCCGAGTGGGCCGCCAGGGTCTCGAACCCCGAACCTCCTGATTAAGAGTCAGCTGCTCTACCGTTGAGCTAGCGGCCCGAAAACACTTCCAACTGGTACGCCCGGCAGGATTCGAACCTGCGGCCTGCGGATTCGAAGTCCGACGCTCTATCCACCTGAGCTACGGGCGCTACCAAAGAAGCTTAAGATAGCAAAGTCGTTAGCCCTAGTCAATCATGAAAACATCGTGTGCAGCGAACAAATAAAATGTCCGCGCTTGCAGCACGTGAATTGTGGGGTTTAGATAGGCCGCCGAATTGGGGTCCCCACAAGCCCTCTGGAGATGATCGGCAGCAGACGATAGCAATTTGAGGTCTTCCCTATGCTCTCCCGGACCCAGGAACATAGCTCGGGATATTTTTACCGCTACCACTCAAGCCGCCGGGCCTGCTTAAACTTGTGCTCGGCCATAGCATTTCTCCCATCGCGGATTTGGGGCTTTCCGACAAATAACCCGTATGCCATGATCAAATTTTTAAGTCATTCTTTTTGGGAGAACTCTTCGCTGATCACTCCGATTAAATTCCGTGCGATTGTCCTGAACTCACCTACTGGACAGGGCCCAAAAAAAGCAGGGGGCTTACAGGTTTGTCCCGCTTGTCGTTTAAGATTTATTTAAGCTCTATGAGACCTTTTTGCGCACTGGCGGCACGGCCTATTAGAGCCGCATCGGAAACGCCTTGGGCCTTGAGGTCGGCCAGCAAAGACTCGGCCGGCCCCTGTGGCAGGGAAATGAGAAGCCCTCCGGAGGTCTGGGCGTCTGCAAGAATATCCAGAAGGACCGGATCGATTCGCTCCGACCCCACAATATAATTGGCGCAAAAGTTTCGGTTTGAAAAACTGCCTTCCGGAACAAGTCCCATGCGGGCGGCATCCAGAGCTTCGGGAAGCAGCGGAACGTTTTCGGTAAACAGGGTTATGGCAACCCTGCTGCCCTTTGCCATCTCCAGGGCATGGCCCAAAAGGCCAAAACCCGTAACGTCCGTACACCCGTTTACGGGATATGCCGACATGATTTCGGCGGCCTTCCTATTAAGGGTGGCCATGGTTTCAATTGCCCGCCTGAGCGCCTTTTGCGAAATAAGCCCAGCCTTTATTGCCGTTGCCAGTACGCCGGCACCCAGAGGTTTTGTAAGAATTATTGCGTCTCCGGGTTTTACCCCCGCGTTGGCAAGCACCTTGTCGGGTTTAACCAGCCCTGTTACCGAAAGGCCAAACTTTATCTCCGGGTCTTCGATGCTGTGGCCGCCAACCAGCACGGCGCCCGCTTCGTGGACCGCATCCAGTCCGCCACGGAGGATTTCTCTCAAAACGGCCTTATCCATGGTCTTTACGGGAAAGCACACCACGTTCATTGCCGTAAGGGGACGTCCCCCCATGGCGTAGACATCGCTTAGCGAATTGGCAGCGGCTATGCGGCCGAAATCGTAGGGATCGTTTACGATCGGGGTTATGAAGTCGATTGTTTGAACAAGCGCCATATCTTCAGAGATACGATAAACCCCGGCGTCGTCGGAGGTCTCTCTACCGACCAAAAGATTGGGGTCTTCTTCCAAAGGCAACCCCTCAAGGATTTGTGCCAGGTCTCCCGGACCTATTTTTGCCGCTCAACCGGCGGCCCGCACGGTTTTTGCCAGTTCCACAGCACCCGGTGCCATTCCCCTACTCCTTACATAATGCTAACGACCTTGTCGGCCGTTTGCATTGCCGTCACGATGTCGAGCATGTTGGTTGTCTCGCCGACCTGTTTTTTTTCGAGGAGCCCGAAGTGGCCAAGGCAGGTCCCGCAAACCAGTATGCTTATTCCTGCCTTTTGGAGAGATTGCAGTTCGGCCAAACACTCGGAACCTTCCACCGTCAGCTTTACCCCTCCGTTAAGAAGGACCAGGCGCCAAAGCTCGGGGCCCATTTCCTTTAAGGTGCCAATAAAGCTTTTAAGAAGCTTTTGCCCAAGGGTGTCATCTCCCTTGCCCATTCTATCAGTTCCAACGATAACCGCTATCCTGTTTTCGACATCCTCTTTTTTGAACTCTTCCATTATCCGGCAATCGCAGGTGGACAAGTCTCTAGTCCCCGTTACCTTGAAGTCGCCTCCCTCCTCGAGAAAACCGATTTCATACCCCATGCGGGACAAAAAACGGCCAACATTTTCCTTTGCCGCGGGATTATCGACGAGAATGCTAAGTTTTGCAACATTGCCGCGGTCTATAACCTCTTTTGCCCTTAGAACCGGACCAGGGCATGCCTGCCCGCGACAATCAAGTAGTTGCTCGCTCATCTGCTCTCCTGACTTTTTCATGCGAATTTATTTGCGGGCGCATTCGCCCGGAATCCCCTACGATGTTACATAATAAAATATAATTGAACTGTTCTATTTTTCAAATAGATAGTTCCGATTAGGTTTCCTTGGGAAAGCTAAGAGTGCAGTCTTTATGCGGTCGGGCTGTTTCGGGGGGGGCTGGTCAGGAAATGAGGCGGGGCATTTCCCGGCCACGAGGCCTCAATCGCCGCATGCCGAGTAAATCCCCAACTTGGGAAACGCTTCGCAAGGAGTTTTTCGGCCGGATCGCCGTGGTCGGGAAATATGAGCCCGTTTTTTTCTAAACTTGCCGATACGGACTCTGTACTATTTGCTCGACAAGATTTCCTATTGTCAACGATACACTGGCGTGATTTTTCATTTATTTATTCTTATTGATTTATCTTGAAAACATCCCTGAGTTCCCGATAATAGGCCCTAACGGTTTGCACGAAAGAGTTTTAAAAGGCCATAAACTCAAAAAGGAGAAAAGGCATGTCCAATTTTTTGTTTGTTTTGAGCAAAGATGATAACGAAGCAGCGACAAGGTGTCTACAGTTTGCAAAAATCGCCCACTCAAAAGGTCACAAGGTTAATCTTTTCTTTATAGATGGCGGTGTAATGTGGGCTGACAAGACAAGGGACCTGTCTATAAGGACCACGACGGGAGACTGCCCAAACGATTATATGCCCTATTTGGTGGAACATGAGGTCGAGATCGGAGTCTGTACCCCATGCGCCAAGAACAGAGCGTTGGATGAGGCCAAATTTTACACCAACATGGCTTTGGACGGCGGTCCCCACCTTATCGACATGGCGAGTAAAGCCAAGGTTTTCAACTTTTAATTACTAAGACCGTCATTGATTACCGAACATATACCGTGCCTACAAATCGTTGGTGGGCAACGCTCGCGCCTTTTACCACCCTACTTGGAATGTTCGGTTATTTATGCATTTCTTAGTAACTTTTGTTTTAAGGTCCCGGCATTTGGGCTTTTCGGCCTGCATCGAGCCTGGCCGAAAAGCCGGAGTGCGTACCCCCTGCATTGCATAGATTTCAAGACTCATTAGATTTACTAAATGGGTGGAAAATAAACAATGGGGGTATAGAGAATGTTTAATTGCTCAAAGTGCAGTGAACAGGATAGCGAAAGCGGCATGTCCCGGGAATGCCCGACGTGCCGGCAGAGTGAATGCGAGGAGTGTCTGGACGATGAGGGGATATGTGTTCCGTGCAGCCACGTTAATTAGCGAACCAACAGCGCGCCTGGCCGGATCGAAATAGCGGGTCCTCTTAGAGTGTCGGTCCGTTTGGTCTGGGCCAGGCAAGGCTTCATGCAGGGCGGGCACAAGCTCCAACGTGCCCCCCGAAAAAACTTTCGGGATGCCGCGAAGACTCCCGCTCGCCCGAACAACTTGTCAACAGGTGGTTACACTTTTCCGGAGAAAAAGTATGCTTCAAAAGCCGGTTCTTGATTATTTTTTCAAACCCCGGGCAATTGCAATCGTGGGGGCAAGTTCCAGGGAAGGCTCCATAGGATTTACTCTTCTAAACAATTTAAAAAAAGACGGTTTTACCGGGCCGATCTATCCCATAAATCCCAAACACGACGAGATTCTTGGGCTCAAGGCCTATCCCCAGGTCGCCTCGGTCGGCTCACCAATAGATTTGGCCATTATCGCAGTTGCGATCAACGAGGTCCCGGCGGTTATGAAGGATTGCGGGGAGGCGCATGTAAAGGGGGCCATCATTATTTCGGCGGGCGGGAAAGAGGTGGGAGAAGAAGGTGCGCGAATAGAAGCCGAGATCGCGGCCGAGGCCAAACGCGGCGGGATACGCTACCTTGGGCCAAACTGCATGGGAATACTTTCGCCGGTAAATAATCTCAACGCAAGCTTTGCGGCCCACTCGGCCGAACCCGGGAGCCTCGCACTGCTCTCCCAGAGCGGAGCTATTTGCAGCGCGATTCTGGATCGGGCGGCGATCGAAAAGATAGGTTTTTCGCATTTTGTAAGCATTGGTTCCATGGCCGATCTCGATTTTGCCGACATGGTCGATTATCTGGGAAATGATCCAAAAGCGCGAAGCATTATCATATACATGGAGAACATGACAAGGCATAGAAAGTTCATGAGCGCGGCCCGATCCGTTTCCCGCGTAAAGCCCATTATTGTGGTTAAGTCCGGAAGAAGCGAGGCCGCAGCCAAGGCCGCGGCCTCCCACACAGGCTCCCTTGCAGGCCGCGACGACGCCTACAACGCGGCTTTTCGCCGCGCGGGCATCATTCGCGTGGACACCATAAGCCAGCTCTTCAGTTGTGCCCAGGCCCTTGGGAAGATGCAACGGCCCGTTGGATCCAATCTTGCTTTTATAACAAACGCGGGCGGCCCGGGGGTAATGGCCGTGGATGCTTTGAGCCACTGGGGCTACGAGCCGGCCCGACTTGGCTCGGAAACATTCCAAAAGCTCGATGAGATCCTTCCGGCCTTCTGGAGTAGGGGAAATCCTATAGACATCCTGGGGGATGCGCCCCCGGAGCGCTATTTGCAAGCTGTTCGCATCTGCCTGGAGGCTCGTGAACTCTCGGGACTCATTGTAATCCTGACACCGCAGGCGATGACCGATCCGGCAGGGGTGGCCAAGGCTATTGCGCATGAGATTAAAAATCGCTCGAAGCCTTTTATGGCCGTATGGATGGGGGCCCGAGACGTCGAAGCGGGCATACGGATACTAAACGAAGCAGGCATCCCCACCTTCGATACTCCCGAAGAGGCGGTGGACACCTTCATGCACATGTATTCCTACACGCGAAACCTCGAGCTTCTCCAGGAAACCCCGCCGAGCTTTCCCCATGAAATCCAAGTCAATACGAGACAGGCGCGCACTTTCATAACCGAGTGCATCAAGCGCGGACAAAGAGTGTTAACCGAGATAGAGTCCAAAGCCATTTTGTCGGCCTACGGTATTGCGGTCAACCGAACGGTGGCCGCATCGAGTTCGCAGGCGGCGGCCGAAGCGGCCAAAAATATCGGCTTTCCGGTTGTGGTAAAAATTTTTTCCCCCGACATCAGCCATAAATCCGAGGTAGACGGGGTGAGACTAAATCTTAAGAGTGAAAAGGAGGTGGCCGAGGCCTTCGAGGAAATTACCTCCCGGGCAGCCGAGCTAAAACCCCAGGCAAGGATTACCGGGGTCACGGTGCAAAGCCAGGTTAAAAAGTCCGAGGTTGAACTGATTATTGGGAGTAAGCGCGATCCACATTTTGGCCCGCTGCTTCTTTTCGGCATGGGGGGCGTTCTTACGGAAGTCTTTAAGGATTCGGCCGTTACCCTGCCGCCCCTTAATCTTTTGCTTGCCAGGCGCCTTATGGAAAGGACCCGCGTCTATCGGCTCCTTCAGGGATACCGAAACATTCCGGCAGCCAACCTGGATCTTACGGCCGAATTTCTTGTGCGGGTTTCCCATCTGGTAAGCGATTTTCCTGAAATCGTCGAACTCGATCTTAATCCGGTCGTAATGAGCCTCGGGCGTCCCGTTGCCATTGACGCCCGTATCGTGGTTGAAGCCTCGGATGTCGCGGCCCCGCGCCATCTTATTATAAGCCCCTATCCAAACCAGTACGAAAGCGAATGGATGCTCGAAGACGGCACCCCCGTGCTCATCCGCCCCATGAAGCCCGAAGATGAGCCCATGGTAAAGGACCTGCTCGACAATTGCTCGGAGCAAACGATTTATTTTCGCTATTTTGCGGTTGTAAAAAACTGGCCCCATGAGTCCCTGGTGCGTTTTACCCAGTATGATTACGACCGGGAGATCGGGATAGCCGCCATAGGGCTTCCGCCAGGTCCTGCGACAATGATGGGGGTTGGGCGCTTGGTAATGCCCCCCGATCGTCCGGACGCCGAATTTGCCGTGATCATTGCCGATCCGTGGCAGGGTAAGGGGCTTGGCGCAAAGTTGATCGAGCGGGTCATAGAAATCGCCAAGGCAAATGGGGTGCAAACTCTGGTGGGGGATGTGCTGCCTGAAAACGAGAAGATGCTCTCCCTTGTTAAAAAGCTTGGGTTCAATTTGCTGAGGTTGGAAGAGGGAACCTGCAAGGTGGAGTTGGATGTGAAGTCCTGGCCTCCGGAAGGCTATCCGGGTTCATGATGTAAAAATATATTCCCGGATTTTGCCTTGGCCATCCAGGGAGGTAATAGACCGGTCTCAAGCGGTTTAAGCCTCAAACGCCGGCCGTTGCCTTCGCTTAGCCCGCTTGAACAGGGTAGTCCAGACTATGCCTAAAATCATGCATGTCGTCGTAATAAAGAAATCGAGGCTCTTTGGCAGCGCGGCAGGGAAGAAAAGATTCAAGAGGCTGAGAGCAGAGGGAACCAAAAGCAGCGTGCCCCAGAATATGGCTATGGATCGGCACCCCCGGATGAAAGCTTCAGTATTCCAGACCTCAGGAGGTGCTTCGGCCTTTGCGTATTGCAAGGTAAACGGTTTGCCCGACAATACGCTTAGCCAGATAATTGCGTCCAAAACGAGATTGGCAACGACCGACATGTGGTTGGCAAGCCAAACCCAGTTAAAACCGTAAAAAGATATGGCACAGAATAGAAAGAACACAGTGGTGGTCCACTGCAGGATAAAGCGTTCACGAAGAGCTTTAAGAGAAAAGACAACCGAGGCGGCAAGACATATTAAAACTGCTCTGCGCAAGGACTCCCAGCCATCCGTTGGCAGGAACAGTAAAAGAATCCAGGGAAGAAATCCAATCATAAACCTTCCGATATCGAGCAGTGTATCCATCATTTCCAATCATTCCTTTTTTGGATTTTCCAGCTGGGTAGTGTCCAATAAGACATAAGGCTGTCTGCTGATGGCCTTGCTTCTAAACAACTTTTTCCCTATCGGCGCATTAGCCACAATGTGCCGCTCTGAGACCGAGGGTTCTGCCCAATATCTGTGGAGCAAGCGATCTGCACTATCGGAACCGGGAAAATTTTGCATTCCAAACCAATTGCCGGTTCTGAGGGCTAAATCCGCTGATTTTGATTATATATTAGCCTGCGCGGAGAGGAAGAGAAAAAACATCCTAAAAATTGGGGCAAACAAGCCAATATCTTAACTCCCGTTGTTCTTATGAGGATGGGACATCCTTACACTATCGGGTATCTCAACGTATAATGCGACAGCGGCCCTGGTTGATATAAAATTACCCGTTGGCTCAGGTACACCGGGTGAAAGAATGAACCATTCCACTTTCCGGCACACTTAAAGGATATTTTTCACGGCGTCGACCTCAGAGCACCAACTGTAAAATTTTATCCCTTTCCAAGGCAAATTGATGTTATAAGTTCTCGTTTTCGCGATAGGGGGCCGCTCACGACTCCATTGCGAAAACGCCCGCAGGTCGCAATAGAACCCCTTGGCGGTTGAATTCCTGCCTTACGGGCTAAAAATGTGGATTTGGAGCCTGATCACTTTTGGAAAAAAGAACCTCAATTTCCGCGCAAAATTGCAGGGAACCCGCCAAACCCGTCAGCCTTTTGTCCGCCACTCTGCTGGTTGTTGCCAACATGATCGGAACAGGCGTCTTCACAACTCTTGGGCTTCAACTCAAAGGCATTCATTCGCTTCCTTCCGTATTGTTGCTTTGGGTGGCAGGCGGAGCAAGCGCCTTTTGCGGTGCTCTTGCCTACGGAGAACTGGGGGCAATGATGCCAAGATCGGGCGGAGAATATACCTATCTTGGTAAAATCTATCATCCTGCCGTGGGTTTTCTTTCGGGATGCGCTTCCATGGTGGCGGGTTTTGGTGCGCCCATCGCCCTTGCGGCCATTGCTGCAAGCTGTTACCTCAGGGCGGTTTTCCCCTGGGTGGACAAAACAGCCGCGGTCGTTTTGATAATCGCTCTTCTGACGGTAGTGCATCTGTTCGATGTAAGGTTTGGTTGCCAGTTTCAAAATGTCTTTACGGTGGGCAAACTTTTGCTCATAGGGGCTTTCATTGGCGCGGGATTTTTCATACCCCACCCTCAACAGGTTTTAGGCCATAATCTTACAAATGTGGTTGGGACTGTTTTTAGCCCGGCGTTTGCCGTGGGGCTTGTCTACGTCTCCTTTGCCTACTCCGGATGGAACGCATCCTCCTATGTCGCCGGAGAAATCCAAAGGGTTGATCGAAACCTTCCCATCGCCCTCTTTGTCGGCACCTTTTTCGTCTCGATTTGCTACGTTCTTCTAAATTATATTTTTCTCTATACTGTGCCGGTTAGTGAACTTACGGGCAAAATCGACATTGCCTTTCTTTCCGGTAAGGCCATATTCGGTCTGGCGGGTGCAAGGATCGTCACCGTGTTGGTCTGCCTGGCGCTGGTATCCTGCCTTAGCTCGATGATTATGGCTGGACCAAGGGTTATCCAGGTCATGGGGGAGGATTTATTCGCCATGAGAGGGCTTGCGGCCAGGAACAAAAGGGGGGCGCCGGTTTATGCCATTCTCCTTCAATCCTCCATTGGTTTATTTCTCGCCCTCACCGCGACCTTCGACACGGTCCTTATCTATGTTGGATTTACCCTGACCTTGTTCGCCTTCCTAACGGTGGTGGGGGTGTTCGTGCTGCGGGTCAAAGAACCCGAGGCCCAAAGGCCCTTCAAAATGTGGGGCTATCCGGTTACAGCCATATTTTTTCTGGTTCTAAACGGCTGGATGCTTTGCTTCCTGGTGCTCCAAAGGCCGTTTGCTTCCCTTATTGGTTTTTTAACTGTTGTGTGTTCACTGTGTTTATATTTTTTGCTGGCAGGGACCAGCAAATGGTCCCCTTTGTGGAAAGGAAAGAAATGATAGCAAAAAAGAAAAGCCTCTTAGCGAAGATCGCTATTTTCCCTCTTGTTTTCAGCTTTTTTCTTTTTTCGCCTATCATTTTTTCATGCCGGGCGATGCAGACCGAAACAAATGATTCTCAGACCATGGAGGCGTCAAGGCCCTCCTATACGGATCAGGCAGCCTTTATCGCAGGTATGAGCACCCCCTGGAGTCCGCTTGCCAAGTATGAGGACAGGCCCGTATGGAGACAATTTTCCGCCTTCTTCGACAAGGCCTGGAAGACCTACGACACTAAACAACTAAGACCCATGAAAGAGTGGGCTTCAACCGAGCTAGCCGCACCCGCATCCTCGAGGCTGAACGTCTATTATCCTCTGAGCGGACCCGATTTTATAAACGCCTACACTCTTTTCCCCCGTGCTCGCACCTATATTCTGGTTGCCCTTCAGCCCATCGGAGAGATCCCTGATTTTCAGGCCATGAGCCCTGAGGATTTCAATGACTTCTTTGCGGGCATGAAGGAATCGCTTCATGATATTTTAAGCATCAACTATTTTCTTACCGCCCACATGCATGCGACCATGGATGACGAACAGGTAAACGGTGTTCTTCCCATTTTCATGTTCTTTCTGGGCAGGGAAAATGCCAAAATCCTCGATATCGAACGGTGGTATATGAGCTGGGATGGAGTGATTGTGAAGGCTCCGGCCTTTGGCAAAAAACAGCCGGCCCCCGAAGAGGCTGTCGAGGGTCTTCGGATTTTGTTTAAAAAAGAGGGTTCTTCGGACAGACCCCAGACCATCTATTACTTCAAGTTGAATCTTGGTAATTCCACTTTTACGTGGAACCGCCATTTCCTGAGATTCCTCAAGGGCTTCGGCCCCTTTGCCACTTTCATGAAATCGGCCTCGTTCGTGATGAGCGATCGGAAATTTTCTGCCGCAAAGCGGTTTGTTCTCGATCAAAGCAGCTACATTCTACAGGATGATTCGGGAATTCCTTTCGACGACTTCAACCTTTCGGCCTGGGACTTCGGGTTGTACGGTGTCTACAAGGGACCGATATCCACTTTCAAGGAGAACACTCAGCCCGATCTCGCCCAAGCTTACCGGGAGGATCGCTATGTCGCCCCACTGCCCTTTGGGATCGGTTACCATTGGGAGGCCAATACGTCCAACCTGTTGCTGGCGATCAAAAAATAAGCGCCAATCGCTTGCTGGAACCGCATCCAGCAGCCACGGAAGGCTCTTATTGGTTCCCTTCGTATGTGAATTGGTATGGACGAGTTTACATGAAAAGCTACATTGTCGCTGCAATCGTTATTCTTAACTGCTTGTCGATGGCCGGATGCTGCATAGTATCGCCTGTGCCCATGCCCACGGGCCAGCCAAAAGCCTTGCCTCCCCTTCCCCTGTATGGTTCAAAGGCGGCGCAGCGTCCCCTCGAACAACAATTTGACATGGGATTGCAGCAGGAACTGGAAGATAAACTCAATCAGTATCCCCTTTGGCGTTCTCTTATAAAGGAAAAGAAGATGGCCGTGGGACTGGTTGACCTTTCAAACCCCGGGGGCGCGCGCTTTGCGCGGGTTAACGGCGATACCATGATGTATGCGGCGAGCTTGCCAAAAATCGGTATCTGCCTTGCCGCCTTTTATTGTTTTCAGGACGGTGTGCTCAAGGAGAGTCCTCAGATTTACAATGATTTGCGGGAAATGATCAGCGTATCCAACAATGAAGCTGCAACCCGGATGATCGATCTGATCGGGCTTACAACCATTGAAGGGGTTTTAACGGCCCCCCAATATCGTTTCTATGATCCCCAAAAGGGCGGGGGGCTCTGGGTTGGGGCTCGCTATGCAAGAGGCGGACAACGTATTCCCGATCCGCTAGAAGGCCTGAGCGAGGCTGCGACCGTAACTCAGGTCTGTCGGTTTTACTACATGCTTGCATCCGGAAAATTGATAAATCCCAAACGGTCGCAGCAGATGCTCGCACTCTTTTCCAACCCCGGTCTTCACGATAAATTCGTAAGCGTGGAGGAGAATCTAGTCCCGCTAAAGGATATATACCGCAAGTCGGGGCAATGGAGCATATATCACTCTGATTCGATGCTCGTCTGGGGTAGCGGATGGCGCAAATATATACTTGTGGCCTTGGTTGAGGATTCCCAGGGGGAAAGTGTCCTGAGAGGACTTGTGCCGGTTGTGGAAAACCTTCTTTATTGGGACCATTGCAATCCCAAAAGCTCTGCTGCATGTGTAGCGCAGCGTTGAAACAAGATAAGGGCGCTTCCGGCTGATTGCACTCTTAAAAAATGGATGGGATCAACGCGATGGATAGGAAGATAAATACTCTCTATTTTAGTCCAACAGGAACGACTGAAAAAATCGTAAAGGATATTGCTCAAAAAATTGTGCAAAATTACGGTGGAAAAGCTGCCGTTCGCGATTTTGACTTTACACTGCCTCAGAAGCGAAAGGAAAATGTTTCCTTTTGCAAAGATGATCTCGTTATCGCCGGCGTGCCGGTTTATGCCGGACGTGTTCCGAACGTTCTGCTAAAGTTTCTGAATACGGTTTCCGGAAATGGAGCAACTGCAATCGCAGTTGTTGTTTATGGAAACCGTGATTATGACGATGCCCTTATAGAGTTTAAAGATATCCTTTTGGCCGACGGTTTCAATGTCGTAGCAGCCGGAGCATTTATCGGAGAGCATTCCTTTTCCACCGTGCTCGGGGCCAACAGGCCAGACGAAAAGGATATGGCACAGGTAAACGGGTTTGCTGCCAAAATATGTGATAAGCTAAAGTCCTCCGGCATGGAGCCTGATTTTGCCGTAAAAGGCAACAGGCCTTACAGGCCCTATCACAGAGCGAATAGTCCAGATGGTGTTAAGGGAGACTTTCTCAAAGCCGTCCCCAAAACAAACAGTGACTGCATCGATTGCAAGCTCTGCGCCCAAGTCTGCCCCATGGGTTCGATTGATCCAGACGATGTTGCCAGGATAACGGGTGTTTGCATCAAGTGCTGTGCCTGCGTTAAAAAATGTCCCGTTAGCGCCAAGTATTTCGATGATGGAATTTTTTTATGGCACAAAGAAGAGCTGGAGCTAAAGTTTTCCCCCGTAAGATGCGAACCGGAATATTTCCTTTGATCCTGGACGGTGTGGGAGTTCTTTGGGGTAGAGGGTCGGTCCCATAGTTGATTTCAAGGTAAGGGGCCGTGATGTTTACCCTCTGCCTGTCCTTCCATGCCCTGTGTGCTCTGCCTGCCGGCATAACCGCCCGCCCGGATTCTCTGCTTTTCAACACCGAGTGGAATGGGAAAGCCCTGGGCCGTCTATGAATTTTTAAGGATTGCCGGTAAGAACTTCCAGTCCGCTATCGATAACTTCCCACTTTCCGTCTTTTTTGTTGTATTGCCACTGCTGCGTAATGGAAGCATTCTTGGTCGTGGGCGATTCGGTTCTCCAGTATTCAATATGCAAGATTACCGAGGCGTGCTCCGTATCCTTATCGACATCCATGTGAGTTAAATTAAATTGTGAAAGTCGGATATTTTTTTTAAAGGTGTCCATCTGGGACCAGAATGCAACTTTCCCCTCACTGCTTACATGGCTTGCTGCTGCATCGTAGTCTTCGAAGATGACGGCATTATTAAAGGCAGTGACCGAGGCTTTCAAATTTTTGTGAGGATGCTTTGTCTCTTGGGAGGCTGCCGCAAAGATGAACGAGCCTTCACAGGCTGCCTGGCCAATCAAAAGCGGCGTGCATGAAACCGAGGAAAAAAGAATTAGAAACATTGCAAGGAGAAAAAGAGGCGTTGAAACGGTTATTTCATTTTTCCCCATTATTTCTCCAAATCACCAGTAACTCCGCTCTATTTAAGGATTGGTTTTAAGCATCGGTTACGGAATTTGTCCGAACCGCTTATCCGAAAGGAATGGCAAAAAATATACGATGATTTGGCCTTGCCTGCAAGGTCTAACCTCTTGAATGTAGCGAACAAATAAAATGTCCGCACGTGTAGCAGGTGAATTGTGCGGTTTTAACGGGCTTTCGAAGGTTAAGGGGCAGTAAGACGTAGGGAGTTGCCGCAGGAGGTGTGAGAATACGTTCCAGGGGCGTTTGCGGCGACCGTCAGAAAAGGGGAGCCCGTCGCGGCAACCCGGCACAACCTCTCTTCCCTGGAACCTGGGGCCACGTTGTGTGAAGCGTCAGCAATGAAAGGGCTCTATAAAACGATCCCCCTCACGCTGACGCTTTTTTTAAATAGGACGGACCCTTTTAGCCGCAAAGCCTAAGGGGTGCGCCAAGGGTTTCGAATCTGTCCTCTGCGGCATTGTAGCCTACGCTCATAAAGAGAACCTGCTGGATTCCCCTTGTGATAAGGAACATCCATCCATAGGTTGCCTCCTCTTCGGAGCTTGCCACAAAGACTTTTGTAACACCCAAGGACTTAGCCGTTTGGGCCAGTTCCCCCCCGGTCTTTAGAGGAACATCTTCCTTGCCCTGTACGACATACAAAATAATGCCTTTTTTCATCTAGCCCTCCTTAGGCCTTAGAGGCGCCACAAGGCGAAAGCGTTGAGGCGCTCTGAGAATGGAAGTGAAATGCATCGGCGACCCGAAGGGCGTTACGGCCAAAAAAAAAATCCTTAGAGCAAAATAGCCCTAAGGATTGCACCCGATTTACTTGGTCCCTGGCCGGCGCACCCGGTATTTCCACGTACGGGTCCACCATGTGCGGCTTTCCAGGCAGGTCTTCTGACTCACGGATCATTCTACTTTCCGAACCTTCCCATTTCGCAATGCGAAAAGGTGGTATCTTTCGGATTTCGTCCCCGTTTACAGCGGCGGGACCGTTCCCGATTCTAACGGGATTCCCTATTAAGCTTTCGCGCCTGACCGCAAAAAATATTCAATTGTCGGATCAATTAGCTAACAGGTTGGGGTGAACTTGTCAACCGGCTTGTAGGGCTCCATTTGGGAGCGGTGAGGAAACATTATGGGGGGGAAGGAAGAAACAAGCGCGGGTGCGGATCTGAGGGGGGGCAGGGAGGAATGTGGTCACATTTTTAAATTTTTGTATTGACTGGGGGGTCTGGTTGTTATAGATATGC
>JAJXYD010000003.1:130000-133220 GCA_021780695.1 Deltaproteobacteria bacterium
GCGCCAAGAGGCGATGAAGGACGCGATAAGCTGCGATAAGCTTCGGGGAGTCGCTAAATAGGCTTTGATCCGAAGATGTCCGAATGGGGAAACCCGGCCCGGTTAATACTGGGTCATCCGAGCTAGACTCGGAGGCGAACCTGGGGAACTGAAACATCTAAGTACCCAGAGGAAAAGAAATCAAACGAGATTGCGCTAGTAGCGGCGAGCGAAGGCGCAAGAGCCCAAACCGGAGGCTTTTGCCTCCGGGGTTGTAGGGTCCCCACAAGGGGACGCAAAGAGGTAGCAGAAGGACCTGGAAAGGTCTTCCGTAGAGGGTGATAGACCCGTATGCGAAACCTTGATGCGCCCTGGGGATACCCTGAGTACCGCGGGGCACGTGGAACCCCGTGGGAAGCTGGGAGGACCATCTTCCAAGGCTAAATACTACTTGGCGACCGATAGTGAACTAGTACCGTGAGGGAAAGGTGAAAAGAACCCCGGGAGGGGAGTGAAATAGTACCTGAAACCATTTGCCTACAAGCAGTGGGAGGACGGTGATAAGGCTTTCGGGCTTTATCTGTCTGACCGCGTGCCTTTTGCATAATGAGTCAGCGAGTTACTCTTAGTGGCAAGGTTAAGCCGATTGAGGTGGAGCCGAAGCGAAAGCGAGTCCGAATAGGGCGAATTAGTCGCTAGGAGTAGACCCGAAACCAGGTGATCTATCCATGGCCAGGGTGAAGGTAAGGTAACGCTTACTGGAGGCCCGAACCGTAGAGGGTTGAAAACCTCTCGGATGAGCTGTGGATAGGAGTGAAAGGCTAATCAAACCTGGAAATAGCTGGTTCTCCCCGAAATGCATTGAGGTGCAGCCTCGAAGTAAGAATGACGGAGGTAGAGCACTGGATGGGCTAGGGGTCTTACCGGATTACCAAACCCAACCAAACTACGAATGCCGTCATATCGTATTCGGGAGTGAGACTGCGGGAGATAAGTTCCGTGGTCGAGAGGGAAAGAGCCCAGATCGTCAGCTAAGGTCCCCAAATAGACGCTAAGTGGAAAAGGATGTGGGAATGCACAGACAACCAGGAGGTTGGCTTAGAAGCAGCCATCCTTTAA
Organism: Deltaproteobacteria bacterium; assembly: GCA_021780695.1. Classification (GTDB taxonomy): domain Bacteria; phylum Desulfobacterota; class Syntrophobacteria; order Syntrophobacterales; family Syntrophobacteraceae; genus SbD1. The sequence continues at coordinate 131,099 of JAJXYD010000003.1, forward strand.
AGAAAGCGTAATAGCTCACTGGTCTAGTGTGCCTGCGCCAAAAATTTAACGGGGCTAAAGCGTCTTACCGAAGCTGCGGCATTCTCCGCGAGGAGATTGGGTAGGGGAGCATTGCGCGTACCTGCGAAGGTGTACCGTAAGGAGCGCTGGAGGTAGCGCAAGAGATTATGCTGACATGAGTAACGATAAAGCGGGTGAGAATCCCGCTCGCCGTAAACCTAAGGTTTCCTGGGTAAAGTTCGTCTTCCCAGGGTTAGTCGGCCCCTAAGCCGAGGCAGAAATGCGTAGGTGATGGGAAACAGGTTAATATTCCTGTACCACCAGAGAAGCGTTAATAGCGATGGGGGGACGCAGGAGGGCAAGCCATCCGGGTGTTGGATGTCCCGGTATAAGCCCGTAGGCGGGAGTGACAGGCAAATCCGTCGCTCCATTTAAACGCCGAGAGGTGATGTGGAGGGGGAAACCCCGCAAACTGGCCTATCCCAGACTGCCAAGAAAAGCCTCTAGTGAGTTTTTCGGGTGACCGTACCGTAAACCGACACAGGTAGGTGAGGAGAGAATCCTAAGGCGCGTGAGAGAACCCTGTTTAAGGAACTCGGCAAAATAACACCGTAACCTAGGGAGAAGGTGTACCCTCATAAGGTGAAGGGACTTGCTCCTGGAGCCGAAGGGGGTTGCAGAGAAAAGGCGGTAGCGACTGTTTACTAAAAACACAGGACTCTGCTAAGTCGCAAGACGACGTATAGGGTCTGACGCCTGCCCGGTGCTGGAAGGTTAAGGGGAGATGTCATTGTATCTTTGGATGCAAGAAGCGTTGAACCGAAGCCCCAGTAAACGGCGGCCGTAACTATAACGGTCCTAAGGTAGCGAAATTCCTTGTCGGGTAAGTTCCGACCTGCACGAATGGCGTAACGACTTCCGCACTGTCTCAAACAGGGACTCAGTGAAATTGCAGTCTCGGTGCAGATACCGAGTACCCGCGGCTAGACGGAAAGACCCCGTGCACCTTTACTATAGCTTGGCATTGGATTTTGGACGCGTATGTGTAGGATAGGTGGGAGGCTTTGAAGCAGGGGCGCCAGCTTTTGTGGAGCCAACCTTGAAATACCACCCTTATACGTTTAGAGTTCTAACCCAGGGGAGTCTATCCTCCTCGGGGACAGTGCCTGGTGGGTAGTTTGACTGGGGCGGTCGCCTCCAAAAAAGTAACGGAGGCGCGCGAAGGTTCCCTCAGGCTGATTGGAAACCAGCCGTAGAGTGTAAAGGCAGAAGGGAGCCTGACTGTGAGACAGACATGTCGATCAGGGACGAAAGTCGGTCTTAGTGATCCGGTGGTTCTGTATGGAAGGGCCATCGCTCAACGGATAAAAGGTACGCCGGGGATAACAGGCTGATCTCCCCCAAGAGTTCACATCGACGGGGAGGTTTGGCACCTCGATGTCGGCTCATCGCATCCTGGGGCTGGAGCAGGTCCCAAGGGTTCGGCTGTTCGCCGATTAAAGCGGTACGTGAGCTGGGTTTAAAACGTCGTGAGACAGTTTGGTCCCTATCTACCGTGGGCGGAGGAATTTTGAGGGGGTCTGTCCCTAGTACGAGAGGACCGGGATGGACGGACCTCTGGTGTACCAGTTGTCTCGCCAGAGGCAGCGCTGGGTAGCTACGTCCGGAAGGGATAACCGCTGAAAGCATCTAAGCGGGAAACCCGCCCCAAGATTAGAATTCCCTCCTGTGAGAGCAGGACTGAAGGCCCCTCGTAGACTACGAGGTTGATAGGCCGGGTGTGTAAGGACAGTAATGTCTTAAGCTAACCGGTACTAATAGGCCGTGCGGCTTGACCATTCTTTAACCCGAAAGGACAACGGGTCATTTTCAGAAAAGAAAAAACGTCTAATTACCCTTTATTCGGTTCGTTAGAAAGTCATACGCCTTGAGGCGGTGGCAATTGCGAGGAGGCCACACCCGTTCCCATCCCGAACACGGTCGTTAAGCTCCTCAGCGCCCATGGTACTGCGCGGGCAAACTGCGTGGGAGAGTAGGTCGCCGCCGCCTCATCCTTTTATAAAAAACCCCCGGCAACCAAGTGGTTGTCCGGGGGTTTTTCGTCTCTTTAGACCCTGCCTGG
>JAJXYD010000010.1 GCA_021780695.1 Deltaproteobacteria bacterium
GCGCCCATGGTACTGCGCGGGCAAACTGCGTGGGAGAGTAGGTCGCCGCCGCCTCATCCTTTTATAAAAAACCCCCGGCAACCAAGTGGTTGTCCGGGGGTTTTTCGTCTCTTTAGACCCTGCCTGGCTTAATAGCATTCCTCCCTTTTCGTAATGCCTTATCGCCCACAGTTTCCTAAAGTGTTTCCCGGCGCAGAGCCGGTAATTATCGAAAAAAGATCGCTCTGCCACCCCTTTTGGTGCAAATTATAATATGAAAGCCGCAAGGAAGCGGATATAATGGAAAATCCAATTTTAATGACAGTAGTCGGTGCATTGTCTTATGTTTGACGAGCTCGGACAGGTTATGTGCAAGGCTATTGCTCCGGGCCGATGTAGGGATATTACGGAGGGAAATTCGAATGGGAATGAGTGCTGTTAAATTGAAGATCGACGGCATGGAGGTTATTGCCCAGAAGGGCTCTACCGTTCTCCAGGCTGCAAAGGACGCTGGAATAAAGATTCCGACGCTTTGCTTTCATGAGAGAATGAATCCGATCGGCTCATGCGGGATGTGTGTTGTGGAAATCGGGGGCAAAAGCGAACCGGTCGCCTCCTGCGAGACCCTCGTTGAGGATGGAATGTCGGTTGTAACGCAGTCTGAGAAACTTTTGCAGGCGCGTCGCGATGCCTTGACGGCTATTCTCGTTCATCACCCGCTCGACTGTCCCATCTGTGACAAGGCGGGAGAATGTCAGTTGCAGGACCTGGTCTTCGAGCACGGCATAACCCATGTCGACATGGAGGCTCCGACCTCAAAATTTAGAGAGGGCTATAGCACGACATTTCTAAGGTCCTGGCCTGAGAGATGCGTTTTGTGCACGCGTTGCGTGTCGGCATGCAATGAAATTCAGGGGATAGGCGCGCTCCAGGTTGTCGATGGGCCTGAAGGCAGGCAGATTTCCTATGATGAGAGCAAGTGTGTTTCCTGCGGAGAATGTATTCAGGTTTGTCCCGTAGGGGCTATTCTCGAAAAGAAGGCTGAGCTTCGCTGGCGGCCCTGGGAAGTAAAAAAGGTTCGCACCACTTGTCCCTATTGCGGTGTTGGCTGTCAACTTTTGCTCCACGTTAAGGACAATAAGATCGTCAAGGTTTCCGGTGTTGAAGACGGGGAGCCTAATAAGGGGCGGTTGTGCGTCAAGGGAAGATTCGGGTTTGATTTCATCCATTCCAAGGAGCGACTTACCAGTCCGCTTATAAGAGAAAACGGGGAGTTCCGGGAGGCGAGTTGGGATGAGGCCTTGGATCTGATAGCCGATAAGTTTAAGCAGATCATTGCCGAAAGCGGTCCGGACGCGTTGGCGGGTCTAAGTTGCGCCCGAAGTATTAATGAAGACTCCTACAATATGCAGAAGCTTTTTCGCGGGGTCTTCGGCACCAATAACATAGATCACTGTGCTCGAACTTGACACGCGCCCACGGTTGCCGGACTGGCAGCCACGTTTGGTTCCGGTGCAATGACGAATTCCTTCGGCGAATTCGACAAGGCCAAGCTGTTTATGGTGATCGGCTCCAATATGGCCGAGGCCCATCCGGTCGCTTCGTCGTTTCTTCGAAATGCGGTGCGCAAGGGGGCTAAGCTCATCGTTGTCGATCCCAGGAAGCAGAGGCTTTGCGATATCGCAACGATGCATTTGCCTCTGAAGGTCGGAAGCGACATAGCGTTGCTTAACTCCATAATGAACGTTCTGATCGCCGAGGACATCTATGATAAGCATTTCGTGGAAACGTGCACCACGGGATTTGATGCCCTGAAGGAGAAGGTTTCGACTTATACTCCGGAGTATGCTTCTCCGATTTGCGGTATCTCCCCGGATATGATCCGGGAAACCGCTCGGCTACTTGCTTCGGTAAAGCCTTCCATGTTGTGCTATACTTTGGGGATAACCGAACATACCTGCGGTGTTAACAATGTCAAAAGCACTGCCAACCTCCAGATGCTTCTGGGAAACATGGGTATGGAATGCGGAGGGGTTAATCCTCTGCGTGGCCAAAACAATGTTCAGGGCGCATGTGATATGGGCGCTTTGCCCAATGTCTACCCCAGCTACCAGGGTGTTGCTCTGGACGCTTCCCGTGAGAAATTCAGCGCCGGCTGGGGTGCTTTGCAGCTTTCCCAAAAAGTCGGTTTGATGATGCCCCAGATGATGGAAGGGCTTGTAAGTAAAAAGGTGCGAGCTTTCTACATCTTTGGTGAAAACCTGGCAAACAGTGAGCCCGACATTCGTAAGGTCGAGCATGAACTGGCTTCCGCCGAGTTTCTGGTATGCCAGGACATATTCCCAACCGAGACCACTCGATTTGCCCACGTGATTTTGCCCTCGGCGGCCTGGAGCGAAGAAGACGGAACTTTTACCAACAGCGAGCGTAGAGTTAGCCGTGTTCGAAAAGTCTGTTCACCTCCCGGGCAGGCCAAGCCAAACTGGTGGATTTTTAAGCAATTGGCCAAGCGATTTGGCGTCGAGTGGCAATCGAGCAGCACGCAGGAAATCTGGGATAACGAAGTCTCGGTCCTGGGACCGGCTTACGGAGGAATAAAGTACTACAGGATTGAGAAAAACGGTCTTCAGTGGCCTTGTCCCACGGAAGACCACCCCGGAACGAGCTTTCTGCACAAAGACGGAAAGTTTACCTGCGGCAAGGGTATTTTTTGTCCGGCGGATTGGACTCCGCCCGCAGAGGTCGCTGACGAGGAATATCCCCTTGTGCTCAGTACGGGGCGAAGGCTCTATCACTATCACACAAGGACACAGACGGGCCGGTGCCGGGGGCTTAACGATCTTTTGGGCGAAGAAACCGCCGATATCTCCAGCGAAGACGCAAAGTCGCTGGGAATTGAGTCCGGTGAGATGATTCGGCTCAAATCTAGGCGCGGAGAAATTGTCGTACGATCGAGGGTTACCCACGAGGTGCCCCCTGGAATGGTCTGGATGGCTTTCCATTTCAGGGAAAGCTGTGCGAATTGGCTTACCAATCCGGTTTACGACCCGGTTTCGCTTACTGCCGAATATAAGGCCTGCGCAGTCAGGATGGAAAAGCTCTAAGGGGTTATTTTTATTTTTGCTCTAAGACAAACAGCCGCCCGACATAGTTATGAAATGTCGTGGCGGCTGTTTTGCTTTTTAGTGGGCAGTTGAGGGTGTAAAAAGTGACTTTAGAAGAAAGCTTTCCGGTAATCGCCGTTAAAGAGGGATGGTTCAGGTCTTTTCCTATCCCGTCATAATACGGGTGTGCCAGGTTTTAATCGCCCGCAGAACATGCGCCTGATGCTCCTTTGTTCCGCCTATGCCTTTCCTGCCGAAATGAAAATTTACTTCAATAAAGACCGGTTCTCCTTCGTCAGGAAACATCAGGTCGTAGCCTGCTATGTCGATTCCTGCAAGTTTTGAAAACGCAAGGACAGCCGCAACGCCCTTTTGCTGCAGATCCGGCCAGCCGTGATGATCGAGTTTCGCGCCCCGGCAGACATTGTTGTAGAACCGTCCTTCTCCGACACGAAAATAGCTGACCGTGTGGTCTCCATAGATTACCACACGGAGGTCTTTGCCCCCGTGTTCGACCCATTTTTGGATAAGAAGGGGACTGTCTTGCGGGAGTCTTTTAAGATAACCCCCTGTTTGTTCGGCATTGTAAACCGGGAAAACCGTTTCTCCTCCGCCGCCAAGGTCGCCTTTTAGCACGAAGGGATATCCCCAGGGAGGTTCGTGCAGGTCGAGATAGTCCTTGAGTTTGCGAGGGTTTTCGAAAACGAGGGTTTGCGGATGGCGGACTCCAAGTTTTTGGAAAAGATGAGCCTGTTTTGTCTTGCCCCGTGAATGAAGCTGGATCTCCAAGCGTGGAAACCATTTGTGCGCAAGGCGAGTTATGGTTTCGTAGCGCCATGGAGAAATGTGGGCAGGCAGCAACACCCCGGCGGCGTTTCTTAGAAGATCGATCGTTTCCCGGTCTTCGATTCGGGCAAGGGGAGGAAGGTTTTTCTCCAGTTCAACCTCGGGGCGGAAAGACACACAGTAAGAACTCATCGGTTAGTCCTTGAAAAATTTGATTTTGCGGGCCTTACTCAGTGATAACATTAAACTTGTCTTGTGTAATAGGGCAAACTTCCAACCCCTGCCAATCGATAGTATATCCTTATAAATATCTTGCGAGCCTATTGACACTCCAAATTGGAGAATATAGCTTCAAAAAGCAAAATTATCCAATGGGGTGTCGGACTTGGATGGTTTGAGCCGATTGGCTCAAATTCGAACTGTTGTGCTAAAAGCTCTCGTTATTGCAATTTACTTGGAAATTGTGGTTTCAGCCACTCGGCTTGATCGACCGCGGCGTTTGAGGTCTGCCGAGGCTGAGACGTGGTTTATCCATTTTTCGCGTGTCTCATGTCTTGGGGGGCTTGTGGCGCGCCGCCAAGTTCCAGTGAACCTAACCGATATCCCTGTTGATGAGAAAGAAAATCTGTCCTGGTTGCAGTAAATCGAGCGAGGCTTCGGGCGCGATTTTGCAATAAAATCCTTTCAGAATCTCCGTTGATGCAAATTAATCGTTAGAGTTCATGGAGGTCCAAACGATTGTGGCGTTTTTGAGGTTGGATAACCGGGCTGTTTTCGGCGGGAACAAAAAAAAGCTTTTCTGCCGATTAAGTTGGTTATTCGGAGTGGGTGCGCATTGTTTTGACTACTGACAACAAACCTGTGGGAGATGAAAATGGGGAAAATTTATGATGTTCCCGGTAGGGATGGAAGTCCGGTATCGTTGCAATCGCGTTACGACAATTTCATAGGCGGCAGGTGGGTGGCCCCGCAAAGCGGGCAATACATGTCCAATATCAGCCCTTCAAACGGGAAGCCCTTTTGCGAGGTGGCCAAATCAACGGCTGCAGACGTTGATTTGGCTCTGGATGCGGCCCACAAGGCAAAAGATGGTTGGGGCGAGACATCTCTTACCGACAGGGCGGCTATTCTGCTTCGCATGGCCGACGCCCTTGAGGCTAACCTCGAGATGCTTGCCGTGGCCGAGAGCTATGAAAACGGAAAGCCCGTGCGTGAAACCCTGGCCGCGGACCTTCCCCTCTCAATCGACCATCTTCGTTACTTTGCCGGCGCCACCCGTTCTCTTGAGGGTACTCTGACAGAAATCGACAAGGACACGGTGGCTTATCATTTTCACGAGCCTCTGGGAGTGGTCGGGCAGATCATTCCGTTTAATTTCCCGCTGCTGATGGCGGCGTGGAAAATCGCTCCGGCTCTGGCGGCGGGCAATTGCACGGTAATTAAGCCGGCCTCTCCCACCCCCTGGTCGATTCTGAAGATGGCCGAGGTTATCGCCGATATAGTTCCCCCGGGTGTTATCAATATAGTTACGGGTCCTGGCGGCGAGATCGGAAAGGCTTTGGCCACAAGTCCGCGGATTGCCAAAATAGGATTTACCGGAGAAACCGTTACCGGCAGGCTCATTATGCAATATGCGGCTCAAAATCTTATCCCCTCGACCACCGAACTTGGAGGAAAATCGCCAAACATTTTCTTTGCCGACGTAATGGCGGAAGATGACGCCTTTTTGGATAAGGCGGTGGAAGGCCTGGTCCTCTATGCTTTCAATAAGGGCGAGGTCTGCACCTGTCCTTCGCGTGCCCTGATTCAGGAATCGATTTTTAATAAATTCATGGACCGCTGCCTCGACCGAATCGGAAAAATTATCCAGGGCAACCCGCTTGACACAACCACCATGCTTGGCGCCCAGGTCTCGGTCCAACAAATGGAAAAAATCAGCGGCTATGTTGAAATTGGAAAGCAGGAAGGGGCTGAGTGTTTGATTGGCGGCAAAAGGTGCGAAATGAAAGGCGAGCTTGCCGGAGGCTATTATTATCAACCGACCGTACTGCGTGGGAACAACAGGATGCGGGTTTTTCAGGAAGAAATCTTCGGACCCGTTCTGGCGGTTACGACATTCAAGGATGAAGCCGAAGCGCTAAGCATTGCAAATGACACCCTTTATGGTCTTGGGGCCGGGGTTTGGACAAGGGACGGAAGCCGTGCTTATCGTATGGGAAGAGCAATCAAGGCCGGGCGGGTGTGGACTAATTGCTATCACCTCTACCCGGCCGGGGCGGCTTTTGGCGGCTATAAAATATCGGGGGTCGGAAGAGAAAACCATCAGATGATGCTTGATCATTACACCCAGACAAAGAACCTGCTGGTGAGCTATAATCCGAACCCTCTGGGTTTTTTCTAACCGAGGATTGCGCAAATGGATACATCTGTGGCCGAACCGGCAGTTGTTGCAACGCCAGTCGCCCTTAAGGCGATAGAGGGGTTGCTCAAAGAGGGAAAGCGAATTCTTTTCTACCAGTCGGGCGGATGCTGTGAGGGCAGTACGCCAATGTGCTTTGAGGAAGGCGAGTTCATTGTTGGCGATCACGATATTCTGCTTGGAGAGGTTGGAGGGTGTCCCTTCTATATCGACTTTCGCCAGTATGAAGTTGTGAAGCACACTCAGCTTATTCTTGACGTCGGGGAAGGAGAACCGGAGGGCTTTTCGCTTGCCGCCGGCGGCGACGGTCACTTCATAACCAAATCCCGCGTGTGTTTATGCCGCCCCGCGGAATCCGTGGGGCAAGAGCGATAGTAAATCAGTTCGCCAACAGGGAGGGGGGAAGCCGAGGCATCCCCCCCTCCCGTGAAAGTGCGCTATACAGCGGTGTGGTTTTGCCTGGTTTTTCCCTTTAGGATTTAAAGGAGCGTTGGAAAAGGTCCTGTATTGCAAGTTTTCCTTCTTCACTTAGATTTCTGGTCCCCGTGCCCACGAAAGTTTTATGCTCGATTATCGGTAGACTTTCCACCCACGAATTGTCTTGCCAGCTAAACCAGCCGTTGCGGCTCTGATCGAATACGCTTAAGGGACGATTGAAGAGTTTGGCCAGTTCAACCGTCCACCCGGTTCCTCCCTTGACGGTGTCGTTTGGCTGAATGAAGCCTATCACAAATACCTGGAATCCGTTGATCACCATGTGGAAAATCATCTGCATGACTTTTTTAATGGTTTCGGTGTTGGCATAGGTCCGGTTCATGCGCATGCAGACAATCTCCATGCTGACATCTCCCCTGCTGAGTTCGTCCTTGCCCAGGATAACGAGTCCGCGGTCACGGGAGGGCTTATGTCCGTCATAGGAAAAGGTCACTTCTTTAGCACCCCACTTTTCAGCCTGGGTGCCGAACTCGACCTCCGAACCCCGGAGACCTCCACTGTAGAGTGTGAATTCACTAGCGTTTTTCATTTTGTTCTCCAACTTTGTCTGTTTGTTTGATGGATCATGGGGGCGGTTTCGATAGAGAGCACCTTTGCCCCGTGCCCAGAAGTAGATGGTTAAAGAAAAAGTCCGGAAAAGAAAAGAGACCTTTCCCCGGTGAGGCTTATCCCTTTTAAGGAGGCTTCATTTTACCAAACTGCGTATCCGATGCAAGGTGCGAGTCGTGTTTGAACACGTGCGCCTGGCTGCGCGGGTTGGTTTAGTAAGCTTACACACGGTTAAATTTCGAGGTTTTGGTCGGGTTGGGTAAACCAAAAGCCAGTGGCAAACCGTCTTTAGAGTTTGTATACTATACTATAGATAAATTTTGGAGCAGGGTCGTGCCTGGGCCCCACTCTAAATTCCAAGAGTTGCTTTCTCCAAAATAGCCGTTTGCGAAAAGCGCCAACCTTTTGTTGCCAACGGTTTTTTAGAGGAGCTATTGTCAAATGTTGTGTACGGCGCCGAGCGGCGGCGCATCTTCCTGCTGAATTCCGTCGACGAATTTGATTCCCCGAACCACCTCGGCCAAGAGCTTGGCTCCGCCGAGAATCCTCCACTT
>JAJXYD010000017.1 GCA_021780695.1 Deltaproteobacteria bacterium
ATCCTGTCTAAGCTTTTGGTTTTTGGGCTAGGCGGACGGAAAAACTTTTGACAGGATTACAGGATTTACAGGATTAAGAAAAAGAAAGACCTGTAAAACCTCAAGTCCTGTGGGGGGGGGTGTGGATTTTGGCGGCGGCGCGGACGGGATGTAGAGGATGAGGCAAAAACAAATCCTGTAAATCCTGTAATCCTGTCTAAGCTTTTGGTTTTTGGGCTAGGCGGACGGAAAAACTTTTGACAGGATTACAGGATTTACAGGATTAAAAAAAAGAAAGACCTGTGAAACCTCAAGTCCTGTGGGGGGTGTGAATTTAGGCGACGGCGCGGGCGGGATGTAGAGGATGAGGCAAAAACAAATCCTGTAAATCCTGTAATCCTGTCCAAGCTTTTGGTTTTTGGGCTAGGCGGACGGAAAAACTTTTGACAGGATTACAGGATTTACAGGATTAAGAAAAAGAAAGACCTGTAAAACCTCAAGTCCTGTCGAGGCTTGTGGCTTTTGGGAACGGCGCGGACGGGATGCAGAGGATGAGGCAAAAACAAATCCTGTAAATCCTGTAATCCTGTCTAAGCTTTTGGTTTTTGGGCTAGGCGGACGGAAAAACTTTTGACAGGATTACAGGATTTACAGGATTAAGAAAAAGAAAGACCTGTAAAACCTCAAGTCCTGTCGAGGCTTGTGGCTTTTGGAGGCGGCGCGGGCGGGATGTAGAGGATGAAGAAAAAACAAATCCTGTAAATCCTGTCAAGGATCAGGCAGGGGGCAGCTCTGTTCAAACCAGATAGGCTAGAAACGAAAGCATCGACCCCTCAAGGGCTTTTGCCACTACGGCCCCCACGAGGGCTTTGCCGGCGACCATCCCCACCCTGGATATAACCGATTCCATGGAACGATCGCTTGGTTTTGGAATCGTTAAATACCCCTCGTCTTGTAAAACACTCAAAATCTTTTCGGCATCGGTTTCCGAACCCGTGTGGAAGATCGTAACGCTTCCTGTATGGATATTTACTGAAACGGTTTCGATCTCCCGGATAGCTCCAAGCACTGCGCGAACTCTCTGGGCTTGAGTCCTGTTTTGCCTGATTTTCGGTGTCTTAACCCGTAGCCTTCCCGGTGTTATATGGCAATAGCAGTCCATTGTTCCTCCCGGTCGCAGACCTTGGTTGCTCTCTCTTATACTTTTCCAAACTCTCATGGGCAGATAATAGAGAACTGCTATTACGGAAAGGTTACAAAAAACTTACGGTTTGGTTGCTTTTTCCGAAAATTTAAAAGAAGGGGATCGGCTGCGCCGGTTTTTCCCAGGGACTACCTGCCGGTGGGCTGAATAAGCTTTTGGAGTTCTTCCCTCATGGATTTTGTTTTCCCGGGATCGGCTTTGCCGTCCACCAGCCGTTCCCAGAGCGCCGGGGCAATGGTTGCGGGGTCATAGCCGATGACAACCGAGCGCGCCGCCGGGTTTACCCTTGCCTCCAGGATACCCGAAAAGAGGTCCACAAGCTCGGTTAGGTCCAGATCGCGGGCGCGAAGCAAAGCGGAAAACGTTACCTTGAGCCTCACGCGACCCGGAATGTGATGGGCGATCGATGAGTCGGCGGAGAGCTCGATAAGCCTGTCTATAATAAGGTTGGGGTTCATCAAATCTTTCTTGACTCCATCTGAATACCTCCTTAGTGTACCAATTTTAAAGCTTATTCTAACCGATCCATAAGGATTTTAATCCCCATGGCCGAACATACCCGGATAATATCGAGTACACCGCACCGCACTCGCATCAGGGTATCGCAAAAAAGGCGAAACCCCAAGGAACTGGCCCGGCTTGCCGAAGGGCTCCAGGCGTCTCCCCAAGTAAGCGAAGTAAGCACTAATTTATACGCCGGAACGCTGATTGTCCACCACAAGGAAAAAGCCGATATTGCCGCGGAGCTCAAGGATTTGGGCGTTATCGCCATGGCCGCGGGCGGCTTGGAAACCTCCGCCATGCCTCTGACCGATGCGGTCCTGGACCTCGAAAATCATGTGGGACCCACTCTTGGAAGCCTCCTTGACTTAAAGCTGCTCGTGCCCCTTGGTTTCGGCGCCCTTGCCGTTTTGCAAATCGCAAGGCGGGGCCTGGAGATCGGCGGGGCGCCGTGGTACCTTCTTGCCTACTTCGCCCTGGAGTCCTTCGTAAAGCTAAACGGATTGGACCAAAGGAGGGAATGCGTGCCACCGCAGACCGGAGAGCAAACATGAGCAGATTTTTGCTTCTCGACGTTGGCGCCGGAACCTTGGATATTCTTTACTACGACAGCGAAAAGGCCCTCGCCTACAAGGCCGTAGTGCGCTCCCCCGTGTTGTGCGCCGCCGAGCAGGCACAAAAAATCTCCGGCGATCTTTTGGTTACAGGCCAGGAGATGGGCGGCGGCGCTCTTTTGGACGTGCTCTCAAGCCATGCCCAAAAATCGCGTGTGATCCTTTCGGCTTCGGCGGCCATGACCCTTAGCCATAACCCCGAGCGGTTGCGAAAAGCGGGCCTTGGCATCGTAGACGACCTGGAGGCGCAAAACTATGCACGCCGCGAAAACTTTGCCTCCCTCGATCTTTGCGATCTACCCCGCGAACGGATCGAAAATATCGTCGCCGGCTTTGGGGTTCCTTTCCAATTCGATATCGTCGGCGTTTGCGCCCAGGACCACGGTGTTTGCCCCGAAGGCAAATCCCACCTGGACTTCCGCCATGAGATCATGAAATCGGCACTCGATAAAGCGCCTTTCCCCGAAACTTTACTATACGAAGAAAAAAACATCCCCGCCTATCTAAACCGCCTGAGATCGGCCGCGGCCGCGGCCGAAAATCTTCCATGCCGTGAAGTCTATGCCATGGATAGCGGCATGGCGGCCATACTCGGGGCGTCCATGGATTTTCAGCTAAAGTCCCTCTCACGGTTTGTCGTCCTCGATATCGCCACCTCCCATACCGTCTGCGCCACAATCGAGGAGGGCGAGATAGCCGGCATAGTCGAATACCACACGCGCGACCTCAGCCTCGAAAAACTCGAATCCCTCATAATCGAGCTGGCCCAAGGCAGGCTGGTCCACCGGCAGGTGCTTGCCGAAGGCGGACACGGCGCCTACCTCAGAAAGGCTCCGGGTTTTGATGCGATCCAGCGGATCGTTGCCACCGGTCCCAAGCGGAGCCTGGTCAAAAACTCGAAGCTGCCCATCGTCTACGGAGCCCCTCTGGGAGACAACATGATGACGGGAACCACCGGCCTTCTGGAAGCCATAAGAAGACGAAAGGGGCTCGAGTTTTGCCTCTACCTTTAGCAATCTTTTGGGTAAAGCCGACTTGACTTTGGGAGGTTTCGCCCCTAAATTAGCACTCAGAAGTAAAGAGTGCTGATACTATAGCGGGCCCTCCACTTAGGCCCCAAGGGAAAGGATGGCTTCCATGGAAAATTTAAAATTCGAGGGCTGCCCGAATGAAACAAGCGGGTTGTTTCCTCTTAACAATAATGGAATGGGAATGCAGGTCGGGGCAGACTCGAGCGGCTACGGGGCCGGGTCCGAACAGTATTCGCAACTTATCGGCAAACCTTTGGTCTCAAGAGGCGAAAACCTTGTGGAAAGCGAGGAGGAGGCCCTGAGGCGCAAAAGGGCCAAGAAGGCAAACGAGATTTTTCGCTCCGTTAGCCAAAGCGCGGGTCTGGAGGCATTTTTTTTCGATAAATTCCTTGTTTGGAGCGATTACGTGGAAGGAAAGCTGGGAGACGAGGAATTTACCCAAAGAGTTCGGGAAGAAGTTAGCCGCAAAGCCAAGCCTCTTGAGAACTAGCCAGGTTTGTGCCACTGCATTTGATCGGGGCGGGCAAGACCGCGTTTTGCCCGCCCCGCACGAGAAAGAGCCGCCTTATTTTTAAATGCAACAGGCAGTGATTTTAGAGTCCTTGCCGCATCAGGGGTTTTGCATTTCGCAGGCCATGATGGTCTGCTTGCACAAAACCACCGTTGTAACAGAGCCCACGCCGGCCGGAACCGGAGAAATCTTCTGGACTATGGGCTCGACCTGGGCAAAATCCACATCTCCGCAGTACTTGCCAGGATTATCCGGGTCGGCATTGATTCCGACGTCTATTACAATCTGGCCGGGTTTTACGAAATTGCTCTTGATCATCTTGGCCTTGCCGACAGCCGCGATGAGTATATCGGCGTCCTGGCAGACCCCGGGCAGATTCTCTGTACGGGAGTGGCAGATCGTGACCGTGCCGTGTTCTCTTAGCAGCAACATGGCAAGGGGTTTTCCAACCACCAGGGAGCGGCCCACGACGACGCATTTCTTTCCTTTTACGGCAATGCCGAAGTGATGGATCATATCCATGCAGGCGGTCGGGGTACAGGGAGGAAACCCCGTGGGATCGTCTGTAAAGACTTTGGCCGCGCCGCCCACAGTCAAACAATCCACATCTTTTTCCACCGGAATCAGGGTTCTGATTTTCTTTTCGTTCAAGTGTTTTGGCAGAGGCGAAAACATCAATATGCCGTGGACCTCTTTCATTTGGCCAACGGAGACCACGGCTTTTTCGAAATCGGCTTGCTCGATGTTTTCGGGATATTCAAAGACCTGTGAATCCATGCCAAGAGCCGCGCACGTCTTCTTTGCGCCCCCTTCGTAGAACAGGTCGTCGGGGCGATTTCCTACCCGGATAATGCCGAGCTTGGGCGAAATCCCCTTGGCTTTCAAGGCGTTGACCTTTTTGGTCAACTCTTCCTTCATGGCATCGGCTACGGGTTTTCCCTTTAAAAGTTCAGCCATTTCCAAGTCTCCTTATTTCTTTAATTTCGATAACACCAGGGAAAGAGTGTCATCGGCCATTTTGGAGCCGGTTTCGAGCAGATCGTCCATTTCCTTGCGGGTGGCCGACAGAAATTGCGGGTCTTTGATGGTGTTGAGATTGATAATGACGTTTAGACTGCCCGCAATAAGAGCGCTTTTTAGAAAGGCAACACCGCAGCCAACATCCGAGATGGCGATCATGGTGCCGATCTGTCCCATTCTGGCATGCACTTTTATGCCCTCGAAAGCCTCGCGCATGATATCCATGGGCACCGCGCAGGCCTCCTTGCAGCACTTCTCCATTGTTTCTTCTTTAAATTTTGCTTCTTCGGGCGTGTTTTTGGGAAGTCCGTACGCTTTGGAAAGCGGTTCGAAGACTTCCGCGTCCCGATCCACAAGTCTTTTGAGCTTGAGGATAATGGCCTCGCCTCTGGCGATGAGTTCCTTTACTTCCCCTTCGACATCGGCATATTTTTTTTTGCCCACGGTAAGGTTGCCAACCATGTTGGAGAGGGCCATGCCGATGGCTCCGCCCATGGCGGCCGCTCCGCCCCCGCCGGGCACGGGGGCCTTGGAGGCCAGCACCTCGACAAATGCCGAGCAAGTCTTATCGAGCATTGACATTTTTATTCTCCTTGAAGCGCATGCTAAGAGGGGCAGGGGCGCATCAGTCGCCCTGCCCCCCTTTTACAATGTCGCTTGGACTAGCTTTAATAATAATGGCTCAAGGCCTGGGCAATTTAGAAAAGCCCGGTCACCTTGCCGGTTTCGGGATCGACGTCCACTCTTCTAAACGAGGGGTTGGAAGCCGTTCCCGGCATCAGGCTGATCGTGCCTGCGCAGGGGCACAGGAACTTGGAGCCCGAGTAGATGAGAACGTCTCTTATCGGCAGAGTCCAGCCCTTGGGCACGCCCTTCAAGGTCGGATCGTGCGAGAGGCTGAGGTGGGTTTTGACCATCATGGTGGAATAGTCGTCGTATTTGGGGTCGGCCTCGAGCATCTTGGCCTTTGCCTCGGCTTCGGGGGTCCAGGAGACGCCGTCCGCGCCGTAGACTTCCTTTGCTACCAGGGCGACGCGGTCTCTTAGCTTCATCTCCAGCGGGTAGAGGAACTTGAATTCGTTTGGAGACTCGCATGCGTCGATTACCGCATCGGCAAATTCCAGGGCGCCTTCGCCGCCCTTCAGCCAGTGCTGGGATACCGCGCAGCGTGCGCCCGCGGCTTCAGCGGCTCTTTTCACCAGTGCGATTTCATCCTTGGTGTCGGTATGGAAGGAGTTGATGCACACAACCGGGTTGATGCCCGATTTGCGGATCGTGTTGATGTGGTGAATCATGTTGGGCAGGCCCTTTTCGACCAGGCCCAGATCTTCCTTGGTGTAGGCTTCGGGAAGAGCAAGACCGGCCACGACTTTGGGGCCGCCGCCATGCATCTTGAGGGCGCGGATCGTAGTCGTAAGAACCGATACGTGAGGCTTGAGGCCGGAGTTGCGGCACTTTACGTTCCAGAACTTCTCAAAGCCGATGTCTGCGGCAAAGCCGCTCTCGGTTACGTGGTAATCGAAGAGTTTGAGGCCCACGCGGTCGGCGATAATCGAGGACTGGCCGACGGCGATGTTTGCAAAAGGCCCGGCATGGACCAGGCAGGGCTGGTATTCGGCCGTGCACATAAGGGTGGGGTTGATGGCGTTTCTCATGAAAGCGGTCATGGCGTTTCCGACTTCGAGGTCGCCGGTGGTAACAGGCTTGCCGCTCTTGTCGAAGGCTACCGTTATTTCATTTAATCTTTTCTTCATATCGGCCAGGTCTTTTACGATCGAAAGAATGGCCATGATTTCCGAGCTTACCGCGATCCCGAACTTGGACTGCATCATGAAGCCGTCGGTCCTGCCGCCGATGCCGATGATGATGTTGCGAAGCGACTGGGCGCAAAAATCGATGATCCAGCCCATCTCTACGCGGGTCGGGTCGATGTCGAGGCGGCGCATCTTGGTCAAGCGGGCCAGCTGCTCGTCGTTGTAGTTTCTTTCATGCTGCATGCGGGCGGTGAGGGCGACCATGCCGAGGTTGTGGGCGTTCATGATGTCGTTGATGTCGCCGGTAAGACCCATGGAGAACTCGGTCATGGGGATAAGGAGGGAATTACCGCCCCCGGCCGCTGTGCCTTTGATGTTCATGGTGGGGCCGCCCGAGGGCTGTCTCAGGGCGCCGCCGACATTTTTGCCTCTTTTCCCAAGGCCTTCCATCAAGCCGCAGGAGGTCGTGCTCTTGCCTTCTCCAAGGGGGGTCGGAGTGATGGCCGTGACTTCGATGTACTTGCCGTCGGGACGATCTTTGAGGCGGTTGATGATCTTCATGAAATCGAGCTTGCAAATCCTGCCCATGGGCAAGATTTCATCTTTTTGAAGAGCAAGCTTCTCTTGGAAATCCCAGGGGGTGGGCATATTCACTTCCGCGGCTTCCGAAATCTGCCAGTCCATCATCTTAGTAGCATCGTAAGGCATGTTCGATTTAACCTCCATTTTGATTTTTGTTACCTTCAGTTAGTCTAAGGTAAGATTAAGGATTTATCTTACCTCCCGGAACCTGATCGAGCCGGACCGCAGCCGCCCGCTCCCCTGCGCCGCCTTTGAGGTTCTCTGGGGAACCCTGGGCCGGGGCAAGAAAATCGAGCAATTGACATAAGGGTCGGTGCTGCGGAATAAATGCAGGCGCGGAGCCTGGATAAGCCATTGCGCAAACTAGATTAGCGCTGCGTGTTTTGTCAAGAAAAAAGTCGGGATCCCGGGGTGTAGCGCCCGTTTTTAAGCCGTTTGGCCCTCGAAAAGACACGCTCCCGGAGCGGTAGGGTGCATTTAGGTATTTTACCCCACGCCGATTTTTGTTAAAATGGCGGACCGGGATAAACTTAGTGTGGCTATTGCTCTATATTGCTGTCTGCGGGGAATCGCTTATAATATAGTAAGGTAGCGAAGCTTAACGGAGTAGCGGGAGGAACTGTAAATGTGGGACTACACTGATAAAGTTAAAGATCATTTCCTAAACCCCCGTAACGTTGGGGAAATCGAAAAACCCGACGGGGTTGCCGAAGTGGGCTCCATTGCCTGCGGCGATGCGCTCAAGTTTACTTTTAAACTCGATGAAAACGGCAAGATTCGCGAGGCGAAGTTTAAGACCTTCGGGTGTGCAAGCGCAATAGCTTCGGCCTCTGCGATGACCGAAATGATAAAGGGCATGACCGTGGAGGAAGCCGCCAAGGTGACCAATCAGGACATTGCAAACTACCTGGGCGGACTGCCCGATGAAAAGATGCACTGTTCGGTCCTTGGGCGCGAAGCGCTCGAAAAGGCGATATCCTTCTATAAGGGTGTTCCGATCCTGTCCCAGGAGGACAAGATCGTCTGCGAGTGTTTCGGGGTAACTCAAAAGGAAATCGAGCGGGCGGTGCGCGAAAATCGACTATCCACTGTCGAAGAGGTTACAAATTACACCAAGGCCGGGGGGGGGTGCGGAAACTGTCACCCTTTGATCCAGGAAATAATCGACAGCGTGCTGGCCCAGCCGTCTGCGGCTCCAGCCGCGATGCCGAAGCTTTCCAATATCAAAAAGATCAAGATGATCGAAGAGACCCTCGAGCGCGAGATCCGTCCGGCGTTAAAGCACGACGGAGGCGATATAGAACTGGTCGATGTTGTGGGCAATCGCGTAATGGTTGCCACGCGCGGCGCCTGTTCCTCCTGCCAGGCCTCAAACCTGACGCTTAAAAATTTCGTCGAGGTAAAACTGAGAGAGTTGGTCTCCCCCGATCTCATGGTAGAGGAGGTGCCCGCGTGAAACCCGTATATATGGATAATAACGCGACCACGAGCGTAGCTGCCGAAGTTTTGGAGGCCATGCTGCCCTATTTTCACGACCTCTATGGAAACCCTTCGAGCATGCACTCTTTCGGGGGGCAGGTAATGAGAGAGGTAAGGAAGGCTCGCGAGCAGGTCGCGGCCCTTCTTGGCGCTTCGCCCGAGGAAATCGTCTTTACCAGCTGCGGCACGGAAAGCGACAACACCGCCATTCGTTCGGCGCTTTCAAGCTACCCGGACAAAAAGCACATAGTTACAAGCAGGGTCGAACACCCCGCGGTGCGCGCTCTGTGTTCCCATCTGGCCACTCGCGGCTACCGGGTGACCGAATTGCCAGTAGACGGTGAAGGAAGGCTCGATCTCGAACAGTATAAGCGGGCTCTTACCCCGGACACGGCCATTGTCAGCCTCATGTGGGCAAATAATGAAACGGGGGTGATATTCCCGGTGGAAAAAGCCGCTGAAATGGCCCGGGAACGCAATATACTGTTTCATACCGATGCGGTCCAGTCGGTTGGAAAGATTCCGATCAACCTGTCGAAAACAGCCATCGACATGCTCTCGCTTTCCGGCCACAAGCTCCACGCGCCCAAGGGAATCGGCATTCTTTACCTGCGAAAGGGCGCGAAGTTTTCCCCCTTCATGCTGGGGGGCCATCAGGAAAGGGGCCGTCGCGGGGGAACGGAGGCGACTCCGAGCATAATCGGGTTGGGAGTGGCCGCAGAGCTTGCTCACAAGAAAATGGAAATCGAAAATACCTTTGTTAAAGGGTTGCGCGACAGGCTGGAGAAGACCATCCTGGAGACCATTCCAAACGCCAAGGTAAACGGAGACAGGCAAAACCGGCTGCCCAACACCTCAAACATCAGCTTTGAATTCGTCGAAGGCGAGGGGATTCTTCTCATGATGGACGAATTCGGCATCTGTGCCTCTTCGGGTTCTGCCTGTACTTCGGGTTCTCTTCAGCCCTCCCATGTCCTTCGGGCGATGGGCATTCCCTTTACCATGGCCCATGGTTCGATCAGATTCAGTCTGAGCGTCTACAATACGGAGGAAGAAATTGATTTTGTGCTCGAAAAACTGCCCCCCATAATCCAAACGTTGCGCAGCATGTCGCCCTACTGGAAAGTAGGCGCCGCTCAGGTGTGCGGGGAGGCGTGAGCCAGGCAGGCGCTTATTGTCCGTTTTTGGGGGCCGGTTCTTTTCGGAGTTTCAGAAGACCGGCCCGCACTATCTTTTTACCCGGGTGAATCATGAATAAACAACACGCTTTCGATCATTGTAAAACCGAAATAGCCGCCGAACTTCCTTTCAAAGAAGAGGTCCCCGGGATAGTCCAAAAGCTCGCAGCCTCCTGCTCCAACGGGGTTTGCTTCGACCATGTGGGCCCCGAGCCCATCCCTTCCAAGCAGGCCGTCGTGGACATAGTGGAAAGGGTGAAAAGGATCCTTTATCCCGGCTATTTTCTTAAAGGAAGGCTCGAAAAGTTCAACCTCGATTATTACATCGGGCAGGAAGCCACCGAACTCTACGAGCTAATGGCCGAACAGGTGACCCTGGCCCTTCGCCACGACTGTATCCGCCACGACCTGCCCTGCGTGCACTGCGAGGAAAGCGGCAAGAGATCGACCCTCACTTTCATGAAATACCTGCCCGAGCTTCGGCTTATGCTCGCAACCGATGTTCGCGCCGCCTACTTAGGAGATCCGGCCTCCAAGAGCTACGATGAAATAATTTTTAGCTATCCGGGGCTTTTTGCCATAACCGTCCAGAGAATAGCTCACCACCTCTGGGAACACCTTATCCCTCTCATTCCCCGCATCATGACCGAATACGCCCACAGTGTCACCGGAATAGACATCCACCCGGGCGCCCACATTGGCGAAAGCTTCTTTATCGATCACGGCACGGGGGTCGTTATAGGCGAGACTACCGAAATCGGCAACCGTGTGCGGCTCTACCAGGGCGTTACCCTGGGGGCTCTTTCGCTTCCTCGTGACGCCGGAGAGAAGCTAAGAGACAAAAAACGTCACCCCACTATCGAAGACGATGTGATCATCTATTCGGGGGCGACCATTCTGGGCGGGCGCACCGTGATAGGGGCAAGGTCGGTCATAGGCGGTAACGTCTGGCTCACCGAATCGGTTCCCCCCGATAGCCGGGTAATACTTAAAACGCCCGAGCTGATACACATCAGAAAGGACGCGGAGGGGGAAAGGGCTTAAGATTTGGAGCGCCGGTTCCCGATAAGCCCTGAAAAATATCTCGAATATGCCTCCGGAGGAGTTTTCACCGGTTTTAGGGGATATTCCGAGGTATTTTTCGCTCTCTTTTTGCTTTTATTTTGGAATTACCGGGGCAGCCGGGCGGAAATAGTGTGAATGCCGATTTTTGTCGCAAAAGGTTACAAATTTAGGGGTTTTTTTAACCATCCGATCTGCAAAGACATATTGGTTTTAAATCGGATTTTCCCTGGTTATGTTTCCAGGGATTTGATAGATTTGGAATTTCGGTTGGGTCCTGGGCTATCCACTGCCCCTGCCGATTTGATATAAAAAACAAGAAGATACCTGCGTCTTCCTGTCTTTGAAAATATATGGCACATAAATTGCTTTCAAATCGGAATTCGTATGGGAATTGCCACCTCCAATTACAATCCGGCGGACTGAGAAAAGGAAATGAGACCCCGAAATATCTTCGCCTTCGTGGTTTTGACTGGTTTTTTGGCGCTGCCGGCGGTCCGGCCCGCGCAGGCCAGCCCGCTTACCTCCTTTCATGGCGTGTTTTGGTATTCCAAAGCCCCCGGCTCTGCTATAAGCACTGCGGCCAATTATCCGACTCAGACAAATGTTAACGCGATAACAGACGTTTCCGAGGGTTCCTTTGATGTCAGCGCCTTAAATTTTAACACCGAAAACCTGGGGCGCAATTTCACCTACCAGGACTTTTTAACAAGCAACGGCGCCGCTGTAACCAACGCAAGCGGTACGACCTCCACGTTTGTAAGCGGCTATGAGCATAAGAAAGGAAATCATAGCCCTGGCGGCGCCTACGGGACCATTTTCCAGTTCACCGGCGAAGGTTACTTTAATCCAACCAATAATATATCCGTAACCAGTGACGACGGCTTTTCCTTTTATGTCTATTCATCGACTGGAAGCGTTCTTTATAGCTATACGTCCAATGCTTCTCCGCAAAGTGCCACGACAGTCACATTTAGCACAGCCGGTCTTACTGCCGGTGACTATAGTTTTAAACTAAACTATGGCGCTGTAAACGGCGTTCCTGCGGTTCTGGATGTAAACGGCCTGCAGGCGCCGGTACCAGAGCCCTCCACAGTCGTCCTTTTGGGTGGCTGCCTGATCGTTTTTGCGATTGTGAGAAGAAAGAAAGTGCAAAAAGGGTGATTTCCGCGCTTTCGCATTCTTTTTCGAAAAGCAAGCGAGGTATGGGGGGCGATGTTTTTGGGTTAACAAATCCCGAGCTTTTCCCGCCGGAAGGCGTCTTAAAACATCTTCTGCGGCCCCTTGTCTTCGGTCAGAGAAGCGTCCAAGACGCTGGTTAAACTCCTCAAGACTTGATCTGGCCTATCGGAGTGGTAGAATTCAAATTTTAAGGTCATGCTCTACAAGGAGGGGCGCCGCCGGGAGGAATATGTCATGGCTGTTGGCTGGTCCCGCGATGAGGCGGTGGGCGAACAAATAGATGCAACGGTTCAAAGCGGAGTAGAGCTGGCAAAAAGCAGGCTGCCGCAAGGGGAGAGTTTGACCCATTGCGAGGAATGTGAGAGTGAAATTCCTGAAGCGCGCCGAAGGGCAATGCCGGGTGTACGATATTGCGTCAAATGCCAGGCCGAGCGCGAAAAAAGGCAAAAAGGGGTTGAATTCTACAATCGAAGGGGCAGTAAGGACAGCCAGCTAAGATAGTTTGACTAAGACGTTTTCTTTAAGGCAGACCGGCAAATGATACGAAAAGAAAGGGCAATTGAGCGCGCCTTAATCGATGAGATCCTGGCTGAAGGCGCCTGGGGGACTTTGTCCTTGAACGGTAAGGACGGATACCCTTACGGCGTTCCGCTAAATTATGTCTACGCCGCGGACACCATTTTGATCCATTGCGCTTTGGAAGGCGACAAGATTGAACGGATTCGCAGGGACAACAGGGTGTGCTTTTGCGTCGTTGGCAAGGCAAATCCACTGCCCGACAAGTTTTCAACCGACTACGCGAGCGTCATGGTTTTCGGCCGCGCACACCTTGTAGAGGATGAGGAAAAGCTCGCTATTCTCCTGGCCCTTGTCGATAAGTACAGCCCCGAGTACAAGGAGCAGGGCCGCAAGCTTGCCCTTGGAAAGCTCTCCAAGGTTTTGTGCATCAGGATAGAAATTGAAAGCGTAACGGGAAAGGCAAGGAAATAAATGCTTTTTTGCCGCGAGGGAGTTTTTCAAAGAGGGGACCGAAAAGGGTTGTTCGCGGTCGGTAACTTAAGTATCATTTTACGATGAGAAACATTGCCGGCCAAAGACATGCATTTTTAGTATGCGGTACCCACAGCGGGTGCGGCAAGACCACGGTATCGCTTGGGCTTCTGGCGGCCCTTGGGGCCAGGGGGCT
This sequence comes from Deltaproteobacteria bacterium, assembly GCA_021780695.1. Taxonomy (GTDB): domain Bacteria; phylum Desulfobacterota; class Syntrophobacteria; order Syntrophobacterales; family Syntrophobacteraceae; genus SbD1. Next base: position 13,284 of record JAJXYD010000017.1, read on the forward strand.
GAGGGTGCAGCCCTTCAAGGTGGGACCCGACTTCATCGATCCGGGGCTTCACACGCAGATTGCGGGACGGCAGAGCCGAAACCTGGATGGCTGGATGGTGGGGCGCGACTGGAACGAGTCGAATTTCAGGCGCTTCACGGCCGATGCGGATGTGGGTTTGATCGAAGGCGTGATGGGGCTTTTCGATGGCTATGACGGAGGCTCGGAATCGGGCAGCAGCGCGGAGATGGCCAAGTGGCTGGGAGTGCCCGCCGTGCTGGTGGTGGACGTAAGGAGCATGGCCAGAAGCGTTGCGGCCCTTGTCTACGGATTCCAGTATTTCGATGCGGGACTAAAATTCGCGGGGGTTATCTTTAACCGGGTCGGCGGGGAAAAGCATCTCAAATATTTACGGGACGCCCTCTGTTCCTCGTGTCCCGAGACGGCCGTTTTGGGCGCGATCCCAAGGGAAGAGAAGGTGCAAATACCGCAAAGGCACCTTGGGCTTGTAACCGCCGAGGAGATGAAGCTCGATTCGTCCTGGCAAAACCAGCTGGCCGCGCTGGTGGAAAAACATATAGATATCGACCTGCTCCTGGAAAAAACCGGGTATTTTATGCCGCACGCCGATTCAGCGGCCTTGTCCGGGGAGCGGCCGGCGATTTTGCAGGGGCAAAATCGGCCGTTGTCCGCGCGCGAGGTTCGGGCTCAAATTGCGGTACCCCGAGACGAAGCCTTCTGTTTTTATTATCCCGATAACCTCGAATTGCTGGAAAAAGCCGGAGCGCGGCTTCTTTTCTTTTCTCCCCTAAAAGGGGAGAGTTTACCCCCCGATTGTTCTGGCGCCTATCTTGGAGGCGGATACCCGGAGCTTTTCGCCGAGGCCCTATCGAGCAATTCCGCCTTTCTGGAATCCCTTCGCGCTCGCGCGGCTTCGAAAATGCCTATCTATGCCGAGTGCGGCGGTCTCATGACGCTTGGACGGTTCATTGAAACCAGCCAGGGCCGGAGGTGGCCGATGGCGGGCATACTGCCGTTTGGGACCAGGATGCTCGGGCGGTTGAAGGCTTTGGGGTATACGCAGGCCGCTATTTGCCGTGAATGTTTGCTGGGCTCCCCGGGTGAGGTTATACGGGGTCACGAGTTCCACTACTCCGAAATTGCGGAGCAGGCAGAGGATGCAAGTCTTGAGTTCGCCTACGAGCTAGGCAATCGCAAAACGGGCCTCGTGCGAAAGGAGGGCTACCTGGTGGGGTCGGTTCTTGCCAGCTACGTCCACCTTCACTGGGGAAGCGCGCCCCAAGCCGCCCAAAGGTTTGTAGAACAATGCGCAGAGTGGGCTAAGAGGAGGTAAGCGCTTCGAGATGTCTGGGGCAAAATCGATCATGTTTCTTGGAACCGGCTCGGATGTGGGCAAATCCGTTCTTGCGGCGGCTTTTTGCCGTATTTTCCGAGATGAGGGCTATCGCGTGGCGCCTTTTAAGGCGCAAAACATGGCGCTAAACTCCTTTATAACTGCGCAGGGCGGGGAGATGGGCAGAGCCCAGGTCGTGCAGGCCGAAGCGGCTGGAATCGAGCCCCATGTGGATATGAATCCCATACTCCTAAAACCCACCTCTCAAATGGGCTCACAGGTCATCGTGCTGGGAAAGGCGGTAGGAAATTTTTCCGCCGCAAGCTATTACGACTATAAAAAAGAGCTTGTTAGCGTGGTGCGGGGAGCTTTTGAGAGGCTGCGCGCTCAAAACGACCTGATCGTAATCGAGGGCGCGGGGAGCGCGGTGGAGCTAAACCTCAAGCAACACGACCTGGTGAACATGGCCATGGCCGACATGGCCGATGCCCGATGCATCCTGGTTGGAGACATCGACCGGGGAGGCATATTCGCCTCCCTTCTTGGAAGCTACTCCCTGCTATCGCCCTGCGAACGAGAGCGGATCGTCGGCTTTATCGTCAACAAACTCCGGGGGGATCCGCGCCTTTTCGATGAGGGGGTAAAAATCCTGGAGGAGCGCTCTGGCGTGCCGGTCCTTGGCGTTGTGCCTTATTTTAAGGACATTTCCCTGCCCCAGGAAGACTCCGTGGCGCTGGGGGCGAAAATGACGGCCCAAAGCGGGCAGAGCCAGGAAACTATCCGCATAGGTGTTGTCCGCCTTCCCTTTATCTCCAACTACACAGATTTTGATCCCTTCGAAAGCGACCCCCGGGTAAGTCTGGTCTATTTTGAAAAGCCCTCCGAGATTTTTGGCTTCGACGCCGTGATAATTCCGGGAAGCAAAAACACCATTGAAGACCTCGACGCGCTGCGTAAGACGGGCATGGCCGACGCCCTTTCGGCCTTTTACAAGTCGGGGGGCGTCGTAGTGGGTCTTTGCGGGGGCTACCAGATGATGGGCAGCGTCGTGCGCGACCCCCACGGCGTTGAAAGTGCGATAAAGCTCATTCCCGGCCTGGGGCTTTTGGATATGGAAACCGAGATGTACCTGGAAAAGACCACCTCGCAGGTAGAGGCCCTTTCCATGGCAACCCTGCCCTTTGGCTTGGCGGGCGAAGTGCTCTGCGGCTATGAAATCCATATGGGGCGAAGCCTGTCGGGAGGCATAGCCAAACCCATTTTCAAGATCGTTCGAAGAGAGGCAAAAGCCGTCGAAATCGAGGAGGGACTGTGCCAGCCCGATGGACGCGCCTGGGGCACCTATATTCACGGCGTTTTCGATAACGACTCTTTCCGCAACAGGTTCATCGAGGATGTGGCCCGGAGGTGCGGAAAACCTGTCTGTGGGGTTTCCGATTCTTTTTCGTTCCGGCTCTTTAAAGAAGAACAGTACGACCGGCTTGCCCAAGTGGTTCGAAATCATGTGGATGTAGCCGGGGTTTTGGATGCTGTGCGGATTGGGAAGGCAAAAGCGAGATGAATTTTGCTCCCTGGCAACTTTTTGCGGCTTATCTCCTCGATCTGGCGGCCGGAGATCCCCTCTGGATGCCCCATCCGGTTCGCTGGATCGGCAGTCTCATCGCCGGAACGCAAAAAGCTCTCTATCCGAAGAAGGCTTCACCGGCTCAAATGAGATTTGCCGGTTTTGTTCTTTGGCTCCTGGTTCTTACAGTGGTTTTTGTCGTCGCGAAAACCTTTCTGATCCTTTCGACTTTTCCAGGCCCCTTCTTTGGCTCGCTTGCCGCGATATGGCTGGCTTACACCACTCTTGCCACCCGCTGCCTCCACGACGAATCGCGGCAGGTGGCGGAGGCGCTTGGCGCGGGCGATCTCGAGCTTGCCCGCAAACGCCTGTCTTTCATTGTAAGCCGGGAGACTTCCCACCTCGATAGTGAGGCGATTTTACGGGCCCTGGTGGAAACCGTTTCCGAAAACTTCTCCGACGGGATCGTTGCCCCCCTGTTCTACCTGGCCGTTGGCGGCCCGCTTGGGGCAATTGTCTATAAAGCGGTCAACACCATGGATTCCATGCTCGGATACAAAAACGAGCAATACCGCTTCTTCGGCTCCTTTGCCGCCCGGGCCGACGATGTGGCCAACTGGATACCGGCGAGGATCAGCGGCTGGCTTATTGTGGGCGGTTGCGCACTGTTGGGGATGGACTGGCGCAGGGCGGCGAAAACCATGCAAAGGGATGCTCCCAAGATGAAAAGCCCCAACGCGGGGTATCCGGAAGCCGCCGCGGCCGGGGGGCTGGGCGTGCGCCTGGGAGGGACAAGCCGCTATTTTGGAACCACCGTGGAAAAACCCTTTCTGGGTGACCAGGTAGCTACGATAACCATGGAAACCTACCAACGGATGATCCGCCTTATGTACCTCGGTTCGGGGCTTGCTTTCGCAGGGGCCCTGCTTATTCTTTCGGCAATGCGGATTGTATAATGGAGCGTGGCCGATGCTGAAAATCATTGAAACGATTTGCATAATCCTTTAGATTCGTGAAAAAAAGTGTCTGTTGCGTTTGCCAATCCTCCCGCCCGGGCGCGGGAAGGGGGGGCTTTTGTTTCTATAGGGGACCTAAATGATCGAAAAGGCTAACATACTTGTTGAAGCCCTCCCATATATCCGCCGGTTTTATCAGAAGACGATCGTCATAAAATACGGCGGTCACGCCATGGTGGATGAAGAACTAAAGGAGAGCTTTGCAAAGGACGTGGTCCTGATGAAATACATCGGGATAAATCCCGTGGTGGTCCATGGGGGCGGTCCTCAGATAGGTAAAATGCTCGAGCGGATCGGCAAGAAGAGCGAATTTTGCCGGGGCATGCGTATAACCGACGCCGAGACCATGGATATAGTGGAAATGGTGTTGGCCGGAAAGATAAATAAGGAAATAGCCTCCCTCATAAATATGCACGGAGGCAGAGCGGTTGGTTTGAGCGGCAAGGACGGGCTGCTCATAGAGGCCAGGAAGCTCAAGCTCTATACCGAAGCCCAGGGGGACAGGCCCCCTGAGATCATCGACATAGGGCTTGTGGGCGAGGTGGAGAAGATAAACCTGGAGATGCTGCAAATATTTTCTCAAAGCGATATAATCCCGGTCGTCGCGCCGGTGGGCGCGGGTAAAGAGGGGGAAACCTACAACATAAACGCCGATCTTGTTGCCGGAGCCATTGCCGGGGCGCTAAAGGCCGATAAGCTCGTGCTTATGACCGATGTGCCCGGGGTTCTCGACGCTCAGGGCGAACTGATATCGAGCATGACGGCGGAAGAAGTCCATGGGGCGATAGGCAGCGGGCTGTTGCGGGGCGGAATGATTCCCAAGGTGCAATGTGCCCTCGATGCCATCGATGCCGGGGCCGCTAAGGTCCACATAGTCGATGGGAGGCTTCCTCATGCGATTTTGCTCGAAATCTTCACGGACGCAGGAATCGGGACCGAAATTCTTAAACGGCGGGCGGAAAAAGATGAGCTCATTTAACGGAGATATACAACAGGCTTGCGCCGAGCATATATTTGGGACCTATGCGAGGTTCCCGGTCGCTTTCGTAAAAGGCCAAGGTTGCAGGCTCTGGGATGACAAGGGCAAAGAATATCTCGATTTTTTGTCCGGCATAGCCGTGTGTGCCCTGGGACACTGCCACCCGGAAGTGACCCGGGCGATCGAGGAGGCCGCGGGCAAACTGATCCATGTCTCCAACCTGTTCTACACCTATCCTCAGGTCGAACTTGCCGCGGAATTGACACGGTTATCGTTTGCCGATAAGCTGTTTTTTTGCAATTCAGGCGCGGAAGCAAACGAAGCCGCCATAAAGCTTGCCAGAAAGTTTAGCAACGACCGTTTCGGCCCCGGCAGATTTCATATCATTTCGATGAAAAATTCCTTTCACGGCCGCACCATGGCAACTCTTTCGGCAACCGGCCAGACCAAGGTCCAGAAGGGGTTCGAACCTCTGGTCGAAGGTTTTGTCTACGTCGATTTTAATTCCGTTGCAGCCGTTGAGGCCGCAATCACGGACAAAACCTGTGCGGTGCTCGTTGAACCGGTCCAGGGAGAAGGCGGGCTCAATTTCGCCTCGCCCGGCTATTTTAAAGCTCTAAAGGCCCTTTGCCGGCAAAGGAACCTTCTGCTCATTTTCGACGAGATCCAGACAGGACTTGGCCGGACCGGGTCGCTTTTTGCCTATGAGCAGGAGAGCGTTACCCCGGACATAATCACACTGGCAAAGGCCCTGGCAAACGGATTGCCCATGGGGGCGATGGCAGCCTCCGAGGAAGTGGCCAAAGCTTTCGTTCCGGGCAGCCACGCCACAACGTTTGGAGGGGGGCCTCTTATAGCTTCGGCCGCCCTGGCGACTCTAAGGGTTATTTCCAAACCGGGTTTTCTGGAAAAGGTGCGCGAAACCGGCGCCTATTTTGTCTCCAGGCTGGAGGAAATGAAAAATCGGTATCCCTTTGTCAAGCAAGTGCGGGGGCGAGGTCTTATGGTGGGCCTGGAACTTGAGGTGCCCGGAGCCAAGTTTGTCACAAAGTGCATGGAAAAGGGCGCCATAATCAATTGTACCCACGATACCGTCTTGAGGTTCGTTCCGCCCCTTATCGCCGGAAGACCCGAGGTCGATACGATGATCGCCATTTTGGAAGAGGTCTTTAAAGAGGAAGCCCTATGAAGCGAGATCTGCTTACGATCCTTGATCTATCGACTGAGGAAATTCTGCGCCTGATCGATAAGGCCGCAAAGATGAAGGCCGAGCTTGCCGCCGGTTGTTTGCCAAAAACTCTTCAGGATAAAATCGTTGGTTTGGTCTTTTTAAAACCTTCGACCAGAACACGGATTTCCTTCGAGTCCGCGGTGTTGCGCCTGGGCGGAAGAGCAATCTTTATGACCGGCCAGGATACCCAGATAAGCCGCCATGAACCCCTGGCGGACATGGCAAGAGTGCTCTCGCGCTATATCGACGCCATAGTTGTGAGAACATTTGCTCACAGCGATGTCGAAGAACTTGCAAGGTTTGCCTCGGTTCCGGTCGTAAACGCCCTGACCGACCACTCGCATCCCTGCCAGGTGCTTGCCGATCTTTTGACCATTCGCGAAAAGCGCGGGTCGCTAAAAGATCTCACTGTGGCCTGGATAGGGGATGGAAACAACGTCGCCAATTCGTGGATAAAAGCGGCCGTGCGGTTGGACTTTTCACTAAATCTGGCCTGTCCTGCCGGATACGAGCCCGATAGTGAACTTGTGGGGCAGGCCGCGCGCGGGACAAACGGTAAAATCAAGGTGATCACCGATCCTGTGGAAGCAGTGGCGAGCGCCGATGTGCTCTATACCGACGTATGGGCCAGTATGGGCCAGGAGGAGGAGGCCAAGGTTCGTCTTAAGGCCTTTAAACGCTACCAGATAAATGGGCACCTGCTCTCGTGCGCGCCTCCTCATGCCATAGTGCTCCACTGCCTGCCCGCCCACCGCGGCGAGGAGATAAGTTCCGAAGTGCTTGAAGGGCCTCAGGCCCCGGTCTTCGATCAGGCGGAAAACCGTCTTCATCTGCAAATGGCGCTTCTTGACTGGCTGATAGGCTCTAAAAAGCTTTGACAGGATTGGGTGATGCAGGAAGAGGCCCTGACCGAACGGATAATCGGTTGCGCGATGACGGTCCATCGTGCGTTGGGACCGGGCTTTCTTGAATCGGTCTACGCCAAAGCGCTGAATCACGAACTTTGTAAGGCAGGGCTGGCAGTCGAATGCAACAGACCCGTCAAGGTGATGTATGACGGCTTTATTGTCGGAGAGTTTGTAGCCGACATGCTGATCGCACACTCGATCATTGTCGAGATTAAGGCCGTCCGCACACTGGCGCAGACGCATGAACTCCAGATGGTTAACTACTTGACGGCAACAGGACTAGAGATCGGATTGCTCCTTAATTTCGGCGCAGACGGCCTCCAGATCAGGCGTAAGCACCGCACCTACCGGCGAAGTTAAGATTAGGATTTACAGGATTAAGAAAAAGAAAGACCTGTGAAACATGAAGCGCTGTCGAGGTTTGTGGCTTTTGGAGGCGGGCCGGACAGGAAAGTCTATACAGGATGTAGAGGACGGAGAAAAAACAAATCCTGTAAATCCTGTAATCCTGTCTAAGCTTTTGGTTTTTGGGCAGGGGAGCGGAAAAACTTTTGACAGGATTACAGGATTTACAGGATTAAAAAAAGAAAGACCTGTAAAACCTGAAGCGCTGTCGAGGTTTGTGGCTTTTGGGAACGGCGCAGGCGGGATGTAGAGGATGAGGAAAAAACAAATCCTGTAAATCCTGTAATCCTGTCTAAGCTTTTGGTTTTTGGGCAGGGGAGCGGAAAACTTCTGACAGGATTACAGGATTTACAGGATTAAGAATAAGCCAATCCTGTCTTATAACCTCGGAAATTGGAGTTTTATGATGGATATAAAAAAGGTCGTACTCGCCTATTCGGGCGGACTGGATACATCGATAATTTTGAAGTGGCTCGTGGAAACCTATGGATGCGAAGTAGTTGCTTTTTCCGCCGATCTTGGCCAAGATGAAGAACTCGACGGCATTGAGGCAAAGGCGGTAGCAACGGGAGCGCTCAAGGCGCGCATAGAGGATTTGCGCGAGGAGTTCGCCGCCGATTTTGTCTTTCCCGCCTTTCGCGCCAACGCTATCTACGAAGGGCAATATCTGCTCGGCACCTCCATTGCCCGTCCGCTTATAGCAAAACACCAGATCAGGATAGCCGACGAGGAGGGCGCCGATGCGGTGAGCCACGGCGCCACGGGAAAGGGAAACGATCAGGTGCGCTTCGAACTTTCCTACATGGCTTTAAGACCCGACATCAAGGTCATTGCGCCCTGGCGCGAGTGGGATATGAAGTCGCGAAGCGATCTAATTGCCTTTGCCCAAAAGCACTCCATACCGGTCCCGGTTACCAAGGCAAAGCCTTATAGCAGCGACCGCAACATGCTCCACATAAGCTACGAGGGAGGTATCCTCGAAGACCCTTGGCTGGAGCCCGATCCGGACATGTTCGTAATGACCGTCGATCCTGAAAAGGCTCCCGATAAGCCCGAAATTATCGAAATCGACTATGAGAGGGGAAACCCTGTGGCCGTAAACGGGGAGCGCATGGGCGCGGCCGCTCTTCTCCAGTATTTGAATAAAATCGGCGGCAAGCACGGTATCGGCCGTGTGGACCTGGTTGAAAACCGGCTCGTAGGGATGAAATCCCGTGGTGTCTATGAGACTCCCGGGGGCACCATTATGCGGATAGCCCATATGGCGGTCGAGTCCATAACGATGGACCGCGAAGTGATGCATTTGCGCGACAGTATGGTGCCGGAATACTCCAGGATGATCTATAACGGTTTCTGGTATTCGCCAGAGATGAATTATCTGCAAAAAATGGTGGATCTTGCACAGGAAACCGTATATGGAACGGCCCGGTTGAAGCTCTATAAGGGCAGTTGCCGGGTTATCGGGAGAAAATCGACCAGATCGCTCTATCAGCCAAGTTTTGCAACCTTCGAAGAAGACGATGTCTACCGGCAGGACGAAGCCGAAGGTTTCATTCGGCTGCTCGGACTAAGACTTCGCATCGAAGCACTTGTCAAGAAGAGCTTTAAAAATTAACAACTTATAGTTCCTGTAGGTTTTCCCCCGGAGTTTATTGCAAATGGCCGAAAAGCTATGGAATGGACGCTTCGAACAGCCCACTGACAAACTGGTGGAGGAATACACCGCCTCCATTCATTTCGACAGCAGGCTCTACAGTCATGATATACAGGGCAGTATTGCGCACTGTCGCATGCTGGCTGAATGTGGGATAATTGCCCATGAAGAGGCCTCCCAGATAGTGCAAACGCTTGGTGAAATTTTGCGCGATATCGAACGGGGCAAAGTCAAACTGGATTCCTCCCAGGAGGACATCCATATGGCGATAGAAAACGAACTGACCGCTCGTATTGGAGATATCGGGGGTAAGCTCCATACCGCAAGGAGCCGAAATGACCAGGTCGCCCTCGATATGCGGCTTTTTATGCGCGAAGCGCTTTCCTCCCTCTTGGAGCTTTTGCGCAACGTCCAGGCGGCTTTGGTGCAAATGGCCGAAGAAAACCTGGAGGTGATAATGCCTGGCTTTACGCATCTTCAGCATGCGCAGCCCGTGCTTTTTTCCCATCACCTCATGGCCTACTATGAGATGTTTTCCCGTGACTTCGGGAGGCTATCCGATTGTCTGGGCCGCACCGACGTCATGCCCCTTGGGAGTGCGGCCCTTGCCGGCACGGCTTTTCCCACCGATATGGAATGGACTTCTCGTGAACTTGGTTTTTCCAGGGTTATAGCAAATTCCATCGATGCGGTTAGCGACCGCGATTACCTGATAGAATTTTGCTCGGCTGCGGCCATTCTCATGATGCACGTCAGCCGCATGGCCGAAGAGCTCGTTATATGGTCCAGCGCGGAGTTTTCCTTTATCGAGATAAGCGATGCATTTTGTACCGGATCGAGCATCATGCCCCAGAAAAAAAACCCGGATGTTCCGGAGTTGATGCGGGGCAAGACCGGACGGGTGTATGGAAACCTGTTTGCCCTGCTGACCTTGGCCAAGGGGCTGCCCCTTGCCTATAACCGCGACCTGCAGGAAGACAAAGAGCCGGTTTTCGACTCTGTAGATACTGTCATGGCTACCTTGCGGCTGCTAGGCAAAATGCTTCCACAAATCCGTATCCATTCGGAGACAATGGCCAACATGGCCGGGCAGGGTTTTACCGCGGCAACCGATCTTGCCGACTACCTTGCCAGACGCGATGTCCCTTTCCGCAAAGCCCATCATGTGGCGGGCCGAATCGTTCAATACTGCATTCAGGCCGGCAAGGACCTGGGAGAGTGTTCGCTCGATGAGCTCAAAGGTTTTCATAAAGCCTTCGATGAGGATATTTTTGATTTTCTGGAGATTTCCAGCATCGTGGACCGAAGACTATCGGTAGGAGGAACGGCCACACTCAGGGTAAAGGAAGCCATCGTACGGGCAAAGGCCGATCTGGAGTCCCGTGGCGCCGTTTCAGCCAAGAACATTAAGACGGAAGAATAGGGAAAATATGCGAATTCTGCCTGATTTTGCCAAGCCTGGCCGTTTTGGGATTATTTTTATTTTCGCTTTGAGCGCTCTAGTCTCCGGTTGCGGCATTAAGACCTTTCCAAAGCCAATCGGGGCGCCTCCGCCGCCTCGTGTAAACAATTTGAGCGCCAGGGTCGAACCGGGGGCCGTAGAGATTTCGTGGAGCGCTCTGCCGTCCGCGCAGACAAAGGCGATTCGCTATTCCATCATGAGAAGCACCGTAGCTTGGGATAAGCGTAATTGTCTGGAATGCCCCCCCCCTGCCCAGGCGGAGGTCCACAGCATCGACGCCGCGACCGCCAAGCCCGGTGCCGACGGCAAACTGAGGTGGATCGATCACGCCGTAAGCATGCATAAGGCGCTGCGCTACCAGATAGCCCTTATTAACGACAACGGCCACAAGGTTAGCCTCTCCAATCCCGCCATAGCTAAAATCTATCCCGGGGCGGTGGCGCCCTCCGATCTACGGGCAACAATCCAGGAGCGAGGCGTGCTGTTCGAGTGGAAACAGACCCCCAAGGATGTCCAGGGACATCCTCTAAAAGCCACTACTCTTTCTTTTGTAGTGCAAATGCAATCGGCCAGCAATGTCTGGACGGATGTATCCCCCCTTGTGAAGGGAGAAGCCTATTACGACAAAGAGGTTCCCGCGGGCACTGTCTCGACTTTCCGGGTCTTGGCGGTTCGCTCTATTGACTCGGAAAATGTTTACGGAGAGCCCTCTTCCACCATTACCGTAATGGGGCCCAAGTCCTCGGGCGCTCCTCCTCCTCCCGCAAAAGTGTGGATGGTGCCGGTTCATGGAGGCCTGGAAGTTCACTGGCTGGAAGACCAGGGGAAAACCGCAGGCTATTACGTCTATCGTAAACAGGGCAAAGAAATCGTACGGCTCACCGCCAATCCGGTATCCCATCCGCCCTATGTCGATCACGGCCTTAGCCGCGGGGCGACTTATTCTTATGCGGTATCGGCGGTAAGCGCCCAGCCCAACCATAAGGAAGGCTTATTGTCAAAGTGGGTCTCGGTGAGAAACCTGCTGACGCGTTAGGGGATAATGTAATGAATCATTTTCAATATAAGGCGGAGGAACTCTACTGCGAGGACGTTCCCGTAAGAAGAATCGCCCAGGAAGTGGGAACGCCCTGCTATGTCTACAGTCTGGCTACTCTAAAACACCATTTCCTCACTTTTGATTCGGCTTTTGCCCATGCCGACCACCTTACCTGCTATTCGGTAAAAGCCAATTCCAATATAGCCATTTTGAAACTGTTTGGCTCCATGGGCGGCGGAGTCGATATCGTATCGGGCGGGGAGCTCTTCCGCGCTCTCAAGGCGCAAATCCCTTCCAATCGCATAGTCTATTCGGGAGTGGGTAAGACCGTGGAGGAAATCGATTTTGCTCTTCGGGAAAAAATCCTGATGTTCAATATCGAATCCACCCAGGAACTCGAGCAGATAAACCGTAGAGCCGAAGCGCTCAACACGAAAGCCTCGGTTTCTCTGCGGGTAAATCCCGACATAGACCCCAATACGCATCCCTATATCTCAACGGGAATGAAGAAAAACAAGTTCGGCATATCCACCGACAGCGCCTTGCGAGCCTTCGAGGATGCAAAGAATCTCAAACACATCGATCTGGTGGGGCTAGACTGTCATATAGGAAGCCAACTAACCGAGATTACTCCCTTTGTCGATGCCCTAAAACGACTGAGAGCCCTCATCGAGCGCTTTCGTCTGCGGGGGGCCCAAATTCGCTATCTGGATCTGGGCGGCGGGCTTGGTATTGTCTATGACCAGGAATCTCCCCCTCAGCCTCATGAATATGCGAGGGCTCTTCTGCAGGAACTCGGAGATATAAATTGCACGCTGATTTTTGAGCCCGGCCGTGTTATTGTCGGAAACGCCGGTATTTTTGTCACTAAAGTGCTCTATACGAAACGGACCCCTGCGAAAAATTTCGTTATAAGCGACGGAGCCATGAACGATCTTATCCGCCCGAGCCTCTACGGCTCTTATCATGCCGTGCAGCCGGTGGTAAGAAACCTTAAGGAAGCCGAAATCGTCGATGTGGTGGGCCCGATCTGCGAGTCCGGGGACTTTTTGGCCAGGGACCGCAGCCTGCCCATGTCATCCCAGGGCGATTATTTGGCCGTAATGAGCGCCGGGGCGTATGGATTTAGTATGTCGTCTAACTATAACACCCGCCCAAGGGTTGCCGAAGTGCTCGTCAATGGCGCACACTATTCGGTTATAAGACGAAGAGAAACCTGGGAAGATCTCGTGCGGCTCGAAACGGTTCCCGATTTCATCGAGGAGGGCGGCAAGTGAGCCAAACAGCCCGCAAAATCCCTTTTACGAAAATGAGCGGAAGCGGTAACGATTTCATCGTAATAGACAATCGCGACGGAAAGATTGACCAAGATTACGCAGGCAAGCTCGCCAGGCTTGCCTGCCGCAGGAAGCTCTCGGCCGGCGCCGACGGTTTGATCCTCATTGAAAAGGATGCCGAGCTGGATTTTTCCTGGCGCTTTTTTAACGCCGATGGTTCCGAGGCCGAGATGTGCGGCAATGGGGCCCGTTGCGCGGCCCGCTTTGCCGTTCTCAATGCCGTAACCGACAAGGAGCGATTTTCTTTTAGAACGCTTGCCGGTATCGTGGAAGCCCAGGTTAAGGGACAAACCGCCAGGGTCGCAATGCCAAAGCCCCACGGCTTGGAGTCCGATATCGTCCTGAGTTTGGACGGGCAACGGCTAAGCCTTGATTTTATAAATACCGGCGTTCCGCATGCGGTCTGCTTTACCGATTCCTCCGAAAAACTCGAGGCGATGGACGTCGATGGTCTGGGACGCGCCGTAAGGCGCCACGAGCGCTTTCAGCCCGCGGGCACCAACGCGGACTTCGCCTTTGTCAGCGGTCCTCACACGATGCGGATAAGGACCTTTGAGCGCGGCGTCGAGGGAGAAACCCTTGCGTGCGGCACCGGGTGCATAGCGGCCGCTCTTGTCGCCTCGGCCAGAAACTACACGGAGTCTCCTGTTGAGGTACTGACCAGGAGCGGGGAAACACTGACCATTCATTTTGAGAAGATTTCACAAGGTAGTGAGCTCATTTTTTCGGCCGTTTACCTCGAAGGCGATGCCAGGGTTGTCTACGAGGCCGAACTTTGGGACGAAACCTTGAGGGCATAGAGAAAGGAGTCTGCTATGTTTAGCGGCGCAATTGCAGCGATCGTCACCCCTTTTAAGGCGGGCGGGATCGACGAGGCGGGCTTGAGAAGCCTGGTCGAGTTCCAGATAGCCAATGGGACTAACGGGATAGTGCCCTGCGGGACCACGGGCGAATCCCCAACCCTGTCTTATAAAGAGCACGAGCGCGTGATCGAAGTGGTGATCGAACAGAGCGCGGGGCGTGTTCCGGTCATTGCCGGAACGGGTTCAAACAGTACGCAGGAAGCCATTTCGCTTACCGCTCACGCAAAAAAGGCCGGCGCCGATGCCGCCCTGCTGATAGCTCCTTACTATAATAAGCCCACGCAGGAAGGGCTCTATCGCCATTTCGAGGCGGTGGCCAAGGCTGTCGATATTCCGATAATCGTGTATAACATTCCGGGACGTACGGCTGTAAACATCGAGCCCGCAACGATGCAGCGTCTTTCAAAGCTCTCTAATATCGTCGGCGTCAAGGAATCGGCAGGTTCCATGAAGCAGATAACCGATATTATTTCCCTTTGCGGAAGCGATTTCACAGTGCTCTCCGGCGAGGACTTCCTCACCTTTCCCCTCCTGTGCGTGGGGGGCCATGGGGTCATTTCGGTTGTATCAAATGTTGCACCGCGGCAAATGGCCGATCTTTGCTCTCTGTTTTCGCAGGGCAAGTTCGAAGAATCTCGAAAACTCTACTATAAGCTGCTTCCTCTTCTTCATATTCTTTTTATCGAGACCAATCCGGCGCCTGTAAAGGCCGCCCTGGCAATGATGGGAAAGATCGGTTCCGAAGAAGTGAGGCTGCCTCTGGTTACCATGTCGGAGGCCAACAGGGAGCGGTTAAGACAGGTTTTGGAGGCCCAGGGGCTGATTAGCGAACCCACGGGGCAAAAGAGGTCTTAGAGATGATACGCGTAGCGGTTGCCGGGGTTGCCGGCAGGATGGGCTCGAGGGTGGCGCAGATCCTTAGGGAAACGGAGGAGGTTGCACTTGCGGGGGGCTTTGAGTTTCCAGGCCATCCGCTGGTTGGAAAAGACCTGGCCGAGGCGATCGGGGGAAGTGCGACCGGTATGAAAATCGGAGGCAACATCCAGGAGGCGTCGGCATGCGCCGATGTGATTATCGACTTTACCAACGCGGCCTCATCTCTTGAGAACCTGAGGAGTGCATCGGCCCGGGGACTGCCCATGGTGATAGGTTCCACGGGTTTTACCCACGAACAGCTAAGTGAGGCAAAAAAACTGGCCGACTCGGTTTCCTGCGTCATCTCGCCCAATATGAGCGCAGGGGTCAATGTTTTGTTTAAACTCGTTGCCGAAGCCGCGCGGCTTCTGGGCGAAGGCTACGATATAGAAATAGTTGAGGCCCATCACAGGTTTAAAAAAGATGCGCCAAGCGGCACGGCCCTAAAGCTTGCCGATGTGGCGGCCAAAGCCCTGGGCCAGGACCTCGACCAGGTGGGCGTCTATGCCCGCCATGGGCTTATCGGGGAACGCAAAGGCAGTGAAATCGGCATTCAGACTATCCGTGGCGGAGATATCACCGGTGAGCATACCGTTATGTTCGCCTCGCTTGGCGAAAGGATAGAACTTGTCCATAAGGCCCACAACCGCGACAATTTTGCACGGGGAGCGGTTCGCGCGGCCAAATGGGTTGTCGGCCGGCCCCACGGCATCTACGAAATGAGCGATGTGCTTGGAATAAAGTGACAGGATTAAGAAAAGTCTAATCCTGTAAATCCTGTAATCCTGTCTAAGCTTTTGGTTTTTTAGGCAGGCGGACGGAAAACTTTTGACAGGATTACAGGATTTACAGGATTAAGAAAAAGAAAGATCTGTGAAGCCTCAAGTCCTGCCGAGGCGTTGTGGCTTTTGGAGACGGCGCGGACAGGGGAAGTTTTGACAGGATGTAGAGGATGAGGAAAAAACAAATCCTGTAAATCCTGTAATCCTGTCTAAGCTTTTGATTTTTTGGGCAGACGGACGGAAAACTTTTGACAGGATTACAGGATTTACAGGATTAAGAAAAAGAAAGACCTTTAAAACCTCAAGTCCTGTCGAGGCTTGTGGCTTTTGGAGGCTGCGCAGGCGGGATGTAGAGGATGAGGCAAAAACAAATCCTGTAAATCCTGTAATCCTGTCTAAGCTTTTGGTTTTTGGGCAGACGGACGGAAAAACTTTTGACTGGATTACAGGATTTACAGGATTAAGAAAAAGAAAGACCTGTGAAACCTAAAGTCCTGTCGAGGCTTGTGGATTTTGGAGACGGCGCGGACAGGGGAAGTTTTGACAGGATGTAGAGGATGAGGAAAAAACAAATCCTGTAATCCTGTCTAAGCTTTTGGTTTTTGGGCAGACGGACGGAAAACTTTTGACAGGATTACAGGATTTACAGGATTAAAAAAAAGAAAGACCTGTAAAACCTGAAGTCCTGTCGAGGCTTGTGGGTTTTGGAGACGGCGCGGACAGGGGAAGTTTTGACAGGATGTAGAGGATGAGGAAAAAACAAATCCTGTAAATCTTGTAATCCTGTCTAAGCTTTTGGTTTTTTAGGCAGGCGGACGGAAAAACTTTTGACAGGATTACAGGATTTACAGGATTAAGAAAAAGAAAGATCTGTGAAGCCTCAAGTCCTGCCGAGGCTTGTGGAGTTTGGAGACGGCGCGGACAGGGGAAGTTTTGACGGGATGTAGAGGATGAGGAAAAAACAAATCCTGTAAATCCTGTAATCCTGTCTAAGCTTTTGGTTTCTGGGCAGGCGGACGGAAAACTTTTGACAGGATTACAGGATTTACAGGATTAAGAAAAAGAAAGATCTGTGAAGCCTCAAGTCCTGCCGAGGCGTTGTGGCTTTTGGAGACGGCGCGGACAGGGGAAGTTTTGACAGGATGTAGAGGATGAGGAAAAAACAAATCCTGTAAATCCTGTAATCCTGTCTAAGCTTTTGATTTTTTGGGCAGACGGACGGAAAACTTTTGACAGGATTACAGGATTTACAGGATTAAGAAAAAGAAAGACCTTTAAAACCTCAAGTCCTGTCGAGGCTTGTGGCTTTTGGAGGCTGCGCAGGCGGGATGTAGAGGATGAGGCAAAAACAAATCCTGTAAATCCTGTAATCCTGTCTAAGCTTTTGGTTTTTGGGCAGACGGACGGAAAAACTTTTGAC
>JAJXYD010000004.1 GCA_021780695.1 Deltaproteobacteria bacterium
AGGGGGCCTGTGAGACGGACAGAGTTGCTACAGGAGGTGCGGAAAATGCGATTCGAAGAGACGTACGGAGACCGAGAGGAAGGGGAAGGGGGACGGCCTTTACATTTTATATTTACTTGGTTCTTAGGGCGTCCCCTATCCTACGTCTGTTAAGCTCAATGAGCGTTGCCGGCTTATACAAAAAGCTCTGGCATATGGTCAAACGGAGACTTGACCCCTCTCCTCTCCCTAAAATGTCCGCGCTTGTAGCACGTGAATTGTCCGGTTTAGATCGGCCTCCAAAGGAGGGGGCCTGTGAGACGGACAGAGTTGCTACAGGAGGTGCGGAAAATGCGATTCGAAGAGACGTACGGAGACCGAGAGGAAGGGGAAGGGGGACGGCCTTTACATTTTATATTTACTTGGTTCTTAGAGCGTCCCCTATCCTATCCCCTATCCTACGTCTGTTAAGCTCAATGAGCGTTGCCGGCTTATACAAAAAGCTCTGGCATATGGTCAAACGGAGACTTGACCCCTTTCTTAAACGGCTTATACAAAAAGCTCTGACATATGGTCAAACGGAGACTTGACCCCTTTCTTTTCTGGACCCCTTTCTTTGACCCCTTTCTCTTCCACTTATCATCCGCAGCTATAGACACAGCTCCGGGTGGTCAAAATTCGGTTATCACGGGTGGTCAATTTTGGGTTGTCATTACGAGTTCTTAGAGCGTCCCCTATTCTACGTCTGTTAAGCTCAATGAGCGTTGCCGGATATACAAAAAGCTCTGGCATATGGTCAAACGGAGACTTGACCCCTTTCTGACCCAACGGAAGGGCTTTTAAGGTTACAGATCACAGGGTTTAAGTTCTATGTTTGCCAAATCCATCGTCGGCAAGATCTGTAAGCTTCACTTACAGCTTTGCACCTTTACATGGCCGAAAGGGTGGGCGACGATCGTTACCAAGTTAAATTTTTAGCCACGATGGAATGAATAGTCAGGTTAAACGACGATGACGGGAACAAGAAACCATTTCTTAGACCATCTTTTCCTAACGATGCCAAGCGGAAAAAATCGCAATACACCTCATCAGCTCATTGGGATTTGGCGATCACTTTATAGAAAAATATTTTCCAGTGATTTTTATTTAGTAGCGTTATCGTTGTTTACTTCCACAAAAGTCCAGATTTAAAAGCAATAATATGTCTTTTATGGTTGTTTCATAAATTGGCATCCAGTACCTCAAACTGATGTAAATTGAAACTGGTATTACTTTTTTGAAATTTATCCAATTGCATATCGGGCAAATGCATTTAAAAATACTTGCTTTCCTATTCCAAACTATTAAAATCACCTATCCTTAACTGGATACCGCTAATCCACATTTACGCGAGAGGAGCAGCAATGACCAGGACACTTATTGAATTAGCTTCGGAAATCGTGCAAACACAGGTATCAAAAACCAATATGACGGCCCAAGAGATCACGGCGTCTCTTCGCCAGGTTTTCTGCACACTTCATGATCTTCACAGGGTTGAGGCCTCAGAAGCCGGGCAGCTAGCGTCGGGCGAACCGGAACGGGCCAAAGGAATTGCCCCGGAGGATTCCATCCGCGACGATAAAGTGATCTGCCTTGAGTGCGGCGCGGAGATGAAGCAGCTTACAAAGCTTCACCTCGTATCCCATGACTTGACCGCAAGAGAATACAAGAAAAAATACGGCTTCACCATGCGCACGGCCCTTGCGGCAAGGTCTCTTACCAAGGCCAGAAGCAGGGCAGCCAAGAAAAGGGGAGTTCCAGAGAACCTCAAAAAGTTTATGGAACAAAGAAGGTTGACAAAGGGTGCGGCCCCCGCGGAAACCCTGGCGGACCAAAACAAACGGACTAAAGTCAGAAAGAAGGCGCAATGATTTCCGGTCTGTCACCCAAGGCCGGGAAATTGTTTTGTAAGCTTTAGTATTGGTTGCGGCGACAACTGTTTGGACAAATCATCTTCCCGGCCCGCCTGCTTGCATGGCGCCCCTCAAGGTCTGGAAAGCTCCACCGAGTTCGCTTAGAAGAGCTTTTACTGTCTCAAGGTCACCGGCCCTGCCGGCCTTTTCCATTTGGAGGGCCAGCACCCGCAGGGCCTCCGCATCCACATTGGCGGCGGCGCCCTTGATCGTGTGGGCCTGCCGTTCCACCCCTTCGACATTTCCGGACTCGAGATATCCTCGCAAGACCTCTATTTGCCGGGGGATGTCGGCCAAAAAACCTTCGATGACCCTATCGACCAATTCCGAGTCATCGAGCAAGCGCTCAGCCATGGAGGCACGGTTCCAAACCGATGCGGAAGGCTGCGGAGGTTGCCGTTCCTGCAGACTGCCGGGTCGGGCCTTTGGGCTGTGGGCCGGGGTAGCTTTGGGCAGCCATTTATCCAGGACCGCGCCCAGGGCGCACGGTAAAATGGGCTTGCTGACATAGTCGCTCATTCCGGCATCCAGACACTTATCACGGTCACCCCGCATGGCGTGGGCAGTCATGGCGATAATGGGAATCTCGCCGTAGCCCCCCACGTGAGACCTGATTTCCCTTGTAGCCTCTATACCGTCCATCTCCGGCATTTGAACGTCCATAAGCACAAGATCATAGGGGATGGTCTTTAGCGCATTGACGGCCTCACGGCCGTTTGCGACGGTATCGGCTCTGAGGCCGAATTTTTTCAGGATGCCCAGGGCCACCTGCTGATTGGTAATGTTATCCTCGGCAAGGAGGATGCGTGTTTTGCGATCCGAGAGGTCGGGAATCGTACCTTCCGGCGTTCGGCGCGCAACCATTGGCGGAGGGACAAAAGCCTCGCTCCCTTCAAGTACCTGGCTTAGAACTGCCTTTAGTTCCTCGTGACGCACCGGTTTGGTCGCATAGCCGCAAAACCCGCTCTTTCGCAGTTGGTTCTCATCGCATCGCGCGCCAAGGGAGGTAAGCAGGATCAACCGCGTTCGGGCAAGCTTCGCATCGGCTGTTGCCGCACGGCCAAAAGCTTCGCCGTCCATGCCCGGCATCTGCATATCGACAAGGGCCACAGGGAAGGGCTCTCCCTCTTCCAGGGCGCGGTAAAGAGTCTGTAGACCCAGGGGGCCGTTTGGGACCGCTTCCGGGCGCATTCCCCAGAAACCAAGGCGCGTCAAAAGGATTTCCCGATTGGTGGCATTATCATCGACGATCAGCACGCGCACACCGGCCAGATCGTTTTGGGAGTGGAGATTCCTCGCCACTCCCTCAGCCTGAAGACCAAAACGCGCGGTGAAAAAGAACTGGGACCCTTGTCCTACAACGCTCTTAACACCAATCTCACCCCCCATCATCTCGGCAAGCTGCCTGGAGATGGCAAGACCCAGGCCCGTGCCGCCATACTGGCGCGTTGTCGAGGCATCCACCTGGGTAAACTGCTGGAACAGCATCGGAAACTTGTCCTCAGGAATGCCGATTCCGGTATCGCGAACGCAAAAACGAAGCAGACATGTATCCCGGGCGCTTTCGTCCAAATTTTGTTTGTCGCTTTCCGCCCTGCTGACTTTAATGGCGACTTCCCCCCGGCTCGTGAATTTAAGAGCGTTGGCCGCAAGGTTTGTGAGCACCTGGCGCAAGCGGCCGGGGTCGCCCAAAAGAAGGGTGGGCACATCGGGGTCGGCGGCGCAGGAAAGTTCCAACCCCTTATCCTGAGCTTTTAGGGCCATAGTCTCGGCAAAATCTTCCAAAAGGGTTTGCAGGTCGAAGTTCAAGGTTTCGAGTTCCAGCCTGCCAGCCTCGATCTTTGAAAAATCGAGGATATCGTTTATGAGAGTCAGCAGCGATTCGCCGCTGGATTTAACTATCTCGACAAAACGCCGCTGCTCCTCGGTAAGATCGGTATCGAGCAAGAGGCTTGTCATGCCGATCACGCCGTTCATGGGGGTGCGGATCTCATGGCTCATATTGGCGAGGAACTCGCTTTTGGCTGAATTGGCCCTCCAGGCCTCCAAAGCCAGTTCATTGGCCCGCGCAATGGCCTTTTCGAGTTCCCGGTTGACATTGAGCAATTCCGCCTCCGCCTGCCTTTGGTCGGTTATGTCCTCAGCCGAGCAGACGACATATTCCACAGTGCCGTCGTCGCGCAGTTTAGGCGTCTTAAGGATCGAAACCAGCCTGCGCTCTCCGGAGAGGTGGGGAATCCACTGTTCGCTTCGCACCGGTTTGCCGGTGGCAAAGACCTCGATGTTAGTCTTTCGTGAGACCTCGGCTACATCGGCGGGCAAGACCTCGTAGAGGTCCTTAAAGGCCACATCCTCGGTTTTTAGGCCATGAAAGGCCGCGCGGGCCTTGTTTACCGCCCCGTACGTATGGTCGTCGGTAAGGTACCATACCAGGGTTTGGATATTATCAAGCAGGATGCGCTGCTCCTCGGCCGCCCGGCGTCTTTGTTCCCGGGCGCGGACCTGTTCCACTTTGGCAGCCAGCACGTGAGCAACGGCTTCAAGGAAGTGGGCGTCGTTTTCGTCGAAATCCTGATGACGATCGCTGTGCACGGCCAGGATGCCAAAGGGCCGTTGCACACCGGGAACGGCCACGGTCATGCCGCTGACCACATGATGAACGGCCAAAATAGCCGAGAGTGAAAAGCGGGGATCGTTTGCTACGTCAGGAGAAATAACCGGCTCTTTTTGGAGCAGCGTATAGCCGCTCTGGGAGCGGGTTCCATCCGGCACCGATGTTCCCACCCAAGCCTCTTTCCAGCCGATCCCTGAGCGCATAAAGAGGGTCCCCTCCTCCCTGCGGTGCTCCAGGACATAGGCGTATTTGGTCCCGAGCACCTTGGAGGCGAGCACAATCGCGTCGTGGAATAATTGGTCGAGGTCGCCCGTTCCCGCAAGGGCGCGCTGGCCGAAAGCGGCGACCTCGGTTTGCTGGCGGGCCCGGCGCTGCTCGTTGCCAAGGGCCTTATGAAGGGCTTCTTCGACTCTTTTACGTTCGGTAATATCTTGGAGAGAGCCGTGAAGGCCCCTGACACTGCCGTCCGGCCCCGTCTCGGCCTCGCCTCGGATCAGGCATACCCGCATCGTTGCGTCGCTTAGAACCGTGCGCAATTCCAGTTCATAGGCGATACCCCGATCGACCGCGGCTTTAACGGCCCGGTCCAGCTTCTGCTTTTCCTGCGGAAGGCAGAACCGAAGAAATTCAGCATAGGAAGGCACCTTCGGAGACGGCTCCATTCCCAGGATACGAAACATTTCCTCGGACCACTTGACCGTGTCGGTGGCCAAATCCCATTGCCAGCTCCCCACGTGCGCTATGGTCTCGGTACGCGCCAGCATGGCCTGGTTTCGCCGCAACTCCTGCTCGGCACGCTTTCGATCCGTGATATCGAGAACGGAGCCTATGGTGTCGACGGGTTCCCCGGCCCAATTGCGCACCAGGTTGACTCTCATGATGCCGTAAACCGTGTGGCCGTCCTTATGTATAAAACGTTTTTCCATTTCGTAGTGATCGAGCTTACCGCAAGAGAGGGCAGCCTGCTTTTCAAGGTTTTCCTCGACGATTTCCGGATGGGTGATCTCGGCCAGGTGCTTTCCAACGAGTTCTTCCTCGCTGTAGCCAAGCATCCGGCAATAGGCCGGATTGGCGTTCCGAATACGGAAATCCGGGGCTATCCTCGCCAACCCAACGTCAGCCGAGTCATAAATGGAGCGAAAACGAGATTCGCTTTCGCGCAGTTTCTCCTCGGCCCGCTTTCGCTTGGTTATATCCCTGACTATTCCTTCGATACCGACGATATTTCCCTGATTATCCTTTAGCAGGCTTCCGGTAAGCGACCCCCATATCGGAGAGCCGTCCTTTTTGCGGCATGTTATCTCGTAATCTCTTACTACGCCCTCTCGCAGGAGAAGGCCCATCACTTTCTCCCCATCGGCCGGATACATCACAAAGTCGTCGGCCTTTCTGCCGATTGCTTCCTCGCTGGTAAAGCCGCAACTCTTGTAAATGGACGGGCTTATCATTGTGAGAACACCGTCCAAATCCGTACGGTAGTAGACGTCCTGAATGTTTTCTACCACGCTGCGGTAGCGTTGTTCGCTTTCCCGCAGCATTTCCTGGGTTTTTCTGATCTCGGTGGCATCTCGAATGGTTTCAATAGCTCCGATGATCTTGCCCGCACTGTCGTAAAGAGGCCTGGCCTTGCAGGAGAGTACACGAATTTGCGTACCTCGCAACGGCGTACCGGTTTCGGCTAAAAGGATATCTCCCTCTCTTTGGACGGAGTAATAGTTTTTTAAAATTTCATCATGTTGCCCTAGCGCAACATCTATTAAAACCGGTCTTCGGCAGTCATAAAAAGCCAATGAATATTCATAATCGCTCTTTCCGAGAAGCTCTTGGGCCTTAACGTCGGTAAGCTCTTCAGCGGCCCTGTTCCAGGCGATGACCTTGCCTTCGGAGTCGATGGCGAAAGTAGAATCGGGCAGGAAGTCAAGAATTTGGGACAGCTTCTGGTTAGACTCTCTTAAGGCGACCTCGGACTGTTTGCGCTCCGTAATATCCTGATTTACGCCTCGAATTTTGACGACATTCCAATTCTCGTCGCGAACCGGCGCATAGTAGACAAGCAGATGCCTGGGCTTTCCATCGGGAGTTACCACGCGGTGTTCCAACTGACCGATGAAAGTAGGATCCGTTGCACTCAAGGCTTTGCTTTTTGCCTCGGAGATAATAAAAGAGTCGTCGCGCGCGAGAAATTTTTCCGCGTAGGCCTTTCCGGTTATCCCCCCCCCTTCCCCATGGCAGACGGCTTCATCACCCAAAAAGTCAAAGTTGTGATCTTCGAGCCAGAACGTATCGGTTTTGACGTCGTATTCCCAACGGGCAAGCCCGGCGATATCCAGGGCCATTCTTAACTGGGCCTCGCGCTCCCTCAACTCCTCTTCAATTTTTTTGCGCTCCGTGATGTCTCGTCCCAGTACCACAAGGGTCTTGCGCCTGCCGTCGTCTTTAAAAATGGGCACCTTAATGACATCGTAGACACTGGCAGTCCCATCGGAACGGGGAACAGTCTCGTCTATGCGCAAGGCTTTTCCCTTTTCCCAGGCCAGGTTATCCGAATGCTCGCAGGCGAGCAAAGCCTCCTTATGGAAACTTACTTTTTGGGCAAGTTCATGATTTTTCCTTCCCCTGTAATCGAAGCCCTTTAGATCGAAGAGGTTCAAAGTGGCTTCATTCGCCTCGATCCAGCGCCCCTCGGCGTCCTTGAAATAGACAAAATCCGGAGTCCCCTCGATCAGCGAACGCAGCCTTTCCTCACTCTCACGCAAAGCTTCCGCGGCGAGCTTACGCTCCGTAATATCGTTTAAAATCAACAGAACTTTGTCTCCGCTCCCGTCGCGAACGAGCGCAGTGTTTATCGAAATCTCTACCGTGGTGAACCGGGAATCTCTCCTAAGTGACATTTGGACTTCGGCGTCACAAACACCTGTACCGGTTTGGAAGGTTTGCATAATTTGCAACCGGAGGGGACATTGTCTGCACAGGGGCTCCTGTCCACACCCTCTACCATGGAAAGAATTCGAACAGTAGATGGCATCGCCGGGAAGTTTTCCGAGGATTTGCTCTTTGGGCCTGGCGAAAAAAAATATTCCCTTGTGATTTATATCGGTTACATGCCCCTCCCTATCCAGAAGCATCATGGTATAAGGAGCGCTTTCAAATATCTTGGTCAAAGTTTCCCTTTGATCCCTTGATTGCTTTTCCGCCTCTTTTCGACGGGAGATATCGTCAACGCACCACAGTACGCCTTTATTCAAATCGGGTGGTCTATTGGAATCGAGGGCCTTACCGGACAGGGTGCACCATAGCGCGGAGCCGTCTTTTCTTTTGAGTTGGTACTCAACCTGTATTTGAGCCCCCTTCAGCAAGGGCATGTGATACTTATTAATAAATTCGAAGTAAGACTGCTCTGAGAGATGAAAGCCCAGCATGTCCAAGCCGGCCATTTCCTCGGGCGAATTGTAGCCCATGATATCGGCGAACCGCTGGTTTGCCCGGTAGAGAAGCCCGTATTTTTTTAAAAAAGCTATACCGATCTGGCTGTTTTCAAAAATCGCCTTAAACTCTTTACCCGAGCCGAGGCTTTCTTCCTCGTAGCTTCTCATCTTATCTTCCCCGGAAACGGGGTTAGCGGAGTAAATATCTTCGAGCACGCTCTGCTTACCTTGCATTGAAGCCCCTGCCTTCCTATCATGCAAAATGGGCTAAAGGACCTTCCAATGATATGGAACTTTCCCCCTCCCCTTCGGGGTAAAAACCGGCAAAGAGTGACGGTTTTTACTCCGGGATAAAAATTTTTCGTTTCGCTACGGTAAATCGGCAAAAATTTTCAACCACTTTAGCGGCCTCTTGCGGTTGTCCTGATTAGCAACCGGGCAGAGGTTTCTCACTTGAGTTTAAAGAGAGGCAGTAAAACGAGGGGGAAAAAATCTATGAGAAAATGCAGAACGGCGGGAGCTACAAGGCTTTTTCTCCAAACATAGGTGAGGGCGAGAATTATGCCCAAAACACCCACTGTACCGGCGCCGGCCGCCCCTTCATAACCGTGGCCGAGGGAAAAAATGGCCGAGGAGATAAGGACTGCGGAGATTACGCTGCCCATAAGGCCGTTTAGGCGCAGCATAAGGTAGCCACGGAAAATAGTTTCCTCGGCCACTGCCGCGACGGCCGTCAGGATGCAGGCGAGAAAAATCTCAGGCAGGCTTTTGGGTGTTAGAAACCGGGGTAAACGGCTCATGGCCGGTGAGAGGCCAAACCATTGAAAAACCTTCTCCAGCAATGGTTCTGCATAGAGAACCGGCAAAAACAGTATTGCTCCCAGAGCGATTTCTTCCAGGAGCCGGCCAGATTTCCACCCGAGCCGGGAAAGAGGCTCTCCGTCCCGCCACAGGAAGAAAAAGACCAGACAGGTAAGAGAGATATCCCGAAGGATTATGGAAACCGCCATGACAGTAAACCCGAAGCGTTCCTTGCCAAGAGGCAAAAAGGAAAGCATCATGGAGGGTATGATCAAAAGAAGGAAAACGGCAAGTTCAAAAAACTCTTTTTTTCTCCAGCGCGCTTCAGGCTCATTCACGGTCGGACCTCCAGGGGTTAAGCGGCGCGCGCTCGAAAATGTCTCGCCGGCCGCGGATATAAATAGTCTCGAGTTTAGAGCGCATGCACAGTCAAACGCTCTTTTCTCGCGTCTTTAGTGGTTCCCTGGACTTACGAGGGAACCAGTATCCATTAATAATGCCGGGATCGGCCGGCGCAAGGCCCTGCAACGCGCCAAAAGTTCAGACTTGCGGCATCTTGATCTTATACACATTGTTTTTTGGGTACGATTGGTATTATTTAAACAATAATAAGATGCCTTTTGGGAAGCCGTTCGTATTTTTAGAATTGAAGGAAATTGCCGGTGAGTTCTAAGGTAAGTTCGGAAGAACTGGAAAAAAAAATCGAGCAACTCGAAGAAGAGATCGTTGCGCGCAAAAAGGCGGAGCAACAGCTTCGATCTGACCTGCAGTATACCCGCAGCCTTATAGAGGCAAGCCCGGACCCGATGCTAACCATAAGCCCGCAGGGAAACATAACCGATGTAAACGAGGCAACGATCAGAGCCCTTGGAATAGCGCGAGAGGCGATCATCGGAACTGATTTCACGAGCTGTTTTACCGAACCCGACAAGGCGAAGGAGGCATTCCTGCACGTTTTGCGGGAAGGCTGTCTTACGGATTATCCCCTGACGATCCGCCACACAAACGGCAAATTGACCCAATTTCTTTTCAGCGCTTCCCTCTGCAAGGAGTCCTGCGGCAAAATCCCCGCCGTTTTGGCAACCGGAAGGGATGTAAGCGAGCAGATACAGGCCTCCCAGTACGCTCGCAGTTTGATTGAAGCAAACCCCGATCCCATGGTTACAATCAGCCCCGAGGGGAAGATCACCGATGTCAACGAGGCCACCATCAAGGCCACCGGATTAGCGCGAGAGGCCATAATAGGAAGTGATTTCTCGACATACTTTACCGAACCGGCAAAGGCGATCAGGGGATATCGCAGAGTTTTCCGGGAAGGAACGGTGACCGATTACCCCTTAACGATTCGGCACAAGGGAGGGAAATTAACCCATTTTCTATACAGCGCCTCACTCTATAAGGACGCGGCGGGTAAGGTCCTGGGTGTTTTTACGGCCGCCCGGGACATAACCGAACGTAAGAGGGCCGAGGAGGCGCTTGGGGAGTCACGGCAAATATTGCACTCGGTGCTGGATACAATTCCGGTTCGGGTCTTTTGGAAGGATTTGGATTTAAATTATCTGGGCTGCAACCGTCCGTTTGCTTTCGACGCCGGTCTCACGTCGCCTGAAGAGATAACAGGCAAAAACGACTTCGAGATGAACTGGCGGGATCAGGCTGAAGCCTACCGCTCGGACGATCGACTGGTTATCGAAACAGGGGTCCCCAAACTGGGCTATGAAGAACCGCAGACCACCCCCGAGGGCGGCATGATCTGGCTTCGCACCAACAAGGTCCCCCTGCGTGACGCCACGGGAAAGATCAAAGGGGTTCTGGGCACCTACGAAGACATTACCAAAAGCAAGCAAATGGCTCAAATGCTTCAGGCCTCGGAGACCAGATACAGGATCGTAGCCGACAACACCCACGACTGGGAACATTGGACCAGTCCCGAAGGTCGGATACTCTATGTCTCTCCTTCCTGCCAAAGAATCACGGGCTACACGGCCGCCGAATTTGAAGCAGACCCGCAACTGGGTTTTCGAATCGTTCACCCCGATGATCTGGCTCAGTTCAAGGCGCATTTAAAGGAGTACACCACCAACACCAAGGAACCGGGCGCTCTTGAATTTCGAATCATTCACAGGGACGGAGCCGTCCGTTGGATCGACCACGTCTGCCAATCGGTCTTCGATGAGAACGGCAATTTCATGGGGCGCCGGGGAAGCAACCGGGACATAACTGACCGAAAGAAAGCGGAAAAAGCGCTGGAGGAGAGCACGGAAAAATTGAAATTTTTTGCCTACTCCGTTGCTCACGACCTCAAAAGCCCGGCAATCGGAGTCTATGGGCTGACCAAACGGCTGGCGCGCATTGCCGGCGAGGTTCTCGATGAAACCGGCAAGAGGTACTGCGATCAAATTTTGAAAGTCTCCGAGCACATCGCAGCACTGGTGGAGAAGATAAACGTCTATATAGCGACCAAGGAGGGCGCGCCGCTTTTCGAGACCTTAAAGACCTCAGAGCTTTTCAAGACCCTAAAAGACGAATTTTCCGTTCCCTTCAGCCTGCGGGGCGTCGAGTGGGTTGCGCTTGAATCCGAGGTGGAGATCAGGGCCGACAGGCTTTCCATCCTCAGAATCTTTAGAAATCTAATCGACAACGCCCTGAAATACGGCGGGGAAAGCCTGACAAAAGTTTCGCTGGGCTATGAAGACTCCTGTAAATTCCACATCTTTTCGGTAACCGACGACGGCATGGGCGTTAAAGATGCCGACTCAAAGAAAATTTTTGGCCTTTTTCAACGAAACGAATCCTCAAGGGGAGTCGAAGGCTCGGGCCTGGGCCTTGCCATAGTCAAAGAAATCGCGGAGCAGCACGGCGGAAGAGTCTGGATGGATAACCAGGACCCGAGGGGAATAACTTTCTATGTCTCCATTTCCAAAAATTTATGAAAGAAATCGAGTGAGGACTTTTCCCACGCCCTGCCGCCGTCATGTCTGCGGTTTTTTTCATTTCCCCATCTTTCCGGGATAATAATATCGGGATTTTTTAAAATCCTGCTTCTGGCATTGAGAGATCGAGTGGTTATCTTGCCCGACAGAGTAAACTCTATCCTTAGCGCAAGGATAACCGCCCTCCTCAAGGACTTACCCGCCATGAAAAAAATCCGTTGCTGCTTAGTATTACTTCTTGTAGCCATGAACATGCTCTATGCGATCAACGCCTTTGCAGGCCCCTCGATCAGCGAACCCGGCGTTATCTCTGAAAACGTAGACAGCCTGCGCTGCGGCGATCATCTCGTGGAGCTGGGAGAAACCCAATTGGAGGTCGTTCACCAGTGCGGGATGCCCGATGTAAGGGATTCCTACTTCGTCTATACGGGCACCTTGGATAGATGGACCTATAACTTGGGCCCCAGGGATTTCATCTATGTCTTCACGTTTTTAAACGGGATGTTGAGAAATATAAGAGAGACAGACAGAGGATTTTAGCAAATCCGTAAAGGGATAGAGCAAGAAGATGAAGAGCATCCCCCCGAGTCCCTTATTTCTTTTAGGAAAAAAGAGGCTTTACTAAAAAGGGGTGGAGCTCGAAACCTTTCGATGCTAGGATAAATGGACGCAAAGATCGGCAAGGCGGCGTTCGGCGGCACAGGCCGGATCCGCTCGAAAGCCTGGGATTACCCTGCGGTGTTCGGAAAGGTTAAACTATGTTTGATTATTCCCGGTACCAGCCCTGGTGGTGGCTTTTTCCAATCTCGATGTGCGTGTTGTTTCTGGCTTCTCTGCCTTTTTTGCCTTATGCCCGAAGGCATGGCTGGCGGTTTAGCCCAAGCCATGTTCTGGCGATTTTGACCCTGCTTTCCTTCCTTTTGGTAATAATTGCCTCGTTTAGATGAAAGGAAAATAAAAAAGTGCAATATTTTCCCTCAACTTTTCTCTTTTATATCTTTTTCCTGCTCCTTTTCGTTTTCCTTGTCGCCATGATAGAGGTAAGCGTACTCAGCTACGCTTACGAACGGATGGGAATCAACCGGCATTATGTTTTCGCGCTCCTTCTTCTCTCTCTTCTAAGCACATATTTTAACATCCCTATCTATCATTTCCCGCCGGAGAGGTTGGTTTCCGGAGCCCAGATTAATTTTTTTGGGATGCGCTACGTCATTCCGATGGTATCGGCCCAGATGGGAACAACTCTGGCCGTTAATGTCGGCGGGGCTCTCATCCCAACGCTGCTCTCACTTTATCTTATAGTCAAAAACAAACTTTTTTTTATCTCCGTGCCTGCCGTGGTCCTTGTCATACTGGTCGTCCACGCTTTGGCCTATCCGGTCAAGGGCCTTGGCATCGCAGAGCCGCTCTTTGTCCCTCCCCTTATCGCCTCCGCGGCGGGCCTTCTACTTTCCAGGCGGGCGGCTCCCGCGCTTGCCTATATCTCGGGAACTCTTGGAACCCTTATCGGGGCAGATCTTTTGAACCTGGGGAAAGTGCGGGGACTGGGCGCTCCGATAGTCTCGATTGGAGGGGCCGGAACCTTTGACGGCGTATTCCTTACGGGAATAGTGGCTGTCTTGCTGGCCAGCATATTTACCACGCCCAAGGACAAGGACAACGCTCAGGAGGCATGAAAGGCCGCGAAGTTTTTCTTCGCTACAGCCCCTGCCGCGAGCTCGACTCGCGATGTCTTTCCTCCCCAAATTCCACCCCTCCCCTTTGACCTCCTCAAAGGGGATTTTCCCCGAAACCGCCTGAAAACCTAAATAAATGGGGACCACTTGAATTGGAACAGCCTTCAAGTATATCATTTAGTATCCGTTGGCAGCCCTTAAAGGCTGGGAGAATTTAAAAAACAACCTCACGATATGGAATATTTTCACTATGTCTGAATTTATTGTTGCCTTCCGAAGACTTGCCATTCCCTATTGGAAGTCGGAGGAAAAATGGCGAGCCTTCGCCCTGCTTGCGGTAATAGTGGCGTTTAATCTCGGCGCGGTCTATTTTACGGTCGAAATCAACCTGTGGTACAAGACCTTCTACAACGTCCTGCAAAACTATAAAAAAGCCGCCTTTCTCCCGGTAATCCTGCGTTTTTGTCTTCTGGCCGGAGCCTATATCTTTCTTTTGGTCTACGCCCAGTACCTGGCCCAGATGCTGCAAATCCGGTGGCGAAACTGGCTAACCGACAAGTATCTCAAAGAGTGGCTAAACCACAAGGCCTACTATAGAATCAATTTCGACGGCGCGGCCACCGATAACCCCGACCAGCGTATTAGCGAAGACATCGATTCCTATATATCCCAGACGATCAGTCTGGGCACGAGCCTGCTCAGTTCCGTGGCCTCCCTGTTATCTTTTCTGGGGATTCTGTGGATACTGTCCGGGTCGCTGCCCATTCCCCTGGGGGCCCATTCGTTTACTATCCCCGGCTATATGGTGTGGCTTGCCCTCATCTATGCCGTAGTGGGCACCTGGGTGACTATTCGGGTTGGAAATCCTCTGGTCCGGCTAAACTTCGACCAGCAAAGGTATGAAGCCGATTTCCGTTTCAGCATGGTAAGAGTGCGTGAAAACAGCGAGTCGATTGCGCTCTACGGCGGCGAGGGGCAGGAGCAGACTCATCTTATGGGCCGTTTCAAAAGACTGCTCGAAAATTTCTGGAAAATCATGAAGCGTCAAAAACGGCTTGCCTGGGTTACCTATTCCTACAGTCAGGCGGCGGTGATCTTTCCCCTTTTGATGGCCGCGCCTCGCTACTTTTCGCATCAAATGAACCTTGGCGGCCTCATGCAAACCGCGGACGCATTCGGGCAGGTCCAGACCTCCCTTTCCTTTCTGGTCACCAGTTATGCCACGATAGCCAGTTGGCACGCGGTGATAAATCGTCTGCTGGGCTTTTCCAAAACCATGGACAGGCTCGAGAGCACCGAGCTGCTGCCGGGCACCAAATGTATGTGCGCACCCGATAAGGTTATAAAGATCGAATCTTTCAATGTGTCGCTCCCCGATGGGAAACGGTTGGTAAAAGACCTTGCACTAAACATAGAAGCCGGGACCCATCTTCTTATCACCGGTCCTTCGGGCTGCGGGAAGAGCACCCTTATCCGGGCGCTTGCGGGCATCTGGCCTTTCTGCGAGGGGACCTCAACCACGCCCGAATCCTGTAGAATAATGTTTTTGCCCCAAAAGCCCTATCTGCCTCTTGGGACGCTAAGAAACGCGCTTTGCTACCCCCATTCCAACGGCTGCGGGCCCGAGGATTTAGTACATGTGCTGGAGAGGTGCGGGCTGGCCCATCTTATAGGAGCTCTGGACAAAGACGACAACTGGTCCCATGTGCTCTCGCTTGGAGAGCAGCAGCGGTTGGCGTTTGCAAGGATTTTACTCGTTAAGCCCGACTTCGTGTTCCTGGACGAGGCCACGGCGTCGGTGGATGAAAAATCGGAAGCCGACCTTTACAAAGAGCTTCAGGACAATTTGCCCTGCTCGGCGGTGGTAAGCGTTGGACACCGCGCAACGATTGTCTCCTGGCACTCGGAGGCGCTGACTTTCCAGGGAGATGCCAGTTGGGTCAGATCCTCTCTGGCGGGTAAAAGCCTTGGAATAAGAGCTTAAAATCTTGAGAGAAGCGGCAAAAGCACCCGTTTCCCGGCCTCCCTCTCCCGTCAATGTTGTCGCGTTAAGCGGCTCGACGTCGGTGCCCTTTTAGAGCGACGGGCCTGAGCCCGGGGGAATCAAAGCCGATACCCCCCGGGAGGGGTCCCGGATCGCAACCATCGATCGACCTATTTCTTATCCTATTCAATACCCCCGCCTTTTCCAGGAATTCGATACACTCCTAACGGAATGCCCGGAATCGGTGAAACTCATTCCTGGTTGTAGTATGGCCCTAAGGGCTCCAACCCGGTCGTCTTTCATAGGCAACTTGATTTCCTTCCTTTATTGTCTATCTTCGATCTATTTACCGGCATAAGTTTGCCATATTTCATTTGCATTCCCGACGGGGAAGCTGTAACGTCTTGCCATCTGTATTAGCGTACCAGAAGATTTAGCATCCGATAATTGCGCTTTCAAAAGGCGCCCCGGGCCTGGCGAGGTGTATTGATGCATTATCATGCCTTAGCAGACCTCATTCGTAACTCAGTCCTCCTTATAGCCCTTAGCGCTCTCTACTCCCTGCTCGCCCGGCTACGCAAAAAACACGAGTTGTATTTCAGGGTTTCGACAGGTCTGGTTTTTGGCTTTGCGGCTATCGCGGGCATGGTGATGTCCTTTAGCCCCGCCCCCGGGATTATCTTCGACGGCAGAACGGTCGTGCTGACCATGGCGGGGCTCTTTGGCGGAGAAATGCCCGCGGCCCTTGCGGCCCTGCTCGCGGCAATGTACAGGTTCTATGCGGGCGGGGCGGGGGTGTGGGCAGGTCTTGCTTCCATAGCCGTCTGCCCCCTGATCGGCCTGACCTTCCGCCGCATCTACAATAACCGCCCGGAAACTATCGGACCAGTCGCCCTCTACGGGCTTGGCTTAATAACTCATGTGGTAATGCTCGCCTGCATGATGCTGCTGCCCAATCCCGAGGCCTACGAGGCGATCCGCAGGATCTGGTTGGCGGCTCTTCTGGTTTTACCCGCGGCCACAATGCTTTGCGGCTTACTGATAAGAAACGAGGAGCAGCGGGTCCTTCTGGAAAAGAGTTTGTGGGAGAGTCGGGAAGACTACCGCATCACGATCGATTCCATCGGCGACGCGGTAATAACTACAGACCAGGAAGGGTTTATCACAAGCATTAACCGGGTGGCGTGCCAATTAACCGGCTGGAAGCCCGAGGAAGCAAAGGGACGCCATCTGGATGCTATTTTCCGCATCGTAAACGAGCAAACCCGCACTATCGTCGAATCGCCAGTTACAAAGGTGCTGAGCCAAGGCGTGGTCGTGGGCCTGGCAAATCACACCGTTCTTCTTGCCCGAGACGGCCGTGAGATCCCCATAGCCGACAGCGGCGCGCCCATCCGAAATGAAGAGGGCAAAATCTCGGGGGTTGTGCTGGTGTTCCGCGACCAGACCGAGGAGAGGGCCGTTCAAAGACTGGCCGCTGCGCGCCTCGAACTCATCGAGTACAGTGCCGTCCACACATTGAAAGAATTTTTGAATAAAGCCCTCGATGTGGCTGGAGCCTTGCTAGATAGCCCCCTGGGGTTTTATCACTTTATCGAAAGCGACCAAGAGACCATTGCCCTTCAGCAATGGTCAACCCTTCCGGTTAAGGAGTTCTGCCGGACCGACGAAAAGACGCTCCACTACAGCATCGACCAGACCGGCGTCTGGGCCGACTGCCTGCGCCAAAAAAAACCCGTGATACATAACGACTATGAATCCCCCGAAAATAAGCGGGGAACGGACAATTCCCATGCCCGGATTGTTCGCGAACTGATCGTTCCGGTTATGAGAAAAGGAAAAGTCGTTGCTGTCATGGGGCTTGGCAATAAACCGGCGGACTACACCCAAAAGGACGTTGACACCATAGCCTTCATTGCCGACTCAACGTGGGAGATCGTTGAGCGCAAAAGGGCGGAGGAGGCCAAAAACGAAAGGGAGGACATCAATAGGGCCATCCTCAATCAGACATCGGAGGGAATTGTACTAATAGACTGCCAAACGCAGAGTTTTGCCGAATTTAACGATGCGGCCTGCGATCAGTTGGGATATTCAAGACAAGAATTTGCCCGTTTAAACCTTTTCGACCTTCAGGGGAGCCTGAATGAAAAAGAGTTCGAGGAACGCACCCGCCTTATAATGCAAACCGGTCAGGCCCGGTTTGAAAATCGTCGCAAAGCTAAAGACGGCAGTCTGCACGACGTTCTTATAAGTTACCGGGTCATAGATATTCATGGTCGCACCTATTGGGTCGGCGTCTGGCTCGATATTACCGAGCGTAAGCGGATGGAGGAGGCGCTTCGCGAATCCGAAATGCGCTTTAGAACCATTTTACAAACGACCAATGAAGGCTTCTGGATGATTGAAAAAAGCGGTACAACCCTGGATGTCAATCCAAGGATGTGCGCCATCCTGGGAAGAGACCTCGAGGAGGTCCTTGGCAGGAAAATTTTCGATTTTCTCGAGGAAGCAAGCAAACCGGTCTTCGAAAAGGTTATGGAGCAGACGACCCTCGGGGAACCGGGCGTCTATGAGCTAACCGTGTCCCGGCCCGACGGCTCCCAGGTCTTTTGCCGCTTTAGCGTCACACCGTTTTTTGAAAGCTCGGGAGCCCATCTCGGCGCATTCGCAATGGTTACCGACATTACCGACCGCAAGCATAACGAAATGAAGCTGCTGCGGGCCAAGGCCGAGTGGGAGAGAACTTTCGACAGCGTTCCCGACCTGGTCTGCATTGTCGATACCTCCCACCGGATTGTTCGCGTCAACCGGGCGATGGTTCAACGGTTTGGCATTTCCCAGGAGCAGTGTGTCGGGATGCCGTGCTTCGAGGTGATTCACAAGACGGACCAGCCCCCCGAATTTTGCCCCCTTGCCTTACTTCTGGCCGATGGCCAGGAACATTCGGTTGAAGTCCACGAGCATTGGTTGGACAGTGATTTGGTGATAAAGGTGAGTCCGCTTTTCGATGACAACGGGGTACTGATCGGCGCGGTTCACAGCGCCCGCGATGTAACCGGGCAAAGGGCTCTGGAAAGGCAAATAAACCAGTCACAAAAGATGGAGGCCCTGGGCGCCCTTGCAGGAGGCATCGCCCATGATTTCAATAATATCCTTGCAATTATCATGGGATATACGGATATCGCGCTCTTTGATCTTCCGCAACATTCCCCCGCATATGCCGCTTTGCATAATGTGCAAAAAGCCTCCTCGCGTGCTAAGGACCTGGTGACCCAGATTCTTGCCTTCAGCCGCAAAAGCGAGCGGGAGAGAAAACCGATCGAACTCAAGCTCGTTGTCGATGAAGCACTAAAACTCTTGCGGGCCTCGATTCCAGCCACCATCGAGATTCGCGCACATCTGGTTTCGGATGGGATAATAGCGGCCGATCCCACGGAAATCCAGCAGGTCGTTATGAACCTTTGCGCAAACGCAAGCCATGCCATGCGGGACAAGGGCGGCCTTCTCAACGTGAGCCTGGACTCGGTTTACATCGCCTCAGACCATGGGCTCGAACTTCGGGGACTCCGGCCGGGACCGCACTTGCGGCTAACGGTCAGCGATACCGGCCATGGAATAGGGCCGGAGTTAATCGAGCGTATCTTTGAACCCTACTTCACAACCAAGGTGCACGGCGAAGGCAGCGGCATGGGACTCGCCGTTGTTCACGGTATAATAAAAAGCCTTGGCGGCACTGTCGAAGTTTGCAGCACGCAAGGACAGGGCTCAACCTTCCAGATATTTTTCCCCATGCTCGAAATGGAGATTCAAAAGACGGATAAGGCGTTTCCCACCGAACTTCCTCACGGTGGAAACGAACGCATTTTGTTTGTCGACGACGAACAGGCCATCGCCGAGATCGGCCAAATGATTCTCACCCAGCTTGGGTACAAGGTGACCATTAGATCGAACAGTCTCGAAGCCCTGGAACTTTTCGGCCGGAATCCCCAAATGTTTGACCTGATCATTTCCGATCAAACGATGCCCGACATGACCGGCCTGGACCTGGCCGGGAGGGTTCACCGCCTAAGGCCCGATATCCCGGTTATCCTTTGCACCGGATACAGCGAGCAGTTGACCGAGAAGGAACCCGAAGAGCTGGGAATAAGCGCGCTTTTGATGAAGCCGGTTTCAATCGAACAGCTTGCTCCGGCGATCCGAAAGAGTCTGGATAGGAAAGCCCCCCAATAGCCCCTCCCAATCCAGACCAATCAACTGGTTTTGCACTAGGTTAGTACGAAGTTAAGAATATTTCTCATAGAATAATTTTTCCTATTCACTGCTTTTTTTCTTGCTTTCTTTGCAACTCCGGCGTAGCTTCCTCTCCAAAATCCCAATCACAAGATCATATTCAACCGCTTTCCGGGGCAGGCCTTGCGGACCCCCCGAAACGCTATTGGTCCGTCCAATCGGGCCGTTTTTTTATCGAGGTAAAAAATAGGACCAGCAGGATTTTTCTGAATCTAGAGAGTCGGGCCAAACCGGTCCAGGAAGGGAGAATTTGGCGCAGTCCCAAGGTCCTTGGTGAGATGGTACCCGCAATATCCCTTGGGAGGGGGATTAACATGTTGGAAATGTACAATAAATGGATGCAATTTGTCTTTGAGGCCACCCGGCCTCCAACCCCGCCGACCTTTGTAACGGAAAATGAAATAGTGCTGGAAACCGATGCCTTCAGACTGAGGAGATTCTCGGAGGGAGGGGATGCCAATCCGGTCTTGATTCTTCCCCCGCAGGCGGGTCACCACAGCGGTATTTGCGATTTTTCCGATGAGAATTCCCTGGTCGGCGTTTTTCTAAAAAATGGGGTAAAAAGCGTCTATGCCATGGATTGGAAAAGCGCGACTTACGGCCGGGAGGGCGAAAGCCTGGAAACGCTCATCAACCATACCGACAGGTGCATATCGCACATCGGCGGGAAGGTAAACCTCGTGGGCTTGTGCCAGGGCGGATGGCAAGCAGCGATGTACACGGCGCTTTTCGGCTACAGGGTGAACTCCCTGGTACTTGCCGGTGCGCCCATAGATGCCCATGCGGACCCGGGGAAGCTCAAGTTTGCCTGCGATGTTTTGCCCTATAATTATTTTCAATCCCTTGTCATGGCCGGAGGCGGCATTTACAGGGGAGAGTTTCAGCTCTTCTCCTTCAAGCTTATGAACAGTTACGATCGTTTCTTTGGCGACTATTACAAACTTTATGAAAACATCGAGGATCCGGTTTTCCTTGAAAGACATCACCGGTTCAGGAACTGGTATGAAACGGTGAGTCATTTACCCGGCGCATGGTATTTGCAGATAGTTGACCAGTTATTTATCAAAAACAACCTGATCAAGGGCAAAATATCGCTTTTCAATAAGAAGGTGGATTTAAGAAATATCGAGTGTCCTCTGTTTTTAATTGCCGGGACAAAAGATGACATTACGACTCCTGGCCAGGTGTTTAACGCAGGCAAATACGTCTCCACGCCCCCGGAGCGGATAGAAAGATTTCTGGTGGATTCGGGCCATATCGGACTTTTCATGGGGAAAAATTCTCTTAGGAACGCCTGGCCCGGGGTAATAGAGAAGATGAAAACATATTAAGAAGGGGAGACTCCGGAAATTTCCTAAAACCTTCATTGATTACCGAACATAGAATGAGTACGATGCGGGTAAATCTCGCCCCCGGGTGGGGGATCATGTTCGGTAATT
Organism: Deltaproteobacteria bacterium; assembly: GCA_021780695.1. Lineage (GTDB taxonomy): Bacteria > Desulfobacterota > Syntrophobacteria > Syntrophobacterales > Syntrophobacteraceae > SbD1. Next base: position 21,094 of record JAJXYD010000004.1, read on the forward strand.
AACATCGATAGTGTCGCATACGGGGGGATAGATGGCCTTTTCCAGTGAAATCGGGGGAAATGAAACCACTCAAAGCATCTTCGCCGCTCCCAGGGGACGTCTTGCCTCCCTGGACGCCTTTCGCGGACTGACACTGGCCTTGATGATTCTTGTAGACAGTCCCGGAAATCACGGCGCCGTTTTTACCCTTTTGAGTCATGCCGCCTGGAACGGATGGACTATTGCCGACACGATTTTCCCTGCTTTTCTTTTCATGGTGGGCGTATCGATTGTTTTTTCCCTGGATAGACGCAAGGAAGCAGGATCGCAGCAGACGATTATAAGGCCGATTCTAAAAAGGACCGCGATCCTTTTCGCACTGGGGATTTTTATAAATATTTTCCCCCGGTTTAATTTTTCGACGCTGCGCATACCCGGAGTTTTGCAAAGAATAGCCCTCTGCTACTTTTTCGTTTCCCTGATAGTTTTAAAAAGCGGTTTGAGAGGCCGTATTTTGTGGCTGATCGGACTTCTTGGGTCCTACTGGCTGATGATGCGCTTCATCCCCGTGCCCGGAGTCGGCGCCGGCGTGCTGGAACCGGGCAAAAATTTCGCGGCCTGGGTCGACTCGCATCTTCTGGGCCGCTACATGTGGTCCTATTATGGGGGCAAATGGGACCCGGAAGGACTTGTGAGCACAGTTCCCGCTCTTGCCACGACCCTGTTCGGGGTGCTTACGGCCCAATGGCTGAAATCTTCCTTTTCCCCCGGCGCAAAAGTAATGGCGATGCTAGCGGCCGGGGCGCTCATCATGATTTCCGGCCTCATACTGGGCCACTGGCTGCCCATAAACAAGAGCCTTTGGACGAGCACTTTCAGTATGTTCATGGCAGGAATGTCCGTTATCAGTCTCGGGCTCTTCTATTTGCTTATCGATGTCGCGGAGTTTGTGCAGTGGTCAAAACCTCTTATCATTATGGGCATGAACGCCATAACGGTTTACATTCTTTCGATAGTTTTCGTTCATACTCTTTGGAACATTGATGTGCAAACATCGGCCAGGGAAAAGATAAGCCTGCACTCCTACCTGTTCAGATACTTTCACACCCCCTTTGGTCCTAAAACGGATTCTCTTCTATGGGGACTTTTTGTTGTTTTCTGCATGTATGTTGTGGCCTGGATTATGTGGCGAAAGCGGATATTTATAAAAATATAGTCAGAAAACCGCAATCTGCCGAACGCCCGCGGAATACATCGCCCGGGACGACTCGGTTAACCGATCCTCCCGGAAGAACTTGCCCGCAAGATCGGCACTTTTTGCACGGGGAGCTAAAATAGGGCTCTCCAGTAGAAGAGATGGGCCATGAGCTTTCACCCTTTTTACACCTAAATCCCGCACCAAACCAAATGCCACCCTCAAAAGTTACCCCCCACAAAACCCCGCATGGGGCTCATTTTCTCTTTAAGCCGAACTCGATTTACAAAAATTAACAGTTGGACCAAATATTTTTGAGCCAAATTTGGCCAAATCGCCCGGTTATTGCTCAGCTATTGGTAAAAAGCGCGACATCTATAAAAAGTTCGCCCTAAAAGGAGAATCCCATGAGCGTTTCAGCAGTCAATAACAACAATTGGTTTTATACAAATTATCTCTCCACGATCAACCAGCAATCCGGCGGCAGCGGAACCGCGGGTAACCAGACATCCAGTGCCCAGTCAACCTCCGGGGGAAGCGACTCCCTGCTCCAAAGCATCATGCAGGCGTTTAACCAGGTAGGGCTGTCCTTGCCTACCCAGGCAAACGGATCGGCGGCGACCGGCGCCAACAGTGTCTCATCAACTACCCAGGCAGCCTCAAGCAGTTCCACCTCATCAACCGCGGCAGCGGGTTCGCCGGGCCATAGCCGACATGCGCTCGGAAAGTTCATGCATGACCTTTTTTCGGCCATAGAATCCGAATCCGGTTCGCAGACAAGCACGGCGGGTTCCACCACCACCTCCTCCTCGGCCTACTCAAACTTTTCGAGTAAGCTTGAGCAGTTGATTTCGCAGCTGGGAAGCGATACCGAAAGTTCCTCGACTTCGACTACTTCCTCGTCCTCATCTGCAAACACGCCCCTTAGTACGCTCCAAACAGACTTTAGCAACCTCGTTTCAACGCTTTCCACAAACAGCGCCTCCACCCCTACCAGCACAGCGGCCACCAGCACAGCGGCCACGACATCGGCAAGCACGCCCAACCTTACGACTTTTCTGCAGGATTTACTGAACAACCTTGGGACTTCGGCCACAACCTCGGCAACCGGAAGCATTATGAACGTTTGCGCTTGACAGTAAACGCCTAAATGCTGTATTTATGAATGTTTTCCGGATTATATCATGAAGGGGCTCCAGCAGAGGTCCGGGCGCGAAGCCCCAGGAGGCCTGAGGTAGTTTTTTCCCCTGGCGGAATGAAGCAGGCAAATACAGATAAAGGGGGCGGGCGATTTTTTCATCAAAAGCTTCTCGACCTGATCAAAATCGTCGGCATAAAAGATTATAATCATATCGGTTATTATTACGTGATTCGGGATTGCCGGATATGTCCCGGGAGCTTATCGGTCGGCAATCGCAATTTGCCGTTTTCATTTCGCAAAAGGCCGGTCCTGACCGGCGGGTATTATGCAGGAGTTTAGGTTACATGGCAAAGGAGAAAGGGTCTCGAGGCTTGTGTGTGCAACCTGAGAAAGTCAATAAGGAGGGTCCATATCCCACCATGTGCAAGGAAGGCAAGGGCGTACGAAATTTTGCCTGCCCGCATTACGACGATTGCCTGGATAAGGCCGCCAAGGGAATGTGGAGCGGATTTACCTGCAGAGAATGTTTTTCTTACGTACAGAAGGAAGAGGAAACTCAAAACTGAGTGCTGGAGAATAGAAAATGGCGGGCTGGGCTCTGCTTTTTTGCAGTCGTTTCAGTCTGCGTAACCAGCTATGTAGTTTTGGACAGGCGCGCGGCATTTTTTTGCGCTGCCCTGGGGCCCGGGACAAAAGAAATTTTTGGACTTTTGACCCGTCTGGGAATATCTACGCCCTATCTTGTGGCGGCGCTGGCCGGAGCGGTCTATTTTAGATTCCTGGGCAAAAATAGAGAATTGGCCAATGTGGCCGCCTTTCTTTTCCTTGCCGTGGCGCTCTCGGGTCTTGCCAACGACCTGCTCAAGGTCTTGGTTGGCAGGAGCAGGCCCGGCCTTCTGCTATCCAAAGGCTTTTACGGCTTCAAACCCTTTACGTCCAAATATATTTTCGAATCCTTTCCTTCAGGCCACTCGAACACCATCGCCTCTTTTTGCTATGGACTATACCTGGCAGCGGATCGTTTCGCCTTGCCGCTCCTGTTTATCGCCCTGGCGGTCATGGCAAGCCGGGTAGTAGTCGGGGCTCATTTCCCGAGCGACGTGTTGTTTGGGGCCTACCTGGCAGTGGTGATTACCGGACTTTTGGCCGAGGGTTTCGAAAAAAAAGGGCTGAAAATAACAGGCCGCTCGAGAATGGGGGTGTAACCCGGAACCCCAGAAAATTCCGTCATCCCCATACGAGCCCCGCAACGATCTTATCCAAGTCGATGGCCTGCCCCCTGCCACGGAAGGTGTAGTGGCCATTCATTAGATGCCTCCACGCTGCCGGCGAAATTTTCTTAAGCATAGCCAGTGCTTTCGCGTTACCAGCCGCCTCGTATTTCGCGAGCAACCGTGACAGGATGGCGGAATTGTAATAGATGATCATGTTTGCAACCAGCCCGCCGCATTGGTTGCTGATCTCTATTTCAGTTGTGTGCGTCAAGTTCTGCAAATTCGATCAGACATGCGGGTCACCTGTTTTTTTTGCTACGCTAAGCGACGGACCAGCCGAGGTGAGCCGGAGTCGCGGAGGGTGGCCGGAATGGGGTCCCCACACGACCCCTGGAGGCCATCCGCAGCAGGCCCGGCTCGCCGGAGCGGCTAGGCAGCCGGCTTCAGTGCGAGCGCCAACTTTTGTGTTCTTTAAGCACCTCCATGTTCAGGTAACGGCTCGCCTCTGGCCAGCTTTCGTGCGTCTCTACTGCCAGAGCCCGCACTAGGCGCAAGCAACTTTCCGCATTTGGGAAAATTCGTACTACATGGGTTCTCCGTTTTATTTCTTCGTTGAAACGCTCCAGCATGTTCGTTTTCTTCATGTGTTTATGGTGTTGCACGGGCAGACGATAGTAATTTAGGGTCTCCGCTATGTTTTCTTCGACCCAGGCGCACAGCTTAGGGTATTTTGGCTGCCAACGCTCAAGCCACTGAGCCAGGTCCTTGCGCGCCTCGGCCAAGTCTCGTCGATCGTAAATCCAGCGAAGTTCCTGAAGACAATCGTCGTTGGCCTTTCGTGGCAGGTGATCGAGTGCATTGCGCAGAAAATGCACATAGCAACGTTGCCGGACGGCCTCCGGCAAAACCTCCCATACGGCCTTCTTCAGCCCCGGATGATCGTCGGTGACAACGAACTCGACCCCGCGCAACCCTCGCTCCTTCAGTCCCACCAAGAAGTCACGCCAGATGCTCTCCGATTCCCTGTTTGCAAGCTCGACCGCGAGAATCCGGCGTCGGCCTTCCTCGTTTATGCCGACCGCAATCTGGACGGCTCGGCTCCGGATCACCCCGTCCTCCCTCACCTTTTCATAGCGGGCATCCAAAACAAGATAGGAGTATGGCTCCTCCAGTCGCCTCTTTGCAAATTTTTCCAGGCTCTCATCGAGAGTCTTGCTCATCGAACTGATCGCCGAGGCCGAAAACGAGTGCCCGCACAGTTTCTCCGTAACCGCTTTGACCTTGCGCGTCGATACCCCCTGGACGTACATCTCGGCCAGGGCCAACACCAAAGCCTTCTCGGACCTCTGGTATCTTTCGAATACCTGAGTCCAAAAATGACCCTGCCTATCCTGAGGGACCCTAAGTTCCAGTTTCCCGACTCGGGTTATAAGGGAGCGTTCGTAGTATCCCGAACGGTATCCCAGGCGCCCAGGGGAGCGCTCGCTCTTGCCCGCGCCAATCGCCTCCGTCATCTCCTGCTCGAGAACCTCCTGTACCACCTCCCGCAAAATATCCTTGAGGCCATCATTTTCTTTGCTGAAAAGAGCTTTCAAATCCAAATGCTTACGCTTAAACTTGTTCTCCGTCATGGCATCTCTTTCATCGTGGGTTTTGGGTGTTTTTGGTTGAACAACCCGTATGCCATGACCAAACTTTTAAATCATTCTCTTTTGCAGAACTTTTTGCACTCTATCCTCGGGGTTCCGGCTTCCACCCCCATGTTGGGATTACCCCGGGTTGGGCAAAAATACCCAAGCCATTAAAATAGCCTTGACCCGACAATGCGATTGCATTACCATGCATACACCTAACTTATTTCACTGGAGAGTGCTATGGCTGCTACCATCGAAGTCGAATCCACGCTCACCGACCGCTATCAGACCACGGTGCCGGAAACCGTACGTCGTGCGCTCAAGCTCGGCAAGCGCGACAAGATTCACTACTCCATCCGCCAGAACGGCGAAGTGGTGCTTACGCGCACCACCTCCACCGAAGGTGATGATCCTGTGCTTGGGCAGTTCCTTAACTTCCTGGCGCGTGACATCGCCAGCCACCCTGAACGGCTCCGGGCTGTCGACACCGGTCTTGTCAATCGCATTCAGTCGCTGGTTGGCGGCGTTGAAGTCGATCTCGACGCGGCCTTGTCGGAAGATGATGAATGAGTGGGAACAAGCACGCCCCTCTGATCGTTAATGATTGGACGATCTTCGCACACCCGCTGTTTCTTGATCAACTCGAAACACTCATCCAGCAGGTCGAGGATCTCAAGCAAAAAGACCCGGATGGTTTCACCAAGAAGAACGCTGCCAAGCGACTGGCGGCGATCGCAAAGTTGGCATTTGATATCATTCCACAGAACCCGACAAGGCCGGAATACCGACAGGGTAACACCCTTGGTGAGGGCCATAAGCACTGGTTCCGTGCCAGTTTTTTTCAGCAGTACCGGTTGTTCTTCCGCTACCACGCCCAGAGCAAGTTGATCGTTTACGCCTGGGTGAATGACAAAGAAACCAAGCGGGCCTACGAGAGCAGCAATGATGCTTACAGGATCTTTCGCAAGATGCTGAAGAGAGGTCATCCGCCTGACGATTGGGATCGTCTCCTGTCCGAGGCCCGCGCGGAATCCGGTCGGATACGGCAATTAGTGGCGAAGGCAGGGGCTTTGGGGTCCGCTAACGAAACGGAATAGGTTTCGCACATTGGGAAGAGGGGTCATGGCCCCTCATTGCATGCATGTTGGGATTACCGCGACCGTGACCGAATTTTCCGGGATTCCGCCTTACCCCCCAGAATGCGGCCCTTCGAAGGCTTGAAGGAACTCGAGGGCTAAGAGCCGGTTCCACAGGGACCCCCGCCCGGGTCAGGAGAGGCGGACCAGGAAATCTTTTATTTTTTGCCCAAGTTGTCCCCGGGCGCCCCGATAGAAATGATCGACATCAGGAAGTATTTCGACAACCCTGCAGTGTTGGTCGGGATTGGCTAAAAGCCAGGCGTCAAGAGACTTGAGCGAGCAGAATTGATCGCGGGTTCCAAGGGTGATCAATGTGGGCGCAGGAGGCGGCTTGAGCCCTTCGAAAGAAAGGAAATCAAGGGGCGGAGACAGGAGGAGCAGCCAATCGGATTTGAGGCCTGAGCGAATCGAGTGCAGAATTGCCCATGCTCCGTAGGAATAACCGGCAAAAGCGATTGGTCCGGGAGAAATCGAATTCATAAATTGGGAGACTTTTAGAAGGTCGAAGCCGTCTTTTTCCCCCTGTGCGGGATTTGTGGTCCCGGCCGCCCTGAAATTAAAACGCAGGGTCGCCCAGCCCAGAGCTGAAAAAGTCTTTTGCGCTAACTGGACCACATCGTTATACATATCGCCTCCGTAGAGGGGATGCGGGTGACAGAGGATCGCATTTCGGCCCTGCCGCCCCGGCTCAAAAAGCCCTTCAAGAAACGTATTTGCGTTTTCAACGGCGATATCGACCCTTTCTTCAGCCATCCGGTGTTCCTTTCAGTCCGCAGCCGCTCGGATCTGTGTTATACAGCACTCTTCCGGAAAAGCGAACGCTGGTTTTCGACCCGAAGGTATCTCCCCTGCCGGGTTTGGTATCGCCAAAGGAGGCCCGATGTCCCTATTCAAGTCAGCTCTTGTGCTAAGCGGAGGCTCGGCGCGTGGACTCTCGCACCTCGGAGTGCTCCAGGAAATCGAGAAGAGAAATCTCAAATTCGACTTGATAGTGGGTACGAGCATGGGGGCCATGATCGGGGGTCTTTACGCCTATTTCGGCAATTGGGCCGGGGTGGTGGAAAACTTTAAGAGCGTATTCGAAAGCAGGCCCTTTCTCAAAGCTGCCTCCACCACGCGCGGAGAGGAGGAATTTACCGGGCCCGAAGGTTTTTTTAACCGCTTTATCTGGCTGTTCAGGCGCGGAGTTTTTTATTCACGCACCATGTTTCACCTGGATCTGGTGGGAAACGAGCTTTTCGAGGAACTCATGGCGATGCTTATTCCCGATGTGTTGATCGAAGAGTTGCCCGTAAGGTTTGCGGCTGTGGCCATGGATCTGCAGAGCGGAGAAGAAGTCGTATTGACCCGGGGGGGCCTGAGAGCCGCTATTTCGGCAAGCATTGCCATACCCGGGGTCTTTCCTCCGGTAAAGTCAGGAACGCGCACGCTTGTAGACGGGGGATGGACGGACAATGTCCCGGTCGCCCCCGCGATAGCCCTGGGCGCACACTTTGTTCTGGCAGTGGATGCGGCTCTGGAAATTCCCGCCATGACCGGAAACCCCAGGTCTGCCATGGAAGTGCTTTTCCGCTCCAACGAAATAACGCGCATTCTTCTTACCAGGCACAGAAAGTCGGCCGCCGATGTTGTGCTTGTCCCCGAAATCGGCGACATGTTCTGGGCCGATTTTTCTTCCATGGAACATTGCATGGCGGCCGGAAGAAAGGCCTTCCAGGCTAGCGCTTCGGTAATAGCAAGGCAAATGCGGTTGCGCCGGCTTCGCACGTTGGAAGGGCTGCTCCATCCACTCAGAACCCGGCAGTGGAATCACCCGATGGTTTTCGAATAACAAGGTTTAAAAAAGAAAGACCACCGGCCCTCGAGACTTTAGACTTTCCCTTGACAAAACATTGGGCAGCTGCGAGATAGTAGCCCCATAATCTAACCGCTTGATCAACTGTCATTTCAAAAACCTCGTCATGAAAGGGGACAGCCGATGGCTAAAAGAGGCGCTATAGCCGTTTTTATTGTATTTTTAGGTTCCTGGCTCTTGCTCTGCGGCTTGGCCAGAGCCAGCGTCAGCACGGATGCAAAGGTCCAGGCCTCGATCGCTGTATTCAAAGAAATGATGGACATTCCGGAAAATTCCATTCCGCCCTTCCTTTTGCAGCAGGCCCATGCAATCGCCATTTTTCCCGATATGCTCAAAGGGGGCTTTCTCTTTGCGGGCAATTACGGCCTGGGGGTTGTGGTGGAAAAGGATGAGGACGGAAAATGGGGCAACCCCGTGTTTTTCCATATAGTGGGGGCAAGCTTTGGATTTCAGGCAGGCGTCCAGTCAACCGATGCCGTGTTGATATTTAAGAGCATCCGCAGTGTGCAAAAGCTCTATGAAGGCAGGATAACCCTGGGCGCCGACGCTTCGATTGCCGTAGGGCCCGTTGGCAGGCAGGCCGATGCCGATACGGATATTTTGCTCCGTTCCGAAATCCTTTCCTATTCCAGGAGCAGGGGGCTTTTCGGGGGCATCTCCTTTGAGGGCGCGGTACTTCAGATGGACTACGGGGCGACCGCGGATTTTTATAACCAGCCCGGCCTTTTGCCCGCACAAATACTGCACAATCAAGATGTCCGGGTTCCCGCGGTCGCGGGCGAACTTGATAGTGTCCTCGATTGGTACTCGTCGCACTGAGCCGTGCGGTTATTTTTCGATCGGGAAAGTCAGTTTTGCCCCGTTCCACCCGATCGCCAGGACCATGGGGACGAGTGCAAAAACGAGAAGCAGGTACAGGTAGCCCGCACGGCTAAGGTGAGTGAGGACCCCCGGGGTCCTTACCCGCCAGATAAGGGCCGCAAGGGAATCGGCCAGCAGGGCGATCGAAAGGGCTATCTTTATAGTGATTGGACGCATGGGCCGGCCTGAATAGTTTACCAGCCAGGTCGTAAAGCCGGTCGTAATGACGATGGGGGTAAAGATTACTCCGCCCGCAAGGCAATGCAACGCGGTGGTGTCGAAGGAAGGCTGGCCGGTTAAAAGATAGAGGAGGGTGAAAAAAGCCGCTGAGAGCATAAACACTATCGGGAAATGCACGCTCATGGGGTGGGGGTGTCTTCGAAGCAAGGGCAATTTTTGGAAAAGAGGTTCCAGAAAGGTTTTGGCTTCGTTTTCGGACTTGACCTTTAAAACGCCCACCCTGGGACATCTTTCCAGGACTTCCGGCCCATGAGGCGCAGCGCCGATATCGACGGTGAGGTCCTTGCCCGAGGGATGCCTTTTCATATGGGTGCCCGTTTTCCAAAGTTTGCTTTGGGTAACGTCGTATATTTTGCCCCGGTGGGCGATATAGACGGGCCTGCCTTCCTTGCCGTCTTTTTCAGCCAGTTCTTCGGGGCTGAGTTCCATGTCCGGCATTTCAACTCCTTTATATACAATGAATAGTAACCGGTGGATCGGGCTTAGCTAAAGCTCTCTGCCGGCGGCCGGGTTATTGAAAAACAGTGCTTGCCAATAACCCTCAACCCGAGATTATGCAGCCAATCGTCAGTAGAGAATTCCACCCAAAATAATACAGAGATCGGAGAATGGCTAACACAAAAGCCCTCAACCGCTCGGACTAAATTAATAATTGCTCACTGGTCACCGTTTGCCCACCAGGAGGTTCGGTCCTTGAAAGCAGTTCGCATTTTTGTGCTTTTGGCAATGCTTTTTCTTTTCCCTCCTTTTTCCTTGGCCGGTGCGGTTATGTTCGAAAATGCATCGGAAGCCCGACTCGCCAACGGGCTAAAGGTCATCATGCTTGAAAACCACCAGGCTCCGATCGTCTCCTTCCAGGTCTGGTACCGGGTGGGCGCGGCCGATGAAACAACGGGAAAGACCGGGCTTGCAAATATGGTAGAGCGCATGATGTTTAAAAGCCTTGGGCCGATGAGCGCCCAAGAGTTTATCCAAACGATCCGCCGGATGGGCGGCAAGGCAAGCGGGACTGCCTCCCACGACTACACATGCTATTGCGATACGCTTGCGGCCAACCGGATTGGGGTGGCCATAGACTTTGAAGCCCAAAGGATGCGCAGCCTGACGGTGCGGGATAGAGATTTTCGCCTGGAGAAAATGGTTGTTCGCCAGGAGCGCCGCATGCGTATAGACGATAACCCCAAGTCCTATCTTCTGGAGCAGTTGTATGCGGCCGCCTTCCAGTCCGAACCCTATCATTGGCCGGCCATGGGCTGGACTGACGATTTAAGGAGGTTGACTATCGCGGATGTCAGGGCCTTTTATTCCAAATATTATCACCCGGCCAATGCCTTCATCGTGGTCACGGGCGATTTTGAAAGAAAAGAACTCCTGGCCCGGCTCGAGCAAACCTTCGGAAAGATCGCGCCGGGAGAGCCGGCCCCAACTTTTTTGATAGAAGACCCACCCCAGCAGGGTGAGAGGATAGCGTCCATCAGGCGCCCGGGCCAGGTAGGACGCATGGTTGTCGCCTGGCATGTTCCCAACCTGCAAAGTACCGACAGCTACGCGCTGGAGGTGATAAAGGCCCTTCTTGCCTCCGGGAAAAGTTCGAGGTTCTATGACGATTTGATACGTCAGGGCGCCGAGGTGCTCGAAATATCGGCCCATTACGACCTGACCTCCAAAAATCCCGGCCTTTTTTCTATCAGCGCTTCCTTTCTTCAGGAGAAAAAACCCGAAGAGGTCCAAAAGGCGATCTGTGACGAACTGGAACTGTTAAAGACAAATCCCCCGAGCCCCATGGAGCTTAAAAAAGCAAAAAACCAGTTGGAGGCCTCCTTTGTCTTTAAAAACGAATCCATTATTTCCATGGCGAGCAAGCTTGCCGAGTATGAGATAGCCTTCGACTGGACCTCTATTAGCGCCTACATCCCTTCGATCAGAAGCGTAACGGCCCAGGACGTCTCCCGGGTTGCCGCCAAGTATTTCACGGAGCAAAATCTAACCGTGGGAGTAGCCACCCCCCCACCGCCCCCGGTCACTACGGGCGAAAACCCTTAGAGCCGAACTGCCTCGGGCCCGACGGGCGCCGGATTTTAGCGAGAGGTCTCCTATGAATATAAAGAAAAGCTCCATTGTGATCGTGGCAACTGCGTTTTTTTTCCTGCTTACCGGTTCCTTTTGCCGGGCAATGCCCGCGGTAACAAAGGTGGAGTTGCCAAACCATTTGAAGTTGCTGATATTTGAGGACCACTCGATTCCCTCGGTCACCCTGGAATTGCTGATCGGCGCCGGTTCGGCTCTGGATCCGCCCTCCATGGAAGGGCTTGCAAATCTTACGGCCCATTCGCTCTCTCTTGGGACCAAACATTTTACATTCGATCAAATCAACAACACCCTGGATTTTATGGGAGCCACCTACGGAGTCGAGTGCACCAGGGATTTTGTAACAATCGACATGCAGGTGCTAAAAAAGGATCTCTTTGCCGGAGTGGGCCTGTTTAGCGAGATAGTCGAACGCCCCGTCTTTCCCAATGATGACGTTAGTCAGAAAAAAGACGAGATCCTCGGGAGGCTCCAAGTCGATAAGGATAACCCCCTAAGGATTGCAAACGCGGCTTTTGACGAGGCTCTTTTCCGCGGCAGCCCTTACGCCGCTCCGGTCCAGGGCGGAGAAAAATCGGTTACGGCAATCAACCGAATGCAACTCTGGGCATTTTATAACTCCTTTTACCGGCCCAATAATGCGGTACTGGTGATCGGAGGGGATGTGACCCCCGAGGAGGTCAAAACCAGAATTGTTCCCAAATTGCTCGGATGGCACGCAAGACCGATTCCCAAACTATCTATTAAAACTCCAGTGGCTCGCAGAACTCCCCAAATCATTATCGATAAACCCGTTTCCCAGGCAACCGTGATGATCGGATGCCTGGCAACGCCGCGATCCGGCCCCGACTATTTTCCTTTTCTGGTGCTAAATCAGATTCTGGGCTCAGGAGATCTTTCCAGCCGGTTCATGAAAGAAATCCACACGAACAAAGGAGTCGCATTTACGGTCAAAAGCCGTCTGGATTCCTACAATAACTCGGGTTCCTTCCGGATTATTCTCCACACCCGGGATAGTTCCGCAATACAGGCCGCGACTCTGGTGGAAAAACAACTCCAAAGGCTAAGGGTCCAACCCGTTTTAGATGCGGACCTCAAATCCGCAAAGGAGTTTTTGACGGGAAACTTTCCCCTCAAATACAGCCTGGCCGGCAATTTTGCAAAATTCCTGGCCGAGGCCCAGTTCTACGGCCTGGGCCTTGATTTCGTCGGACATTATCCCACTATGATAAACGCGGTAACCCCCGATGACATCCAAAGAACGGCGCTAAAATATTTTTCCTCCGATAATGTCGTTGTCATTGTCGGGGACTTTAAAGAGATGGTCGGGAAAGGGGAAAACGGGCCTGAGGCTCCGCTTTTTGAAAAAACGACACCCGCGCCTTGACGCGCTTTGCGATGTTTTCTCGCGGGAAGACGCGGAGAAGATATAACCGCGAGTAAGTCCGGAAATGGTTTCGAAAAATAGAAATGGCGGCCAAATCCAAATAAGGGCCGCCATTTCCAAACCTGCCTCGTTAAGAGGGCAGTTACGCCGAGGCCTTTGCCTTTAGGGCCGCAACCGCTTTTTGCTTTACCGCCAACATAGCCAAAAGTCCCAGGCCGTAGCCGATAAGAACGGTCCACATTCCGGCCCAATTGCCCCCGGGGGTAAACGGGCCGCCTGAAGAGTCCATAACGGCGCCCATCACAAGGGGAAGAAAAAATACCCCGATATTGGTCCCCATGGTGTAGACGCCTGAAGCAAGCCCGACGTTTACAGCCGTTACGCCCGGCAGACTCGTCATCAGCGCCATTCCCGTAGCCCAGGGCGCTTCAAAGAAAAACCCGAAAACCACGGCGAAGCTCAGCAACTGCGGTACGGTCAAGGTTCTGAAGTGCATGTAGAAAATCCACACCAGCAGGGTGAGTGCGCCAAAAATGAGTGAGCTCCATTTTTTGCCCGCGATGCCGGCAAAGGAAGGTAAAATGGCAAGACCAACCCCCATCGCGATAGCGTAGAGACCCGCCACCGTACCGGCAAGCTGGGGTTTTAGTCCATGCAAAACGATCATTTGCCCCGGCAAGAGCCCCATCGTGCAAACGGTTATGCCGCCAAGGCAGACGGCGTAGAAGGCAACCAGCCAGGCCGAACCGGTCTTCATCACGTTTTTGAACTCGGCGCCGAAGGCTGCCCGTTTTCCTGCTCCCGCTACGGCCTTATCCTTTGCCGAAGCGATCCACAGGAGGGTTACCGCAACCATGACGATACTCCAGAGGGTAAACACGTGTTTTGCCGCGGCGATAGCCGCTGCCGGATCCGATACGGGCGGCCCGTAGAGTCTGGCCGTAATCAGTATGCCCAACCCCCCGCCGACGAAAAACGAGCCGGCTCCCATGCCGATATAGGTATGGGCCTTTTCAGCGCCGAACCATTGAATCATCATAACGGGCAGGCTGGCCGTCAGGATACACACGCCGCCGCCTGCAATAACCGTCAGAATGGCCTGGCCTAAAAAATTGGCGGGCATGAACGGACGAGGCACAAAAGCTATGCATGCCAGAACGCCCGAAAGGGTCATCATTTTCCTGACCCCGTAAGTATCGATCCAGCGTCCTTTAATTAACGCAAAAATTACGGCAACCAGCCCGGGCAGAGACAGAAGCAGGCTGGCCTTTGCCTCGGTCATATGAAAGACCTTTTCCCAGTACACATGCTTTAGCGGCGCCTGGGCAAACCAACTGGTCCAGATCCCGAGAGACATGAGCATATAGGCCAAAAGCATGACCCATTTGTAGCCGTCGGACTGTGCGGATTTAAGCTTTGACACGTTCTACACCTCCTTATTATGCCTTGGATGAGTTAGAGGGAAAAAAAGATAAATCGTCTTCACCTTTTCCAACTCAAATCGAGGGGAAAAATGGGCGAGCTGGAAAGGCGGTGTGTTCGATTGGGGCCAAGATAGCGAAAACACCAGTAAAAGGCAATAATCTAAATCCAGCCCGCTTGCATTTATCGTTACGCATTGAGGAAGGTGCCAGGGTTGGACATAACTATCGCTCAGTTGTCGTTATCGGACAATTCCTGCTCCGAAGTAGGCACAGCGGATGCGTCCAGCCCTCCGCGCTTGAGATAGAAATAGAGTACCGGGTAGATGGTCAGTTCCAGGAGAAGCGAAGTGGCCACCCCTCCGACCATGGGGGCGGCGATGCGCTTCATCACCTGGGAACCCGTTCCGGTTCCGTGCATAATGGGAAGCAAACCCGCAAGAATGGCGCAAACGGTCATGATCTTGGGGCGGATCCTTTTGACCGCTCCGTGGTAGATGGCCTGTATGAGATCACCCCGGGTTTTCATGCGGCCAAACCTCTCCCACAGATCATGGGCAAGCTCGAGGTAGAGAAGCATCACGACACCTGTTTCCGCGTCCAGACCCGCCAGGGCTATCAGTCCGACCGCGACCGCGACCGACAGGTTGTAGTGAAGCAGGTAGAGCAGCCAGAAGGAGCCGACGAGCGAAAAGGGAACCGCCAACATGACCATGGCCGCCTTGATAAAGGATTTTGTGTTGAAGTAGAGCAGAAGGATAATGATCGCGAGGGTTATCGGAATTACGAGTATCAGCCTTGCGCGAGCTTCCTTCATGTATTTATATTGACCGCTCCACCGGATGTTGTACTGGGTGGGCAGATGGATTTTTTCTCTTACGATTTTTTGCGCCCTCGCAACGTAGCCTCCCATGTCCGAGGTATCCAGATCGACGTAAATCCATTCGGATTTACGGGAATCCTCGGTCAAAATGGTCATCGGGCCCTTTGAAAGACTAAAATGAGCCAGAGAGGAAATAGGAACCTGGGCGCCGGTCGGAGTCGATACCAGCAGGTTTTGAAGAGCCGGAAGATTATCCCGGTAATTTCTCATGTAGATAAGATTTACGGGATAGCGTTCAAGGCCCTCGACGGTCCTTGTAATATTTACACCTCCCAGGGCCGTTTCGATCACGTTTTGAATGTTTTCAACATTTAGTCCGTAGCGCGCCGCCGCGTCGCGGTCTATGGCATAGTCCATGTAATAGGCGCCCAAGGCCCTTTCGGCGTAAACCGAGCGGGTTCCCGGGATGTTTCCCACAACGGCCGAGATCTGCTTTCCAAGCCTGTCCAGAGTTTGAAGCTCGGGCCCCATCACCTTGATTCCGATCGGGGTCTTTATCCCGGTGCTCAACATGTCGATGCGGGCCCTTATGGGCATGGTCCATGCGTTTACCAGCCCGGGAAAATGGATGGCCTCGTTTAGCCGGTCTACGAGTTCCTTCTGGGTGAGGTGGCTCGTTTCAGGCCAGAGAGAGCCCAGAAAACCTTTCATCCAGTCGGGAGCCCATGAGGAATACCAACGCTTCCTGTGCACCATCGGCCATTTATCCAGGTTTTGATGGAGCGCGATGACCGTTTCGAGCATGTTTAGAGGCGCGGGATCGGTAGCGGTATCCGCACGTCCGGCCTTGCCGAAAACCGACTTTACCTCCGGGAAGGTCTTTATGATCCGGTCGGTTTGTTCTAGCAGTCGCTTGGCCTCGGTTATCGAAATGCCCGGAAGGGTCGTGGGCATATAGAGAAGATCGCCTTCGTCCAGGGGCGGCATGAATTCCGAGCCAAGATGCCTCATGGGATAGACGGCACTCAAAAGAATGACCAGGGCGGCGATCAGTACCGTTTTGCGATGATGGAGCACCCACTCGCAGACCGGATGATAAATCCTAATGAGACCCCGGGATATGGGGTTTTCACGGTCGGGCCGAATGCGGCCTCGAATAAAATAGCCCATGAGAACGGGAACGAGCAGCACGGCCAGAAAAGCCGCGGCCCCCATCGTGTAGGTCTTGGTGAAGGCCAGGGGCTTAAAGAGCCGTCCCGATTGGCCGGTAAGCGAGAAGATCGGCAGAAACGAAACCGTAATGACCAGGAGGGAGAAAAAAAGCGAGGGGCCGACCTCTTTGGAGGCCGTAGCGATTATTTCCCAGTGGCGCGCCTTGTCGTAGCCCCGTTCAAGCTTCGTATGGGCGTTTTCGATCATGATGATGGCAGAGTCGATCATGGCGCCCATGGCGATGGCGATGCCCCCAAGGCTCATGATATTGCTGGTAAGCCCTTGAAAATACATGATTATGAAGGCCGAAATCACCCCCAGCGGCAGCATACAGATCGCCACCAGAGCGCTTCTGAAATGGAACAGAAACAGCAGGCAAACAAGTGAGACCGTTATCAGTTCCTCGGTAAGCTTTTCTTTTAGAAAAGATATGCTGCGTTTGATTAGAGCCGAACGGTCGTAGACGGTGACAATTTTTACGCCCCTGGGGAGCCCGCTCTTCAACTCGTTTAGTTTCTTCTTGAAGGCCTGGATCACCTTATAGGCATTTGCCCCAACGCGCATGACCGCGATACCGCCGACAACATCGCCCTGTCCGTTGAGATCGGCCACGCCTCGCCGGGGTTCGGGTCCGATGTCGATGTGTGCAACCTGCCCCAACTGGATCGGCACGCCGCCGCTCGCCACTCCCACGCAAACCTTGCGAAGATCTTTTACTCCTTTAAGGTATCCAAGGCCTCGCACCATGTATTCGGTCTCGGCCCTGTCGACCAGGCCTCCGCCCACGTCGCTGTTTGAGGCCTTTATGGCCTTGCTTATCCTGGAGAGGCTTATTTTGTAATCGGCCAGCTTGTTGGGATCGACTTGGACCTGGTACTGCTTTACGTAGCCGCCGACAGGCGCTACCTCCGCGATGCCCGAAACAGCCTGGAGCTGGTAGCGCAGGTACCAGTCCTGGAGGGAACGCAATTGCTGCAGGGACAGTTTGCCCGAGGTGTCTACCAGGGCGTATTCGTAGACCCAGCCCACACCCGTGGCATCGGGGCCCAGTTGGGGAGATACTCCCTGGGGCAGCAGAGCCGCGACGTAGTTAAGATATTCGAGCACGCGGTCGCGAGCCCAGTAGAGATCCGTGCCCCCTTTAAAAATCACATACACCAGGGAATAGTCGAAATTGGAATACCCTCGCACCACTTTGACCCTGGGTACGGAAAGCATGGCCGTGGTGAGCGGATAGGTAACCTGGTCTTCGACCACCCCGGGGCTTTGCCCGGGGTATTTGGTATAGATAATGACCTGGGTGTCGGAAAGATCGGGGATAGCGTCCATGGGGGTGTGGTAGACGACCCAAATACCTCCCAGCAAAAGAAAACCCGTCAAAATCAATACGAGCAAACGGTTCTTTAGGGACCAGTCGATAAGGGAAGCGATCATTTCGATTGGCCCCCATGGTTTAGCATGGCCTGAATGGCCGAATTGAGCCTGCTTTCGGAATCAAGAAGAAACTGGGACGAGGTAACGATCCGGTCTCCGGCTTCTAGACCCGCTTTTACCATGACCATTCCGTCATTGCCTTCGGGTCCCAAAACCACCTTGCGGCCCGCGAACTGCCCGCCTCCAAGGGCGATGAAAACCACGTTATCGGTCGATGAGGCCCGAATGACGGCTTGGGACGGTATCTGCACGGCACTCTTGGCAATAGCGCTGCGGAGTTTAACATTTCCATACATTTGGGGAAGTATATGGCCCTTTGGGTTTTGCAGCACAATTCGAACCTGGGTGGTTCGGGCCGTTCCGGCAACATAGGGATAGACGTAATCGACTTTTCCCTTGAAGGACTCCCCGGGCAGAGAGTCAAAATTTAGAGTCGCCTCCATGCCTTCTTTCACCATGGAGATTTGGTCTTCATAAATGAAAGCATTGACCCAGATGGGGTTTAGCCCCGCGAGCTCCATGAGGTTATGGCCCGCGCTCACATAGTCGCCCTGCACGACGTCGAGATGGGTCAGGATCCCGTCCAGGGGCGCATAAAGAGTCAGGGTCTTACGGACTTTGCGGGTGCGTCTCAGCTCGGCTATCTGCCGGTCGCTTATATCCCAGAGTTTGAGCCTCATATAGGCGGCTTCGGGCAGCTTGGCCACGGCTCCGGCCATGGCGTGCAGGGAAATGGACCTTAACGCCCCGGCGTTGTCCAGAGCCGCAAGATACTCCCGTTGCGCGCTCACAAGCTCCGGCGAATAAATCCGGATCAAAGGCTGTCCCTTTCGCACCACCTGTCCCTGAACATTTGTGTCAAGCTTTTCGATCCACCCGTCCACCTTCGTGTTAAGAGCCGCCACGGACTCTTCGTCCCAGGTGCTCGTCCCATAAGTCCTGATAGTCTTGAAAAACGGAGCGCTTACGGCCTTGGTCGTCGTAACCCCTATTTCCTGGACCACCGTGGGGCTGACCCGAACCTTGCCGGAAGTGACCTCATTGGCATAAACCGGCACAAGAGCCATGCCCATTGGGGATTTGCCCGGCTTGTTGGAGATGTAGTTGGGGTCCATGGGAGCGCGCCAGTAGAGGATTTTCCCTTTGCCTTGAGCCTTTTTGGCAGTAGGGGGGGCTGCGGATTTGCCCGCCGGTTCATTATCTGCGTAGACAGGCACAAGATCCATTCCGCACGGGGCCTTGCCGGGATGCTTGGAGATAATGGAAGGGTCCATGGGATCTCTATAGTAGAGAATTTTCCTCTTGCCTGCCCGTTGCGGGGAAGCAGGACCTGATTTGGAAACCATGGCCGGCTGTTTCTTTGTCCGGGGCCGGTTTTCGACTGCTTTCTCGCTTATCCGACCGGCCACAAAGGAGGCCCCAGCAATTAAACCGCATAAAATAACGAGAAGAACCCAACGTTTTTTCATCGTGGCGCCGCCCCTATATCGGTTTTGGTTTTCGGTGTTAGAGCAAGTATGATGCCAATAAAGACAACTCGTTGTAACCAGGAAAACAAGTGGTGCGTGATCGATCGAAACGCGGAAAAGTTAGTGATTTTACTCCGTCCAGGCGCCCTTGCGTCTAAGGGTTACGATTGTATACATTATTTGAAAAAACCTCAAGAAAACGCCGCGCAGAGTCTATATGAGTTGCTGATTGAGCGATCGCTACCGATAAGGAAGGAACCTGGTTTGGATTCCAATTTTTCCGCTCCCGCAATGGCATGGGAAACCGGATCTTTTCACGGTTAGAGGTCGCAAAAAAAGACTTCGGGAGAAAATCTGTTACAATACGGCATCTGTTTGGGATAGCCTTAAAAACGAAGCATAACCTTCCAATAAAGGATATGTTCCGCATGAAAGCCGCCTTTCGATCCGACCCTGGAAAAATAAGAACCAATAACGAGGATTGTGTTCTTATAGATGTTGAAGCCGGAATTTTTGTCCTTGCCGACGGCATGGGAGGCCATCAGGCCGGCGAGGTGGCTAGCGACATAGCCGTTCGGGAAGCCTATGGCCATCTGAAAGAGAAGGCATCGGCTACCGGCCCCGCGGACTATCCGCAATGTCTTGCGGGCGCTTTCCTTAAGGCCAATGAAGCCGTCAGGCAAACGGCCCTCACCGATAGAGCCCTTGCCGGCATGGGAACGACCCTGCTGCTCGCGCTTGTCCGCGAAGGCAAATCCTATATCGGCAGTATCGGAGACAGCCGAGCCTATATTGTGCGTCAATCCATCGTGCAGCTCACCAAAGACCAGACGGTAGGCGCACTGCTCGCTCAACGCCAAGACATCGATGAAAAAGATATCGATCCGATCTACCGGCACGCGCTCACCCAGGCGGTCGGCATCAATAAGGAATTGGAGCCCGAACTTATTGAAATGAGTTTGAGCAAAGACGATATCTTGATTCTTTGCTCCGACGGCCTTACCAACATGCTTTCCGACGAGGAGATCAAGACCGTTTGCTCACTATGCGGCGGGGATGTAAATTGCATCGCCGACTCCCTTGTAAGCGCTGCAAACGACAAGGGCGGCTTCGATAACGTTTCCGTGATCGCGGTAAGGTTCTAACTGCTCACGATCAAAGCCCCTGGCAATTCCCCGAGGCCCTGGTCGAGATTTGGCTCTCGGGCGAAAGATTTAATCCGGCTTTTAGATATCGGTCGGCTCTCCACTTAAAGGACCGGCTCAATGGGTGAGCTTTTTAGACCTCACCCATTGAGCCGTTGCCGATCCGGTATTGCAAAGGTTTTACATGAAATTTCGGCAGTTCCTACATCCCCGCGCACCTCTGCGATGTTTCACGGTATTCCGGCACCCTTTCCCATCCATATAGCCCCGCTCTTCCAGGGACAAACCTGTCAACCGCGGATTCTTCGCTCACGCTGCAGTACATACCGTCACTTTTCTGAATACATGCCGTTCGATGCCACGGACACAGCGGCGCAACAGGCGCGGCCCAAAGAGCCCCGGCTGATAGGAAAGCACCCGCCGCTAAAACCGCAAAGAAATAAAAAAACTTTTTCATGGAAATCTCCTCTCTTGCAGTAGATAACTCATTTTTAAAATCAACCGTTTGGCCTGTACCGACTCTTCATGGCCGCTGTTCTTTACCCATTAGTTATCCAAGTTCCGGGCCAGTGGAGAGAAAATTAGGCATATTTATAACTATATGATATTCCATCTGATTTAAAAAAGAGGCCAAGATAATCACAACCTTGGCACCAGAGAATTGAAAGAAACTTGCAAGGATCTGAAAGCGATTTTCTCCCGGGCAGGACCCCAAAAAAGGCAGGGCCGTCGCCGACCCTGCCGTAACAACAACCGGTGTTTGCGAGATTAGCTTTTAAGCTCCCGGGATTTTCTCATACTGAGACGTCTTATAGTTATAGAACATCTCCGGATTGGAAGTCCCTTCATCATAGTAGAGCCATGCCCCGTCCGAGGCTCGATACATAAAAGGGTACATCGTCTTGGAGGTCCACAACCACGAATTCATATTCTGGTCCCACAACCACATGTTGTCGGTGGAGGTACCAACCGGATAGAGCCAGCCGAGCTGGTTATGGTAAATCCAGGGAGTGGTTGTGGAGGTTTTGAAATAGCCAAACCAGCTCATATAGTCCCAGCCGTCTCCAACACTGGAGGCGCCCTGCCACATGAGGCTCATCTGGCTGCCCATGGAGCCGTAGCCGGAGTAGCTGCCCGTGCCGGAGTAGCTGCCCGTGCCGGAGTAGGCGCCCGTGCCGGAGTAGGCGCTTGTGCCGGAGTAGGCGCTTGTGTTGGAGTAGGCGCCGTAGCCGTACATGCCGCCTCCCATCGCGTGGGAAACGCAGGCAGTGGAAAGCATCAACGCAAGTGCAAGCATTAAAATGTTTAATTTTCCTCTTAACTTCATCGTTAACTCCTCTTTTTTAGACTGTGAACGTATCGATTTGCCGATTGTCAACCGGCGTGTGCAAAGAAACTTGAGCGATGGGTTCAACTAAAACGACGTTTTAAAAGCTCCCGCGGATCAAGCTCCGTAAGTGTTGGCATCCTCTTCCAGACCAAAACCCGCTCCTTTAGTTTGAAAGCCAAAGATCATCGAGTGAGCATGGAAAGGAAGAAGTATTCAGCGCAAAGTGAGATCAGCTTGGTTTTTTCCGCTTTTCGCTCTTTCGCTGTAACTGATTGGGCAGGCAAAAAAATTCGAAACCTTTTCGTACGCTCTGCTCCCGGGGAAGTAGAGCAAATCGCGGACCAAGGCGGCGACTCTTTTAGAGGCATACTATAAGCACCTGAAATGACACTCGTTTACAATCTGGAGCCGAGGCGGCGAGGCAGGAAAAAACGCTTAATTTGTGAAAAGAATTTTCAACGGTATGAAAGAAACTTTTTACGCGGAGTCGAGCCAAAAATTAAAGGGAACCGAGGTTAGTCCTTTTGATAAGCCGAATCGGCCTCCAAATACTCTTTGAGGCCGTAGTCGTTTATCTTCTTTCTCAGAGTGGGCCTGGAGACTCCCAAAATCTTGCAGGTCTCCCCGTAATTTCCTCCGGTATACCTCAGGATTTTCAATATGTGCTCTTTTTCCATGTCATTGAGGCTTTTTAGTCCACGGTCTTCAGGCTCCGGGGCCTTTGAAAACGGGGACTGCCTGGGTTCGAGCCAGCATTGGTCGATTTCGAGCACATCGCTCCTGGAAAGAATCATGGCTCTTCGGAGCATGTTTTCGAGTTCCCTGACATTTCCGGGCCAGTCGTAATTTTCCAGGGCCTTGAGGTATTCCAGGGGAATCCTGGTAACGTTTCTATTGAGCTCACGGTTCATCCGGGAGATGAAATTTTCCGCCAGAGGCATGATGTCCTCTGTGCGTTCCCTTAGTGGCCGGATGTGGATCTCGAAGACTTTTAGCCTAAAGTAGAGATCTTCTCTAAAACCACCGGTGCGGCACATGCTTTCAAGATCGCGGTTGGTAGCCACAAGCAGGCGGGCGTTAAAGGGGATGTCCTT
The DNA here is from genome assembly GCA_021780695.1 of Deltaproteobacteria bacterium. GTDB lineage: Bacteria > Desulfobacterota > Syntrophobacteria > Syntrophobacterales > Syntrophobacteraceae > SbD1. The sequence continues at coordinate 43,755 of JAJXYD010000004.1, forward strand.
CAAGCCCCCAACACGCTGGAACTGTTTTTCCTGGAGCACGCGCAGAAACTTAGCCTGAATTTCGAGAGGCAGTTCTCCCATCTCGTCCAGAAAAACCGAACCGCTGCCCGCGATTTCCATCTTGCCAAGCTTTCGCTGAACAGCTCCGGTAAAGGCCCCCCGTTCGTGTCCGAACAGCTCGCTTTCAAGCAGATTACTGACTATCGCCGCGCAGTTTATCGCCACGAAGGGTTCGCCCGGCGCCCACTGCTGATGAATGGTTCTTGCGACTAGTTCTTTGCCCGTGCCCGTTTCGCCGTCGATCAAAACCGTTACCGGAGCGCCCGCAACCCGGGCGATGTCTTTTATGACTTCGAGTGTGGCCTGACTTCTACCGATTATCTGGTTTGGCTTGAAACACTCGCTGACAACATGGCTTAGCCGTTCGATCTTTTCGCGCTCCTTGCGCCTTGCGAGAATTTTTTCCAGTAAAACATCGAGACTGTCGAGATCGAGCGGCTTATACAGATAATCGACCGCTCCACGCTGAATGGCCGAAAGGGTTGCCTCCATGTCCTGAAAAGCCGTTATCATGACCACATCGCCGCAGAGGTCTTCATCCTTTGCGGTTGCAAGGGCTTTTGTTCCATCCATCCCCGGCAGCTGCACATCGAGCAGTACGATGTCGGGCTCGGTTTCCCGCCAGAGCTGTAATCCCTCTCTGGCCTCAAAGGCGGCCGAAACGCTGTAGCCCTTACCGCGGAAATAGAGTTCGAGGGTGCGGACAAGAGAAATTTCATCGTCAATCAACAGTATTTTTTTCATTTGAGAATTCGGCCCCTGGTTAACCGGTAAAGCATTATCCGCCTCAAGACATCCGGGAGGGCAAATATAGGTTCATCTTGTCTGGAAATGCAAGCTAACAACCGCCCCTGCCCCCTCCCGGCTCGAAACCGAGACTCGAAAACCGTGCGCCTCCATTATCTTTTTGACTATGGAAAGCCCAAGACCCGTGCCGTCCTTTTTTGTGGTGAAAAAAGGCAGGAAAATGCGTGCGATATCTTGCTGAGAAATTCCGGGACCGTTATCGGCAACTTCGATAAGGGGACCTCCGTGATTTTTACCGACAGCCTTTATCCTTATTTCGACCCTGCCCGATGGCCCGGCGGATTCCATGCCGTTTTTAACGACATTTGTAAGAACCTGCCGGATCTGCTCCGGGTCTCCCGTAACCTCCCCGACAGCGGACTCGGTTATGACTTCGATTTCCCGCCCCTCGCTACAGCCCTGCAATTGCAAAAGGCTCTCGGAAACGATCGTTTCGAGTCGAAACGGAATTTTTTTTAGCGAGATCGGCTTGCTGTAATCAAGCAGGCTCGAGAGCATCTTTTCAAGCTGAGCTATCTGGTCAAGACCGATCGCGTAATGCTCGCGCAGAGGGGCGGCCTCGCCGATAGACCTTCCGATTATCTGGAAATTGAGCTTTACCGAGGAAAGCGGATTTCGCATTTCATGGACTACCCCCGCGACCAGTTCGCCGATAGCGGCCATTTTCTCGGATTGAACGAGCTGCTCCTGGGTCTGCATCAACTCATCATAGGCTCTTTGCAAGGAGATTTCCTTTCGCTTTAAGGAATCTATGAGTGAGGAGAGCTCTTCGGCCATCGAATTAAAACTCTGGGCAAGAGTGCCGATCTCGTCGCGGCGCGAATAGGTTATTCTCTGGTCCACAGAACCGCTTGCCATAACGCGCGAGGCTTTGGCCATCTCGATTATGGGCTTCGAGATTTGCCCGCTTAACCAAAAGGAGGCAAGAAAGCATATAAGGATAACGAGGGCGGCCGTGGTAAGAACGGCTGTTCGGATCGCCGTTACCGGGGCAAGAATTTCATTTTCTCCCATTTCCACCAGAAGACCCGCATGAAAGAGAGGAAGCCACCTGTAGCAGCCCACTACAAGGTGTCCCGTGTAGTTTCGGTATATCGAGATACCGTCTTTTCGGGCAACGGCCGAGACTATGCCCACGGTTTTAAACCTGCGTTTTGCCGTTTCCCCTAGACTTAAGAACCTTGATTTTGTAACTATTTTCCCTTCCTTATCGACCAGATAGGCCTCACCGGTCTTGCCCAGGCCGGTCCTGTCGGAAAGAATCCGGTCCAGAGTTCCATAGGCATCGAGAACCGAAAAGACAGCGCCCGCGATCCTTTTGTCGGCGCCGTAAACAGGCACGGTCAGATGTATGTACCATGCGCGGTCGGAGTGCTGCATCAAATGGCTGAGGACCGGGCCTTTGGAGGCCTCCATATCCTTGAGATCCTTAAGATACATCTTCGTTACGATCATCTCGCTTTTGGGATTGGTCGAAGCGAGAACTTCACCCGAAAGAGTGATCAGATGGATGCTTGCGTAAGCTTGCGACTTTGCACTCTTTAGGGCCATAAGATCGTTTACCGCGGCTTCTTTGAGATCTTTTGAGCCCTCAAAACCGACGGCCTTGCCGCCGCAAAGCTCCCTTACCGCCGTCATCCTGGACAGAACGTTTAAGTCCTGGAGCCTTTCCCGGTACCAGGAATGAAGGGTGTTGGCGCGGTCTTGCGAAATTGTCTCGATGTGGGTGTAGGCGGAGTCGATAAGAGTTTTTTCAGCGCTCCGGTACAACCCCAGCCCCATTATTACGATAGGGATCACCGCAACTATGAAGAAGGCGGCCAAAATCCTGTGCGAAATTTTTTCTTTGTATCGGTACATGCTCCGCCCGCCCGTTATTCGGCGATTCGCGCCATAAAGGATTAAGCACACAATTATAAGGTTTTAACGGCCTCGCTACATCCTCACCTATCTTTTATATGATAGTCTACCGCAAGATTCTTACATTGAAAAAAACTTTCAATCGGGTATTGAAAGCTATTTTCAACACCCGATTGAAAAAAGGGCAGGCAACCCACTGCATGCCCCTGTGCCGTCTTATTTTTGCCCCTCCGCCGGCGACTTGGCAAGCGTCACCCCTTGAGCCTCCATTTGGCTCAGGTATTTTTGCGGATTTTTCTTAAACGCGGCCTTGCAGCGGGGGCAGCAGAAATAAATGCGCTGGCCATGATAATCGACGTAGACATTCTTGTCGATTTTGTTGCCAAGGACCGGGCAAAGAGTCTGCTGAGCGGCCTGGGCAAAATTTGGCATGCTCCAGCCAAATGCAAGCAGACCAAGAGCTACTCCCAGGAAAATGCCAACTCTAATCTTTTTCATTTTTTCTCCTTACCTGATTAAAGGAATTAACAATGATAGTTTTCGCGTATGGATCGCGTTCGTGCAATGGTTGATGCAAATAAAAAACCATTTCAAAAGAAACGACGTATTTTTTGCAGCACTGCTGTGAAACAGGCTACGCCAAGTGGTTGAACTATCATGCATTCTTGGATAATCTTTTCGCTTCCAAAGGGCAAAAGCACACCACGGAGTGGAATTTTATTTTAGGGCGCCCGCTCTAAAGCAAGTCTATATCGTTTGCGGAGGTTGTTTTTTAAGATCGGCGGAATTTTTCCGCCCGCGCGAGTATTGCGATCGAAGCCGGCCCGGTTTGAAAAACGACTAAATCAGAGGAAAATTCCCTCCCTCTTTACCGGACAGCAGAGTTTTTGCAAATAAGATTTTTCGAGATATTCTCACTTTGGGTACTTTTACCTTTACAAGGCGTAATGGAGAAAGTAGACGATTGAAAGGACCAAATACCCCGGGCACTATAAAAAGGAGGGAGTCTAAATGAGACCAATTCGCGCCTGCCTTGTCGCGGCCGCTCTGTTAATCGTTTTTTCGGGCTGCGTGTCGACTCCTCCGGAGGATGCAACGCTCCTCAACGATCCATCGCTTCCGCAAAATGAAGTAATGCCCTCGAAGGATTTGCCCGAGCAAGCGCCCAGGCTCACCTCCAAATCGACTTTAAACGATTATCTCATCTATGCGGCCCTCAATAATCCGGGCCTTAAAGCCGCATTTCTCAAATGGGTGGCGGCGCTGGAGAAAATTCCCCAGGTCACAGCGCTTCCCGACCCGCAGCTGGGCTATATGTACTACGTTCAGGAGGGCGTTATGGCGCCTCAGCGCCAGGGGATCGCGCTGACCCAGACCTTTCCCTGGTTTGGAAAGCTCAAATTAAAGGGTAACGCCGCGGCCGCCGCGGCCCGAGCGGAAAAAGCCCGCTATGATGCCGCGCAGCTCAAGCTCTTTTTTGAGGTAAAAGATGCCTACTATGAATACTATTATCTGGCGCGGGCCATCGCCGTTACAAAGGAAAACCTTGGCTACGTGAAGTATTTGGAAAGCGTGGCCCGCGCCGGTTACGCATCGGGAATCATTACCTACGCGGACGTGGTCCAGGCGCAAGTGGAGTTGGGAAAACTCGAGGACGGGTTAAAGACCCTGGAAGACGAGGCCGAACCCGTGGCCGCCAAGCTCAACGCGGCCCTTAACAGGCCTGCCGATGCTCCGCTCTTCTGGCCGGCAAAAATAGAGGAAGAAAAGGTATCTTTTACAACCAATCAGCTTTTGACCTGGCTGAAGCATTCCAATCCGGATTTAAGAGCCATAGATTTTCAGGCTCGGGGAGCAAAGTCGAAAATCGACCTCGCCAGGAAAGACTACTATCCGGATGTGACGTTGGGAATTCAGGGCTTTGATACGGGCAGACAATTTGTACCCAATGACCCGGTCATGGCTACAGCCTCGATCAATGTTCCTATCTGGTGGAGCAAATACCGGGCTGAAGAAAGGGAGGCAAGGGCCAACTACGAGGCCTTCCTAAGACAGCGTAGCGACAGTGAAAACACTTTGGTCGCCGACGTCAAATTCGCCGACTACAAGTTTAAGGACGCGGACCGAAAGATCGCCCTCTACCGGGGGGCACTGATCCCCGAGGCCAAACAGGCGCTCGAGGTCTCGCTGCAGGCTTACCAAACGGGAAAAGCCACCTACGCCAACGTGGTGGATGCAATCCGAAATCTCCTGGAATTTGAACTCTCCTACGAGCGCGCTCTTACAAACCGCGAGCAGAACCTTGCCAAGCTGGAAATGCTTGTGGGAAGACCCCTGGTAAATAAGGGCAAGACACGCCGCCCGAAGTCCTGAGTACAACACCGGGAAGGTCCAAGCGAGGCTCATCTTCCCTGCACATTTTCGCTGGTTCCTTCTCTCAGGCCGATTATTGCTCACTTCCATGGCGCATTGGCATTAAAATAAGTTATTATGCTATTGTTATAGCGTAAGCCGCGCAAAAACGAAGAAAGCCCCGAGGCAGGTGCGCGAAAAGGCAGACCTCTTGATTTACTGCCTGCGCCCGGCTCGTTTATTTCCAGAAAGAGAGGTCGATTGGCGATATGAACGAAAACGAAGAATCCAGGGACGAATTGGCCGAAGAGGAAAGCTTTGCCGATCTTTTGCGGCAAAGCACACTAAAACCCGCTCGCTTCAATCCGGGCCAGAAGGTCAAAGCCAGGGTCGTCGGCATTTCCTCGGAGTCGGTCTTTATCGATATGGGTGGGAAAAGCGAGGGTTACCTCGACGCAAAGGAATTTCTCGACGAAGAAGGCAAGCTCCTGGTTGCCGAGGGCGAACTGATCGAGGCCTACTTCCTTTCGGCCGACGAAAACCAGATGCGTTTCACCACCCGGATTTCCGGGGGGGATGCGGGACGCTACTACCTCGAAGAAGCCTGGCGAAACGCTATCCCCGTCGAAGGGCTGGTTGAAAAAGAGATAAAGGGGGGTTTTGAAATAAAGATAGCCGGAGGACTTCGCGGTTTTTGCCCCTTTTCCCAAATGGGGCTGCAAAGAGAAAACCCCAAGGATATAACGGGCCGGCATCTTGATTTCCGCATCACTCAATACGGTGAAAAGGGCAGAAACATAGTTCTTTCAAACCGCGCGGTGCTGGAGGAAGAAAGATCGCGGCAGAGGGAGGAGCAAAAAAGCCTTTTGCTGGAAGGGGCCAAGGTCATCGGCACGATCAGCTCGATTCATAATTTCGGGGCATTCATAAAGGTCGGCGGCATCGATGGACTTATCCCGATTTCGGAAATCGGCTGGGACCGAACCGAAGATATAAACGAAGTGCTCAAGGTCGGCCAGGAAGTCGAGGTAATCGCCATGAAGCTCGACTGGGAAAACGACCGGCTCTCTTTTAGCTTGAAACGGGCGCTTCCGGACCCCTGGGAGAGCATAGAAAAGGATTTTCCCCCCGGCTCCAGCCATACCGGCACGGTGGTGCGTCTGACAAATTTTGGCGCCTTCGTCTCTCTGGCCCCCGGCTTAGACGGTCTTTTGCACATCTCAAAGCTTGGAGCGGGGAAAAAAATTAGGCATCCGCATGAAGCGGTGGCAAAAGGGCAGGTTATCGAGGTAAAGATCGACTCCATCGACAGGGAAAACAAGCGTATTTCGCTTTTGCCCGTGGCAAGCGGGCAGGCCGAAGATCAAAGCGAAGAAGATTTCGCCCGCTACGCCAAAACGAGCTCCGCGATGGGAACCCTTGCAGATCTTTTGCAGGCAAAGCTGCTGGAGAAGAAGAAAAAATAGCCGATAACCGTTTGGCAATGTTTTCTCAGGCAACCAAACCCTTTGCAGGATTCAGAGCTTTATACGGCCGGCGCCTGGATTTTCAAAGTGTCGTCGAGCCTGTTTCGGACGACGCATATGTCATAGTCCATCTGGAGCCCCAGCCAGAAGTGCGGGGCGGTGGAAAAATACCGGCCCAGGCGGATGGCCGTATCCGTAGTTATCCTGCGTTTTCCGAGAACGATTTCGTTAATGCGCCGAGGCGGAACATTTATGGATAGCGCCAGCCGGGTCTGGCTTAATCCCAAGGGCTTGATGAAGTCTTTGAGCAAAATTTTACCGGGATGAACGGGCCTCATTTTTCCCCTCCTTGTGCCAACCCTTCCGCAAACAAAACTTTTTCCACTCTTTAAGCACACTACATGCCAGAAGACTTCCGGATCGGTTACCGATTGGCCTTGGCGGCTTTTGTGGAAAAGAACCGGCCTCGGAGCCGCGAAAAAGAGCACAAGCCCCTCTTTTGCTCTCCCCCGCGGCTGCGTAACGGAATCTTTGCTTCGCTCCGGCTGCCTTCTCTAGTAGTAGCCCCCCTGGGACACCTTACCTCTAAAGACGTAATAGCAGTAAGAGACATAGACCAGAATGAGGGGCAAAACCACAAGGGTTCCCACCAGAAGAAAGGCTTGAGAAGAGGGCGCAGCGGCGGCCTGCCGGAAAGTGACGGCAAAGGGGACAAGCCAGGGCCAGAAGCTTATTGCCCACCCGATATAGCCCAGGAGAAAGACGCCAAGGCTCATAAAAAAAGGACTCGTCTCGGCCCCCCGGCAAAGTTGCCTCCAGATCCCAAGAATAAGACCCAATGAGGCCAGCGGCAGGGGAAGAAGATAGAAGATATTGGGCGAGGTAAACCACAGTTGTTTTATTCGAGGCTCCATTAACGGCATACTGATGCTGACGATAGCCAGGAAAAACGCGACATAGGCCAGGACGTAGGAGGCGCATTTTCGCCCCCAGCTCTGGGTAGCCCCTTCGGTTTTCATAACGAGCCAGGTAGACCCAAGCAATGCGTAGCCGAAAATCAGCGCCATTCCGGTCATCAGGCTGTAGGCGCTTATCCAGTCGAAAGGCCCTCCCGCGTAGCTTCGCCCCACGACATGCACACCCAAAACATAGGTGCCAAGGATCATGCCCTGCATGAAAGCGGCGAGCACGGAGCCGAAATGAAAGGCATAGTCCCAGATCCGGCGCGATCTTGTGGCCTTGAAGCGAAACTCGAAGGCCACGCCGCGAAAGATAAGACCCAGAAGCATCAGGATAACAGGCATATAGAAGGCGGGCATAAGGATCGCGTAGGCCAGGGGAAAGGCCGCCAGAAGCCCCCCGCCGCTCAAAACGAGCCATGTTTCATTGCCGTCCCAGAAAGGAGCGATAGAATTCATCATAAGGTCTCGGGATTCTTCCGAAGGGGCAAAAGGAAACAAAATGCCTATCCCCAGGTCGAAACCGTCCAGAAAGACATAGAGACACAGGGCGATAAAAAGCAGGCAATACCATACCAGAGGGATTTGAGACATTGTATCAGTCCTTTTCAGAAGCGGGGTCCGTGATGAGAACCGGTTGGTCAAGGCCGCGAGAACCGTAGGTTTTTTCCCTCGCCCCGGGCCCCTTGCCTATGAGCTTCATAATGAAATGGACTCCGGCGCCAAAGACTACCGCGTAGGTGAGCACAAAAGCGCAAAACGACAAAGCCACGGTCGCTCCATTTACCGGAGAAACAGCCTGTTCGGTCCGCAAAATGTTGTAGACCACCCAGGGCTGTCTGCCCGTTTCGGTCACGCACCAGCCGCAAAGCACCGCCAGAAAGCCCGCGGGGCTCATTAAAACGCACCAGCGCTGAAACCACCTCGTATCGAACAAACGCTTCCTGAAAAAAAGGACAAGAGCGGTTAAACCGGTCAGGATCATAAGGCTGCCCAGTCCCACCATGGCGCGAAAGGCGAAAAAAACCAGGGGGACAGGGGGATGGTCGCCTCTTGGCCACTCATCGAGTCCCCTTACCAGCCCCTCTGGGTCATGGGTAAGGATAAGGCTCGACAGTTTTGGTATTTCAATTGCGTATTTGGTAACTTCATCCTTTTGATCCGGCCATCCGAAAATTATCGAGGGCGCCCCGCGCTGGGTTTTCCACAGCCCTTCCATTGCCGCCACCTTCTCGGGCTGGTATTTGAGAGTGTTGCGGCCGTGGGAATCACCGATAAAAAGCTGTAGAGGGGCAACGAAGATCGCCATAATCATGGCCATGCCCAACATAATGCGCGCCTGTTTGATGTGGCGTCCGCGCAGAAGGTACCAGGCCCCGACTCCGCCAACGGCAAAAGCGGTGGTAAGATAGGCCGCTGTGACCATATGGAAGAACCGGTAAGGAAAGGAGGGATTGAAAATGATCTGCTTCCAGTCGACTGGAAACAGTCGCCCGTCCTTGGCGATCCTAAAACCCTGGGGAGTTTGCATAAAACTGTTTGCCGCAAGAATCCAGAAGGCTGAAAGCAGGGTGCCCGCGGCCACAATGATGTTTGAGGCAAAATAGGTTTTGCGTCCGACCCGGTTTTCTCCAAACAACATTACGCCAAGGAAGGAAGCTTCGAGAAAAAATGCGGTCAAGACCTCGTAGCCAAGCATCGGCCCGAGAATATTTCCGGCCCTGTCCGAAAAGAGCGCCCAGTTTGTCCCGAACTGAAAGGACATGACAACGCCCGAAACGACGCCCATACCGAAAGTTACGGCAAAAATCTTCACCCACATATGATATACGTCGCCGTAGGCGCTGTTTGCCGTTCTAAGCCGGCGCCACTGCAAAACGGCCAGCCAGCTTCCAAGGCCGATCGTAAAGGAAGGAAAAAGGATGTGAAAGGCAATGATGAACGCGAACTGGATGCGTGAGAGCATCACCGGGTCCAGATGTCCCAACATAGGCCGGATCTCCCCGTGCGGTATTGGGAAAAAGCTTTGAGGGCAGATTAAGTCCCGTACCGCGCGGGACTAAAACCCACCGGAAACTTTCGAGGCCCTTCGCCTCTTGCGACGCCAGGGATTAAAATAAATTATTTAAAGCTTCGTTGTAAACAGGGAAGAGGAGTAATAGTGCCCGAAGTTACGCCCCACGCCGCATCGCCCGCACAATGGGTCCGATACCCCCAATGCCGCCTGCTGTTGTGCGGAGATACCGGAGTTAGTGTGGAATTTGCCGAGGCGATAGACCCGTGGATCAACCGGCGGGTCCGCAGCCTGCATAAAAGGTTAAAAGAGGGGGCTTATCCGGGCATAATCGATATGGGTCCCACATACCGTTGCCTTTTCATCCGGTATGACCCCTTCCTGTGCTCTCTGGAAAAGCTTACGTGCATAATAGAGCAAAACCTGGACATCCCGGAGGCTCAAGAAGAGGAAAACGAGAGGATCCTGGAAGTTCCGGTTTGCTATGGAGGCCCGTTCGGCCCTGATATAAAAGAGGTTGGAGCTAGACACTCCCTGGACGAAAGCGAGGTCATAGCGCTCCATTCGGCCCCTGTCTACCGGGTCTATATGATAGGGTTCATTCTTGGCTTCCCCTATCTGGGAGGCCTTGACGAAAGGCTCTGCACTCCCAGGAAAAACAGCCCCGGGAAAGCCGTCCCACCCGGAAGCGTGGGGATCGCCGACCGGCAGACGGGAATTTACCCCGTGGCCAGTCCGGGAGGCTGGTGGATCGTTGGAAGAACGCCCCTCAAGCTTTTCGATCTTAAAAGAGAAGCCCCCTTTCTTTTTAGAGCCGGGGACGCCGTGCGCTTCAAACCGATAACGAGACAAGAATTTGAGAGCTATAAAGATCATTGAACCCGGACCGCTTGCCACCGTGCAGGACCAGGGTCGCTTCGGCTTTCGCGATTCGGGCGTACCGGTTTGCGGCGCGATGGACCGGCAGGCGCTGCGCCTTGCGAACCTGCTGGCGGGAAACGGGGCGCATGCGGCCTGCATCGAGATCACCCTGGGCGGCTTTGCGGCCCAGTTCCTGTGTGATGCCCGCTTCGCCCTTACCGGTGCAAAAACGCTGGCACAGTGCGGCGGAAGCCCCCTTCCCTTCTGGGAAGTCCACTTCGCGCGAAAAGGCGAAATTATCCAAACCGGGCCTCCGGTCTCAGGCATACGCACCTACCTTGCCGTGCAGGGAGGCATCGACGTCCCGGAGCTCATGGGCAGCAGGTCGACTTTTTTAAGGGGAAACCTTGGCGGATTTGAAGGAAGAAGCCTTCGAAGAGAAGACCTCCTTTTTGTGGGAGAGCCCGGAAAAACAGGCCCGTCTTTTCCGGTTTTTAAACTTCCCCCCGAACTGGTCCCGATTTATTCGGCAAACGCGCGGCTTCGCGTTTTGCCCGGCCCTCAGATCGAACGGCTTACCCCCGAGGGGCTCCAAACCTTGTTTTCCTCCGAATATGTGGTTTCGAACAGATCCGACAGGATGGGCGCCATGCTTTGCGGACCGGCGGTCGAACTTAGCCGTGGAGGCGATATAATTTCCGAGGGCGCTTTCCCCGGAGCAGTTCAAATACCTGGAAATGGACAGCCGGTTCTCCTTGGCAGCGATTGCCAGACGACCGGAGGCTATGTGAAATGTGCAGCCGTAATAGAGGTGGACTTGCCTGTGGCCGCCCAGCTCGGTCCGGGCAACACCGTGGGCTTCGTCGAGGTAAGTCTTGACGAGGCCCGATCGGCTTATCTGAAAAATGAGTACCTGCTTGCAAGACTCTATGAAAACAGCGCAAAAGCCGGAGGTGCGACATGAGAATGGATATAAACTGCGATATGGGGGAAAGCTTTGGGGCCTATAGTCTGGGCGATGACGAAAAGATGATGGGCCTTGTAACATCGGTTAACATCGCCTGCGGCTACCACGCGGGAGACCCCGGGGTGATGGCCGCAACAGCCGCCCTCGCGGCCAAATATCGCCTCGCGGTGGGCGCTCATCCCGGCTACCCCGATCTGTTGGGATTTGGCCGGCGCGCTATGCAAACATTTCCCGGCGAGATAAAAAACTACATCCTCTACCAGGTAGGCGCTCTTTGCGCTTTTTTGAAAGAAAATCGCTTGCGCCTCCAGCATGTCAAACCGCACGGAGCCCTCTACAATCTGGCGGCAAAAGAGGAAAGAGCCGCACACGAGGTTATTGCCGCCCTAAAGGCTTACGATCCCGAGCTTATCCTGGTAGTCCCCGCCGGGTCCCTTTGCGAAAAGATGGCGGTTTCGGCCGGGCTAAGAGTTGCCGGGGAGGCTTTTGCGGATCGAGCTTACCTCGCCTCCGGAGAGCTTGCGCCCCGGACCATGGAGGGTGCGGTTATTGGGGACCCGGAGCTCGTTCGTCAAAGGGTCCTTTCCCTGGTCCGCTCCGGAAGGATTACCTCACTCGATGGCCGACAAATCGAGCTTAAGGCCCAAACCCTTTGTATTCACTCCGATACGGCCGGAGCAATCAGGCTTGCGCGCACTGTCCGCGAGGCCCTGGCGCAGGCAGGCGTGGACGCGGCGCCGATGGGCTCGGTTTTGCCGGGTTTATAGCCCCCAAAACCCCGGGTCACTGTTGCCCCTGATTTATCATTTCTTCCAACTCGGCTATCCGGGGTTCGAGTTCAGCCATTTCGATCAATCTTCGATAAGACTCGGTAAGGTCTTTTAGGGCTCGCACCTCTGTGGTGGTCATTTCCCCTGCCTCAAACCTTGCGGAAACGGCGGCAAAAAATTTCGCCAGGTCGGCCGAACCGCTCACCGGAGGAAGACCCGGTGGAAGCGACCAGCCTTTCCTTGGGGGAACAAGCCGCTCGATGCAAATCCGCAGACATGTCTTGTCGCCGCTTAGAGCCATCTCGACGACTTTTCGCACAAGACCTTCGGCCTCATCTTGAAGCAGCGCCTGAGCGATCAGAGTAGCCTTGTTGCGGCTTCCTGTGGGTCGCCCCAGGGGATTGCCGGATTTACCCTTCGGAAAAGGGCGTCCCCCCCTGGTTCGTTTGCCTTCAGTTCCTTGCTCCATTGCCTGTAACTCCCGGGGTTGGAAAACCGCACAACAGCCCTTTAGCCTGGCCAAACCTAGCACGGGAGAAAGAAAGAGCGCAAGAAGGCAACTGGAAACGGCAATGGATGGGGCAGCCAAGAGCGGCAACCAGAAAGGGCAAAAACCGCGAGGATCTAGCGCGGGACAAAGTCTTTAGACATTTATTTTCGCCTTGCCCCTCAGGCAATTTTTCCCTTTTTTGCCCCAGAGGCAGGAACAAAACTAACTGCGCCGCTTCAAGCCTTCGGCTGCATCGCCGGCTTGCAGGAAATATTTTTGCTTAAATCGCAGTGCAACATTCACAAGACTTATCAGAACCGGCACTTCAACCAGGGGACCGATCACCGCGGCAAAAGCCTCCCCGGAGTTTACCCCGAAAACCGCGATAGCTACCGCTATTGCCAGTTCGAAGTTGTTGGACGCGGCGGTAAAACTCAAGGTCGCCGTTTGGCCGTAAGTGGCCCCGACCTTCCAGGACATGTAAAAGGTGACCAGGAACATGACCAGAAAGTAGATGCAAAGCGGAACGGCTATGCGGATTACATCGAGGGGAAGCTCCACTATATATTGGCCCTTGAGGGAAAACATCACGATAATGGTGAACAGAAGCGCTATCAGCGTAATCGGGCTGATTTTGGGGATATAGCGTTTTTCGTACCACTCCCGGCCCTTGGTCTTTAAGCCGATCAGCCTCGAAAGCATCCCCGCGATAAAAGGGATGCCCAGGTAGAAAAAGACGCTTTCCGCAATCTGTTTCATGGAAATATCGACGACGGCCCCCGTTATGCCGATCCACTTCGGAAGTATGGTAATGAAGATATAGGCGTAAACCGAGAAAAAGAGGACCTGGAAGATGGAATTAAAGGCCACGAGCCCCGCGCAGTATTCCGTGTCCCCGCCGGCCAGATCGTTCCAGACAATCACCATGGCGATGCAGCGCGCAAGGCCTATCATGATCAGTCCCACCATGTAGTCATGGTGGCCGGACAGGAAGGTGACGGCCAGAAGGAACATGAGGATCGGGCCGATTATCCAGTTTTGCACCAGGGAAAGCGCCAGCACCTTGAAATTTCGGAATACCCCTGCTAATTCTTCGTACTTCACCTTGGCAAGGGGAGGATACATCATCAATATCAGACCGGCCGCGATCGGAATGTTGGTAGTTCCAACCTGGAAATAGTCGATCACGTTCTTTACCCCCGGATAAAGCCAGCCGCCCCCGACACCCACGAACATGGCCAGGAAAATCCAAAGGGTCAGATACCGATCGAGAAATGACAACCGCCTGGACACCGATTCAGCCATAAGAGTCCCCCTTGCTGTTTTTTCCCTTTTCTCAGTCGAACTTGAAGCGACCAAGGTAGGCGTCAAGTTTTTCCCGGCTCTCCGCGCCAAGGGGCGGACAAGCCTCGGAGCCTTTTCCGCCTTCAGCCGCCTGGGTGGCGAACACCATGCACGTCGGCTGACCGCATTGGCCGCAATTGGTCTTTGGCAGAAGCTTTAATATTTCGATCACCTTTGGTTTCGGAGCACCTTCAAATTGCGGCGTAATCTCGCTGCGACGCTCCCAGGCTGAGTTTATCTCCTGCTTTAGCCACTCCGTTATTTTATCGCCCTCCACTTCGTCTCTTAAAGCATTGATGCAGATTTTCCTCGGATGAACGGCGATCAGTTTCCCATGTATTCTAAAGGAAACGCACGGAGGCTCCTTCATGTATTGAAAGCCCCCGAGCACCGCATTGAGGTAGGGCAAAACTTCGGAGATGTCCTCATCGAGATGAACGATATAATGCAATGCTTCGGCTTCCGGCCTGCACTCAGGTCGAATTATTTCCTTGCGCCAGCCTTGTAGCAACATGGTTTGCCTCCCTGATCCGTTAAGAAGATGCAGCGGCCCCGACCAGCCATTTTTTAACCCTCTCCCTTGCGGGAACACCGCCCACGGCCATAACGCGGCCACCAATAACAAGCGCGGGCGTCCCCGCCACCCCATACCCCGCGATTTCTTTTAGATCGCTTACCTGGTCAACCTCAGCGGGCAGGTTTAGCTCGGTTAGCACTTCCATTACCAGCTGCGCCAGGCCGTGACATTGCGGACAGCCAACTCCCAGGACTTTAATGCTTAGCCCCACGGGGGCGACTTCGCCAAAGGGCTTACCGAGATATTTTTTAAACTCCCCAAGGAGGGCCCTTGCGTAGTCCTGCCCGGCCTCGCGCGGGATATAGTTGTCCCTGCCCAGTTCGGCCAGCATGAAAGAACAAACCTCTTCATCGGATTTATCCGCATGGGTCTCCGCCATCTTTCCCATGAGCGGTTTGAGGCCGATAATGCCAACCGGGATCTTGCCCACGTTGATTCGCGTAACGTCTCCTTTAGCCATCTCTATCTCCGGAGGCTGCATATTTTTAGTTCTGCCGCTCCCGTCTATTCTTTGATCCAGGATTTCACATCGGCTTTCGAAGGGACCTTTCCAACCGACTTCACAGCAGCGTCAACCATCACCGCCGGGGTGCTAAAGATCCCGTGTTTGGCGATTTCAGCAATATCGCTGACATATTCCACCCTGGCCGAAGAACCCGCCTCCTCAATGGCTTGCCTTACGACCTTTTCGGTTTCATGGCATTTCTTGCAGCCCGGTCCTAGTATTTTGACCACCATTGTTTTTCCTCCTTCTCAAAACGATGCATCGCAGTCGGAGCGCCCAAGAGAAGCGGACCGTTTTTCATCGTCTGTCTTGAGCAGCTTGATTTTGCACACGGTTTCCCGGTCTATGCCCGGGAGGCGTTGGACAAGGGGGGCGATTTGCGGATCGTCTTTTAGCCAATGCCTCAAATTGCCAAGCAGACAAGCCGCATAGGGACTGCTGTCCCCGTCGCTAAGAGAGTATTCCACCCAGAGCCCGCTTTTGCGGGAGCTCACAAATCCCGCATCCTCCAACACCTTCAGGTGATTGGAAACTGTGGGCTGCGCAATCCCCAGGAGCGCCTGCAATTCGCAAACGCATAAGGATCTTTGCTGGAGCAACTTCAGGATCTTTACCCGGTTAGGATCGGAAAGGGCCTTCATGGCCTTCATAAATTTTTGCATATTTTCTCACCCCCAATAGATTTGCAATTCTCAATATACTTTATAAATCGATAGATGTCAATTTCATTACAGCAAGCTAAAGGCGTAGCAACCGGCTTCCACTCAGATTGAAAGCCAGACGCAGGAGCGGGGCAATCGAATTTGCAAATAACAATTTATAAATGCTTTAGGAAGGCTGAGGCAAAAATCTTGGCGAAGCTGCCCCTTTTTTTGGGGTCAAAATGTTTCCAAAACCATCCGGGAAGGGAACGAAATGTTTCTATCCGGAACCTGTGAAGAAACGCCGTAAACCGGCGTCCTCCCAGATCCCGTTTGTATTCTTGCCCGGGTGCGCAAAGGCCGTGGCGTCTTTTAGACCGCTTCGAATTTTAAAAGCGGACACCCCCCGCAGATATCCATTCCCGGCCAGGGCTGACCGCCTTCATGGAGAAGCGAGGACCCGCCCGTTTCGCTCACCCGCCTTAGCAACTGCGCCGCGCTGTCTTTTATCCGCGCCCCGGGAATAAACAGATTCAACATCGCCATATCGGTCTTTCCGGACGTTTTGCTTCCGGCGCACATCGTGGTCATGTTGGCCGTATTGTGCTCCAAGGCCCAGAGCGAACCCGAACATACCGCCGAATTGGGCGAGTGGTTAAAGGTCAGGCTGCTTTGACCGGTCGCGCCCATATAGTCGTTTAGTACATGGTACGCCTGATAGGGCAGCAGCATAAAAAAGACGATGTCCGGATCGAGCCCCGATGCATCGAACATGGACAGGGGGGCGGTATAAACCCCGAAACAACTTCCGGAGGCAAGCCTGGCTTTGGCCAGGGTCGCTTCCCAGGCAAGTTTTTCGTCGCGGAGGTATTTCATGTGTTTTTTCGTGTCTTTTTCCCGGTCGGGCTCCCGGTAGCCAAACACCAGCCTGGCGTTTTCACACGACAGGCCACGAGGGGACATAAACATGGCCTTGTGCCCTCCACGGGCCAGGGCCAACTGCTGGCAATAGGTGATTTTGGCCTTGACCCTTGCATTGATTTTATACCGGGCTATTTCGGCTTCATCCGAGCAGAATTTGATTCCCACGGGATCAAAATCCGGCCTGATATAATAAATATAGGCGTCCGATACATCGGTATAAGTGAGCAGGCTGCGGTCCTTAGCCGCTATAGCCGCCATTGTTTCGCGCAATCCCATGGTAAATTCTCCTTTACTTATTCCGCCAAAATTTGCTCCGCTTTGTTTGAAACCGGATACCTTCTACCGGCTCCTGTCTTTTTTGCCGCCGCTTCCGATCTTAGGCAAGGACAATGCCAAAGGAACTCATGCCGTCTTCCTCCGCCTGGAGGCGGGATTGGGGTTAAAGCTCACCTGAGCGCTCACGAATATTTATTGGTTCGATCGGCTCGCGGAGCAGGCACAAAAAATCACAATATATTCTCGTATCACTATATTGTATCCATTTTTCGCCTTCAGTTTAAATCTTAATTGACATTATATTGCTATATCCCTATACATTAAACACCAATTCCATCGAAATATTCGAGGAGCCGCGGCGCGAAAACCGCACTCGATAACGAGCCCGAAAGGCGCTCCGATGGAATTGTACGGCGCATCGGACATGGCTGCCACTATTTTTTAACCCTGCCTGATGTTCCATCCAGGACTAGAGAAATTTCGGGAGGGGAAATCCTAATATGCAACTACACGCTTCGTCTATTTCCGGTTCGCTTCGCCTGAGGTTTTTCGTCGTAACGGTCCTTTTGACGATGGTCACCGCCGCAACTGCCCGGGCCGACGATTTGCAGACCGCTTATGAGCAGGCCCAGGCCACCTCTCCGACCATTGCCCAGGCAAAGGCCGAACTCGACGCCGATTTTCAAACCCGTCCTCTGGCGCGAGCGGCGCTTTTGCCTCACCTTGGCGCCGATCTGAGCGGAGGGATAAACAGCGCGCGCGTTACGGGGTTTGGCAGCCGTCCAATCGATACGGGATACCATTCCGACAATTTGAGCGCCACTTTGACACAGTCGCTATTCGACGGCCAGGCCTGGGAGTCCCTCAAGCAGGCCGGCAGCCGGATACGCGTCGGCGAAGAGGCCCTTGCCGCCGCCGAACAGTCCCTCATGCTCGATGTCACGCAGGCATACTTCACAGCGCTTCAGGCACAGGCAAACGAACGTGTTGCCCGCCGGCAGGTGGAACTGTTGCAGGCGATCGCAGATCAGACAAAATCAAGTTTGCGGATCGGCACAGGGGACATCATCTCCCAACAGGAGGCCCAGGCCAAGCTTGACAACGCAAAGACAGACCTGATCGTGGCAAATAATCAGGTAGCGGTTGCGAAGGCTCAATTGCAGCGGTTGACCCATCACGGCGCCGGTGCGCTGCAGGATGTTGAAGAGCTGCGCGTGATAAGTCCCAGGCCCGATTCGCCGGCACCCTGGATCGAAAGCGCCATGAGGAACCAGCCTCTGCTCGAACAGGCAAGGGCAACCCTTAAGACGGCTAAAGAGCAGGTGGAGTTTGAAAAAAGAGCCCGTTGGCCCACCCTTAGTCTCAACGGATTTGTCGGGCACTCGGCAGGCACGCTGATCCCACCCCTGGCGATAAACCAAACGGGGGCGGTGGTAAACCTCTCGATCCCTTTTATGGAAGGCGGGGCCATAAGGGCGAAGGTTCGTCAGGCCGAAGCGCTCTCGCGGGCGAGCGGGGACAAAGTGCTCGCCCTCAAGGACCAAATCAGGTTGAACACCCAGGCCGCCTTTCTTACGCTGCAAAACAGCGTTGCGAGATTCGAGGCCGCCAGGGACTCGGTTGCCTCGGCCCGCATTTCCATGGAGGGGACTCGAAAGGGCTATGAAATCGGCTCCCGGTCCATTGTCGACCTTCTTACGGCAACCACCGACTATGCGGCGGCCCAGCGCAATTACTACCTGGCACTGTATACGCACCTTGTGGCCCGCGTTCAGCTCAAGGCCGCGGCGGGAGTTCTCACCTCAAAGGACATCGAGTCCATAAACACCTTGCTGCACTAACGTTTTCACGGCAGGGAAGAGAAACGGAGGCCCATAGACGGCAGTGAAGAAAAAGATCCGCATTATCGCAGTGGTCCTGGTCGCGTTGGCGTTGATCGGCACGTTTGTCGTCCACCATTTTTGGAACTCTCGTTCGAACAGATCGAGCATCACGCTTTACGGCAATGTCGATATTCGCCAGGTGCAGCTTGCATTTAACGATAGCGAACGCATCGAAAAACTGCTGGTCGACGAAGGTTGCGCGGTGCACGCCGGGCAATTGGTCGCTCAGTTGGCCCCACAGCGCTTTCGCGATACGGTGGCGCGCTGCCGGGCGGATGTGGCGGCGCAAAAACAGGTCGTAGCCCGCCTTTTGGCGGGCAGTCGTCCCGAGGAGATCTCACGGGCGAGGGCCGATCTTGCGGCGGCCAAGGCAGATGTCGAAGCGGCCAAAGCCCGGTTGGTCAACGCCCGGGTGCTGTATAGTCGCCAGCAGGCCCTGGCTCGGAAGCAGTACGTCTCACTGCAGGTAAGAGACGATGCTCTGCGGGGTATGCAGGTCGCACTGGCCGGCCTGAACGCCGAGGAAAAAATTGCGGCGGCCAAGGCCCAGGTATTGCGCCTGGCGGTCATTGGACCGCGCAAGGAAGATATTGCCGAGGCCAAGGCCAAATTACGATCAGAGATCGCTTTGCTCGCGACGGCCCAAAAGGACCTTTCGGATACGCAACTCTACGCGCCCGCCAGGGGTGTGATTCAGGATCGTCTTCTGGAACCGGGCGACATGGTAACGCCCCAGACGCCGGTATTTACGCTCGCACTGGACGATCCCGTCTGGGTTCGGGCTTATTTGCCCGAACCCGAGTTGGGCAAAGTGGCGCTTGGCATGAAGGCGTGGATCTCTACCGACAGTTTTCCGGGAAAGCGATTTCGGGGCTGGGTGGGTTTTATCTCTCCCGTAGCCGAATTTACGCCCAAAAGCGTGGAGACCACCCAACTGCGCTCGCAGCTTGTCTACCGGGTCCGGATCTATGCCTGCAATCCCGAGCACCGGTTGCGGCTGGGAATGCCGGCAACGGTAGATATTCCCCTGGTGGACAATCCTCCACACGCGGTTTCCAATCACCCCTGCGAAACGCGCTGACATGGATGCCATCGTAGTCACGAACCTGACCAAGTCTTTCGGGACCGGGCCAACACGCAGGACTGCTCTAAAAAACATCTCCCTGCGGCTTGCCGCCGGCTCCATAACGGCGCTCATCGGCCCGGACGGCGCAGGCAAGACCACAATGCTGCGCACTCTGGCGGGTATCCTCACCCCGGGGACGGGGGAAGTCACCGTGCTGGGCCACGCCCTGCCCAAAGAGGCTCTTGCCTTGCAGCACCGAATCGGCTACATGCCGCAGCATTTCGGGCTCTACGAGGATCTAAGCGTTCAGGAAAATATGACATTGTTCGCCGACCTGCACGGAATAGCCCGAAGCGAGCGGGAGAGCCGCTTTGCCCAGCTTCTGACCATGACGGCCCTTGGACCGTTTCGCAAGCGTCTGGCAGGCAAACTGTCTGGGGGCATGAAGCAAAAACTGGGCTTGGCCTGTACCCTGATCCACCCCCCGGAACTGCTTCTGCTGGACGAAGCCAGTGTGGGCGTGGACCCGATTTCACGCAGGGAACTCTGGTCCATTATCCACCGGCAGGTGGTGGAAAACGGCATAACGATTCTGCTCAGCACCGCCTATATGGACGAGGCGGAGCGCTGTGACGGCGTCATTGTCCTGCATGAGGGGGAAATTCTGGCCCAGGGCCCCCCGGCTCGGATTTCTTCGCCGCTGCAGGGGCGAGCCTTTCTATTCGAGCTGCCCGAAGACCTTCCCACACGGCCCCGAGCCGTTCAGTCCAGGCTCTCCGGCCTGCCCGGAGTAATCGACACGGTGATCCAGGCCAATGGGCTTCGCATCGTAACCGAAAAACCCGGCCCGCCCGCCCTGCCCGTTGATCTTTGCGGCCTGGGAACGCTCAGGCCGGCACCGCCCAGGCTGGAGGACGCCTTCGTCAGTCTTCTTTTCCGCAGGGGCATGCGCCGGCGGATTGCAACGCCCGGCGAAGCGGAGGCGGGCGAGGACTCGGTGGTAATAGAGGTCCGCGACCTCTATCGCCGCTTTGGCGATTTTACAGCGGTAAAAAACGTGAGCTTTTCGGTGCGTAAAGGCGAGATCTTCGGGCTCCTGGGCGCTAATGGCGCGGGCAAGTCCACCACGTTTCGCATGTTGTGCGGGCTGCTGCCCTCCTCTTCGGGCACCCTGCGGGTCGCCGGGCTCGATCTTCGCAAAGCGCCGGCCGCCGCGCGGGCGCGCATCGGCTATGTGTCTCAGAAATTTTCACTCTACGGCGCGCTCAGCGTCAAGCAAAACATGGAATTTTTCGCCTCTGCCTACGGACTCCAAAACCGGCGCAAGAAAACCCGGCTAGCCTGGGCGCTTGAAGAATTCGAGCTGAGCGGCTACCTGGGGGCAAATGCGGCGGATCTGCCTCTTGGCTACAAGCAGCGTCTTGCCCTGGCTTGCGCTCTCATGCACGAACCCGACATCATTTTCCTCGATGAACCCACCTCCGGGGTCGATCCTCTGGCAAGGCGGGAATTCTGGACGCGCCTAAACGCCCTGGCGCGCAACGGGACAACCTGCCTTGTGACCACTCACTTCATGGAGGAGGCCGAATACTGCGACCGACTGGTTTTGATGTCTCTTGGAGAGGTGCTGGCGCAGGGAAGTCCCGGCGAAATCAAAGCCGCGGTCCGCCGTCCGGGCGAACCGCCGCCCAACATGGAAGATGCTTTCATAGCGATTATCGAAGAACATGAAAGAACCAGCAGGAGGGCTTCATGACTTGGATGCGGCTAACGGGCCTGATTCGCAAAGAGGTCTACGAAATCGTGCGGGACCCTTCGAGCATCGCCATCGCCTTCGTTTTGCCCCTGGCGCTTCTTCTCATTTTCGGCTACGGCGTCTCTTTGGACGCGCGCGGCGTACCCATCGCCGTGGTCGTAGACCATCCGACCACGCTTACGGCCTCCTTTATCGGGCAATTGCAGCAGTCGCGGTGGTTTGTCCCGATACACTACGCCGGCGAAGCGCAGGCGCAAAAAGCTGTGACCGATGGGAGCGCGGCTGCCGCCGTATGGCTGCGAAACGATTTCACACGTCGTGCACTCTCTGGCTCGCCCGCCCCGATTCATGTCATTGTAAACGGAGTCGATGCCAATCAGGCGCGCATCATTGAAAACTACCTAAACGGCGCATGGTCTGTCTGGATCGAACAACAGGCCCAAGCCTCGGGAATCCACACGCGCGCTCCGGTAGTGGCCGAAGCGCGCGTGTGGTTTAATCCCGCCATGCGCAGCCGCGATTATCTGGTACCGGGCCTGATCGCCATCATTATGACCCTGATCGGCGCCCTGCTTACCGCCCTTGTCGTGGCCCGGGAATGGGAGCGGGGCACCATGGAAGGGATCATGGTAACGCCCTCGGGCAAGATGGAGATTCTTTTGGGAAAGCTCATACCCTATTTCGTGCTCGGAATGGGAGGAATGCTTTTTTCAACGCTCATGGCCGTTTTCCTGTTTCGTGTGCCGCTGCGCGGCTCCATACCCCTTTTGCTTGCGTGTTCCTCCTTGTTCTTACTGACCGCCCTGGGGATGGGGCTGCTCATCTCCATCCTTGCCCGGAATCAATTCGTGGCCGGCATGGTGGCCATTGTCGCAACTTTTCTCCCCGCCTTCATCCTCTCGGGGTTTCTCTTTGATATCCATTCCATGCCGAAAGTGGTGCAACTGCTTACCCATGTAATTGCTGCCCGATATTTTGTCGGACTTTTGCAAACCCTTTTCCTGGCTGGAAATATCTGGTCAATCATTGTGAGCAACTGCCTGGGTCTTGCAATCCTGTGCGTGCTCTTTCTGGGTCTTGCAGTTATTCGTTTTCGCAAGAGGTTGGATTGATGGAACTTTCCCTAAGACGCATCCTTGCCCTGGCTATCAAGGAGTTTCTATCTCTTTTGCGCAATCCCGCCAGCAGGGCGGTGCTCATCGGGCCGCCCATTATTCAACTGCTGGTGTTCGGCTATGCTGCGACCTACGATCTAAAACACGTACCCTTTGTCGTCTACAACCAGGATTCGGGGCGGTTATCCAGGGATTTCATCGCGCGATTCGCGGGCTCTCCCAGCTTTGAGATGATCGGAGACGTGCAAGATCAAAGAGCCCTGCAGCGGGCCGTCGACAGCCAGACGGCCTTGATGGCCGTTAGCATAGGGCCTCAGTTCACCTCGGACCTGGAGCAAGGAAGGACCTCTCACGTACAGTTCATTGTCGATGGCAGGGATTCAAATACTGCCGCCCTCGCGCTGGGTTATGCGCAAACGATAGTTACGGCCTTTAACAGGGAGCATCTTGCGCCACATTCGCGGGCACCGGCAGCCACGGTGGTCCTCGATCGGGCATGGTTTAATCCCAACCTGGAGTCACGGTGGTTTATCGTCCCCGGCATTGCGGGCATCCTCACCCTTCTGGTGACCTTGCTCTCCACCGGGCTTTCGGTGGCGCGAGAGCGCGAGATGGGCACCTTCGACCAACTCCTTGTCACCCCGATGAATCCACAGGAAATTCTCGCAGGAAAGGCCTTACCCGGTTTTGTCGTCGGCACTCTGGAAGCCACCCTCATCATTGCGGTTGCCATATTATGGTTCAGGGTTCCTTTTACCGGGAGCTTTTGGGCATTATACCTGGGCTTGTTCTGCTTTCTGTTGTCCTCGATAGGCATCGGCCTCATGATCTCGGCTCTGGCCCTCACCCAGCAACAGGGACTTCTGGGAACCTTTCTTTTCATGGTGCCCGCGATCGTTCTTTCAGGCTTTGCCACCCCGATCGCCAATATGCCAAAGGTTGTCCGGTATATTACCCTCATCGACCCCCTGCGCTACTTTCTGGTCATTTTACGGGCAAGTTTTCTCGAAGGGGCCGGAGCCTCCCTGCTGTGGCACCAATACTGGCCCCTGGCGACTATCGGCATTCTCAGCATGATCGTTGCCGAAAGGCTCTTTCGGGGTCGCCTTGGCTAGGAGCGGAAAAGATCAAACCGTGGATTTGGGATGGGCTACGTGGGAACTCTCCCCGGCCGATTTTTCGAATCTGACGCCGTGGCGCGCAAAAACCTCGAGAGAGGCCTCATGGACCCGTTGCTGATGCTTTGGGGGACAAAAAACATGGCCCCTCCATTTGTGCTCTCTATAGAGATCGCTCCAATAATGGACGGGGAAAAAATCGCTCGCTTTGCGAAGGGTCCCCGCGGCCGTGCGCACAAAGGCGCTATGGACCTCTTCAAAGGAAGGCTCCGTGGGCAAATCGATCCAAATATGCCCGGGACCGATTTCGTTTTCAAGCCCGGAGGCGCTCAGAATCTCCTGGGCAAGAGCCCGTTTTGCCCTGTAATTGGCTGCTCCAGGCCGGCTTAGGTTTCGAAGTTTTCTAAATTCCTCCCCGCATTTGCCCCCGACCGTATCCTTGCCGATGCTGAGAGCTCTTACGAAAAAACGACGATATCTGATATCGTGGAGCATCCGCCGGACAGGATCTTCTTTTTTGCGGCTCAAAGCCTGGCAGAAAAATACCTCGTCGGTCAACCACAGATAGTGCGCGGCGCAATTGAGATCCAATCGACGCTCGAAAGCCTGGAAACGACCCTTTTGCGCCTCCTCTTGGATTCTTTCGATAAGGGACTGAACCATTTTTTCAGCCGCCCTTACTTTAGGGTGGTGATACACGGTGGCAAACAAATTGATCTTGGCAAATAAAATCTGCTCAAGCGAAGTAACCCCTCCCTCATGGAGCGAGAGGACTTCCACGCCCTCATCTGTTCGGTCAACCTTGCAGAAGGCCCACAGCCTCTCCAGGTCCACACCGATCGGAATGCCGCTGTAGTGGGCATCCCGCAGAATATAGTCGAGTTTATCCGCATCGAAAGAGCCGTTTATGACCTGAGTCTCGCAGTGGACACTGTTTCCGGACCTCCCGGGGGATTTGCCGATTATCCAGTCGGCGGCCTTTTCACTATCGAGTGAAATACCGTAGTGATCTTCTATCTCTTGAAGGAACTCTTTTACCGGTGCCGATCTTAAAAGCAGGGAGCTAAGGATTTCATGGGGGCGGGCTTTAAGAGACGGGTCGGACTGCAAAAAGGCAAGCATATCGGGACATGCCCCGTAGAGTTCCTCCGTGATGTGGCTAAAACAGGAATGTCCGCAATCGTGGAAAAGAGCGGCAAGTCTTAAAGTCCGCAGGGTTTTAGGTTCAAAGCGCGGACTACCGGCGGGGTAGCGGCAATTGAGGGCCGCAATCAGCCGCCCGGTTTGTTGCATGACCCCGAGGGTATGTTCCAGTCTATTGTGGTTACAACCCGGAAAGACATAGGAAGCAAGAGAAATCTGATGAATTTGCCGCAGTCTTTGAAACAGGGGCAGATCGAGCAGGGCGACTTCCCAGGCCTCCAGTTTGATGGTTCCCCAAAGGGGATCGTGTATAATTTTGGGCTCTTTGGGCAGTTCTTTGTCGCACCGGGGAAAGTCTGTGAATTCGCGGGCAAATTCAAAAATATCTTTGTGGAAGCCTTTTAGGAGATCAGAGGAGGGTGCTGCGGCCATTGAAAATTCCAGACGGAAAAGCAGTCAAGCTCCGAGTTGATCGCGTCATCGTCTGCTCCGAGCCTCCAGAGACTGTCTTTGCCCCTTTGCTCGAAAGCAGAAGAGGGGCTTTGGCGAGCGGACGGGGGATTTTATCCCCGCCCGCCGTTAAGAACGCTAAAGCAACCCGGGAGAAGACGGGCCGCATGGAGAAAGAGCCTAATCGGCCTGCCGCCTGATGAAGGTGGGGATGCTCAAATCCTCCTCTTCATGATTGCGACCGCCTCGGGTAATCCTCTGCAGGAGGGTCCTCTTTTTGTGAGACGGCTGCTGCATATCGACATCGGGTTCGAGTTCATCCATGGACTGAGCGACGTCCTTCAAGGGCAGCCTCTGGCGGATGCCCGGAGGAACCTGGAGCAGGTCGTAGTCGATTGCAGGAGCCACATTTTCGGGCCTCATCCTGCGAACAGGCCTTATCGCAGGCTGCTCGACGGCTTTTGCCTTGGCAACTTTTCCAATCCCCGTTGCGATCACCGTAACGCGAATTTCGTCTTCCATCTTCTCGTCAATGACCATGCCCAAAATGATATTGGCTTCGTCGTTTACCTCTTTTTGAATTATGGAAAGGGCTTCTTCAAATTCGTGCATCCCCAAATCGGGGCCCGCGGAGATGTTTATAAGAGCGGCTCGAGCGCCGTGGATGGAAATATCTTCCAGGAGCGGACTTGAAATGGCCTGTTCGACGGCCTGGGAGGCCCTGTTTTCACCACGTCCGACACCGGTGCCCATGAGCGCCAGCCCCATTTCCCCCATCACGGTTTTGACGTCGTTAAAATCGACGTTAATATAGCCCTGCTTTAGAATCAGATCGGAGATGCCCTTAACGGCATAGAGCAATACGTCGTCGGCCCTCTTTATCATTTCAAGAAAGGTGGAACGTTTGTCGGCCAGGCACAGGAGGCGATTGTTGGGGATGGTTATAAGAGTGTCAACGGTTTCCTGCAATGTTTTGAGGCCGTCTTCGGCATGGCGCAGCCGTACCTTTCCTTCGACCATGAAGGGTTTGGTCACAACGGCAACCGTCAGTGCGCCGATTTCCTTGCAAATCTGAGCCGCGATAGGAGCGCCGCCAGTCCCCGTGCCCCCGCCCAAACCGGCTGTTATGAACACCATATCGCTGCCCGTGACCGCTTCACGGATTTTGTCGATGTCTTCCTGAGTGGCTTTGGCGCCCATTTCAGGAAGTCCGCCCGCACCCAGGCCCCGGGTAAGATTGGTTCCAAGCTGAATTTTCCTGGGCGCGAGATTTCTTTCAAGCACCTGCCAGTCGGTATTGGCGGCAATAAAGTTGACTCCTTCGAGCCCAGCCGTGATCATGTTGTTAATTGCATTGCCCCCGCCCCCTCCTATGCCAAGGACGGTAATCTTTGCCCGGTTGCTTAAAACGGCATCTTCCGTCATCTTTTCCATATGAAGCATCCCCCTTTTGGTCGCTTTCCTTGCCATGGCTCTCTCCGCCTGAAAAGCACTAAGATTGAAAGCAGCCCGTCCTGAAGCAGGTAAAGCCGCCTGTTACCAAAATTCTTTCCACCATCGCTTTATGGTTTCCCAAACGGGCCCCACCTTGCTGCGGGAATCTCGCATCTGTACCCCGCCGCCGTGATCTTTTCCATAGAGCAAAAGTCCTGCCGCCGTCGAGTAAATGGGGTTTTTGACCACATCGCCCAAACCGCCGAACCGGGAGGGAACCCCGATTCTTACCGGCAGGTCGAACACCATTTCAGCCAACTCGCGAATGCCGGGCAGCAGGGAAACGCCCCCGGTCAGAACCACCCCGGCGTGCAGAGATTCCATCAAACCCGACCTGAGCAGTTCCCATTGAATAATATCAAGTATTTCCTTTGCCCGCGCCTCGATGATCTGAGTCAGAATCGACTGCGCAAGCTGACGCGGCTTTTGGCCGCCCACCGATCCAACCTCTATTACTTCCTGCTGGTCTACCGTATCGATAAGGGCCGAGCCGTACTTTTTCTTTATCTTTTCGGCCTCATCCATCGCGCACCGCAGGCCAACCGAAATGTCATTTGTAATATGATTTCCCCCAAGACCTACCACGGTCGAATAGCGAATCCCGCTATTTTGGAAAACCGCTATCTCGCTGGTTCCCCCGCCGATGTCTATGAGGGCCACGCCCAGTTGTTTTTCGTCATCATCAAGGACCGCGCCGCTTGAGGCCAGAGACTCGAGCACGACGTCCTGGACTTGCAGGCGCGCCCTTTCGCAGCATTTGACGATGTTTTGCACCGCGCTCGTTATTGCCGTTATGATGTGGACCTTTGCCTCCAGCCTCACTCCCGCCATTCCGATCGGATGATATATGCCGTCCTGATCGTCTACGATATATTGCTGGGGTAAAACATGAAGTATCTGCCGGTCGAAGGGAAGAGCGATGGTTTTAGCCGCATCGAGGACCCTCACCACATCCGAGGAGGTGACCTCGCGGCTCTTTATCGCAATGACCCCGTGGCTGTTGAGGCTTTGGACATGGGTGCCCGCAACACCGGCAAAGACCGAGGAGATCTCGCAGCCGGCCATGAGTTCGGCCTCTTCGACCGCTTTTTTTATCGAATTGACCGTCTGGTCGATATTTACGACAACCCCACCCCGCAGCCCCGCTGAAGGATAAGTCCCAACTCCCACGATATCAATTCCCTCACCGGTGACTTCTCCGACCACGGCGCAGACTTTGGTGGTTCCAAGATCCAAACCGACGATCAGTTCCTCTCTTTTCCCCATGGGGATACCTTTCAAAAGAAGCCTCAAGCATTGAGCACAGAACTGCCGGCCACCTGCCTATACTTCCGTGATGTGATCAACCCGGCCGTTTAGCCGTTTCCTCAACCGGTGCGGCAACAGGGAACTGTCCTTCTAAATAGGCCCTGTCGGGATAATCGAGATCTATTCGCGTCACAAGATCGGTCCATCCCCGATCGTTGAGGGTACTTAACACGTTCTTTAACTTTGTGAGCTTCGAAGCGAAATCCTCTTTGCCAAAGTGTACCGGAATGGCCCTCTTTCCCAGGATAATCGTGAAACCGTCTCCGGCCCAGCGACATTCGTCAATGGCCGAAGTCGAAAGCCATTTGGAATCCTCAACGGCCGAAAGAAGTTCATTTATGTGCTGGAGGCTGTCTGCGCCAACCCGATCGCCCGTTTTGACATCCGCGCCGCAAAGCCCGGTTATCAGAGGAAAGGGATTTTTTTGACCCGGATTGACTTTGGCGAAAATGAGCCCTTTTGAGTCCATAAGCATATTCTGCTCTCCGCAGCGCAAAACCGCAACAGGTCTACGCTCGACTATGGAAACCGCAATGCGCCCCCCGTAGTCAACCCTAACCGAAGCACTCTCAACCAGAGGAAGCTTTTCGAGGCGCTCCGCGACCCTTGGGGCACTGATGCCAAGGGTGGACTCGCCTCTAATAAGCCCCATCGCGTCCAGGACCTGGGTGCGGTCAAGCGCCTTTATCCCGGCTATATCGATTTGCTCGAGCTTGAACCAGTGAGCATCTAGGATTTCATAATAGAGCCGTGAAAGGCCGGCACCAAGAACGAGAATAAAGCAAAACCAGGCGAAAAAGACAAAAAAACCATTAAAATGGTGGAACCTGCCTTTAAAGCGATCCCTCAGGCTTTCCTGATACCTGTTTCTCTTCAGTTTCCTGGATTTTAGCATAGGGCCGGACTTCTATACAATTGTCCAAGTATACGAATTTCTCGCTCTAAACGCACGCCAAAAGTTCCGTAAACTTCATTTTCTGCTTTCTCCACCAACTCGATGATATCCCTGGCAGTTGCCTTGCCTCGGTTAACAATCCAGTTGGCGTGCTTTTCAGAAATCTGGGCATCTCCTATCCGATAGCCTTTAAGACCTGCCTTTTCAACGAGCGCCCCGGCGAATTGCCCCTCAGGGTTTTTGAAAACCGAACCGGCGCAAGGATAGCGCAGGGGCTGAGTCCGCCTTCGTTTTTCCAGGATAGTTTCAATGCGCTCCTTGAGAAGCTCCGGCGCGCAGCTCTCCAGTTCAAACCCGGCGCCAAGGATTACGCAGTTTTGCGGAAGCGGCATCGTGCGGTAGCCGGGGCGGAGATCCCGGCGCAAAATCATGCCCTTATCGCCCCTGGCGTCAAGCACCTCGATGTAGGCGAGATGATCGGAAATAGAGCCCCACGCGGTCGAAGCGTTCATAAAGAGCGCCCCGCCCACGGTTGCAGGCACCCCGGCAAGGCATTCAATCCCTTGGAGGCCTTTGGGAACACAATAGCTCAAAAGCTCCCGCAGAGTCGTTCCCGCACCGGCGAAAACGGCGCAACGCCCTGAATCGTTTCTGCCTGTGGCGGCCAGGTCCTTGCAAGCCAGATGGAGCTGAACAACCACAACGTTCCAGGGCTCGTCGGGGGCTAAAACGTTACTGCCCTCTCCGAGTATGAGGAAGGGAAGCTCCCATTGCCTGAGGGTGCCCAGAAGTCCGAAAAGGGCCTCCTGACTTCGCGGTCTGGCAAGACAGCGCACCGGCCCTCCGACCCGGAAGGTAGTATGCCGGGCCAGGGGCTCGTCTTTTCGCAGTTCGACATCCGCAAGGGCTTCAAGAGCGCTAAGCTTCTCGTGCATCACTTTTCCCATGCCTGGTATCGATCAGGCCGTCCACAGGGCGTCATTATCACATGCGCCGGTACGAATTTATCACCCCGCCTGCCCGAGGCTTTCGAGAAGAGATTCGCCAACCTGTAAAATATTTCCCGCCCCAAGAGTCATGACCACATCTCCGGGCCTTACCATTTCCTGTAACTTTTCGCTCATCTCCGCAAGAGTCGGGCAAAAATGGAGCTGGTGGTGCCCGTGATCGGCTATTTTATCGGCAAGCCTGCGGCCCGTTATGCCAGGTATCGGCTTTTCACCGGCCGCATAGATTTCGGAGATCAGCAGTACGTCGCAGTCGTAAAAACACCTGGCGAACTGTTCGAGCAAAGCCTGGGTGCGGCTGTATCGGTGCGGCTGGAAGGCTATTATACGGCGCCTGTCTGGATAGCAACCCGCCAAAGCTTCCAGAACCGCCCTTATTTCAGTAGGGTGGTGGCCGTAGTCGTCCAGGACCAGAACGCCCCCGGCTTCCCCTTTTATCTGGAACCTGCGCTGCACGCCCGTCATATCGCGCAGACCCGCCTGGACCGCGGGCCAGGGAATCTCGAGTTCATGGGCCACCGCTACCGAGGCCAGAGCGTTTAACACGTTGTGGCGGCCCGGAATTTGAATTTCCATCTCTCCCAGTTCCCGCGAGTCATGAAAAACCCTGAAGGTGGTGCACAGTCCGCGGGTTTGCAACTGCCGTGCCTGGAAATCGGCCTGAGAGGAAAATCCGTAGGTCGCAAATCTTTTCTCGACCCGGGGTAAAATCGCCTGGATGTTTTCGTCTTCCAGACACAAAATGGCCTGCCCGTAAAAGGGGACTTTATTCATGAACTGTAGGAAAGTATCCCGTATGTGGTCGATGTCGCGGTAGAAGTCGAGGTGCTCCAGGTCTATGTTGGTCACAACCGCTATTGTCGGGGGCAGCAGAAGAAACGTGCCGTCGCTCTCATCGGCTTCGGCCACCATAAACTCCCCGCTTCCCAGTTTGGCGTTGGTGCCCCAGGCGTTTAACTTTCCTCCGATAACAACCGTGGGGTCGAGGCCGCCGCGGGCAAACACCGTTGAGACCATCGAGGTTGTCGTAGTCTTGCCGTGGGCTCCGGCGACAAGCACCGCATACTTAAGGCGCATCAACTCGGCCAGCATCTCGGCTCGGCGTATAACCGGAACCTTGGGCAACCTTCGGGCCGCCTGGAGTTCGGGATTTTCTTCGGAAATGGCCGATGAGGCCACCACGACATCCGCGCCCGCCAGATTGGCCGCATCATGGCCCGAGTAGACGACCGCGCCCAGGACTGCGAGCCTTTTGGTCAATTCGGATTCCTTCTGGTCCGAACCGCTCACCTTGTAGCCGAGGTTAACGAGCAACTCGGCTATCCCGCTCATCCCAATGCCGCCGATACCAATGAAATGTATGTGCTGATAACGTTTAAACATGATTAATTCGTTCCAAATTTCATTTTTAAAAACCTCTAATCCAAACTGTCCGCTCGCTTTTCACAGCTGCCCGCAATGCTTAACAGCATCCCGGCGGCAATGCAACTGGCAACAAAGGCGCTGCCTCCATAAGAAATGAAGGGCAGGGCCGTTCCTTTGGTGGGAACCAGGCCAAGCACGACCCCCATGTTGAGCAAAGCTTCGAGCGAGATAAGCATAGTGAGACCCATGGCGAGCGTGCTTCCGAAATAATCCGGGGCATCTCTTGAAATACCAAGACCTGTCATGAACACAAAAAAGAACAGCACACAGGTGAGCAGGATTCCGATAAAGCCCAATTCTTCCCCGACCACGGCCAGAATGAAATCCGTGTAGGACTCGGGCAGATAGAGAAGCTTTTCCTGTCCGGCGCCAAGCCCCCTGCCTAAAAAGCCCCCAGAGCCAACCGCAATCCAGCCCTGGATGAGCTGGTAGCCCGAATAGAGCGGATCGATCCAGGGGTTTAAAAAGGCCTCCCAGCGTTTGAGACGGTATGGGACGCAGAACACCATCCTGTAGAATGCGAAGGCCCCAAAAGGGGCCATAAGGAAAAAACAGCGGAACGGCACCCCGGTAACGGCCATCATGATGACCATAAGAAGAACGAACATGAAGACGCTGCCGAAGTCGGGCTCCTTGAGCAAAAGAACGGAGAACACGCCGCAGAGGATCAGATAGGGCCAGAAGCTCACTCGGGGCTGCTTTATGCGGTCCTGCTTTCGCACAAGGGCCGAACTGAGGAAGAGAACCCACACGACCTTGGCATACTCGGCGGGTTGTATATGCAGTGGGCCGACCCGCAACCAGCGCCGCGCATTGTTGAATTTTACGCCGATTCCGGGCACCAGGACCAGGATGAGCATAATGAGTATGCCCAGCATAAGCGGACCCGAATATTTTTTAAAAGATCGGTAGGGGATGCGGCTCACAACGATCATGGCGGTTAATCCGATCCCTATGCATAGAAGCTGGCGCTTTAAGTAGTAGCTGGGATCGGAAAACTTCTTTAGCGCGGGGATAGAACTTGCGCTATAGACCATGATTAAACCGAAAGCTATGAGCAGGCAGACCTCAACCCACAGTTGAACCCGCAAAGGAAGAGGCTTCCAGTGATGGCGCAGTCTTTCCCTGGAGTTTTCCACTCCAGCCGCGGGTGCATCGGAGGCTGTTCTAAACAATTGGTTCCCTCACTTTGGATCGGCTCAAAAATCTCGCAACTCAGAGACCAGCTTCTTGAAATGGTCGCCCCTTTGAGCGTAGCCCGCATACTGATCGAAAGAGGCGCAGGCCGGGGACAGTAAAATAACGTCACCGGGCGCGGCGCGCCGCACCGCCTCGCCAAAAGCAGCCGGAAGATCCTTATAGAGCCCCGCATCGACCGTTTGGCGCAAACAATCATAAATTTTTGGTCCGGCCTCGCCGAAGGCAAAAACCCCTTTGCCCCGGGCGGCAAGAGGGGCTAGCAGAGGCTGGTAGGCGCCGAGTTTATCCCGACCGCCCAGCAGCAGCAGCACGGGTCGCTCGAAGCCTTCCAAAGCTTTTACCACGGCGCCGACGTTGGTTGCCTTGGAATCGTCGTAGAAATCTATGCCCTTCCAATTACCCACCCATTGAACCCGGTGGGCAAAGCCTTCAAAGGAGTCGACCGCGGCCTGGATGTCCCGGGGGCCGATTCCCATGCACATCGCGGCAAGGCAGGCGGCCATCGTGTTCTCCAGGTTGTGGGTCCCGTGGAGCCCGGTCTTTTCAAGGCTGATCTGCATGCCGGCCTTCCCGGGGACATCGAGTTTCAAAAGAGTGCCGCAAACCCTTACGTTGGCAGTGGCGCCGGCGCTGTTAAAGCAGAGCAGTCTCCCGCGAATTTGTTCCGCGCGTCTTTGGCAGATAGGGTCCGCACCGTTTATGACCGCGAAATCGTCTTTATTTTGCCTGCTAAACAGGGAAAACTTGGAATCGGCATAGGCTTCAAAGCTTGCGTACCGGTCCAGATGATCTTCGGTTACATTGAGCAACACCCCAACGTCCGGGCGGAAGGTGGAAGCGGTATCGAGCTGAAAGCTGCTCACTTCGAGCACCAGGGCGTCGGCGGCTTGCGCGCCAAGAAGCCACCGGCTAAGAGGGGTTCCAATGTTGCCGCCCACAAAAGCCCGCCTTCCCGCCTGTTTAAAAATTTCACCGATCAATCCGGTAGTCGTCGTTTTTCCATTTGTCCCGGTTACCGCGACCGTGGGCAGGCTAACCTGACGCCATGCCCACTCGAGTTCGCCGATTATCTCTATCCCGCAACTTCTTGCCCGGACAAGCGGCTCTATGTCCAGGGGAATGCCCGGACTAACAATTATTCTGTCGGCCGAAAGGAAATCCTCCAGCCTGTGCCCGCCAAGGCGCAAGAGCGCTCCCGCCCCGGCAATACCGTCTAGCGCACCGCCAAATTGGGAAAGGTCGCGCAGATCCGTTGCCACGACTTCAGCCCCACGGCTTAAAAGCAGCTCACAGACCGCGCGGCCAGAAACCCCAAGGCCGACGACCACTGTTTTCTTTTGCCCCTTTTGGCTCAAACATCACCTCGGTGCA
Source organism: Deltaproteobacteria bacterium (assembly GCA_021780695.1). Taxonomy (GTDB): domain Bacteria; phylum Desulfobacterota; class Syntrophobacteria; order Syntrophobacterales; family Syntrophobacteraceae; genus SbD1. The sequence continues at coordinate 77,859 of JAJXYD010000004.1, forward strand.
TAGAGATCAGCAAATCGTGACTGTTAACGCCTTGCCCGGCCGATCTCATCTCACTATCCCGTAGAACCCCGGAATCCCGAGCGTTCAATTCTTCACGCCCCTGTGATCGGCTATTTTTTCGACCACCTTTTCCATGGCCGTAAGGCGCGAGCCTTTGACCAGAATCCACCCACCCGCGGGGACAAACCGGTTGAGGAAATCGGCCGCCTGCAAATGATCGGGAGCATGAAAGCAAACCGATTCATCCAGCCCCGCAGCCTGCGCGCCCTCTAGAAACTGCGGCCCCATTTCCCCCATGGCTGCCAGGCAGACGGGTTTTGCCGCCCCGAATGCTTTTCCCACCTCGAAATGGAGATCAGCGCTTTGCGGACCCAACTCACGCATCTCTCCCAGAGCGGCTGCGAAGGGACTGCTTAAACGAGCGCAAAGGACAGCTTCCAGAGCCGCGAGCATCGAGCCCGGATTGGCATTATAGGTATCGTCGACCAGCACTGAGCCGTCGGCAAGTTTTACGCAACGCATCCTCTGGGCTACCGGAGCACAGCCGGCAAGACCCGCGCTTACATCCTCGGGGGCTGCTCCGGCGCAAAGGGCCGCGGCCGTCGCGGCCAAAGCGTTACGAGCGTAGTGGGCTCCCATGATCGCAAGACTGACAGGTATTTCCATACCCCCGGCTTTTATCCTAAACGCGGTTTGGCCCTCTCGGATCACGATTTTCGAACAAATCGAGACATCCGCGGCTGCATTTACGCTCGAAAAGGTAATTTTTCGAGCCTTTATTTTTTCAGCGAATCGGCAAATTACCGGATCGTCAAGATTTACCACCGCGGTCCCCTCGGCTCCAAGCCGCTCCCAGAGCTTTCCCTTTTCCTCCATGATGCGCTCAAGGGACTCCAAACCTTCGAGGTGCGCCGAATGAATGTTGGTGATGACCCCGACAGTGGGAGCGCCTATTTCAGCCAGTCGTTCCATTTCCCCAGGAAGGTTTATCCCCATCTCCACCACCGCCGCTCCATGCTGAGCGTTTAACCCCAGCAGTGTCAGGGGAAGGCCTATCAGGTTATTGAAATTGCCTGTGTTTTTCAGCACTTTCCGGGTTCGGCTCAAAATTGCCGCCGTCATCTCCTTTGTGCTCGTCTTGCCGTTGCTGCCCGATACCGCGACAACCGGAATATCGTATCGCAACCGGCGACGGCGGGCAATTTCGCCAAGAGCAAAAAGAGTGTCGGCTACCCTTACGACAGCGGCTGAAGAGCCGGCCGGAAGGTCTACCTCTTCGGATACAATGACCGCGCCCGCCCCTTTTTTTACAGCCTCGGAGACGAAGGCATGGCCGTTGTGGTTTTCACCGAGAAGAGCGATGAAGCAGTCTCCCGGTTTGATGTGGCGGGTATCTGTGCAAATCGCCCCAACAACGGCCCCCGAGTCCGCGCAAACCACTCTGCCGCCCGCATCTCCGGCCAGGGTTTCAAGGGTCCCCACCGCCTGAGCTTCTTTGCCTGTTGCCCTGTCAGCCCCCAAAGTACTCCCTCACTATCTGCCTGTCGTCGAAAGAGTGTTTCGACGATCCGATTATCTGATAAGTCTCGTGACCCTTGCCCCCGATAAAAATCATGTCTTTCGGGCGCGCGATGGAGAGCGCAAGCTCGATCGCCTTGCGCCTGTCGGTTTCTCGAATATAGCCCTTTTTAGCCCAAACCATCCCGGCGGGCGAAAGAAGCGGCAGATTCGAGGCCTTAACCCCTTCTTCGATTTGATCCAAAATAGCCTCGGGAAGCTCGGAGCGCGGGTTATCGCTGGTAATTATGACGATATCAGCCGCCTTTGCGGCAACGCTTCCCATAATCGGCCGCTTTTTCCTGTCGCGGTCCCCGCCGCAACCGAAAACGGCTATAAGCCTCTTTTGCGTCATCTCCCTTAGGCAGGTTATCGCCTTTTCCATCGCATCGGGGGTGTGGGCATAATCGACAACCACCTGGAAGCCGCACCGCTCGGGCACACAAACGGGCTCGAGGCGGCCGTCGACATGCGTCAGATTCCGTATGCCCTCCTCGATGGCCTCGGGCGCAATTCCAAGACAGAGCGCGGCGCTTAGGGCCGCCAGAATATTATAGAGGTTGAGCTTGCCCAAAAGCCTGGACTCAACGTCGATTGGTCCCTCGGGTGTTTGGACCCGTCCTCTGATGCCGCTACCACTCAAATGAAGATTTTCGACGAATACGGTCTCGGCCCCCTTTCCCATGGCAGCGCCCACCCGGGACCCGGCCGAATACCCGATGACTCTATCGGCGGGGCAGACGCCGTTTCCAATTATCCTCACGCCGTATTGATCGTCCAGGTTTATGACAGCCGAAGAATTATGGGGGCTCAGGCAGGAAGAAAAGAGGAGCTTTTTCGCGGCGAAATAGTCCTCCATAGTCACGTGAAAATCCAGATGATCCTGGGACAAATTGGTAAAAACGGCGGTTTTAAACTCGCATCCGGCGACTCTTCCAAGAGCCAGGGCATGAGAGGATACCTCCATTACCACATGAGAAACCCCGTCCTGGACCATCTGGTAAAAAAGCGACTGCAGTTCAAGGGACTGGGGCGTAGTCATGGCGGCTGGGATTTCCTTGCCCGCCCAATGGTAGGAAATAGTGCCGAGTACGCCGGCAACGGCGCCGGAGCTCCGCAGGATACTTTCGATCAGAAGCGAGGTGGTGGTCTTGCCGTTGGTTCCGGTTATCCCAACAAGTTGGAGCTTTGAGGCAGGATGGTCGTAAAAATTGGCGGCGATGACGGCCATGGCCGCAAGGGAGTCCGCAACACGCACAAAACCTGTCTCAAGGTCCGCCATTTCCTTCTGCGCCACAACGGCAACCGCACCACGCGCTACGGCCTTCGAGACAAAATCGTGTCCATCCACATGGGTCCCGGGAAGGCAGATAAAAAGACTGCCTTTCGTAACGAGCCTGGAGTCGTGGCAGATGCCAGACACCTCGACATCGAGTCCTCTTGGGGAGCCGATAACTTCCAGGCCTTCTATAAGATTTTCGAGCTTTTTGATCATGCTCAGCTTTTCGTCCATCTCTGTATTTCAATAGAGAGCAGCTGCAGGTTTAGAGCATTTTACCGAATACTTGCCCTCGGACTTGACGCTGGTGCGAGCCGGCGGCAGTTTGCCAACACAGCGCCGAACAGTCTCTTTTTTCCCAGGAACCGATTTGGCCAGACCTTTCCTTTTCGCTCCCAAACTTTTAGCAACAACGTTTTTTTTAAACGCGGCCTTCTTGGAATGCTTCGGTAAGGTCTTTGCCTCGCGAAGGGTCGGCTCGGGCTTAAACCCGGGCAGGGAAGGCATTACGCCCAGGTAGGGCAGAACTGTTGCGGCAACGTTTCGAAATACCGGTCCCGCAACCACTCCGCCGTATATGGAGCCGTGGGGATCGTGAACAACCACGGTAATCACCAGCTTGGGATTTTGCGCTGGGACAAACCCGGTAAAAACCGCCGTGTAATTAGTTGTAGAGTATCGTTTGGTCTGTTTGTCCATCACCTGCGCAGTCCCGGTCTTTCCCGCGACCATAAACCCTTCGGGCACCGCCTCAACCCCCGTACCTCCCGGCTGAGTTACCGTTTCCATCATATCACGAACCACACCCGCTGTCGTCTTGCGAATTATTCTTAGCGCATCCAGGCTTCGGAGCCGCCTGGACTTTTTGCCCCGTGGGTCAATAATGGAATCGACGATTATGGGAGAACCAAATAAGCCCCCGCTTGCCACTACGTCAACAGCATTTTCGAGCTGCATCGCCGTTACCCCGATGCTCTGACCAAAGCCGGTCACGGCCAGATCTATCGGCCTCCACAGCTTAAGAGGCCTTAACAACCCCTTGCATTCTCCCGGCAGGTCGATCCCGGTAAGCGAGCCGAACCCAAAGGCATGAATGTAGCTGTCATATTTAGGGGAACCAAGAGTCAGGGCAATCTTGGCCGCACCGATATTGCTCGAAAATTTCAATATTTCCTGCAATGTCAGCCAGCCGTGGGGATGAACGTCCTTTATAAAATGGCCCACGAGCTTACAGCGGCCGTTTTCACAGTATATACTGTTAAATTCGTGGAAAACGCCCTCATTAATGGCCGCACTCATCAAAAATATCTTGAAGGTCGAACCGGGCTCGAAGGAATCGGAGATGCAATGATTTCTGGCTATGTCCTGACCGGGTACTTTCTTGTCGGGAATGATATTGGGGTCAAAAAAAGGATAATTGGCCATGGCCAGCACCTGACGGGTCTGGACATCCATGACGATCGCCTCGGCCTGCACGGCTTGATATTTTTGCGCCGCCTTTGCCAACTCGCTTTCGGTTACAAATTGGATGAAGGTATCCAGAGAGAGCTTTATACCGCAACTCTCCACGGGTTGGGGCGGCGCGCAATCGCTTAGCCACAACATCCTGCGCCCGCCGTCCCTTAAAGCGCATACCGGAACCGACTTGCTGCGCAGCACCTTGTCCAATGACTTTTCAACACCCTCTATGCCGATCCCGTCGATGTTTACGACCCCTACAACCTGGCCGCCCACCTGACGGTAGGGATAGAACCTCTTGTATTCGTTGGTGAGACTAAGCCCCGGCTCCCTTAGCGCGCGGATGGCCGCTGCCTGCTGGTCGGTCAGTTGGCGCTTTATCCATTCGAAATGATTAGAGGCCGTGAGCCGTTTTCGGATCGCCCCGGCCGGCTCGCCCAGGATGGGACTGAGAAGCGCCGCGGTTTTCGCGGGCTCTTTTACATGGGTGCCAAAAGCATAGAGGGAGCACTGGGGCACAGAATAGGCCAAAACCCTGCCCTTCCTGTCGTAGATCGTGCCCCTGTAGGCCGGAACTGTAAATTTGGTATCAAGGCAGGCATCCGCCCTCCTCACCCAAAGGGAATGCTGGATCACCTGGATGGTAAAGGCTTTTACCACGATCGCGCAAAGGCAGCCGATCACCATAACCTGGAAAAGCGTGCGGCATGTACAATATCGGGAGTTAAGTGATTTCCGCTCCTCGCGCCTTTCCATCTTTTTTCTCCCGGACTGTTCGCGCCCTGGTTATGGTTATAAAATCGCTAACGCATCTCCACCTTCTGGCCAGGTCCCGGAGGAGCCAGACCGAAACGGTCCTGACCGATTTGAGCCAGCCACTGAGGATCCTGGAACTGTGTCCACTCCAGGGTCAGCTTCCTGTGGACAGTGCTTAGAAGTTCGCATTCCTCACACATTTTCGAAAGATGGTAGCCGTTTTCCACATGCTGAACGTACAACCAGACATAAAAAACCGCACAGGTGACAAAGATAGCGCCAAGTAAGATTGCCGAAACCAGCCAGGCGCCGATCCTCACGTGGACAGGAGAACTCTGCGCAAGTCCCGGATCGCTGTCAAACCTTACGCCCAGGTCTAGAGCACTTGATTTCGCACTTCTCATGCTTGAACTCCCCTCCTACCCCCTTTAAAAAACCGAGGCAAACCCGCTACTGCCCCTCTTTCGGATCAATGCCCGCTAACAAACATCCCATTGCAATTTTTTGAGCCCCGGAACCGTGCAGTAGAAGTCCGGCTCGAAGTTGTGGCCCATGGAGCCGCCCAAAAGTCCAACTCGCGACATCCGAGTCTCTCCCTGAAGCCCGCAATGATTGCTAAGCCCTCGCGCCGGGAAAAAATTCGTTGAAGGGCAGCCGATTCCCGATAACCTTTTTGTAGAGGTACCTGTCTTCATAATGAAGCCCTTTCATTTTGAGTTTTATCCAAAACCTCTAGGCGGAAACCAATTTCTGAGCTGCTCGTAATCTTGCGCTGCGGGAGCGAGGATTTTGTTCGATCTCAATGTCTGAGGGACGCAAAGCTTTGCGGGTAAGAAGCCCAACCAGAGGCCGGCCCTCACACTCGCAGGCAACCCGCTCTCGTGGACAACGGCAGGCCCGCGCCCAGCTTCTGAAGGTCTCCTTTACGATCCGGTCTTCCAGCGAGTGAAAGCAAACCACGCATAACCTTCCTCCGGGTCTAAGGACTTCCAAAGCGTGAGGCAGGAAACGTTCCAGGGATTCGAGTTCCCTGTTGACCGCTATTCGCAGGGCCTGAAAAGTGCGAGTAGCCGGGTGAATGCGTAAAGCCTCACGCGTGCGCGGAACGGCTTTCCGTATCAATTCGGCCAGCTCCAAGGTACTGTCGATGCGCCCCTTTAGTCTTGCCGCCACGATGGAGCGAGCAATTCTTCTCGACAGCCTCTCCTCCCCGTAGCGATAAATCACATCGGCCAGTTCTTTTTCCGGAAGCCCGTTTACCAGGTCCGCGGCCCTTTGCGGCAAGTCCTGGTTCATTCGCATATCGAGCGGCCCGTCTTTTAAAAAGCTAAATCCCCTTTGCCCCTCTTCGATCTGAAAGCTCGACACTCCCAAATCAACAACGATTCCGTCAACCTGCCCAATCCCCCTCTTTAAGAGAACCTCGTGGACATCCGCAAAATCGGCTCTTTCCAAAACGAGCCTTTCACCATAGCCGCCAAGCTCTTTTCCGACCCGCTCTATGGCTTGCTCGTCCCAGTCCATGCCCACGACCAACCCCGCGCCTCGCTCGAGAATGGACCGGGAATAGCCCCCGCCCCCAACCGTACCGTCGACGTAAACGCCGCCCGGTTTGCAGTCAAGTAATTGAACAACCTCTTCAAGCATTACGGGAACGTGTCGGATTGGACCGCTACCCTCACCCATATTAAAGCCCGATCGCCGCAATACTCTCCATTATCCTTGCCTCGTTTTCGTGGTCTTTTGCGTCCTGTTCCTCATAGGCGGTCTTGTCCCAGATCTCGAAACAGGAGAGCATACCCACCATGACCACCTCCTGGTTGAGCCCGGCGTCTTCACGGAGCATGGGCGGGATGAGTATTCGTCCCTGAGAATCGAACTCACACTGTTCTACGCCCGAAATAAAGCGCCTTATAAAAGACCGGTGGTCCGGATGAACCTCGGAGAGATTCATCGCCTTGGTCTCTATTTCATCCCACTTCTCCGGCGGATACGCAACGAGACACTCCCCCATACGGGAGACGAAGAGGGCATCGGTGTAATGTTTTTGCAAGACTTCCCGGAACTTTGTGGAGACGCGCAGACGCCCCTTGGCGTCAATCCTGGCGGCCGAACGACCTCTAAACTTGGGTGATTGGAGGATAGCCGTTTCCACTTTCTGCCCCTTTTAGCCACAAATCTCCACATGGACAGCATGTATGCTGACCTTTCATGTTTGTCAAGCGTTTTTTTAAGGGGAGGCAAAAAATAGCAAACCAATGCCCGCAACCGCAGCGATCGTTATGTGCAGCCTGGTTTGCAACATCGCGGGAGAAAACGGGAAAGCAAATGCGGGGCTTTTGAGAAAAGAGCCTATTATCCTTGCGGACCTTTTAGAGCTGTCCTGAAAGTCTTTGAGTCAGCCGGGTGTAGCGTTTGCGGGTTTTGTTGTTGTTTACCGCCATTGCCAGGGCCTTTGGAGTTCCCACCACCACCACAAGCTTTTGTCCCCTGGTGATAGCCGTGTAAATCAAATTCCTCTGCAAAAGCAGGTAGTGCTGGGTGTGTAGCGGGATTACCACGACAGGGTACTGGGAGCCCTGAGCCTTATGGACCGAAATCGCATAGGCAAGAACGACCTCATCGAGATCGGCGAAATCATAGTCGACCCCGCGTCCGTCAAAGGAGATCCTCACCTCCCGGGCTTCCTCGTCGAGGCCGGTAATTCTGCCTATGTCGCCATTAAAGACCTCCTTGTCGTAGTTATTCCTGATCTGCATGACTTTATCGCCGACTCGAAAGTTGCGTCCCCAGAAGCTGACCGATTTCGCCGTGGGATTTAACATTTCCTGCAGGCAGGTATTCAGGTTTCCGGCCCCAACCGTGCCTCTGTGCATGGGGGTGAGAACCTGGATGCCTTCGATGGGGTCGAATCCGAACCGGCCCGGAATACGATTTTTGACCAGTTCCAAAACCATTTCGAGCACTTCTTCGGGCTCTTCCTTGTGGATGAAAAAAAAGTCGTCCAGTTGTCCCTTGGAGGGTTTAAACGAGGGCACAACCCCGCTGTTGATTTTATGCGCATTGACGATAATCGAGCTTTGCCTTGCCTGGCGAAAGATCTCGTTTAGCTCCACGACCGGAACCACCCCGGAGGCGATGACGTCGTTTAGGATATTTCCCGCCCCTACCGAAGGAAGCTGGTTTACGTCCCCAACCATAATGAAGGCGGCATGTGGAGGGATTGCCTTGAGCAGATGGTGCATGAGAATGCAGTCCACCATTGAAAACTCATCGACTATAAGAAGGTCGCAGTCGAGAGGATGGTCTTCATTTTTCTGGAAGCCCGCCTTCTTGGGACTGAAATCAAGGAGCCTGTGGATGGTCCTGGCCTCATAACCGGTGGCCTCGCTCATGCGCTTGGCCGCTCTTCCGGTAGGGGCCGCAAGAAAAATCCCCACCCCGAGCGCCTTAAAAATTTTGAGTATACAATTGATGATCGTTGTCTTTCCCGTGCCGGGCCGGCCTGTCAGCACCATGACCTTGGAGCCGCAGGCCGTTTTGACCGCCTCGGCCTGGTTGGGGGCCAAAGTGATGGAAAGCTTCTCCTGAGCCCAGCAAAGAGCCTTGTCGGCATCGATATGGCGTATGGACCTAAAGCCATTCAACAAAATTTTGAGCCGCCGGGAGATCCCTGTTTCGCTGGTGTGGAATTTTGCCAAATAGACCGCCTTATTGGTTTCCTGATAGTCTTCATAGTCGGCGTTAAGGTCTTCGATCACAATCAACTTGTTTAGAGCAAGGGTTGTCAAAGCCCTTGCGATGGTCTCGGAGGCTATGGCGAGGATCTCCCCGCTTTTTTCTATCAATCCCTCATAGGGGTAATAGACATGCCCTTCATCGGAAAGTTCGTTTAGTACATAAAGGATACCGGCCTGAGCCCTTAGTTCGCTTTCCCTGTCAAAACCAAGTTTTTCAGCGATCTTGTCGGCCGTCACAAAACCGATGCCGAAAATGTCGGTTGCCAACCTGTAGGGATTTTCCTCTACGACTTGGATCGCCTGACTGCCGTATTGCCTGAAAATCTTTGTGGCAAACCCGGAGCTTACCCCGTGGCTTTGAAGAAATATCATGACTTCGCGGATATCTTTTTGTTCGCTCCAGGCCTTCTTTATCATCTCTATGCGCTTGTCGCCGATCCCCTCGACCAGGGACAGTTTTTCCACATCGCAATCGATGACTTCAAGGGTGTCTTTGCCGAACTTTTTTACAATCCGCCTGGCCATAACGGGTCCGATCCCCTTTATGAGACCCGAGCCCAAATATCTTTGAATGCCTGTTACCGTGGCGGGAACCATCGATTTATAGGAAACAATTTTGAACTGCTCGCCGAATTTGGGGTGGTTTGTCCATTGCCCCTGCATCTTCATTACTTCTCCGGGCATGGGGGCCAGGAGGTTTCCCACCACGCAGACAAGGTCCGGGCGGCCCGCGACTTTAACCTTGGCTATCGTGAAGCCGTTTTCCTCGTTTGTGTAGGTGATCCTTTCGATCTGGCCCTGAAGTTCAGCTAGCATGGACATCCTCTAAAAATCCCCTGAGTGCTTTAAATATATCACGGAATCGCTGGGATAGGGATTTTGACAGGATCGGTGGCGACAATTTTGGAATGGCTCGGGCACAAAAATCGACTTTTGCAAAATAGCCTCAGGAAGGCAACCGTCTTTGCCGCGGTTTTCCAATCACCTGCGCGCGCACCGGGCGACTGCTCCCGTATACATATACAGCAGGCTTCCGTCCTTGATTTTGTCGATCACGGTCTCGGCCGACTGCATCGGAATGGCCGGACACCCTTCGCTAAGGCCCAGCCTGGCCATCCCGTGAAGGTGCAAGTTGAGTTCGATTGCCTTGGTGCTTACATAATAGGCGCCGTGCATCACGATTTTTCTGTAATAGGAATTGTCGTTTATGCCCTTTTGAAGGCCGTAGAGCACCATGCTGGGACCGTGGGGGCCGTAGTATTCGGCTCCGGTCACGAAAAACCCCTTGGGGGTTTCAAAGGAATCGGGCCTGTTGGAAAACCGCGTGGCGTAGAGCTTGCCCGAGTTCTTCCCGTGAGAGACCAAAAGCCTCGTTACATTTCCCTTGGCCAGATCGATAAGAAAGAGTCTTTTGCTCGTGGAGGGCTGCGTGTAGTCTATAATGGTAATAAAGCGCCTGTTGGCAAATTGGTCCCAGTGCACTTTCAGGTAGCGCACGGCGCGGGTGAGGGCGCAATAGGGCAGGTAGCATCTCTTGGAGCGCAGGGGCAAAGACCAATTAAGCGATGCTGGAAGCGGGGCAACAGGCCTTAAAACAGGCGAGGCCGCCATGCAGAAGGGATTATTGACCAACAGGGGAAAAAGAGCAGCCGCTGCAAAAAGCAGTCGGCCTACCCACCTTTGCATATTTAAAAAACTCCCGCGGAAGGAAAGGGCGAGGCGGCAAATCCAGCTAGCACATGATTAAATTCGGAATCGCCAGCAATCTATATTAAGCGGGCGTAAATGTCAAAGTTTGTTAATAGCAGGTTTTAGAGGATCAGGGAGCGAAATGGTCAAAAAAAACCGGAATCCATAAGAACAGGCTCCGGTTTAATCTGGCGGGAGATACGCGCATGTACCGGCTAAGAGGTGCTTTTCTTAAGGCCATAAAGCATCCGTAGCCGGGAGCCTTGAGCCCTAGGCCCCTTGCCCGGGCTGTTCAAAAAACTCTCTTGCGACCCGGCAGGTGGCAAGGTCTTCGCTGCATTGCAGAAAAGTGGGCAGAGTCCAGCTTCGACCGTCCCTGGCGATGAAAATATCGGCTGCTTCGGGCCCCCAGCTTCCGGCATGGTAGTTTGGAAAATCGGTAGTCCGCACCGACTTCCACACCTCGAGAATGGGGGCGATCACCTCCCAGGCCGTCTCGGTTTGATCCGATCTCATAAAAAGCGTCGAATCTCCTCGCACGACATCGAGCAGGAGAGTCTCATAGGCCTCGGGAGAGCGGGTCTTGAACGCCTCCCGGTAGTAGAACTGCATCATAACGGGCGCCAGGGCCATGCTGGGTCCGGGATGTTTTACCTCGAAGCGAAGCAGGATGCCTTCTTCGGGCTGGATGGCCATTACGATGCGGTTTGGGCGTGAATCGGCAAGGGCCGCCCCCGGAAATGCCTGATGGGGGACTGCGCGAAAGTGTATGCAAACCTCGGAGATCCTAGCCGGCAGGCGTTTGCCCGTGCGCAGGTAAAAAGGCACGTCCTGCCAGCGCCAGTTATCTACAAATAACCGCACGGCTGCAAAGGTTTCGGTCGAAGAATCGGGGGCAACCCCGGGTTCGGAACGGTAGGGCACGACTCTTTCGCCCCGGATGGAACCCGCTCCATATTGGCCGCGAACAGCGTTTTGTCCGACCTGGTCGGGCGCAATGGGTCGAATGGCGCGCAAAACATCCACCTTTTTCTGGCGAACTTCATCGCTGTCAAAGGAGATGGGAGGCTCCATGGCTATAAGGCAAAGGATTTGGAGGAGGTGGTTTTGAATAATGTCGCGCAGAGCCCCCGCGCGCTCATAATAGCCGCTTCGGTGACCGATCCCCTCCTCTTCGGCCACGGTTATCTGCACGTGATCGATATAGCGGCGGTTCCAGATGGGCTCAAAGAGTGCGTTTCCGAAGCGAAAGGCCATGATGTTCTGGACGGTTTCCTTGCCCAGGTAGTGATCTATGCGGTAGATTTGGGATTCGAGGAAATGCTCGCCAAGGAACCTGTTGAGCTGACGGGCCGAATCGAGATCGTGGCCGAAGGGCTTTTCAACTACGATTCGCGCATGGCCGCGGTCGCGGTTGAGCTTCTCGCCCGCAAGCCCGCCCACTATGGGCTTGAACATGACGGGCGGCACAGCCAGGTAAAAGAGCCGAACGGCCTTTGCGGAAAAACTCTCATCATAGGCGGCAAGCTCTGCGGCAATGGCTGCAAACCCCTGGGGATCGCTGAAATCGGCCTGCAGGAAAGAAACATTGGAGGCAAAATCCGTCCAATTTTTTTCATCCGCCTTGCCGGCGGCCGAAAATCGCTCCACCCCTTCCCTCAAGCGTTGACGGTAGGACTCCTCGCTAAAGTCCTTGCGTCCGGTCCCCAGGATTTTGAACTGAGGGGGGAGCCTGCGGTCGAGAAAAAGGCTGTAGAGGGCGGGAACGAGCTTTCGCCAGGTAAGATCGCCGTCGCCTCCGAAGATAACGAACACCGTCGCCTTCGAAGGTATTGCCGTCGACAGGTTTGCAGCACTCATAGGCCTCCGGATTTCTTTTGGATGTTTGCCATCAGGCTGTCGTAGGGTTTATTGAACTTCTCAATGCCTTCCTCTTCGAGCTTACGGGTCACCGCATCAATTTCTATCCCAAAGCCGGACAGTCTTGCAAGCAAGATTTGCGCCCGGTCGATATCTTCTTCTATTCGCGGTTTGGGGTCCCCGTGATCCCGGTATGCTTCAAGCGTTTGCATGGGCAGCGTATTTACCGTTTGGTCTCCGATAAGAGCCTCGACATATTTTGTGTCCGAATAGGCGGGGTCCTTTGAGCCCGTACTGGCCCACAGGAGCCGCTGAGGCGCGGCCCCCATCCCGGCAAGTTTTTCGAACCGCTCGGAGCCAAAAATTTCCTTATAGCTCCGGTAGGCCAGCCGGGCGCTCGCTACGGCAATCCGGCCCCGAAGCATGCGGCCCTCGGCCGTCCCGGTTTTTTCGAGCAACGGATCGAGCATTGAGTCGATGCGGCTAAGGAAAAAACTGGCCACCGAAGAGATGCCGGCAACCGGCAAGCTTTTTGCCGCCCGCTCCTCAAGGCCTGCAATATAGGCATCGGCAACCATCCGGTAGCGCGGCAGTCCGAAAAGCAGGGTCACATTGACGTTTATGCCCTCTGCGATGAGGCGCCGAACGGCCTTGAGCCCTTCCACGGTAGCCGGCACCTTGATCATCACGTTTGGCCTGGAAAGGGTCTTCCACAGGCGGCGCGCTTCCTCGACGGTGGCCTTATCGTCACGGGCCAGGTGAGGATTTACCTCGATGCTTACAAAACCGTCCCTGCCCTGGAGCCTGTCGTAGACCGGCCGCAGGATATCCGCGGCCTCTCCGACATCTTGGGTTGCAAGGGCCTCAAATATCTCCGAGGCCTTTTTGCCCTCGCGCGCAAGTCCCCGGATAGTCTCGTCGTAAACATCGCTTCCCTCGATCGCCTGATCGAAAATAGTGGGATTGGACGTTATTCCCCGAAGACCGTCTTCTTCGATCAGCCGCAGCAATCCGCCCGATTGAAGGAGGCTGCGATGAATATAGTCGAGCCAGACGCTCTGGCCAAAAGAGCTCAATTTGAGCAAAGGATTTTCATTCATAAGTCAATTGAGTCCCCCCTATCTTCCGTAACCCGGAACCTGGAGGGCCTGGCTCTTTTTCCTCCACAGGACCTCTTTTACCTTTGCGACAATGGCCTTTTGAGATATCTGCTCAAAGTCGAGAAGCTCACCGGGAAGACCGCTTTTGGGCTTTTTTCGCACCGCCAGGCAATAGACCGGTACGCCCGTGGCTCCAAGAGCCGATCGCACCGCCTCTCCGATTCCACCCTCCGGATAGTGGTCCTCGACGGTTATGACAAGCCCTGTGGCCTTTGCGGCATCGAGCAGTCCCGCTTGGTCCAGGGGCTTGACGCTGTAGAGATCGATCACGCGAATGGCCACGCCCTCTTTTTTTAGTTCCTCCCAAGCGCCCAGGGCCTCATGGAGAGTAACTCCGGCTGCCACCACCGAGGCCACATCGCCTTCGCTTTTTCGCAGCACTTTGCTCCCGCCTATTTCAAATTCTTCCTTGGGACCGTAAAGAATCGGGGTATCCATTCTCGTGGTGCGGATGTATACGAGCCCCTCGTGAGCGGCGGCTTTTTCAACAAGACCATCGGTTGAAACCGCATCTCCCGGGTAGAGCACGACGCTGTCGGGAATGGCCCGGAACATGGCTATATCTTCCAGTCCCATTTGGGAGGGACCGTCCTGGCCGATGGAGACACCCGCATGGGAGCCGACGAACTTGATATTGGCCTCCGAGTAGCGGCTCATGCGTATCTGGTCGTAGGCGCGGCTAAAAAAGGCGGCAAAGGTGGAAACGAAGGGAATCTTGGCGCTGCGCGCCAGACCGATCGCGGCTCCGACCATGTTCTGCTCGGCGATAAACATCTCGAAAAAGCGTTCCGGGTGGGCTTCTTTAAACGTCTCGGCCCCGGTGGAGTTACCAACCTCGCCATCGAGGCCGACAATTCGCGGAAATTGAGGATATAGCCGCGCAAGGGCTTTTCCATAGGCTTTCCTGGTCGCCATCGGCTTATCGGGTGGAAAATTTCTCTCCTGCGCCTCTACAGGCTCTGCTGCCTCCGGCCGGAGGTCTTCAGGCAATGAAATCTTTCCCCTGACCGACATGTCGATTTCGCCAAGTTCTTTGAGTGCCCTTTCGAGCTCACTACCGTCCAGCGCTTTCCCGTGCCAGCCGTTCTTATCCTCAAGGAAGGAAACCCCTTTGCCCTTGATCGTTCTTGCGATGATCATCACCGGTTCCTCGCTGCCAAGAGCCCTGTCGAAAGCATCCAGGACCTGCGGATAGGAATGGCCGTCTATAATTATGGTTTGCCACCCGAAGGCCGCCAGTCTTACCGCGTAACCGTCGAGATCGGAGCCCAGCATTGTCTCGCCACGCTGCCCGAGCCTGTTGACATCGATTATCCCGATGAGGTTGTCGAGCTTGTAATGGGCCGCGATTTGAACGGCCTCCCACTGCGATCCTTCGGCCATCTCACTGTCACCCAGGAGCACATAGGTTCGATAGGGAAGTCTATCGAGATACTTTGCATTCAATGCGGTCCCGACTCCAATGGAAAGCCCCTGGCCAAGGGAGCCGGTTGCGGCCTCGGTATAGCGGAAGGAGGCGGTCGGGTGGCCTTCAAGAGGGCTTCCAAACTGTCTATAGGTTCTAAGCTCCTCCTCGCTCACCGCTCCGGCAACCGCCCAGAGGGCGTAGAACAGAGGAGAGGCGTGCCCTTTGCTGAAAATCAGCCGGTCGTTGTTGGGGCTGTCCGGCTTAGCGAGGTCGTAGCGGAAGGCGCCCCCGAAAAGAAGGCCCCCCATGAGTTCGGTTGCCGAAAGAGAAGAGGTTGGATGTCCCGAACCCGCCCGGGTGGTCATCGAAAGACTGTGGTAGCGAATGAGCCTGCTTATTTTTTCAAGTTCTTCCAGTTTAGCCTGATCATACATCTCACAAATCCTCCAGGAGAAAACCTTTACATGCAAGTCGAAAAAACCCCTCCGCCATTTTGACGGCCAGACCCCGCCTCACAACGGCGATCCCTTATCCTTACTTTAAGCAGCACGGCCCGAAATTGCCTGAAAATAGTTTGAAAGCTACCCTAAGTTCCTAAATTTAGTGGGTAATCTTTCACAAGAAAGAACGGCCTTTTGCGCCTCGATCGGGTTTAAACCCCCTTTAGCCCTCTTAAAAGGCCCCACCCCGACATCCTTTTCTTGAGAAAGACAGGAGAGCGCGGTATTTTGTGGATGTTTTTTTAAGAACACTTTCCACGGCCCAAGAGAGAGAAATGAGAGAAAAATCCATTGGCGTCTTTGATTCAGGCTTTGGCGGCCTGGACATTATGAAGGGGATCGTTCGGCAACTGCCCGACTATGATTTCGTCTATCTTGGCGATACGGCCCGCATGCCTTACGGGACAAGATCGGGTCAAATCATTTACGACTTTGCAAAAGAAGCGGTGGATTTTCTTTTTATGAAAAACTGCGAACTGGTGATTTTTGCCTGCAATACCGCTTCAAGCGATGCGCTCCACCGGATACAGGTCGAACACCTGCCCCGAAACCATGTGGGCAAGAGGGTGCTTGGAGTTCTCATTCCGGCCGCCGAAGTCGCCTGCCAGATGTCGAAAAACAATAAGATCGGAGTCATTGCCACTGCGAGCACCGTGAGATCGAAGTCCTTTATCCGGGAAATCACAAAAATAACTCCCGAGATGAAAATCTACCAGAATGCCTGCCCTCTCCTGGTGCCTCTTGTGGAAGCCGGAGAACAAAATTCGCAAATGACTGAGCTGGCTCTTAGAAAATATCTAAAGCCCCTTCTGGCTAAGGACATAGACACGTTGATTCTTGGCTGCACCCACTACGGACTTTTGGAATCGAAGATAAAAAAGATCGCGGGCAGAAAGGTTAAGATAATTTCGGAATCCAGGATCATCGGGGCCAAGCTCAAGGACTATCTGGAACGCCACCCGGAAATCGAAACAAGGCTGGCCAAAAACAAAAAACGCATCTTTTATTCCACGGATTTGACGGACAATTTCAGAAGGCTTGGCAGCAGGTTTTTCGGCGATAAAATCGAGGTGGAGAAGGCCGAGCTGAGGTAATGTTTAATACGGGGCCGCGGCTTCTAGGGGCGGCCTGTGTCAATCGGCTCTTTTTTTCTTTGGCCCGGTTCCTTCTGCGGGGAGCCGGCAAAACGACTCCGCCGGCAAGGGCCTAGAAATCCCACCCCCTTTTGAAGCTCGCTGTCCAGGTAGACCTGTAGATAGCGCCCCTCGGAGCAGGCAGCCACATTTATTACCCGCACAATGGGGTTTGCGCGGGCATGCGGGTCCAAAGAGGCGATACAATCGGGAGAGTTTTTGAAAAAGTCCTCCCGAAACACCGTGCCGGGGCTTTCGGGATAGATCGCCACGGGAACGATGTTTGCCTCCACGAGATCGTTAAAAAAATGGGTGCCCAGGGAAGGCTCAGGGCTCGCCCCGACATCCTTCACGGCTATTTCGGCAAGCACCCTGGTTCGATTTATGTCTTCGTAGCTGATCTTTACTCCCATCTTTACATCGTTTGTGCCCCATCTTCCAGGCCCGAAAAGGGCGTAAGTCCTGCCTTCCAGCAGGCGGTTCACTTTTCCCACGGCGTGCCCCACGGCCAGGCGCTCTTCAAAGGTCGCGATTGCGCCATAGGCTTGGGGATCAACGTAGACGATATATTCGATGTCTTCGACCTGGCTGCTGTAAAGCACGCTCGTGCAGGTAAAGAGCACCTCTTGCGGGTCGATTTCCTCTGGAATCGAAACTTTTTCCACAAGAGCACTCGCTGCCAGAGCGCGGCATTGCAGCACATAGAGCAGGCCGTCATCCCAGGCGAACTCGACTTCAACCGGGCGGCCGCAGGCCTGTTCGAGCCGGTGGAGAATCCTCTTTAGAAGCCCCGCGAGCACCGTTTTGGATAGAAGGTTGTCAAAAGTGACACAGGCGCTTAAAGTTTCGATTTTCTCCGTTTTAAAAAGAGGCGCTGCGAGGTGGCCCTCTTTTTCCGCCGACACGATGTAGTAGAGGTCCGGGGAAGTGATGGATTCAAAAAGCTCGGTTGCCGGAATCGTCTCGAGCGAGTTTGATTTAAGGTCCAGAACGTCCACCAGTTTCTGGGAATATTTCTTTATATCTTCCCCGCTCACTTCCGGGCGAAGAAGAGGATGGCTCAAGGGAACCATCCGAGGATAGTCTGGCCCTATGCGCTCAACCGCCCGCGTACCAAGACCGAAGACCATCCTGAGCAAACCGTCAGTTCTTACTATGCGCGGGGTCCAGCCGTACATGTTCTGCGAATAGGCCACCCCGGCCGCGGTAGGAAAAAAGTAGTCTCCATATCGCCTCCCGACTACCTTTTGGACAAGTATGGACATGCGTTCGTCGAAATCGAGCAGGTTGTGGTCCTTGCGGTAGAGAATGGCCCTGGGACTAAAGACGCTTGCGAGCACCTGCTTGAGACCGGTGCTGAATTCCGCCGTGCGTAGCTCGAGATCTCCCTGGTTGGCGATGAAAACCGAGTCGTATTTGCCCGAAAAAGTATAGCCCACGTTATCTTCGAGCAGGCTCGAAGAGCGGATTATGAGAGGATGCTCGCCTGTTTTTTGCAAAAAATCCCTAAACTGGGCGACCACGTCCGCAGGAAAGGACGCCCTTTGGATAGTTTCACAAATCTGGGTGAATTCCTCTTCGATGGTTTCAAGGTTTTTATATTTTTGCGAGTGGAGCCAGAAGAGGTTGTTAGTGTCAAGAAAATCGGTCAGGAAACCGGAAGTGAAATAATAGGATTCGGGAATTCTGACGTATTTTTCAAATTCGGGGTCTCTATCGGCCAGGGCCGGTAAAATGATCTTGTAGGCCAAAAACATGCCCGCGGCCTTGCCGCCGATCCGGCCTTCCCGGCGGGGGTTGCGGATTATGCGATCCATCAGCTCGTCGATGTCGCGCATGGCGATATGGTTTTTAGCCACTCCCAGAAACGGAAGCTGATCGGAAATAAAGCGGCTCAGCAGGCCGACGCGCACCCCCATCGATTCGCCGGGCCGTATAAAAAGGCTTCCCCGTGGGATCGCGCAAAATTCCTTTAACGCTTTTCCAATCCTGGCCGATGCGGCCCCCTCGGAATTCATGAGCCGGGTAAGGGTCCTGAAGGCCTCGCGCTTTCTTACCAGATTGATATGGTTTTCGACGTCCTCCCAGGAGAGATGGTGTGCAAAATAGACGTCGATAAGTATGCCCGTGATCTGTTTTATCGCCTGTTCGTCCACGGGCTCGCCAAGGGCTTCCAAAAGGAGCGCGGCGTCACCGCGAAGCGACTCCGCGTCCAGAAGGTCCCGTTTTTTCAAAACGGAGAAAAAAAGATCGCGGATCTCACCCATCAGGTGGGGATATTTTAGCATCTGCTCGTGGAGGCGATAAGCTCGCACAAGGTCTGTTGAGCCGATGTTTTGCGAAGAAAACCCCTCTTTTTGCTTCTGCGCCATGAAGTTTTAAACCCAGCCCCGTAGTTTGCACGCCTCGGCCACTCTGGCAATGGCAACCAGATAAGCCGCCTCCCGTAAATCGCTTTTGTTTCGAAGGCTCATCTCGTGAACGCTCGAAAAGGCCTGGGTCATTCTCTGATCGAGCCTCCAGTGAACTTCCTGGAGTTCCCAATAGAGGTTATAGGCGTTCTGGACCTGTTCGAAATAGGATACGGTAACGCCTCCGGCGTTGGCAAGAAAGTCGGGCAATACGATTATGCCCTTTTGATCGAGAATTGCGTCGGCTTCCGGAGTGGTGGGACCGTTGGCAAGCTCGCAGCATATCCTGCATTTGAGACTTTCCGCGTTGTCTGCCCGGATTACGTTTTCAAGGGCCGCGGGGAAAAGTACCGTTACCGGAAGTCCCAGAATTTCACCGTTTGTAATTTCGTCGGCATCGGGAAAGCCTTTAACGGCGCCGGTTCTAATTTTGTACTCGACCAGAGCCGCGGCGCTTATGCCTTTTGGGTTGTAGACGCCTGACTTGGAATCGCAAGCCGCCACAAGCTTTAGACCGAGGATCTCCTCGCCCAGAAGAGCCGCGTTCATCCCCGCGTTGCCAAACCCCTGCACCGCCATCGGCGCGCCTTTCAAGTCGATTCCGGCTGTGGCGGCGGCCTCGCGCGTCACATAGACCCCGCCCCTTGCCGTCGCATCCTGGCGGCCCTTGGAGCCCCCCAAGGCAAGGGGTTTTCCCGTTATCACCCCGGGATGGTTTTCCCCCAAAATGGTCTCATATTCGTCCATCATCCACGCCATTATCTGCGGGGTGGTGTAGACGTCGGGAGCCGGAACGTCCTTTGTGACGCCTATAGACCCCGCGATTGCCCGCACATAGGCCCGGGCAAGGCGCTCCTTTTCGGTTTCGGAAAGTTCCTTGGGATTGCAGACCACCCCGCCCTTGCCTCCCCCAAGAGGCAGGTCCACAACGGCGGTTTTCCAGGTCATCCAGGCCGAGAGAGCCCGCACCGTATCCATGGTCTCCTGGGGATGCCATCTGACGCCCCCTTTTGCCGGACCGCGCGCGGTGTTGTAGCGAATTCTAAACGCATGAAAGAGCCTGGTTGTCCCGTCGTCCATCTTTACCGGCAGGGTCGCCTTCAACTCACGCATAGGCCAACGGAGCAGTTCATGGGTCGCATCGTCTAACTCCAACTTTTCGGCCGCATGATCTATCTGCTGCTGGGCAATTGCAAACGCGTTAAACTGCTCTGTCTTCATAGTTGCTCCTGTCTTATACACGGCTGTTGGCATTGAGCAAACCCCGGCCCCGGGGGGCAGGACGGGCTTCCTTGCCCAAAAAACCGTCTTAGTGCGCAACCCCCCAACCAATGGCGCAAAAACCGGCCAGGATCAGCACCATTTCTATTAAGACCTCGTAGATGGGCTCCTCACGGAGCTTTCTGGTAAAACCCAACATTATAAAGATCCCGTAAAGGGCCGCTGGAACGATGAGAAAGTAGGAAAAGCGCGAGGAAATGGAGAGAAAAGGGCCGAAAACGGCCGTCAAGACAAGGACCGTAATGGCCGCGACCACAAAAAGGATAGTATTTCTTTCTCCGGCGAGCACTACCAGGGTTTCCTTGCCAACGAGCCTGTCGCCCTGGATTGCAAGCAGGTCATTCATAGTAGTGCGTACCAGAACCAGGAGGAAAATGGCCCATCCCGCGTAGGCCACCCGCAAGGGATAGGCGCTTGTAAAGTAGGGCAGAACACACACGGAGGCCCAAGCCATCGGCACCAGAAAAGTCTTGGAAGTGGGTATGTCTTTTATCTTTACCGGAAACCTCTCCCAGGCCGCGGGCAAAAAGAGCCTCACGCCGTAAAGGACCCCCAGCAGCATCAGCAAAGACATGGCCAGAAAGTTTGGAAACCCTATGTCGTAGGCCAGGGCAAGGGCAATGATAAGAGATGCGGCGCTTGCGGCCATGAAAGCCGGCCGCCATTTCATATAAAAGGCGGCTCTGCCCGGATCGTTTAGTTCGATGGACTCCTGGTCGAGGTAGACATTTAGCGAATGCATCGCGAAGGTATAGGCCGCGGCCATCAGGCTAAAAGAGGCCTTGGCCGGCAGGTTGGCAAGCACTGCGGCCATCTGGGCAAGGAGCGCCGCGGCCAGGGCGATATAAAAGTTGCTATAGGCAAGTCCGTCCAGGAGGTGCTTGACTCTGACTCTTTGCCCGGCTCCAGGCCTTATCTCCTCAAGAAAGGTTACGATATTGCGGATTATCCAGTTGGGAGTGGATGCACCGGCCGAAACTCCCACGCAAGAATAGCGCGACATTTCCACGGGGTCCAGTTCGGCTTCGGTTTCGACGTGAAAGGTAGGTATCCTGCACTCGCGGGCAACTTCGGCAAGTCGCAGGGTATTGCCGCTGTTTAGCCCTCCAACGATCACCATCGCCTCGACTTTCGAACACATCTGCCTCACCTCGGCCTGGCGCTCCTGGGTGGAATCACAAATCGTGTTCTTTACTACTCCGTTTGGATATTTCTGTAGAAAAGCTTTTTGAATCTCTCGGAAAACCTCCTCATTTTGAGTGGTTTGCGCCACCAAAAGCACCTTTTCCAATCCCTCGGGCAAATCCTCTATCTGTTCGGGGCGGTTTATCACCGAACCTCGCCCCTCGGTATAGCCCAGAAGCCCGATCACCTCCGCATGATCGGCATCGCCCACAATTATCGTATTATATCCCCGCCTGGCATGGATTTTTATCGCCGCATGAACCCGTGCTACCCGCTTGCATGTGGCGTCGAGAATAATCGCCCCTTGCTCATGGAGCTTCTGACGGCTGTCTGGAGGTATACCGTGCGCGCGGATCACGACTTTTTTGCCCGCGCAACACTCTATGCGGCTTTCGTCGACAACCCCTTTTTTCGCAAGCATCGAAAGTACCTGCGAGTTATGGATGAGCGGGCCGAAAGTACAGATATCCTCGCCTTTCTGACGCTCCTGTATGGCGTTCATGGTAATTTCGATAGCCCCGCGAACCCCCTTGCAAAAGCCGGCTGTCCTGGCGATTACAACTTTCATTATTTTTTTCTTTCAAGATGAAAAGGGTAAACTCTCCGACGTCCTGTACCAAAGCGCCACTGTCTCGGGCAACACCCCGGCCTAGGCTTTGGGCTCCCTGTCTTTCCAGGGATAGAATAGTAGCAAGTTTAGCAAACCAGGGCAACAAAGGTTAAACCCGAGCAAACAAGATGACAAGCACCTTGGAAAAGATAAAAACCAGCACTGCCGGGGCGGTGAAAATTTGGGTTGCGCCACACACGCCACCCAAGTTAAATTAAACCAATTTTTAAATTTAACTCTAAGGTATTGGCACATCAAAAAATAGTAGTGCGCAAAGGTCGAAAACCAAGATACATTATTGCTCGGATAAGTCCATGCAAAGAGTCGATCTCGCAATTTTGGGAGCAACCGAGATGGAAATCGCTCCCCTGAGCGTCTTTAAAAAAACTCGGACCCTCAGGTTGGCGGGGCGCGACTTCGCCCTTTGCAC
Source organism: Deltaproteobacteria bacterium (assembly GCA_021780695.1). Lineage (GTDB taxonomy): Bacteria > Desulfobacterota > Syntrophobacteria > Syntrophobacterales > Syntrophobacteraceae > SbD1. The sequence goes on from JAJXYD010000004.1 coordinate 100,316, forward strand.
CTACCGGGAGCTGCGGTTTTTGATCGGACCGACCGGTATGGGAAAAGTAAACGCGGCCGCAACTACGGCTGCGGTCCTTTCGAACTTCCAGGCGGCTGAGATTTGGAACGTGGGGTGCGCGGGCGCTTATACAGGTGCCCCGATAAGAGTTGGAGACGTTCTTGTAAGCGATAACTGCATTTGCGCGGATGAGGGAATTCTAAGAATAGAGGGCCCTGCGCCCATGAGCCAAATCCCAATCCCGCTTGTCATAAAAAACGGTCTGGCCTTTAGCGACTCTTTTCCCCTCGAAAACGGTCTGGAACGCGGGGCAATCCGCACCCTCCTGCCCGAGGGAGCCTACGAAGAGGGCGGCGGCAAGACCGGCTTCCAGCTTCGATACGGCTCCAGTCTTACCGTCGGCATGACGAGCGGAGACAGCACTACCGCTTTGGATCGTTTCCGCCGCTTCGGCGCATTTACGGAAAATATGGAAGCGAGCGCGATTGCCCAGACCTGTCTTCTCTTTGACGTCCCGTTTCTTGAAATTCGCGGCGTGAGCAACATTGCGGGCGATCGAGACAAGGCCCGCTGGGATCTGCTGGCCGCTATAGATCATTGCCTTGCGATCGTGAAGCTTTTGCTCGATCGGCTCTCGCGACGCCCTTTGGAGTAAAATTTGAAAACATTCACTCTCGGTTATTCCCCCTGCCCCAACGACACTTACATCTTTCGCGCAATCGCGGAAGGAAAAATCGATCTTTCCTTCGGACTCGATATCACGCTTGCAGACGTTGAGATGCTAAACAGGCGGGTATCGATGTCGCTGCTCGATATTTCAAAGATCTCCACAAGCGCAGCCCTCAACATCGCGGACAAATACTGGCTGCTTCGCTCCGGGGGCGCTATGGGAAGAGGTTGCGGCCCCCTTGTCGTCTCGGCCGAACCCGACTCGATAAAAGACCTTCGCAATGCAACGATCGCCACCCCCGGGAACATGACGACTGCAAACCTGCTCCTGCGCCTGGAGGGAACTCACGTGGGCAAAAGGGTCCCGATGCAGTTCGACCGCATAATGCCCGCGATCGTCGAAGGCGAGGTGGACGCGGGAGTAATAATTCACGAGGGCAGATGGGTCTACCGCGAATACGGCCTCTACGAGGTCCTCGACCTTGGCAAATGGTGGGAGCAGGAAACCTCCCTGCCCCTCCCCCTGGGAGCAATTGCCGTCCGGCGCGAGCTCGGAGGCGATTTTGCCGCCCAGGTCGAAGAAAAAATCAGGGAAAGCATTGCGTTTTCCAATAGAGATCCCGAAGGGGCATGGCCCTACATGGAAAAATACGCCCAGGAAATGTCTCCGGAAGTGATCCGTCTTCATATAGATGCCTTCGTAAACGAGTTTTCCCTTAATGCGGGCAACGAGGGCGAAAAGGCCATGGAAAAACTTCTCCGGGCCGCATGTGATCTGGAAAACAGGCCTTTTCCCAAACGCGGAATTTTCTGGAGCTGATTTCAACACAGGAAGAATCGACAATATGGACCCAAACGACAGCTTGAATTATTTCCTCTTTCCCCATCTTACGCTTTTTTCCAGCTCAGCCGAAAATCTAAGCCTTTTCCTGCCGCGCCTTAGCCTTTTGGAAATCCACAGCCCTGCCCTGGTCCCGCAATGGGCTAAAGATTGGCTTTTCCCCCACCAGGCTATAAACGACTCCGAAATGACCTCCCTTATCGGCTCGGGGCTTGCCGCCTACCGGGATTTTGCCAAAATTCACGAAGGCCCCGGAGGCATCCTCGGTTTTCTAAAACAGTCGATGGACGAAAGTGAGGAACCCCGATATCGTATCCAGGAACAATTGCGGGGGAAATCCCCCTTTTCCCCGGAAGGGGAAAAAAACGAAATCCTCCATGCTTCGCTTCTCTTGGAGATGGCTCGCCAACTCGACGATAACCAGAGTGAAATCGCAGCCGGCTTCGACCGCTCAAACGCTATCGAGCAGGAGTTCCGCGATATCCTCGGTATAGAAGATGAAGAATCCCGGCTGGTGGCCACAAACCTCTCCCCGGCTCTTGTGGCCGATGAAAACAGCCTGCTCTATATGCTCGAAAAACGCATCCGGAGTTGGTTCAGGGTAATGTCGGCGGGAGCGGCCCTGAACAGGCCGGTTTTCGTTGCCGGTTTTCCCGAAGTGGCCGATGAGATTCTGGATAGTATCGCGGCGGGGTGCTCAAGAGAGGGCAAAGATTTTTCAACGGACTCCTTTGAGCTGGGACCCGTTCCCTGGCCGGCCGGGGGAGCTGCCGCACTCCTTAATGAACCCGGGGTCTGCGAGCTTGTCGCAGCGTGCAGGCACGGACTAGATGATTTCCTGAGGAGCGCCGCCCAAACGGGCGCGCAGGAGAAAACGCAAGAAAAACGCCAAATTTTGCAAAACTCCCTGAAAGACCTTTGCACCGGGTGCGGCGCACCTGAAGACGCCAAGGCAACTGTCCGCGTTACCGTGGTCAAAAATGTCTTCGTTTCTGCTATTCCAGGACTTCCTCCACTTGCCACCGATGACAAGACCCGAACTTGGCCGCCGATTTTTCTGTGCGTTGATGCCGGAGGGAAAAACTGATATTACCCGCGGGGCCTTGGTGGAACACCGCGACCCTGCCGCCTGGCAGGCCCCGGCATATTTTCGTTTTTTTTCTCCAGGACCTTTGCCGATGAAAACAACGGCTTATCCCGGCTGGAGGCTTTGGTCCGCGCGGCCCGTATAAGCTGTTTTCTCTTAAGATCTCCATATTTTCCAAATCTTGCGCTTCCAGCCATCCGATGACTCCGTTAAACCGCTTTTTTTAGACTATAATCAGCGGTGCGCGCCGTTACCATACTAAAAAGGAGCCGTTCTTGAATTTTGAGCCTCCGGGATTTCTTTTCACCTGGACCTTTTACGGGGATGTTCTGACTCTCATGGCCATAGACCTCGTGCTCTCGGGCGATAATGCCGTCGTGATCGCTATGGCCATAAGGGGGCTTCCACCTCAAGTCAGGAAAAAAGGCTTTATCCTGGGTATCGCCGCGGCCGTCGTGGGGCGCATCGTTCTTACTTTCGCCGTGGCAAAGGTGCTCCAAATCCCCTTTGTCAAGCTTACCGGCGGGGCGGCGCTTTTGTGGATCGCCGTAAAACTTTTTGTCCACGGCTTTCCCAGCGAAAAGGAAAAAGAGGCGACGACTCTTCTTCAGGCGATCTGGATCATGGCCGCGGCCGATGTGACAATGTCGCTTGACAACGTGCTGGCCGTTGCCGGGGCCTCCCACGGCAACCTCTTGCTTCTGACCATTGGGATCGGGATTTCGATTCCCCTGGTAATATTTACGAGCGGCCTGCTGTCGATGCTGATGGACCGCTATCCGGTAATAATCTATTTGGGGGCGGCCCTGCTTGGCAAGGTGGGCGCGGCAATGATCGGCGCTGACCCGTTCGTCTTGCGCCTGCTCCATCCTCCGGCGCTTGCCCTCTATGGATTCGAAACGTTTTGCGCTCTCGGGGTCATTGTTGCCGGTAAAATTTTACTTAAGCGATTGTGAAGTTTTGGCAAGAACCAAGAAGTTCAAAACAGAGGTAAGCAAAAAATTGAAACCCGGCCCTGCTAATTCAATATTTGCATCAACATCATAGACCAATTTTTGATAAGATTCTCGATCTGCTCAAAAGAAGAGTTCCCGGTATCTCTAATGTCGATTCCAAGACAACGGAGGAGGGGCGTGTCATGTTGAAGTTTCAGGACGGCGCGTTAGAAGATCCCTTTCTCGCCCGATATGTGTCCGACGGGACCATAAAGGCACTGGCTTATCTGACGCTCCTCTACGATCCGGACCCTCATCCCCCGTTGGGTGTCGAAGAGCCTGAAAACCAGCTCTACCCCTGGCTGCGGCTGGAACTGGCCGAGGAGTTCCGCTCCTACGCCGACGGAACCGGAGTGCTTCTATCAAGGATAATCACGGCCCTTAAATTCTTTTTTCCGGCCTTGAGACGAAAACGGTCAAAAAGCTTCTCCAATACCCCCCCTGGACCTCGTTATTTTTGACAGGGTACAAAACCGGCATCGTCCGAACGTGGTGGTGCTGCGTCGCACCAAAGCAGACGCATGCGTTTCCGGACAGTGGCCCGATTTTTGCCGGGCCCACGGCCCCTACCGAAAGCTTCACACTCTCGAACGAGAAAAGAGAGTTCCACAATTCGTTGTTTTACTGTCTTCGGAACGGCTGCTATCCCGCGGCAACGACCACCCCCTTTTGACCGCTTGCAGGCAGCGCATTTTTAATTTAATTAACTTGTGTGGAAAGGAAAAACTAAGTAGATTAGGAGCCGGCAAAAACTATTTACACTTAAATAGTTTTTGTAGTTAAATGCCCGGGAGATAAAAAAGCCGTGAACGCTAAGGAGAACTCAACTTTAAAGGGATTTTCTCATCCTTTAGCGCCCCCTGGAGATGTCCAATGAAGGGAATACTGCGGGTCGCCCTAAAACTGCTCGTAAACGACCGGGGAAAGTTTGCCGCGTTAATCGTTGGAATCACTTTCGCCATGTTTCTGATCGTACAGCTTACCTCGATATTTTCCGGGATCCTTACCAAGGCCAGCGCAACCATTATCAATATCGGCTCAAAGGTCTGGGTGATGGACCCCTCGCTCCAAAATCCCCTCAACACTATCCCGATGCCTTCCTACGTGCTCGATCTGGTAAAGAGCATAGACGGCGTAAAATACGCCGTGCCTCTCTATTCGGGAGTGGGACTTGTAAAACTAAAAGACGGAAACTGGCAGCCGGCGACCGTTCTGGGACTCGATGACGCTACCCTGGTGGGCAGACCGGCCCTTTTGGAAGGTAAAATCGATGATATTTTTGGCGCCGACGCCTTTATTATCGCCAAAGACGAGGATTACCCCAAGCTCGAAAGCCCCCAAATCGGGACAACCTTTGAGATAAACGACCACCGGTCGGTGATAGTGGGCATAGCGAAGGCGCCCGTGGGAGGTCTGTTTGGAATTCCCACTCTTTACACCACTTACAACCGGGCCGTCCAGTATCTGCCAAACACGAGGTACACCATAGCCTACATACTCGTCGAACCCAAGAGCGAGGCCGATATTCCAGGAATACTCGAGGCAGTCAAAAAGACGGGGTACCTGGGGCTTACGCGCGGGGAATTCGAGAAAAAAGTCTCCAACTATTATATCTTCCAAACCGGCGTGGGGACAAACATACTCATGATGACCTTCATAAGCTTTCTGGTGGGCATGTCGATTTCGGGCCAGACTTTCTACACTTTTGTCCTCGAAAACCTCGAAAAATTCGGAGCCCTGAAGGCAATCGGGGCGAGAAACTCTGAATTGGTCTACATGATCCTCTGCCAGGCCTCCTTTTCGGCTCTTACGGGCTATGGGCTCGGTGTGGGCTTGAGTGCGCTGCTGATCGCGGTGGGCAAAAAATATGTCCCCAACTATACGGCCGAAATCGGCTTCTGGAACCTTGGGCTGGCTTTGGTAATGGTGTTTGTGGTTGCGGCCTTTTCGAGCCTTATAGCGGTACGAAAAGTCATGACGGTACAACCCTTTGATATCTTTAGAGGTTAGATATGCCTGAGGTAGCTCTTGCAGCAACCGGTCTGGAAAAATGGTTCGGAGAGGGCGAGGCCAGGACCTGGGCGGTTCGCGGCATCGGTTTCGAAGCCTTTCTCGGCGAGATGCTCTACATCGTGGGGCCCTCGGGCAGCGGGAAAACGACCCTTCTGAGCATGATTTCGGGCATACTAAAGCCCGATGCCGGAAGCGTGGCCGTGGAGGGAAAAGATATCTGGAGTTCAAGTCCCAATGATATTGCCGATTTCAGGCTAAACAAGGTAGGGTTTGTCTTTCAGGACTTTCACCTGTTCCCCAAGCTCACCACGATGGAAAACGTGGCGATCCCGCTGATTTTTAAAAAAATGGACTGGGATCTCTCGATGAAGTCGGCCGTGGAATTTCTCGACGCGGTGGGACTGGCTGGCAAGGCCGCGCTGCCTCCAAACAAACTGAGCGGAGGCGAGCAGCAAAGGGTAGCGATTGCCCGGGCCCTGGTCGGAGGACCGGATCTGCTTATTTTCGATGAACCCACGGCTTCCCTTGACGGGACAACCGGCAAAAGGATCATCGACTTCGTAAAGAATAAATTCCTCAATGATAAAAGATGTATTTTGATCGTCACCCACGACAGCAGAATATACGGATATGCTGATCGCATTATCGCCATGGAAGACGGACAAATCGTAAAAATTATGAGCGGAGGCGAGATTGAAGACTAAGCTGCTTATCGTGCTGGCAGTGATCGGGATAGCTGCCGGGCTTGTGAACGCCTATTTTTCGGGCCAGAAGAAACCGCCGCTTCCCCCCGCTTTCCACCCCGCCCAGGACCCCTATGCCAAGGGCGTTTACGCCGAGGGCATAATAGAGAGCTACCAGCCCAACGGAGAAAATATCAACATATTTCCGGAAGTTTCAGGCCGGGTCACCCATATCTATGTCCGCGAGGGGCAAAGAGTTGCCAGGGGCACGCCGCTTTTAAAAATAGACGATTCGACCCAGTTGCCAACGGTGGCGCAGGAACAGGCTTCGGCAATGGCCGCGCTCGCAATGCTAAAGGAACTGAGGGCCGAACCGAGGGCCGAAGTTCTCTCGGTAAATGAGGCCCAGGTTGTCGCGGCCAAAGCAAGCCTTAAGACCGCCAAAGATGACCTGGCCCTGCTTCGAAAGTCCTATGCCCTTAGCCCCAAATCGGTTAGCACGCAGCAGTTGACCGATGCGGCCAATGCGGTAAAGGTTGCCGAAGGCAACCTGCTGGTCCAGAAGAAAAATTATGAACTGACCAGGGCGGGCGCCTGGAGCTACGACATCCAAAATCAGCAGCATCTCTACGAGGCGGCGCAAAAGACCTATGAGGCCGGAAAGGCCCTGCTAAATGAATATACCGTACGCGCCCCCGTTGACGGAGTCGTTCTTTCGATCATCGCGGCCAAGGGCGCCTTTGCATCCACCGCGGGTATTTATGAGACCTATACGCAGGCCTATACCCCGGTTATCGTCATGGGTGAGGCCAAACCCAGCTATCAGGTCCGCTGCTTTGTCGATGAAATTCTTGTCCCGAGGCTTCCCGCCTTCTCCAAGATAAAAGCCAAAATGTATCTGAGGGGAACCGACATCAGCGTGCCTCTTCAGTTCGTGCGCGTGGCCCCCTATGTCATCCCCAAGGTCGAATTGTCCGATCAAAGGACCGAACTGGTGGACGTAAGGGATCTGTCCGTGCTGTTTAAGTTTAAGCCGCCAAAGGGCGTCCACCTCTATCCTGGAATACTTGTCGACGTCTATCTCCAGGCCAGGGACGGCAAACAAAATAATAAGAGTTCGCGATGAATATCAGTAAACGCTTGATTCACCGGCTCAAAAATACATTATATCTGCTCATTTCGGCTCTTTTCATGACGGGCTGCATGGTGGGTCCCGATTTTGTGCGGCCCCAGCCCCCGGCGGTTAGCCGATACACGCACGAAAAAGAGGCTCAAAAGACGGTTACGGCCGCGGGCGAGACCCAAAGATTTGAAATCGGCGAAAAAATCGCCGGCGACTGGTGGCTGCTGTTCAAGTCCGAGGAACTGGACGCGGTCGTAAGAAAGGCCGTCGAGGGCAACCCCAGCCTCCAGGCGGCCGTCTGGACCATGAAGCAAAGCCGGGATAACCTGCGGGCAGGCTACGGCGTATTTTTTCCACAAGTGGACGGCAACTTTGGGGTCAGCCGGGAGAAGTTCTCACCGGCCCAGTTCGGCGGCGGAAACTTTATCAAAAGCTCCACTTTCGATCTCTACACCCTGGCGGGTACGGTCAGCTACACTCTGGATATCTTCGGCGGGCAGCGCCGCCAGGTGGAAAGCCTTGCGGCCCAGGCGCAATATGAGGAGCAAACCGCGCGCGCGGCCTACCTTACTCTTGTGGGAAACGTGGTAAACGCCGCAATCGCCGCCTCTGCCTACCGGGCCGAAATCGCGGCCACGCGCCGTATTATCGCCTTTCAGAAAAACCAGGTGGATATTACGCAAAGCCAGGCCGAAGGCGGAACGGTCCCCTATTCGAATGTGCTTGCGGTGCGCACCCAACTGGAAGCAACCCGGGCGAGCCTGCCCCCGCTGCAAAACAACCTCAGCCAGTCCGAACACCTGCTGACGGCTCTTCTGGGCAAGCTTCCACAGGAGTGGACGCCTCCAAAGCTCGATCTGGCCCAAATTTCCCTCCCGGCCCAAATCCCCGTGACTCTTCCCTGCGAACTTGTGCGCAGCAGGCCCGACATACTTGCCGCCGAAGCCCAGCTTCACAGCGCGAGCGCAAACATCGGAACGGCTACGGCCGCCCTGCTCCCAAACCTGACGCTTAGTGGAAATATCGGGCAAAACAGCACCAACATCACCAACCTCTTCGAAACCAGCGCGGGCTTTTGGTCTCTTGCCGCCAACGCAGCCGCCCCCATATTCCACGGCGGCACGCTCTGGTTTGAACGCCGTGCGGCCATCGACGCCTACAAAACATCGCTTTACAACTACCGGCAGGTGGTTGTAAGCGCTTTCCAGCAGGTAGCCAATTATCTTCGAGCCCTCGAATTCGACGCCCAAGCCCTCAAGGCCAACGCCGACTCGCTTGCAACGGCCACGGAAAATCTAAAGCTTGTCAGCGCTAATTATGGGGCTGGAATTGCCAATTATCTCCAGCTCCTTTCCGCCGACACCCAATACCAGCAGGCGAAAATGGGCTTTATCGAGGCCCGCGCGCTTCGCCTCCAGGACACAGCCGCTCTCTTCACGGCCCTTGGGGGCGTTTCGTGGTCGCCGCCCCGGGAATAAATCCGGATAAAACCGCGGCTCTAAGGCCTTAAAAGACACGAACCCGACGCCCTGCACCTTTGGGCAAGTTCGTTGTCCGGACCCTGGTGGTCGCGCTGCATGTAAAAATTGAGCCACGACGAGGTCTTGTTGAGCTCCCACATTCGAGGCGGCACGCACCCTTCCATCAACTCACGAGAGGTATTGTCGCCGGCCATCCGGTTATAGGCGCGATCCCACACACAGGGCCGCTCCGGGTATACCTCGCAGCGGCCGTCCCTGCTTCCTCCGCAGGCCCCGTTTCGGCAATGCTTTGCGCACTGGGATTCAGGGCAAAGGAAACCCACGTGCTGAATCGCGCAGTCGCCGCACCTGCGGCAACCAAGCATGATCCGCTTGGGGATATCTTCCAGCAGGCTCATTACGAACTCGCCGGCCGCCGTCCGGTCCACCGGTTCAAACATTCTGCGATAAGTGGGAGCAAGGGGGTGTTCGGAGTTGAAAAACATATCGTGGGTTTTTCGAAGGAGCCAATAGCGGAGGCGTTCGAGCCTGCCGATGTCGGGGGGCTTTTTGCCAAAGCGGCAAGCCCCGTTTGAATCCTCTGATTTGGGGGCGCAGGCGTAGAACCCACCGGGTTGAGGAAAATCAAAATCGGGCAGAAAATCCCTCCACTGACCTTCAATTTCCGCGAAACGGTCCAAAATGCGGCCCACCATATCATAGCGGCGATGTATTCCCCCGATGTGGATCCCCGCGTATCCCAGCCCCTTTAGAACGGCGGCAAGGCGTGCGGCCCTCTCTATCGATGCCCGGCGTCCTTCGGCCTTATCCTGCCACTCCTTCTCGATTCGCTTTAAAAGCGGGTCGGTTACCACAGCTCCCGGTACATTGCCCGAGTTTATGATGCGCGCCACCTTGGGGGTGAGCACATAGACCGAACCCAAAGTCGGCAGGTTAAGCCCCATCGCCTTTTCAACCTGGATCAATTCCCTGAATTTTCGTGCGTCGTAGCCCAGCTGAGTTATGACGAACTGAGCTCCCGAGGCGGCCTTGCGCCACAATTTGGCATACTGGGCATAACACTCCCCCTCTTTGCTCTTAAAAGGCGAAACCGCACAGCCGGTAAAAAACCCATCGGGATCCCCCGCGGCGTTTATACGCTCGGAGAGCAGCCCCAACAGCATCTGCAACTGCACCGAATCCAGATCGAAAACCGGAGCGCCCTGGCCGCCAAACCCCTTGCCCGAATAGTCTCCGTTCAAAGCCAGGATGTTTTTCATTCCCATCATCGCCAGTTGCAGAGCACGGCTCTCCATGCCTACTCGGTTGGAATCGCGGCATGTGAAATGAACTATTACGTCCATACCGATCTCAAAAATGTTGTACCCAAGCACATCGGGACTAAGCGACGGATTGCCCCCCGGGTTGTCCGTAATGGAAACGGCCGATACGCGACCGTCACTGAAAGCGTCGCGCGCAATGGACATGACGGTATCAACGGTCCTGCCGAAGGCTTCCCGCCCCGGCACAAGCTCAAGAGTGACAGTGAAATGATCCGGGTTACTGATTTCAAGCGGCAGACTGCGGATCATTCCGGTATCCAAACGAAGCATACTCGTTATCCTTTACCTGGAAATGGATTGGCCAGACCACAGTGAAAATTATAAACCCTACCTTAACACTATAGTATACCCTCAATCACGGGAGATGAATAGAAACTATTGCAAAATGGAGGGGAAATCCTCGAATATGCGGTATCCGGAAAAACGGCAGCCCCCTCGCCCAATCGCCTCACGGCCCGTTAGGATGCGGTAAAATCCCAAGGCGGAAGAGGGAAACTTATTTATCGGCTCCAAACCGGCAGGGAAAAAAAAAGGGCCAAAAGGGGGATGCGCCAAAATCTTTGTCAGCGCGCTCCCTTTTGGCCCTCAATCCTCTTTTTTATTTCCTAAGAACAGCACAGAGTCAACACCGGGATAAGGGAAGTTCCCTCAATTTTGCTTTTAAAACCGACAGCTTCGGCAACCGCTGCCGGTTTGTTTTCCAGCAAAAACCCAAGAGTTCTGATTTTTTCTTTAATGGGCAAGTCCGAATCGACCGCGATCCAGTCATGTCCATCCCTGGAAAAGCGCACACCCTTTCTAAGATCAAGGCCTCGCGCCTCTATACAGGTGACATTGCGAGCTCTTGCAAGGTCTTGCAGCGTCGTATAATCAAGCCTGCTTGCTTTGTTCACTCTTTTTTCCATAACAGCGCTCCCTCTTCGAACGGAACTCTTTAACACAAGATTTGAGTAATCACTCAATCGAGGCCGCGCCACAGGAAAAGATCTCTTTTAGGCCGTTTCGGGTCCGAAGGCCACAACGTCGTCCATGCTCTCGGCCCCCCCGACAAGCATGACAAGCCGGTCGACCCCGAAGGCGATCCCCGCGCAGGGGGGAAGATTTTCAAGGCTTGCGAGAAACTGCTCGGGCATGGGATAGGCTCTTTTCTCCAGCCGCTTTTTCGTCTCTATGGCAGCCCCAAATCGCAGCCGTTGCTCCCGGGGGTCGGTCAGTTCGCTAAAGCCGTTGGCAAGTTCGACTCCGGCCCAGAAAAGTTCAAACCTTTCAGCCACTTCGGGCTCACCTGGCTTTATCCTGGCCAGGGCCGCCAGAGTCGCCGGGTAGTCTTCGAGTATGCACGGGGTTGGAAAACCGAGGTTTTTCTGCACCTTAAGAGACATATCAAGATCGAAGCGGTCTTCGTCGGGGTCTGGGCCCGGCTCCCAGCCCGCGAATTTTTGAAAGGCCCGCCTTACCGATAAAGACTCCCAGGGGCCCTCGAAATCGAGACGGGCACCCCGAAAAACAACGCCCTCCCCTTTGGCGAGACTTGCGCAGACAAAGCGCACCAACTTTTGACAGTCCCGCTGCAAGTCCTTATAATCCGCCCCAGAGCGATACCACTCGAGAATGGTGAATTCAGGATGGTGGAACCTTCCGCGTTCACCCGCCCGGAAGGCGCGGGTTATCTGGAATATCTTTTCGAACCCGGCGGCAAGCAAGCGCTTCATGTGAAGTTCCGGACTGGTGGACAAAAAAAGGCCGGAACCGGCGGCAATCGGGCTTATGTGGGCCTCGGGAGCCGGTGCGGCGGTAAGAAGGGGGGTCTGGACTTCGAGAAACCCCTCGTCTTCGAAAAAGGTGCGAATAAGTCTGAGAACGCGGCAACGGAGCTCGAGAAAGCCTCTTTTGCCGCCCAGGACCTCTTTTTCATCTGTTTGCATCAGCCTTTGACGCGCTCCACATACTGGCCCGACCTTGTATCGATGCGGACCAGCTCGCCTTCTTCGACGAACAGGGGAACCTGTATGACATGGCCGGTCGAAAGAGTTGCCGGCTTTGTGGCCCCCGAGGCGGTATCTCCCTTTATTCCGGGGGCGGAGGAGACGATTTGGAGTTCGACGAAATTGGGGACCGTAATACCAATGGGGCGTCCCTGGAACAGTAAAACGCTTACCAAAAGATTTTCGGACAGAAAGTTTGCCGCATCCCCAACGGTCTCGCTTGCCATCTCGATTTGCTCGTAGCTCGACATGTTCATGAAATGGTAGCCCTGAGCGTCGTTATAGAGATATTGCATTTCCTGTTCTTCAAGATCGGCGGAGGTGAATTTGTCACCGGAGCGATAGGTGCGATCAAATTGGATGCCGGTGATCATGTTTTTTAGGCGGCAGCGATAGAGCGCCTGACCTTTTCCGGGCTTTGTGAATTCAAAGTCCGTTATGAGGTAGGGTTCACCATCGATTTCGAGTTTTACGCCCTTTCGCAGTTCGCCGGCGGTGAGAATGGAAGCCATCAGAGGTCCTTTCGCAATATTAAATTGATTTAAACTTTATATTATAATAGTAATTTATCGAAATGGTCAATGCAGTTGCTTACTATCCTTTAAGAAACAAGGAGGAAGAATATGAGTGAGGTCCTCTCGGTTAAGGCAAGAGAGATTCTTGATTCGCGTGGAAATCCCACGATCGAAGCTGAAGTTTTGCTCGACAGCGGCTTTACGGGAAGTGCGGCCGTTCCTTCGGGGGCTTCCACCGGCTCCCGGGAGGCCCTCGAGCTTCGCGACGGAGACCCGGACCGCTTCATGGGCAAGGGGGTCCTTACCGCCGTTAAGAACGTAAACGAGGAGATCGGCCCCAAGCTCATCGGCATGCAGTCAAGCGACCAGACGGGTATAGACCGTTTCATGATCGACCTCGACGGGACCGAAAACAAGAGCCGCCTTGGCGCAAACGCCATCCTCTCGGTCAGCATGGCGGTGGCCAAGGCCTCGGCAGCCGAAAGAGAACTCCCCCTCTACCGCTACCTTGGAGGAGTCTCTGCCTCTCTTCTGCCCGTGCCTCTTATGAACGTTTTAAACGGGGGCGCCCATGCCGACAACAATATCGATATCCAGGAATTCATGATAGTTCCCGCCGGGGCGTCCACTTTTGCCGAGGCCTTGCGCATGGGGGCCGAGACTTTTCACAATCTCAAAAAAGTGCTCAAATCCAAGGGGCTTAGCACCTCGGTTGGCGACGAGGGCGGCTTTGCCCCAAACCTTAGCTCCAACGAAGAGGCGATGGAAGTGCTCATGCAGGCTATCGAGGCTGCCGGATACAAGCCCGGAGAAGATATCTTCATAGCCCTGGACATCGCGGCAAGCGAGTTCTACGAAAACGGCTCCTATATACTCAAGGCAGAGGGCAAGCAGAAAAAAAGCTCGCAGGAGATGGTTGACTTCTTCAGCGGCTGGGTTGAGCGCTACCCTCTGATCTCGATTGAAGACGGCCTGGCCGAAGGCGACTGGGAGGGCTGGAAGATCCTCACCGACCGGCTGGGAGATGACATTCAACTGGTTGGAGACGATATTTTCGTAACCAATACGAAGATACTCTCAAAAGGCATCTCCGAAGGCATCGCCAATTCGGTTTTGATCAAGCTAAACCAGATCGGCACGATAACCGAGACCATGGAGGCCATAGACATGGCTCACCGGGCGGGTTACACGACCGTGATATCGCACCGTTCGGGCGAAACCGAGGATACGACCATCGCCGATCTTGCCGTAGCCGTAGGCAGCGGCCAGATAAAGACAGGCTCGCTTTCCAGATCCGACAGGCTCGCAAAATACAATCAACTGCTTCGAATCGAGGAAGAACTCGACGCCTCCGGCTACTATGCGGGTCTTTCAGGCTTCAAGCTGGTTCAGGGGTAAGGGGCTGAAGAGGCCCTTTGTCCTGCTTGCCGATCTGTTTATTGAGGCTTGACCTGAAGCCTTTTTTCGAGTAAATGTACCGGATTGCTTAAGGCGGCATACCCAAGTGGCAAGGGAGCGGTCTGCAAAACCGTTATACAGCGGTTCAAATCCGCTTGCCGCCTCCAGAAAATAAAAAGGGATTGGCTTAAATACAGGCCAATCCCTTTTTTGCGGACTCTAAAACCCCTGCGGATAATAAATCCGGCCGCCTTACCAGACTTCCGGATAGGCTATCGAAGTATAGATTTCTTCCAATTTTACCTTGTGGGCTTTTTCCATGTTTGCCAAAGCCACAAACGTCTCTTTTTGCTCTGCCTCCGTACTGGCCCGGGAGAGTCTGAGGTAGAATTGCATGGCCTCCTCTTCGGCTTTCATGGCCAAACCGATTGCATCGGCGGGCTTCATGGATATCGAAAGCTTGGGCTTATCGATACTTTCGGTCACCTTGAAATCGGCTACCTCTGCAAAATGGAAGGGCTTTTTCCCCGTTAGATATCCTTCAAGGAAAATCTTGTGTTTGTTCTCCTCTTCGGCCAGCTCGGCGAATATGTTCTTAAGACTTTCGTCGCTTGTCTTTTCCGAAACGGATTTGTAGAAATCGTGTGACGCTATTTCGTCTTCTATCGCCATTGCAAGAATTTTCCGGTACTCCTCGCTATCCATCTTGTCTTCCTTCCCTATTTATAAAAAGCCAAAACACGCCCCTATTTTGCACCAAGCGTCTTTTTGGCTATCTCCCGCCCGTAATCCTGAGCCATCGTCGTTGCGCCGCCAAGGGCGGCCGACTTGAGCCTGAGAGGTTCTCCCACCATATTCATCTTAAACACATTGGTCATGGTGTCGAAAATGCGCCCCGGCGCCTCCCCGCTCCATCCAAACGCCCCGAAGGCCCCGCCGGCTTTGCCCTCAAGCTTTGCCTTCTCCGCGGAAAAAAGGAAGGTCTTCATCGACTGGAGCATCTCCCCATGATAGGTGGCCGATCCCAGGACAACGGCATCGTAGCCGCTCAAAGCTTCTTCGCCCTCGGTTTGATTAACGTTTAGCACATCGACGTCCAGGCCTTCAAAACGCATCCCTTCGGCGATCAGTTGCGCTATCTTTTGAGTCTGATTGGTTCGCGTCGCATAGATTACGGCTCCCTTTGCCATCTTCATGTCTCCTCTAGGTTTGATCGGCCAAGGTTAGGGCAGGCATGCCCGAATCGAGCGCCACCCGTTTGGAAAATACAGTGTTTCCACCTTTTGCACTTTCCGGATTTTTAACCAATCTAGAACCGTTCTAACTTGGAGTCAAGCTTCAGAAAGACCCCCGTTAAAGATCAATAAATAAAACAGGATAATGTTGCAAGTTTATACGGCCAAACCCCTTTGAAAATTCGGCGGCTATCTGAAAAACACCCTACCACTCAACCCGATCGGCTCGAAGGAGTGCTTTATCTTTTCGGGGATCCAATCCATCCGGGGCAAAGCGATAGAAAAAACTGAGGAGCGAGGATAAAAACATTTCCGCCAGGGAGGCGAAGCCACGAAAGTTGCAATACTTGGAGCCGGGCACTCTGAGAATTTGCAGAGCTGCTGCAGGCGTCTGGAGGCCTCATGGTGGAAGACGTGACATCCTCGGGAGCGCCTCCCGGAGAGGAGATGCGCCGCCTACCTGTTTTGCATCCTTGGAAGCACCCCTTTGGGCGGCATGTTCATAGGACAGATGGCGCAAAGGTTCTCGGTGCACTTCGCCCTCGTGGTGATCGGTCTTACCGGAATCGGGCTTGTTGCCGGGATGGTTTTATGGAAGGCAAGGCGGAAAATAGGTGTTCTAGGGATCCAAGAGGAGAAGAGGCCGTGGGGCGCGGAACCGGTCCCACGGCTTGTGCTGGTTACTCTAAAGCCCCTTTTGGTCTATCTTTGATGCATCTGGTCGACTACAGCGCCGCCCACAGCGCCTGCTGCCGCACCGGCCGCGGCCCCTACGAGCAACGGGGCGCCGAGTAGCGCAGCAGCCCCCAAACCCGCGGCCGAGCCTATGGCGCCGCCGCTAAGCACCCGTTGATCGGTGGCGTTCATTCCCGCGCAACCGAAGGTGCAGCAGACAAACCCCAGCACTACCAACCACTTTAGAACCTTCATCTTTTCCCCCTCCTCTAAAAAACGGCGATGCCGAAGGCGGCATTGTCATGCCGTCGGCACTTCGATACCTGCTTTGGTTTTGCTATCCTCCAAATTGGCCAGCAACCCTTTTAGAAAGCTAAGATTGAAAGGTTTTTGCAAAAAGCGGCGCACTCCCAACTTCAAGGCTTCCCGACTGATCCATGGGTCGACGTTACCGCTCATCAGTATGAACGGCAGCTCCGGTCGCCTGCAGGAAAAGAAGCGATAAAGTTCCAGGCCCGTTTCGCCCGGCATCTGCAGATCGGATATCACCATATCGTAGTCGCAGGCGGAAAACCGAATCCGCGCCTGGGAAGCACTCGTTGCGCTGTCGCACTCAATACCGTTCATGCTGAGGTATTCGGCGATAATAAAAAGGAAGTCTTCATCGTCGTCGACCACCAGTACTTTTTTCATACCGGCTCCTTTAGCCCCCGAATCGTGGTAGGGCGGCCGAAGCCGCCCAGTCTGCAATTGAGTCAATGAAACTCAACTAAATTCTAAGAGCTAATGTAAGCATACAGCGTGCCATTAGGAGAAGGCTAACCGGAAGCCGATTTAGCGGTTTTAGAATCGAAAAATCGTATGGTTTAAACTACAGAAGTGAAGGAATGAAGCATCAGGATTGAGGGCCTTTAAAATCGGAGGGGTTAATGCCGTGTTTGCGCATCATTTTGTAGAGTTCGGCCCGGTACCTGCCCGCAAGGGCCGCCGCCCGGGATACATTGCCTCCGGTTTCGGTAAGAATCTGAGTAAGATAGGCCCTGTCGTGTTCCTCTCTCGCCTCATCGATGGGCATGAGCCTTTTGGAAGTAACGGCCTCGGCGCCTCCCAGGAAAAGTGAGTCTATACTGATCACATCGTTAGTTGAAAGCGCCACGGCCCGTTCGACCACGTTGGCCAGTTCTCGCACGTTACCGGGCCAGGCGTGAAGCATGAGCCTCTGCATGACCTCGGGCGAAAAGCCCTTTACGCTTTTGTTCATCTCCTGGTTGAAATGCTGGAGAAAGTGATTTGCAAGCAGCGGCACATCTTCGATCCTTTCGCGCAAAGGCGGCAGGAATATGGGTATGACATGGATGCGATAGTAGAGGTCCTCCCGGAATTTGCCTTCCTGAATAGCTTTCCACAGATCCCGGTTGGTTGCGGTTACCAGGCGCACATCGATTTTTATAGGCTTTAGCCCGCCCACGCAAAAAAATTCGCGGTCCTGGAAGACCCGCAGCAGCTTGACCTGGAGGGGCATGGGCAGCTCGGCGATTTCATCCATGAAAAGCGTGCCCCCGTCGGCCATTTGGAGCAGCCCCTTCTTTGGCCCGTCGGCGCTGGTGAAGGCTCCTTTGACATGGCCGAAGAGTTCGCTCTCCAGAAGCCCTTCGGGGATAGCTCCGCAGTTTATCGCCACAAACGGGCCTTTTGAACGAGGACTGCTAAGGTGAATCGCCTTGGCCATGAGCTCCTTGCCTGTGCCGCTCTCGCCGTAGAGGCACACGGTCGAATCGGTTGAGGCAATCTGGGCCACCTGATTCAGGATGTTTCGCATCTTCTCGCTCGACGCGATGATATTGTCGAAGCGGTACTTCTGTTTTACCATGTGGCGCAGCCGGTCGACTTCGACTTTCAGGCGTCCCACTTCCAGAGCTTTTTCGATTCGGTACAAAAGGTCCTTGGCCTCGAAAGGTTTGGTCAAAAAATCATAGGCACCCTTCTTGGTGGCTTCCACGGCCAGTTCTATAGTCCCGTGGGCGGTAAGAATGATCACCGGAAGATAGGGCTGGATTTTTAAGAGCCGCTCCATAAGGGCGATGCCGTCCATGTCCTCCATCTTGAAGTCCAGGATGGCCGCGCTAAAGATATTCTCGCTTGCGCAGGCTATGGCTTCCTCGCCCCCGGAGGAAAGAGTGACATCGTATTTGGCCGCCTCAAGGCGGGCTTTCATCAAGGTCAGCAGCCCCGGGTCGTCATCGACGGCCAGAATTTTCGCCTTATTCATCAACACCTGCCTCGCACAAAAATTTGCAAACCATCTCCTTCGCCGCCAAGCGGGAGAGATACCTTCCGTTCGATTTCGATCAATGCAGGAGCCCCTTTTCCTTTTTTTCCATTTCGAGGTCGATTTTCCGGGAGCCTTGGAGCTGCTTGGAAAGCTGTTGGATCATTTGGTCCTTGGACTTGATTTCATCTTGCAGCATCTGGCGATCGACCTGCCAGTTCTTTTCCTCGGCGGCTTTGTTTGCTAAATCGGCCTGTTTGGACTTAAGGCTCTCCCGGGCGCTCCGGCGGAGCAACCCCTGCTCCCTCATTTGCCTTAAGATCAAATCCCGCCAGACCATGGCCTCTGCCGCCCAGGGGCTTTGGGGCGCCTCGGCCTCAAGTTGGGATATATGCCGCAGAGCTTTTGGCGGATTATAGTAGGGACTTTTGCCGTAGCAGTAAAGAAAACTGAGGTTGAAATGCGCCTGGGCGCATGCGTCCGGCTGGGAGCACGATTTCAAGGCCGCCACATTCTGAGCGAAAAAGCCTCTATAGTCGCCTGATTTCATAACGGCCTGGGGGGGAAATAAATTCGGAGCAACTCCTCTATTGGCCCCGAAAGGGGACGTCATGCACCCGCCAAGGAGTGCAAGCATTAGAAGAACAGTCCCTCCGCGCAAGATTCTCGTCATGTTACCCATTGGCGGCTCCCAGCGCATGGGTTAGAGGCTTGGGAACCGCGGGAGACATTTTCGCCTCGATCGGCAAAACCACATGGAAGGTAGAGCCGCACCCGATTTTACTTTCGGCCCAGATCCTTCCCCGGTGCGCTTCGACTATGTGCCGGGCGATCGCCAGACCAAGACCGGTGCCTTGACGGCTCTTTGTATGCTGGTTCCTGCTCTGGTAGAAATGTTTGAAAATATTATTTATTTCTTCACAGGGAATGCCCGGCCCCTTATCCGAGATCCGAATCTCTACAGCCACGGGGCCGCGGTTGGCGTTTTCAATGGGAAAGGCTTCCACGCGGATCTCGGCCCCTGAGGGAGAAAACTTTAAAGCGTTGCTCAGGAGGTTGTCAAAAACCTGCCGGACCCTGTGCTCGTCGGCCTCAAACATCGGAATGGTCTCTTTGACCCTGCAGTTAAACGTAATATCCCTTTTGCGCGCGATCAGATCGACCGCCTCGATGGATTTAGCGATAAGAGCTTGTAAATCGCACATCGTAAATTCGTAGTCCATCATTTCGGCTTCCATCTTGGATAAATCGAGCATCGAGGAGATACTTTGAAAGAGGCGCTGGCTGTGATTTCTAACCACCTCCAGGATCTCCTGCTGACTTTTGGTAAGCGGCCCCGAGATCCCTTCGAGCAGCAGCGCCGTCCCTTCGCGTATGGCGGTAAGAGGGGTGCGCAATTCGTGGGAGACATGGGCGGTGAAATCGGCCTTTAGCCTGTCGAGATGCTCGAGTTCCTCGGCCATACGATTAAAGGATTTGGCCAGTTGAATAATCTCGGCCGGCCCCTCGACACGGGCCGAGCGGTAAAATTCCCCCCGGCCTATGGCTCGCATTTCCCGCGCAAGCCCCCTTAGCGGACGGCTGATCCCTCGCGCATTAATGAAAGCCATGACCAAAGCCCCGGCAATCCCCCACAGAGCCAGCCAGAACATTACCCGCGCAGCCGATGCCGCATTGTCCCTGGCCTCGGCCATCTTTTGGGAAGCCGCCTCTTGGCGCATCCGAATCATATCCCGGATCTTGCCCACTATTTGGTCGCCAAGCCTCGATCTTGTCTCCTCCGAGCCGTTGCGGCCAAAATCCATGAGGTCGCTTTGCTCCATATAGCGGCCATGCAGCGCCACGACCTGGCTGAGCAGGGCCTTCTCGCTCTTGGAGCCGATAACCTTGCCAATCTCGGCAACAGCCTTCGAAAAATCCTCTCTATTGGTTCTGCATGCGTCCCGGAAGGACAGATCACGCATCAGAAAATATTCTTCCGCGTTTCGCATTTCATCAAGAAAGCTCTTTAGAAGCACTTTTTCCTCGCCCACGCATCGAGCGTCAACCGTGACCGCCCGGGTATTGAGCTCGGAGACGAGGCGAAGCTTGCCCACGGCGAAAATGCTTATAGCGATGATGATCATTATCAGAGTGCTCTGGGCGATCATCACCCGCGAAAAAATAGTCATCCTCATACGTGCCTGGTGATTTAAGACGACGTTTTCAGCCAGTAAGGGTAAAAGATTTTTCAACGAAAATTTGGAGAAAACCATAGTTTAGTTTCTCTCCCATGTCAATAGGGGGTGTATGAATATGCAGACTGTCCGGTTCTGAAAGCAAGATTAGGGCCAAGCGGCTGAGGCTCTAGCTCGGCCTTGCAGGAGGGGGGCCCCGGTGTAGGCAAAGGACTGCATGGTTTTCAGGTGTAAACAACCAAGTCCCCGGCTCGGGAAAAGAAAAAGGCCCTCAAGAGAGGAAGTGAAGAATTTTGCAGGGGTGCATTCTTCGACCGAGAGGGCCTCAGGGGGAAAGTGATCTATCGGGTTAGCTTGAGCATACAGAGCAACCAGGCGTCAAAGTTGTTGGGCGCCTTTGCCGGGAGCGGAGCCGGCCGATTTTTACCCTCAGCCAAACGGGTATGCGGGGTCCGGGCCTGCCGAAAACGCCCCAACGGCAGTTCCTGTGAAAAAATCGGCGTCCTCCCGGGGGCTAACCACTGCCGGCTTCGAAATGCAGAGAGCACCCCGGCGGGTTCATATAGATGTATCCACGGCCGCGCATCGTTTTTATGCGCTCGATTTCGCCCAGCCTATGCCCAAGCTTTTTTCGAAGATTGCTCACATGCACGCTCACGCTTCGGTCGTATGCCAAAAGCTCCCGGCCCAAAACATCCTCGGCAAGCTGTTCGCTCGTTATCACCTGGCCGGCCGAGCCCAGCAGCATTTCCAAAAACCCGAATTCAACGGAAGTCAAATTAAGCCTCACCCCGCCACGGCGAGCCACACGGCTTTTCGTATCCAGTTCGACATCGCCCACAAGGATTTTTTCAGGCTTTAAGCCTTCCCGGTCGTAGAGGGCCCCTTTGGTTCGGCGAAGAATTGCCCGTGCATGGGCGACAAGCACCCGGGGATTGAACGGCTTCAGCATAAAGGCGTCCGCGCCCATTTCCAGCCCTCTAATGCCGTCCATTTTTTTGTAACGGCCGGCAAACACCACGATCGGAGTTTGGAATCGGGAACGAATAGCTTTGAGAAGCTCAAAGCCGCTCTCTTCGGAAAGCATGAGAGAGAGCACTATCAAATCGTATTGGCCCGCTTCGAAGAGGACCGTCTTTAAAAAGGGAGCAGCCTTTTTTATGCAAGCGGTCTCAAAGAGTTCGGCTTCCAAACTCCTCGCTGCCGCTTCACACGACTCACTATCGTCGTCGATAATCAGGATGCGGCTATTTTGCTCACCGCGCGCGGTCCTGGCCAACCTGGCCCGCTCCACGGCCAGGGGTTTTAAAATTTGCCCATTTTCGCACACGGCCGGAAACCCGCGCTCTATACCCTCATTTAGTTGACGCTCTTCCATGGTTCAACATCTCCAGGACCTCAGCCGTCGAGGTCGTCTCACCGAGCCTTGGAAAAATCCTCTCCACACTGTGGTTGTGCGCATCCGCGTCACGGTCGGTCATGGCATCGACGACCAGCACGACGTTGTAGCCGTGATCGTAGGCGCAGCGAGCGGTCGATTCCACACCGATGCTCGTTGAAATACCGGCCAGAAAAACCTGCGTTACACCTCGCCCGAGCAGATATTCATGCAAACAGGTGTCGATAAAAGCTCCCCAGCGCTGCTTGGTCACTATGTAGTCATTGGGGTCCTGCTCCAGTTGAGGTACCAGCTCCGTCCAGTCGGGTGGGAAGGAGAGTTTTGGAGCCCCCATATCCGTTCGGCCCGGCGCCATACCCGTCACATGCACGAAAACGACGGGGAAAAAGCGCTTACGAAATGCGCGGGCAAGCTCTGCGGTTCGGCTGACGATCTCGCCGGCCGGGTGCAGAGTCGGAAGCCCCACGATGCCTTTTTGCAGGTCGATCACGACCAGGGCCGGAACTGCATCAATTTTTGTAAGCGCCATGTTTTTTCCTTTCAGGTCGAATAAATTGCGGATTTTTTCCCTGCATTGCACGGGCGGGAAACCGGCTCCTTTTGCCTCGAAGGCAAAAGCCCCGCCGCCTGATAGACCTGCCCCATCACCGCCTTTATTTTCGGCAATTCGAAGGTAAACCAGAGCGAACCCGCCACACAAAAAGTTCCGGCAATGACTACCGTGGCAGGGGCTCCGATCTCATGGGCCAGAAAACCGGCCAGCAGACTGCCCAACGGCGCCGCGCCGAAAAAGGCCATCATGTAATAGCTCATGACTCTCGCTCGTTTATCTTCTGCTACGAGCGTCTGAATGACCGTATTGCTTATGGCCGCCGCCTGAATAAAGCCAAATCCGATAAAAACCATAAGAGGAAGCGACAGCCAAAGAGTGTGTGAAAATCCCAACAGTATCAGCGCCCCTCCCAGCACCGCCGCCGCGACCTGAAGCATATTGACAAGCCCCGCAACCGATTTTCGCAAAGCAAGGGAAATCGCCGACACAAGCGCCCCGCATCCCGCCGCCCCGGTCAACCATCCCAGGGTAGTCGCTCCTCCCCCAAGAACCCGACCGGCGAAAATGGGCAGAAGCACGTTGTAGGAATAGCCCATGAGGCTAAGAATCGTAAGGAGCGCCAGTATGGAGCGGATGGGTCGAAAGGTTCGCACATACTCCCAGCCCTCCCGTATCTGTTCGAACATGTCGCCGGCCTTGCGCGTCACGGTTTCGGCCCTGATATGCATCAAAAGCAGGGAGGCGATTACCGCGAAGTAACTAATGCCGTCGATTAGAAAGCACCAGCCTTCCCCGATGGAGGCCACTATCACGCCCGCGATGGCGGGACCGATCAGCCTGGCCGCGTTTACCATCGAGGAATTGAGGGCAATGGCGTTGCCCAGATCCCTTCGGTCCTCGACCATCCGTATGAGAAAAGACTGACGCCCGGGCATGTCCAAGGCATTTATAACCCCCTGGAAAAAGCTAAGGGCGATGATGTCGCCAAGGGTGATATAATGCGACAGTGTGAGCGCGGCCAGGGTAAGCGACTGCAGGGCCGCCGCTGATTGCGTGCCCACCAGCAACCGGCGCCGATTCAATCTTTCTACCCAAACGCCCGCAAAGGGCCCCAGGACAAACGAGACGATCTGCCCCGAAAAGCTTACCACCCCCAGCATCAGCGCCGAATGAGTCAGTTGATACACCAGCCAGGCCGTCGCCAGCCGGGTCATCCAGGTGCCGATCAAAGATATCCCCTGACCGGCGAAAAAAAGTTTGAAGTTGCGATGGCGCAGCGCCCTCCAGGCATAGGACAAAGACCCCCCGAACCGGCGATTTTCATCGGCTTCGGAACTCACTTTTTGCCTGTTTGCAACCTTTGCCCTCACCTTGCTCCAGCTCATTTATCCACCATCCCGGCAATGATCCTGCCGGCGGCAAAAAGCGTCTCGCGCTCTTTGTCATCGAGTTTGCCGATAACCTCCATAAGCCATGCAAGCTTCGCATCCCGCGCTTTTTTGCGCACTTCCATCCCCTTGGCCGTCAACTCGATGTTTACCTGCCGGCCGTCTGTGGGATGAGGCCTGCGCTCAACCAAACCCAGCTTTTCAAGTGTGGCCACAGCCGTTCCCATTGACTGGGGTTTCATAACTTCGGCGCGCGCCAGTTCGGCCGTGGTTGCGGGGCCATTCAGAGCCAGCCGCCACAAGACAACCGACTCCGTCCACGAAAGCTCATCGGAAAACGCCGCCGCTCGCGTACGGCGCACAAGCAATCCGATCGACCGAATAAATTCGCCTACAGCGATTTCAAGATTTTCCGGCATAACGACTCCCCTTCACATCTGGCTGGATTTGACAATAGCAATCAACAGGTAAACTGACAAGACAATATTGCAAGTTTAACTGTTAATTTTTGTAAAGCAAAACTCGCTGCTTTTTGGCTTTGCGGGGGCAATAATCGGTTGATCAAAAAGGAGAAAGCCAGGTGGGAGGGACCTGGCTTTCGAAGAGAGAAACATGAGATGGTTTAGCTAAGTGGCTCTAATATATCCATTACCCGGGAAATGGATATGAGGTGAAATATGTAGTTTCCCGATTGGCCGACAGTATTTTTTACGCAAAAGCGAAAACGCATGCGTTTCGGCGGCCTTTTTTCCCTCCTTTGTCATATCCCGGCAGGCCTTATCCACCGCAACCGCGTCTTTGGAGAGGAAGATGCCAAAATCCTCCATAGGGGGATAGGGATAGGGGACGTAGGGATAGCGCGGTAGGGATAGGGGACGCCCTTTATAGGCGAGGGATAGGGTAGAGTAGAGAGCAGGTTTTGACCCTGCCCTCCCTCATCAAACCGTGCATGCGGTTTTCCCGCACACGGCTTTCCGATGTTCTTCACCGCGAGGCATGCGCCTTCGTCCAGCCTGCTGT